>NZ_JBNDJP010000003.1:0-670591 GCF_050435045.1 Leclercia sp. 1548 | reverse complement strand
TGACCCCATGCCGAACTCAGAAGTGAAACGCCGTAGCGCCGATGGTAGTGTGGGGTCTCCCCATGCGAGAGTAGGGAACTGCCAGGCATCAAATCGGAAACCCCGTACCGCAAGGTACGGGGTTTTTTGTCGTCTGCACGAAACTCTCAGGCCCTGCAACCCTGCAACCCTGCAACCCTGCAACCCTCAAACCCTCAAACCCTCAAACCCTCAAACCCTGAAGCCATGAAACCCAGAAACCGGTCGGGTGGCGGCTCCGCCTTACCCGGCCTGCGGATCACGCCGCGCCGCCCGGCAATTCCAGCCGCACCTACTCCCCTTCCTTGAAACTTTCTCACCTTTCACATGCAGGCTCGACATTTGGCTTATTCCTGGTTATTGTCAGCTATCTGGATGTCTAAACGTTTATACGTATGCTGTGAGGATATAAGGTTATGCCGATTAGGGTGCAGGACGAGCTACCAGCCGTCAATTTCTTGCGTGATGAGAATGTCTTTGTAATGACGGCATCGCGCGCTACAGGTCAGGAAATTCGTCCTTTGAAGGTGCTTATCCTTAACCTGATGCCAAAGAAAATTGAGACGGAAAACCAGTTCCTCCGCTTACTCTCTAACTCCCCGCTGCAGGTTGATATCCAGCTGCTGCGTATTGATGCGCGCGAATCCCGTAACACACCTTCAGAGCATCTCAATAACTTCTACTGTAACTTCGATGATATTCGCGACGAGAATTTCGATGGCCTGATCGTTACCGGCGCACCGCTAGGTCTGGTTGAGTTCAACGACGTAGCCTACTGGCCGCAAATCAAGCAGGTACTTGAGTGGGCCAAAGATCATGTCACCTCTACGCTGTTTGTATGTTGGGCGGTACAGGCGGCACTCAATATTCTTTACGGCATCCCTAAGCAAACGCGCACCGAAAAACTTTCTGGCGTCTATGAGCACCATATTCTGCACCCTCATGCATTACTGACGCGGGGCTTTGATGATTCCTTCCTGGCTCCCCATTCACGCTATGCCGATTTCCCGGCAGCACTGATCCGTGACTACACCGATCTGGAGATCCTGGCAGAAAGCGAAGAGGGTGATGCCTACCTGTTCGCTAGCAAAGATAAACGCATCGCCTTTGTCACTGGCCATCCTGAATACGATCCCGACACCCTGGCGAGCGAGTATTTCCGTGATGTCGAAGCGGGTTTAAACCCGGACGTGCCGTACAACTATTTTCCACAAAACGATCCGCAGAACAAACCGCGGGCAACCTGGCGCAGCCATGGCAACCTGCTGTTTACTAACTGGCTCAACTACTACGTCTACCAGATCACACCATACGATCTGCGCCACATGAATCCGACGCTGGATTAATCCTCTGACGATCCTCTTCCTGTAGCGTTTCAGCTCACCAGTTAAGGCACCTTCGGGTGCCTTTTTTATTTCCGAAATAAACTCCGCTTGATGACTAACTTTTAATTGCATAAATATCAGGCAGTTAAATGCATTTTAAATTAAAAATGGAAATAGTTTTTGATTTTACGATAAATCGAGATAGTCTTTATTTTGCTGAACGAAAACTACACAACGATCTTTCGTTCGCCTGGGGGAAGTGAATTTGGATCAATGACGAGGAGCAGCACAATGAATCAACAGGCAACCATTATCGATGAACTGGCGTTTAACCAACCGCATGGCGAGCAGGAGCAGCAGGTCCTGACGCCCGAGGCCGTTGAGTTTCTTACCGAGCTGGTGACCCGTTTCACGCCAAAGCGCAATAAATTACTGGCGGCACGTATCCAGCAGCAGCAAGACATTGATAATGGAAAGCTACCGGACTTTATTTCGGAAACCGCTTCCATTCGAGAAGGTGACTGGACGATTCGCGGCATCCCGCAGGACCTGCAGGATCGACGTGTGGAGATCACCGGCCCGGTGGAGCGCAAGATGGTGATCAATGCGCTCAATGCCAATGTGAAAGTCTTTATGGCCGATTTTGAAGATTCGCTGGCGCCCGACTGGAGCAAAGTGATCGAAGGGCAGATTAACCTGCGCGACGCGGTGAATGGCACTATCAGTCACACCAACGAAGCAGGAAAAATTTATCAGCTCAAGCCCAACCCGGCAGTCCTGGTCTGTCGTGTACGCGGCCTGCATTTACCGGAAAAACATGTGACCTGGAATGGGGAAGCGATCCCCGGCAGCCTGTTCGACTTTGCCCTCTATTTCTTCCACAACCATAAAAATCTGCTGGCAAAAGGCAGCGGCCCCTATTTCTACCTGCCGAAAACCCAGTCCTGGCAGGAAGCGGCCTGGTGGAGTGAGGTCTTTAGTTATGCCGAAGATCGTTTCGGGCTGCCACGCGGCACCATCAAAGCCACGCTACTGATTGAAACCCTGCCGGCTGTATTCCAGATGGACGAAATACTGCATGCCCTGCGTGACCACATTGTTGGCCTGAACTGTGGCCGTTGGGACTATATCTTCAGCTATATCAAAACGCTGAAAAACCACCCCGATCGCGTCCTGCCGGATCGCCAGGTGGTCACCATGGATAAATCATTCCTGAATGCCTACTCGCGTCTGTTAATCAAAACCTGCCATAAACGCGGCGCTTTCGCGATGGGCGGGATGGCGGCGTTCATTCCGAGCAAAGACAGCGAGCGTAACACCCAGGTTCTGAAGAAAGTGAAGGCCGATAAAGAGCTGGAGGCCAACAACGGCCATGACGGCACCTGGGTGGCGCATCCGGGTCTGGCTGATACCGCCATGGAAGTCTTCAACCGCATTCTCGGTGATAACAAAAACCAGCTGCACGTCACCCGTGAGGACGACGCGCCTGTCACCGCCGCCCAGCTGCTTGAGCCGTGCGAGGGCGAACGCACCGAAGAGGGAATGCGCGCCAATATCCGCGTGGCGGTGCAGTACATCGAGGCGTGGATTTCCGGCAACGGCTGTGTGCCGATTTACGGTCTGATGGAAGATGCCGCTACCGCCGAGATCTCACGTACCTCTATCTGGCAGTGGATCCATCATCAAAAGACGCTCAGCAACGGCAAACCGGTTACCAAAGCCCTGTTCCGCCAGATGCTGTCGGAAGAGATGCTGAACATTCAGGAAGAGCTGGGCGAGCATCGCTTCAGCAGTGGTCGCTTCGACGCCGCGGCACGCCTGATGGAACAGATCACCACCTCAGACGAGTTAATCGACTTCCTGACGCTGCCTGGCTACCGCCTGCTGGCGTGATTTCACCACATAACAATATGGAGCATCTGCACATGAAAACCCGTACCCAACAGATCGAAGCATTACAAAATGAGTGGACTCAACCGCGCTGGGAAGGCATTGAACGCCCTTATAGCGCAGAGGAAGTGGTGAAGTTACGCGGTTCGGTCAACCCGGAGTGCACCCTGGCGCAACTGGGCGCGGCCAAAATGTGGCGTCTGCTGCACGGCGAATCGAAAAAGGGCTACATCAACAGCCTCGGTGCATTAACGGGCGGCCAGGCGTTGCAGCAGGCGAAAGCAGGCATTGAAGCGATCTATCTGTCAGGCTGGCAGGTTGCGGCAGACGCCAACCTGGCCTCCAGCATGTACCCGGATCAATCCCTCTATCCGGCAAACTCTGTTCCGGCGGTGGTGGAGCGCATTAACAATACCTTCCGCCGTGCGGATCAGATCCAGTGGGCGTCCGGTATTGAGCCGCAGGATCCACGCTTTGTGGATTACTTCCTGCCGATTGTCGCCGATGCGGAAGCAGGCTTTGGCGGGGTACTGAATGCCTTCGAGCTGATGAAATCGATGATTGAAGCCGGTGCAGCGGCCGTTCACTTCGAAGATCAGCTGGCCTCAGTGAAGAAGTGCGGACACATGGGCGGCAAAGTGCTGGTGCCGACTCAGGAAGCCATTCAGAAACTGGTGGCGGCCCGTCTGGCTGCTGATGTAATGGGCGTTCCGACGCTGGTGATTGCCCGTACCGATGCCGATGCCGCAGATCTGATCACCTCAGATTGTGATCCTTATGACAGCCCGTTTATTACCGGGGAACGTACCAGCGAAGGTTTCTATCGTACCCATGCTGGCATTGAACAGGCGATCAGCCGTGGCCTGGCGTATGCCCCTTATGCTGACCTGGTGTGGTGCGAAACCTCCACCCCGGACCTGGCGCTGGCTAAACGCTTTGCCGACGCCATCCATGCAAAATATCCGGGCAAACTGCTGGCCTATAACTGCTCCCCATCCTTCAACTGGCAGAAAAATCTGGACGATAAAACTATCGCCAGTTTCCAGCAGGCGCTGTCGGACATGGGCTACAAGTACCAGTTCATTACCCTGGCAGGCATTCACAGCATGTGGTTCAACATGTTCGACCTGGCGCACGCCTATGCTCAGGGCGAGGGCATGAAGCACTACGTCGAGAAGGTCCAGCAGCCGGAGTTCGAAGCAAGCAAACAGGGCTATACCTTTGCCTCGCATCAGCAGGAAGTGGGAACCGGCTACTTCGATAAAGTGACGACCATTATTCAGGGCGGCACCTCCTCCGTGACCGCACTGACAGGCTCAACCGAAGAAGCACAGTTCTGATCACCTCACCCTGACCCTCTCCCCACAGGGGGGAGGGAACAAAAGGGCGTGAGTTATTACGGTTGGCACAATACAGCGTTACGCCTTCTCCCTGTGGCGAGAGGGCAGGGGTAAGGGAGATCTATGTCGCGTGAGCTGGAGTTACTGATTGCACAAACCATTCTGCAAGGCTTCGATGCCCAGTATGGTCGTTTCCTTGAAGTGACATCCGGGGCGCAGCAGCGCTTTGAGCAGGCTGACTGGCACGCCGTGCAGCAGGCAATGAAGCAACGTATTCACCTTTATGATCACCACGTTGGCCTGGTGGTGGAGCAATTACGCTGTATTACCGGGCACACCATTACCGATGCCGCATTCTTACTGCGAGTGAAAGAGCATTACACCCATCTGCTGCCGGATTACCCTCGCTTTGAAATAGCGGAAAGCTTTTTCAATTCCGTCTATTGTCGGCTGTTCGATCACCGCTCTTTATCACCGGAGCGGCTCTTTATTTTCAGCTCTCAGCCTGAGCAACGTTTTCGTACCCTGCCGCGACCGCTGGCAAAAGACTTTTTCCCCGATAACGGCTGGGAAGCATTACTCACCAAAGTGTTAGCCGATCTTCCTTTGCGCCTGCCCTGGCAAAATCGTGCCCGTGATGTGGGCTATATCATCGCGCATTTGTCCGAGGCGGTGGGGACAGAGACGCTGCAAAACAGCCATTTGCAGGTCGCTAACGAATTGTTCTATCGCAATAAAGCGGCCTGGCTGGTTGGCAAACTGATGACGCCCGACGGCACCGTACCGTTTTTAGTGCCCATACATCGCAGTGATGAAGGACAACTGGCGGTGGATACCTGCCTGACCACCAACACCGAGGCCAGCATCGTTTTCGGCTTCGCCCGCTCTTATTTTATGGTCTATGCCCCGCAGCCAGGGGCGCTGGTGGAGTGGCTGCGGGAGATCCTGCCTGGTAAAACCACCGCCGAACTGTATATGGCGATAGGGTGTCAGAAACACGCCAAAACTGAGAGCTATCGGGAATACCTGCACTATATCGCCCATGCCGACGAGCAGTTTATCGAGGCACCGGGCATTCGCGGAATGGTAATGCTGGTCTTTACCCTGCCGGGATTTGACCGGGTCTTTAAGGTGATTAAGGATAAATTTGCCCCGCAGAAAGAGATGTCTGCCGCTCACGTCCGCGCCTGCTATCAGCTGGTTAAGGAGCACGACCGCGTCGGGCGAATGGCCGATACCCAGGAGTTTGAGAATTTCGTACTTGATAAGCGACAGATTGCGCCGGAACTGATGGCGCTCTTGCTCCAGGAAGCACCAGGCAAGATCACTGACCTGGGGGACCGGATTGCCATCAGCCATCTTTATATCGAACGCCGGATGGTCCCGCTCAATATCTGGCTGGAGCAGGCGGAAGGGCAGGTTCTCCACGATGCCATCGAAGAGTACGGCAACGCTATCCGTCAGCTGGCAGCGGCTAACATTTTCCCGGGCGATATGTTGTTTAAAAACTTTGGCGTCACCCGGCACGGACGGGTCGTGTTCTACGATTACGACGAAATTTGCTACATGACCGAAGTGAATTTCCGTGAGATCCCGCCGCCGCGTTATCCAGAGGATGAGTTCGCCAGCGAACCGTGGTACAGCGTCTCGCCGGGGGATGTCTTCCCGGAAGAGTTTCGGCACTGGCTATGTGCCGACCCGCGCATTGGGGCGCTCTTTGAGGAGATGCATGCCGATCTGTTTCGGGCAGACTACTGGCGCAGGTTGCAAACACGCATTAAGAACGGGCACGTGGAGGACGTATACGCCTACCGCCGTCGCCAGCGGTTTAGCGTACGTTATGGCTGGCCAGTGAGTTCCACCACGGCAAACTCTTCGTAAATCAGCTCCATTTCCGGCGACCAGCTTCCTTCTCGCTCAAAGAACTGCTGATGAGCCGATTGCCAGTAAGCCAGGCTGAGATCGCCTTCCCCTTCCATGGCGGCCAGTTCGGCGGTCATTTCATCGAAACGTATCAGCCTGAGCGCGAGCGTGCGTATAACGCAGACGGCATCGCCCGCGCCGTTCAGCACAATATGGTACGCGCCGGGCGTGACGGGAGGCTGCTCCTGGCGGTAGCTGGCTAACGAACAGCAGGTGCCGCGCTTTTTACCGGCCACCACCAGTGCCGCCAGCTCGTCGGCCAACGTCGGCGAATCGCCAAAAGCCCAGCATAACGCCTGCGGATATTTATCCTGCCAGTAGGATTTTAACGTGCTCATCAACGCGCTCCGCCGTACGCCAGCGTCACTTCTTTGGCAGCCTTAATCACCAGCGCACCCAGCTCGGTCACCCGGTCATCAGTCATCCGCGAGATCGGCCCGGAAATGGAGATGGCGGCAAATGGCTCGCGATGCTCATCATAAATGCACGCCGCAAGGCAGCGCAGGCCGAGGGCATGCTCTTCATCATCAAAGGAGTAACCGCGCTTACGCGTCAGGGCTAAATCCTCTTTCAGATGTAACGGTGACACCAGTGTCGCGTGGGTATAAGCGTGTAAGCCTTTGCGATGCAACAGGCCGGTGACCTGCTCTTCGCTGAGCTGGGACAAAAATGCTTTTCCTGCTCCGGAGGCGTGCATCGGCAGCTTGCCGCCAATGGGAGCCGACATGCGCATCAGCTGGGTACACTGCACCTGGTCGATAATAATCGCCTGGTGATCGCTCTGGTCGAGCACCGCCAGGTTGACCGTCTCGCCGGAATCCTCCATCAGCTTACGCAGGATCGGGTGCACGATGGCGAGCAGATTACGGCTCTGCAAAAAGCTGCTGCCGACGATAAACGCGTGGGCACCCACGGACCAGTGCCCCAGTTCGCCCACCTGACGCACAAAGCCCAGTTGCTGCATGGTGGTGAGCAGGCGATGGGTGGTGGAGTTCGGCAAGCCTGCCTGTTGGGCCAGCTCGGTCAGCGCCACGCTGCTGTGCGACTCGGCTATCCACTCCAGCAGTTTAAGGCCCCGCGTCAGAGACTGGACTTGTCCACCCGGCTGGGCGGTTGCGGCGGCAGGTTTTCTGCCGCGTTTAGCGGGAACGGTGGCGACCATGACAGGCTCCTTTTTCTGTATCGTGGAAATCATTTTCGTTTTATTTGGGCGTTTTGCAACCGCTATCCGTACTGATCGGAGGAGTTATAGTGAACATGTCTCATGTTACCGCGGTGTGACTTTTCCCCCTTGCAAGATTATGCCAGTATGGTCTGCTGGCCTTTTGGCCTGGTTGACCGTTGTCGGGAGCAAGTGTGAGCAGCAAAGTAGATCAACTGCGTGCGCAGTTAAATGAACGCATTCTGGTGCTGGATGGCGGTATGGGCACCATGATCCAGAGCTATCGTCTGAGTGAAGACGACTTTCGCGGCGACCGCTTCGCCGACTGGCCCTGCGATCTAAAAGGCAACAATGACCTGCTGGTTCTCAGCAAGCCAGAGATTATCGCCGCCATTCATTACGCCTATTTCGAGGCGGGCGCGGATATCGTTGAGACCAACACCTTCAACTCGACAACTATCGCCATGGCGGATTACCAGATGGAATCCCTGTCGGCGGAGATCAACTACGAGGCGGCCAAACTGGCGCGTGCCTGCGCCGATGAATGGACCGCGCGCACCCCGGAAAAACCGCGCTACGTAGCAGGCGTGCTTGGCCCGACCAACCGCACCGCCTCTATTTCACCGGACGTGAACGATCCGGCGTTTCGTAATATCACCTTTGACCAGCTGGTGGCCGCGTACCGCGAGTCGACCCGTGCGCTGGTGGAGGGCGGTTCTGATCTGATCATGATTGAAACGGTGTTCGATACCCTCAACGCCAAAGCCGCAATCTATGCGGTGAAAGAGGAGTTCGACGCGCTGGGCGTGGATCTGCCGATCATGATCTCGGGTACGATCACCGATGCTTCTGGCCGTACCCTCTCAGGACAAACCACGGAAGCGTTTTACAACTCCCTGCGCCACGCCGATGCCCTGAGCTTTGGCCTGAACTGTGCGCTGGGGCCGGACGAACTGCGCCAGTATGTGCAGGAGCTGTCGCGCATCGCCGAATGCTACGTCACTGCTCACCCGAACGCCGGTCTGCCGAATGCCTTCGGTGAATACGATCTCGACGCCGGGACGATGGCGGCGCAGATCCGCGAATGGGCCGAATCCGGGTTCCTGAATATCGTCGGCGGCTGCTGCGGCACCACGCCAGAGCATATCGCCGCCATGAGCAATGCGGTGGCAGGCCTGGCCCCGCGCAAGCTGCCCGAACTGCCGGTTGCCTGCCGACTGGCCGGACTTGAGCCGCTGAACATCGGCGATGACAGCCTGTTTGTGAACGTGGGTGAACGTACCAACGTGACTGGCTCCGCGAAGTTCAAGCGCCTGATCAAAGAAGAGAAATACAGCGAAGCGCTGGACGTTGCCCGCCAGCAGGTTGAGAGCGGCGCGCAAATTATTGATATCAACATGGATGAGGGGATGCTCGACGCCGAAGCGGCGATGGTGCGTTTCCTTAATCTCATCGCCGGGGAGCCGGACATTGCCCGCGTGCCGATTATGATCGACTCCTCGAAATGGGAAGTGATCGAGAAAGGCCTGAAGTGCATTCAGGGCAAGGGCATCGTTAACTCCATCTCCATGAAAGAGGGTGTCGAACCTTTTATACATCACGCGAAGTTGGTGCGCCGCTACGGTGCCGCCGTGGTGGTGATGGCCTTCGATGAGGTCGGCCAGGCTGACACCCGCGAGCGCAAAATTGAGATCTGCCGCCGCGCGTACAAAATTTTGACCGAAGAGGTTGGTTTCCCACCAGAAGACATTATCTTTGACCCGAATATCTTTGCCGTGGCGACCGGGATCGAAGAGCACAACAACTATGCTCAGGACTTTATCGGGGCCTGTGAAGACATCAAACGCGAGCTGCCGCATGCCCTGATCTCAGGCGGTGTCTCCAACGTCTCGTTCTCGTTCCGCGGTAACGACCCGGTGCGTGAAGCCATCCACGCGGTATTCCTCTATTACGCCATCCGTAACGGCATGGATATGGGCATCGTCAACGCCGGGCAGCTGGCGATTTATGACGACCTGCCTGCCGAACTGCGCGACGCGGTTGAAGACGTGATTCTGAACCGCCGCGACGACGCCACCGAGCGCATGCTGGAGCTGGCTGAAAAATACCGCGGCAGCAAAGCCGACGACAGTGCCAACGTCCAGCAGGCCGAGTGGCGCTCCTGGGACGTGAATAAGCGTCTTGAGTATTCGCTGGTGAAAGGCATCACCGAGTTTATCGAACAAGATACCGAAGAGGCACGCCAGCAGGCCACACGCCCGATTGAAGTGATCGAAGGGCCACTGATGGACGGCATGAACGTGGTCGGGGATCTGTTCGGCGAGGGCAAAATGTTCCTGCCGCAGGTGGTCAAATCCGCTCGCGTCATGAAGCAGGCGGTGGCGTATCTGGAACCCTTTATCGAAGCCAGTAAAGAGAAAGGTTCCAGCAACGGCAAGATGGTGATCGCCACCGTGAAAGGCGACGTGCACGACATCGGCAAAAACATCGTCGGTGTGGTGTTGCAGTGTAATAACTACGAAATTATCGATCTGGGCGTGATGGTGCCAGCGGATAAAATCCTCAAAACCGCGCGCGAAGTGAATGCTGACCTGATTGGCCTCTCAGGGCTGATCACCCCGTCGCTGGACGAGATGGTCAACGTGGCGAAAGAGATGGAGCGCCAGGGCTTTACCCTGCCGCTGCTGATTGGTGGCGCGACCACCTCGAAAGCGCACACCGCGGTGAAGATCGAGCAGAACTACAGCGGGCCGACGGTATACGTACAGAACGCCTCGCGCACGGTAGGCGTGGTCTCGGCGCTGCTGTCAGCAACTCAGCGTGACGACTTTGTTGCCAGAACCCGCAAAGAGTACGAAACGGTGCGTATCCAGCACGCGCGCAAAAAACCGCGCACCCCGCCGGTGACCCTGGCGGCGGCACGGGATAACGACCTGGCCTTTGACTGGGCCAGCTATACGCCGCCCGTCGCCCATCGCCTGGGCGTGCAGGAGGTAACGGCCAGCATCGAAACCCTGCGTAACTACATCGACTGGACGCCGTTCTTTATGACCTGGTCGCTGGCCGGGAAATATCCCCGCATCCTCGAAGATGAGGTGGTGGGTGAAGAAGCCCAGCGCCTGTTTAAAGATGCCAACGATCTGCTCGACCAGCTCAGCGCAGAGAAAACCCTCAATCCGCGCGGCGTGGTGGGGCTGTTCCCGGCGAACCGCGTGGGGGATGATATCGAGATCTATCGCGATGAAACCCGTACCCATGTGCTGACGGTCAGCCACCATCTGCGTCAGCAGACGGAGAAGGTCGGTTTTGCCAACTACTGCCTGGCCGACTTCGTCGCGCCGAAGCTGAGCGGTAAAGCCGACTACATCGGTGCCTTTGCCGTGACCGGCGGGCTGGAGGAGGACGCGCTGGCGGATGCCTTCGAAGCGCAGCATGATGATTACAACAAAATCATGGTCAAAGCGATTGCCGACCGTCTGGCCGAAGCGTTTGCCGAATACCTGCATGAGCGGGTGCGTAAAGTGTACTGGGGCTATGCGCCGAACGAGAACCTCAGCAACGAGGAGCTGATCCGCGAGAACTACCAGGGGATCCGCCCGGCACCAGGCTATCCGGCCTGCCCGGAGCACACCGAGAAAGGCACCATCTGGCAGCTGCTGGATGTCGAAGCCCATACCGGTATGAAACTCACGGAATCCTTCGCCATGTGGCCGGGTGCATCGGTGTCCGGCTGGTATTTCAGCCATCCTGACAGCAAGTACTACGCTGTGGCGCAGATCCAGCGCGACCAGGTAGAGGATTATGCCCTGCGTAAGGGGATGAGCGTCGCGGAGGTAGAGCGCTGGCTGGCGCCAAATCTGGGGTACGACGCAGACTAAGGTCACGTTTCCTTACAACAAACAGGGCACCCACAGGGTGCCCTGTCTCTTTCTGACATTTAAGACCTTATACTGAACGAAGGTTCCTTCGATATTGCCCGGTGGCGCTTTTGCTAACCGTACATGCGCCCAGGCGGGATAAGCCATCGCCGTCATCCGGCAAGACAGCCTGCAAGGAACCACAGGAAAACGGATAACGAAAAGGAGAACCGATACTCGTGTTGACACTGCTACATCTGCTTTCTGCCGTGGCGTTGCTGGTCTGGGGCACACATATTGTCCGCACCGGCGTAATGCGCGTTTTTGGCGCCCGCTTACGTACCGTCCTCAGCCGCAGCGTTGAGAAAAAGCCGCTCGCGTTCTGTGCCGGCATTGGCGTCACTGCGCTGGTACAAAGCAGTAATGCCACCACCATGCTGGTCACCTCGTTTGTGGCCCAGGATCTGGTGGCGCTGACCCCTGCGCTGGTGATTGTTCTCGGCGCAGATGTCGGCACCGCGCTAATGGCGCGCGTATTAACCTTCGATCTCTCCTGGCTGTCGCCGCTGCTGATCTTCATTGGCGTCATATTTTTCCTTGGCCGCAAACAGACCCGCGCCGGGCAACTGGGACGGGTGGGGATCGGCCTTGGGCTGATTTTGCTGGCGCTGGAGCTGATCGTTCAGGCTGTCACCCCTATCACCCAGGCCAGCGGCGTGCAGGTCATCTTTGCCTCGCTGACCGGCGATATCCTGCTGGATGCGCTGATTGGCGCGGTGTTTGCCCTGATCAGCTACTCCAGCCTGGCGGCGGTGCTGCTTACCGCCACGCTCACCACGGCAGGGATCATCTCCTTCCCGGTGGCCTTATGTCTGGTTATTGGTGCCAACCTCGGCTCCGGCCTGCTGGCGGTACTTAATAACAGTGCCGCCAACGCCGCAGCCCGTCGCGTGGCGCTCGGCAGCCTGCTGTTCAAGCTGGTGGGGAGTCTGGTCATCCTGCCGTTCGTCTATCCGCTCGCAAATCTGATGGACAACCTGCCGCTGCCAAAATCGGAGCTGGTGATCTACTTCCACGTCTTCTACAACCTGGTGCGCTGCGTGGCGATGGTGCCCTTTGCCGAGCCAATGGCGCGGTTCTGCAAGCGGGTCATCCGCGATGAGCCAGAGCTGGATGCGCGCCTGAAGCCGAAGCATCTGGATACCTCAGCCCTGGACACCCCGGCGCTGGCGCTGGCCAATGCCGCCCGGGAGACGCTGCGCATGGGCGATGCCATGGAGCTGATGCTGGAGGGGTTGAAAAAGGTCATGCACGGCGAGCCGCGAGAAGAGAAAGATCTGCGCAAGCTCGCGGATGACATCAACGTGCTCTATACCGCCATTAAGCTCTATCTGGCGCGGATGCCGAAAGATGAGCTGGCGGAGGAGGAGTCCCGCCGCTGGGCAGAGATCATCGAGATGTCGCTCAACCTGGAGCAGGCCTCTGATATCGTCGAGCGCATGGGGAGTGAAATCGCGGATAAATCGCTGGCGGCCCGGCGGGCGTTTTCCCTCGAAGGGGTCAAAGAGCTGGATGCGCTGCACGACCAGCTCCTCGCCAACCTGAAGCTGGCGATGTCGGTCTTTTTCTCCAGCGATCTGGCGAGCGCCCGTCGTCTGCGTCGTAACAAGCACCGTTTCCGTATCCTCAACCGCCGCTATTCCCACGCGCACGTTGACCGACTGCACCAGCAAAACGTGCAAAGCATCGAGACCAGCTCCCTGCATATGGGCCTGCTGGGGGATATGAAGCGTCTTAACTCGCTCTTCTGCGCGGTGGCATACAGTGTGATGGAGCAGCCGGACGAAGACGACAGCCGGGATGAGTATTAATCTGGATAACGCCTCGCAGGACCACACTGCGGGGCCTGATACGCAGGTCATGATGTTCAGCAAACCGGAGACCTGTCTCAGTGACCGTGGGCTGATCTTTTTACCAGCCCAAACCTAAGGTATATTTCGCCTCTACAGGAGAAATTATGCTGCCAACTCAATCCACCCGATTAAACAAATACATTAGCGAGAGCGGGATCTGCTCGCGCCGCGAGGCTGACCGTTACATCGAACAGGGCAACGTGTTTATCAACGGTAAACGCGCCACTATTGGCGATCAGGTTGTTCCTGGCGATGTGGTCAAAGTGAATGGTCAACTGATCGAGCCACGGAACGAAGAAGACCTGGTGTTTATCGCGCTGAATAAACCGGTTGGCATTGTCAGTACCACGGAAGATGGCGAGCGCGACAACATTGTAGATTTCGTTAACCACAGCAGCCGTATCTTCCCGATTGGCCGTCTGGATAAAGACTCTCAGGGGCTGATTTTCCTCACTAACCACGGCGATCTGGTGAATAAGATCCTGCGGGCCGGTAACGACCATGAGAAAGAGTACATCGTCACGGTCAACAAGCCGGTGACGGATGATTTCATTCGCGGGATGGGGGCGGGCGTTCCGATCCTTGGCACGGTCACGAAAAAGTGCAAAGTGAAGAAAGAGGCACCGTTCGCCTTCCGTATCACTCTGGTTCAGGGGTTAAACCGCCAGATCCGCCGCATGTGCGAACATTTTGGTTTTGAAGTGACGAAGCTGGAACGTACCCGCATCATGAACGTTAGCCTCTCCGGCATCCCGCTGGGCGAGTGGCGCGATCTGACCGACGACGAGCTGATTGAGCTGTTCAAGCTGATCGAGAACTCATCCTCAGAAGCGAAACCGAAAGCGAAGGCAAAGCCGAAAACGCAGGGTATCAAACGCCCGGTAGTCAAGGCGCCGCAAACGGAAGAGAAAAGCCGGGGCAAACCGGCCGGAAACGGCAAACGCTTTACCCAGCCAGGGCGCAAAAAGAAAGGGCGCTAATCAGCGCCTTCCACGGGTTGGGGTATTCGCCGACCAGGAAAATGTCGCCTCTTTATCCACCTTATAAGCCTGCTCTTTTCTCAGCTTGCGGGCTTTTTTAGCGTCCTGTTCACGCTGCGCCATCAGTTTGTCGATGTACTCTTTCTTCACGTGATTGGTTTCGGCGTTGGTCAGCAGTCGGCCATGGGCGATACGGGCGCGATCGAGCAGGGTTTTCAGTTCGCGCTGCTCGCTTTCCGTCATGTCTTTCTGGGTCAATCTCGGTGTGGACATACCTGAAGCCTCCTGTGGACGAGGCTTCAGTGTAAAGCATGCCTTCGCTGCCGCGAAGCTGAATTAACCTTCCTTCACCACATCGTGTTTCTTTTGGTCCTGGATCGGCTTACCTGACCAGTAACCCGCCAGCAGGGAACCGGAAAGGTTATGCCATACCGAGAACAGCGCGCCAGGCAGTGCCGCCAGCGGCGAGAAGTAAATTTTGCCGAGCGCAGCGGCCAGACCTGAGTTTTGCATCCCCACTTCAATCGCCAGCGTACGGCAGGTGGACTCGTCAAAGCCAAACAGCTTCCCACCCCAGTAGCCACCCAGCAGTCCGATGATGTTATGCAGCACCACAGCGATAATCACCACAAAACCGACAGAGGCGATGTGCGCCGCAGAGCCCGCCACCACGGCGCTGATAATCGCCAGAATGCAGACCATCGAAAACGCCGGCAGATACGGCTCAAGGGCTTTCACCAGCCGCGGGAACAGGTGATGAATAATCAGCCCCAGCGCAATCGGGATCACCACGATTTGCAGAATGCTCAGCAGCATTCCCATCACATCCACCTGAATGTGGGCATCCACGTACAGACGTGTCAGCAGCGGCGTCGCCACCACGCCCACCAGCGTGGAGACGGAGGAGATCGTCACCGACAGCGCCACATCCCCCTTCGCCAGATAGATCATCACGTTGGAGGCCGTACCGCTGGCCACGCTGCCCACCAGCACCATCCCGGCGGAGAGATCCGGTGGCATCTTAAAGGCGATGGCCAGCACCCAGGCGGCCAGAGGCATCACCAGGTAGTGCAGGAAAATTCCCGCCGCAACCGGTGCCGGGCGTGACAGCAC
This sequence comes from Leclercia sp. 1548, assembly GCF_050435045.1. Lineage (NCBI taxonomy): Bacteria > Pseudomonadati > Pseudomonadota > Gammaproteobacteria > Enterobacterales > Enterobacteriaceae > Leclercia > Leclercia sp. 1548. The sequence continues at coordinate 655,070 of NZ_JBNDJP010000003.1, read as the reverse complement.
ACGTTTAAAATCGTCGATTTTCAGGTGCACGCCCATGCCGAACATGATCAGCATCAGCAGCGTAGTGACCCACGGGCCAATGGAGGTAAAGGTGGTTGGCGTGTAATACGCGAGAACAGAGAGCAGCAGCGCCCATAACGGGAACAGCCGGGTGATAGCGGATAACATACGTATTCCTTGCGATTGTGTTGTGTCATGTAGTTATAAAAAAGCCGGGTTCAAGCCCGGCTTAGAGATAGTGTTTATCCTGCTAATGATTTTTGTTCAACCAAATTTTCTTCATGATCCCGGGTGGAGGTGTTCCCAGCTCAGGCCAAAGCGGGCGAGATATTTGCGCAGCCTGTCGGCATCGTTAGGGTTGGCTTTCTTCATGCGCGAAACCGCAAAGAGTTCACGTCCGGCCTCGGATAAAGAGGCGCTACGACGGCACACTTCCAGCACGGTTTCCAGCTGTCGCTGGTCGAAAAGATCCAGGTCCATGACCGGAGATGGCGCGGCGGTCTGCCAGCTCTCCTGCAACCTGACGATCTCCTCCTCAACAAGCGCTAAGGTGATGCGCCCCTGTTCGGCAAGCGTGGCCATCCGCGCGACAGAGGAGCCCAGTTCACGAAAGTTGCCGCGCCATAACGCCTGAGGCGAGTCAGCAAAACGCAAATAGCGTTCACGCGCCTCCTTGTCGAAACGCACCTGGGATTGCGTTTGCGTCGCGAAACGTTGCAGTTCGTACTCCACGTTGGGGGCGATATCCTCCCGACGCTGCGCCAGGCCGGGCAGGGCAAAACTCCACATATTGATACGCGCCCAGAGATCCTCACGAAAACGCCCTTCCGCCACCCACTGCCGCATATCCCGGTGCGTACCGGCAATCAGCTGAAAATCACTTTTGACCTCTTTATCGGAGCCAAACGGGAAGAAGGTTTTCTCTTCGATAGCCTTCAACAGCATGGCTTGTTCGTCGAGGCCCAGTTCAGCGATCTCATCTAAAAACAATACGCCGCCGTCGGCCTCACGCAGCAGTCCGGCGCGCGCCGTGGCCGCCCCGGTAAATGCCCCTTTGACATGGCCGAACAAGGTGGACATGGCGTTGTCACCCCGCAGCGTGGCGCAGTTGACCGCCACCAGCCTGCCCGTCAGCTGATGGCGGGATTGCTTAAGCTGATATATACGGTTGGCGAGGAAGGATTTTCCGGCCCCTGTGGGGCCAGTCAGCAAAACAGGGGCGGTCGAGCGTAGCGCCACGCGCTCGATCTGGTCGATGAGGGCGTTGAAGGTGGCATTACGGGTATCAATCCCCGCTTTCAGGAACGAAATGGATTCCTGCTGCTCGCGCTGAAAGCGGCTGGTCAGCGTGGTATAGCGGCTTAAATCCAGGTCGATGATCGAGTAACGCCCGATGGGTACGGCCTCTTCGGAGGCATCCCTGCTGGCGGGGCCGGTTTGGATCAGGCTGGCGGGGAGATACCGCGCTTCGGTCAGTAAAAACCAGCAGATCTGTGCCACGTGGGTGCCGGTAGTAATATGCACCAGGTACTCTTCATTCTCGGTGTCAAACGTGTAATGGGTGGCGAAGTCGAGGAACGCGGCGTAGACCTCTTCAAAATCCCAGGGATCGGCAATGGTGACGGGCCACGGTCGCACGGTGGTATGGGGAGAAAGCAGCCTGATGTCTTCCGTTATCTGTTCCGCCATCCCCCGATCCTGCGGCTGGTGGAGCAACTCCAGCCTGTCGACGGGGAGACCGGGTTGCTGGCAAAGCGCGACGGTCGGGCGCCATTTGCGTAAGCGGTTGGCCCGCTTGCCGCGTTTGTCCATCACCGTACCCAGAACACCAATAACCACTCGCCGCTTTTTCATGTTTATCCTGCAAGATAAAAACCGATACTAAAAGATAAAAATATTCTGCGGGTTAAGCAATGTCTGGCGAGGCGTTGAAAATAAAAGGCAATATAATCAATCATATAAATTTTATCTGTGGAGGCACAGGATTCTGGCACGCTTCTGGCAGTACTTCCGGTAACAGACAGTCCTGAGGGTCAGCACCATGAAAAAGAATGATTTTGACGTGTTAACGGCGCAGCACAGTGCGCCCGTAAAAATGTGGACGCATGGCGTGCCCGTGGAGCCAGAGGCGCGCGAGCAGCTGCTGAATACCGCGAAGATGCCGTTTATTTTTAAACATCTGGCGGTGATGCCGGATGTCCATCTCGGGAAAGGCTCCACCATTGGCAGCGTGATCCCCACCAAAGGGGCCATCATTCCGGCGGCGGTGGGGGTGGATATCGGCTGCGGGATGATTGCCGTACGAACATCCCTTCTGGCAGCCGATCTGCCGGATAATCTTCACGGTCTGCGCAGCGCCATTGAGCAGGCGGTGCCACACGGGCGCACCAATACCCGCTCCCGTCGCGACAAGGGAGCATGGGAGAAGACGCCGGATGAAGTGGATAACCATTGGGCGACGCTGGCACCCCGTTTTAAAAGGCTGACGGATAAGTACCCGCAGCTGCTGAAAACCAATAACCATCAGCATCTGGGCACGCTGGGTACCGGCAATCACTTTATCGAGATCTGCCTGGACGAGCAGCAACGCGTGTGGGTCATGCTGCACAGCGGCTCGCGCGGCGTGGGCAACGCGATCGGCAATGTGTTTATCACTCTGGCGCAGAAAGATATGCAGCAGCATATCGCCAACCTGCCGGACAGAAACCTGGCCTACTTCCAGGAGGGGAGTCGGCACTATAACGATTACATCGAAGCCGTGGAGTGGGCGCAGGATTTTGCCCGCCATAACCGCGAGGTGATGATGGCGCGCGTGCTGGCCGCGCTCTCGCGCATTGTGCCAAAACCTTTCCTGACCCAGCAGGAGGCGGTGAATTGCCATCACAACTATGTCCAGAAAGAGCGGCATTTTGGTGAAGAGGTACTGGTGACGCGCAAAGGGGCGGTATCGGCGCAGAAGGGCGAGATGGGGATCATCCCCGGCTCAATGGGCGCGAAGAGCTTTATCGTGCGCGGCCTGGGCAATGAAGAGAGCTTTTGCTCCTGCAGCCACGGGGCAGGGCGGGTGATGAGCCGGACGGCGGCCAAAAAACGCTTCACCGTTGCCGATCAGATCCGCGCCACGGCCCACGTCGAGTGCAGAAAAGACAACGAGGTAATCGATGAGATCCCGATGGCCTATAAAGACATTGATGCCGTTATGGCGGCCCAGGCCTCACTGGTCGAAATCGTTCATACCCTGCGTCAGGTTGTGTGTGTAAAAGGATAAAAGAGATGACTGATAACGGTGTGGATACCGCCATGCGCGAGCGCGTGCGGCAGCAACTCCACGAAATAGAGCAGCGATTCAATGTCACCGTGCTGTACGCCTGCGAATCGGGCAGCCGGGGCTGGGGATTCGCCTCCCCGGGCAGCGATTATGACGTGCGCTTCCTGTATGTGCATAAGCCTGACTGGTATTTACGCGTCGAACCGCAGCGGGACGTGATCGAGCTGCCCATAGACGAACTGGACGTCAGCGGCTGGGAGTGGCGCAAGGCGCTTGGCCTGCTTAAAGCGGCCAACCCTACGCTTATCGAGTGGCTGGATTCGCCGGTGGTCTATCAGCAGAGCGACAGGGTGATAACAGAGCTACGCGCGCAGGTGCCCGCCTGGTTTTCCCCTGTGCGTGCGCGCTGGCATTACTACTCGATGGCACGCAAAAACTTCCGCGTTTATTTACAGGACGAAGAAGTGCGGCTGAAGAAGTACTTTTATGTCCTGCGGCCGCTGTTAGCGGTGCGCTGGGTAGAGGCAGGAAAAGGCATGCCGCCGATGCGTTTTGCCGAACTTCTGGCGGGAAGCGAGCTTGATGCGGCGTTACGTCAGGAGATCGATGAGCTGCTGGCGATAAAACAGCGCGCGGGAGAAGCACAGTACGGCCCGAGACGCCCTTTGCTGCACGCTTTTATTCAGCATGAGCTCGAACGGGGTGAAAACCCACCCACGCTGCCCGACAGCCGCGATGGTGATATAGCCTCGCTGGATTCACTGCTGATGAGAACGGTGTTGGCAGGATAAAAAAATGGCCCGGTTATCCGGGCCATGTTCATCTTACTCAAACAAGTTGTGATGCAGCTTCTGCACAACCTGCTCGGCTTCGGCGCCAGGCACCAGGAAGCACAGGTTGTAGCTGGATGCGCCATAGCAAATCATGCGGATGTTGAACGGCTCCAGCACGCCAAATACCTCTTTGCCCACGCCGCTGGCGCGGGACAGCTCGTTGCCGATGATGGCCACCAGGGCGAGATCTTCTTCCACCTCGACACGGCACAGTTCCGACAGCTCCATCAGCAGGGACTGGGTCAGCAGGGTATCACCGGTGGAGGTAGAGCCTGTGGTATCCAGGGTCAGGGCGATGTTCACTTCTGAGGTGGTCACCAGATCGACCGAGATGCTGTGGCGCGCCAGAATGCTAAACACGTCGGCCAGGAAGCCGCGGGAGTGCAACATGCTCAGGCTGTGCAGGGTCAGCAGGGTCTGCTTGCGACGCAGCGCCAGGGCACGGAACAGCGGCGGGTTTTCGGTGGTATTGCATACCATGGTGCCGCCCGCTTTTGGATCCTTGCTGGAGCCAACAAAAACAGGAATATCGCTGCGCACGGCAGGCATCAGCGTCGCCGGATGCAGTACTTTCGCACCAAAGGTCGCCATCTCAGCGGCTTCTTCAAAGGCGATCACATCAATACGTTTTGCCGCCGGTACCACGCGCGGGTCGGTGGTGTAGATACCCGGCACGTCCGTCCAGATATCCACGCGGGATGCCTTCAGGGCTTCGCCCAGCAGGGCTGCGGTGTAGTCGCTGCCGCCACGGCCCAGCGTAGTGGTGCGGCCTTTGGCCTCGCTACCGATAAAGCCCTGGGTGATGACAATGCCTTCTGCCAGACGCGGTGCCAGCTGTTGGGTGGTCAGTTCGGCAATGGCGGTAATGTCCGGCTCGGCACGGCCAAAGCGGTCGCTGGTGCGCAGCACTTTACGCACGTCAAACCACAGCGAGTCAACGTTACGCTCGCGCAGCACTTCGACAAACAGCAGGGTCGACATCAGTTCACCGTGGCTGACCAGTTCGTCGGTCAGGGCGGTGGAGGTGGCCAGAGAGGCGGCTTCCGCCAGGGTGATGATATTTTCCAGCAGACGCTCAATTTCTTCGCTGATCACGCTTGGATCGCGCAGGCGGCTAAGAATATCGAACTGAATTTTGTGCAGCGCTTCGAGCTTCGCCTGGCGCTCGCTCGCTTCCAGCCCTTCAGCAAGGGCGACCAACAGATTGGTGACGCCAGCCGAAGCGGACAGCACCACCAGGCGGGTATCAGGATCGGCCAGCACCACATCGGCGCTGCGGTTCATGGCGTCGTAATCGGCCACGCTGGTACCGCCAAATTTGGCGACAACAAAACTCGTCATAACAACCTCGTGTCAGGGAAGGAAAAAAGCGACCATGGCACAAGGACAAAATAGTTTTATCGGTGCAGGCGCAAATACCGTGTGTATAAATAAAATGTGCAGGGGATCCTGTCAACGCCGGGATTATGCGGATTTTTCATGCTGCCTTCCATATGAGAAACAGGACTTATAACAGCTATATTTTTGGAGCTTTTGAGCTGCACTTGATGCAGGCCAGGCCAATGGCATAAAAACCATCACAATTTTTGGCGACAGAGGCTACAATCGACCGAGGTCACAATTCTCAATTCAGAAGAGTATTGCTATGAAAAATATCAATCCAACGCAGACTTCAGCCTGGCAGGCATTACAGAAACATTTTGATGAAATGAAAGACGTCACCATCGCGGAACTGTTCGCGAAAGACGGCGATCGTTTCAGCAAGTTCTCCGCGACCTTCGACGATCAGATGCTGGTCGATTTTTCCAAAAACCGCATCACCGAAGAGACGCTGGCAAAACTGCAGGATCTGGCGAAAGAGACCGATCTGAGCGGTGCCATCAAGTCCATGTTCTCCGGTGAGAAGATCAACCGCACCGAAGACCGCGCAGTACTGCATGTGGCTCTGCGTAACCGTAGCAATACCCCTATTATCGTTGACGGCAAAGATGTGATGCCGGAAGTGAATGCCGTACTGGAAAAGATGAAAGCCTTCTCTGAAGCCATCATCTCCGGTAACTGGAAAGGCTACACTGGCCAGGCGATCACCGACGTAGTCAACATCGGTATCGGCGGCTCCGACCTCGGCCCGTTCATGGTGACCGAAGCGCTGCGTCCATATAAAAATCACCTCAACATGCACTTTGTCTCTAACGTCGATGGCACCCACATCGCCGAAGTGCTGAAAAAGGTGAACCCGGAAACCACGCTGTTCCTGGTGGCGTCCAAAACCTTCACCACCCAGGAAACCATGACCAACGCCCACAGCGCGCGCGACTGGTTCCTGAAAACGGCTGGCGACGAGCAGCATGTTGCGAAACACTTCGCGGCGCTCTCTACCAACGCCAAAGCGGTTGGCGAGTTCGGCATCGACACCGCCAACATGTTTGAATTCTGGGATTGGGTAGGGGGTCGTTACTCCCTGTGGTCCGCTATCGGCCTGTCGATCATCCTCTCCGTGGGCTACGACAACTTTGTTGAGCTGCTCTCCGGCGCGCACGCGATGGACAACCACTTCGCCAACACCGCACCAGAGAAAAACCTGCCGGTACTGCTGGCGCTGATCGGCATCTGGTACAACAACTTCTTCGGCGCTGAAACCGAAGCGATCCTGCCGTACGACCAGTACATGCACCGTTTCGCGGCCTACTTCCAGCAGGGCAACATGGAATCCAACGGTAAATACGTTGACCGTAACGGCAACGCCGTGGATTACCAGACCGGCCCAATCATCTGGGGTGAGCCAGGCACCAACGGCCAGCACGCGTTCTACCAGCTGATCCACCAGGGCACCAAAATGGTTCCTTGCGACTTTATCGCCCCGGCCATTACGCACAACCCGCTGTCTGACCACCATCCGAAACTGCTGTCGAACTTCTTCGCGCAAACTGAAGCGCTGGCGTTCGGTAAAGCGCGTGATGTGGTTGAGCAGGAGTATCGCGATCAGGGTAAAGATCCTGCGACCCTGGACCACGTTGTGCCGTTCAAAGTGTTCGAAGGCAACCGTCCAACTAACTCCATCCTGCTGCGTGAGATCACCCCGTTCAGCCTGGGCGCGCTGATTGCCCTGTATGAGCACAAAATCTTCACCCAGGGCGCCATCCTGAACATCTTCACTTTCGACCAGTGGGGCGTGGAGCTGGGTAAACAGCTGGCTAACCGCATTCTGCCGGAGCTGGGTGATAACCAGGATATTAACAGCCACGACAGCTCTACCAACGGTCTGATTAACCGTTATAAAGCATGGCGTGCCTAATCTCGCTGCTGTGAACAATGCCGGCTTATTGCCGTAATGCCGCTTAGTTAAGCCCGGTGGATTGTTCCGTTCACCTCAGGTTCAGCAGAAGATGGCATTCCACAACTCGTGAACGTGACAAGGGGGGCCGCCGGGCCCCCCTTGTCAATCCCCGCGGCCCCGCAATGAAACCGGTGCTTCGCACTGCGCTCACCTCCCGACCGGCTGCCTGCGGTCGGCTCAACTCGACATCCTGTCTCGATTCGCCTCTGGCCGCCATCCCTGGCGTCCAGCCCTTGTCATCCGGTCTCCGGTTCGCCGGTTTCAGCGGGGAATTAACCCCGTGCCACATTCAGGCGACTGAGAAGCGTGAGGGAGCGTGAATCCGGCTGAACATCGCCGAAGCGATGACCGCAGCGGAGGGGGCATAAGCAGAGGTGCTGTAGTGAACGGAAGCTTTCCACTTCAGTCACTGAGAAGTACCGAATCGTTTAACTGACTGGCATTACGGCTTATTGCCGGCATTTTTTTACCTGCGGGTTTGCCACCTGAACAAAATATAAACAAAAAATATAGATCCCCGTCACATTTTTGCGTTATACAGGAACCTCGCCCCGGAGAATGAGGTGCTGTATGACATCCCTGACTCGCCCACGCGTTGAGTTTATCTCGACCCTTTTACAGACCGTGCTGAACCTGGGTCTGTTGAGCCTTGGCCTGATTCTCGTCATCTTCCTCGGTAAAGAGACGGTGCATCTGGCTGATGTGCTTTTTGCCCCTGAGCAAACCAGCAAATACGAGCTGGTTGAAGGGCTGGTGGTTTACTTTCTTTACTTCGAATTTATCGCCCTGATCGTTAAGTACTTTCAGTCTGGCTTTCACTTCCCGCTGCGCTACTTTGTCTACATTGGGATCACCGCGATTGTGCGGCTGATCATCGTCGATCATAAATCGCCCCTCGACGTGCTGCTTTATTCGGCGGCCATCCTGCTGCTGGTGGTTACGCTCTGGCTGTGCAACTCGAAGCGGCTGAAACGGGAATAAAAAAAGGGCGGCCCGAGGGCCGCCGAATACAGTCACAAGTTTGGATCAAGACATCAAGGCAAAGTTGAGGGTTGCAGTGGTATAACAATGATACTTAACCTTTCACGCCCCCTGCGGTCAGGCCGTTCACCAGCCAGCGCTGGGCCAGCAGGAACACGACGGTGATCGGGATAGCGGAGAGTACGGCGGCTGCGGCAAAGTCGCCCCACAGGTAGTTTTGTGGGTTGAGGTATTGCTGCATCCCTACCGCCAGGGTGTAGCTGTTCACATCACGCAGCAGCAGTGACGCGACCGGCACTTCAGTGATGGCGGCGATAAACGACAGAATAAAGACGACCGCCAGAATCGGCACCGACAGGGGCAGCAGCACCAGACGGAATGCCTGCCACGGGGTTGCGCCATCCAGCGACGCCGCTTCTTCCAGCGAATTATCGATAGTTTCGAAATAGCCTTTAATGGTCCACACATGCAGCGCGATACCGCCAAGATAGGCGAAAATCACCCCGCCGTGGGTGTTCAGGCCGATGAACGGCACATACTGGCCGAGGCGGTCGAACAACGCATACAGGGCCACCAGCGACAGGACCGCCGGGAACATCTGGAAAATCAGCATCCCTTTCAGCAGCGTCGCTTTCCCTTTAAAGCGCATACGGGCAAAGGCGTAAGCGCAGGTGGTGGAGAGCGTCACGATACCAATCGCGGTGATGGTGGCGACTTTCACCGAGTTCCACAGCCACAGCAGTACCGGGAACGGCGGCGGCGTGACGCGGCCATCGGCGTGCTCCACGCTGAAGCCCAGCGCCAGTTTCCAGTGCTCCCAGGAGATTTGCTCCGGGATCAGGCTACCGGTGGCGAAGTTCCCGGAACGCAGGGAGATGGCGATAACCATCAGCAGCGGGAACATGATCGCCGCGATAAAAATCAGCAGCCCTAGGTGCGTAACCAGCAGGCGCAGCTTTTGAGATTTGGGTTGGACCATAGCCATAATATTCTTTACTCCTTAACACCGCTCCAGGCTATTTTGCTTGCCGTTTTGAACGCTGACAGTGCTCAGAATCCTCACGTACTTCGTGTACGCTCCGGTTCTTGCGTGCTGGCAGCGCCCAGACTGGCTGCGCCAATAACGCCTGGTGATTCCAGTTAGTCAAATTTCATGCGTGTGGCTTTCAGGTTCACCACCGCCAGCGCGCCTACCAGCAGGAAGATCAGGGTGGCGATGGCCGCCGCCAGACCGAAATCCTGCCCCCCGCCGCCTTCAAAGGCGATACGGTAGGTGTAGCTCACGAGCAGGTCGGTATAGCCGGCCGGCGTGGTGGTGCCGAGACGGTCCGGGCCACCGTTGGTCAACAGCTGAATCAGCACGAAGTTGTTAAAGTTAAAGGCGAAGCTGGCGATCATCAGCGGCGTCAGCGGCTTGATCAGCAGCGGGAGCGTAATCTTGAAGAAGTTCTGGAATGGGGTTGCACCGTCCATCGCCGAGGCTTCGTACAGGTCATCCGGGATCGCCTTCAGGAGGCCCATGCACAGGATCATCATGTATGGATAGCCGAGCCAGGTGTTGACGATAACGATCATCGTACGGGCGGTGGTCGGGTCGCTGAACCAGGCCGGTTTAATGCCAAACAACCCGCTCAGCATCATGTTGATTTCACCAAAGCTCTGGTTGAACAGACCTTTGAAAATCAGAATCGAGATGAACGACGGCACGGCATACGGCAGGATCAGCAGGACGCGGTAAATCGCTTTCCCTTTTAACGCTTCCCACTGCACCAGACAGGCCAGCACCATGCCGACGGCCACGGTCAGGATCACGGTCAGTACCGAGAAGACTACGGTCCAGACGAAGATAGCGAAGAAGGGCTTCTGGATGCCTTCGTCGGTGAAGACGCGGGTAAAGTTGTCCCAGCCGATGGTGACGGTATAGCCCGGGCTGAGTTTATCGTCGCCCCAGTTGCCGTCAGCATTCACAGACTGGTAAAAGCCGATGTCGTTGTTCGGACGGTACTTCACGCCGGTCTGGTTGTTGGTCAGCGTGCTGTCATCGCCCAGCGTATAGAGCGGGCGGGTGCCGGAGAACTGGCGCAGCGAACTCATGATCACTTTGCTTTCGTCTGGCAGTTCGGCGGTCAGTTGGGTCAGCGCCTGGCGGTTCTGGGTGATGACACGCAGGTTAGCGCGCTCCCCTTCTGGCAGGGCGTCTGCTTCTTTCAGGGTCAGTTTCTGCTCGCCGCCAAATTTAAAGGCGTCGGAGACGTAATATTTGTTCGTGGTCGTGTCAGTCAGCGCCAGCTTCCACTCATCACCGGCCGGGTAGAGGCCAAAGTTGAAGGTCTTACCGGCCTGATAAGAACGGTCCATCAGCACCTGCTGGGCGCGCTCTTGCGCAAGCTGGTTGGTGCTGCTGTAGTTGGTGAAGGCAATGGCGATGGTGCAGATCAGCGGGAACAGAACAAACAGTCCCATCCCGGCCACACCCGGATAAACATAGCGCCAGGCGTAAGCTTTACGATTCGCAAAAATATAGAGGCCGACCGCGCTTAAGATCAGCGTCATGGCGGCAAACAGGTACTCCCCCTGGGCGTACATCAAAACAATAAGGTAACCCACCAGCAAACCCAGCAGACCAATCACTGACCATTTCAGCGTGTCGCTTTGCCACCAGTGTTTCTTTTTAACGACATCCATGGGGATCTTCCTCTACAACAATTAAACAACCCTCATCCCAGGCCTCTCCCTGAGAGAGAGGCCTTGTCCCTCAAGAGAGAAGGCCGGGATGAGGGGGTTACAGCCTGTCTTACTTGGTAATACGACCCTGAGCATCTTTCAGTGCGGCATCCACAGTCTGACGACCGCTGGCGGCATTGATCACCGCAGTACGGGTGGCATACCAGAAGGCAGCCATCTGTGGGATGTTCGGCATGATTTCGCCTTTCTCGGCGTTGCTCATGGTGGCGGCGATGCGTGGATCTTTCGCCAGCGTTTCCTGGAAGGATTTCAGCGCCACAGCACCCAGCGGTTTATCCTTGTTCACTTCTTCCAGACCCTGATCGGTCAGCAGGTAGTTTTCCAGGAACTCTTTCGCCAGCTCTTTGTTCGGGCTGGCGGCGTTGATACCGGCACTCAGCACGCCAACGAACGGTTTAGACGGTTTGCCATTGAAGGTTGGCAGTACCGCGACGCCGTAGTTGATTTTGCTCTTATCGATGTTGGACCACGCCCACGGACCGTTGATGGTCATCGCGGTTTCGCCCTTGTTGAACGCGGCTTCAGCGATGGAGTAATCGGTGTCTGCGTTCATGTGTTTGTTCTTGATCAGGTCAACCAGGAAGGTCAGACCCGCTTTCGCGCCTGCGTTGTCCACGCCGACATCTTTCACGTCATATTTGCCGTCAGCAAATTTGAACGCGTAACCGCCATCGGCAGCAATCAGCGGCCAGGTGAAGTACGGCTCTTGCAGGTTGAACATCAGCGCGCTCTTACCTTTCGCCTTCAGCTCTTTATCCAGCGCCGGGATCTCTTCCCAGGTTTTTGGCGGGTTAGGAACGAGATCTTTGTTGTAAATCAGGGAGAGCGACTCAACCGCTACCGGGTAAGCAATCAGCTTGCCGTTGTAACGTACGGCATCCCAGGTGAACGGGAACAGTTTGTCCTGGAAGGCTTTATCGGGAGAAACTTCTGCCAGCAGGCCAGACTGTGCGTAGCCACCGAAACGGTCATGCGCCCAGAAGATGATATCCGGGCCGTCGCCGGTCGCCGCAACCTGCGGGAATTTCTCTTCCAGTTTGTCCGGGTGTTCAACGGTGACTTTGATGCCGGTATCTTTCTCGAATTTTTTACCCACTTCGGCCAGGCCGTTGTAGCCTTTGTCGCCGTTAATCCAGATTACCAGCTTACCTTCTTCAATTTTGGCGAGCGCCGGAGCGGAGATCATCATTGCTGCAAGGGCGGACAATGCGAAAACGCGTGCGCCAGTCTTGATATTCATATCTGCCATCCTTTTTGGTGATGTGCTGTGGATACATGAGGTGGTTCAACGTCGCTCAGTCTCCTTATTTGACATCCTCTTTCCATCCTCCCGTCCCCTACGCCCCACCCCCGTTTTATGTGATCTGCGTTGCATAAAATTGAGTTATGTGTCCCAGCGCACATAAAAGTACGGTGATTTTTGCCAGTGACATCACGAATTTAGCCTCAGCCCCCGAGCCGCGCTGGTGGAGTCCTCTCTCTCATCCTCCCGCCTCCTCCCCCATAAAAAAGGCAGGGGGTGGAGGATTCGCGACGCGTTGCGATACCGCATAGTCAGCCCATATTGAATGTTTCTGTCGATGACAGGTTGTAACGAAGGGAGTAGGGCATGGCGAGCGTAGAACTGCGTAACGTAACGAAAGCCTGGGGTGACGTGGTGGTATCGAAAGATATCAACCTCGATATTCAGGAAGGCGAATTCGTGGTTTTTGTTGGCCCGTCAGGCTGTGGTAAATCCACGCTGCTGCGCATGATTGCCGGTCTGGAAACCATCACCAGCGGTGATTTGATGATTGGCGATACCCGTATGAACGATATCCCGCCTGCGGAGCGCGGCGTCGGGATGGTATTCCAGTCCTACGCACTTTATCCCCATCTCTCCGTTGCCGAGAACATGTCGTTCGGCCTGAAGCTGGCCGGCGCCAAAAAAGAGACCATTAACCAGCGCGTGACCCAGGTTGCCGAAGTCCTGCAGCTGGCACACCTGCTGGAGCGTAAGCCGAAGGCGCTCTCCGGTGGTCAGCGTCAGCGTGTGGCGATTGGCCGTACGCTGGTGGCAGAGCCGCGCGTGTTCCTGCTCGATGAGCCGCTGTCGAACCTCGACGCCGCGCTGCGCGTGCAGATGCGTATTGAAATCTCCCGCCTGCACAAGCGTCTGGGCCGCACCATGATTTACGTCACCCACGATCAGGTCGAAGCGATGACCCTGGCCGACAAGATTGTGGTGCTGGATGCCGGTCGCGTGGCCCAGGTGGGTAAACCGCTGGAACTCTATCACTACCCGGCAGACCGCTTTGTTGCGGGCTTTATTGGCTCGCCAAAGATGAACTTCCTGCCGGTCAAAGTCACCGCTACCGCCATTGAACAGGTTCAGGTTGAACTGCCTAACCGCCAGCAGGTGTGGTTACCGGTAGACAGCGCAAACGTACAGGTAGGGGCAAACATGTCCCTCGGGATCCGCCCTGAGCATCTGCTGCCGAGCCACATCGCTGATGTGACGCTGGAAGGTGAGGTTCAGGTGGTTGAGCAACTTGGTCACGAAACACAGATTCATATCCAGATCCCAGCCATTCGTCAGAACCTGGTGTACCGCCAGAATGACGTGGTGTTGGTAAAAGAGGGTGCCACATTCGCTATCGGCTTGCCGCCAGAGCGCTGCCATCTGTTCCGAGAAGATGGCACTGCATGTCGTCGGCTGCACCAGGAGCCAGGCGTTTAAGCAATCCCAATAATAAGCACGAAACCATCAGGTGAAGTGTTCAAAGAAAAGCAATGATCTCAGGAGATAGAATAATGATTACTCTGCGCAAAGTCCCTCTGGCGGTCGCCATTGCGGCAGGCATCCTGTCTGCCCAGGCCGGCGCTGTCGACTTTAAAGGTTATGCTCGTTCTGGCATTGGCTGGACCGGGAGTGGTGGCGAACAGCAGTGTTTCCAGGCAACAGGTGCACAAAGTAAATACCGTCTTGGTAACGAATGTGAAACCTATGCCGAGCTGAAACTGGGCCAGGAAGTGTGGAAAGAGGGCGACAAGAGCTTCTACTTCGACACCAACGTAGCCTACTCCGTTTCACAGCAGAATGACTGGGAATCAACCAGCCCGGCCTTCCGTGAAGCAAACGTGCAGGGTAAAAACCTGATTGAATGGCTGCCAGGCTCCACCATTTGGGCCGGTAAGCGCTTCTATCAGCGTCATGACGTCCACATGATCGACTTCTACTACTGGGATATTTCAGGTCCTGGTGCAGGTATCGAAAACATCGATCTGGGCTTCGGTAAACTCTCTCTGGCAGCAACCCGTTCTTCTGAGTCCGGCGGTTCTGCAACCTTCGCCGATCGTGATGCCAATGGCGATCGCATTTATGACAACGTCGTACCTAACGATGTCTTCGATGTTCGTTTAGCGGGCATGGAAATCAACCCAGGCGGTACCCTGGAGCTGGGCGTTGACTACGGTCACACCAACATTCCAGACGATTACTACCTGCAGCCTGGCGCCTCTAAAGATGGCTGGATGTTCACTGCTGAACACACCCAGAGCATGCTGAAAGGCTTTAACAAGTTCGTTGTGCAGTACGGCACGGACTCTATGACCTCTAACGGCAAAGGTATTCCACAGGGCGGTAGCGTTGATAACGACGGTTCTATGATCCGCGTGATCGACCACGGTGCGATCACCCTGGCTGACCAGTGGGACCTGATGTACGTCGGTATGTACCAGAACATTGACCGCGACAACAACAACGGCACCGAGTGGTGGACCGTCGGTGTTCGTCCAATGTTCAAATGGACGCCAATCATGTCCACCCTGCTGGAAGTTGGCTACGACAACGTTAAATCTCAGAAAACTGACGATACCAACAACCAGTACAAAATCACCCTGGCACAACAGTGGCAGGCAGGCGACAGCATCTGGTCTCGTCCGGCTATCCGTGTCTTCGCAACCTACGCCAAGTGGGATGAGAAATGGGGCTACGCGAACAACGGCGATACTGGCTACACCTCTGGCGTAGCGTACCGCGACACTTCCGCGAAAACCTTCAGCCGTGGCGACAACGATGAGTGGACCTTCGGTGCCCAGATGGAAATCTGGTGGTAATACGTAACACCTGATGTATTGACCTAAAAGAGGGGCGCAAGCCCCTCTCTTCATAGGGTGCTGCGCGCTATTGCCTGGCCACCGCAGTGCTGATGCTATCTGAGGTAAACATAATGAAAATGAAGAAAAGTCTCGTCGCGCTGTGCCTCTCCGCAGGGTTACTGGCAAGTGCTCCCGCCGTCACCCTGGCGAACGTCAATTTTGTACCGCAAAACACCAGCGCCGCGCCTGCTGTACCGGCTGCCGCACTGCAACAGTTAGTCTGGACGCCTGTCGACCAGTCTAAAACCCAGACCACCCAGCTTTCTACCGGTGGCCAGACCCTGAATGTGCCGGGGATCAGCGGCCCGGTAGCGGCCTACAGCGTGCCTGCCAATATCGGTGAAATCACCCTTACGCTGACCAGTGTAGTGAACAAGCAAACCAGCGTATTCGCCCCGAACGTGCTGATTCTGGATCAGAACCTGACGCCATCGGCCTACTTCCCAAGCGAATACTTTACCTACCAGGAGCCGGGCGTAATGAGCGCTGACCGCCTGGAAGGGGTGATGCGCCTGACGCCTGCGCTGGGCCAGCAAAAACTGTACGTCCTGGTGTTTACCACTGATAAGGATCTGCAGCAAACCACCAAACTCATCAACCCGGCAAAAGCCTATGCCAAAGGCACCGGCAACGCCGTACCGGATATCCCGGATCCGCTTGCCCGCCACGTCACTGACGGCGAGCTGAAGCTGAAAGTTTCTACCAATAATGCCTCCAGCGTGCTGGTCGGCCCGCTGTTTGGTTCTTCCGGCCAGGGCCCGGTCACTGTGGGTAATACCGCAGCACCTGCCCCGGTCTACGCCGCGCCAGCCGCTGCACCGGCTACTGCTGCTGCTCCTGTTGCCGCCCCGGTCGCCGCGAAGAAAGCCGAGCCGGTGCTGAATGACACCGAAACCTACTTCAATCAGGCCATTAAACAGGCAGTTGCTAAAGGTGACGTCGATAAGGCGCTGAAACTCCTCGATGAAGCCGAGCGTTTAGGCTCGACCACTGCCCGTTCCACCTTTATCAGCAGTGTAAAAGGCAAGGGGTGACCGTCTCCCCACAGTGCTGATTTTGTCAGTAGTTTGGTGCGCCCTTGCGGGCGCACTTTTTTTGCGCTGACTGCCGCTGTTGCATCTCTGTTGCGATAATGTTCGCTAGTTCACGTTTGCCCGCCCCCATTCCGCGTTTCTGCGATACAATAGCTTCACGTTATGTATCGGAGAGTCAGGCATGTCACACCCCGCGCTTTTGCTCCTGCGCGCACTGCGTTATTTTGACGAAATTCCTGCGCTGGAACCGGAGCAGCTCGACTGGCTGCTGCTGGAAGATTCCATGACCAAACGTTTTGAGCAGCAGGGCAAAAAGGTCACCGTCACCCTCATTCAGGAGGGATTTGTCACGCCTGACGCGGTGGCAGATGAGCTGCCGTTGCTGCCGAAAGAGGCGCGTTACTGGCTGCGGGAGATCCTGCTCTGTGCCGATGGCGAGCCGTGGCTGGCCGGGCGCACCGTGGTGCCTGAGTCCACCCTCACCGGGCCGGAGATGGCGCTGCAACAGATGGGCAAAACCCCGCTGGGGCGTTATCTGTTCACCTCCTCCGAGCTTACCCGTGATTTTATCGAGATTGGGCACGAGGCCGGGCTATTGGGACGCCGTTCCCGCCTGCGCTTAAGTGGTAAACCCTTGATGCTGACCGAGCTGTTTTTACCGGCGTCGCCGCTGTACTAAGAGGAAGAGAAAATGGAGAGGAGTCTCACGCAGAACAAGCTGCTGGCGTACCACCGCCTGATGCGAACCGACAAGCCGATCGGTGCGCTGCTGCTGCTGTGGCCGACGCTGTGGGCGCTGTGGGTGGCTACCCCCGGCCTGCCGCCGCTGTGGATCCTGGCAGTGTTTGTGGCGGGCGTCTGGTTAATGCGCGCGGCGGGCTGTGTCGTCAACGACTATGCCGACCGTAAGTTTGACGGCCATGTAAAGCGCACCGCTAATCGCCCGCTGCCGAGCGGCGATGTCACCGAGAAAGAGGCCCGCACGCTGTTTGTGGTGCTGATCCTGCTCTCGTTCCTGCTGGTGCTGACCCTGAACACCATGACCATTCTGCTCTCCGTGGCAGCGCTGGCGCTGGCCTGGGTCTACCCGTTTATGAAGCGCTACACCCACCTGCCGCAGGTGGTGCTGGGTGCCGCCTTTGGCTGGTCGATCCCGATGGCGTTTGCCGCCGTCAGCGAAAGCGTGCCGTTGAGCTGCTGGCTGATGTTCCTGGCCAATATCCTTTGGGCCGTGGCCTACGACACGCAATATGCGATGGTCGATCGGGACGACGATCTGAAAATCGGCATCAAATCCACCGCCATTCTGTTTGGTCGTCAGGACAAGCTGATCATCGGGATTTTGCAGGTCGCGGTGCTGGGGTTAATGGTGGGCATTGGTTACCTGAACCAGCTTAACGGCGCATTTTACGCGGCGATCGCGGCGGCGGGCGTGCTGTTCATCTATCAGCAAAAGCTTATCGCAAACCGCGAGCGCGAAGCCTGCTTTAAAGCGTTCCTGAACAATAACTATGTAGGGCTGGTGTTGTTCCTGGGCCTGGCGGTGAGTTACTGGGCGTAAACAATGCCCGGCGGCGAGGTAAAAAAATGGCAGCCTTTCGGCTGTAATGCCAGTTAGTTAAGCAATTTGATATTTCTAAGTGACTGAAGTGGACGGGTTCCGTTCACTACAGCACCTCTGCTTTATGCCCCCTCCGCTGCGGTGAACGTGCCAGGGGGGCTCGCCGCCTCCCCCCTGGCTACCCCGGCTCCCGGCCAGGAAAATCGCCGCTTCGCAGTGCACTCAGCTTATTCCTCCAGCTTTCGGGTCGGGCACCAGCCTGCATCCCTGCAGGCTATGCCCTCTCGGCGCATCCCTGCGCCTCGCCCCGGCCTTACGGAAACGCTTCGTCGATTTTCAGCCGGATTCACGCTCCCTCAAGCTTCTCAGTCGCCTGAAAGGGGCACCGGTGTTGAGTCCCCGCTGAAACCGGCGAACCGGAGACCGGATGACAAGGGCTGGACGCCAGGGATGGCGGCCAGAGGCGAATCGAGACAGGATGTCGAGTTGGGCCGACCGCAGGCAGCCGGTCGGGAGGTGAGCGCAGTGCGAAGCACCGGTTTCATTGCGGGGCCGCGGGGATTGACAAGGGGGGCCCGGCGGCCCCCCTTGTCACGTTCACGGGTTGTGTAATGCCATGTTCTACTGAACATGAGGTGAACGGAACAATCCATCGGGCTTAACTGACTGGCATTACAGCCTTTCGGCTACCATTTTTTATGTTTGCTCCCTCTCCCGGTGGAAGAGGGGCGGGGGCGGGCATCAGACCGCAGACTCGCCCTGCGTTGCGCTCTCAATCGTTAAGCGCACGTCAGAGGTAATCAGGTCTGCCAGCATCTGGTACACCTTCATCGTCTCTTCCGGCTCGGCATCACCACTGTCGCTGATATAACCCTCGTCACGCAGCGTTAACACCAGTGAACTGAATACCGCTTTATCGAAGAACTCCGGCGCGTTGATGCCGTGCAGCATCGAGAGACGCTGTGCCAGCGTGCGGCTCTCTTTCTCCAGCGTACCGCGGTTGATCGACGGGTTGGCGCTCAGCAGCCAGAAAGTAATGGCATAGCGCTGCACGGTTTCGCGTGCGCCTGCCGCCAGCAGTTGCAGCGTGCGCGCCCGGGACGGGTTGATCAGCAGAAGGTCATCTTTCTGCGAAATCAGGCCCTGGCGGGTCAGCTCTTCAATCTGCTTATCCAGCACCTCGGCCAGCTCGTCGTTGTTCCAGCGCAGGAACAGCTCGGCTTTCAGCATCGGGTAAAGGGCGGTGACATGCTCCAGGAGCGCCTGACGGGTGATCTGGCGATGCTGGGTGATGATGGCCGCCATCAGCGAAGGCAGCATCAGCATATGCGCAATGTTGTTGCGGTAATAGGTCATCAGCACCGCCTGCTCGCGCGGCAGAATGATGATATCGCCGATGGTGTCCTTCTCGACCTCAAACTTGTTCATCTGCAGCGCGTGCTCAAGCAACTCGCTGGCGCTGGCGGTCGGCACCGTGGCGTCTTCCGCGTACGGCACGTTGCGCAACAGGTTCAGGTAGCAGTCGAGCTGCTCGGTCAGCTGCTCGCGGGTAAGCGAACGCTGGCGAGAGCCAAGCAGGGCGGTACAACACAGGTTCATGGCGTTGGCCGCACCGGCGTTGTTAATGCGCACCATCAGATCGGCGGCAATGGCGTTAACCGTTGGCGTCAGCCAGGCCGGACGCACTGCTTCGATCGGGTCGATGGACTCACGCCACTCCGGCACACGGTGATTCAGGTAGGTCATCAGCGGCATAGGTTCGCCGAAGTTCACATACCCCTGGCCGAGGTTACGCAGCTTGCTCAGGCCCCGCAGCATCTGCAGCAGGCTCTCTTTCTCTTTGGTGGCGCCGCGTAGCTCTTTGGCGTAGGTGCCCACTTCCATCACGTGCTCGTAACCGATGTAAATCGGCACCAGGGTGATTGGACGCGTACCGCCACGCAGCATCGCCTGAATGGTCATCGAAAGAGTGCCGGTCTTCGGATCGAGCAAACGCCCGGTACGGGAACGGCCGCCTTCCACGAAATATTCCACCGAATAACCACGGCTGAACAGCTCGCCCAGATACTCGCGGAACACGGTAGAATAGAGCTTGTTACCTTTAAAGGTACGGCGAATAAAGAACGCACCCAGACGGCGGAAGATCGGGCCTGCTGGCCAGAAGTTGAGGTTGATACCCGCAGCGATGTGCGGCGGCACCAGCCCCTGGTGATAGAGCACATACGAGAGCAGCAGGTAGTCCATGTGGCTGCGGTGGCAGGGCACATAGACAATCTCATGGCCGTCGTGGGCAAGCTGGCGCACACGCTCGGCGTTGTGCACGTTAATCCCCTGATAGAGACGGTTCCAGGTAAAGCTCAGGATACGGTCGCTAAGGCGGATCATCTCGTAGGAGAAGTTGGCCGCAATCTCTTCCATCAGGGCGATGGCGTTTTGCTGCGCCTTCTCGTGGGAGATTTTTTTGCTGCGCGCTTCGTCTTCAACGGCGCGGGCAATGGCTTTTGAGGCCAGCAGCTTGTTAAACAGATCCTGGCGAGCAGGCAGGCGTGGGCCTACCGCGGCCAGACGCTGACGGGCAAAGTGCATGCGCGCCACACGTGCCAGCTTCTGGGCGATGGTCTTATCCGTACCGTGTTCATCGGCCATGCGGCGCAGTGAAACTGACGGTGAAAAACGGACAAAGCTGTCGCGGCCAAGCCAGTTGACGGCAAAAAATTTCTGCACCCCGTTGAGCATGCGCAACGGCGGATTCTCTTCGCCTTTATCGCGCCCCGGACGACGGCCAAACATGACCGACACGGGCACCATCTGCACATCCAGCAGCGGGTTGCTGCGGTGCAGATCGAGGTAATCATGGAACAGCTTGATCGACTCTTCTTTCGGTGTGTACCAGGTGAACACGCGAGGGCCACCGTGGATAAAGATGTAGCGCGGCAGTTGGGTGCCGTCGATCTCCAGCGGCTCCAGCGGATCGGGGAGATCGTGCGCCAGACATTGGGCGCGCAGCGTCAGCAAGTCGGCCTTCGAGTTATAAGGCAAAACGTACATAATAGGACGCGAGTTATCGAGTCCTAACTCCAGCGTAGGAACCGCCGGAATAGACTTGCTTTTTACCAGGACGCTTAATGGTAAATTAAGTAATTTGTAGTAAATTCGTGGCCAGCCAGACATAAACGATGTAAAGCCTCTGGTTAAAAATGCAATTGCGGCGCAAGGATAACAGAAAGCGCGCAAAATTTCTGTTGTTACCCGTCATACTTCCGGTGGCTGCGCAGGGCGCTTAAACCACCGTTTCTGACGCTATTTTCGAAGAAAGGTTTCTTTTAATGGCCAATAATACCACTGGGTTAACCCGAATCATTAAAGCTGCCGGCTATTCATGGAAAGGCATCCGTGCTGCCTGGATCAATGAAGCCGCATTTCGCCAGGAGGGTGTTGCTGTCATCGCGGCGATTATTATTGCCTGCTGGCTGGATGTGGATCCCATCACCCGCGTATTACTGATTGGCTCGGTGATGTTGGTGATGATAGTCGAAATTCTGAACAGTGCGATCGAGGCGGTAGTAGACCGTATCGGCACTGATTTTCACGAGCTATCGGGCCGGGCGAAAGATATGGGTTCTGCCGCAGTGCTGATGGCGATTATCGTTGCGTTGTTTACCTGGGTCACGCTGCTTTGGGGACATTTACGATAAGCCTTCAGAAACCGCAAAAGTCTCTGGTTTTTTATGCGGTTTGTGGTTCCAAAATCACCTTTAGCTGTATATACTCACAGCATAACTGTATATACACCCAGGGGGCGGAATGAAAGCGTTAACGACCAGGCAGCAAGAGGTGTTTGATCTCATTAGGGATCATATCGGCCAGACGGGTATGCCGCCGACGCGTGCAGAAATCGCGCAGCGTCTGGGCTTCCGTTCTCCAAATGCCGCTGAAGAGCACCTTAAGGCACTGGCGCGCAAGGGTGTGCTTGAAATTGTCTCCGGTGCGTCTCGCGGCATTCGTCTGCTGGTCGAAGCGGAAGAGGGTCTTCCCCTCGTCGGTCGTGTCGCCGCCGGTGAACCGCTGCTTGCGCAACAGCATATTGAAGGCCACTATCAGGTCGATCCTGGCATGTTTAAACCGAGCGCAGACTTTCTGCTCCGTGTTAGCGGCATGTCGATGAAAGATATCGGTATTCTGGACGGCGATCTGCTGGCAGTCCATAAAACTCAGGACGTGCGTAACGGGCAGGTTGTGGTCGCACGTATCGATGATGAAGTGACCGTTAAACGCCTGAAAAAGCAGGGTAACACTGTGCAACTGCTGCCGGAAAACAGCGAGTTTTCCCCGATTGTTGTCGACCTGCGTGAAAATAACTTTTCCATCGAAGGCCTGGCGGTTGGCGTCATCCGCAACGGTGAATGGTTATAATGCTTTTCTGACAGACTGCGGCAGTGTCGCAGTCTGTTTTTCTTGCCTCTGGCGAACATTTCCATGTCTCTCCTGACTTCTTCAGACAAGGCGTTGTGGCGTCTTGCACTTCCCATGATCGTCTCCAACATCAGCGTTCCTCTGCTTGGGCTGGTGGACACAGCGGTGATTGGTCATCTCGATTCGCCCGTCTATCTGGGCGGTGTCGCCATCGGCGCGACGGCAACCAGCTTCCTGTTTATGCTGCTGCTCTTTTTGCGCATGAGCACTACCGGGCTTACCGCTCAGGCCTATGGCGCGAAAGATCCGCTGCGTCTGGCCCGTGCGCTGGTGCAGCCGCTGATCCTGGCGCTGGGCGCAGGATTAATGATTGTGCTGCTGCGCACGCCGCTTATCGATCTGGCGCTGCATATTGTCGGTGGTAGCGAGGCCGTCCTGCATCAGGCGCGGCGCTTCCTTGAGATCCGTTGGCTCAGCGCCCCGGCATCGCTGGCTAACCTGGTGCTGCTCGGCTGGCTGTTGGGCGTGCAGTATGCCCGGGCACCGGTGATCCTGCTGGTGGTGGGCAACCTGCTCAATATCGTGCTGGATGTGTGGCTGGTGATGGGGCTGAAGATGAATGTTCAGGGCGCTGCCCTGGCGACCGCTATCGCGGAATACGCCACCCTGTTGATCGGCTTATGGATGGTCTGGCGGGTATTGGCGCTGCGCGGTATTTCGCTGGCGCTGCTGAAAACGAGCTGGCGCGGCAACATCCGTAAGCTACTGGCTCTCAATCGCGACATCATGTTGCGCTCGCTGCTGCTGCAACTCTGCTTCGGGGCGCTGACGGTTATGGGGGCACGGCTGGGGCCGGAGATTATCGCCGTCAACGCCGTGCTGATGACCTTGCTGACCTTTACCGCTTACGCGCTGGATGGCTTCGCCTATGCGGTCGAGGCGCACTCCGGGCAGGCCTATGGCGCACGGGAAAGCGGTCAGCTGCGGGAAGTGTGGCGGGCGGCCTGCCGTCAGTCTGGCCTGGTCGCGCTGACCTTTGCCCTCATCTATGCCCTGGCAGGCGATCAAATCATTGCCCTGCTGACTTCACTGCCCGAACTGCGCGAGCTGGCGAGCCACTATCTTATCTGGCAGGTGATCCTGCCGGTGGTGGGCGTCTGGTGCTATCTGCTGGATGGCATGTTTATCGGTGCCACCCGCGGGGCGGAGATGCGCAACAGCATGGCGGTGGCCGCTGCCGGGTTTGGCCTGACGCTCTTCACCCTGCCGTGGCTGGGCAACCATGGTTTGTGGCTGGCCCTGAGCGTGTTCCTGGCCCTGCGCGGGCTGTCTCTGGGGTGGATCTGGCATAGGCACTGGCGCAACGGCAGCTGGTTTTCATAGCGGCCTCGCCTTGCCAAATGGTAAAAGATTCCGAATAACAAACCTAACGCCGCAGGCTTATCTATAATTATTATCACGTCCAGCACGAAACGTATTTCAGGACGAACTTAACCTTAACGACCGAACGAAGAGGAATCGATGATGAATAAAGACCAAGTCGGCGGTAACTGGAAACAATTCAAAGGTAAAGTGAAAGAACAGTGGGGCGACCTGACTGACGATGACATGACCGTCATCGAAGGTAAACGTGACCAGCTGGTGGGTAAAATTCAGGAACGCTATGGTTATGAGAAAGACCAGGCGGAGAAAGAAGTTGGTGACTGGGAAACCCGTAACAACTATCGCTGGTAATTAACCTATACCCGCAGGTACACGGATGTACGCCCAGGGCGACCTTACAGGTCGCCCCTTTTTTTGCCCTCAGCGCGGCTTTTTCTTCAGCTGGATAGAGTGATCGTGCTGGCAATCTTCCTGATGGCGGCAGGCTTCCACTTCGACGCAGTTACGGCACAGGCCGTGCGCCTCAATCACGTTGTGACGCAGGGCAAAGCCCATCTTCGCTGCCAGGGTATGCATGATATCTTCCACCCCTTCCGCGCCCTCTTCCTTCACGCTGCCACAGCGGTCACAGATAAACATCGCAGAGGTGTGGGTCGGCTGATCGAACAGATGGCACAGCACATAGCTGTTGGTCGATTCCACCTTATGTACAAAGCCCTGCTCAAGTAAAAAATCGAGCGCCCGATATACGGTAGGCGGTTTGGCCTGAGGCTCGCTTTCGCGCAGCAGGTCGAGCAGATCGTAGGCGCTGATGGCCCCGTTTTGCAGACTCAGCAGACGCAACACTTCAAGGCGCTGCGGAGTCAGGCGCACATTGCGTTGCGCGCACAGCTTTTCGGCTTGCGCTAACAGTGCCTGCATTGTGGTCGTTTCCATTTTGCACCTCGAATAACGTGGAATAACAAACCGCCACTTTATCATGTTCTGGCCCAAACACCGAGATCCACCGGGTGTGCTACCCTGACGAAAAACCACAGGGGATGAAAAGATGAAAAGACCGGACTGCATTCGACACTGGCGTGAAGTAGAAGGTGCTGACAACTCGACCTATCCTGACAGCCCAGAGCGTTTCTCCATTGGCGCGCCGCTGGCCCGTGCGCTGGGGCTTGGCCGCCTCGGTATCCACCACGAACGTCTGCCGCCCGGGCGTCGCACTTCTTATCCTCATGCCGAAAGCGATGAAGAGGAATTTATCTTTGTGCTCGAGGGTTATCCCGAAGCCTGGATCAACGGCTATTTATGGAAGCTGGAGCCGGGGGATAGCGTGGGTTTTCCTGCCGGGACGGGGGTCTGTCACACCTTTATTAATAATACCAGTGAAGATGTACGGTTATTAGTCGTGGGTGAAGCAAATAAAAAACATAACCGAATTTATTATCCGCTGAATCCGGTATATGCCGCCACGCGCGAAGATCGCTGGATCGATCATCCGCCGCAATTTTTTGGACCTCATGATGGAAAACCAGGGCAAAAATAATTTCTTGTTCTATACATATTTAAACAGATAAGAAAATCAACGAGTTATCTAATACGAAAGTTTAGATAAATTCGTCGCCTAATACTTTTTTCACAAAGGACGTATGCCCCTGCGCGGCATTTAGCTGCCGGGGTTTATTCACCCACAATAAGTCAGGTGTCCTGTGAAAATAAAATTCAAATTTTCTGTGGCGGGAATTGCCACCGCTTTTCTTTTGTCTAATCAGGCCGGAGCTGCAAATACATGGACGGAAGCACGCGGCGATGCAATGGGTGGGACAGGCGTTGCGTCGGCGCATTATAGCAGTGGGGTATTGATCAACCCGGCCCTGCTGGCAAAATCCCAGGCGGAAGATGACGTCGCCATTATATTTCCCTCGGTGGGGGCGCAAATCAGCGATAAAGACAATCTGCAGGATAAGATCGACGAAATCAGCGATGAGATCCGCGCCGATCAGGAGATGATCGACGATCTGACCGTAGCGAGGATCATGGCCGATCCGCAGGGAACGCTCAGTGAGCTTCAGGGTGCCGCAGGCAGTCTGGCCGACCAGCTGGAGTTTCTTGAGGGAAAAACCGCGCACGGCAACGCCGGGGCAGGGATCGCCGTCAGTATTCCCGGCTCGGGGCTGTCGCTGGCGTTTGTCGCTAAGGCCAATGCCCACGCGCGCGTCAGCTCGGAGATCGACCAGCAGGATATCGATTTTCTTCGGAGATTGCAGGGCAGCATGGGGATGACCAACCAGATGGCGTTGGGTGCGGCGCGAAACGGCAGTGACGTGATTACCCGCAACCTTAACTCCATCGCCAAGGGCAGGGCGGCGATCGTCTCTGATTACGGCGTGGCGATTGCCCGCCAGTTTGATTTCAACGGCCTGCCGGTTTCGGTCGGCGTGACGCCAAAGCTGCAACAAACCTGGCTCTACAACTACACCACCTCCATCTATACCTACGACAGCAGCGACTTTAACAGCAGCCGTTACCGCAATGACGATACCAGTTTTAACGTTGATGTCGGCGTTGCAGTGGACCTCGGTGAAAACTGGACGGTCGGTCTGAGCGGGCAGAACCTGTTGTCCCGCGACATTGATACCAACGATATCCGCGTTCTCAACGGGCGTACCGGGCAAGAGGTGAGTTATCAGGATACCTGGCAGATCCGCCCTCTGGTCACGGCGGGGGTGGCCTGGCATACCGGCCTGTTAACCCTCAGCGCCGACGGCGATCTGACTCAAACCCGGGGCTTCAAAAGCGAAGAAAATTCGCAGTATGTCGGGGCGGGGGCAGAGGTCTCTCTGCTGGGCTGGCTGGCGGTGCGCGGCGGCTTTCGCGGTGACGTGAAGGGCAACGACAGTAACGTCTTTACCGGCGGGCTGGGCTTCGCCCCCTTTAACACCGTGCATATCGATCTGACCGGCATCGTCGGCGAGGATGAAACCTGGGGGGCCGGAGCGCAATTTAGCGTGAGGTTCTGACAGGAACCGGAGGCGCTCTGCCTCCGGCAAATCTGTGCTATAGTAGCGCCCCCTTTTCACCAGATGCTTAAAATTTCGCCATGTCGTCAGAAAACTCGTCCATCTATCCTGCTCACCGTTTTTCCATCGCGCCGATGCTCGACTGGACAGACAGACACTGTCGCTACTTCCTGCGTTTGCTGTCGCGCCATACTCTGCTCTATACCGAGATGGTGACCACCGGGGCGATTATTCATGGCAAGGGCGACTACCTCGCCTTCAGCGAAGAAGAGCATCCGGTAGCCTTGCAGCTCGGCGGCAGCGATCCGGCCGCGCTGGCGCACTGCGCGAAGCTGGCAGAAGAGCGCGGTTATGACGAGATCAACCTCAACGTTGGCTGCCCCTCCGATCGTGTGCAGAACGGCATGTTTGGTGCCTGCCTGATGGGCAATGCGCAGTTGGTGGCCGACTGCGTGAAAGCGATGCGCGATGTGGTCTCCATTCCGGTGACGGTCAAAACCCGTATCGGCATCGACGATCAGGACAGCTACGAATTTCTCTGCGACTTTATCGGCACGGTAGCCGGCAAGGGCGAGTGCGACATGTTTATCATCCATGCCCGCAAAGCCTGGCTTTCTGGCCTTAGCCCGAAAGAGAACCGTGAGATCCCGCCTCTGGATTACCCGCGTGTCTATCAGCTGAAGCGTGATTTCCCGCAGCTGACCATGTCGATCAATGGCGGTATCAAATCTCTGGACGAGGCCAAAGCGCATTTAGCGCATATGGATGGCGTAATGGTGGGCCGCGAGGCGTACCAGAACCCGGGCGTGCTGGCGGCGGTCGATCGCGAAATCTTTGGTGTGGATTGCGCCGATCGCGATCCGGTCGCGGTGGTGCGGGCAATGTACCCCTACATTGAGCGTGAGCTGAGCAACGGCACCTATCTGGGCCACGTGACCCGCCACATGCTGGGTCTGTTCCAGGGGATCCCGGGGGCGCGCCAGTGGCGTCGTTACCTGAGTGAAAACGCCCATAAAGCGGGAGCCGATATCGAGGTGCTGGAGCAAGCGCTGCGTCTGGTGGCAGACAAGCGATAATTTTCACTAAAACCTGGTCAAATTCACCACGCCCGGCACCGCATTGCCGGGCGTTTTTATTTACTATCAATCACTTATTTTTGGCACGGATCTTGTAATGGTCATAGCAGCGTATCGTTGTTATGCATTACTGGAGAGAGCCATGCTGGAACTACTTTTTGTGATTGGATTTTTTGTCATGCTGTTGGTAACCGGCGTCTCGCTGCTGGGGATCATTGCCGCATTGGTGGTTGCCACCGCGGTGATGTTTATCGGCGGGCTGTTTGCACTGATGCTAAAACTGCTGCCGTGGTTGCTGTTGGCCGTGGCGGTGGTGTGGGCGATACGGGCGATTAAATCGCCAAAAATCCCACGCTATCAGCGCAATAACCGCTTTCGTTACTAAGGTATTGAGCGGTTCGTCACATCCTTGCAACTTTTACGGCAGCATTGCTTAGAACAGAATAGGATTTAGTTATCGAATCTGTCACTATTGCCGCCGTTAAAGAATTCATCGTGCTGTACCCTACATACAGCCGAACTAAAAAAAGAAAGGGCTTCCTCCGGGAAGCCCAATTTCTTTCTGACCCGTTATCATTCCTGCCGCAAATGCGTTGACTGCTTTCATTCACCCCAGTCACTTACCTGAGTAAGCTCCTAGGGTTCATTCAATTGTCGCGTTACCCGGACTTTCGGGGCCAGCGCAAGCGCTGTTCAAAGCGGTTAAGCGTTTCGTCCTGCAACATGAATTAGTTAGGGGATCAGCAGACTCGACCCCTGCGTCGCCCGGCTCTCCAGCACTTCATGCGCCCGTTGCGCATCGGCCAGCGGATATTTCTGCGCCTCCGCCACATCCACCTTAATTACGCCGCTGGCAATCAATGAGAACAGCTCATTGCTGGCCTCAACCAGTTCGTCATGATTAGTGATGTAGCCTTGCAACGAAGGACGAGTGGCGAACAACGATCCTTTCTGGTTGAGAATGCCGAGATTCACCCCGGTCACCGGGCCGGAGGCGTTACCGAAGCTGACCATCAGGCCGCGACGTTGCAGACAATCCAGCGAGGCTTCCCAGGTGTCTTTGCCCACCGAGTCATACACAACGCGCACCTTTTTACCGCCGGTGATCTCTTTCACCCGCTCAACGATGCTCTCTTCACGGTAGTTGATCACCTGCCAGGCACCCGCCTGAAGCGCGCGCTGCGCCTTTTGCGCGTTGCCGACGGTGCCGATCAGTTTGGCGCCCAGCGCTTTTGCCCACTGACAGGCAATCAGCCCAACGCCGCCTGCGGCCGCGTGGAACAGGAACTGTTCATCGGGTTTGATCTCATAGGTTTTGCGCAACAGATAAAACACCGTTAACCCTTTCAGGAAGGAGGCGGCGGCCTGCTCAAAGGAGATGGCGTCAGGCAGAATGGCGGCTTTATCTGCCGGGACATTGTGGATCGAGCTGTAGGCGCCGAGGGCAGATTGCGCATACACCACGCGGTCGCCCTCTTTTATATGCTTAACGGCGCTGCCCACTTTGACCACTACGCCCGCCGCTTCGGTGCCCAGTCCGCTTGGCAGAGCCGGGGGCGGATAAAGGCCTCCCCGGATATAGGTGTCGATATAGTTAATACCAATGGCTTTGTTTTCGACCTGGACTTCGTTATCGCCAGGCGCGGTGGGGGTAAACTCTACCGCTTTGAGAACGTCCGGGCCGCCGTGCTTATGAAATTCAATACGCGTTGCCATTTATCCTCCAGTGACATTTGGGTGGGGCAAATGTTATGAATCATGGTAAAATATCGACCCCATTTCTATCTCGGCTCCCTTCACTATGGCAGGAAATAAACCCTTCAACAAACAGACTGAGCCCCGCGAGCGCGATCCGCAGTTAGCCGGGTTAAAAGTCCCGCCGCACTCGATTGAAGCGGAACAGTCGGTGTTGGGCGGTTTAATGCTGGATAACGAACGCTGGGACGATGTTGCCGAGCGCGTTGTCACCGACGATTTCTATACCCGCCCGCACCGCCATATCTTTACCGAGATGGCGCGTTTGCAGGAGTCGGGCAGCCCGATTGACCTGATCACGCTCGCGGAATCGCTGGAGCGACAGGGACAGCTCGAATCCGTTGGCGGCTTCGCCTATCTGGCCGAGTTATCGAAAAATACCCCAAGTGCGGCGAACATCAGCGCCTACGCCGATATCGTGCGCGAACGTGCGGTTGTGCGCGACATGATTTCCGTCGCCAACGAAATCGCAGAAGCCGGTTTCGATCCGCAGGGGCGTAACAGCGACGAGCTGCTCGATCTGGCCGAATCCCGGGTATTTAAAATCGCGGAAAGCCGCGCCAATAAAGACGAAGGGCCAAAAAACATTGCCGAAGTGCTGGACGCCACCGTCTCGCGTATTGAGCAACTGTTCCAGCAGCCGCATGACGGGGTAACCGGGGTTAACACCGGCTATGACGATCTGAACAAAAAGACCGCAGGTCTGCAGCCGTCGGATCTGATTATCGTCGCCGCGCGTCCGTCGATGGGTAAAACCACCTTTGCGATGAACCTCGTCGAAAATGCGGCGATGTTGCAGGATAAACCGGTTTTGATTTTCAGTCTGGAGATGCCCTCTGAGCAGATCATGATGCGTTCTCTGGCCTCGCTGTCGCGCGTGGATCAGACCCGCATTCGTACCGGCCAGCTGGACGACGAAGACTGGGCGCGGATCTCCGGCACCATGGGTATTCTGCTGGAAAAACGGAACATCTATATCGATGACTCCTCCGGCCTGACGCCGACGGAAGTACGTTCCCGCGCGCGCCGCATTGCCCGCGAGCATGGCGGCATTGGCCTTATCATGATCGACTACCTCCAGCTGATGCGCGTTCCGTCCCTGTCGGATAACCGTACCCTGGAGATTGCCGAAATCTCCCGCTCGCTGAAGGCGCTGGCGAAAGAGTTGCAGGTGCCTGTTGTGGCGCTGTCGCAGCTTAACCGCTCTCTGGAACAGCGTGCCGATAAACGCCCGGTAAACTCCGACCTGCGTGAGTCTGGCTCCATCGAGCAGGATGCTGACCTCATCATGTTCATCTACCGTGATGAGGTGTATCACGAAAACAGCGATCTTAAAGGCATCGCAGAAATTATTATCGGTAAGCAGCGTAACGGCCCGATCGGTACGGTGCGGCTTACCTTTAACGGCCAGTGGTCGCGCTTTGATAACTATGCGGGCCCGCAATACGACGACGAATAACGCTTCACCATCCTTCACGCCGCAGGGGCGTTGACTGCGCCCGCTCACCCCGGCTTACTAAGCTCCCGGGGTGAACGGGCTTGTCACGTGACTCGGCTGCGTCCTCGCTCCTTTGGGGCCTGCGCAGGCGCTGTTCAAACACGCGATAGCGTTTTTGTTCTGCATCGTGAATGATTCCGGAGAGTCTTTTTATTAAGGAATTCAAATGCAAGCGGCAACTGTAGTCATTAACCGCCGCGCTCTGCGACACAACCTGCAACGCCTGCGTGAACTGGCTCCCGCCAGCAAACTGGTTGCAGTCGTGAAAGCGAACGCTTACGGACACGGTCTGATCGAGACCGCGCGAACGCTCCCTGATGCAGACGCCTTTGGCGTCGCCCGTCTCGAAGAAGCCCTACGCCTGCGCGAAGGGGGGATCACCCAGCCGATACTGCTGCTCGAAGGCTTCTTTAATGCCGCCGATCTGCCAACCATCGCCGAAAAACAGCTGCATACCGCCGTGCACAACAGAGAGCAGCTCGAGGCGCTGGAGAACGCGGTACTCAGTGAGCCGGTCACCGTGTGGATGAAGCTCGACACCGGCATGCACCGCCTCGGCGTACGCCCGGAGCAAGCTGAGGCTTTTTATCAGCGTTTAAGCCAGTGCCAGAACGTTCGTCAGCCGGTCAATATCGTCAGCCATTTTGCTCGCGCCGATGAGCCGGAATGTGGCGCGACCGAACAGCAGCTCGATATCTTCAATACCTTCTGCGAAGGCAAGCCGGGCTTACGCTCGATAGCGGCCTCCGGCGGTATTTTGCTGTGGCCGCAGTCCCACTTCGACTGGGCGCGTCCGGGCATTATTCTGTATGGCGTTTCACCGCTGGAGGGCAAGCCCTGGGGGCCGGACTTCGGTTTTCAGCCGGTGATGTCACTCACTTCCAGCCTGATTGCGGTGCGCGAGCACAAAGCCGGTGAACCGGTGGGCTACGGCGGCACCTGGGTCAGCGAGCGCGACACCCGTCTGGGCGTGGTGGCGATGGGCTATGGCGACGGTTACCCGCGCGCGGCCCCATCCGGTACGCCAGTGCTGGTCAATGGCCGCGAAGTGCCTATTGTCGGCCGTGTCGCGATGGACATGATCTGCGTTGACCTCGGGCCAGAGGCGCAGGAGAAGGCGGGCGATCCAGTGATCCTGTGGGGGGAAGGTTTACCCGTGGAGCGCATTGCAGAAATTACAAAAGTGAGTGCTTACGAACTTATCACCCGACTGACGTCGCGGGTGGCAATGCACTACCTCGACTGATATCGACTTTCCCTCAATTCTGTATGAGTGAGAAACCCGCACGGACTGCTCTCTCTCCCTTAGGGAGAGGGCTGGGGTGAGGGGGAGCATGCGACTGAGGTGATTGTTCCGTTCACCTTAGGTTCTGCACTTCTCTGCCAGCCGCGTCACGGTGCACTCAGCTTATTCCTTCAGGCTTTCGGGTCGGGCACCAGCCTGCATCCCTGCAGGCTATGCCCTCCCGGCGCATCTCTGCGCCTCGCCCCGGCCTTCCGGAAACGCTTCGACGATTTTCAGCCGGACCAGGGAGTCGCTGTAAGTTATTTATCCCCTTAGAACGCCGACATGGCTTTAAGGGCAATAAAATACTGGGGAGCCCTCGGCCTTTTAGAGCCAGGGTGAGGGGAAACAGGCCGCCCGCAGGTTCTGTCGCCCACACCTCATCTTCCTTAACATCCTCTCGATCTTCTGCCGCTTCCGGTTTATTGTTGAATTCCCTGCCTCATTATTACCCGGAGAACCATCGCGTGTTCCAGAAAGTTGACGCCTATGCTGGCGACCCCATCCTCTCCTTAATGGAGCGTTTTAAAGAAGATCCGCGCGGCGATAAAGTTAACCTCAGCATCGGTCTTTATTACAACGAAGCCGGCATTATTCCGCAGCTGCAGGCGGTGGCCAAAGCCGAAGAACGTCTGAACGCCACGCCGCACGGCGCCTCGCTCTATCTGCCGATGGAAGGGCTGAACAGCTATCGTCACACCATTGCCCCGCTGCTGTTTGGCGCAGACCATCCGGTTCTGGTGGAAAAGCGTGTCGCCACCATCCAGACCCTGGGCGGCTCAGGCGCGCTGAAGGTTGGCGCAGACTTCCTGCACAAATATTTCCCGGAATCTGGTGTCTGGGTGAGCGACCCGACCTGGGAAAACCACGTCGCCATCTTTGAAGGCGCGGGCTTCACGGTGAACACCTACCCGTGGTTTGACGATCAGAGCAATGGGGTGCGTGTTGGTGCGTTACTGGAAAAACTGAGCACTCTGCCGGAACGCAGCATCGTGCTGCTGCATCCATGCTGCCATAACCCGACCGGTGCCGATCTGACCAACGATCAGTGGGATGCCGTAATTGAGGTGCTGAAAGCGCGCAACCTGATCCCGTTCCTCGACATTGCCTATCAGGGCTTTGGTGCCGGGATGGAAGAGGACGCCTATGCCATTCGCGCCATCGCCAGCGCTGGCCTGCCGGCACTGGTCAGCAACTCCTTCTCCAAAATCTTCTCCCTGTATGGCGAGCGTGTGGGTGGCCTTTCCGTGGTCTGCGAAGACCAGGACGCTGCCGGGCGCGTGCTTGGCCAGTTGAAAGCCACCGTGCGTCGTATCTACTCCAGCCCGCCAAACTTTGGTGCGCAGGTCGTGGCGACCGTACTGGGCGACGACGCACTCAAAGCCGAGTGGCTGGCGGAAGTGGAAGCGATGCGTACCCGTATCCTTTCCATGCGCCAGACGCTGGTCGATGTGCTGAAAGAGGCGGTGCCGGGGCACAACTTCGACTACCTGCTGCAGCAGCGCGGCATGTTCAGCTACACCGGCTTCAGCGTGCAGCAGGTGGATCGCCTGCGCGATGAGTTTGGCGTCTACCTGATTGCCAGCGGACGTATGTGCGTGGCAGGCCTGAACAGCAGCAACGTTCAGCGCGTGGCGCAGGCCTTTGCCGCTGTAATGTAAGTACTTACTCGCGGCCTCCTTGCGTTGACGAAGGGGGCCGCAATCAGGAAACCCCGCGCTGTGATATCCCTCCTTTTATTACGCCTTTAATGAAGAATTTCCTTTCATTCCCCTCCCGCTGCGGTTATTTTCGATGTGGTTTTTGACCAACCGCTCAAAAATAAACAATAACGGTTTGAATATTCAGGGGATAATATGCGCAAGATCACACTGGCTTTCAGCGCTGCCTGCTTATTACTCTCGCTTAGTCACCCGGTAGTCGCGCGCCCCTCATCACCCCCACCGTTATATACCGGTACCAACGCCGCCAGACTGGCCGAACAGGAGCCGATCCATTGGGTGTCTGTTACCCAGATAGAAAACAGCCTGATGGGACGTCCGCCCATGTCGGTGGGATTTGATATTGATGACACCGTCCTGTTCTCCAGCCCGGGCTTCTGGCGGGGTAAAAAGACCTGGTCACCGCAGAGCGAGGATTACCTGAAAAATCCGGCCTTCTGGCAGCAGATGAACAACGGCTGGGATGAGTTCAGCATTCCGAAAGAGGTGGCCCGCTCGCTGATTGCCATGCACGTTAAGCGTGGCGACAGGATCTGGTTTATTACCGGGCGTCATCCTACTCGAACCGAAACCGTCACCAAAACCTTGCAGGACGCCTTTCTGATCCCCGCCGCGGCCATGAACCCGGTCATTTTTGCCGGTGACACATCGGGCACAAACAACAAAGCGTCGTGGATGGAGCAGAAACAGATCAAGATTTACTACGGCGACGCCGATAGCGACATCACCGCGGCCCGCGAGGCAGGCGCCAGAGGCATTCGGGTGCTGCGCGCCTCCAACTCGACGTACAAACCTCTGCCGCAGGCAGGGGCGTTTGGCGAAGAGGTGATCGTCAATTCAGAATACTGAGTGCCCGGGGCGGAAAAGTCGCTTTTTTAAGCAGATTTACCCGCAACGGGTTTTACCTTTCGTCGTATTGCTGCACACTTAGAAGGATTATCCTGTAACACGGAGCAGCACATGTGGTATCAGCAAACCCTGACCCTGCGCGCCAGGTCTCGTGGTTTTCACCTGGTGACGGACGAGGTCCTTGGACAGATCCGCGATCTTTCCCGCATCAACGTCGGTTTACTGCATCTTTTGCTGCAACACACGTCAGCCTCTCTCACGCTCAACGAGAATTGCGATCCCACCGTCCGTTCCGATATGGAGCAGCATTTTCTCAAATCCGTTCCCGACGGTGCCCGCTGGGAACATGATGATGAGGGGCCAGACGACATGCCTTCCCATATTAAATCCTCCATGCTGGGCGTCTCTTTGCTGCTGCCGGTGAATCATGGCCGCGTGCAGTTGGGTACCTGGCAGGGGATCTGGCTGGGAGAACATCGTATCCATGGCGGTTCGCGCAAAATTATCGCTACGCTACAAGGGGAATAATGATGACAATTTCGGAGATACTTCAGTACTGCATGAATAAGCCGGGTGCGGAGCAAAGCGTGCACAGTGACTGGAAGGCAACCCAGATTAAAGTCGCAGACGTGCTGTTTGCGATGGTGAAAGATGTGGAGGGGCGTCCGGCGGCCTCGTTAAAAACCAGCCCGGAACTGGCGGAGCTGCTGCGTCAGCAGCATACCGATGTGCGTCCCAGCCAGCACCTGAATAAAGCCCACTGGAGCACGGTCTACCTGGATGGGTCGATACCGGATTCGCAGATTTACTACCTGGTGGATGCCTCTTACAAACAGGCGGTGGAACTGCTGCCGGAGATGACCCGGCAGCAGCTTTCGGTGTAACTACTTCAGAAGAGGCTTAAGGAAGCGGGCCGTGTGTGAGGCTTCGCATTCCGCGACGGTTTCCGGGGTGCCGGAAACCAGGATTTCGCCGCCGCCGCTGCCGCCTTCCGGGCCGAGATCGACAATCCAGTCCGCGGTTTTAATCACGTCCAGGTTGTGCTCAATCACCACGATGGTGTTGCCCTGATCGCGCAGCTGGTGCAGCACGTCGAGTAATTGCTGGATATCGGCAAAGTGCAGACCGGTGGTTGGCTCATCCAGAATGTACAGCGTCTGACCGGTGCCGCGCTTGGAAAGCTCACGCGCCAGCTTCACGCGCTGCGCTTCACCGCCTGACAGCGTGGTCGCCGACTGGCCCAGACGAATGTAGGTCAGACCGACATCCATCAGGGTCTGGAGCTTACGCGCCAGCGCCGGAACGGCATCAAAGAACTCACGTGCTTCTTCAATGGTCATATCCAGCACTTCGTGGATGGTCTTGCCTTTGTACTTAATTTCCAGCGTTTCGCGGTTATAGCGCTTGCCTTTGCACTGGTCGCACGGCACGTAGATATCCGGCAGGAAGTGCATTTCGACTTTGATCACCCCATCGCCCTGACAGGCTTCGCAGCGACCACCGCGCACGTTAAAGCTGAAACGACCTGGCGTATAGCCGCGCGAACGCGATTCCGGCACGCCGGCAAAGAGTTCACGTACCGGCGTAAAGACACCGGTATAGGTCGCCGGGTTAGAACGCGGAGTACGACCAATCGGGCTTTGATCGATATCGATCACCTTGTCGAAATGCTCCAGACCGGTAACGTCGCGATACGGCGCTGGCTCAGCCAGGGTCGCACCGTTCAACTGCGTCTGAGCAATCGGGAACAGGGTATCGTTGATCAGCGTCGATTTACCGGAACCTGACACACCCGTAATACAGGTGAACAGGCCAACCGGCAGGGTCAGCGTGACGTCTTTCAGGTTGTTGCCACGCGCCCCGGTGAGCTTCAGCACTTTTTCCGGGTTCGCAGGT
Organism: Leclercia sp. 1548; assembly: GCF_050435045.1. NCBI lineage: Bacteria > Pseudomonadati > Pseudomonadota > Gammaproteobacteria > Enterobacterales > Enterobacteriaceae > Leclercia > Leclercia sp. 1548. The sequence continues at coordinate 618,284 of NZ_JBNDJP010000003.1, read as the reverse complement.
ACGCGCTTTTTCGGCACTTCAATCTTGCGCTTGCCGCTCATGTACTGGCCGGTCAGGGATTCCGGTACCGCCATAATAGCGTCCAGCGGCCCTTCTGCCACAACCTGACCACCGTGGACGCCAGCCCCCGGGCCGATGTCGATCACGTGGTCGGCCGCACGAATGGCATCTTCGTCATGCTCAACCACAATCACCGTGTTACCGAGGTTACGCAGGTGGATCAGCGTGCCGAGCAGGCGTTCGTTGTCGCGCTGGTGCAGGCCGATAGACGGCTCATCCAGCACGTACATCACCCCGACTAAGCCCGCACCAATCTGGCTCGCCAGACGGATACGCTGCGCTTCGCCGCCGGACAGGGTCTCTGCCGAGCGGGAGAGGGTCAGGTAGTTCAGGCCGACGTTGACCAGGAACTTGAGGCGATCGCCGATCTCTTTCAGCACTTTCTCGGCGATTTGCGCACGCTGGCCGGAGAGCTTCAGGTTGGTGAAGAAGTCCATCGCGTGGCCGATGCTCATGTCCGAGATGGTCGGCAGCGGCGTGTTTTCAACATACACGTGGCGCGCTTCGCGACGCAGACGGGTGCCGTCACAGGTCGCGCAGGAGCGGTTGCTGATGAACTTCGCCAGCTCTTCACGTACCGCGCTGGATTCCGTCTCTTTGTAACGGCGCTCCATGTTGTGCAGCACGCCTTCGAACGGATGACGGCGTACCGAGGTATCGCCGCGATCGTTCATGTATTTGAACTCGATGTTCTCTTTCGCGGAACCGAACAGGATCACCTTGTGCACGGTTGGGCTGAGGCTGCCCCACGGCGCTTCGACGTCAAATTTGTAGTGTTCCGCCAGCGACTTCAGCATCTGGAAGTAGTAGAAGTTACGCTTATCCCAGCCGCGGATCGCGCCGCCTGCCAGCGACAGCTCCGGGTTCTGGATCACCCGGTCAGGATCGAAATACTGCTGCACGCCCAGACCATCGCAGGTCGGGCACGCCCCCGCCGGGTTGTTGAACGAGAACAGACGCGGTTCCAGCTCGCGCATGCTGTAACCGCACACCGGGCAGGCAAAGTTGGCCGAGAAGAGCATTTCGTCTGCTTTCGGGTCGTCCATATCGGCAACCACGGCCGTACCGCCGGAGAGATCCAGCGCGGTTTCGAACGACTCCGCCAGGCGCTGAGTCAGATCGTCACGCACCTTAAAGCGATCGATGACCACTTCAATGGTGTGTTTCTTTTGCAGCTCCAGCTTCGGCGGATCGGAAAGATCGCACACTTCCCCGTCAATACGGGCGCGGATATAGCCCTGGCTTGCCAGGTTTTCCAGCGTTTTGGTGTGCTCGCCTTTACGCTCTTTAATGATTGGCGCCAGCAGCATCAGGCGTTTGCCTTCCGGCTGCGCCAGCACGTTATCCACCATCTGGCTGACGGTCTGGGCCGCCAGCGGAACATCGTGATCCGGGCAGCGCGGCTCGCCCACGCGGGCATACAGCAGACGCAGGTAGTCATGGATTTCGGTGATGGTCCCGACGGTGGAGCGCGGGTTATGGGAGGTCGACTTCTGCTCAATAGAGATGGCCGGCGATAACCCTTCGATATGGTCGACGTCCGGTTTTTCCATCAGCGACAGGAACTGGCGCGCATAAGCAGAGAGCGATTCGACGTAACGACGCTGCCCTTCGGCATACAGGGTGTCGAAAGCCAGTGAAGATTTGCCTGAGCCTGAAAGCCCGGTCACGACGATCAGTTTGTCGCGAGGGATGACGAGGTTGATATTCTTGAGATTGTGGGTGCGGGCGCCCCGAACTTCTATCTTATCCATTCACCTTTCCCGGTAGGTAGATACACGGAATGCCTGGTTTGTTTGAAGGACAACCGGCAGAAACGATTAATTATGACACAAATTGACCTGGCTGGATATACAGTATTGGAATGCAAATTCTGGTGACTTGTGCAACAATGTATCCTTCGTGAGAACTCTGGAAGATGCTTCGAAACTATCGAAAGACCACGTGGAAATGGTACACTCGCGCGCTACACTCTTTTCAGACAAGTTTTCAGGAGACACGATCATGGCCAGCAGAGGCGTAAACAAGGTGATTCTCGTCGGTAATCTGGGCCAGGACCCGGAAGTACGCTATATGCCGAGTGGTGGTGCAGTGGCCAACATTACGCTGGCTACTTCCGAATCCTGGCGTGATAAAGCGACCGGCGAGATGAAAGAGCAGACCGAATGGCACCGCGTTGTGCTGTTTGGCAAACTGGCCGAAGTGGCCGGTGAATATCTGCGTAAAGGCTCCCAGGTCTATATCGAAGGCCAGCTGCGTACCCGTAAATGGACCGATCAGTCCGGCGCAGAAAAATACACCACTGAAGTGGTGGTAAACGTCGGCGGCACCATGCAGATGCTGGGTGGCCGTCAGGGCGGTGGCGCACCAGCAGGTGGCGGCCAGCAGCAGCAGGGCGGTTGGGGTCAGCCTCAGCAGCCTCAGGGCGGCAACCAGTTCAGCGGCGGCGCGCAGTCTCGCCCGCAGCAGCAGCCGTCTGCACCAGCGCAGTCTAACGAACCGCCAATGGATTTCGACGACGATATCCCGTTCTGATAATCAGAACCTGCGTTTCGCAACAACAAAAAACCCAGACCGCGGTCTGGGTTTTTTGTTTACAGTTTTTCTTTTCAGAATGTCTCGCCCACAGGCATCAGGTGTACATCATTGGCCAGTCTGGTGGCGTATGGCTCATCGCCTCGACCATTACCGCTTTAACGTTATTCCAGATCGCCGCCACATCCAGCAGGGTGATACCCAGCAGGCCGGTGGCAAACCAGCATGCCGCCGCCAGACCCAGACAGGTGCTGATCACCGCCAGAACGGCGTAATCCGATTTACGAAACTGAATGTTCAGCGTGCTGGCCAGAAACATCAGCACCGCGCTCAACAACTCCCAGCGTGCAAACACAACGCCAGTGGTAATAGCTGCCATAAAAACGATCCTCAAAGATAACCGCCGCCGGGTAAAGCGCGACGTTGCCCACACACTGTGGCAAACTGGCTATCGGCAGGCTCAGACTCACAACAATGAAACAATGTTTCTTGTTACATAAGATGTGTGAACTATATCACATTTGTTCTTTTATTCGCCACTGGGCAAATGCATAAAAATAGCGATTTTTAAACCATGCTGTCAGCATGGTTATAACTACTTGAAATATATATTTAGTCTGCCATGCGCTGTATTTATGATAACTTTGCTGATAATTCATCAGGATAAGAAAACATGTACAGAGCGAAGGCCGATGTACAATATTTACAGCCTCAGAGGTATGGATTATGCTTCTTCCGGTTGCTTAATATGTTCGTAATAAATAAATCAGGCTTGAGCTTTTTTTCTGTTTATTCTTTTTTCCTTTAATTTTACACACGCGTCTCTGGAAGATTCTCGGATTCATGTATCTGACTGAATGTCATTTCATTCCTGATTAATTCGTTGCGGTATTTCTGTCTCGTTAATGAGCTGCGAATAAACAATGAAGCAAGTAAATCGAGAAAATATTAATGACAGTACCCGGGCCTTGCATGCATTAGCTAAATTAATGCCAAAACTATCCTCCCATGCCACCTTAACGTCTTTGCTGGAGACGATAAATTATACCTTTGGCGCCCAGCTCAGCTGGGTAATGATGCAGGATGAGACGGGCCAGCCGCAGCTGGTCAGTGCCGGTGAGTTAACCTGCCATCCGCTGGAAATTAATGCTTTTCTTGCCAGCCTGTTATTGCAACGTCATCAGCGTTCATGGCAGACAATCGGCTGGAAAGAGAATACCGGCACGCTGATATTCCCTCCCGGCCATCCGGGACACCACCAATTACAGTGCGGGGTGCTGTGTAAAATGGCCCCGCATCAGCACGGCTACTTCTTCCTTGGGTTTACGCAGCCGCAAAGCCCCCTCACTGTGCTGAAAGAGGTGGTGATTATCCTGGTGGAAAAGCTGAAGGATGTTGTCACCGGGCTTGTCGCCCGAGAGCGCACGGCAAAAGAGATGCAGCGGATGATCGCCCAGTACAAAACACTGTTTGAACGGGCGCCGGTGCTGATGAACTCGTTCGACAGAAATAGCCGCTGCGTGTTGTGGAATGCCGAATGCGAAAAGGTGTTTGGCTGGACGATGGCGGAGATCAACGCCCATCCCGATCCGCTGGCGCAGTTTTATCCTGACCCGGAGATGCGTCGCCGGGTGCATGAGTCGGTCAACATCACCCCGCTTAACGACATGTACGAATGGCACCCTGTGCGCCGGGACGGGATGCAGCTGACGATCCTGTGGTCGAACATTTCCCTGCCGGACGGCTCAATACTCAATATCGGGCTTGATATTACCGCCCGTAAAAACGCGGAGCGGCTTCTGGAAATGAAGGCCATGACCGACGATCTGACGGGCTGCTTAAATCGTTTTGCCATCCTGCAGCAAATTGCCGTTGCCCTTGAAGCCAGCCAGCGACAGGAGGGCGACAGCTACTTCTCAGTCCTGATGTTTGACCTGGATTTCTTCAAACAGATTAATGACCAGTGGGGCCACCTGGTGGGAGATGCCGCGCTGGTGCACTTCTGCGACTGCCTGCGGGCGCTGATCCCCCCAGATGCAGCGCTGGGCCGGGTGGGTGGAGAAGAATTTTTACTGCTGTTGCCTAAGACCCGCAGCGACACGGCGGTGCAGCTTTCCACCCGTCTCCGCCAGGCGCTGACCGTGACGCCGCTTAACGTAGGCACCCGAATGCTGACCCTTTCCTTTAGCGCGGGGGTCGTGGAGGTGAGCGGCGAACCGCACGATACCTCCTCGCTACTCATTAGCGCAGATAAGGCACTTTACGATGCCAAACGCGCGGGAAGAGGAAAAACAATCGTCGCGGTTGATTATTTATAAATCACTTTAATCATTATCATGGGATAAATAGCACAAAATCTCATGATGAAGTTGCGCTTTTTACATGCTGTAGGTAGTTTGAGTTAATCGACGACATTCTGTTGAGTTATCCGGGAGCCTGGCTTTCGACACCGGTAATTATTTTACTTAATAACCAGGAAACGAATACTTTCAGTTTGGCTTACGGACAAATATTATCGGCATAACCAAATATTAGGTTATTGGTGTTAAAAGTCAGTTGCTAACTTCGCATGATTCATGCAACGTAATCACCTGTTTAGCAAAGCATCCGGCCTTCATGATTACAGGCACATAAAAAGCAGGGATATAGGGCGGAAATGAATCGTAACGCACGGGACAAGGTGCTGAGGATAGTCGGGGTTATCATGGTAGTTTTGCTACCTGTGATGCTTGCGCTATGGTTTGCCCAGCAACGCGCGATTAACGAAACAAGCAGCCAACTTCGTTCCTTTGCAAAACTCGCTTTAGACAAAACTGAACTGGTCATTCAGCAGGTTGAGCTGGCTCGTCATGCTGCCGAACAGTATTCGGGCGATATTTGCACGCCGGCACACCGACAAAATATGTTGAATATCGTCCGGGGGCGACTCTACATTGCTGACCTGGTGTATGCGCAAGGCCGTGAATTCCTTTGCTCAACGACGAGCACCCCCGAGAATCCGTATACCATTTCCGCCGCCAATTACCAACGCAAGCCTGACGTCTCTATCTATTATTACCGCGACACCCCGTTTTATGAGGGATATAAAATGACCTATATGCAGTTAGGTCATTATGTGGTGGTGGTTAACCCCCTGACGTATAGCGAAGTAATGTCTTCAGACCGATCCCTGGCGTGGGGAGTATTTGATACGGTCACTAATACCTTTTTCTCCGCCAGTGAACAGGCTAATCAGAGTGAATTGAAAACCCAGATTAGCAATGACGATCTTATATTCCAGAATGAAGGCCGTTTTTATACGATTGTTCGCTCGGACAAGCGCCCGATTGCCGCCATTGTCTCAACGACTAACCAACGTTTTTATGAAGTCCTTTATCACCAGGCGACATTAACTCTGCCGCTGGGGATGATCAGCAGCATTATTATTTTATTAATGTGGTCGAGAACACGACGCGAATTTAATTCTCCGGGGCGCTTATTGCATCGGGCATTAAATAAAAGACAGCTTTGCCTGCACTACCAGCCCATTATCGATATCAAAACCAATGTCTGTGTCGGGGCTGAAGCGTTATTGCGCTGGCCGGGTTTTAACGGCCCGGTAATGAGTCCGGTAGAATTTATTCCACTGGCAGAAGAAGAGGGCATGAGCGAGCGCATTACCGACTATGTAGTGGAAGAAGTCTTCAGCGATCTGGGTCCGTTTCTCGCCTGCAATCCGCATATCTATATCTCGATTAACCTGTCGGCCACGGACTTCCACTCTTCACGCCTGATTGCGATGATCACCGATAAAGCCCGCCACTACAATGTCCGGGCGCAGCAAATCAAAATTGAAGTGACCGAGCGTGGGTTTATCGACGTGCCGAAAACGACGCCGGTAATTCAGGCGTTTCGTCAGGCGGGTTATGAAGTGGCGATCGATGATTTTGGTACCGGCTATTCCAACCTGCACAACCTCTATTCGCTGAACGTCGATATCCTGAAAATCGATAAATCTTTTATCGATACTCTGACGACCAACAGCACCAGCCACCTGATTGTCGAGCACATCATCGAAATGGCTCAAAGCCTGCGCTTAAAAACCATCGCCGAAGGGGTGGAAACACCGGAGCAGGTCACCTGGTTAAACAAGCGCGGCGTGCAGTATTGTCAGGGCTGGCACTTCGCGAAGGCGATGTCGCCGCAGGATTTCATGACCTGGCAGCAACAGCCTGTCGCGGCATCACTCGCCCACAGCCACTAATTCAGCTGATGACGATAGTCGCTGGGAGTACGATCAAACTCGCGGCGGAATACGCGGGAAAAGGTCTGCTGGGAGACATAGCCCAGATCCATGGCGATATCAAAAATAGGGCGCTGGGTGGTGCGTAACGCCTGAGCCGCCAACAATAATCTGCGTTGCCGAATGTACTCGCCCAGCGTCTGGTGCATGACGGCGCGGAACATTCTCTGTAAGTACCACTTCGAGTAACCCGACTTTTTAGCCACCACATCAATACTCAAGGGTTGATCGATATGGTCATCCATCCATTCAATAAGTGTCTGAATAATTTGTTGATGCGACATAGAGCAGCCTCTTTCTGGTTACACCTGTATCGGTTAATTCGTCGTTTTGTCTGCGGGCGAGTATAATTCCTCAAGTTAACTTGAGGTAAAGAGGTTTTATGGAAAAGAAATTACCGCGGATTAAATCGCTGCTGACGCCGGGCGAGGTGGCAAGGCGTAGCGGCGTGGCGGTGTCGGCTCTGCATTTCTATGAAAGCAAAGGGTTAATTAAGAGTATCCGCAACACGGGCAACCAGCGCCGTTATACCCGCGATGTGCTGCGCTATGTGGCGATCATCAAGATTGCCCAACGCATCGGGATCCCGCTGGCCACCATTGGCGAGGCGTTCGGCATCCTGCCGGAGGGGCATACGCTGAGTACGAAGGAGTGGAAAGCACTCTCGTCACAGTGGCGCGATGAGCTGGATCGGCGCATTCATACCCTGGAGGCGCTGCGCGACGATCTTGACGGCTGTATTGGCTGCGGATGCCTGTCGCGCAGCGACTGCCCGCTGCGTAACCCTGGCGATAAGCTGGGCGAGCAGGGCACCGGCGCGCGGTTGCTGGAAGAAGATTAGCCCGACGCATAAAAAACTAAAGCGCCATACAGGCGCTTTAGTTTATTTCCGGTCTTTGTCTTTCTCTCTATCCCGCTGGTTCACAGGAGGGTTTCCCCCGACATCAACACCCCTCAGTCGAGCATGGTTTGGAGGTTCCGGTTTGTGCTGACAATTTAAGTCTAGGCCGGGAGGCCGGGTTTGCCAGTTCCACAGCGCACAAAATAGGCGAAATTTTTTCGCCAGGTTGTGCAATTTTCTATAGTTAGTGGGTAAGCCCAACTGGAGATGTCCATGATTAAGGTCCACCACCTCAACCAGTCCCGATCCCAGCGTGTGCTGTGGGCGCTGGAAGAGCTTTCTCTGCCGTATAAGATTGAACGTTATCAGCGTGATAAGACGATGATGGCGCCCGCCGCATTGCGAAAAGTTCACCCGCTGGGTAAATCCCCGGTGCTGGAGGATAACGGCCTGATTCTGGCGGAATCGGGGGCGATCCTCGAATATTTGCAGGAGACCTACGATCCTACATCGCAGCTCAAGCCGCAGGATCGCGAGATGAAACTGCACTACCGCTTCTGGCTTCACTACGCGGAAGGTTCCCTGATGCCGTTGCTGCTGATGAAGCTAGTTTTCTCCAGCCTCGGTAAACCGCCGATCCCGTTTGGCCTGCGCTCGCTGGGCAAAGTGCTGGGGCAGGGGGTGCAAAAGGCGTATCTCAACCGTCAGCTGGAAACCCACGCCCGTTTTCTGGAGTCCTGGCTGAAGGATCACCGCTGGTTTGCCGGGGATAACCTCAGCATGGCGGACGTGCAGATGAGTTTTCCGGTGTTTGCCCTGCTGGAGCGTGGCGGCATCGCGGATCTCCCTTATCTGCAAACATGGATGAAAAACGTCGAAATGCGTCCGGCCTGGCAGCGGGCGATCCAGCAGGGCGGTCCGTTCGAAATCCCTGGCAAATCCTGAACGAACCCTGAAAATGTTATCAAATTGCGCATTCACGATAACGTTTGCGCATACTCTGGTTATTTCTTCACCGCCCCGCAGGAAAATAAGCGAAAAACGGCAAAGTTAAGTTGAAAATGCCCGTGTTCAGGACGGATAATCGTTTGCCTTTAATTCAACACCCGTTTTGTCAGCGTGAAGCTAAACGTTTGCTTTTTTTATGACGCCCCTCTTTGTCATAAACGCAGCACAGGGATATGACGTTTCGCTGGTCGTGGAGTGTCCATCACGCTGACCGACGACGATTATAATTTTCAGGGGATGTTTTCTATGTCTACGCCATCTGCGCGTACCGGCGGTTCACTCGACGCCATGTTCAAAATTTCTGCCCGCGGCAGCACCGTGCGTCAGGAGATCGTTGCCGGTCTGACGACCTTCCTGGCCATGGTCTACTCGGTGATCGTGGTGCCGGGCATGCTGGGCAAAGCCGGTTTCCCACCGGCGGCGGTCTTTGTCGCCACCTGTCTGGTTGCCGGTGTCGGCTCCATCGTGATGGGTCTGTGGGCCAACCTGCCGCTGGCAATTGGCTGCGCCATCTCACTGACCGCCTTCACCGCGTTCAGCCTGGTGCTGGGCCAGCAGATCAGCGTCCCGGTTGCGCTGGGCGCCGTGTTCCTGATGGGTGTGCTGTTTACCATCATCTCTGCCACCGGTATCCGCAGCTGGATCCTACGTAACCTGCCGCAGGGCGTTGCGCACGGCACCGGCATTGGTATCGGCCTGTTCCTGCTGCTGATTGCCGCCAACGGCGTTGGCCTGGTGATCAAGAACCCGCTGGACGGTCTGCCGGTTGCGCTGGGTGATTTCGCCAGCTTCCCGGTGATCATGTCGCTGATTGGCCTGGCGGTGATCATTGGTCTGGAAAAACTGAAAGTGCCGGGCGGCATCCTGCTCACTATCATTGGCGTCTCTGTGGTGGGGCTGATTTTCGATCCCGCGGTACACTTCTCCGGTGTATTTGCCATGCCATCCCTGAGCGATGAAAACGGCAACTCGCTGATTGGCAGCCTGGATATCATGGGCGCGCTGAACCCGGTTGTCCTGCCAAGCGTGCTGGCGCTGGTGATGACCGCGGTCTTCGACGCCACCGGCACCATCCGCGCGGTAGCGGGCCAGGCGAACCTGCTGGATAAAGACGGTCAGATCATCGATGGCGGCAAAGCGCTGACCACCGACTCCCTGAGCAGCGTCTTCTCCGGTCTGGTGGGTGCTGCGCCAGCAGCGGTATATATCGAATCGGCGGCGGGTACGGCGGCAGGCGGTAAAACCGGTCTGACGGCGATCACCATCGGCGTGCTGTTCCTGTTGATCCTGTTCCTTGCCCCGCTGTCCTATCTGGTTCCGGCGTACGCAACTGCCCCTGCGCTGATGTACGTTGGCCTGCTGATGCTGAGCAACGTGGCGAAAATTGATTTTGCCGACTTCGTTGACGCGATGGCCGGGCTTATCACCGCGGTGTTCATCGTGCTGACCTGTAACATCGTTACCGGCATCATGATCGGCTTCGCATCACTGGTGATCGGGCGTATCGTCTCCGGTGAATGGCGTAAGCTGAACATCGGTACGGTGGTGATTGCCGTGGCGCTGGTGGCGTTCTACGCGGGCGGCTGGGCTATCTAAGCTGTCAACTGCGCAAACAGACGGGTGGCTAAGGCCGCCCGTTTTTATTTTCGGAACACATCTTGTTGCCTTATGCGTTACTCTGAGGGAGATACACTGTGGCAAGATGCCAGTGATGTAAACGTACCAAAACCTCGCAAACAGGGAACGCATGGAAATCTTCTTCACAATACTCATCATGACCCTTTTGGTCTCCCTCTCCGGGGTAGTTACCCGCGTACTGCCCTTCCAGTTACCGCTGCCGCTGATGCAGATCGCCATCGGTGCTCTGCTGGCATGGCCGACGTTCGGATTGCATGTCGAGTTTGATCCTGAACTGTTTCTGGTGCTGTTTATCCCGCCTCTGCTGTTTGCCGACGGCTGGAAAACCCCGACGCGGGAATTTCTTGAGCATGGGCGCGAGATCCTGGGGCTGGCGCTGGCGCTGGTGGTGGTCACCGTGGTGGGGATTGGTTTTCTCATCTACTGGGTGGTGCCGGGGATCCCGCTGATACCGGCCTTTGCGCTGGCGGCGGTGCTGTCGCCCACCGATGCCGTGGCGCTGTCCGGGATCGTTGGTGAAGGACGCATTCCGAAGAAAATCATGGGCATTTTGCAGGGCGAAGCCCTGATGAACGACGCCTCCGGCCTGGTGGCGCTGAAGTTTGCCGTCGCCGTGGCGATGGGCACCATGATCTTCACCATCGGCGGGGCATCCGTTGAATTCTTGAAAGTGGCGATTGGCGGCATTCTGGCCGGTTTTGTGGTGAGCTGGCTGTATGGCCGTTCGCTGCGCTTCCTTAGCCGCTGGGGCGGCGACGAACCTGCCACGCAAATCTTACTGCTGTTCCTGCTGCCGTTCGCCTCTTATCTGATTGCGGAACACATTGGCTTCTCCGGCATCCTGGCGGCGGTGGCGGCCGGGATGACCATCACCCGCTCCGGTGTCATGCGCCGCGCGCCGCTGGCGATGCGCCTGCGCGCCAACAGCACCTGGGCAATGCTGGAGTTTGTCTTCAACGGCATGGTGTTCCTGCTGTTGGGCCTGCAGCTGCCGGGGATCCTCGAGTCCTCGCTGGTGGCGGCCGAGGCCGACCCGAATGTTGAAACCTGGATGCTGTTTACCGACATCGTGCTGATTTACGCCGCGCTGATGCTGGTACGTTTCGGTTGGCTGTGGACGATGAAAAGATTCAGCGTGCGTTTCCTGAAAAACAAACCGATGGAGTTTGGTTCCTGGACCACGCGTGAGCTGCTGATCTCCACCTTCGCCGGGGTGCGTGGGGCCATCACCCTCGCCGGTGTGCTTTCCATTCCGCTGCTGCTGCCGACTGGCGATGTCTTCCCGGCGCGCTACGAGCTGGTGTTCCTGGCGGCAGGGGTGATTCTGTTCTCCCTGTTTGTTGGCGTGGTGATGCTGCCAATCCTGCTGCAACATATGGAGGTGGGCGACCACGTTCAGCAGCATAAAGAGGCGCGTATCGCCCGGGCAGCAACGGCTGAAGTGGCGATTGTCACCATTCAGAAGATGGAGGAGCGTCTGGCCGCCGATACCGAAGAGAACATCGATACCCAGCTGCTGAAAGAGGTGAGCTCGCGGGTGATTGGTAACCTGCGCCGCCGTGCGGATGGCCGCAACGACGTGGAAAGCTCGCTGATGGAAGAGAACCTTGAACGCCGCTTCCGCCTGGCAGCGCTGCGCTCGGAACGCGCAGAGCTGTACCACCTGCGTGCCACCCGGGAGATCAGCAACGAGACGCTGCAAAAACTACTGCACGATCTCGATTTGATGGAAGCGTTGTTGATAGAGAAGCAGTAGGGTGAGTGCGGTCTGATGCCTTCACCCCGGCCCTCTCCCACAGGGAGAGGGTGCAAACACTAAAAACGGTAACCTGGCGGTTACCGTTTTGCGTTTACCCCGGCACCCAAAACCCTTCGCAGCATTTCAGCCAGGCCTGGGCGCTGTGCGACAGATACACTCCCTCCCGCCAGATCATCCCCAACTGCCAGTGCAGGTCGCTCTGCAGCGGGATCCAGCGCAACGTGTTTTTATCCAGCCGCTCACAGATGGGCTGCGGCAAAATCGCGATCCCAACCCCCGCCTGTACCATCGCAGCCAGAAAGTCCCACTGTCCACTGCGCACCGCGATGCGCGGCTTAACACCGTGCTGGCTGAACAACTGCATCAGCTGGCGGCTGAGGGCAAAATCTTCGTTGTAGATCAGCAGCGGGTGCTCGGCCAGCAGTTCAGGATTAATGGTATCGAGGGTCAACCAGTTGCCGGAGCGCGGCACCAGCACGCACAGCGGGTGGCTGAACAGCGGCAGTGCCGTCAGACCGCTGTCCTCCTCCACGGGCAGGGCGGTCATCGCCAGATCCAGCTCGCCGTTGATCACCGCCTGCTGGACGGTTAAGCCACCAAATTCAGAAATTTTCAGCTCTACGCCGGGATAGCGCTGGCGAAACAGGCCGATAGGCCCGGCCATCATCATCCCCACCATCGGCGGAATACCGAGGCGTAATATGCCTTTGTTAAGGTGGTTGATGTCGCCAAGCTCCGCCTCCAGCTGGCGAAACTCTGCGAGGATCGCCAGACCGCGTTCAAACACCACCCGACCGGTGTCGGTTAACAGCAGCTTGCGCCCGTCGCGGATCAGCAGGGTACAGTTCAGTTCATCTTCGAGGTTTTTCAGCATTTTGCTGATGGTGGGTTGGGTGACAAAAAGCTTCTCCGCAGCGCGGGTGAAACTCTGCTGGCGTACCACTTCGACAAAGTAACGCAGCGTGCGTATGTCCATGACTATTCCTCGAAACTATACCTTTGATGATTTTAATTCATTTCAGTCAATTACGGGCGCTGACTATACTGGCGCTCCGTCTCATTTTGAGGAAATCCCCCATGACCGTGGCGTTAGGTCGCGTTACGCCTGCCGTCGTGCAACGACTCCAGGTACCGGTTCAGGTACTGCTTTACGCGGGTCTTTTTGTCTTCGCTGAATACCTTGTTGGCTGGCTACATCTGCCGCTGCCGGCCAATCTGGTCGGGATGGTGCTGATGTTCAGCCTGATCCTCTGCCGCGTTATTCCCCTGAATTGGGTGCGGGCAGGCTCACGCTGGCTGCTGGCAGAAATGCTGCTGTTTTTTGTGCCCGCGGTGGTGGCGGTGGTGAATTACGTCCAGCTGCTGATGGTGGATGGCTGGCGCATCTTTGCGGTGATCGCCCTGAGCACGCTGATGGTGCTGGGTGCCACCGCGTGGGTGGTGGATAAAGTCTATCGCTTTGAGATTAGCAGGCAGAAACATGACTAACTTTCAGGTCAGCGTGCTCTGTCTGGTGGTGACGCTGATTATCTATTTCGCCAACAAGCGCCTGTATCGTCGCTTTCGCAAACTTCCCCTGATGCCGCTGGTCTTCACCCCGATTTTGCTGGTAATGATGCTGGTGTGGGGGCATATCTCCTGGCAGAACTATATCGGTGAGGCGCACTGGCTGCTATGGCTGCTCGGCCCGGCGACCATCGCCTTTGCGGTGCCCGTGTACGACAACCTCGCGGTGATCAAACGCCACTGGATGTCGCTTTCGGCCGGGGTGATCACCGCCACGGTGGTGGCCGTCACCAGCTCGGTCTGGCTGGCGCGGTTGTTTACCCTGTCGGATGAGATCCAGCGCAGCCTGGCGGTGCGCTCCGTCACTACGCCCTTTGCGCTGGCCGCGGCAAAACCGCTCGGCGGACAGCCGGATCTGGTGGCGCTGTTTGTGGTGGTCACCGGGGTGTTTGGCATGGCGGTGGGGGACATGCTGTTTTTGCGGCTCTCGATCCGCGAAGGGATGGCGAAAGGGGCCGGGTTTGGTGCCGCCTCCCATGGCGCTGGCACCGCCCGCTCCTATGAGCTGGGCCAGCAGGAGGGGGTGGTCGCCAGCCTGGTGATGATGCTCTCCGGCGTGGTGATGGTGCTGGTGGCACCGCTGGTGAGCTGGTTAATGTTCTGAGTCTTGCCCGGCGGCACGGCGCTTGCCGGGCCTGCGGTTCTCCAGGTCGGTAAGCGCCGCGCCATGCGACAATACTAACGGTTTAAACGCCGCACAATCCGCTCCACCTGCTGGCGGAAATCCGCTGCGACCTGAGCGGGAAGCTGGCCCTGCTCCAGTTTTTCCCGCGCGGCGGTGAACCTGTCGATCACCTGCAAATCTTCAATATAGGGCGTGGCGACGGCGGTCGTGTGCAGCGACTGCGCCTGGCGCAACCCGGCGATCACCGGATCCTGCGGGTCAATCAGCCCCTGCTCTGTGAGCTGTGTTTCCGCCGCCTTGTTAAGCGGAATACCGCGCTCCAGCCCCAGCGCCTCTACCGACTTAGGATCGTTAAGCAGGTAGTTCACCAGGATTGCCGCCTCTTTGGGATGTTTCGTGGATTTTGCCACCGACAGCATCTGCGCCGTTTTGAAATACACCCCCGATTCCTCCGTCCCGGGCTGCATCACGTAATCCCCCAGCACCAGCTTCGCGGGCGGGGTCATGTTGTTGGCAAACATACGAATGGTGATGTTCCAGGTGAACAGGCCGCCCCATTCGCCGTTGATCCACGGCTTCATCTCATAGAGGTTGCCTTTGCCGTAGGAGGAGAGGGTTTTGGGCGACGGCAGAACGTGGTCATCGCTCAGGCGCTTCACAAAACTGAAGGCCTCATCCCACTGCGCGTCGTTCCAGGCGAAGGTGCCGTCGCTATTGAACATCGGCTTGCGGTGCGTCTGCATCATGTAGGCATTGAGCAGCAGAATGACATCCTGATCGACCATGGTGTAGGGATAGTAGTTGTTGCCCAGTTTCTGCTGGAAGGTTTTCCCGGCGGCAAAAAACGCCTCCCAGTTTTTCGGGTACGCCAGCCCGGCTTTCTGCCAGGTCACGTCGTTATAGTAAAAGACCGGGGCGTTGACGGAGACCGGCAGGCCGTTGAGCTTGCCGTTGATGGTGGTGGATTGCAGATCCTGAGCCTGATACTGGCTTAAATCCAGCTCCGCTTTCAGCTTGTCGAGATCGTAATACCCGTCGCCGTTTTTGGAGAAGATTATCAGCCACGGCCAGTTGGTCTGCATCACATCCGGCTCGGTGCCGCTCGCCATCTGGGTGGTCAGGCGCGAAAGATGCCCGTCCCAGCCGGTGTATTCGGCCTTCACTTTGATATCCGGGTGCGACTTTTCGAAGGCGTCCAGCGCCTTCAGCGTGGCCTGGTGGCGGCTGTTGCCACCCCACCACGACATGCGTAATTCAACGGGCTGCGCCCAGGCAGAGTTACAGGTAAATAACAGCGATGCGATGACACCTGACAGGAGTTTATTCATTTTTTATCTCCGGAATTTTTATTATTAAACAGGTGAGTAACGACACAATACTGACCAGTCGCGCTGGCGCGGCCTCCTGCCGCGCCTTCATCATGCTCTTAGCGTTTCGTCAGACGGGAAACCAGCTCGAACTCCTTAAAATTGACCGGACGTTGCTGCTGCATGGAGATATTGCCCGCAATCCCGGTCAGGATGGACATAGCCCCTGCCCGGTGGTCGGCCGCGCGCTGCAGCGGATCCTGGCCCGGCGTGCCAAACAGGTCGGCCAGCATGGCGTTATCGCCGCCGCCGTGGCCCCCTTCACCGAGGCTGAATTCCGCTTTCCAGGGTTCGGCAAACATCGGGAAGACGGTGAGATCGCACTGCTCCAGGCTGCCCTCGTTTTCGCGATCGCCCCCGGCGTTGACGTAGGACTTCTCGACGATCTTCATCTCCAGACGACCTTCGGTGCCGTTAAAGACCACGTTCAGCCCTTCCCACGGCAGGTAGGCGTTCAGGGAGTAGGTGAGCTGCACCTGATTTTGATATTTAACCAGTACCGACAGGGTGTCTTCGATGGTGATGCCATCGCTGAACACGCTCTGGTCGCGGAAGTAGTTATCTTCATGCTCGGCATCGAGATAGAGCGCCTTAAGCTGGGCGTTCTCCGCCATCTGCAGGGCAAACGGATCCGCTTTCGCGTCGGCAAAGCCGTGGGCACGCGGGTAGAACTTCGTCACGCCGCGCTGCTCGGCGTTCTCCCTGCCGTAGAATTGCAGGCTGCCTTCGGCGTAAACCCGTTCCGGGTAGCTGCCGAGCCAGAAGTTCATCAGATCGAAATGGTGGGTAGATTTGTGTACCAGCAGGCCGCCACTGTTGCGCTTTTCCCGGTGCCAGCGGCGGAAGTAGTCTGCGCCATGTTCGGTGTTGAGCAGCCACTCAAAGTGTACCGAAGTAACCTTGCCAATCGTGCCCTGCATCAGCAACTCGCGCACCTTGCTGTGGTGCGGGGCGTATCGGTAGTTGAAGGCCACCCGCACGCTGCGGCCGGTCTCTTCGATGGCATCGAGAATGCGCAGGGCGCGTTGTTCGTCGATGGTCATGGGTTTTTCGGTGATCACATCGCATCCGGCGTGCAGCGCCCGAACGATGTAGTCGTCATGGGTGCGATCCATGGTGGTCACGATGACAACATCGGGACGCGTTTCGCGGATCATCTCTTCAAACTGCGCCGCCTGCCAGAGGGAAACCGGCTCTGCCCCTTCGTTTTTTAATAGCTGCCGGGCATACTCCATGCGCGTCCTATTGGTATCGCAGAAGGCGACCAGTCTGGCATTTTCCCGCCAGGCACCGCCGATAGCGGAAATATATAAACCAGCACGACCACCGGTTCCTACCAGAGCATAATTTTTCATGGCATCCTCAAGTCAAATAGCAAAATAAATATCAGCAAGGTGACGCAATGAAACGTATTCCACATCAGTTGATGGAGCTGAACAGCACTTTTATCTGGCACTGGCCCTGGTTTATTCAGGGGGTGAAAAGCGCGAAACAGCACGGTTTCACTGGGATCATCCTGCACCAACAGGAACTGCTTTCGGTACTTGCCACGCCCTCGGCATTAAGCCAAAAGCTCAACGTCGAGAACCTTATTCATCAGCAAAATTACGCCCTGCAATATTTAATCCGCGTCGATCGCTATCTGGCGGAAAATAACTTATCGTTCTGGCTGCAAGGGGAGGCCGCGCCTGATGACGATATTATTAAGCGTAAATTTCCTGAACTGACGTTCGACGAAAAAAGCGCGCCGGATTTCTGGCACCATTTCTATGCCGCCATATTGCATCCGCTATTACACGCCTTGCCTCACCTCAGCGGGCTTATTCTCAGCCTGACGACACCGGACTTTCAGACCACCCGCTGGCAGCAAAGCCTGCATGATGTCTGGAGCCTGCTGCGCGCCCGGGGCAAAAAGCTCATCCTGCGCGACTTTATTGATAACAGCTGGCCGCGACAGCAGCTGGCTAATATTCTGGCGACGCTCCCGGACGATGTCCGGGCCTCGGTTAAAGCCACGGAGCTGGATTACCACCCCGGCTTTGCCAACCATCCGCACATCGCCACCCTGCCGGGGCATAAAAAGTGGATCGAGTACGATCTCTTCGGCACCGGTTACGGCTGGACCGCGCTGCCGTGTTATCTGGGCGATGAGATCAGCGGCCGCTTAAGCTGGGCACTCAGCGCCGCCGAAAACGAAATCGAAGCCATTACCTCCCGCGTGAGCTGGCAGTGGCTGCCCGACAGCCGGGTGATGGACTCCGCCAATGCCATCAACCTGTTCGGTCTCACCGCCGCCAATCAGGCCGCCGATGCGGCGTTGCCCGCCACCTTCGATCGCTGGGCGGAACATCATCAGCTCGGCTTTCGCTCTTTGCAGGACAAGCATCAGCTCTCGACTATTGTCCACGCCAGCTACGACTGGCTGTGTAAAACGCCAAACCTCCTCGGGCGACGGCTGCACTACCAGAGCCAGATCCCGGAGAGCATTGCCCAGGCGCAGCAGCTGCTGCATATGGACACCCGCAGCGCCAACTGGCTGCACGCCTGGCAGCCGCTGATGCCCGCCGACGATCCTGCGCTTGGCAAAGAGCAGCGTGAGCGGATGGCGCTGGAGAAAGAGGCCGCCTGCTTCCTCGCATCACGCACGCTGCAAAACCTGCGGGAGCTCATGCCGCGGATAACCTGCCAGGACGACACCCTGGCGACCCTGCTCGCCGCCTGGCGCAGCGCGGAAATCTACAGCCAGATGTTCTCCCACGTGGCCGCCGCGGTGACCGACGTGTTGTGGCGGGATCACTACGGTGCGAACAGTCTGCCTGCTGACACCCTGCAAAAGCATCAGCAGCGGCTGCTTCACTACACCGACACCCTGAATCGCTGGCTGGCGGACCCACCCGCCAGCGGCCCCTTGTTCCTGCCGCTACTCCTCAGCCCGGAGCGGCTGGAGCGCTTTGCCAGAAGCCTGAGCGAGTCGCTGTGACTAAAGCATAAAAACTGAGACGGGGATTGTCTGTACGGGGGGCAGAGGGAAAGCCGGGGATTGAGGTAAAATCGGGAAAAGTGTGATGGCCTTTGCGAATTACAGATAAAGCCTGTGATGCACATCGGCTTTTTCCGTTCTGGTGACGTGATAAACGTCACCAGAAGGGGAAAAAAATGTGATCCCCGACCAGCGGCCGGGGAGGGGGTTTTAGTGCGCGCGGCCCTGTTCGACGCCCAGGCCGGTTTGTGAACGGATAAACTGGGCGCGGAATTTCTCACGCTCCAGGTTACCTTCTGGTGAGTTATCAGTAGCGGAGAAGAACCAGATCCCGATGAACGCCACGGCAATAGAGAACAGCGCCGGGTATTCATACGGGAAGATGGCGCTTTCGTGGCCGAGGATCTGCACCCAGATGGTCGGGCCGAGGATCATCAGGATCACCGCCGTCAGCAGCCCCAGCCAGCCGCCAATCATCGCGCCGCGTGTGGTCAATTTAGACCAGTACATGGAGAGCAGAATGATCGGGAAGTTACAGCTTGCCGCAATGGAGAAGGCCAGTCCCACCATAAAGGCGATGTTCTGTTTCTCGAACAGAATGCCGAGCAGGATCGCCACCACACCCAGTACCAGCACGGTGATTTTGGAGACTCGCAGCTCGTCGCGCTCGCTCGCGCCCTTACGGAAGACGTTGGCGTAAAGGTCGTGCGATACCGCAGAGGCACCAGCCAGCGTCAGCCCGGCCACCACCGCAAGGATAGTGGCGAAGGCCACGGCGGAGATAAAGCCGAGGAACAGGTTGCCACCCACCGCGTCGGCAAGGTGTACCGCCGCCATGTTATTACCGCCGATCAGCGCACCCGCCGCGTCTTTAAACGCCGGGTTCGCCCCCACCAGCATGATCGCGCCAAAGCCGATGATAAAGGTCAGAATGTAGAAGTAACCCATAAAGCCGGTGGCGAAGAAGACGCTCTTACGCGCTTCACGCGCATCGCTCACGGTGAAGAAGCGCATCAGGATATGCGGTAAGCCCGCCGTACCAAACATCAGCCCCAGGCCAAGCGACAGTGCGGATATCGGGTCTTTGACCAGCCCGCCCGGACTCATGATCGCTTCCCCTTTCGGATGCACCGCCATCGCTTCGGTGAACAGGTTATTGAAGCTAAAGCCGACGTGCTTCATCACCATAAAGGCCATAAAGCTGGCACCGAACAGCAGCAGCACCGCTTTGATGATCTGTACCCAGGTGGTGGCGAGCATGCCGCCAAACAGCACGTACATCACCATCAGTACGCCAACCAGGACTACCGCAACGTGGTAGTTCAGGCCGAACAGCAGCTCAATCAGCTTGCCGGCACCCACCATCTGCGCAATCAAATAGAGGGCTACAACCACCAGCGAACCGCAGGCAGAGAGCATACGGATGGGGCCTTGTTTCAGACGATAGGAGGCGACATCTGCAAAGGTGTAGCGCCCGAGGTTACGCAGGCGCTCGGCAATCAGGAACAGAATGATCGGCCAGCCGACGAGGAACCCGAGGGAGTAAATGAGGCCATCATAGCCGGAGGTATACACCAGCGCGGAGATCCCGAGGAAGGAGGCGGCGGACATAAAGTCACCCGCAATCGCCAGCCCGTTCTGGAAGCCGGTAATGTTTCCGCCCGCCGTGTAGTAATCGTTACGGGAGCGCACGCGTTTCGATGCCCAGTACGTGATGTACAGCGTCAACACGACGAAAATCAGGAACATGATAATCGCCTGCCAGTTGGTTGGCTGACGCTGAACCTCGCCGGTAATGGCATCTGCCGCATGGGCAGCAAAGGGAAGTGTGGCGGCAAGCGCCGTCAGAACTCGCTTCATGATGCTTTTACCTCGTGCAGGACAGCCTTATTAAGCCGATCGAATTCGCCGTTCGCACGCCAGACGTAGACGCCCGTCAGCACAAACGAAATGATGATAACGCCAATGCCAATGGGAATACCGCGCGTGACGCTGGTGCCAGCGTGCAGCGGCGTACCAAGCCAGTGCGGCGCAAAGGCGATCAGTAAAATAAAGCCGACGTAGATAATCAGCATGATGATGGAAAGAATGAAGGCGAACCGTTGCCGTTTTTCGACAAGCTCCCTGTAGTGCGCACTGTTCTCTATCTGCTGACAAATATCGTTATTCATCAGATTCTCCAGAAGTATCGGTAGGGTTGAGGTTTATTGTTATTCCCTCTCCCGGAGGGAGAGGGTTAGGGTGAGGGTGAAGGAAGGAGCGATCTGATGCCCTCACCCCAGTCCTCTCCCACAGGGAGAGGGAGAAAAAATTACGAAGGCATTGCGATGGCCTGCTTCTCTTCGAGCAGTTTGTCCACCACGCCAGGATCGGCGAGCGTCGAGGTATCGCCTAAGTTGCTGGTATCACCCGCGGCGATTTTGCGCAGAATACGGCGCATGATCTTGCCGGAGCGGGTTTTCGGCAGTGAGTCGGTCCAGTGCAGCACGTCCGGAGTGGCAAGCGGGCCGATCTCTTTACGTACCCAGTTACGCACTTCGGTGTACAGCTCCGGCGACGGCTCTTCGCCGTGATTCAGCGTGACGTAGGCATAAATCGCCTGGCCTTTGATGCTGTGGGGAATACCGACGACTGCCGCTTCGGCAATCTTCGGATGCGATACCAGCGCCGATTCAATTTCGGCAGTGCCCAGACGGTGGCCGGAGACGTTCAGCACGTCGTCCACGCGACCGGTGATCCAGTAGTAGCCATCTTCATCACGACGCGCACCGTCGCCGCTGAAGTACATGTTTTTGAAGGTGGAGAAATAGGTCTGCTCGAAGCGCTCGTGATCGCCAAACAGCGTGCGCGCCTGGCCCGGCCAGGAGTCGGTGATCACCAGGTTGCCCTCGGTGGCTCCGTCCAGCGGGTTGCCTTCGTTATCCACCAGCGCAGGCTGCACGCCAAAGAACGGACGGGTCGCGGAGCCGGCTTTCAGCTGGGTCGCGCCTGGCAGCGGGGTGATCATGAAGCCGCCGGTTTCGGTCTGCCACCAGGTATCGACAACCGGGCACTTCTCGTTACCGATCTTCTTCCAGTACCACTCCCAGGCTTCCGGGTTGATCGGCTCGCCCACGGACCCGAGGATGCGCAGGGAGGAACGGTCGGTCCCTTCAATGGCCTTGTCGCCCTCGGCCATCAGCGCGCGGATCGCGGTTGGTGCGGTGTAGAGAATATTGACCTGGTGTTTGTCCACCACCTGGCTCATGCGCGCCGGGGTTGGCCAGTTTGGCACCCCTTCGAACATCAGCGTGGTCGCGCCACAGGCCAGCGGGCCATACAGCAGGTAGCTGTGACCGGTGACCCAGCCCACGTCGGCGGTACACCAGTAAATATCCCCCTGATGATAATCAAAGACATATTTGAAGGTGGTCGCGGCATAGACCAGATAGCCGCCAGTGGTATGCAGCACGCCCTTTGGCTTGCCGGTGGAGCCGGAGGTATAAAGGATAAACAGCGGATCTTCCGCGTTCATTGCTTCTGGCTGGTGCTGGTCGCTGGCCTGCTCAATCAGGTCGCTCCACCACAGGTCGCGGCCCTCATGCCATTCAACCGCATTACCGGTGCGCTTGAGCACAATCACGCTGTTGACGCTGTTCACACTCGGGTTTTTCAGCGCCTCATCGACGTTCTTTTTCAGCGGAACGGCACGGCCCGCACGCACGCCTTCGTCGGCGGTAATCACCAGTTTTGAACTGGAGTCGATAATGCGACCGGCAACCGCTTCCGGTGAGAAGCCGCCGAAGATGACGGAGTGGACCGCGCCGATGCGGGCGCAGGCCAGCATCGCGACGGCCGCTTCCGGCACCATTGGCATATAGATAGCAACCACATCACCTTTTTTGATGCCCTGAGCCAGCAGAACGTTGGCAAAGCGGCAGACATCGCGGTGCAGTTCGCGGTAGGAAATATGTTTGCTCTGGGATGCGTCGTCGCCTTCCCAGATGATGGCCGTCTGATCGCCGCGCTCGGCAAGATGACGGTCCAGGCAGTTGGCGGCGAGGTTCAGCGTGCCGTCTTCATACCATTTAATAGAGACATTGCCGGGGGCAAAGGAGGTGTTCTTGACCGTTTGATAAGGGGTGATCCAGTCAAGAATTTTGCCCTGCTCGCCCCAGAAGGCGTCAGGGTTGGTAATCGACAGCTGATACTTCTCCTGGTACTGCTCCGGGTTGATCAGGCAGCGGTCCGCAATATTTGCGGGAATGTCGTGTTTATGGACCTGGCTCATGGTTTTTGTTCTCCTTGTAGAATGTTAATAATATGTCGCAAAAACGTTAATTGTAGGGGCTTTGGGACCTTTGTTTACTATTTGGGCGACAGATCACGCAAAAATTAAAGAGTTCGAAAATTGAGCAAATGACACTTTGCAGAAAAATAATTACTCTTGAGGATTATTTGCATTTATAGATAAAAAAGCGTTTTTATAACAAAAGGTTATTTATCATTACTGATATAAATTAGCGTGATAACGCCTTTTGTCAGTCAAATGCCTCGTTCTTAAAGGCTTGCGCAGCATGCCGTGCAAATGGTACTGATACCGCGCGTTAAAAAACCCCATAAATGAACGCAACACAATTCATACCCTTTCAGTATGTGTCGTCCCCGCCGTTTTACGAGTACGAACACTTCATTGAGGAAGTCTCTTGTTATGAAAAATTTGAAAGTCAGCCTGGCCTGGCAAATTTTGCTGGCCCTTGTGCTGGGTATCTTGCTGGGCAGTTATCTGCATTATCACAGTGACAGCCGCGAATGGCTGATCGCCAACTTACTGTCGCCAGCCGGTGATATCTTTATTCATCTGATCAAGATGATTGTGGTGCCAATTGTCATTTCGACGCTGGTGGTTGGGATTGCCGGGGTCGGCGACGCGAAGCAGCTCGGCCGTATCGGCGCAAAAACGATTCTTTATTTCGAAGTGATCACTACGGTCGCGATCATTCTTGGCATCACGCTGGCGAATGTGTTCCAGCCTGGCGCGGGTATTGATATGTCGCAGCTGGCGACGGTGGATATTTCGAAATACCAAAGCACAACCGCAGAAGTGCAAAGCCATTCTCATGGCCTGATGGGCACGATCCTGTCGCTGGTGCCGACCAATATCGTGGCGTCGATGGCGAAGGGCGAAATGCTGCCGATCATCTTCTTCTCGGTGCTGTTTGGTCTGGGCCTGGCGTCGCTGCCCTCCACCCATCGCGAGCCGCTGGTGACCGTGTTCCGCTCCATCTCTGAAACCATGTTCAAAGTCACCCATATGGTGATGCGTTATGCGCCGGTTGGGGTATTCGCGCTGATTTCCGTAACGGTGGCGAACTTCGGTTTTGCCTCCCTGTGGCCGCTGGCGAAGCTGGTGCTGCTGGTACACTTCGCCATCCTGTTCTTCGCCCTGGTAGTGCTGGGGCTGGTGGCGCGGATATGTGGCCTGAGCATCTGGATCCTGATCCGTATCCTGAAAGACGAACTGATTCTGGCGTACTCCACCGCCAGCTCCGAGAGCGTGCTGCCGCGTATTATTGAGAAGATGGAAGCCTACGGGGCGCCTGCGTCAATCACCAGCTTTGTGGTGCCGACCGGGTACTCGTTCAACCTCGACGGCTCCACGCTGTACCAGAGTATCGCGGCGATCTTCATTGCCCAGCTGTACGGTATCGACCTCTCCCTGTGGCAGGAGATCGTGCTGGTGCTGACGCTGATGGTGACCTCAAAAGGGATTGCTGGCGTGCCGGGCGTGTCGTTTGTGGTCCTGCTGGCGACGCTGGGTAGCGTGGGCATTCCGCTGGAAGGGCTGGCGTTTATCGCCGGTGTTGACCGTATCCTCGACATGGCGCGTACCGCGCTGAACGTGGTGGGTAATGCGCTGGCGGTGCTGGTGATTGCCAAGTGGGAACACAAATTCGACCGTAAGAAAGCCCTGGCGTATGAACGCGAGGTGCTGGGCC
The DNA here is from genome assembly GCF_050435045.1 of Leclercia sp. 1548. Taxonomy (NCBI): domain Bacteria; kingdom Pseudomonadati; phylum Pseudomonadota; class Gammaproteobacteria; order Enterobacterales; family Enterobacteriaceae; genus Leclercia; species Leclercia sp. 1548. Next base: position 593,645 of record NZ_JBNDJP010000003.1, on the reverse strand, counting down.
GTTTCGATAAGACGGCTGACCAGTAGTGTAAAAAAAGCCCGGTGGCGCTGCGCTTACCGGGCCTACCATACTATACCCTCTCCCCTTTGGGGAGAGGGTTAGGGTGAGGGGATTTTACTCCCCGCTCAACGCATCAAACTCCTCGCAGCCGGTATCAAACCCTTCGCTACAGCTCAGATTAAACCAGTACAGCGCCTTCTGTTTATTGGGGGTGATAAACCCGGCCTCGCCCTGATGAAACACCTGACCTGCCCAGTATTCCGCGTAACCCGTGCGCGAGAGGGCGGAGCTTTGCTTAAACCACTGCGCGGCCTGCACATCATCCTGCGCCACCTCCACGCCGTTGGCGTAGATCAACCCCAGCAGCAGTTGGGCATCGACAGCGGCGTCATCCTCGGTATTCGCCGCGGCTTTATGCAGTAAGGTCAGTGCCTGCGGGTAGTCGGTTTGCCCGGCACGGGTATTGACCAGCAACCGCGCCAGCATCACCGCCCCCGGCGAGCTGCCCGCCACTGTGGCCTGCTGCGCCAGCCCCTTTGCCTGGGTTAAATCGCCGTGTTTAAACTTGATTTGCGCCAGCAGCGCCATGGCATCAATATCGCCGTTTTTGGCTGCTTTTTCGGCCCAGGTTTCGGCCTGCTTATCATCACCCGAGCTGTAGTAGGTTTCGGCAAGGTAATACTGCGCGCGGCTGTCGCCCGCCTCAGCCTGCTTCAGGTACTGGCCGCCAATCTCTTCGGCGCCCACCAGGGAAGAAAAAAGGATCAATAAAAGATAAAGAGATTTCATGCGTTATTTTCGTAGGGGTAGATAACGGGCAGTATAAGCGTGGGACGAGAAGAAAAAAATGGGTGCATTAAGACCTCCACTGTCCACAAGCCGGGCGGGTTTCCCCGCCCGCTGACGTTAGCCTGCCGCGCAGGCTGATTTAGCCGCCACGTCGTGCTGTTCATCCTTTATACCCGTCATACTTCACGTTGCTGACGCCTGTAAAAATGGAGTGAATACTCACCCCATTTTTTTATGGTTCCGTTAATTAAGCCTTAGCCTGTGGCCATTTCACGTAAGTTATTTTTCAGTTTGTTATATTCCTCAAGAACATATTGTTCGGCAGCCAATTGATCCGCAATGGGTTCCACGCGCACCGCACAATATTTGTATTCCGGCGTTTTGGTTATGGGGCTTAAATTCTCCGTCACCAGCTCGTTACAGGCGCCGATCCACCACTGGTAAGTCATGTACACTGCCCCGACGTTTGGCCGGTCGCTCACCTGAGCGCGGGTAATGACCCGGCCTTTGCGTGAGTTGACCCACACCAGCGCCTCATCCTCAATGCCCAGCCGTGCGGCATCCTCAGTGTTAATTTGCACATAGCCGGGTTCATCGGCCAGCGCCGACAGGGCCGCACAGTTGCCGGTCATCGAGCGACAGGAGTAGTGACCCACTTCGCGCACCGTGGAGAGCACCAGCGGATAGTCGTCATCCAGCTTATCAATGGGGGCCATCCAGTCGCAGGTGAAGAACTGCGCCAGCCCGTTCGGGGTATCAAATTTTTCCGCGAACAGGTACGACGTGCCCTGATCTTCTGGCGATTCATCCCGGCAGGGCCACTGGATATAGCCCAGCTCGCCCATCTTTTCGTAGGTTGCGCCCTTAAAGCCCGGACACAGCTGGCGCAGCTCATCCCAGATTTGCTGGGTGTTGTCGTAGAGCATCGGATAACCCATCCGGGTCGCAATCTCGCTGATGATCTGCCAGTCGGTTTTCAAATCCCACTTCGGCTCGACCGCCTTAAAGAAACGCTGGAAGCCGCGATCGGCGGCGGTGTAAACCCCTTCATGCTCGCCCCAGGAGGTGGACGGCAGGACGACATCCGCCACCGCCGCGGTTTTGGTCATAAAGATGTCCTGAACAATCACCAGCTCCAGATCGGCAAAGGCCTGACGCACCGCCGGAAGTTCGGCATCGGTTTGCAGCGGATCTTCGCCCATGATGTACGCCGCCCGCACCTCGCCGTGGGCCACACGGTGCGGCAGTTCGCTGATGCGGTAGCCGGGATGCGCAGGCAGGCTCGCCACGCCCCAGGCTTTCGCAAATTTCTCGCGGTTTTCCGGGAATTTAACAAACTGGTAGCCCGGGTAGGTATCCGGCAGCGCGCCCATGTCGCAGGCACCCTGCACGTTATTCTGGCCGCGCACCGGGTTGACCCCGACGTGGGCTTTGCCGAGATTGCCGGTCAGCATCGCGAGGCTGGTGAGCGAGCGCACCGTTTCCACCCCCTGCCAGAACTGGGTGACACCCATCCCCCACAGCAGGGTGGCCGTTTTCGCTCCGGCATACAGACGCGCGGCCTGGCGGATCTCTCCCGCACTCACGCCGGTAATGGCCTCGACCGACTCCGGCGTATAGCGTTCAACGATCTTACGGTACGCCTCAAAGCCTTCCGTGCGGGCAGTGACGAAGGCCCGATCGTAGAGCTGCTCGGCAATAATCACGTGGCCGATGGCATTAAGCAGGGCGATGTTTGAGCCGTTTCGCAACGCGATATGCATATCGGCAATGCGCGCGGTTTCGATGCGCCGCGGATCGCAGACGATAATCCTGGCCCCGTTCTGCTTCGCGCGCAGAATGTGGTTCGCGACGATTGGATGTGAATCCGCCGGGTTATAGCCGAAAATAAACACCAGATCGGTGTTATCAATCTCGTTGATGGCATTGCTCATGGCGCCATTCCCGACCGACTGGTGCAGACCTGCAACCGAGGGGCCGTGTCAGACGCGTGCGCAGCAGTCGACGTTGTTGGTGCCAATCACGGCGCGCGCAAATTTTTGCATGATGTAGTTGGTTTCATTCCCGGTGCCGCGCGAGGAGCCGGTGGTCTGGATCGCATCCGGGCCGTGCTGCGCCTTGATGGCGCTGAGACGGCGGGCAACGTAATCCAGCGCTTCATCCCAGGAGACGGACTCCAGCTTGCCGCCACGTGTGCGCCGGATCATGGGGGTTTTCAGCCGCGGGGTCAGGATTTGGGTGTCGTTGATAAAATCCCAGCCGTAGTAGCCCTTCAGGCACAGCTTGCCCTGGTTGGTTTTCCCTCCGGCTGCCTCGGCACGGACGATGCTGCCGTTATCGACGACCAGGTTTATCTTGCAACCTGATGCGCAATAGGGGCACACCGTGATGACGTTTTTCATCGGTCTCGCTCCAGTGTAAATGATGCTGACGTGTTGGTTTATTATGCGGCTTTCAGGCCACATTCTTATTGTGGGATTGCCCTGACTTTACGGGTGAATTCGGGTCAAAACCCTGACAGAAAACAGGCCCACGTCAAAAAATGCGACGGCGAAAGCGATGGGGATGTGACGGCGGTTGAAGATCCGCGAGGGAAAGGGCGTTTTGGCTGGAGCCTTGCACATAATGGGCCAGACTGATCACTATCATCCCTGATGGAATCCAGTATGAAACCAGCAATTCTGGTGGTCGATGACGACACCGCGGTCTGCGAACTGTTGCAGGACGTCCTCAATGAGCACGTCTTCACTGTCCATGTGTGCCATAACGGCCAGGATGCCCTGCGTCTGGCGCAGCAAGCGCCGGAGATCGCGCTGGTGCTGCTGGATATGATGCTGCCGGATATCAACGGCTTGCAGGTGCTACAGCAGTTGCAAAAGCAGCGCCCCGAGCTGCCGGTGATCATGCTGACGGGCCTGGGCAGTGAATCGGACGTGGTGGTCGGCCTCGAGATGGGCGCCGACGACTACATTGGTAAACCCTTCAACCCCCGGGTGGTGGTGGCGCGCGTCAAAGCCGTGCTGCGCCGCACCGGTGCGCTGGCGGCAGAGCCGGTGGCCGTGCGGGCAGCCGGGATCAGCTTTAACGGCTGGACGCTGGACACCACCCGCTGTGAATTGATCGACGCCCGGCGCGGCGTGGTCGCCCTGACCCAGGGCGAGTACGGATTGTTGCTGGCGCTGACGCAAAACGCGCGTCGGGTACTCAGCCGGGAACAGTTGCTGGAGCTGACCCACAGCGAAAGCGCGGAGGTGTTCGATCGCACCATTGATGTGCTGATCATGCGCCTGCGACGCAAAATTGAAATTAACCCCCATCAGCCGCTGCTGATTAAAACCATCCGCGGGCTGGGCTATGTCTTTGCCGCCGACGTGCTGCATGGTGACAGGGCGGCCTAGGCCAGCAGATTCTCCTCGATAAAGTGCTGTAACTCCGGGAGGGTTTTTGCCCCGTCGATGGCGTTGGCCGCCAGCAGGCTGGCCCGGGCGCAGGCATGCGCCATACGGATGCTCTCTGCCAGCGACAGCGAGTCGTGGCAGCCATACAAAAAACCCGCGCAGAAGGCATCCCCCGCGCCGACGCTGCCGACGATCTCGTCCTGACTCAGCCGCCACGAAGGGATCCAGCCGCCTTCCTGGCCCGGCTCTTGTCCCCAGGCCCCTTCCGGGCAGTGGATCACCACCCGCGCCTTCACCCCCGACGCCAGCAGCTCTGCCGCCGCCGCGGCAATATTGGCGATCGCGGGCGCATCCCGGTCATCGCGCGTGGGCAGGCCGCTGAACTCGCCCGCCTCCAGCTCGTTGATCACCAGATAATCAAGATGGCGCAGGGCAGGGAGCACCAGCGGCTGATAGCGCGGATCGCCCTTGCGCGACACGAGGTCGAGAGAGGTCTGGAACCCCAGCTCGCGCATCTGCGCCAGCAAGCGCGCGCTGCGGGTGCCGTACTCCTCGTCCGGCTTATCCAGGCTGTCCAGCAGCAGGAGATAGCCCAGATGGAAGATTTTCATGCTCTGATCGAGCCGGTCAAAGGCGGGCAGATCCAGCAGCCGGTTGGCCCCCGGCGAGTGGAAAAAGGTACGCTGGCCGCTGGGGTCGGTCATCACCTGTGACATGGAGGTAGGGGCAAACGTGGTGCGCTGCACCCGCTGGCGGTTGACGTGATACTGGTCGAGCATGGCGATAATGTAATCCCCGTCGTGATCGTCCCCAACCAGTCCCACCGCCTGCAGCGGGAGCCCGGCACGCATTTTCGCCAGGGTCAACAAAACGTTGAGCGGTGCCCCGCCGGTGGCGCGCTCGCTGTGGGTGATCTCCGCCAGCCAGCCGCGCTCGGGCCACTGCACAATCTGATGAACATGATCCACCAGCATGTTGCCCGCCGCGATAATCCCCCGGCGTTCCATCATGCGTACCCCGCGCTGCCAAAGGTTCGCATCTGCGCGGCCACGGTGTCGGTGATCGCCTCTTCGATGCCGAGCAGCAGTTCAGCAAACTCATCGTACAGCGGCTGTCGGTTGGCCATCCGCTGTTCCACCGCCGCCAGCGCCGCCTGCGACATGCCGGTGTAGAAGTTAATTTTGTGGATCCCGAGTTCAATGGCGCGACGGAAATCGGCGTCGCTGATCCCGGACCCGCCGTGCAGCACCAGCGGCAGGCCGGTTTGCTGCCGGATGGCATCAAGACGGGCAAAATCGAGCTTCGGCTCGCCCTTGTACTTACCGTGAGCATTGCCAATCGCCACCGCCAGCGCATCGATGCCGGTCTGATCGACAAACTCCCGCGCCCGCAGCGGATCGGTAAAAAGCGCTTCGTCGGCATGACCATACAGGGCGCCGCCCTCATCGCCACCGACGGCACCAAGCTCCGCCTCCACCGACACGCCCACCGCGTGGCACATCTTCACCACTTCCCGCGTCTGGCGGATGTTCTCTTCGTAGCTCAGGGTGGAACCGTCAAACATCACCGAGCTAAAGCCTAAACGCAGCGCCCGCACCACCGCTTCGAAATGCAGGCCGTGATCGAGATTCAGCACCACCGGAATATCATGCCGGGCGGCTTCGAATTTCACCGCCTCCACCAGTGAATCGAGCGACACATACTTAAAATGCACTTCGGCAATGTTGATGATAAAAGGCGAATTCTCCTGGCGAGCCGCGGCAAACAGTGCCCGCAGGAAGTGAGAGTCGAGGACGTTAAACGCCCCCAGTGCGTAACGGTGTTCGCGGGCGTGCGCCAGCCCGTCGGCGAGAGAGATAAGCGGCATGATTCACTCCTTACAGGCGAAACAGGCTGTATTCATTGCACAGGACCAGCACGGCCGGTTCGTCTTCATCGATATTGTTATAGCGGGCGGTAGGGTGCAGGAAGTGGTTGTCCGTCTCGTCGTCATTGACTGACGAGACTTCGCCCACCAGCACATCACCAAAGCCCTTTTCACCCCAGAAGCTGTGGTATATGCCGGGCGGCAGGCAGATGCTCTCCCCCGGTGCGAGGCGGATATGGCTGCCCGCCACGTGGGTCTGCTGGCATCCATCAATGGCGACCTTGATATCGCCAGCCTCTTTCTGTTCATCCTCATCGGCATTCCACAGCTCAACAATCAGGTTCCCGCCGCCGCGGTTGATGATGTCTTCGCGTTTGCGCCAGTGAAAATGCAGCGGCGTCACCTGGCCCTCACGCACATGCATGATCTTCTCGGCATAGCATTTGTTCCAGGGTTTGCCGCCGGGAGAGCCGTTGCGCAGCGCAAAGAGAGTTAAGCCCTGCGTCGCAAAGTTATCGCCGCCGAAGGCAGTCACATCCCAGCCGAGCCGCAGGTCGAACACTTCTTGCCAGGCGTCGGCGTCAAGCTGCTGCCAGCGGCCAGGGGGGAAGCTGGCAAAGGGGGGTAAATGCACATCGTGCATCGAGAAAAACTGTCGTGTGTGGCCAAGGATCTCGTTAATTTCGGAGCGTTTCATAATGACTCCTTGAGTGATGTGCAAATATTACCCCTCACCCTAACCCTCTCCCCATACGAGAGAGGGAATCTGAACACCCCCTCCCTTATGGGGAGAGGGCCGGGGTGAGGGGCATCAGGCCGCACAAGGCTTACTTAACCGTCCAGCCTTTATAATTGCCGACGTTGCTCTTATCGATCATCGTCACCGGGATCAGCACAGGCTCTTTCGGCGCGGGTTTGCCCTGTAATATGTCATAGCCGATCTCAACCGCTTTCGCCGCCATGACCTGCGGATCTTGCGCCGGGGTGGCGATAAACAGGGAGTTTTCGCGCTTCAGCGCCTCTTCGGCATCCGGCGAACCATCGACGCCCACAATAAAGAACTCATTACGTTGCGCCTGTTTTGCTGCCAGATCGGCACCGATCGCGGTCGGATCGTTGATGGCAAACACGCCGTCGATCTTCGGATTGGCGGCCAGCAGGGAGGTCATCACCTCCAGCCCACCGTCACGGCTGCCTTTGGCGTTCTGGTTCCAGGAGAGCACTTTGATATCCGGGTGGCGCTTGAATTCAGTCTGGCAACCTTCCACGCGGTTTTGTACCGCAGAGACCGGCGGTCCGTTGATGATCACTACGTTGCCTTTGCCTTTCAGGCGGTCGGTGATCAGCTTACAGGCCATCTCACCGGCCTGGGTGTTGTTGGAGGTAATGGTCGCATCGGCACCCTCTGCCGCGACGTCAACCGCCACCACCACGATCCCGGCGTCTTTCGCGCGCTTCACCGCCGGGCCGATCCCTTTTGAATCCGCGGCGTTAAGAATGATCATATCGACCTTCGCGGCGATAAAGTTATCAATCTGAGAAACCTGCTGGCCGAGATCGTAGCCGCTGGACACCAGCGTCACTTTCACGTTATCCCCCGCCAGTTTGCGCGCTTCCAGCTCCGCGCCTTTGGTGATCTGCACAAAGAACGGGTTGGCCAGATCGCCCACCGTCACGCCGATGGACTTCAGCTCTTTGGCCTGGACAAACGGACTTGCTGCAAGCAGTGCGCCAGCACAGAGCGCGGTAACTAATGGCTTTAATCTCATGCTGTATTCCTCACGTAGGGTTTTCCCGTCATCCTTCTGGCCGCAGATGCGTTGGCTGCGCGCATTCACCCGAATCACTGACGACAGTCAGCGCATCGGGATTCATACACTTGCCGCCTCCCTGCGACCAGAATGATTCAGGGAAATATTGTTGTTATGCACTTTGATGGTGTCGGGTACGGTATTTGTCGATCAGCACCGCAATGATGATCACCGCCCCTTTGATCACCAGTTGCCAGAAATAGGAGACGCCCATCAGCGTCATGCCGTTGTTGAGGGTGGCGATAATCAGCGCGCCCACCAGCGTGCCGGTGATGGTGCCGATCCCGCCGACAAAGCTGGTGCCGCCGAGGATCACCGCCGCGATGGCGTCCAGCTCATAGCCGGTGCCGAGGTTGCCGTTGGCGCTGTACAGCCGCGAGGCGCTCATCACCCCGCCGAGGCCCGAGAGCAGGCCGCTCATGCCGTAGACAAACAGCAGCACCAGCCAGACCTTGATGCCCGTTAAGCGCGCGGCCTGCATGTTGCCGCCTACCGCGTAGATATGAACCCCGAGCGTGGTGCGGCGCAGGATGAACCAGCAGACCGCGATCACCGCGAGGGCAATCACCACCAGCCATGGCACCGGCCCGAGATAGTTATTGCCGATCCATTCAAAACTGATGCTGGAGTTGATCACCGTGGTGCCGTCGGCCAGTAGGTACGCCGCGCCGCGCAGCGCCGTATAGGTGCCGAGCGTGACGATAAAGGGCGGTAGCCCGGCAAAGGCCACCAGCGCCCCGTTAAAGGTGCCGAGCACCAGCCCGAGCATCAACGCCGCTGGCACCGAGAGCATGGACAACTCCGGCATCAGCGAGACCACCATCGCCGCCACCGCGGTGGTGCCCAGAATCGAGCCGACCGAGAGGTCGATGCCGCCGGTCAAAATAATGAAGGTCATCCCCGCCGCCAGCACGATGTTGATCGACGCCTGGCGGGTAATGTTCAGCAGGTTGCTTTCGGTAAAGAAGTTTGGCGCGATAAAGCCAAATACCGCGACAATCAGGATCAATATCGGCAGGATACCGATGGTTTGCATCAGATCGCCCATCAGCATTTTTTTGGCGGAGGCCGCTTTGGCCACCTGTTGCGGAGTGTTTGGTTGCGTCATGGTTATACCGCCCGATGATGAGAGTCGTTAACGCCGGTCGCCAGCGTCATGATGTTTTCTTGTGTGATATCGGCCCGATGGAGTTCACCGGCAATGCTCCCTTCGCGCATGACATACACGCGATCGCTCATGCCGACCACTTCCGGCAGTTCGCTGGAGATCATCAGGATCGCCACCCCTTTGCGCGCCATCTGGTTCATGATCCGGTAGATCTCGCTTTTGGCGCCCACGTCCACGCCGCGGGTCGGCTCGTCGAGGATCAGAATGCGTGGGCTGATCGCCACCCAGCGGGAGATGAGCAGCTTTTGCTGGTTGCCGCCGGAGAGACCGCCCGCCCGCACCTGGGAATGCGGGACGCGAATATTGAGCAGGGCGATGGCGTCATCGGAGATGGACTGCGCTTTTTTGCGATTCAGCATGCCGAAGGTGGCGTCGCGCTCCAGCGTCGCCATGGTGATGTTCTCCTGTGCCGCCAGTTCCAGAAACAGCCCCTGCTCCTTGCGGTTCTCGGTTAAGAAGCCAATTCCATGATCGATGGCGGCGCGCGGGGAGTGGATTACCACCGGCTCGCCATCCACCTCAATCATTCCGCCCGTGGCCTTACGCACACCGAAAATCAGCTGCGCCAGTTCGGAACGTCCGGCACCCACCAGCCCGGCAAGGCCGACGATTTCGCCGGAGCGCACCTGCAGGCTGCAGGGCTGCACTTTGCCGCCGTCGGTCAGGTGGTGAACGTTCAGGCGCGGGCTGCCGAGCGGGATATCGCGCTCTTTGTTGAACAGATCGCTCAGCGGCCGCCCGACCATCATCCGCACCAGCTCAGAGGCGTTGAGCTTGTCGCGGGTCAGACTGCCAACGTATTGCCCGTCGCGCAGCACGCTAACCCGGTCGGATAACTCATAGACTTCGGCCATGCGGTGGCTGATATAGATGATCGCCATCCCTTCGTCGCGCAGGCGCAAAATCAGCTCGAACAGACGGTGGGTCTCGCGTGAGGAGAGGGCGGCGGTGGGTTCATCCATCACCAGAATGCGGCTGTTGCGGTGCAGCGCGCGGGCAATTTCCACCTGCTGCTGCTCGGCGATGGTCAGCTTCATCACCAGGTCGGTGGCTTTGAAATGGGCGCCAAGACGATCGATTACCGCCTGCGCCTGGGCCGCCATCTCTTTGCGCTGCACCAGCCCGCCGCGTGACAGCTCGCTGCCAAGGAAAATGTTCTCTGCCACGGTGAGGTTAGGGGCGAGCTGCATCTCCTGATAGATCAGGGTGATACCAGCCGCCAGGGCATCTTTCGGGCCTTTGATGTTAAATGGCTTGCCGTCGATCAGGATCTCGCCGCTGGTGGCGATGTAGGCCCCGGCGAGGATCTTCATCAGGGTGCTTTTTCCGGCGCCATTTTCGCCCATTAAGGCGTGGATCTCGCCGGGATAGACCGTCAGATCCACACCCTTCAGCGCGTGAAAGCTGCCAAAGGTTTTGGCAATGTTGCGCATCTCTAAAACCGGGGTTCTGCTCATGGCGGATCTCCTGTGACGTTCGATATCCGCACTTCATCACATCCCGGTAAATGCAAAATGTCAGAAGTCGTTCATATTTGTCATAGTTATGAATAGTTAATGTGGATCACAGTTACGCTACTGAATCGCTTTCTCCCCTCACCCCGGCCCTCTCCCCAAAGGGGAGAGGGAGTAACGGTTCCCTTTCCCCTTTGGGGAAAGGGTGTACGGTCCCCTCTGGCCTTTGGGAAAAGGGGGCTGTTCCCTTTCTCCTTTGGGGAAAGGTGTAACTGTTCACGCTCTCCTTTGTGGAAAGGGGGTGACTGTTCCCTCTCTCCTTTCTGGAAGGGGTGACTGTTCCCTCTCTCCTTTGTGGAAAGGGGTAACTGTTCCCGCTCCCCTTTGTGGAAGGGGTGACTGTTCCCTCTCTCCTTTGTGGAAAGGGGTAACTGTTCCCGCTCCTCTTTGTGGAGGGGGTTAACTGTTCCCTGTTCCCTTTGGCGGGGAGTCACTGTTCCCTCTCCCCTTTGGGGAGAGGGTTAGGGTGAGGGGTAAGAGCCTCAAACCGCACAGGAGCTGATATAAATGCCCTCACGCCGTCCCCCCTTCTTCGCCAGCGCCCGTGGTCGCCTGCTGATCTTTAATCTGTTGGTAGTGGCGGTAACCTTAATGGTCAGCGGCGTGGCGGTGCTGGGCTTCCGCCATGCCAGCCATATCCAGGAGCAGGTACAGCGTCAGACGCTGGACGACATGACCGGTAGCATGAACCTGGCGCGTGAAACCGCCAACGTGGCGACGGCAGCAGTCAGGCTATCCCAGGTGGTAGGGGCGCTGGAGTATAAAGACGAAGCCAACCGCCTGAAACAGACCCAGACGGCACTGGTTCACGCGCTGGAGCAGTTGGCCGATGCGCCGCTGGCGCAGCAGGAGCCAGCCCTGGTGAAGCGGATCATCCAGCGCAGCAATGCGTTACAGCAAAGCGTGACCGGCATGCTGGAGCGCGGGCAGCGACGCCACCTGGAGCGTAACGCCCTGCTCAGTTCGCTCTACCAGAGCCAGAGCTATCTTCGCCATCTGCAGGACATTAACCGCCGCTATGCCAGTAACCTGCCCGACGCACGGCTGCTCAGTGAGATGGACCGGCTGATTGCCGCCGCCATCGAAACGCCCTCGCCACGCGCGACTATTCAGCAGCTGGATACGGTAACGGCGATGCTGCCCCGCCAGGCCATACAGCCAGCGGTAAGCTTCGTACTGCCCGATTTCAACGCCGAGCTGAATAAGCTCGGCCCGCTCTCCGGGCAGCTGGAAGAGAGCGATCTGGCGATCAGCTGGTATATGTTCCACATCAAGGCGCTGGTGGCGATCTTAAACAGCGATATCAATCAGTATGTGGAGCAGGTGGCGCAGGCCTCCCGGCAGCGCACCGCCGAGAGCCATCAGGAGCTGCGCTCGATCAGCGTCTTTATCACGGTATCTGCCGTGCTGGCGCTGATCATCACCGCCTTTGCCTGCTGGTATATCTACCGCAACCTGGGTACCAACCTGACCGCCATCTCCCGGGCGATGTCGCGGCTGGCCCACGGCGAACAGGATGTCTCGGTGCCTGCGCTACAACGCCGGGATGAGCTGGGCGAACTGGCCCGGGCATTTAACGTCTTTGCCCGTAATACCGCCTCGCTGGAGCACACCACCCGGCTGCTGAAAGAAAAAACCTCGCAGATGGAGGTGGATCGCCTCGAACGTCAGGGGCTGGAAGAGGCGCTGCTGCACAGCCAGAAGATGAAGGCCGTCGGGCAGTTAACGGGCGGACTGGCGCATGATTTCAACAACCTGCTGGCGGTGATCATCGGTAGCCTGGAGCTGGCTGACCCCCATTCGCCGGATGCCCTGCGCATCGGCCGCGCGCTGAAGGCCGCCGAACGCGGAGCGCTGTTGACCCAGCGTCTGCTGGCGTTTTCCCGCAAGCAGTCCCTGAACCCGCACGCGGTGGAGATGAAACCCCTGCTGGAAAACCTGGCTGAGCTGATGCGCCACTCCCTGCCCGCGACGGTCGCGCTGGATATCGAAGCGCAAACCCCGGCATGGTCCGCGTGGATTGACGTCAGCCAGCTGGAAAACGCCATCATTAACCTGGTCATGAACGCCCGCGATGCAATGGAAGGGCAAAGTGGGACGATCAAAATCCGTACCTGGAACCAGCGCGTGACCCGCAGCGACGGGCGCAGGCAGGACATGGTGGCGCTGGAGGTGATCGACCACGGCAGCGGGATGTCGCAGGAGATAAAGTCCCGGGTCTTTGAGCCGTTCTTCACCACCAAACAGACCGGGAGCGGCAGCGGGCTGGGGCTGTCGATGGTCTACGGCTTTGTGCGCCAGTCCGGCGGGCGGGTAGAGATCGAAAGCGCGCCGGGGCAGGGCACCACCGTGCGGCTGCATCTGCCGCGCGCCACCCTGCAGGCGCTACCCGCGCCGGAAGCCGGGGCAACCACCGCCTTGCCGCCAGGCGACCGGTTGGTGCTGGTGCTGGACGATCAACCCGACGTCCGGCAGACGCTGTGCGAACAGCTGCACCAGTTGGGCTATCTGACGCTGGAGGCCGAGACCGGCGAGCAGGCGCTGCAGATGCTGAATGCCTCTGCGGATATTGAGATGTTTATCAGCGATTTAATGCTGCCCGGCAATCTGAGCGGCGCCGAGGTGATTCAGCATGTACGCCAGCATTTCCCGCATCTGCCGGTGCTGCTCATCAGCGGTCAGGATCTGCGTCCTGCGCATAACCCGCAACTGCCGGACGTGGCGCTATTACGTAAACCCTTTACCCGTGAGCAGCTGGCGCAGGCGCTGCAAAAAGCGGTCAGAATTTGAGATTCCTCCGCTACTCGCGCTACCTGCCGTTCATTACCGTAAAGCCAGCTCAACCGCTGTGAGACTGGCTTTATGAAACGATATTCCACCGCTCTGTTATTTGGTCTGCTCTCTTTAACCAGCCAGCTGGCGCATGCCGACATCGTTGATGAGGCGATTGGCAATATTCAGCAGGCGATCAACGACGCTTATAATCCCAACAGCAGTCGCAACAATGATGACGATGACCGATACGATCAGCGGCGTCAAAGCGACAGCCGACAGTATGACGATCGCCGCAGACAGCTTGAGGACCGGCGTCAGCGTCTGGATGAGCGGCAGCGCCAGTTGGATGAAGACCGGCGTCGCCTGGAAGATGACGAACGGCGGTTAGAGGATGATTACGATCGGCGCTAAGGCACAGCCTGACGCCCTTATTCCGGCCCTCTCCCGCAGGGCTGAGGGATCCCCATAAAAATATTGGCACGGTCGGCCCCCTCTCCTGATATTGGCACGTTCAGCTCCCTCTCCCCTTTGGGGAGAGGGTTGGGGTGAGGGGGAACATGCGGCTCAGGTGGTGGTTCCGTTCACCTTAGGTTTTGCACTTCTCTGTCAGCCGCGTCACCCGTGAACGTGTGAAGGGGGCTCGCCGCCGCCCCCTTCACAATCCCGGCTCCCGGCACAGAAAATCGCCGCGTCGCGGTGCACTCAGCTTATTCCTCCAGGCTTTCGGGTCGGGCACCAGCCTGCATCCCTGCAGGCTATGCCCTCTCGGCGCGTCCCTGCGCCTCGCCCCGGCCTTACGGAAACGCTTCGTCGATTTTCAGCCGGACAGGGGAGTCGCTGTAAGTCGTTTAAAATATTGTGATTATTTCATTGCTGTAAGGGAAAATTACTGGGGATCCCTCAGCCCACGGGGAGAGGGAGAAACCTTAATCCAGCATCAGTACCATCCCGTCATACCCCGCCTCGATTCCCTCTGGCAGCGGGTTATCCATCATCCACACGTCAAACTGATGGCTGATATGGGTCAGGATCACCTGTGGACACCCGATCACCGCGTTTAACGCAACAACGGTATTCAAATCACAATGGTTGCGCGGCATCTCGTCCCGCGGCTCGTGGCTGCAGTCAATCACCATCACCTGCGGGTGGTTGTTAACTAAAAACTTCACCGTTTTCTCCGGCAGCCCGGCGGTATCAGAAAGCCAGGCCACCCGGCTGTAGGCGCTCTCCAGCAGGTAGCCAAACGTCAGCTTCGAATGGTTGAGCGGCAGCGGTGTCACCCGCAGGCCCTGGAGTTCAAACACCACAAATGGCTCCAGCGTATGGCTAAAGTCGAGGATGCCGGGATGCTTAAACAGATCGTCGCAGCCCGCCTCGTCCGGCGGGCCGTACACCGGGATGGTCGCCCCCACGCCCCAGCGCAGCGGGAACAGCCCCTGAACATGATCCATATGGTAGTGAGTGAGCAAAAACTGCTGAAAACTGCCCGCGGGCCAGTCGTCCATCAGGTGGGGGATCCCCGCATCCAGCAGCGTGATCGCGTCGTTGAATTTGACCACCGCGCTACAGGGACGGCGGCGATAGTCGTCCTGCAAACGCGCCCGACGGCAGGCCGGACAGTCGCAGCCAAAAGCGGGCACCAGTTGGGCACCGCCGGTGCCTGTTAACGTAATGGTCAGACTCATAGCGTCCCCTTACAGCGGTTTGGTGAAGCGAAAATGGCTCTGTGTGTACCCTTCACGAAGGTAAAAGCGGTGCGCGTCGAGGCGCTTTACGCTGGTGGAAAGCTCCGTCATCTCTGCGCCAGCCTGGCGCGCAAATTCCTCGGCCCAAGCCAGCAGCTGGCTACCCACCCTCAGTCCCCGCGCCTGCGGCATGACGACCAGTTCCTGAATTTCGCCGATCCAGTTGGCATGATGCAGATGAAACTGCATATGCAGGCCGATCATGCCGATAATGTGTCCATTCTGTTCGGCCAACTGGTAACGCATGTTGTGATCCAGCAGGTTGGCCGCAAAACCGGCGTGAAAAGCCGATCTGTCCAGCTCGGCCTGTTTTAGTTCGCAAATCAGGCCGTATACCGCGTCAACGTCCTCCGCAGTGGCGGGACGCAACTCACACTCAGGCATGGTTTTTCTCCTTCTGGTGGATCAGTGAAAGAAAGTTATCGACGGACTGAAGCAAGCTGCCGTCGTTATTCAGGACAGGGCAGTGGGACGGAGTGTAGCGGGCGGCGCGCTCCAGCCGCTGGTCGATCTCTCTGGCGTTCTCCCGGCCACGGCGTTGCAGGCGCTGGCGCAGAATGTCTGGCGACACCTGCAGGCAGACGGGCAGCAGCGCCCCGGCATAACGCGCCTGAGCCTGTGGAAGATGCGCGCGCGAACCGTTCACGACCACATCAAACCCCGCGTGTAGCCACAGGTCGATCTCCAGGCCCACCCCATAATAATAGCCGTTAGCGTGCCAGCTCAGGGCAAACAGTTGCTGCCCTGCGCGGGTAAAAAACTCTGGCTCGCTGAGGGCGATGTGGTTTTCACTCCCCGCACTGGCGGGGCGGGTAATGTAGCGATGCGCCACCAGCAGCTGCGGGTGTGTCTGCTGGCGCAATGCTGCCAGCAGACTGTCTTTACCGGAGCCGGACGGCCCCATTAACCAGATCACTCTTCCCATCAGAACACCCGTTTTCCCTGACGCCAGACGTGGTCGATATGAATATGCTCGCCTTTGCGGTGCGCCAGCACCAGGTCCGCGCGTTTGCCTTCACCAATCACCCCGCGATCGTGCAGGTTCAGAGCCTGCGCCGGGTTTTTTGTCACCAGACGGATCGCCTGCGGCAGGGTAAAGCCGTTGCCTGTATCGTCGGCCACCCGGAATGCCGCATCCAGCAGGCTGGCGGGATAGTAATCGGAGGAGAGAATGTCCAGCAGCCCGAGCGATGCCAGCGAACTGGCCGCCACGTTGCCGGAGTGCGATCCGCCGCGCACGATGTTAGGGGCACCCATCAGGACGTTCATCCCGTGCTGGCGGGACGCTTCTGCGGCTTCAAAGGTGGTAGGGAATTCGGCGATCACGCTGCCGAGCTGGTGCGACTCCAGCACATGATCCGCGGTGGCATCGTCGTGGCTGGCCAGGGCGATGTGTCGCTCCCGGCACAGCGCGGCAATGGCCTGGCGATTGGGCTGCGACCAGCGGGCGGCAAGCTGAAGCTGCTCCTCTTCGTAGCGCGCCATCTGCTCGTCATTGAGGGAGTATTTTCCCTGATAATATTCGCGGTACTTCTCGATATTGGCGAACTGGCGCTGGCCGGGGGAGTGATCCATCAGCGACACCAGGGTCACCGGCTCGCGGCCAACCAGCTTCTCGAACAGCGGCAGGGTAGTGTGATGGGGCAGCTCGCAGCGCAGATGCAGACGATGCTCGGCGCGGTTGAGGCCGCGTTTTTGCGTCTCTTCCACGGCGTTGATCATCTTCTCCAGATTCTCCAGTCGGTCGCCGCCGTCGCGCACGTCGCCAATCGCCACCGCGTCCAGCACGGTGGTGATCCCGCTGGCGACCATCATCCCGTCGTGGCTACTCATTGCCGAGTGGGCCGGCCAGTCCACCTTTGGCCGCGGGGTGAAGAATTTGTCCATGTTGTCGGTGTGCAGCTCAATCAGCCCCGGCAGCAGCCAACCGCCGTCGCCGTCCATCGCCTGCGGCGAGCGGCTTGGGGTTTCGGCGAAGGCGCGAATAACACCGTCCTGAACCTCGATGGAGCCGTCAACGACCTCGTTTTCCAGCACCAGTTTTACGTTGTTTACGATCATGCGGTGATCCCCATCGGGTGCAGTCGATCCGCCACGCGATCCCGCACTGCATCGTCGTGGAAGATCCCGACGATCGCCGCGCCGCGCGCTTTGGCCTCTTCGATCAATTCAATGACTGCCGCGCTGTTTTTCGCATCCAGCGAGGCGGTCGGTTCATCGAGCAGTAAAATCGGGTAGTCGACGATAAAGCCGCGGGCGATGTTTACCCGCTGCTGCTCGCCGCCGGAAAAGGTCGAAGGGGCGAGATGCCACAGGCGCTCCGGTACGTTGAGGCGCGTCAGCAGGCTGGCGGCTTTGGCGGCGCAGGTCTCTCGCGGCACGCCAAGATCCAGCAAGGGCTGCATCACTACCTCGAGCGCCGGGACGCGCGGGATGACCCGTAAAAACTGGCTCACCCAGCCGATGGTGGTGCGCCTGACGTCCCGCACCTTGCGCGCCGGGGCCAGCACCAGATCCACCCATTCATCGCCGTGACGGACATGAATGTGACCTTCGTCAGGCAGATAGTTGGCGTACAGGGAGCGCAGCAGCGTGGATTTTCCACTGCCGGAGTGGCCGTGCAGCACCACGCATTCGCCATTGTTGACCTCCAGAGAGGCATTTTGCAGCACCGGCAGACGGACGCCGTTTTGCTGGTGGAGCACAAAGGTTTTACTGACGTTTTCTACGCGGATCATAATAGGTTCCTGGGTCCGATTGCCGGGTAAGCCGCAGCCGCCACCCGGCAAAAATCAGTTCTGCAATACCGATGACACCAGCAGCTGGGTGTACGGATGATGGGGATCGTCGAGCACGCGGTCGGTTAGCCCACTTTCCACCACCTCGCCGCTCTTCATCACCAGCAGGCGGTCTGCCAGCAGGCGGGCAACGCCTAAATCGTGGGTGACAATCACCACGGCCAGGTTCAGCTCCACCACCAGACCGCGCAGCAGATCCAGCAAACGCGCCTGAACAGACACGTCCAGCCCACCGGTGGGTTCATCCATAAACACCAGCTTCGGATGCGTGACCAGGTTGCGGGCAATCTGCAGCCGCTGCTGCATCCCCCCGGAGAAGGTGGTCGGCAGGTCATCGATGCGCGAGGCCGGGATCTCCACCTCTTCCAGCCAGTGCTGGGCGGTGGCGCGGATGTTGCCGTAGTGTCGCGCGCCGGTCGCCATCAGCCTTTCACCGATATTGCCCCCCGCCGACACCTGACGGCGCAGGCCATCCATCGGGTGCTGATGCACCACTCCCCACTCGGTGCGCAGCAGGCGGCGGCGGTCGGCCTCGCTCATGCCATACAGCGACTGGTCTTCATACAAAATCTCGCCGTTCTGCGGGGCCAGACGCGCGGAGATCGCCTTCAGCAGGGTGGTTTTGCCGGAGCCGGACTCGCCGACAATCCCCAGCACTTCGCCCGGCCACAGGTCGAACGATACGCCGCTGAAGCCTTTGCCCGGCGCATAGAGGTGGGTCAGGTTATTGACCGAAAGCAACGGTTTCATTGGCTGAGGGCCTCGCTCTGTTGGCGGCAGTAATCCGTGTCGGAGCAAACAAACATCCGCTTGCCCGTGTCATCCAGTACCACTTCATCGAGATAGCTGTGTTTCGATCCGCAGATGGCGCACGGCTCATCCCACTCCTGCACCGTAAACGGGTGGTCATCGAAGTCGAGGCTCTCGACACGGGTGTAGGGCGGCACGGCGTAAATACGCTTCTCGCGTCCGGCCCCGAACAGCTGCAATGCGGGCATCATGTCCATCTTCGGGTTATCAAATTTCGGGATCGGGGAGGGGTCCATCACGTAGCGACCGTTGACCTTCACCGGGTAGGCGTAAGTCGTGGCGATATGGCCGAAGCGGGCGATGTCTTCGTACAGCTTCACCTGCATCACGCCATACTCTTCCAGGGCGTGCATGGTGCGGGTTTCGGTTTCGCGCGGCTCGATAAAGCGCAGCGGCTCCGGGATCGGAACCTGGAAAATCAAAATCTGATCTTCGGTGAGTGGGGTTTCCGGGATGCGGTGGCGGGTCTGGATCAGCGTGGCGTCTTCGGTGCGCTCGGTGGTGTTCACCCCGGTAACACGCTGGAAGAACTGGCGGATCGACACCGCATTGGTGGTGTCGTCGGCGCCCTGGTCGATGACCTTCAGCACGTCCGCTTCACCAATCACGCTGGCGGTGATCTGAATACCGCCGGTGCCCCAGCCGTAAGGCATCGGCATTTCACGCCCGCCGAACGGCACCTGATAGCCAGGAATGGCCAACGCTTTGAGGATGGCGCGGCGGATCATGCGTTTGGTTTGTTCATCCAGATAAGCAAAGTTATAGCCGCTGAGGTTAGCCATTTTTGCGCTCCCGTTGCAGACGTTTCAGTAGCTCCAGTTCAGCCTGGAAATCGACGTAATGCGGCAGCTTGAGGTGCGAGACAAACCCGGCGGCCTCCACGTTGTCCGCGTGGGCCAGTACAAACTCTTCGTCCTGCGCCGGGCCGCTGATGTTCTCGTCATAGTCCGGGGCCTGGAGGGCGCGATCCACCAGCGCCATGGCCATGGCCTTGCGCTCGCCCATGCCGAATACCAGCCCGTAGCCGCGGGTGAAGTGCGGCGGCTCCTCCTCAGGGGCAATAAAGCCATTCACCATTTCGCATTCAGTCATCAGCAGTTCGCCGACGTTCACTGCAAATCCCAGCTCTTCCGGCACAATCTCCACATTGATATAGCCGATGCGAATTTCACCGGCGAACGGATGGTTACGCCCGTAGCCGCGTTGGGTGGAGTAGGCCAGCGCCAGCAGATAGCCCTCGTCACCGCGCATCAGCTGTTGCAGGCGCGAGGCCCGCGAGCAGGGATAGACCGGCGGGGTGCGGGTGATGTCGTCCGGCTCGTCGCCGCGATCTTCTTCCGCTTTCGCCAGCCCCTGGTTTGCCAGCAGGCTAAAGACGTGCGGGGAGGCGGAGGATTGCGCCTCGCTGCTGTTCAGCTGCGGGGCTTCGCCATTCGCCAGCAGGGTGAAATCGAGCAGGCGATGGGTGTAGTCGTAGGTGGGGCCGAGCAGCTGACCACCGGGGATATCTTTATACACCGCCGAAATGCGCCGCTCGAGGCGCATATCCGCCGTATTCAGCGGCTCACTCACCGCCAGCTTTGCCAGCGTGGTGCGGTAGGCGCGCAGCAGGAAGATGGCTTCGACGTTATCGCCGCTGGCCTGTTTCAGCGCCAGCGCCGCCAGCTCGCGGTCGGCAATGCCGCCTTCGGTCATGACCCGGTCGACGGCAAGGTTGAGCTGCTGTTCTATCTGGGCGACGCTCAGCTCGGGAAGCCGCTCATCACCCCGGCGTCTGTGTTCCTGCAAGGCATGGGCGGCGGCGATCGCCTTCTCGCCCCCTTTGACGGCAACGTACATCAGCACACCTCCACATGGGTGGTTCGTGGGATCGCCAGCAGACGTTCGCCGCAGGTCAACAGCAGGTCGATCCCCAGCGGGAACGGGTGCGGGCGCTCTGTCAGCTCATGAATGATGCACTCCGGCAATTGCGGGGCGACCATCCGCTCCTCGGCGATCCCGGCGCCGGTCAGGCGCAGCATGCGGCCACCGCTCAGGCTCGGCACCTGCAAAATCAGGGTGGCGCTGGTCTCCGGTGCCACGGCGCTGCCTTCGCTCAGGGCGTTAAGCTGCTCGTGGCCGATCTGCTCGTCGGCGAC
The DNA here is from genome assembly GCF_050435045.1 of Leclercia sp. 1548. Lineage (NCBI taxonomy): Bacteria > Pseudomonadati > Pseudomonadota > Gammaproteobacteria > Enterobacterales > Enterobacteriaceae > Leclercia > Leclercia sp. 1548. Next base: position 572,832 of record NZ_JBNDJP010000003.1, on the reverse strand, counting down.
GGCGAACACCGCCAGCTGGGGTTGATCCACCAGCGGGGCGCTGGTGTGAAAACGCAGGTTCGAGCTGACGATATCGTTACTAACCGCGCCCGACAGCCAGACCGGGGTGTCGTTGTCGGCCAGCGTCAGCAGCACGCTGGTGGTGGCGAGGTTCAGCGGCTGCCAGCCGTGTTTTAACTGGTGCAGGGAGACGATCACCCCCGGTTCGCTCATCGCTTTCAGCAGACGGCGAAAACTGTGTTGGGCATCCTGCACGGCAAGGGTAAAAGCGGGTTGAAGGGTCATGCGTTGTCTCCGCGAACGAGCGTAAAGAAGTCGACCCGGCTGGTGTTCACCTCGGCCTGACGCGCGGCAAGGCGTGCGGCGCGGTCGGCTTCCAGCGGGGCAATAAGGGTTTCCATCAAGGTCTGGAAGTGGGGCGCTTCCTGCAACAGGGCATCCACAACAGCGCACTGCTCGGCATGCGGTTTGTTGCGCCCGAGCAAATAGCTGTAGCCGAGCGTGCCGCTGGCGAGGCGCACCACGGCACGGGTCAGGGTGGCGTCACCGGCAAAGTAGCGCGCTCCGGTGCCGCCCATCCGCGCCTGGATCTGCACCAGCCCGATTTCCGGGGCGCGGATGAGTTCGTAGTCCGGCGTCAGGTTGAGCGCCGAAAGACGGGCCTGTAACGCCGCAGGCTGGCTGTGGGCCAGCACGGCCATCCAGTGCTGGCGGGTGGAGGTATCGAAATGCATTCAGTGCTCCATGGTGAATTCAATCATGTCGGCGCGGGTCAGGCTGACGGAGTACTCCGTCGCGTCGATCTCGCCGTCACGGTGGTTGAGGGTGCGCACGCAGAGCAGGGGGGCCATGTTAGGAATTTCCAGCACCTTGCTCTCTTTGGCCTGCGCGCGGCGGGCGCTGATGCGCGTCTGGGTGCGTTTCAGGGCGATACCGGTGGCCTCGAACAGAAAGTCGTGCAGCGAGCCGCTGGAGAAGTTTTGCAGCACCGGCCAGAGGGCCATATCCGCGAAGTAGTGGTCGATCTGGCATACCGCCACGCCGTTCACCCGGCGCAGGGTGCGTAGGTGGATCACGTTATCGCCCTCCTTGATCCCCAGCGCATCGGCGACGTGGCTGGAGGCCGGACGCAGCACCGAAAGCAATTTTTCGCTGGTGGGGTGACTGCCCTGATCCAGCAGGTTCTGGCTGAAGCGTGCCTGGGCGTTGAGCGGATAGTCGAATGGGCGCATCAGCACCAGCACGCCCACCCCCTGCCGACGCTGCACCCAGCCGCGCTCGACCAGCTGATCGATAGCGCGGCGTAGGGTGTGACGGTTCACTTCATAGCGGTCGGCCAGCTGCTGCTCGGCGGGAAGGTAGTCCCCGCAGCGGTAATGGGTGCACAGTTCCACTTCGAGTTTTGCCGCAATCTCTTGCCAGCGGGTCGGGTAACTGGTCGGATGTCTGGATAAGTGCATACAAATCAAAGCCTCGCTTCTCAGATGAAGTGCTTACGCAAACGTTGAGAAAGGAAATCCAGCAGGCTGACCGTGATGATAATGAGCACCATCAGGGCACAGGTTTGCTGGAACTGGAAACCGCGAATCGCTTCCCACAGGGTGACGCCAATCCCGCCTGCGCCGACCATGCCCACCACCGTGGCGGAGCGTACGTTGGACTCAAAGCGGTAGAGGGAGTAGGAGATGAGCAGCGGCATCACCTGCGGCAGGACGCCGTAGAGGATCTCCTCCAGCTTGTTGGCCCCGGTAGCGCGAATGCCTTCGACCGGGCCTGGCTCAATGGCTTCCACCGCCTCGGAGAGCAGCTTGGAGAGCACGCCGGTGGTGTGGATGAACAGCGCCAGCACCCCGGCGAACGGCCCGAGACCAACGGCGACGACGAACAGCATCGCAAAGACCATTTCGTTGATGGCGCGGCAGGCGTCCATCAGGCGACGCACCGGCTGGTAGATCCACCAGGGCACGATGTTGTCGGCGCTCATCAGGCCAAAGGGAATGGAGAGCACCACGGCCAGCGCGGTTCCCCAGACGGCGATTTGCAGGGTGATGGCCATTTCGCCGAGGTAGTCCTGCCACTGGCTAAAGTCTGGCGGGAAGAAGTCGGCGGCGAAGGTCGCCATGTTGCCGGAATCCTGAATCAACGTGAGCGGGGCCATTTCGGCCCCCTTCCAGGAGATAACAAGGACCGCCAGCAGGATGGCCCAGCTGATCAGCGAGAACCAGCTGCGCTTCGGCGGTGGGACGGTGATGGTTTGCATGTTGGCTCCTTTATGCGTTCTTCCTCTCCTTATGGGAGAGGGCCGGGGAGAGGCATTAGCGTGCGTACTTTCCCCTCACCCTAACCCTCTCCCCATAGGGGAGAGGGGACTGTTCGGTGCGGTTCTTTACCCTCAGCCCACAGGGGAGAGGGGACTGTTCGGTGCGGTTCTTTACCCTCAGCCCATAGGGGAGAGGGGACTGCTCGGTGCGGTTCTTTACCCTCAGCCCACAGGGGAGAGGGGACTGTTCGGTGCGGTTCTTTACCCTCAGCCCACAGGGGAGAGGGGACTGTTCGGTGCGGTTCTTTACCCTCAGCCCATAGGGGAGAGGGGACTGTTCGGTGCGGTTTTTTTACCCTCAGCCCACAGGGGAGAGGGGACTGCTCGGTGCGCTTCTTTACCCTCAGCCCACAGGGGAGAGGGGACTGTTCGGTGCAGTTTTTTACCCTCCGCCCACAGGGAGAAAGGACTGCCCGGAGCTTTTTTACCCTCTCCCCTGGGGGGAGAGGGCAGGATGAGGGGTGTAAAAGTGTTACTGCACTGCTTTATTCACGCTGGTCATCGCGCCCAGCGCGGCGGTCAGGCGGTCGAGATCGTCCAGCTGCGCCTGAATTTCAGACATCTTGCTGCTCTTCTCTTCGTCCTTCAGGCCCTTGTTCTCTTTCACGCCCTGGATCTGCTTGAACAGCGCCAGCTGGCGAATCGGCACCAGTTGCAGGTCGCTGGAGGCGCGGAACGGTGCCCAGCCCAGGCGTTCCAGTACGGTCTTCTCTTCGGCGGTTTTGCCGTAGTTCATAAAGAAGTCGTACACCTTGTCCTTGGTGCTTTCGGAGAGGTTTTTACGCCACACAATCGGGTCGCCCGGGATCAGTGGCGATTTCCAGATCACCTTCAGTTCTTTCAGCTTGTCCGGGGCGGAGGTTTTCAGCTTGTCGAGGTTTTCAGTGTTGTTGGTCGCAACGTCCACCTGCTTGTTGGCGACCGCCAGGGCGTTGGTTTCATGCCCGGCGTTGACCGTGCGTTTGAATTCGCTGGTGGAGACGTTGTTTTTGGCGAAGACGTAATAACCCGGGACCAGGTAGCCCGAAGTGGAGTTCGGGTCGCCGTTGCCAAAGGTGAGGTCTTTACGTTTGGCGAGCATGTCGTTGAGGTTGTTGATTGGGCTGTCTTTGTTGACGATCAGCACGCTCCAGTAACCCGGGGAGCCGTCGGCGGCTACCGTCTGGGCAAAGACCTGCCCGTTAGCGCGATCCACGGCTTCCATCGCCGAGAGGTTGCCGTACCAGGCGATATCGACTTTGTTAAAGCGCATTCCCTGGATGATGCCCGCATAGTCCGGGGCGAAGAAGGCGTTCACTTTGATCCCCAGTTTGCTTTCCATGTCTTTCAGGAAGGGTTCCCACTGCGGCTTCAGGTTCTGCTGTGATTCCGTCGAAATGATGCCAAAGTTCAGCGCCTTTTCTTGCTCCTGTGCAAACGCAGGGCTCACCAGGGTGCTGAGGCTGAACAGGCTGGTAAAGGCCAGCGCGGCAACGGCTTTGTAGCTCATCTATATTCCTCACGTTGACATTGTTCCAGGCTCTTTCACTTGCCAGCCTGGTCTTTTCGGGTTTCGTTACGCAGCCTGCGCGTTCTCTTCGACGCGAGTAATGCTGCGGTAGAGATGGTCAAAACGGTCGTTATCAAACTGATGGCTGGCACCATCAAAGAACACATGCCCCTGTCGCAGGGCGACGATGCGCTCGCAGTAGCGCAGGGCGTAATCCACCTGATGCAGCGTCACCACGATGGTGATGCCGTCTTTCTGGTTAATGTCGTGCAGGGTTTCCATCACGATGCGGGCCGACTCGGGATCCAGCGAGGCAATCGGCTCATCGGCGAGAATGATTTTGGCTTTCTGCATCAGCGCCCGGGCAATCGCCACGCGCTGCTGTTGTCCACCGGACAGGGTGGAGACGCGCTGGTGGGCGAAGTGGGCCATCCCGACGCGGGTCAGCGCCTGCAGCGCTTCCTGTTTTTGCGCGGGGGAGAACCAGCGCAGGCAGGTGCGCCAGAATGGGGTGCTGCCGAGCGCGCCGATCAGCACGTTTTCCAGCACCGTCAGGCGGTTCACGAGGTTGAACTGCTGGAAGATGTAGCCGGTCTGCGCGCGGCTTTTACGGATATCGCTCGCCAGACGCCCCGCGCGCTGCACGGTGTTGCCCAGCAGCTCCACGTGGCTGTCTGATGTTTTATCGCAGGTGATAAGGCCGCTTAAGTGGCGCAGAAGGGTCGATTTACCTGAACCGGATGGCCCCAGCAGCGCTACCATTTCGCCCTGCTGGACGGTCAGATCAACGGCATGCAGGGCCTTATTGTGATGGAAGGTCTTGCTCAGTTTCTCGACGCGGATGACGGTTTGCATGGATGAGGCCTCGATTCAAATGTGGCCTCATGCTGGCGGATCTATGTGACGTTTAGGTTAAGTGTTGGTTGCAAGGATTTGAAGAGTTGACGTGAAAGCGATGACAGGCGAGCGCGAGCGCCCGCCGCCGGGATTAGGGCTGTTTAACGACGTTGATCATCCAGGGTACGCCGTATTTATCGGTCACTTTGCCGAAGCCGTGCGCCCAGAAGGTCTCCTGCCAGGCCATGTCAATGTTGCCACCTGCGGCCAGGTTATCGAACCAGCGCTTGCCTTCGGCGACATCCTGGGTGTCGAGCACCAGCGTAAAGCCGGAGTAGGTGGCATTACCGCTGAGCGTACCGTCGCTCATCATGATGTCGCTGCCGGCGATGCGGACGTTGGAGTGGGCGATAGCGGAGTCCGGGAAGTGCATGCCGGACGGACAGCCCTCTTCGCTATTGTCGTCTTTGGGCATTTCGCCGAAGGTGATTTTATAGAGGAGTTCAGCGCCGACGGCCTGCTGATAGAAGGCGGTAGCCTCTTCGCAGTTACCGGCGAACGAGATGTAGGGACTTAACGGCATAATCGTTACCTCAGGTAAAGAGAAGCCCGTTAAGTGTAGTTCGGTATTTGTTGGCCGGATAAGCGTAGCGCATCCGGCAAAAGCGCCCGGCGTCGCGTCGCTTGCCGGGCCGACAAAAGAGGGATCAGTTCTTTTTCACGAACTCGGATTTCAGCTTCATTGGGCCAAAACCGTCAATTTTGCAGTCGATGTTGTGGTCGCCTTCAACCAGGCGGATGCCTTTTACTTTGGTGCCGATCTTCAACATCGACGAACTGCCTTTGACCTTCAGATCTTTAATGACGGTGACGTTATCGCCGTCGGCCAGCAGATTGCCGTTGGCATCTTTAACGATCAGCTCATCGCTCTCTTGCGCAGGTTCTGCGTTGTTCCATTCGTAAGCGCATTCCGGGCAAATGAACATACCGTTATCTTCGTAGGTATATTCAGAGTTGCATTTAGGGCAGTGTGGCAGTGACATGGTGTTCTCCTCAAATAGTGCGAACCGGCGGCAATCAGGCCCGCCAAAAACCGACAGGTTGTCGAAAAAGGCGGCAAGTATAACGCATGTCCTTACAGTTGTCGGTGACATTATTTTTCGCTTTTGACGAAAAAAAGTCTTTTCAATGACACCTTTTGTCAGTGACTCAGGCGATGCTAGCGGTCAGACGCAGGCGAGAAACGCGCCTGATTAAAAGCGACAATATTTTATTGCGGCAAATTGATACGCCGTGCTATTTCAGATAAGGTTAAGGCGCTAATGATATTTAACTTACTTGCTTTAATAGCCATCCCCGGTCTGCAAGGGATGTTTTGCCCCTCATTTTTGGTGGGTAACAAACCATGGTTTTTCCTGACGTTTTTAAAAATTGAGCTACGCTCTTAATCTTTCGGTTTCCCTGACCGAAGGAGCGTACTTCGCTGCGTTAACCGTTAAAAGAATATATTTTCACTGTTGCTACAGAATTATATGGCTTCGAACATATTTACAACACGTAATCATATAAGCCGATCCTTCATTCTTAAAAACAATTCGGTTATATAAAATTTGTGTTAGGGAAGGCTTTAGTATGCACACACAAACAATATTTGAATTGAGCCAGGAAGCCGAAAGGCTGCTGCAACTCTCCTTGCAGAATCTTGAGGCACTAAGCACCATGCCTGCTGCGATGCTGGACAACGCCACGTCGGCCCTTACCGGCGAAACCAGCAATGTATTACCTCTGCATTTTAGTACCCGTGGCTTAGAGGCGCAGCAGTCGATGCTGAATAATGAGCTGCGCAAAATTACCCGCCTGGAGATGGTGCTGGCGATCGTGGGCACCATGAAGGCCGGAAAGTCCACCACCATTAACGCCATTGTGGGCACGGAAGTGTTACCTAATCGCAATCGCCCGATGACTGCATTGCCGACGCTGATCCGCCATACGCCTGGCCAGAAAGAGCCGGTGCTGCATTTTTCTCACGTTGCGCCTATTGATACATTAATAAAGCAAATGCAAAAAAAGCTCGCCAATTACGATCGCGGCAAGCTGGCGCAACAGTTAGAAATTGATAAAGATATGAATGCGCTACTTGGGCGTATTGAAACGGGTGAGGCATTTGAAAAACATTATTTAGGCGCGCAGCCGATATTTAATTGTTTAAAAAACCTGAACGATTTAGTCCGGCTTTCTCAGGCGCTGGGCACCGATTTTCCGTTCCCGGCCTATGCCGCGATCGAAAATATCCCGGTTATTGAGGTGGAATTTGTACACCTGGCCGGGCTGGATGCTCATCTGGGGCAATTAACCCTGCTGGATACCCCAGGGCCGAACGAGGCCGGGCAGCCGCATCTGCAAAAAATGCTCACCGAGCAGCTCGCCCGCGCGTCGGCGGTGCTGGCGGTGATGGACTATACCCAACTGAAGTCGATTTCGGACGCCGAAGTGCGGCTGGCGATTTCCGCCGTCGGGAAATCGGTGCCGCTGTATGCGCTGGTCAATAAGTTCGATCAGAAAGACCGCAACAGCGATGATGAAGAGCAGGTGCGGGCGATGATCTCCGGCACCCTGATGAAGGGCCATATCTCCCCGGGCCAGATCTTCCCGGTGTCGTCGATGTGGGGATACCTGGCGAACCGGGCGCGTCATGAACTGGCGCTGCACGGTAAGTTGCCCGACCACCAGGAGCAGCGCTGGGTGCAGGACTTTGCCGAAGCTGCGCTCGGTCGCCGCTGGCGAACCGCCGATCTGGATGATATTGAACACCTGCGCCACTCTGCCGATCTGTTGTGGGAGGACTCCCTGTTTGAGCAGCCGATCCGCAAGCTGATCTATGCCGCTTATGCCAACGCCTCGCTGTATGCGTTACGCTCCGCGTCACATAAGCTGCTGAACTACGCCCAGAACGCCCGCGAGTACCTGGATTTCCGCTATCAGGGGCTGACGGTGGCGTTCGACGAGTTGCAGCACAATATTACCCGTCTGGAAGATGACATGGCGCTGCTGCACTCCCGCCAGGCATCGGTGAGCGATGAGGTGCGACATGAGGTGAGTCAGGCCCTGAGCGCGACAGATCTGTTTTTCGCCGCCCAGCAGAGCGAGATCAAGCGCGCCATCGGACATGTCTTCGATCCCGATAATATGCTCGACCTGGCGGGGTTTGACCCGCATAAGCAGCGTGCTGATGCCGCGGCGACGCCCGGCCAGCTGGTGCTGGATGATGAAGGCCAGGCGCAGATCCTGTTGAGCAAAATCCGCTCCGCCTGTGAGCTGATCATGCTGGATGCGCAGGCAAAAATCGGTCGTGAACTGGCGCTGCGTTTCGACCAGCTGGAGTCTACGCTGGCTAGGGCGTTGAACGACGCTATGCGCCCGATTGAAACGCGCATTAAAGAGGAGTTGAGCCATGCCGGTTTCCGCGCGCGGATCAGCTTCCCGGCGTTTCAGGCCAGCCAGCTTAACTTCAATACCCGTGGGCTGTTCAGCGATGCCATTGCCGAGGAGAGTGAGCCTGCCGGTCAGTCCCAGGGGGCTGGCAGCGCGCTGCGCGAGACGGTCTCCCGCTGGTTGAACAATCCGGGCTGGGGCTGGGAAGATTACGTGATGACGCGAACGCGGTATGTTATTAACGTGTCACAGCTTCATGAGAAATTTAATCAGCATATTGATCACTTTTGTGAACAAATCCGTAAAGCTTTGTCCGCCCAGGTCGATGTCTCTGTTACAGCGGGTATGGCGACATTCTTCGCAGAATTCTCGTTATGCCTTGCAGGGTTACAGGAAAGCTTGCGTGATAGCCTCGCGGTGCGCCAGCAAAATGAGCATGCCACACGCGCGCTCAGCCAGCTGTTGCAGCAATGTATTACGACTGCGACGTGGATTCAGGAAGATACCCGACTGTTACGCGATGATATTCAAACGCTATTCGCGGCAGAGCAACCATGACAAAACAATTACTGGACGGTCCCGGACGGACGCTGGAATGCATACATCCTAAATTTATGGTCGACCTGGTGCAGGGGGCTGACGCGCAGCGTCACGCCTCTGTGGGGTCGCAACAGCAGCACTTTCGTGAACGTTTAACTCAGGAGATCATGGCGCAGGCTCAGCTTCGTCAGTGGGCGATGGGGGGAATGTTCAGCGAAAATGCTGTGCTGCGACTCGGGCTGGCGGAGAAGCTGGCGGGCATGGTTGATCCCGGCCACCTGGCGCTGACCCGCATGACCCAGGCGCTGAATACGATGCGCCAGCAGGCCAGCCTGCGCAATCAACCCGCTATTGGCCTGGTACATCAGTACGAAATCCTCTCCGCCCATTTCCATCAACGCGCGCAGTTTAAAGAGAAGGCGTTAACCCAGCGCGGGTTAACGGTGCAGGCTGGCGTTCACAGCGAACAGATTTTTACCCGCTGGCGGGCCGGACACTATGACGGCTGGTCGCTGGCCGGGCGCGGCTATGTGGTGCTGGAAGAGCTGCGCTGGGGGGCATTCGGTGACGCCTGTCGGCTGGCGAATGCGGATGTCAGCGCCATGCTCAAAGACAACCTGAGTAGCATGGTGGCCAACTACCTGGCGCAGGGGATCAATGCGGCCCCCACGACCCGTCATTTTTATCACCAGTGGCTGACCACACCCAGTACGCCGGGGATTATCGACCATAAAGATATGCTTGGCTGGCTGGGGGACTGGTGTGATGCCGACAGGCATCCGGTGTGCTGGTCGGTGACGCAGAGCTGGCAGAATGTGGCGCTGGGCATGCCGAGACTCTGTTCGGCGGCAAGGCTGGCAAAAGCGATGGTGGAAGAGGTGTTTGGAGAGTAGTTGATTCCCTCTCCCCTTTGGGGAGAGGGTTAGGGTGAGAGGAATATGCTGCACCGGTGGTTGTTCCGTTCACTTCCAGTCCATTGCTTCTCTGTTAATACGGAACCGGTGAACGTGCCAGGGTGGCTCAATCGCCACCACCCTGGCGACCCGGGCTTCCGGCAAAGAAAATCGCCGCTTCGCGGAATATTCGCCCCATCCCTGGGGCTCACCCCTACGGGGCCAGCGCAGGCGCTGTTCAAAATTGCTCCCGGCAATTTTGTCCTCAGCTTATTCCTTCAGGCTTTCGGGTCGGGCACCAGCCTGCATCCATGCAGGCTATGCCCTCTCGGCGCGTCCCTGCGCCTCGCCCCGGCCTTCCGGAAACGCTTCGGCGATTTTCAGCCGGACCAGGGAGCCGCTGTAAGGCATTTATTGTTCTGAAGGCACTGCATTGCTTTAAATGCAAAACCCTCCTTGTGGGGGAGGGCTTACATCTTAGTGGTGCAGAGATTCAACTACTTGCTGTTCCTCGGCTTTCGCCGGAACCTGACCAAAGCGTTTGGCATACAGCGCGGTGATAATTGGTACCAGAATCGCCGTCACGATGACGCTGGCGGCAACCAGCGCAGTGGCGGATGCGGCTACCGGTTCGAACGCCGGGTTAATCTGGGCAATAATGACCGGGTTCGCCACGGCAGCACCCGCTGCGGAAGAGGCGGCGACACCCGCAGTACCATTCCCTCCACCGATAACACGGTCGGCAATAATCAGCGGAATACCGGTGATAATGATAACCGCCACACCCAGCACGATACCCAGCAGGCCGGTATCCAGAATCACGTTCAGGTTGATGGTGTTACCCAGCGCGAAACCGAAGAACGGGATCAGCACCGGCGTCGCTTTGCTGAAGAAGTCGCGCAGATCGTGGTCGAGGTTGCCGAGGGCAAAACCGATCAGGAACGGCAGGATGGCACCGACAAAGTGATGCGGTTCAAAGGAGGCCAGACCGGCGGAGCCGAGGATCAGCATGGTCATCAGTGGGCCGGATTCCAGAGACATCAGAACGAAGGCACCAGACTCTTCTTTGGTGCCGTACTGGTTCATCAGGCTGGCGTAGAGGCCGCCGTTGGTCATGTCCATCGCAGAGACAATCGCCAGCACAGAGAGGCCCGCGAAGAAGCCGGTCTGAATGCCATTTTCCGGGATAAACATGGCGCAGATCATCGCCACTACCCATGCAACGGCAATTTTAGTAATAACCAGCGTGCCGGATTTACGTAATACCGTGCCCGTTGCGCGTAAATTAATGGAGGCGCCGATACAGAAGAACCATACCGCCAGAATCGGAACGGTTCCGGTAATCATGCCTTTAGTGAACCCACCAAAATAGGCTCCGGTATTAGGTGCTAAGGTATTTAAAATCGCACCCAGTACCAGCGGTACCAGCATCATCCCTCCGGGGATGCGTTCAATCGTGGCTTTAATCTTCATCATTAACCCTCACATCTCATCACGCATCGCCAGCGGACAAGAGATATTTAATAATCTAATGAATTCAACGAATTGTGACTTGAAGGTGTCAGGCGTTTCGTCGTTCATACAGCAGATATAACCAGTCTGGTTTTTTTAAACCTTCATCTGAAGGCCACCTGACTCGTTTTGACGCGCTTATGATGCGATCGTTGGAATGATGATTCAATGAAAATAAAACAGCGTTTTAGTTATCTCCATCACATATTTTAAGGAAACACGAATTGCGCATCTTGCTAATTAAAATGGCTGTGAATGCATTGTAAAAAAATGTCGTCTTTTTTTGATTTGACAGCAAATAATAACGGCTGAAAGCGTATTTTCAGAGGCGGGTATAAGAAAGAGCGCATTGGGGGTATTTACAGTTTTGACACTTCCGTTAAAAACCTTAAACATATATGTGAAGTTGATCACAAATATAAACGCTGGTAGGGTATTGGCTCCATTTACAGCCCAGACAGGCGTCACAGGTTCGGTTGTACCGCTCCGAAAGGTCAGTGTAAGTAAACCTGCTACGCTTGAGAAAGGAGAATGCGCATGATGCGCTTCCCGGGTTCCACAGAGCGCGTTTTAGTGCGGTGGTGAGGACTGGGCTAATTTACGAGGATAGCCATGCTGAAAAGGAAAAAAGTAAAACCGATCACTCTGCGCGACGTTACCATTATTGATGACGGCAAGCTGCGCAAAGCGATTACCGCCGCCTCGCTCGGTAATGCGATGGAATGGTTCGATTTCGGTGTATACGGCTTCGTGGCCTATGCACTGGGTAAAGTCTTCTTCCCTGATGCCGATCCCAGCGTGCAGATGATTGCCGCCCTCGGGACCTTCTCTGTTCCCTTCCTTATCCGCCCGCTAGGGGGTCTGTTCTTCGGGATGCTGGGGGACAAGTATGGCCGCCAGAGGATCCTCGCGATTACCATTGTGATTATGTCGATCAGTACCTTCTGTATCGGCCTGATCCCGTCGTATGCGAGCATCGGCATCTGGGCACCTATTCTGCTGCTGCTGTGTAAGATGGCCCAGGGCTTCTCGGTCGGGGGCGAATATACCGGCGCATCCATTTTTGTGGCCGAATACTCGCCTGACCGTAAACGCGGCTTTATGGGGAGCTGGCTTGATTTCGGCTCTATTGCCGGGTTCGTGCTGGGTGCAGGGGTCGTGGTGTTGCTCTCCACCGTGGTGGGCGAAGAGAACTTCCTCTCCTGGGGCTGGCGTATTCCGTTCTTCCTGGCGCTGCCGCTGGGGCTGATTGGCCTCTATCTGCGTCACGCGTTAGAAGAGACCCCGGCGTTCCAGCAGCATGTTGATAAGCTGGAGCAGGGCGATCGCGAAGGTCTGCAGGAAGGGCCAAAAGTCTCGTTCAAAGAGATCGCGACCCGTCACTGGCGTAGCCTGCTGACCTGTATTGGTCTGGTGATTTCCACCAACGTGACCTATTACATGCTCCTGACCTACATGCCGAGCTACCTGTCGCATAACCTGCACTATTCAGAAGATCACGGCGTGCTGATCATCATCGCCATCATGGTCGGGATGCTGTTTGTGCAGCCGATTATGGGCCTGCTGAGTGACCGCTTCGGACGTCGTCCGTTCATTATTCTCGGCAGTGTCGCGCTCTTTGTGCTGGCTATCCCGGCCTTCATAATGATTAACAGCGATGTGATCGGCCTGATTTTTGCCGGTCTGCTGATGCTGGCGGTGATCCTCAACTGCTTTATTGGTGTGATGGCCTCGACGCTGCCAGCGATGTTCCCGACACACATCCGTTACAGCGCCCTGGCGGCAGCCTTTAACATCTCGGTACTGATTGCCGGCCTGACGCCGACGCTGGCGGCCTCGCTGGTAGAGAGCACCCAGAACCTGATGATGCCTGCCTACTATCTCATGGTCATTGCAGTGATTGGCCTGATTACCGGCCTTTACATGAAAGAGACGGCGAACCTGCCGCTGAAAGGGGCGACGCCTGCCGCGTCTGACCTGCAGGAAGCCAAAGAGATCCTGCGTGAGCACCACGACAACATTGAGCAGAAGATAGAAGATATCGATGCTGAAATTGCCGAGCTACAGGCGAAGCGTAGCCGGCTGGTCGATCAACATCCCCGCATTAATGAGTAAATAAAAAACCCGGCGCCCGCCGGGTTTTTTTTCATACCCAAATGGAATACAACGAAAGTTTATTGGCGGTTTTATTGAATAGTGCTTACGCTGTATATAAGCGGATGTCTCTATAAAATCGGCGCTTTCTTCTTTATAAGGGGTATGTATGCTGAGTTTTACACCCATCTAGTTGTTTACGCAGCCATCGTCTGAAATGCTGCCTCTTTTCGGTGACTGCTCTTTCCCCGAAACGGCATTTTACCTTTTTAAATATATCCCTTGGTGCCACAGCACAAAAAAATAATACCGAGACTCATTCTAAGTAGGTCTGGACATGCTGAGAAATTCGCAAAAGATCACCCATGGAAGTTACTCAGTATTCATTAAATTAATTGATTTCTTCTCAATTAATTTAATTTTAATCCTGAGTGGATGGGTATTGGAAATGGAGTCGTTCGATACTGTAATTCTGATCAGCTTATTGTACTCGACCGCCTTTTTGCTGTTTGGTGAATACACGCAGTGCTATCTTTATCGACCTAAAAACAATAAGTTGCGAAATCAAAGACGTCTGTTTTTGACGGCTTTTTTTGCCATTCTTTTTATCGGCATGGTGCGTCTGCTGGTCGCGAAATTATACGCCCTGGGCTACGTCAGCTTTATCGATGTGCGCAATATTCCTGCCATGCCGCTCTGGTATGCCTCACCGGTCATTTTCCTGTATGTGGTTCGTCTGATTATTTTCAAGCTGTCAGCGAAAAAGAAAATAAGGGTGGCAATCATCGGGATTACCGATAACGGCCTGGCGGCGGAGCGGGCGCTGCGCCTGGAGTACGCCGACGTCCAGCTGGAGCTTGCCTTCTACGATGAACGCGGCCCGGAGCGCCTGGGCGAGCTGGCCACCAAAATTACCAGCCCCTATAACGGAACGGTGATTAAGCTGGTTGAAGAAGCCAATGCCGGCAGAGTTGATGAAATCTATATTGCCCTGCCGATGGTGGCGCTGGAGCGCATCCGCCATTTTCTGGCGATGATGTCCGACACCACCGTGGATACCTATATCGTGCCGGACTTTTACGCCTACAGCACCAACACCTCCCAGATCCGTTCCATCCACAACCTGCAGACCATCGGCATCTTTACCTCCCCGCTGGATGGCGGTGGATCGATTATTAAACGCGCAGAAGATCTGGTTTTGGGCAGCGTGATTATGGTAATGATTGTCGTGTTAATGATCGCTATTGCCATCGGTATCAAACTCACTTCACGTGGGCCTGTTTTCTTCAAACAGGATCGCTATGGCCTGAGCGGGCAGAAGATTAAAGTCTGGAAGTTTCGGACGATGAAGGTGATGGAAAACACCGACAAGGTGGTTCAGGCGACACGAGACGACCCTCGCGTCACCCGCTTTGGCGCATTCTTACGTCGGACATCTCTGGATGAACTGCCGCAGTTCATTAATGTAATACAGGGGAATATGTCTATTGTCGGTCCACGACCGCACGCCGTGGCGCACAATGAGCTTTACCGTAAGCAAGTCGAAAATTACATGATTCGCCACAAAGTAAAGCCTGGGATCACAGGTTTAGCGCAAATTAATGGCTATCGTGGCGAAATTGATGCGCTATATAAAATGGAAAAGCGAGTCCAGTACGACATTGAATATATTCAGAACTGGTCCTTTTGGTTAGATATAAAAATCATCATTAAAACCATTTTTAAGGGATTTGTCGGTAAGAATGCATACTAAAATTATTATTATCGCTGGGATTATAGCGTCTCCGGTCGCTCTGGCAGATTTAACACCAAAATCACACATTGGCTGGGCAGGCATCGACTTTCAAAGCCACGTGGGTGTGGATTATGGGCATAACGATAACGTGACCTTCCAGCATCACGATAGCGACGCCAAAGGCTCCGACTTTCAGGGGCTGAAGCCCGTTATAAGCCTGAACGGCGAGCGTGGGCAGGATAAGTACCTGTTGATGTACTCCGGGGATTATCGTCACTACTCCAGCGATTCTACGGACGATTATGACGATCACGTTTTCCGCTTTAACGGGGACTGGCGTTTTGGTCTGATGCACGGCCTGAGCCTGAAACTGGAAGATTCGCTCGGCCATGAGGAGCGCGGGCGTGGCGTGACGGAGGGGTTCCTGCCTGAACAATTCCGGCAATTTGGCGTCACGTCACCCTTAACCACCAATCTGTTTAACAGCGAGCTACGCTATAGTTATGGCGCACCGAACGGACGTGGGCGGGCTGACCTGGCGTTAATGCACCGTGAGTGGACCTTTGGCAATACCGGCCAGGTTGAAAGCAAGGATGAGGACTTCGCGCAGTATATCAGGGAGCAGGAGTGGGACGAAAATACCCTGATTGCAGAAATTTTCGATCAGTACACATCTAAGACGCGTTTTCGCTATAGTTTTATTACCAACCAGTTTCGTTATGGCCATGCGTCAGAAAAAGACAGTAATGAATATTATTTGCGTTATGGGGTTCAGTCGCAAGTAACGGGCAAAACAAACGTCGATGCAAACGTGTCGTGGCTCTATAAAACGTTTGAAAATAACCCCGGTTCGAAGGATTTCAATGGGATTAACTGGGATATTCTGGGTGAGTGGCGACCTCTTCAACAGTCAATTTTTACGTTAAGAACATCCCAAAGTATTAAAGATCCCTCCGAAGCTGGCGGATATAATTTAGTGACGGAATACGGCGTCTCCTACAAACATCTCTGGATGAATGACCGCTTAACGACGTTGCTTGATTATGCATACATCACGGAAGACTACAAAGATCAGGACAAAGATCGTCAGGACAAAGATCGTCACGACAAGAATGGCGTGTTTTCTTTTATCGTAGGTTATGACCTCACACCATCGATTAACTTTGGTGTGGAATATCATCTTGATACGCTTAAGTCTAATAAAGATACAGATACCTTTACCATCGGCCCCAACGACGATCGCGTAGTGACCGAAACGTTGGGCTATGATCAATCTTTGATTATGCTTACAGCTAAGGTTCAGATTTAAAATGAAAATAATGAAACTGTGCGCATTTTTACTCCTCAGCATTGTTTTCGCCGGCTGCAAATCAACGCAGCCGACGCTAATGGACAATAGCGTGGTTGATACAGCAAATTATTTACTCGGGGCCGGTGATACCGTCAACATTAACGTTGCCGGTCAACCTGACCTGACCATGAAAGTAGTACTTGATAATAGTGGGGCTATTAATTACCCCTATATTGGCAAGCTGGAATTAAAGGGCAAAACCGCCAGTCAGGTCGATGCAGAGATTACGCAACGCCTGCAAAAAGGGTTTGTGCTCAATCCCATGGTGACGGTGAATATTGCTGAATTCCGCAAATTCTATATCTCTGGTGAGATCGAGAATCCTAATGGTTATGCCTATGAACCGGGGCTGACCGTGGAAAAAGCGATTGCGTTAGGCGGGGGATATACCGACCGTGCAGACCGCAGCGATCTCAGTATTCGACAATCATCCACTGGCGAGTTACTCGAAAATGTTGATGTGACTCACTCCGTGCTCCCCGGTGATCTCGTAATTATTGGCATAGGGTTCTTCTGACCATGAAACTATCAATAGTGGAAAATGGCAAAAAACGAGAAAGCGCTATCGATATCTCCAGATTTGCCAGTGAAATTAAAAAGAACTCCTGGAAAATCCTTCTCTCCGGCATCATTGCCGGGGCGATTGCCTGGCCACTAATGAGTTTAATGCCGTCAAAATATGTCTCTACTGCCACGGTTCTGCTCAAAGCCCAGCCCGATAATGTGACCCCTTTCCAGAAGGTAGAGGGGTACGACTCAACCCGTAACGGTTATTACGAAACCCAAAACGCGCTGATGCAGTCGCGCGTTGTGCTGGAGCAGGCGGTTCGCACCATGAAGCTGGACCAAAATCCAGCGTTCAACGGTAACGACGACGGCGCAGCGGGGAAAGAGAACGAGCAGCAGCGGATCGAAAATGCGCTGAAGACGCTGAACAAAAACCTCACCATTAACAGCGTGCGTACCACCCATCTGGCCACCGTCTCGTATGAGTCAACCTCGCCGCAGCTGTCGGCAGACATAGCTAACGGGGTGGCCGAATCCTTTATCAGTTACAGCTTAGGGCTGAAGCAAGAGAAAACGCGGCAGGCCAGCGAAGATACCCAGCACAAGCTGGCGTTGCTCAAGGAGCAGATGATCCAGCAAAAAACGGCGCTGGATAACTATCTGGCAAAAGCGGGGTTACTGACCTTCCGTGGCGTTGACGGTTTTGAAACCGAACAGATGGGTATTGTCACTAACCGGCTGGCAAATGCTACCGAACGCCGGGTAGCTGCGGAATCTCTCTATAACGAAGTGCGTTCCGGTAGCGGAAATGTCATCTCGCTGCCGTCGATTTCAAATCATGCCCAGATCCAGGATTTACGCATTGCGTTGATCCAGGCAAACAGCGAGCTTTCTCAACTGGAGAAAACGTACGGGCCACAGCACGACAAAGTGATCCAGGCGCGGGCGCGTATCAGCGCAATCCAGGCGCAAACGGCGATGACGCTGCGAGAACAGCAGGCCGGATTACGTCAGAACTATGAAGCGGCGCTGGCGGATGAAAAAAATTACCAGAAGCAGCTGGATGAACAGAGAGCGAACTTCCAGAGGCTGTCGATGAAGCGTGATGGCTACAACGAGCTGAAGCTGGCGCTGGATAAAACGGAAGAGATGTACAAGGTGATCTACCAGCGTACGCAGGAGCTGACGCTGCCGGGCACCTATACCGATGCCGATGCGGAGATCTACGATCCGGCTGTGCCCGCCGCGCGTCCAGTGAAGCCGAACAAACCGCTGCTGATGCTGATGATCGTGCTGCTGGTGATGCTCTTCTACGTGATGTACATCATGGTGAAAGCCGCGACGGATCGGTCAGTGAATACCCTCAGCCAGATGCAGAAACGGCTTAACCTCATGCCGCTGGGTGAAATCCGCCGTTTCAAAGGCGTGGGAGGCCGGGGCAAAATCCGCGACCTGATGACCAGCGATCCGCTGAATGCCGACATCATTCATAGCATACGCACGCAGATCATGCTGAACAGCCATCCGTTGCAGGTCATCGCCGTGACGTCGGCGGAAGCGGGCGAGGGGCGGTCACTGCTGGCGAACCTGCTGGCGAACTCCTTTAGCTTCGATCAGAAAACCCTGCTTATCGATATGGACTTCTTCAACAACGACGGACTGTCGGGCGAGCTGGCCTCCCCGAAAGCACCGGGCGTGGCAGAAGTGCTACGCGGTGAGGGCGACACTGACACGGTCCTGGTGAAGGTTAACGATAAGCTCGACTTCCTGCCGCGCGGTAATACCCCGGTCTCCGCGCTGCTGCTGCTGTCGCCTGAACGCCTGAAACCGCTGCTCGATACGCTGCGTAGCCGTTATCAGCGCATCATCATTGATGCGGCCGCGGTTAACCAGAGTCAGGAGGTGCAGCTGGTGAGCCAGGTGACGGACGGGCTGCTCTTCGTTCTGAAAGCGGGCCAGAACCGTGCCGACACCCTCGCACAAGCCGTTGATAAAGTGGCCAGCGATCGCTGCGTGGTCATTGGCGGAGTGCTGAATCAGGTGGTGGATAAAAATCTGGAGAGCAAAGAGGGGCTGCGTTCACTTAATTACCATACCCATGAACTGATGAATAACACAGGCCGGGCATGAGTTTACTCAGGAGCGCCTCCACGATCGCGGGCTCATCAGTTATTTCACAACTGATTGGCGCCCTGTCGATCTGGCTCATTTCGCATAAGTACGATCTTGGCGAAGTGGGGCTTTACGCGCTCAACTACAGTATCGCCCTGATCGGGGCACAGGTGTGTACCTTTGCCTCGCAGCTGTTGATTCCCCGGCAGCAGGATGACGAGCTGGCGCAGAACGTGGTGTTTTGTCTTCTGCAAAGCCTGACGATTGCTGTTCCCTATGCCGTGCTGACGGGCTGGTTGTTTCATCAGAATATGCTGTTTCTTTATCTGCTTACGCTCTCGAATACCTGGGTGCTGGTGGCAGAAAACCTGTCGCTACGCACAGCAAACTTCCGTTTTCTGGTGGTGCAGCGCATTTCCGTCTCGGTCGTGGTGGTGGTGTCGGTCCTGCTCACCCGCGAGGTGATGGCGTTTTACTGGATGTGGGCGATCCTGATGATGGCGCTGACCAGCGCCTGCATTCTGCGGGCCTTTGATATTCGCTCCATCACCCTGCATCACCTGCGGCTCTCCAGTAATCTGGCGTTTCTGAAAAAAAATATTCATCACGTCACGAAGGTGGGCAGTGCCGAAGTGCTGGCGATGGCGAACAACAATCTGCCGATTATGCTGATCAACTTCTGGTTCTCGGCCTTAACGGCGGGTTACTTTTCGGTGGTCAGCCGCTTCTGTCTGGCCCCGGTGGTGATTGTCGGCAATGCGGTGCGCAATACTATCTTCTCGAAATGGTCGATTGATTTCAGAAACAACGTCTTCAATTACGAAGAGTACACAAAGGTCCGTCTGCTGCTGCTGGTGCTGGGGGTGATCTGCACGCTGGGCGTGTTTATCTTCTACCCGATTGTGATGAATCTGGGTTTCAGCGAGGAGTGGATCGCCTCCGTGCCAACCTCGCGCTACATGCTGCCGTACCTGTTCCCGGCGCTGGCGGTCTGTCCGCTGACGGTCATAGAGCTGATCTTCGGCTCGCACCGCTATTTCCTGCGGATCCAGCTTGAGCAACTGGCGATCGTGGTGATCGCTTTTGTCGTTGTGCCCTATTTTTACAATGACTACGCGACATCCATCATCTTATTTTCGATTCTGACGTTTATCCGCTACGCCTTTATCTACCTGAAGGTGAACAAGCGCGCCGACATTCTGAAAAACGGGTCAGTGACATCATGAATCTTAATACCGGACATTATTTACAAAGCCTCGCGCTGCTGACCCTGATCTTCTGCGGGCTGGTGCAGTATTTCACGGGGGAGCTGGCGGTGCTGTGGCTGCCCTTTGTCATGACGCTGATCATGGCCGGTTTTCTGGTGCTGCAGAGCCGCGATGAACCCGTGCGGATGGATGCCCAGGAGACGATTATCCTGACGCTGTATGGCGCCTTTATCGTGCTGTCCGGTATTTCGACCCTCTTCCAGGGCGGGGCGCTGATTACCCTTATCGGATTCAAGAATGAGATTGGTCTGTCGCTGGTGATGCTCTGCCTGCTGCTGGGATTCTGTCGGGAATCGCAGATCTATCAGGTGACCCGGGCGCTGTACTGGGTCTTTTACATTCAGTTCCCGGTGGCGATTTACCAGCTGATTTTTGTCCTGCCGGAGCGCGTAGCGCTGCGCGGCGAGGCGGAAAAATGGGACTCCGTGGTGGGGACCTTTGGCGGCGATCCTATGGGTGGCGGCAATACAGCCGCCATGGGGCTGTTTTGTCTGCTGATCATGCTGCTGAAAGTCTCGGAATATAAGCATGGGCTGACCAGCTTCAAATCCATGGCGCTGCATATCGTGCTGGGGTTTGTGATGTGCATCATTGGCGAAGTCAAATTCGTGATCCTGCTGTCGCCCCTGCTGCTGGGCTGGGTGTGGCTGACTCCCTCCTGGGTCAAAGAGGCGAGTAAAGTTAACCTAGCCGTGCTGCTCTCTATTCTGCTCGGCATGGCGCTGCTGATCGTGCTGGCGGTCGTCGCGCTGGCCTATACTTACACCTCGGCCTATGGCGTGGACACGGCGGAGAACCCCTTTGTGGTCTTCCTCGACTCCATGAGCTACATCTTCGATCCCGATTTTATTACGCCTGGCGGGGAGGTAGGACGATTTACCTCTCTGCTGTTCTGGGCACAGCATAACGATCTGTCCGGGCTACCGGGAACGCTGTTCGGCTACGGTCTGAACGCCACCAATAGCGGCAGCTCCGTCTCTCCGGGCTTCCTGCATCAATACTACAACCTGTATCTCGATAGTACGTCCCTGAGTATGTTGTTATGGGAAGTGGGCATTGTGGGGACGTTGCTGTTTGTGGGCTTGTTTATCTACATCCTGAAGGCGGTCCGGCCTCAGCCGCTGCTGTCGGTTGAGCAGCTTGATAAGCCGGACGTGCAGCTGCTGAGCTTTGCCCCGGCGTTTAACGTCTTCGCCATCGCCTGTCTGCTCAGCCTGCCCTACAGCCAGATACTGATGATTACGCCGATGTTGCAGTTGTTGTTTTACATGTCGTTAGGTTCCAGTTTGATTATTCGCCGGACCGTACGCCGTTATACGGGGCTTTATTGATGTACAAACCGTTTATTACCGTAAGTATCAAAACCTTTAACGAAGCCGAATGTATTGAGAAAACCATCGACAGTATTCGCCGCCAGATCGGTGAGTATCCGCATAAGATTATTGTGGCCGACAGTCTCTCAACGGATAACACCCAGCAACTGGCCAGCGATAAAGGGGTGATGGTGGTGTCGTTAACCGAGCCGACAGACCGCTGCTGCGGTGTTGGACATCAGCTGGGCTACCTTCACAGCGAAGGGGAGTTCATCCTGCTGATGGATGGCGATATGGAGCTGGAGCCAGGTTTTATCGATCATGCGGTGACGTTTCTGCAGAACAACCCAACGTACGCTGGCGTGGCCGGTACGGTGGAGATGGACGACGCCTCAAACTACGAATTCACCTCCCGCAAGCAGCGCATTAATAAAATCTACCCGCTGGGCGACAGCGACCATCTGGGTGGCGGCGGTCTGTACCGTCTGTCGGCCATCGCCGATATCGGCTATCTGACCAACCGCAGCCTGCACGCCTATGAAGAGGCGGAGTTAGGCATTCGTCTGCTGGCCGCGGGCTATAAACTGCATCGCCTGAACGTGCCCTATTTCCGGCATACCTCTTATACGATGCCGACCTTCAGAATGCTGCGCTATCGCTGGAAGAGCGGCTTCCATCAGGCACCCGGCGAGCTGCTGCGCAGTGCATGGGGTAAACCCTGGTTCCGCGATGCGCTGATGATGGTGAAAAACGAAGTGATCTTTGCGAGTTACATCCTCATCGTGGTGATTGCGTTTTTCACCTTCGACGTCAGCCTGATTGATATTGCGCTGTTGCCGCTGCTGGCCTTTATCCTGCTAAAAACCATTCGCAACCGCTCGTTAAAAAACGGCTTGAACAGCGTGATTAACCTCGCCGTGCTCTCTGCCGGGCTGATAAAAGGCCTTTTCCGCCCGCAGCGCGATCCCCGGATCCCGCCGGACAATAAAGTTATTCATGAACAGGTAGAGTAATGAAAGTCTTACTGGTGAATAAGTTCTTCTTTATTAAGGGAGGAGCGGAGACGGTCTATTTTCAGGAACGCAACATGCTGAAAGAGGCCGGTGTGGAGGTGATCGATTTCTCCATGCAGCATGAGAAGAACTTCCCCTCGGCGTATGCCGACCACTTCGTCAGCAATGTTGATTACCACAACGGGGGAGGCCTGCTGGCGGGGGCGAAGACCGCTATTAACTTTATTCACAACCGGGAGGCCTGTAAAAAAATGCGGGCGCTGATGGAGCAGACGCGCCCGGAGATCGTCCATTTCCACAATATCTATCACCAGCTGACGCCGGCCCTGATCAAGGTCGCCCGGGATTTCGGCTGCAAAACCGTCCTGACCGCCCACGACTATAAGATTATGTGCCCATCGTACTCGATGCTGCGCGACGGCAAAGTGTGCGATGCGTGCGTCACGGGCAGCGTGTTTAATGCGTTTCGCTATCGCTGCCAGGAAGGCTCGGCGGCGAAGAGCCTGCTGCTGTCGCTGGAGGCGACCTGGCAGTACATCGCGCAGAATTATCAGGCGCTGGATGTGATTGTCTCGCCGAGCGAGTTTCTGCGTAACGAGCTGAAACGCTCGCTGCCGGACTCCCGCATCGATGTGATTGTGAACGGTATCGACGATAGCCACACCCCGGAAGCCGGCACGGATCAGGGTTATCTGCTGTACGTCGGGCGACTGAGCCGGGAGAAAGGGGTCCCGACCCTGGCCCGGGCGCATCAGTTAATGCGCAATAACATCCCCTTAAAAATTGTCGGCCACGGGCCGCTGTATGACGAGATGGTGGTGGACTATCCCAACGCAGAGTTCCTCGGCTATGTGCAACAAGGCCCGGCGCTGGATGCGTTGATCCAAAATGCCCGGGCCGTGGTGCTGCCGTCAGAGTGTTATGAAAACTGCTCCATGGCGGTGCTGGAGGCGATGTCCTTCGCCCGGGCAGTGGTGGGAGCACGCATTGGCGGGATCCCGGAGCAGATACGTCACGGTGTGGAAGGATTGCTGTTTGAACCTGGCAACGCTCAGGATCTGGCCGATGCGCTGGACGTGATGGCGGAAAACCCGGCGCAGGCCCATGAGATGGGGCTGAAAGGCCGGGTACGGCTGTGCCAGAAATACTCACTGCGCAAGCACATGGACACGTTGCTGTCGCTCTATCGCGAGCTGCTCGCCAGGCCATAATATGCCAAAAAAAATCACAGTATTGGGTACGCGCGGGATCCCCGATGTGTTAGGCGGCGTTGAAACCCATTGTCAGAATTTGTACCCGGCTATCCGGCAGCAATATGACGTGGAGATTTGCGTGATTGCCCGGTCACCTTATGTGCCTTATCGCCGCTCGAGCTATAAAAATGTCGAGACGCTGGCGATCTGGGCACCCAAAAAACGCAGTTTCGAAGCCATCGTGCATTCTGTTATTGCTGCGTTGAGGACATTTGTTGACCGATCCGATATTGTGCATGTTCACGCCATCGGACCTGGCCTGGTGGTGCCGTTGTTACGCCTGATGGGCAAACGTGTGGTCTTTACCCACCATGGGCCGGACTACGAGCGCCAGAAGTGGGGCCAGATGGCGAAAAAAATCCTGATGCTCGGCGAGAAAATGGCGGTGAAGTATGCCCACGAAGTGATTGTGATTTCTGAGGTGATCAACCAGCTGATCCAGCAGAAATATCATCGCTACGACGCGCATCTGGTCTATAACGGTGTTAACGTGCCGGAGCCACTGGCTGACGAGACGATCGACAGGATCCTCGGACGTTATGAGTTACAGCCCAGGCGCTACATCGTGATGGTCGGGCGATTCGTGGAAGAGAAGGGGATGCATGATGCCATCGCCGCTTACCAGCAATCGGGCCTGACCCTGCCGCTGGTGTTGGTCGGGGATGCGGATCATGACACGGAGTACAGCATCCACCTGAAGCAGCTGGCGTTTAAGACGCCGGGCGTTGTCATGACCGGCTTTTTAAAAGGTGAGGCGCTGCAGGTCGTTTTTTCGCAGGCCTCGCTGTTTGTGATGCCCTCTTACCATGAGGGATTGCCCATTGCGCTGCTGGAGGCGATGTCATTCTCCCTCCCGGTGGTGGTAAGCGATATTTTGCCGAACCTTGAGGTCGGCTTACCGGCTGAGACCAGTTTTAAGCTGGGTAATGTCGCTGATTTGGCCGATAAAATGACCCGTTGGGCGAACGCGCCCCGGATTGATTACGGCGATTTTTTACAGCGTTACAACTGGGATGAAATCGCCAGAAAAACCGTGTCCATTTACCATAGATTAGATAAAACAATAGGTTAAATTTGACCAGTAACACCAGACACCCGATTGTTATCGATCGTTTTTATGAAGTTCTTGATAAGGACGTGAGTGCCCAACTGACCCCGGAGCAAAAAGAGGAGATCGAGAACGCGATTGTCTCGATTACCCTGGCAACGCGGCACCGGATCGACATCCGTAAAAGTTTTCCTTTCTTCGGCAAACGCCTCTATATGGTGTTCTTACTGGGGCGGGATCTGCGCGCCCGCTCGCGCCCGGAGTCGAAGCTGTCGCGGATCGTGGTGACCTTTCTTATCCTGTTCGCCACGCTGTTCTTGCTGTGTTGCGTGCTGCTGACGCTGTATATGATCAAATCCGCGCTGGGAATAGACATCTTCCAGCACTTTCACGTCGGGATTTGGGACTGGTGGCTCAACCTGAAATACCAGTAGCTAACGGGTGCCGGATGCGGGCTCCTGTTTGCCTTGCCCTGTCTCAGGCGCTGTAGCCGCCGGGATTGTTCTTCTGCCAGTTCCAGGCATCCCGCATCATCTCCTCCAGATTGCGCGTGGCCTGCCATCCCAGATGCTGACGTGCGAGCGAAGAATCTGACCAGCACTCTGCCACGTCGCCGGAACGTCTGCCGACCACCCGGTAATTGATTTTGGTCTGGGCAGCTTTTTCAAAGGCCTTAATCAGATCAATCACCGAATAGCCCACCCCGGTCCCGAGATTGATGGCCTTAAACGCCTCGCCATCGGCTTTATGATCCAGTGCGGCCAGGTGACCATGGGCGAGATCCATCACGTGAATATAGTCGCGCACGCCGGTGCCGTCCGGCGTCGGATAATCATCCCCAAAGACGGTCAGGCATGGCAGCTTGCCGATAGCCACCTGAGAGATATAGGGCACAAGATTATTCGGGATACCGTTCGGATCTTCTCCCAGACGCCCGGAAGGGTGTGCGCCAACGGGATTAAAATAGCGCAGGCAGGTGATCCTGAAGTGCGGCTCGGCAACGGAGTAATCCCGTAAAATATGCTCCACCATCAGCTTCGACGTTCCATACGGGTTGGTGGTGCCGCCGGTTCGCGACTGTTCGCTTAAAGGAACCGATTCGGGATTGCCGTACACCGTGGCCGATGAGCTGAAAATAAGACTGTGTACGCCCGCACGCTGCATTTCATCCAACAGCACCATGGTCCCGACGACATTATTTTCATAATAGGCGAGGGGACGTGCAATGGAATCTGAGACGGATTTAAGTCCAGCGAAATGGATAACGTCGGTAATGTTATGTTGCCTGAAAAGCGTTTTTAACGCATCGCGATCCAGAATATCCGCGATACAGACCACCGGCTTTTTACCCGTTAATTCTGCGACCCGGATTAATGACTCCTGCGAGGCATTGGAAAGGTTATCGATGACGACCACCTCTTCGCCTCTCTCCAGTAATGTTAACACCGTATGTGAACCAATATAGCCTGCGCCACCCGTGACCAGAATTGCCATAATAAATCCCCCAAAAAGCCAGCAACTGCCGGCACAAAAATGTGCCGGAACAGAGATGCGCTTTTGCAGTGTTTTATTTTGTCGCTCTGGTTAGCGTAGTGCGACTTTCCTGTATTGTCACTTTGTTAAACAGCCGTTTACGGTGGCTAACCATAATTTTGTACGCCAGCTTTTTAAGCGTAGAGAGCAGGCTAAATGTCAGGTGCTTGGTATCATAGACAATATAGTTGTCGGTAAAGTTTAACGTGTGAATACCATCGCTGTTATTAATCGACGCGCTTATTTTCCCTACCAGTTTCTCTTCATAGTTATGCGGGGTTAAGCTGGTCAATTCTTTAATAAAAATGGATTTCCCATACACATCAGGATTGGACTCCTGAGTGAAAATGTAGGTTTTGTTGTTGATTGAGTAAGGCTTTCCGGCCCCGCGGAAATGCACGTTGCAAACATCCAGGTTTGGGGAGATCCGCTTCCAGTCGCCCAGAATGCCCTCTGAAGTATGAATAACCAGCTCGTTATCTATGGTGGTTGAGACCAGGTAACTGACGCCATTCAACTCAAAGACCACGTTATCCGTGACGGCCATGTCGGAGACCAGCACTTTGACCTTTTCCCAGCGCGCGGGGAAATCGACGGACTGGAACAGAATCACCTCTTTGCGTTCTGACGACTCGGGGATCATGAACAGTTTACCGTCGAGCTGGAACAGGAAGGGGAAAGAGAGATGACATTTTAAATCATCAAATCCTTCCAGCTTCAGGTCCTCGATCTCTTCGAGTGCGTTATTGAGGATACGGCAGCGCAGCACCCCCTTCGAGTTAAGAAAGGAAAACGCTTCATAAAAAACATACAGCCGATCGTCTTTATCAATAATAAAAGGATCGGCCTGGAAGATATATTTTTTATGAAGCTGCTGTGCTTTACTATTTGTGAGGATATCCAGCGTATTATCCGGGAAAACGTGCTGGCCATTGCTGTTAATGACCATGATGTCCCAGGACTCATGGAAAAACAGCTTTTTGATTATCCTGTTATTTTTATTAAACATTTTACCATGCTTCTCATTAGGAAATATTAATCATTCCAGAAATGAGCGGCTGTCCAGGTGTTCAGAGGCATCACAAGATAATCCAGACATTCACTATTTCCAGAGCATTTACATTACTTTGCAAAGAGTCTGTATCAGCATTAAAATTTACTTCAGGTACGGGCTATGGTCAGGGCGCAGGGATGTTGTCATAAAAACTGTATAATTAGCGCGTTAGAAGGGATTATTCCTGCGTATAACAACCCTATGTCCAATCCTTATATAAGGAAATAATAGAAATGGGTGAGTTCGGGATATATCGCATGAAATACAATGAAGTCATCTTCTGCGCGGGCTTGGCAGCTGCGACGTTATTACAGGGCGTGGGTGTAAGGGGTATTTAATGCGCTTAGGGGAGCTGCGATACAAAAAAAATCGACTGCTGCTGCTGGTCGCCGGGGCGCTCGCGTTCTCGCCGGTATGGGCGAAGGCGGAAAGTACGCAACCGCTGCAAAGGGTGAATCCTCCGGCCATGAGCGGGCTGTTGACCAACCCGGGCACTGGCGTGGCCCGTTTTCATAATCAGGACTTAAGCATCGCGCAATACCCGACGACGGGCCTTGAGTATCGTCGCTATTACTGGACCGAAGTGGAACCGCAGGAAGGGCAATACAACTTTGCGCTGGTGGATGAAGGGTTTGCCGCTGCGGCTGCGCAGCAGCCAGCAATGAATGTCGGACTGCGGTTTATGATCCTCGATGGGCCAGAGTCGGGTTCCGAGATCCCGCAATGGCTGATCAATAAAGGGATCAAAGGCACCTGGACGCCGGATCATAAGACCTTTGTACCGGATCTGGATGATCCCACCTATCTGGCCTACGCACAGCGTCTTCTCCAGGCGTTTGGCGCGCGTTACAACAACAACCCGGAGCTGGCTTTCATCGACATCGGCATGGTCGGCGCGTGGGGAGAGTGGCATAACAGCAATTTCCCGAGCCTGCCGCCGTTGCAGGAACGCTATCCCCCTGAACTGCTCAACCGCTATGTCGATATGCACTTCAGTGCCTTCCCTGACACCCCCAAAATTATGCTGCTCAACGGCTATGATTCCGTGGCCTATGCGGTGAAGAGAGGGGCGGGCTGGCGTGCTGACTGCTGGGGCGACTGGCGCAACTTTAGCCCCAGCTGGAGCCATATGCGCAATGATTACCCGGAGCGCCTCACGGCGGCAGAGACGGCCTGGCCGGGGTTCGACCAGGCATGGAAAAAAGCCCCCGTCAGCCTGGAGATTTGCGGCCACATGGCGGAGTGGCTGAGCGAGCAGAAGTATTCCCGGGAAGAGGTGCAGGCCACCTTTGACTGGGCCCTGGCGCAGCATGCCAGCACCCTGAACCTGAAATCCACCGAGGTGCCGCAGGCGTATCGCGATATCCTCGACAACGCGCTGACAAAAATCGGTTACCGTTTCCGGGTCGTGTCGCTGACCCATCCGCCGAGCGTCCATGCGGGGCAGGCTGTTACGCTCAACAGCGAATGGTCCAACGATGGGGTGGCGCCCATTTATCTGCGCTATACCCTCGCCTGGCGTTTACAGGACGCGCGCGGGAATACCGTCGCACAGGGCAGCGCCGGGGATGATATCCGCCAGTGGCTACCGGGCAAGCATAGCTCGGCATACCCGCTTGCAACCCCACGTAACCTGGCGTCAGGGCACTATCTGCTGGACGTGGCGATGGTGGACAGAAATAACAAGGCGCGTATCCAGCTGGCTAACGAGGGGAAGCTGAGCGATGGCTGGTATCGGCTGTCGTCGGTGATGATTAATTGAAGGGCAGGCTGACCCGGCTGGTGTCTTTACATCCTGGTGCGGTGGCGCGGTTCTGATAAAAAGCCCCCGCAGGAGGGGGGCTATGCTCAGTAATAATAGATATAAGGTTTACGAGGAAGAGGGAACAGCACACCATCGGGATCGGCTCCCTTCATGATCCGCGCAATAGCCGCGGACTCCTTTGCCCGACGCGGCCGGGTTATAAACATACGTGTCCGGGCGGAAGAGCAATGACGGGCATTCCAGTCAGGCCAGCATCCCGCGGTGCGATTGCGGTGGTGCATCATCTTGCCTTCAAAACCGGGGTAGCCAACGTGGCAATGGGGTTTTGGCTTCCCGTTCCGTTCACGATCTTTTCTTGTGTTAAATACAGACATTTCAGATACCTGGTTATGGATAGTTACCTCATATGTCCTCCTTACGTGTTTCTTCGTCGTGTGCGTCTCTTCTGGATACCTGCGGCGCTGATGCCCACACATTCAGCAAGAGCTATTGCACGGTGTCTTATCGTAACCGCCGGATGTTTGGGCTGCCGTTACCCGTAGCCAGAAGGGGGCCTTGCAGGCTTATTCTTTCATTTTCAGGGATGTGTAGACAGGGTGGCCTGAATAACAGACATGTGCCGGCACGTCAGACATCCAGTGACGTTCTCCGCGAGCATGAAAGTCTGCAATGGCAGTTTCAATCACAGCCCGGTTTAACCTGTCAGCGTCAACGACCATCTGCAAACCCACCCCGAAAGCATATCCCGGCAAGATGCGGTAACCGCAGTAAATGGCTGGCGGATTATCCCGCGCGATTTCCAGCGCCCGTTTATCGACGAAATCATGAAAAGTTAAGCCGTCAAACTGTGGGTAGTGTCTTTGGGGTTTACGCAGCCATGTCTTGCCCTGGCTACTGGCGTCAGGAATGAAATCCACTTGCATTAAGTCATCTTTTTCAGCGGCATCTAACTTCGACAGGGCCTCATTGAAAGCGATGTCTTCTACGGCATCGGCAAAAGCCACATTGGCTGTGACGATCTCTGCGTTCCAGAAAAGAGCGGGATCGTGACTGAGAAAGAGAATATCGCTCCAGGTCCAGTGGCCGCTGACGAGTGCGACATCCTGGTCGCATTCGTCAAAGAAGATGCCGCCCAGCCTGTCACGTTCACGATAGATAAGATTTTTGACTCGTAAGGCTTTAGCCCGACGCTTTCGACGCGAAAGAGACGTGAATGGAAGTTGTTTATGGCCCATGAGGATCTCTGCGAATGTTCGCTGGGAGAAATCCAGCCTGTCAGGCTACCCGAAAGGGTTTAACGTTGGAAGCTTTTGATGGGGGGAAGAGGGGGGGTAGTGCGATGGAGAGTCCTGAACCCCAGAAAGCAAAAAACCAGCCTTAAGGCTGGTTTTTCTGAATAGTGGTGCCCGGGCTCGGACTAACGCCGGAGGCGTTGAACAGCGCGCTTGTCGCGCTGGCCCCGAAGGGGTGAGCCGCTGGCGGCGAATAATCGAACGTAGTTCGATGGAGAGTCCGGAACTCCAGAAAGCAAAAAACCAGCCCTAAGGCTGGTTTTTCTGAATAGTGGTGCCCGGACCCGGACTAACGCCGCAGGCGTTGAACAGCGCGCTTGTCGCGCTGGCCCCGAAGGGGTGAGCCGCTGGCGGCGAATAATCGAACGTAGTTCGATGGAGAGTCCGGAACTCCAGAAAGCAAAAAACCAGCCCTAAGGCTGGTTTTTCTAAATAGTGGTGCCCGGACTCGGACTAACGCCGGAGGCGTTGAACAGCGCGCTTGCCGCGCTGGTCCCGAAGGGGTGAGCCGCTGGCGGCGAATAATCGAACGTAGTTCGATGGAGAGTCCGGTTCTCCAAAAGCAAAAACCCGCCTTTTGGGCGGGTTCTTTAGAATAGTGGTGCCCGGACTCGGAATCGAACCAAGGACACGGGGATTTTCAATCCCCTGCTCTACCGACTGAGCTATCCGGGCAACGGGGCGCATTAAACCGCAATCACGTACGGGCGTCAACCTTATTTCTGGAAAAGCTGTTCAACTGCTTAAGTTTGCGGCAATCTGTCGGTTTGCGCGTCGATTTTGCACAAATCTTCCAGACATAAAGGTGAACCGGGGCAATGCTGACAGCGAAAAAGGGGGCGCGACAGTGAACGACTGGCTTGAGCTGCGACAGCATGCGGATACAGGAATTGAAACCATCAAGGCGCACTTTGAAGGGCACGCCTACGATCCGCACTGGCACGACAGCTATCTGGTGGGGATCACCCTCAGCGGCATCCAGCAATTCCATTGCCGCCGTAAGCGCTATCTTAGCCATCCGGGGGATGCGTTCCTGCTTGAGCCGGGTGAGATCCATGACGGTGACGCACCCGTCGCGGGCGGTTTCACCTATGTGACGTTCTACCTCGACGAGCGCTGGCTCCTCAACACTCTGCATGGCCTTTATGAGGCCACACCCGGCAGTTATTCTCTGCATTTCTCGCAAATCCTGACCCGCGAGCCGCAGCTGGCGCACACCATCGGCAACACCTTTGCGGCCCTGCACAATGACGAGATGAAGATCGTGCAGCAGAGCACGATGGATAATCTGCTGGCGCAGCTCACGTCCCATAGCCACTGGCGTAAAAAATTACCGTCACAGTTGCAGAGCGCAGCGGTGGCGCATCGGGCGCGGGACTATCTCTATGCCCATCTGGGCGACAATATCGGCCTGTCCGATCTGGCCCGGGAGACCGGCACCGATCGCTTCACGCTCACCCGCTGCTTTAAGCGAGAGTTCCACCTGGCGCCGCATGCCTGGCTCATTCAACTGCGTCTGGCCAAAGCGCGGCAGTTTCTGGCGCGTGGGGATCAGCCCGTCGATGTGGCGGCGGCGCTGGGGTTTGCCGATCAAAGTCATCTGGGCCGCTGGTTCCAGCGGGCTTACCGTATCACGCCTGCCCACTACCGTCGGTTGTGCACAAACCTTCCAGACGTTTCCAGAAAATAGCGGCACTGTCAGGACTCTTATAATAAGGAGTCACCTGTGAATCTAATGCCGTTTCTGTTATTTGCTTTTGTCGCCTCGATAACGCCCGGGCCAACCAATATCCTTGTACTGACCAACAGCCAGCATTTCGGGGTGAGGGCAACCCTGCCGGCGCTATTGAGTGCCTGCGTGGCAGCCAGTGCCATTGTGCTGATTTCCGGGGCCGGAGCGGGTGAGATGCTGCATCAGTATCCGCTGGTGCGTCAGGTGATGAGCTGGGCCGGGGTACTGTGGTTAAGCTGGATGAGCTGGCAGCTCTTTTGTGCGCCAGCGGCAAACGTCTCCCGCGACACGCATACCCGCTTCACCGCGCGGGCGGCGGCGTTACTGCAGGTCATTAACCCTAAAACCTGGATGATGGCGCTGGCGGTGGTCAGCCTGTTTGCCCCAGCGGGAGAGGGGGCGTTGCGGGATATCGCGCTGATGGCGCTCTGGTTTCTGCTGATCTCCGTGGCCTGTCTGCTGTGCTGGGCATGGCTGGGACAGGCGGTAAACAAAGTGTTTCGGACCGCTGCGGCGATGGTGCGTTTTCAGCGCCTGATGGCGCTGTGTCTGTTCATCTCTGCCTGGGCGGGAATGCTGGCTTAAGTCAGCGCTCCACCTTTGCGACACTGCGCAAAGTGCAGAATATCTTCCGCCAGCCGCTGGGCGGTATCGACATCGGCCTGGCTGCGGTTCACCAGCATCCGGCTGAGGCAGCCTTCAATAATCAGATCCATCTGCTTTGCCACCATCGCCGGATCGTCCACTTCCAGCGTGGTCAGCAGTTCATGCGTAAAGTCATGCGAGGCGCGTTTTTGCTGGTCGGCAAGCTGGTGGATCGGGTGGCCCGGATCCGGGTAAAAGGTACAGGCGGCAATAAACAGGCAGCCCGGATAGCGATGGTTACGCACGCATTCGGTCAGCGCAGAGTAGCGCGCCAGTAATTTTTGCTCTGCCGAAAGCTCGGTATTGAGCATCAACTGTCTGCGCCAGGTATCCACCTGCTGGCTGAGATAACGCAGGGAATCGTACAGTAGCGCCTCTTTATCGGGCCAGAAACGACGTAGTTCATCCAGAGGATAATTAATACGTTCGGCAACCATTTCCAGCGAGGTGCTGGCTATCCCTTGAATTTCAAGTAATTGCAGGGTTGCACCCAGAACATCTTCACGTTGCACGGTTTTCTCCTCCGTTTACTTTCGTACTTTCCCATTTGAAGTGTCGTTTACGGTTGGCGATCGCGCAAATGCGCACTGAACGCGGCGGCATCCATAAAACCCGTTACCCGCTGTGCGGGCTGCTCTTCACCTTGTGCGTTGAAAAACAAGATAGTCGGCAGGCCGAGCACGTTAAGCTCCTTCAGCAGGGCCTTATCCTGCGGGCTGTTCGCCGTGACGTTAGCCTGCAACAGGACGGTCTCTTTCAGGGCATTTTGCACCTGTGGATCGCTAAAGGTGTATTTTTCAAACTCTTTGCAGGCGATGCACCAGTCGGCGTAGAGGTCGAGCATCACCGGTTTTCCCTCTGCCTGTGCCAGCGCGCGGTGTAACGCGTCGATATTGTCGACAGGCGTGAAGTTCAGGTGCGCCTGGCTTTGCGCAGTAGGCGCACCAAAGGCCCAGTCCTGCAACGGACGCACGCTGACCAGCGCGGCAGCCAGCAGCAGGATTTGCACCAGGCGGATCCATGGCGTGCGGGCGTTCAGACTGTTGATAAAGGCCCAGCTAAAGAAGGCGACGCCCAGCATGGCCCACAGCCGCAGGCCCCAGACATCACCGACCACGCGCTCCAGCAGGAACACCGGCAGGGCCAGAATGACAAAACCAAAGGCGGTTTTTACCGTCTCCATCCACGGGCCGCTCTTCGGCAGCAGGCGGTTGCCAAACACCGTGACCAGGATCAGCGGCAGACCCATCCCGAGGGCATAGAGATACAGCGTGCCGCCGCCGAGCCACATATTGCCGCTCTGAGCGATATACAGCAGGATCGCGCTGAGCGGGGCGGTGGTGCAGGGCGAGCAGATCAGCCCGGCAATAGCTCCCATTGCAAATACCCCGCCGACAGATCCACCCTGCTGGCGGTTGCTCATCAGCGTTAATCGGGTTTGCAGGGAGGAGGGCAGTTGCAGGCTGAACAGGCCAAACATCGACAGCGCGAGCAGGATAAAGACCGCCGACAGCCCGATCAGCACCCAGGGATGCTGGAGCGCCGCCTGAAACTGTAGTCCGGCTGCCGCGACGACCAGACCGAGCGCGGTATAGGTGAGCGCCATCCCCTGAACGTAGATAAACGCCAGCAGCAGCGCACGGCCAGTAGAGAGCCGCTGTTTACCGCCGAGAACGATGCCTGAGATCAGCGGATACATGGGCAATACGCATGGCGTGAAGGCGATACCGATGCCAATTAACAGCGCCCAGAGCGCGGAGAAGGGCAGTTCAGCGCCGCTTTCGCCCTTCGCCCCGGTCCTCTCTTCTGAGGGAAGAGGAGCAACAGCAGGTTGGGCGGCTGCTTTCACTTCACTGAGGGGTATCACTTTGGTTTCGGGCGGGTAGCAGAGACCGGCATCGGCACAGCCTTGATAAGTTACCGTCAGCGTAGCGCCTTTATCGGCCTGCGCGACGGCGACAGGCACAGACAGCTGGCCCCGGTAGATTTCACTTTTGCCGTAAAATTCGTCTTCGTGCGCTACCCCGGCGGGCAGCTGGAGTGGATCTACCTGCGCCTGAGCGGGCGTAATGCTGATCTGCTTGCGATAGAGGTAGTAACCCTCTTTTACCTGCCAGTTGAGATTCAGGTCATGTTGGTTTTGCTGAAAATCGAAGACAAAAGCCTGGTCGGCAGGCGTGAAATTCGAGCGGCCGGGCGCGTCAAATAACCCGGCAAAAACTGATGTGCTG
Organism: Leclercia sp. 1548; assembly: GCF_050435045.1. Classification (NCBI taxonomy): domain Bacteria; kingdom Pseudomonadati; phylum Pseudomonadota; class Gammaproteobacteria; order Enterobacterales; family Enterobacteriaceae; genus Leclercia; species Leclercia sp. 1548. The sequence continues at coordinate 537,863 of NZ_JBNDJP010000003.1, read as the reverse complement.
CACAGCAGCAGGATCAGCGTAAGGAAGCGTTGAGCCATGAGAGATAGTCGTTATCACCGTGGAGCACTGGCAGCACCAGCAGTTCCGGGGTCTGGTAAGGATGATGCGATTTGAGGCAGTCGAGGAGTGCTTGCTGATGGGTCACGCTGGATTTGAGCAGCATCTGTACTTCGTACTCTTGTTCCAGCTTGCCTTCCCAGTAGTAAAGGGAGGTGGCGCCGGGGAGGATGGTCACGCAGGCTGCAAGCTTATCTGCCAGCACTTTGGCGGCAAGATCCTGGGCGGTAGCTTCATCGGGAGCGGTACACAGAACAACAACAGTGTCGGGCGTATTCACAAGTCGACCTCGGTATCGCGAAAAAAATTACTATATCACGACCGGCCGCTGCTCATTAATGAATCGGGCCGCTAAGCGGCCCGACTTTAACTCTTTTTACAACCGAAAGCGGTTTACAGCACAATTCCGCCGATGATGAAGCCGAGCACGACACACAGGGTAATGGCAATCACGCCCGGGATCAGGAAGGCGTGGTTAAACACGTACTTACCGATACGGGTAGAGCCGGTGTCATCCATCTCGACCGCAGCCAGCAGCGTCGGATAGGTTGGCAGAACAAACAGCGCGGAAACGGCCGCAAAAGAGGCAATCGCCGTCAGCGGAGAGACGCCCAGCATCAGCGCCGCAGGCATCAGCGCCTTAGTGGTCGCCGCCTGGGAGTAGAGCAGGGTCGCAGCAAAGAACAGCACCACCGCCAGCAACCACGGGTAGTTATGCAGCAGATCGCCCGCAACGGTCTGGATATCGGTGATATGGGCTTTCACGAAGGTATCACCCAGCCAGGCCACACCCAGTACGCACACACAGGCGCTCATACCGGATTTGAAGGTGCTGGCGTTGAGTACTTCGCTGGTGTCGATTTTACAGGTGATGCTAATCAGCGTGGCGATGGTCAGCATGAACACCACGATCGCTTCGTTACGTGGCAGAACCGGGTTCTGAATCAGCCCCACGGTATCGCTGATGGCGGTCGCGTAGAACATCACCGCGATGATCCCGATCAGGAACAGCAGCACGGAGCGTTTAGCGTGTGGCTTCAGGACAAAGGCCTGGCTGCCGCGCAGCTTCACTTCACCTTTTGCCAGACGCTCCTGATAGACCGGATCGTCTTTCAGCTCGGCACCGAGGAAGTTACAGAACACCGCGGTGATCATCACCGCAATCAGGGTGACCGGAATACAGATTGCCAGCAGCGTCAGGTAGCTTACGCCCAGCGGCTCGAGGATCCCGGCAAAGAACACCACCGCCGCAGAGATAGGAGACGCGGTGATAGCAATCTGTGACGCGACAACGGCAATGGAGAGTGGACGAGAAGGACGGATGCCCTGCTCTTTCGCCACTTCGGTAATGACCGGCAGGGTGGAGAACGCGGTATGGCCAGTACCGGCCAGAATCGTCATAAACCAGGTTACCAGCGGGGCGAGGAAGGTGATGTATTTCGGGTGGCGGCGCAGCATACGCTCCGCCAGGCTCACCAGGTAGTCCATCCCCCCGGCAACCTGCATGGCGGCGATAGCGGCGATAACCGCCATGATGATTTCAATAACGTCGAACGGAATAGCGCCGGGTTTAATTTGAAAAATGAGAGTAAGGACAAGTACGCCAAGACCGCCGGCGAAACCGATGCCGATCCCCCCGAGCCTTGCCCCTAAATAGATCGCCAACAGGACGACGACGAGTTCTGCTCCAAACATGAGTGCCTACCTTGCTTATTAACAAGTTGATATTGAATTGTTGTGTTTTGGTAAAGCCTAAAAACAAAAAAGGCACGTCAAGTGACGTGCCTTCATGAAGATTAACCTGAACTGTTATTGTTCACTTTCATCCGTATATCTTTTTGCTTTATAGGCCGGGTGCATTAAGTTTTGTGCGGAGAAGATATCATCCAGCTCAGCTTCTGTCAGCAAGCCACGCTCAAGTACGACCTCTCGTACGCTCTTACCGGTTTCGGCACAGATCTTACCAACGATGTCGCCGTTGTGGTGACCGATGAACGGGTTGAGGTAGGTGACGATACCGATGGAGTTATAGACGTAGCTTTCACACACCGCTTTGTTCGCCGTGATGCCGTTGATGCATTTCTCCAGCAGGTTGTAGCAGGCGTTGGTCAGAATGTGAATCGACTCAAACATCGCCTGGCCAATCACTGGCTCCATCACGTTCAGCTGCAGCTGACCCGCTTCTGAAGCCATGGTGACAGTGATGTCGTTCCCGATGACTTTGAAGCACACCTGGTTAACCACCTCTGGCACCACCGGGTTCACTTTGGCTGGCATGATGGACGAGCCTGCCTGCAGTTCTGGCAGATTGATTTCGTTCAGACCTGCACGCGGACCTGAAGAGAGCAGGCGCAGGTCGTTACAGATTTTGGAGAGCTTCACCGCCAGACGTTTCAGGGCGCTGTGCACCATAACGTAAGCGCCGCAGTCGGAGGTGGCTTCGATCAGGTCTTCCGCTGGCACAACCGCCAGGTTGGAAACTTCGGCCAGCTTCTGTACCGCCAGCTGCTGATAGCCATCCGGGGTATTCAGACGTGTACCGATGGCCGTGGCTCCAAGGTTCACTTCCAGCAGCAGTTCAGAGGTGCGCATCAGGTTGCGGGTCTCTTCATTCAGCAGCACGTTAAATGCGTGGAACTCCTGGCCGAGGGTCATCGGCACCGCGTCCTGCAGCTGGGTGCGGCCCATTTTCAGGATGTCCTGGAATTCGACGGCTTTATTCTGGAAACCTTCACCCAGTTGGTTAATGGCATCAACCAGCTTCACCACGGAGGCGTAAACGGCGATACGGAAACCGGTCGGGTAGGCGTCGTTAGTGGACTGGCATTTATTGACGTGATCGTTCGGATTCAGGTACTGGTACTCACCTTTCTGGTGGCCCATCAGCTCAAGACCGATGTTTGCCAGTACCTCGTTGGTGTTCATGTTCACCGATGTCCCCGCGCCGCCCTGATAGACGTCGACCGGGAATTGATCCATGCACTTGCCATTGTTCAGCACTTCATCGCAGGCGGCAATGATGGTATTGGCAATGTTTTTCGGAATGGTTTGCAGCTCTTTGTTCGCCATGGCTGCCGCTTTCTTCACCATCACCATGCCACGCACAAACTCAGGGATGTCGCTGATTTTGCTGTTGCTGATGTAGAAGTTTTCAATCGCTCTCAGAGTGTGAACACCATAGTAGGCATCCGCTGGAACTTCCCTGGTACCCAACAAATCTTCTTCGATACGAATGTTGTTTAACATGTGAACCTTCTTTTCAAGCTGCCGATTGATTGTACTAAACACACAGTACATCTGTGGTTATGTCTATTTTCTGACCGACGATTATCCCCTGAATCGACCAGATACCCGGAATGATATGCTGATGATAGCGAAATGCCGTAACCTGGATCACTTATTATCGACCCCGTAACATGATATTTATCAATATGTGAAATGAGTCACCGCTTCAATATTTCCAAAAAAAATATCCGTGCAAACCGATTGAATTTTGACTAAACGCCTCCATTTCAGACAGACGCGAATCGCAAATTGATACCGACAGGGGCCTTAAGGCGTCTGCCACACAGGAGAAGCCATTGCGCTGGATACCGTTAGTTGCCATTTTCCTTTATGTTTACATAGAGATATCTATTTTTATTCAGGTCGCCCATGTGCTTGGCGTCCTGCTGACGTTAATCCTGGTGATTTTCACGTCGGTCATTGGTATGTCGCTGGTGCGTAATCAGGGTTTCAAAAATTTCCTGTTAATGCAGCAGAAGATGGCCGCAGGCGAAAGCCCGGCGGCGGAGATGATCAAAAGCGTGTCGCTGATTATTGGCGGTATCCTGCTGATTATTCCCGGCTTCTTCACCGATTTCCTCGGCCTGTTGCTGCTCTTCCCGCCAGTGCAAAAGTTGCTGACGCTGAAGCTGATGCCGCACCTGCGTTTTAACCGGATGCCGGGCGGCGGATTTAGCACCGGCCCAGGTAACGGCGAGACGTTTGACGGGGAATTCCAGCGCAAAGATGACCAGCGCGACCGTCTGGATCATAAAGACGACCGTTAAGATATTTTGCCCGGCGGCGCTGCGCGTACAATGGGCCTACGGTTTTGTAGGCCAGGTAAGCGAAGCGCCATCCGACGCTTACACTGCACTCCGCTTCGGCAAGAACCACCACAGCCCCGCCAGCATCACAATGGCGTACAGACTCTTCCATCCCACCATCGCCAGCAGCAGTAAGCACAGCACCCCACCGATCACCGCCAGCGCCTTATAGCGGCCTTTCAGCAGGCGACAGCCCGCCAGCATGCACAGCAGATAGATCATGATGAATATGCCGTTGGCATAGACGATAAGCGCGTCAAGGTTGATGTCCAGCCAGTAGATCGCCAGCGTGCTCAACACGCAGCAGCCCAGCACGGCGTTCAGCGCGTTGAGCGGCAGCTGGCGTTTCGACAGACGCGACAAACGGCTGTCCGGTTTATACAGCGCCTGGGACCATACCAGCCGGGCAAAACTCTGGATGTAGATATTCAGGCTGGCGAAGCAGGCGAGATAGCCAATGACGCAGGCGATCCACAAAGCCTTCACTCCAAACAACTGCACCACAATGGCTGGCAGCGAGGCCGCCGCGGCCATATCGGCGCCATAAGCGGTGAAATGAAGGACCAGGACCGTACAGGCCCAGTAGACCGTGCCCGCCAGCAGCAAGCCAATCATCAACGCCCGTGGGAAATCGCGTTCTGGCTGTTTGAATTCCGAGGCTAAGTGAGCGAAAGCTTCCAGGCCGACAAAACACCAGAACATCACGGAAAGGGCGGCAAAAAGCTGTGAATGGTCGATATCAGTCACGGCAGGGAAGGGGATAGCACTAACGTTAATCTCCCCGGCCCACCAGATGGCGGCGATCAGCGCCACAATCAGCACCGCAACCAGCGTCTGGAGGTTGGCGCTGGAGCTTGCGCCCCGTGAACCGACCCACCAGACAATCGCCAGGGTACCCAATTCGGCCAGCAATAGTTGCGCATCATGCCAGCCAAACAGCGCCTGACCAAAGCCTGTCGCGATATGCAAGGCAGCCGGTAAGCCTACGGGGATCACGGAGAGGAACAACCAGCCGGTCACACGCTCCAGGCGTGGGCCAAACGCCATCCCGACAAAATGCGCCACCCCGCCGGCACTGGGAAAGTGTCGCCCGAGAATGGCAAAGACAATCGCCACCGGAAACACCAGCACGATTAACACTGGCCATGCCCACAGACTGTTATCACCTGCGACCAGGGCAGCCAGCGCCGGTACGGCAAACACCCCCGTACCCAGTAATGACGTTGAAAGTAAGCCTACACCCTGTGCGAGTCCCAGCTCCTGTTTGAGTCCACTCATTCCGTTGTCCTGCCGCCATCAAAAGAGAGGCGATGGTAACACTTTCGCAAATTTTTTTTCGACTACCCCTTGAAGGGGTAAAACCCCATCCCCATCTCTCTGGGCACTAGCCGGAAAACCGCTTACGGCCCGGCGTCACCCATAACTGATAATGACTTTCTCAAAGGAGAGCTATCAATGAGTATTCGTCCGTTACATGATCGTGTGATCGTCAAACGTAAAGAAGTTGAAACTAAATCTGCTGGCGGCATCGTTCTGACCGGTTCTGCAGCAGCGAAATCAACTCGTGGCGAAATCATCGCTGTCGGTAAGGGTCGCATTCTGGAAAACGGAAATGTGCAGCCTCTGGACGTTAAAGTTGGTGACATCGTTATTTTCAACGATGGCTACGGTGTGAAGTCCGAGAAGATCGACAATGAAGAAGTGTTGATCATGTCCGAAAGCGACATTCTGGCAATTGTTGAAGCGTAATCCGCGAACGACACTGAACATACGAATTTAAGGGAAAGATTAAAATGGCAGCTAAAGACGTAAAATTCGGTAACGACGCTCGTGTGAAAATGCTGCGCGGCGTAAACGTACTGGCAGATGCAGTTAAAGTAACTCTGGGTCCAAAAGGCCGTAACGTGGTTCTGGACAAATCCTTCGGCGCGCCGACCATCACCAAAGACGGTGTGTCCGTTGCGCGTGAAATCGAGCTGGAAGACAAGTTCGAAAACATGGGTGCTCAGATGGTGAAAGAAGTTGCCTCTAAAGCGAACGACGCTGCAGGCGACGGCACCACCACTGCAACTGTACTGGCGCAGGCAATCATCACTGAAGGCCTGAAAGCCGTTGCTGCGGGTATGAACCCGATGGATCTGAAACGTGGTATCGACAAAGCTGTCGTTGCTGCTGTTGAAGAGCTGAAAGCGCTGTCCGTACCGTGCTCTGACTCTAAAGCTATTGCTCAGGTTGGTACCATCTCCGCTAACTCCGACGAAACCGTAGGTAAACTGATCGCTGAAGCGATGGATAAAGTCGGTAAAGAAGGCGTGATCACCGTTGAAGACGGTACCGGTCTGGAAGACGAACTGGACGTGGTTGAAGGTATGCAGTTCGACCGCGGCTACCTGTCCCCATACTTCATCAACAAGCCGGAAACTGGCGCAGTAGAACTGGAAAGCCCGTTCATCCTGCTGGCTGATAAGAAGATCTCCAACATCCGCGAAATGCTGCCAGTTCTGGAAGCCGTTGCGAAAGCAGGCAAACCGCTGGTTATCATCGCTGAAGACGTTGAAGGCGAAGCGCTGGCGACCCTGGTGGTTAACACCATGCGTGGCATCGTGAAAGTGGCTGCGGTTAAAGCACCTGGCTTCGGCGATCGTCGTAAAGCCATGCTGCAGGATATCGCAACCCTGACTGGCGGTACCGTGATCTCTGAAGAGATCGGTATGGAGCTGGAAAAAGCCACTCTGGAAGATCTGGGCCAGGCGAAACGCGTTGTTATCAACAAAGACACCACCACCATCATCGATGGCGTGGGTGAAGAAGATGCCATCCAGGGCCGTGTGACTCAGATCCGTAAGCAGATCGAAGAAGCCACCTCTGATTACGATCGCGAAAAACTGCAGGAACGCGTAGCGAAACTGGCTGGCGGCGTTGCGGTAATCAAAGTCGGTGCAGCTACCGAAGTTGAAATGAAAGAGAAGAAAGCTCGCGTTGACGATGCCCTGCACGCGACCCGTGCTGCGGTAGAAGAAGGCGTGGTTGCTGGTGGTGGTGTTGCTCTGGTTCGCGTTGCAGCGAAACTGGCTGGCCTGACCGCTCAGAACGAAGACCAGAACGTGGGTATTAAAGTTGCGCTGCGCGCAATGGAAGCACCACTGCGTCAGATCGTTTCCAACGCCGGTGAAGAGCCGTCTGTTGTAGCGAACATGGTGAAAGCGGGCGAAGGTAACTACGGTTACAACGCAGCGACTGAAGAATACGGCAACATGATCGACTTCGGTATCCTGGACCCAACCAAAGTGACCCGTTCTGCTCTGCAGTACGCGGCCTCTGTTGCGGGTCTGATGATCACCACCGAATGCATGGTGACCGACCTGCCAAAAAGCGACGCGCCTGATTTAGGTGCTGCTGGCGGTATGGGCGGCATGGGTGGAATGGGCGGCATGATGTAATTGCCCTACGCCCTGCATCTTTCAGGCTGTAGATGCGTTGGCTACGTTCGCGAACCCCAGTTACTTACTGGGGATTCACAAACTTGCCGCCTTCCTGCAACCAGAATGATTTGGGCGTATACCTCGCAGAAATGAAGAAACCCCCGGTCAGAAATGACCGGGGGTTTTTCTTTTGGTCATCTTTTTAGTATAAGGTTTAGACGCGGGCAGCGAGTGCTCAACTTTTTGAAAACGAGGAATAACATGCGCGTTAACGTTTGTGCAGGGATTGTAGGAGCAGCACTGCTGCTGGCGGGGTGTAGTTCCGGTAATGAGCTGTCTGCTGGTGGGCATAGCGTTCGCTTTGTAGAAGATAAGCCGGGCAGCGAATGCCAGCTGATTGGCACCGCTACGGGCAAACAAAGCAACTGGCTTTCCGGGCAGCATGGCGAAGAGGGCGGTTCAATGCGTGGTGCAGCGAATGGTCTGCGTAACCAGGCGGCAGAGATGGGCGGGAATGTGATTTATGGCGTCAGCAGCCCGACGCAAGGCCTGTTATCAAGCTTTGTACCGACTGCCAGTGAAATGCAGGGCCAGGTTTATAAGTGTCCGAATTGATATGCTGTGCCTCTCTCTGCGCGATCGGAAAGAGGCTCAACATTCTCTTCTTGCTTAACTCTCTTGTTTCAGCCCTAAATCAAGCGGTGTTTTACTCGGTTGACCGCCAATTTCCCGGGCTAACCTTGGCACCATGTACCCTGATACCAGGGTCAGCAGTTCACGCATAATGGCGCGGGCTTCATCATCATTCACCATGAAATGCGCGGCGCCCTGCACCTTATCGAGCACATGGATGTAATAAGGCATCACCCCCGCATCAAATAAGGCATTGCTCAGGTTAGCGAGGGTGTGGGCATTATCGTTCACGTCGCGCAGCAGAACGCTCTGATTAAGCAGTGTTACTCCGGCCTGGCGTAAGCTGGCCATTGCCGCCCGGAATGTCTCATCAATCTCGTTAGCATGGTTGATATGGTTAACCAGCAAGATTTGCAACGAAGACCACGCAAGACGTGCCGTGAGTTCTTCAGTAATACGCGCCGGGATCACGATCGGTAAACGGCTATGAATGCGTAACCGCTTGATATGCGGGATCGCCTCCAGCTGGGTAATCAGCCAGTCCAGCTCATGATCTTTCGCCATCAGCGGATCGCCGCCAGAGAAGATAATCTCATCCAGCTCAGTATGAGAAGCAATGTAGTCGAGCGCGGCCTGCCAGTTGCGCTTGTTGCCCTGATTGTCGGCATACGGGAAGTGACGACGGAAGCAATAGCGACAATTTACTGCACAGCCGCCCTTAACCAGCAGCAGGGCGCGATTACGGTACTTATGCAGTAAACCGGGCACCACGCTGTTCTGCTCTTCGAGGGGATCGGTGCTAAAACCCGGAGCGGAGATAAACTCATCCTGGGCTGTGAGCACTTGTTTTAACAGCGGATCATCGGGATTTCCTTTCTCCATGCGAGCCACGAAAGCACGTGGAACGCGCAGGGGGAAAAGACGTTTCGCTTCACGTCCGGCAAGAAGTTTTTCATCATTATCCAGATCCAACAGATGAAGGAGTTCATCAGGACGGGTGATTACATCGGCAAGTTGCGATAACCAATCTTCTCTGGACGGGGTATTTAGGGTTACAATATGCGCCATTTTGTGGCTTAGCTACCAGTTAACAATTTCAGAGGGCCTTATGGCGACTTACTATAGCAACGATTTTCGTGCCGGTCTTAAAATCATGATGGACGGCGAACCGTACGCGGTTGAAGCCAGCGAATTCGTTAAACCAGGTAAAGGTCAGGCATTCGCACGCGTTAAGCTGCGCCGCCTGCTGACCGGTACCCGTGTAGAGAAAACCTTCAAATCCACCGACTCTGCTGAAGGCGCAGACGTGGTTGATATGAACCTGACCTACCTCTACAACGACGGTGAATTCTATCACTTCATGAACAACTCCACTTTCGAACAGCTGTCTGCTGACGAGAAAGCGGTAGGTGACAGCGCTAAATGGCTGCTGGATCAGGCAGAGTGCATCGTGACCCTGTGGAACGGCCAGCCTATCGCTGTGACCCCACCAAACTTCGTTGAACTGGAAATCGTTGAAACAGACCCAGGTCTGAAAGGCGATACCGCAGGTACTGGCGGTAAGCCAGCCAAGCTGTCTACCGGTGCCGTGGTTAAAGTTCCACTGTTCGTGCAGACTGGCGAAATCATCAAAGTGGATACCCGCTCTGGTGAATACGTATCTCGCGTGAAGTAATTCACTTCGGGATGAAAGGCGCAGTTTTTTGCTGCGCCTTTTTGACCGAAAAAGGATTCATGGACGATGCAGCGCGCAATCAAAATTTTCCTGCTGATGATCCTTGCTGGCTCACTGCTCACCGGCTGCAATACGGCCCGTGGCTTCGGGGAAGACATTAAAAGCCTCGGCCATGCCATTTCGCACGCCGCCTCCTGATTTTTCTTCTTTTCCTAAAAATTCTTCCTTTTCCATCACTCGCCGGGATCCTGGCTATGCTTATGTAGCTGTACACAATAACTTTGGCTAAAAAAGGAAGACATTATGCTTAAGAAAACATTTGTAGCGATCTTTTCGGTTCTGGTGCTTTCGTCTGTACTGACGGCCTGTAATACCACTCGCGGCGTCGGTGAGGATATCTCCTCTGGCGGTAGCGCGATTTCTGGTGCGGCAACTAAAGCACAACAGTAATCTTGGGCGGTACGGTGCTGAATACGTCGCCGTACCCTCAGTTTCCCCCTCAGGGTAGTGACAGAAACGGCGAGTACCGTGTATCCATGTGCAATTTCATTCGAATATTGCGCTTGTAGGTGTAAACCGTTTTCCCGTGAATACTCAGTTTACTGGCAATCTTCTGGTTGCTGGCACCGTCCATCCATAGCGTTAACACTTTCTCTTCCTGGCGCGTCAGTAATGGCGTTGCGACAGGTCCAGGTTCACTGATTTCTTGTGAGGCTAATGCCTCATTAATTGTCTGCGCCAGTATCGCCAGCGGGATCGTTTTGGCTAATGATGCCCACAAGGGAAAGGTATTCATAAAGGCCGACGTTTCAGGTTGTTCCTCTGATTGCAGTAAAACAAAAGGCACGGTTTCACTGGCGCTCATTAGAGAAGAGAGCTGCTGGATATGTTGTATGTCTGACGTAAATCCCTGCAAATCTGCAATGACCAGCGTCGGTTTCCATTGCAGAATATGCTCTCTGGCCAGAAAGAGATTGTTAAGGCCCGTTACCAGAACGGGGGAGGGGAACAGCCCTGAATGATTGATCCACATTTCCAGGCCCATGCGGGTGTAATGACACCGGTCAATCAAAAGAATTTTGAACATTTGGTTTTCGCAATCGGCAAAGTGAAGTCGCTTCCTGCATCGAGGAAGTCACTCATAGTAAAGAAGTCGGATGAGTTATAAATGGGGGAATTTCGCAGCTAATTACGTCTATTTCTTGCATTCAAATGGTTAACTATGGCCAGAAACAAAGACGTTGAAAAATGAATGCATGCTCTTCACAATAAGTTGTTCACCTGCCTTACAGGACGACCTGTAAGCGCTTCTCTCATCGGGGACGGCCCCAGACTGTTATTTAAGTTAAGGAGCCTTTATGTCCTGGATTATTCTTTTTATTGCCGGTTTACTCGAAGTGGTTTGGGCCATTGGCCTGAAATATACCCACGGGTTCACGCGTCTCACGCCCAGCATTATTACCGTTTCTGCGATGATCGTGAGCATTGTGCTGCTCTCCTGGGCCATGCGTTCGCTGCCCGTAGGGACGGCTTATGCAGTGTGGACGGGGATTGGTGCGGTAGGCGCGGCCATTACCGGGATTTTACTGCTGGGTGAGTCTGCGAGCCTGGCGCGTATTGCCAGCCTCGCATTGATCGTCGCCGGGATTATTGGGCTGAAGCTCAGCACTCACTAATGGGTCTGCTCAACCCAGACCAACTGGCTGATATCAAATCCCTGACGGCTGGCAGAATCCAGCAATCTCTGTTTCATCTCATCTGAAATCGTTGGTGTGCGGGAAAGAACCCACAGGTAGTCACGATCGGCCCCGCACACTAGCGCATGCTGATAATTTTTATCCAGCGCAATCACGTTATACCCGCCATAAAAAGGACCGATGAAAGAGGCTTTCAGCGCGCCGGTGTCAGACGCGCCGGTAAAGTAGGCTTTCCCCGTCATTTTTTGCCACATGCCGCGGTCAGGATTATAGCCACGGTTGATGACCTGGATTCCACCGTCGCTCATCAGGCTGTAGTGAGCCGTAACCTGTTGTAAGGCTCGCTCATAGCGATGGTCAAAACGGGCAATTTCATACCAGGAACCCATAAATTGCTGGGCGTTAAAGGGCCGGACGACAGTCACGCCCTGAGGCGGGGCAGGCGTACTACAGGAAACAACCAGAAATGCAGCGGCAATGGCGGCGATGACGGGCAGGATGCGCATAGGCGTTTCCTTACAGGATTTTTCATAAGTGTAGAACCTGTCAGGAATTTTGCTCTCCCACCAACAGGTGGGAGAGCGGAGGAAGATCACATAAACACAACGGCAACCAGCGTGACCACGCTGAGAATGGCGGCCAGTCCGTAGAACACCCATTTCCCGTTAGGGACGTGGATCTTCAGGTCGTGCATGGCGTGATGAATGCGGTGCAGGCCACACCACAGCGGCAGCACGATCATCAGGAAAATGAACACCCGGCCAATAAGGCTATGGGCAAAAGCCAACACACGCTCGTAGCCCAGCGCATCGCCGGGGTAAAGCCCCAGCGGCAGCATAATGCCCACCAGCAGAATAATGACCGGCGCGATAATGGCGCACCACATACCACCTGCTCCGAAGAGTCCCCAGAAGACTGGCTCATCAGAACGTTTTGGAGTTGGATTAATCACAGAGGTCTCCTTACCAGAACAGGGCTACGCCAAGAACAACCACGGTCACGACCGCAGTCACCGCCCAGAGTCCTTTGATGATCGGCTCTGGCCCCAGTTTTTCGTTTTTGACGATAATATTTGCCGCTTTCGGCGCCAGCTCAAACCAGGTTTTGGTATGCAACAGCGCTGCCGCCAGCACGATGATATTCAGGATCACCACAATAGGGTTCTGCAGGAATCCAACAAAACCGGCCCAGGTTTCAGGCCCGTGCTTAAGGGCAAACAGACCGTACAGCAGTTCGATGCTGAACCACACCGCCGGCACCGCCGTGCCTTCACGCAGCATATAGAAGCGATAAAACGGCAGATTTTTCCACCAGGTGGACGGCATCGGCCGGACATAGGCTTTGCGTTTAGTCGTCATCATGCACTCCTTAGCGTGGTTTCAGGGTAGCGATAAGAAAGTCTTTCGAACTTTCCACTTTGCCCTGCTGGATCGCGGCGGCCGGGTCGACATGCTTCGGACACACTTCCGAGCAGTAGCCGACGAAGGTACAGGTCCAGACGCCGTTCTGGCTGTTCAGCTGCGCCATACGTTCTTTCTTACCGTGATCGCGGCTATCTTCGTTGTAGCGATGCGCCAGGGTAATCGCGGCTGGGCCAATAAACTCTGGATTCAGACCAAACTGCGGGCAGGCGGCATAACAGAGACCGCAGTTAATGCAGCCGGAGAACTGATGATATTTAGCCATCTGTGCCGGGGTTTGTTTGTTCGGCCCCTGTTCCGGCGTGCGCGGGTTGCCAATAATGTACGGCTTGATGGCTTCCAGGCTCTCGATAAAGTGGGTCATGTCGACCACCAAATCGCGCTCAATCGGGAAGTTAGCCAGCGCTTCGACCTTCATCCCTTTCGGGTATTCACGCAGGAAGGTCTTACAGGCCAGTTTGGGCACCTTGTTGACCATCATGCCGCAGGAGCCGCAGATCGCCATACGGCAGGACCAGCGGTAGCTCAAGTCCGGCGCCAGGTTGTCTTTGATGTAGCCAAGCGCATCCAGCAGGGAGGTCTGCTCATCGTAAGGCACGTCATAGAAAGTGCTATGCGGCGCGCTGTCTACTTCCGGGTTGTAGCGCACCACTTCCACTTTCATTGTTTGCATCTCAGCCATTTGTCGTCTCCTTCTTCTCGGCTGCTTCCGCTTCTGCACCGTACACACGTTTCGCCGGTGCCAGCGTGGTGATCTTCACGTCGCTGTAGTCCAGACGGGTAGAGCCGTCTGCATCGCGATAAGCGAGGGTATGCTTCAGGAAGTTCACGTCGTCACGCTCCGTGCAGCCTTCGTCCAGGCGCTGGTGCGCACCGCGCGACTCTTTACGTGCGAAGGCGGAGTGCGCCATACATTCGGCCACATTCAGGCCATGCCCCAGCTCAATGGTGTAGAGCAGATCGGTATTAAAGACGCTGGAGGTGTCAGTCACGCGTACCCGTTTGAAGCGCTCCTGCAGCTCGGCCAGTTTGTCGATGGTCTTCTGCATCAGCTCCGGTGTACGGTAAATGCCGCAACCTTCTTCCATGGACAGACCCATTTCGTCGCGGATCTTCGCCCAGTTTTCAGTGCCTTCCTGATTAACCAGCTTTTTCAGGCGCTGCTCCACATCGGCCACCTGCGCATCAAGCGCGGCACTGTTAGCGGTGCCAGCCGTCGCAGCGCGTGCCACGGCTTGTTCACCAGCCAGACGGCCAAACACCACCAGTTCTGCCAGTGAGTTTGAACCCAGACGGTTAGCGCCATGCAGGCCGACGGACGAACATTCGCCCACCGCAAACAGCCCTTTAATACGGGTTTCACACTGCTGATCGGTTTCGATACCGCCCATGGTGTAGTGCGCGGTTGGGCGTACCGGAATCGGATCTTTGACAGGATCGACGCCCACATATGCTTTCGACAGTTCGCAAATGAAGGGCAGACGTTCCAGCAGCTTCTGCTCACCCAGGTGGCGCAGGTCGAGATAGACCACATCGCCGCGTGGGGTTGGAATGGTGTTGCCTTTACGCCACTCGTGCCAGAACGCTTGTGACACTTTGTCGCGCGGACCGAGTTCCATGTATTTGTTTTTCGGCTCACCCAGCGGGGTTTCGGGACCCATGCCGTAATCCTGCAGATAGCGATAGCCGTCTTTATTGACCAAAATGCCGCCTTCGCCGCGGCAGCCTTCAGTCATCAGAATGCCGGAGCCGGGCAGGCCGGTTGGGTGATACTGGACGAACTCCATGTCGCGCAGTGGAATACCATGCTGTAACGCCATGCCCATTCCGTCGCCCGTCACGATGCCGCCGTTGGTGTTGTAGCGATACACGCGTCCGGCACCGCCGGTGGCCATCACCACCGCATTGGCGCGGATCTGAACTAGCGTGCCTTCCATCATGTTCATCGCCACCAGGCCGCGGGCCTGGCCGTCATCGACCAGAATGTCGAGGACGAAATGTTCGTCGAAGCGTTGGATCTGTGGGAACTGCAGTGAGGTCTGGAACAGGGTGTGGAGCATATGGAAGCCGGTCTTATCGGCGGCAAACCAGGTACGTTCAATCTTCATGCCGCCGAAGCGACGCACATTGACGCTGCCATCTTCACGACGGCTCCAGGGGCAACCCCACTGCTCCAGCTGGGTCATTTCCGTTGGGCAATGATGAACGAAATAATCAACGACATCCTGTTCGCACAGCCAGTCGCCACCGGCAACGGTGTCGTGGAAGTGATACTCAAAGCTGTCATGATCCTGCGCGACGGCGGCGGATCCTCCCTCCGCGGCGACCGTATGGCTGCGCATCGGGTAGACTTTTGAAATCAGGGCAATTTTAGCGTTTGGGTTAGCCTGGGCTGCAGCAATTGCTGCGCGTAATCCCGCTCCGCCTGCGCCTATAATGGCAAGATCGGCTTGAAAGGTATGCACGACATTCCTCCAGATTTTTGATATTTCGCATCTCCGCTACCCTGAGGTAGTGCACGGCCCGGTAAGGCGAATGCGAAAGCGATTCCACTGCTCCTTTATGGGTAACGCAGTATAGCCTTAGGAAAGAAAGGGAAATTTGACGTGTTCGATTTTTTTGCGGTTCTTTCCCGCGATTTATCACTGTAATTGATGAATCACGTCACGAAATTATTGGAAGTTATGAAAACCACAAAATTGACTGTGCAAAATTTGTCTCTGCCATAGGTTACGAGTAGACTTCGTCCCCTTGTCTGAAATCGGAGAACTTCTCATGAGCGAAACGGCCACCTGGCAGCCGAGCGCATCCATCCCCAATCTTTTAAAACGCGCAGCAATTATGTCGGAGATCCGCCGCTTCTTTGCCGACCGCGGTGTGCTGGAGGTGGAAACGCCCTGCATGAGCCAGGCGACGGTAACGGATATTCACCTGGTGCCGTTTGAGACCCGTTTCGTTGGCCCTGGTCACTCCCAGGGGATGAATCTCTACCTGATGACCAGCCCGGAATACCACATGAAGCGCCTGCTGGCGGCGGGATGTGGCCCGGTATATCAGCTGTGCCGCAGTTTCCGTAATGAAGAGATGGGGCGTCATCACAACCCGGAATTCACCATGCTGGAGTGGTACCGGCCGCATTATGATATGTATCGCCTGATGAACGAGGTGGACGACCTCCTGCAGCAGGTACTGGAGTGCCCGGAAGCCGAAACCCTCTCTTATCAGCAGGCTTTCCAGCGCCATCTGGAAATTGATCCGCTCTCTGCGGATAAAACCCAGCTGCGCGAAGTGGCGGCAAAACTGGATCTCAGCAACGTTGCCGATACTGAAGAAGATCGCGACACGCTGCTGCAGCTGCTCTTTACCTTTGGCGTTGAGCCGCAGATTGGCAAAGATCGTCCGACCTTTGTCTATCACTTCCCGGCAAGCCAGGCGTCACTCGCGCAGATCAGTACCGAAGATCACCGCGTGGCGGAGCGTTTCGAGGTGTACTTTAAAGGTATTGAACTGGCGAATGGTTTCCATGAACTGACCGACGCCCGTGAACAGCAGCAGCGTTTCGACCAGGATAATCGCAAGCGTGCCGCGCGCGGCCTGCCGCAGCAGCCTATCGATCACAATCTGTTGGGCGCGTTAAAAGCTGGCTTGCCGGACTGCTCCGGCGTGGCGCTGGGGGTTGATCGTCTGGTGATGCTGGCGCTTGGCGCAGAGCAGCTTGGCGACGTGATTGCATTTACGGTCGATCGCGCATAATAAAATGCCGGGCGGTGCGCGTCTCTGCCCGGTATGCCTCCCTCCCTGGCAATAAATTCCTCACTAATTATTAATGACATCAATAACTTCCAGTGCCGCGTAACGCAGGCTATTTTCCTAATTTGCCCTGAATAGCCACACTGTTAATCTGGTCATCTGCTACCATCCGCGCAGTTTATTTTCGCTTTGGATGGTTCTATGTCCCACTCAATGAAAAAGATGACCCTGACCGGTCTCATCCTGATGATCTTTACGTCAGTATTTGGTTTTGCCAACAGCCCCTCGGCGTTTTACCTGATGGGCTACAGCGCGACGCCGTTTTATATTGTCTCTGCTCTGTTCTTCTTTATTCCGTTTGCGCTAATGATGGCGGAGATGGGGTCCGCTTATCGCAAGGAAGAGGGCGGGATTTACTCGTGGATGAACAACAGTATCGGGCCGCGCTACGCGTTTATCGGCACGTTTATGTGGTTCTCTTCCTACGTAGTCTGGATGGTCAGTACGGCCGCCAAGGTGTGGGTGCCTTTCTCGACGTTTCTCTTTGGAGCAGATAAAACGCAGGTCTGGTCTTTGGCTGGACTTAGCTCCACACAGGTCGTCGGGATTCTCGCGGTCTGCTGGATGATGCTGGTAACGCTGGTGGCATCGAAAGGCATCAACAAAATCGCACGCATAACCGCCGTAGGCGGTATTTCAGTCATGTGTCTGAACCTGGTCCTGCTGTTGGTGAGCATCGCGATTTTGTGCCTCAACGGCGGCCATTTTGCACAGGAGGTGAATTTCGTTTCGTCACCTAACCCGAGCTATCAGTCCGGCCTCGCGATGCTCTCCTTTGTGGTGTTTGCGATCTTTGCCTACGGCGGAATTGAAGCCGTGGGCGGCCTGGTCGATAAAACCGAAAACCCGGAAAAGAACTTTGCCAAAGGGATTATCTTCGCGGCGATAGTTATCTCTGTCGGCTACTCGCTGGCGATTTTCCTCTGGGGGGTGAGCACCAACTGGCAGCAGGTGTTAAGCAACGACACCACTAACCTTGGCAATATTACTTACGTGCTGATGAAAAGCCTGGGGATGACGCTCGGACAGGCAATGCAGCTGACGCCGGATACGGCCACGACGATGGGCGTCTGGTTTGCGCGTATCACCGGCCTGTCGATGTTCCTCGCCTATACCGGTGCTTTCTTCACGCTGATCTATTCGCCGCTAAAAGCGATTATCCAGGGAACACCAAAAGCGCTGTGGCCGACCCGCATGACGCAACTCAACACGGCAGGCATGCCTGCGAATGCCATGTGGATGCAGTGTCTGCTGGTCTGTGTGTTTATTCTTCTGGTGTCGTTCGGAGGGGATACTGCTTCTGCGTTTTATAACAAGCTGACCCTGATGGCGAACGTATCAATGACGCTGCCCTATCTTTTCCTGACCCTGGCGTTCCCGTTCTTTAAGGCGAAGCAGGATCTCGAACGTCCGTTCGTGATTTTCAAAACCCGCGCCGCCACGCTGCTGGCAACGACCGTCGTCGTGCTGGTGGTAGCCTTTGCAAATATTTTCACCGTGATCCAGCCGGTTATTGAGGCCAACGACTGGAACAGCGCGCTGTGGATGGTCGGCGGCCCGATCTTCTTCTCGCTGATGGCGATGGGGATTTATGAGAATTACCGTCGTCGCGTAGCGCCATCACCGATTTGGGTGGCTGACTGAGTTCGCTATTCCCCTACTGCCTGAAAGTGTGCGGGGAGTAGGGGGGTGAATTTTATTTACGCGATTTAACCTCTTATGCCAATCCGGGTATCCGAACCGATAATCTGGCAGATGAAAAATCATTCTGGCAGGTTCACGATGTAACAGAGATACCCAAAGAAGTGCGGGTAATCGCATTGCTTCCATTCACCATCCCGTGGGTCAGTCTTCACGAGTATACGGTGAGACGCATAATTGCGAAAAAAAGCGCGATCATGGCCATCTTAGAAGGTATTTAAGTGAGCTATAAAATATTTACGCTTGGGATCATCTGGCTGTGCTTATCGATTATCGTCACTGTTATCTTCTCAACACAGGATAAGGAATGGTGGATTGGAGAAGAGAACATCAAAAACATCTGTGACCTGATGGCGTATGTCGAGAATGATGATATCCGCGGTTTCGGAATGCTCATTACGTTCCCGATTTTTTTACCTGCGCTTTATGCTTTTTTGATAAAAAAAGCCCATCACGGATTTCTGTACCTTATAACAATACTTATCGCAGGCATCTGGTTATGGCGATTTGTTTTCAGGTACCAGTTTTGTCTTGGGTAAAATCGCAGGCAAAAAAGCCAGCCACTGATGCGGCTGGCTTTTATTTTTACAAACTTCCCGCCGGGCGTGTCTTCGCCGCTGACGTTAATGTTCTTCCCGTCTTACGTCCGTCCAGGGTTTCCAGTCGCATCTGGAACGGTGGGAATGGCATGTCGATACCGTGTTCACGGAAGCCCGCCAGAATCAGCTGGTGGATCTCATGACGCAGCGGCATGCGATGACCCATTTCGGCCGCATAGATACGCAGCTCGAAAATCTGGATCCCCTGTTGTAAATCCACCAGGAATACTTCCGGCTCCGGCGTGCTGATTACCAGCGAACAGCGCTCGGCCGCGGTATAGAGAATTTGCGTCACCTCTTCGCTGTTGGCATCTGACGGGGCCGGTACGGTCAGTACCACACGCGTCACGGAGTCCGACAGCGACCAGTTGATAAACTGCTCGGTGATAAACGCCTTGTTAGGGACGATAATCTCTTTGCGATCCCAGTCGCTGATCGTGGTGGCGCGGGTGTTGATCTTCGTAATGCTGCCGGTCAGATCGCGGATCGTCACGGTATCGCCAATACGGATCGGCTTTTCAAACAGGATAATCAGGCCTGAGATAAAGTTGGCGAAGATCTCCTGCAAGCCAAACCCAAGCCCGACACCGAGCGCGGCTACCAGCCACTGCAACTTCGACCACTCGATGCCGATCATCGAGAAGCCCACCAGCCCGCCAAACACCATCAGCAGGTATTTGGTGATGGTGGTAATGGCGTATCCGGTGCCCGGGGTGAGATCCAGATGCTGCAACAGGGCCAGCTCCAGCAGCGCCGGGAAGTTACGGATTAGCTGGGTGGTGATGATGAACACCAGAATGGCGATCAGCACCGCGCCGAGCGTAATCGGCTCCAGGCTTTCCACGCCCTGAACCGTCGAGGTCACATCCCAGAGGGTAATGTTTTCCAGGAAGCCAAACGCTGAATGGATTTCCGACCACAGCACAATGACGGACAGCAGCGCGATCAGCATCAGAATGGAACGGACCAGGCGCAGGGACTGGGTACTAATGGCATCCAGATCCAGCTCCGTTTCATCGACCTCCACCGTTCCTTCCGTACTGAGCATATGGGCTGGCTCTTCTTCGCCGCGCGCACGTTGGGCGAGAATTTCGGCACGACGGTTTTTCGCCCGGTCGAAGGCCAGACGACGACGCTGAATCAGCATCCAGCGGCGAATAACGTGGTAGACCACCAGCAGCAGGAACCAGATTGCTACCGAGGTTTCAAGACGCGCCAGTAGCGCCTGGGCAGTGGCCAGATAGCCGACGGCTGCCGCCAGAATCGCCGCCAGCGGGGCGCTGAGCAGCAAATTCCACAGCATATGGTTGACCATGTTATCGCCGCTGCCCTCTTTGTCGAGATAGAGCGGGATCCCGGCTCTCTTCAGACTCAGCGTGACCACCGCCAGCGCACCGCAAATCAGGATGAAACACAGACGGCCGAACGAGCCGGAAAACTCCCTGTCGTTCAGATTATCAAACATAATCAGCGCCATGATCAGCGGCACAATCAGCCCGATGCTCATCAGGTAGTAGCGCATCGCCCGCGCCACGCGGTGACGCGGCCAGCCAAAGTGGGCGACAAACAGGCCATTCGGCCGGGCGAAGGTGGCGCAGATCATCACGACCCACAGCAGCGGCACGGTGGCCGTTACTCCAAAGCCAATCGCCACCGCCAGCGGGTAAGGCCAGGCTTCACGCAGGCCATAACCCAGGGTCATCCACAGTACCGGCAACGGCGAGGCCACCAGAATCGACCAGAAGACCGTACGCAGCGTGAGCCAGAAATGGTCCTGGGTCACCTTACCGACGCGCGCGCTGGAGCGGTCGAGGAAGCGGGTGAAGTGACGGCGGGAGTAAATACTGAACCCAACCAGAATTAATGCGCCAAGCAGCGGGAAAATCGTCTCCTTGCTGGTGAGCATCATCACGCTGGCTTTACCAAGCTGGCTGAAGGTATCCAGCGAAATCAACCGCCGCAGATCCTGAACAATATCAAGCGGCCAGGAGAAGGTGATCGGGCGTACGTCCGAGGTCCAGAACAGATAGCGGTGAGTGGCCTCGTTGACTTCTTTTAACGCATCTTCCAGCTGGCTATTTGAGACTTTCAGTTTGGTCAGCTCGAGCAGCAGCGTATCGCCCCCCTGTAACAGGGAGTTCAACAACTCGCGCTGGGTGCGCAGCTGGGCTTCCAGAATGCGGTTTTGCTCGGCGGTGAGCGGCTTGCCGTCCGGCTGGTGGATCTGGCGCAGCTGCGGCTGCTTATTCAGCAGATCTTCAAAGCGCAGACGCTGCACACGCAGTTGCGCCATTTCGGTATCGAGCTGCTGGGGTTTTGGCATTTCAGGAAGACGGGCAACCTGGGCGCGCAGGGCTTCACCAAGCAGGTTCGATGAGCCAAGCCACTGCGACTGCTCGCGCAGCGTATTCAGCGCCTGACGTACCTGTAGCGTTTGATTGGTGGCCTGGCGTTGCTGGGAAGCCACCAGATCCATGCGCTGCGCCTGCTGGTTGAGCGCGGCAGAAAGCTCACGGTTGACCTTAAACTGCTCGACGATACCGGCGGGCAGGTTCTCGCTGTTTTCCGCCAGCAGTTCAGTGCTTTCCAGCGCCCGCTCGGCTTCGCGCTGGCGCTGGCTGTTGAGTTGATTGCGCAGCGCCTGGAGATAAGCATCCAGCTGCTCGCCCTGTTTTTTCGCCAGCTCAGAGCGCATACGCGCCAGCTCCTGGCGATTGTTGGCCGAAAGCTGCGCCAGCTCCAGTTCATCTACCCTGGCTTTTAACCTGGCAGATTCCGCCTGTAGGCCGAGATTTTGAGCCTGGCTGAGGGCGTTAGCGCCGGTTTGCGCTCCGGCCCGGCGTTCTACCTCATTGAGCTGACGGCGGGCATCGGTTTGCTGCTGAGGCAGCTGGTTCAGGGAGTCCGCAATATCGCGGGCGCGCTCCTGCTCCTGCTGCGCCTGGCGGGTTTTTTCCAGTAACTGGCTGCTGACCTGCAGGATCTCCTGATTCAGGGTGTCAGAGGTCATGCCCGCAGGCACCTGGCGCGGCTCTTCACGAATATCGTTCAGCTGCGCGCGCAAGGTTTGTGAAAGTTTGGGGAAGTTATCGATGACCTGCTGGTACTGCGCGGCGCGCTCAAGGGAGGCTTTACGCTCCTCAAGCGCGTTCAGCGCAGCCTCGAGCGCCTCAACGGTTTCTGGCTGGGCAGGCTTTGCCGCCTTCGCCTGCTCGAGTTCCTGTGAGATTTGTTTACTGTCAGGGGCGTTCGCGGCGTACGCCCCCGTACTGAGGCACCAGGCCATCAGCAAAGTGATAATCAGGCGCACGTCAGTTTACCTTTGCTTAGCTTGCGTCTTTTTTGTCATCAACCAGCGGGCTGGCTTCGAGTTCAGCGGCGATCTCTTCGTCTGACAGCGGGGCAGGCTCTGCGTCCGTTGTAACGAAAGGCTCCGTCGAAACCGCCAGCGGCTGGCCGAGTTTGGTTACGGACAGGCTTTCAAGCTGCTCTACCAGCTTCACTTTACCCGGGGCAAACAGGTTGATTACAGTGGAGCCGAGTTTGAAGCGGCCCATCTCCTGACCCTTCAGCAGCGCCACGGAGCCTTCGCTTTCACCCTCAGGCCAGGTCCAGCGTTTAATCACGCCTTCGCGCGGTGGCGTAATGGTGCCCGCCCAGACGGTTTCAATGCTGCCGACAATGGTGGCACCCACCAGAATCTGCGCCATCGGGCCAAACTCGGTGTCGAACAGGCAGATAACGCGCTCGTTACGGGCAAAAAGGTTCGGAACATTTTGCGCGGTCAAATGGTTCACCGAGAACAGATCGCCCGGGACGTAGATCATTTCACGCAGAATACCGTTGCACGGCATATGCACGCGGTGATAGTCGCGTGGCGACAGGTAAGTGGTGGCAAAGGAACCATTGCGGAACAGATCCGCCATCAGGTAGTTACCTGCCAGCAAAGCTTCCAGACTGTAGTTATGGCCCTTAGCCTGCAGGATCTTGTCGTTTTCGATCGCGCCCAGCTGGCTGATCACGCCGTCAGCAGGCATCACCAGCACGTTCGGGTCGGTATTCAGCGGACGCACTTCATCGCGCAGTGGGCGCACGAAGAAATCGTTAAAGGTGCGGTAGCTGGCGGTATCCGGCTTCTGCGCTTCACGCATATCGACCTTGTAGTATTTCACGAACAGATCGATTACCAGCTTGGTCAGCCAGCCCGCTCGTTTGCTCGCGCCCCAGCCCGCCAGGCGAGTGAGCCACAGTTTTGGCAGAATGTATTGAAGCGAAAGTTTAAATGAGTTTAACAAGGTAGCCTCCAGGCCATTGTTTTGTCGTTCCTGAACCGGCTGTCAGACAGCCGGAACCTGAAAAAAAGGGGACGATTTTAGCGACGCTTAGCTTAGTTGTCAGTCATCAGATTCAGAAAAGCTTTTACGCGTTTTTACCTGCGCCATGCTGTCGAGAATATGGTGATAGTTGGCAAAACGGGTTTCCGCAATTTCACCGTTTTCGACCGCGGCACGAATGGCGCAGCCAGGGTCGTTATCGTGCTTACAGTCACGGTATTTACACGCGCCTAAATAGTCGAGGAACTCGACAAAGCCGTTAAAGATCTGATCGGGTTCGAGATGCCACAGACCAAATTCACGCACCCCCGGGGAGTCGATAACATCGCCGCCGTGCGGGAAGTGATACAGACGTGAGGCAGTGGTGGTGTGCTGACCCAGACCGGAGTTGTCAGAGACATCGTTAGTCAGAATCTCTTGTTGTAGACCCAGCAGGTTGTTCAGCAGGCTGGATTTGCCTACGCCGGACTGACCGGCAAAAATGCTGATGCGATCGGTTAATGCCTCTTCGAGCGGCTGCAGGCCATTCTGCGTCCGGCTCGAGACCATCAGCACGCGATAGCCAATCTTGCGATAGATATCCATCTGCTCATTAACGAAGTCCATGCCTTCGCTGTCGAGCAGATCGATTTTGTTCAGGACAATCAGCGGCTCTACTTGCAGGGTTTCACAAGCGACGAGATAACGGTCGATAATATTCAGCGACAGCTCGGGCAGGATCGCCGAGACAATGACGATCTGATCGATATTGGCGGCAATGGGTTTTACGCCGTCGTAGAAGTCCGGGCGCGTCAGAACCGACGTGCGCTCATGCACGGCTTCAACGATGCCTTTCACCGTCACGCCTTCTGCTGCAGCTTTACCCGGACGCCAGACCACGCGGTCACCGGTTACCAGCGAGCGGATGGTGCGGCGAATATTGCAGCGGTGAACCTCGCCATCACCCGATTCCACATCAGCATGCATACCGAAGCGGCTAATCACTACGCCTTCAGCGGGTTCGCCAAACAGGTTGTCGTCGTAATCGACCTTCTCCGAAGTGGTTTTAAGACGGCGCTGGTGATTGGCTTTCACGCGGCGCTGCTGCCCTTTGGAGAGTTTATTTTTACTCAATCGTGCTGGCTCCTGGTCGCCCATATTGGGCAAAACCTCTATGATACACACTAATTAATACTAGTTAACCTGCCACGGCCGGTTATACGAGAAGGGTGGAAAATAACATGAGTGCAGATGAAAACAATCTGATTTGGATTGATCTGGAGATGACCGGGCTGGATCCCGAGCGCGATCGCATTATTGAGATCGCCACACTGGTAACCGATGCGAACCTGAATGTGCTGGCGGAAGGGCCAACCATTGCCGTGCATCAGTCCGATGAGCAACTGGCGCTGATGGATGACTGGAACGTACGTACCCACACCGGCAGCGGCCTGGTGGACCGCGTGAAAGCCAGCACCCAGGGCGACCGCGAAGCCGAGCTGGCTACCCTTGAGTTCCTCAAGCAGTGGGTACCGCAGGGTAAGTCACCGATTTGTGGTAACAGCATCGGCCAGGATCGCCGTTTCCTGTTTAAGTACATGCCGGAGCTGGAAGCCTATTTCCACTACCGCTATCTCGATGTCAGTACCCTGAAAGAGCTGGCGCGCCGCTGGAAGCCGGAAATGCTGGATGGCTTTAAGAAGCAGGGGACGCATCAGGCCATGGACGATATTCGTGAGTCAGTGGCGGAACTGGCGTATTACCGCGAACATTTCATTAAACTGTAAGCGAGAACCCCGGCGGTGCTGCAGTTGCCGGGGCTAAACCGCTATAACGATTTAAAAATGCGCAATGTGACGAATATTGCAGCACTTGAATTAAATTTATAAAAAAACGCTTTTGGGGGGGTTGCAGCAGAAAGGATTTCTCGTATAATGCGCCTCCCGTAACGACAGAGAATTCATCGTTACGACAGCACAGATTTTGCGGGAATAGCTCAGTTGGTAGAGCACGACCTTGCCAAGGTCGGGGTCGCGAGTTCGAGTCTCGTTTCCCGCTCCAAATCTGTTCGCTGTGCAGTAAGACCACCAATCGCAGGCTTTCAGGTTGCAACAAAGCAGCAACGTGAAAGACGAAGATTAAGCGGGAATAGCTCAGTTGGTAGAGCACGACCTTGCCAAGGTCGGGGTCGCGAGTTCGAGTCTCGTTTCCCGCTCCAAAATTTGAAAAGTATCGCAAGATACGCACCACCAAAATCGCAGGATTTCAGGTTGCAACCAAGCAGCAGCGTGAAAGACAAAGATTAAGCGGGAATAGCTCAGTTGGTAGAGCACGACCTTGCCAAGGTCGGGGTCGCGAGTTCGAGTCTCGTTTCCCGCTCCAAATTTTTTCTCCTCTTCCAGATATCCACCGCGGCAAGCCCCGCCGGGGATGATTTGTTTCATTTCTGACAAACTCTTCTTAACAGACTTATCCACAGCTTTGTTAATTTTCTGCGAATAGCCAAATACTTCGCCTGATGAATAGTAACTTTATAATTTATTGAAAATTATAGAGAAAATATCATTTCAAAATGTTAAGCCGATCACTTGACCAATAGCCTGGCCCAGATGGTTTCTGGCTTTTAAATTTTATTCACAGGCTGTGGAAACATCACGCATCCCGCGGCAGCCCTTTTTCGACCACCCGGACCAGCCTGTTTTTCTGCGGTAATTGCACCTCTACAGCACAGGCGTTTCGCCTGGCGATTTGCTGCGCAACCGCCCATTCTATGTGTTCATCAAGAAGTGGGTGCTCACCTCGGCGACTTTCCAGAGCCTGAATATTGGCTTCATCCCAGGGAGCATTTCCCAGCGCGACGGCGATATTACGCAGCCAGCGCAAGTGCCCGATACGGCGAATAGCCGATCCCTCTGTTACCTTCAAAAACCAGGCTTCACTCCAGCCAAACAGCTCAATGAGCGGCGGAGCGTGCAGGGCCTTGCGCGGGCTGAAGTCGTCCTCTTCCGTTAACTGTGAATAACGGTTCCACGGGCAGATCAGCTGGCAGTCATCGCAGCCATAAATGCGATTGCCGATTAACGGCCTGAACTCTTCCGGGATCGCCCCTTCAAGTTCAATGGTCAGATAGGAGATGCAGCGGCGGGCATCAACGGTGTAAGGCTCTACGATGGCGCCGGTAGGGCAGATAGTCATGCAGGCGACACAGCGCCCACAGCCATCTTCAACCGGCTTATCCACCGGCAGGGGGAGATCAATCAGTAACTCGCCCAGGAAGAAAAAGGAACCGGCGTCGCGGCTGAGGATAAGTGAGTGCTTACCTGTCCAGCCAAGCCCCGCTTTTTCAGCCAGGGGCCGCTCAAGAACAGGCGCGGAATCGACAAAGGGTCTAAAATTCAGCGTGGCGCATTGCTGCTGGATCATTTCCCCCAGCTTTTTGAGCCGGTTACGCAACAATTTATGATAATCACGCCCCAGGGCATAACGGCTGACGTATCCCAGCGTGGGGTCTTTTAGCGTGCTGGCAAAAGCGGCCCGGGCGGGAAGGTAGTTCATCCGCACACTGATCACGCGCAGCGTTCCCGGCAGCAGTTCATGCGGGCGGGCGCGCATCATGCCGTGACGCGCCATCCACTCCATCTCGCCGTGGTATTGATTATCCAGCCATGCCTGGAGTTTTGGCTCACTGGCAGAGAGATCGGTATCGGTGATACCCACGTGTTGAAAACCAAGCTCAGCGCCCCACTGTTTAATGTTTTGCGCTAACTGATTGAGATCGAGGGGCTGTGACATGACGGACCATACTGTGAAGAAAAACCCCGCAAGTATACCACATTCTGTCTGGCCGGCGGAGGCGCTACGTCGCGTCGAACAAGAGGCTGCAGACAGCATTGGTATGACGCTTTATGAACTGATGCAGCGCGCGGGTGAGGCAGCGTTTGCCGTTGCCCGCAGGGCGTATCCGCAGGCCAGACACTGGCTGATCCTGTGTGGCCATGGCAACAACGGTGGCGATGGTTATGTCGTCGCACGCCTGGCGCTGGCCGCCGGTATAACCGTGACGCTGTTGGCGCAGGAGAGCGACAAACCGCTTCCCGAAGAGGCTGCAAAAGCGCGGGAAACCTGGCTGGAGGCGGCGGGGGTGATCCATGCTGCAGATACGGCCTGGCCCGAAGAGGTCGATCTGATCGTCGACGGCCTGCTGGGAACGGGGTTACGTAGTGCGCCACGTAATGAGATTGCCAGATTAATCGCGCACGCTAACCACCACCCGGCCTCCATCGTTGCGCTGGATGTGCCCTCCGGGCTGAACGCCCAGACGGGCACCACGCCCGGCGACGTCATTCACGCTAACCATACGGTGACCTTTGTTGCCCTCAAGCCCGGCCTGTTGACCGGGAAAGCGCGTGATGTCGTCGGGGAACTGCACCATAACGCCCTCGGGCTGGAAGGCTGGCTTGCCGGACAAGAGACGCCCATCAGCCGCTTTGATGCTTCGCAACTGGCGCAATGGCTACCTCCGCGTCGTCCTACCTCCCATAAGGGCGATCACGGCCGACTGGTGATCATCGGCGGCGATCACGGCACCGCAGGGGCTATCCGCATGACCGGCGAAGCGGCGCTGCGAACGGGGGCAGGGCTGGTGCGCGTTCTGACCCGCCGCGAAAATATTGCCCCGATCGTCACCGCCCGGCCTGAGCTGATGGTACACGAACTGACCGCTGAGGCGCTGGACGACAGCCTGCAGTGGGCCGATGTGGTCGTAATTGGCCCCGGTCTGGGACAAGCGTCCTGGGGTAAAGAGGCGTTACGCAAGGTCGAGAACTTTCGGCACGCCATGCTTTGGGACGCTGACGCGCTGAACCTTCTGGCAATCAACCCGGATAAACGTCACAATCGCATCCTGACGCCGCACCCCGGCGAGGCCGCGCGTCTGCTTAACTGCAGCGTTGCAGAAATTGAAAGCGATCGCTTACATTCTGCCCAGCGTCTGGTAAAACGTTACGGTGGTGTGGTAGTGCTGAAAGGCGCTGGCACCGTCGTCGCCAGTGAAAGCGGAATGTCAGGTATTATTGATGCCGGCAATGCGGGCATGGCGAGCGGCGGTATGGGCGATGTGCTTTCCGGTATTATCGGGGCGTTGCTCGGACAGAAACTGGCGCTTTATGATGCTGCCTGCGCAGGCTGCGTCGTGCATGGTGCAGCCGCCGATCGGCTGGCTGACCAGTACGGTACGCGCGGCATGCTGGCAACCGATCTTTTTGACACGCTACGGCGTGTTGTTAACCCGGAAATAATTGACGTAGAAAATGATTAATCGAGTGATCCCTTTACCCGACGAACAGGCAACTTTAGATCTCGGCCAGCGCGTGGCGCAGGCCTGCAAGGGCGCAACCGTCATTTATCTGTATGGCGACCTTGGCGCGGGTAAAACCACCTTTAGCCGGGGCTTCTTACAGGCGCTGGGACATCAGGGAAACGTGAAAAGCCCGACCTATACGCTGGTGGAGCCGTACACCCTGGATAACCTGATGGTGTACCACTTCGATCTCTATCGCCTTGCCGATCCTGAAGAGCTGGAATTTATGGGGATCCGTGACTATTTCGCCAACGATGCCATTTGCCTGGTAGAGTGGCCGCAGCAGGGTACGGGCGTCTTGCCTGACCCGGATGTTGAAATTCACCTGGAGTATCAGGCGCAAGGGCGTGAAGCCCGCGTCACTGCTGTCTCCGCATCAGGTCACTCCATACTGGCGCGGTTGGCCGGTTAAAAGAAGAGATAACGGGATGATTAATCGCGTTAAAAGTTGGTTGATGGCTGCAACGGTGCTGTTTTGTGCCCAGACCGGGGCAGCAACGTTGTCCGATATTCAGGTGTCCAACGGCGACAATCAGGCCCGGATCACCTTCAGCTTTATGGGCGATCCTGAGTATGCTTTTTCGCAGGACGATAAGCGCAGCGTCGCACTGGATATCAAACAGACCGGTGTTATCAAAGGGTTGCCGCTGCAGTTCAGCGGCAATAACCTGGTGCATAGCATTCGTTCCGGTACGCCGAAAGACAATCAGTCCTTGCGTCTGGTGGTCGATTTAACGCAAAACGGCAAGACCCGGGCGGTGAAGCAACAGAACGGCGCGAACTACATGGTGATTTTTACCATCAACGCCGATGCACCGCCGCCGCCTCCACCACCACCGGTAGTGGCAAAGCGGGTGGAAGCGCCTGTGGTTGCACCGCGTCCTTCAGAGCCAGCCCGCAATCCGTTTAAATCCGGCAGCGATCGTATTACCAGCGTCACCAGCAGCAATACCGTGACCCGTCCGGCCGTCCAGGCGCGCCAGACAAACGGCGATAAGGTTATCATTGCGATTGATGCAGGACACGGTGGCGATGATCCTGGCGCTATCGGACCGGGCGGCACGCGTGAGAAGAACGTGACTATCGCCATTGCCCGTAAGCTGCGAACCCTGCTGAACAACGACCCGATGTTTAAAGGTGTATTAACCCGTGACGGCGATTATTTTATCTCGGTCATGGGCCGTTCTGACGTGGCGCGTCAGCAGAACGCTAATTTCCTCGTTTCTGTGCATGCCGATGCGGCTCCCAACCGCAGCGCGACGGGGGCATCCGTATGGGTGCTTTCCAACCGTCGTGCTAACAGTGAAATGGCAAACTGGCTTGAGGAACATGAAAAGCAATCCGAGCTGTTGGGCGGGGCAGGTGACGTGCTGGCGAACAGCCAGTCGGATCCCTACCTGAGCCAGGCGGTACTGGATTTACAGTTCGGCCATTCCCAGCGTGTCGGGTATGATGTAGCGACTAATGTCCTGAATCAGCTGCAAAGTGTGGGTTCCCTGCATAAGCGCCGCCCGGAACATGCCAGCCTGGGCGTGCTGCGTTCGCCGGATATCCCGTCCATTCTGGTCGAAACTGGCTTTATCAGTAATAACGGTGAAGAGCGACTGCTGGGCAGCGATAACTACCAGCAGCAGATTGCCGAAGCGATTTATAAAGGCCTGCGTAACTATTTTGATACGCATCCGCTCCAGTCTGCACCGCAGGGTGGCGCGGCGCAGACAGCCAGCGCCGTATTACCGGGCGAGTCGACCTCGACCAACTAAGGAGATTTCATGCCGATTCAGGTTCTGCCGCCGCAGCTTGCGAACCAAATCGCCGCCGGTGAGGTGGTAGAACGCCCTGCGTCGGTCGTGAAAGAGCTGGTGGAAAACAGTCTCGATGCGGGTGCGACCCGCATCGATATTGATATTGAGCGCGGCGGCGCGAAACTCATCCGTATTCGTGATAACGGCTGCGGCATCAAAAAAGAGGAGCTGGCGTTAGCGCTGGCCCGTCATGCAACCAGCAAAATCGCCTCCCTTGACGATCTCGAAGCCATCATCAGCCTCGGTTTTCGCGGCGAAGCGTTGGCGAGTATCAGCTCTGTCTCCCGCTTAACGCTCACTTCCCGCACGGCAGAGCAGCCGGAAGCCTGGCAGGCTTACGCCGAAGGCCGGGATATGGACGTGACGGTTAAACCCGCCGCGCATCCGGTGGGCACCACGCTGGAAGTGCTGGATCTGTTCTACAACACCCCCGCGCGGCGCAAGTTTATGCGCACCGAGAAAACCGAATTCGGCCATATCGACGAGATTATCCGCCGCATCGCGCTGGCGCGTTTCGATGTCACCATCAATCTCAGTCATAACGGCAAGATGATGCGCCAGTACCGCGCCGTGGCGCAGGGCGGGCAAAAAGAGCGCCGACTGGGTGCCATCTGCGGTACGCCCTTCCTTGAACAGGCGCTGGCGATTGAGTGGCAGCATGGCGATTTGACCCTGCGCGGCTGGGTGGCGGATCCGAAAGCGAGCAGCGCGGCATTTGCTGAGATCCAGTATTGCTACGTGAACGGGCGCATGATGCGTGACCGCCTGATCAATCACGCGATCCGCCAGGCGTGCGAGGATAAACTCGGTGCCGGAGAGCAGCCTGCTTTTGTGCTCTATCTGGAGATCGACCCGCATCAGGTGGACGTTAACGTTCATCCGGCCAAGCATGAAGTGCGTTTTCATCAGTCACGGCTGGTGCATGACTTTATCTACCAGGGCGTGCTGAGCGTATTGCAGCAGCAGGCCGATCCGACCCTGCCGTTGACTGACGTGGCACCTGCGCCGCGTCCTATCCCGGAAAACCGCGTAGCGGCGGGTAAAAACCAGTTTGCAGAACCGGCTGTCGCACGTGAACCGGCCGCGCCGCGCTTTGCATCCAGCGGATCGGCCCCGCGAGCATCGGGTGCCAGCTACCCCCATGCCCAGCCGGGTTACCAAAAGCAGGCGGGCGCGGTCTATCGCACATTGCTTGATACCCCGGCTCCCGCACATAAAACAGAAGATAGCGCGCCCGCGGCCCCTACGCTGGCGGGGCATAGTCAGAGTTTTGGTCGGGTGCTGACCATCGTAGCGCCGGATACTGCCCTGCTGGAGCGTGACGGCCAGCTGGCGCTGTTGTCCCTACCGGTCGCCGAACGCTGGTTAAAGCAGGCGCAGCTTGCCCCCGGGCCGCATCAGGCCTGCGCCCAGCCGCTGCTGATCCCGGTGCGGATAAAAATCTCGGCGCAAGAGACGCAGGTCATCCAGCGTTATCAAACGGCGCTGGCTGAAATGGGCATCCAGATGGTGACCGAAGCGCACCATGTCACGCTTCGGGCCGTGCCTTTACCCTTACGCCAACAAAATTTACAAAACTTGATTCCTGAACTGATAGGCTACCTGGCGCAACAAACGACGTTTGATGCCGCCAACACCGCGCAGTGGATCGCTCGCCAACTGGCCAGCGAACATTCGACGTGGAGTATGGCGCAGGCGATCACGGTGCTGGCTGAGGTCGAACGCCTCTGCCCGCAGCTGGTGAAAGCGCCGCCGGGTGGTTTATTACAACCTGTAGATCTACATTCGGCGATGAACGCCCTGAAAAATGAGTGACTTGAGTAATACCAGCCTGCCTAAGGCGATATTTTTGATGGGGCCAACGGCCTCCGGCAAAACAGCGTTAGCCATTGAGTTACGTAAAGTTTTGCCAGTAGAGTTGATTAGCGTTGATTCCGCCCTTATTTATCAGGGGATGGATATCGGTACAGCAAAGCCGAACGCAGACGAATTACGCGCCGCGCCGCACCGATTACTGGATATCCTTGACCCGGCGCAGGCGTATTCGGCGGCAGATTTTCGTCGCGATGCGCTGGCGCAGATGGCAGAGATCAGTGCGGCAGGTCGTATCCCCCTGTTAGTGGGTGGAACCATGCTCTATTTCAAAGCCTTACTGGAAGGGTTATCGCCATTGCCATCGGCAGATCCTGAAGTAAGAGCAAAAATTGAGCAACAGGCGGCAGAGCAGGGATGGGGTGCGTTGCATGAACAACTGGCTGAAATCGATCCGGTTGCCGCAGCACGTATTCATCCAAATGATCCGCAAAGGCTTTCCCGGGCACTGGAAGTTTTTTTCATTTCGGGTAAAACTTTAACGGAACTGACGCAAACGTCAGGAGAGGCTCTGCCGTATCAGGTGCATCAGTTCGCCATCGCCCCGGCGAGCCGTGAACTGCTCCATCAACGAATTGAGCAGCGTTTTCATCAGATGTTAGCTTCAGATTTTGAAGCAGAAGTGCGGGCGCTATTTGCCCGTGGAGATTTGCATACGGATATGCCTTCCATTCGTTGTGTGGGTTATCGCCAGATGTGGTCATACATTGAAGGTGAAATATCACATGATGAAATGGTTTATCGAGGTATTTGCGCCACGAGACAGTTAGCGAAACGCCAGATGACCTGGTTGCGCGGTTGGGACGGTATTCACTGGTTAGACAGTGAGAAACCGCAGCAGGCGCTACAAGATGTGTTACAGGTTGTTGGTGATATCGCAGACTGAATGTGTACAATTAAGCCGTATCGTGCGCAATTTTTCAGAATCGCAAGGTTCTAAGTACAAAACAAGCATATAAGGAAAAGATAGAATGGCTAAGGGGCAATCTTTACAAGATCCGTTCTTGAACGCACTGCGTCGTGAACGTGTTCCAGTTTCTATTTATTTGGTGAATGGTATTAAGCTGCAAGGTCAAATTGAGTCTTTCGATCAGTTCGTGATCCTGTTGAAAAACACGGTCAGCCAGATGGTCTACAAGCACGCGATTTCTACTGTTGTTCCGTCTCGCCCGGTATCTCATCACAGCAATAACGCTGGCGGCGGTTCCAGTAACTACCATCATGGCAGCAACGCACAGGGCTCTTCTGCGCCTGCGCAGGACAGTGAAGAAACCGAATAAGGTTACTGGCTGTTATTTCCATATCGGGGAGCCAGGTTTCTGCGTTCCCCGCTGATCTTTTTAGAGAGGTTTACGCTTGTTTGACCGTTATGATGCCGGTGAGCAGGCGGTGCTGGTACACATCTATTTTTCGCAAGACAAAGATATGGAAGATCTCCAGGAGTTTGAATCTCTGGTCTCTTCCGCCGGTGTCGAAGCAATGCAGGTGATTACCGGTAGCCGTAAAGCGCCGCACCCAAAGTATTTTGTTGGTGAAGGTAAAGCAGTAGAGATTGCGGATGCCGTTAAAGCGACTGGCGCATCAGTCGTGCTTTTTGATCACGCCCTGACACCGGCCCAGGAACGCAACCTGGAACGTCTGTGCGAATGTCGTGTTATCGATCGAACGGGTTTGATTTTAGACATTTTTGCTCAACGTGCGCGTACTCATGAAGGGAAGCTGCAGGTTGAGCTGGCGCAGTTGCGCCATCTGGCAACGCGCCTGGTGCGCGGCTGGACACACCTTGAAAGACAGAAAGGCGGGATTGGTTTGCGTGGCCCGGGTGAAACCCAGCTCGAAACCGACCGTCGCTTGCTGCGTGGCCGTATAATGCAGATCCTCTCACGGTTGGAAAAAGTTGAGAAACAACGTGAGCAAGGGCGCCGCTCCCGACAGAAAGCAGACATTCCGACGGTGTCGCTGGTCGGTTATACCAACGCCGGTAAATCCACCCTGTTTAACCAGATCACTGAGGCCCAGGTGTACGCCGCAGACCAGCTGTTTGCGACCCTGGATCCGACGCTGCGCCGCATTGATGTAACGGACGTCGGTGAAACCGTGCTGGCGGATACCGTTGGGTTTATCCGCCATTTGCCGCACGATCTGGTGGCTGCGTTTAAAGCCACCTTGCAGGAGACCCGTCAGGCGACGTTACTGCTGCACGTGATTGACGCTGCGGATGTACGTCTGCAGGAAAACATTGACGCAGTGAATATCGTGCTGGAAGAGATTGATGCGCACGAGATCCCAACGCTGCTGGTGATGAACAAGATCGATATGCTGGACGGTTTCGAACCGCGTATCGACAGAAATGAAGAGAACATACCGATTCGGGTCTGGCTTTCTGCCCAGACCGGTGTCGGTGTACCACTGCTTTTCCAGGCCTTAACAGAACGTCTTTCCGGTG
Organism: Leclercia sp. 1548; assembly: GCF_050435045.1. Taxonomy (NCBI): domain Bacteria; kingdom Pseudomonadati; phylum Pseudomonadota; class Gammaproteobacteria; order Enterobacterales; family Enterobacteriaceae; genus Leclercia; species Leclercia sp. 1548. The sequence continues at coordinate 502,962 of NZ_JBNDJP010000003.1, read as the reverse complement.
AAGTGGCCCAGCACACGCTGCGTCTACCGCCCGAGGAAGGCCGACTGCGCAGCCGTTTTTATCAGCTTCAGGCGATAGAAAAAGAGTGGATGGAGGATGACGGCAGCGTGGGGTTGCAAGTGCGTATGCCGATCGTTGACTGGCGTCGCCTCTGTAAACAAGAACCTGCGCTGGTCGACTACGTCGTCTGACCGGAAAGGAGATGCCTGAAGGTTTTTGCCCTTTGGGATACCCCAATCGCCATGGATGCTCCGGCATACCAGGCCTTTGAAGGTATATCACCGCATAACAAATATGGAGCACATACATGGCGTGGAATCAGCCCGGTAATAACGGACAAGACCGCGACCCGTGGGGGAGCAGCAATAATCAAGGCGGCAACTCCGGGGGAAATGGCAACAAAGGTGGTCGCGAGCAGGGGCCACCCGATCTGGATGATATCTTCCGCAAGCTGAGTAAAAAGCTGGGCGGTCTTGGCGGTGGTAAAGGCACTGGCGGCGGTACTGGCCAGGGGCCGCGTCCTCATATGGGCGGTCGCGTAGTGACTATTGTTGCGGCTGCAGCGGTAATTATCTGGGCTGCCAGCGGGTTCTACACCATCAAAGAAGCCGAGCGCGGTGTTGTCACTCGTTTCGGTAAGTTCAGCCATCTGGTTGAGCCAGGTCTGAACTGGAAGCCAACCTTTATCGATGACGTTAAGGCGGTAAACGTTGAATCGGTGCGTGAGCTGGCGGCATCCGGTGTGATGCTGACGTCTGACGAAAACGTGGTGCGCGTTGAGATGAACGTGCAGTACCGCGTAACCGATCCACAGCACTATCTGTTTAGCGTGACCAGTGCAGATGACAGCCTGCGTCAGGCTACCGACAGCGCCCTGCGCGGCGTGATCGGCAAATACACCATGGACCGTATTCTGACCGAAGGTCGTACCGTTATTCGTAGCGATACCCAGCGCGAGCTGGAAGAGACCATTCGTCCGTACAACATGGGTATCACCCTGCTGGACGTCAACTTCCAGGCTGCTCGTCCGCCGGAAGAAGTGAAAGCAGCGTTTGACGATGCGATTGCTGCCCGTGAAAACGAACAGCAGTATATCCGTGAAGCGGAAGCATACATCAACGAAGTCCAGCCACGTGCAAACGGTCAGGCACAGCGTATCCTCGAAGAAGCGCGCGCCTATAAGACTCAGACTATCCTCGAAGCTCAGGGTGAAGTGGCGCGTTTCGCGAAACTGCTGCCTGAATATAAAGCCGCACCGGAAATTACCCGCGAGCGTCTCTATATCGAGACCATGGAGAAAGTGCTGAGCCATACCCGTAAGGTACTGGTGAATGACAGCAAAAATGGCAACCTGATGGTTCTGCCACTGGACCAGATGCTGAAAGGCGCAAACGCCACTGGCGCGAAGAACGACACCAGCGGAGCGAATAACCTGCTGCGTCTGCCACCTGCGTCATCAGGCAACTCCAGCGCAAACACCACCTCTTCTTCAAACGATGGTGACATCATGGACCAACGCCGCGCCAACGCGCAGCGTAACGACTACCAGCGTCAGGGGGAATAACGATGCGTAAGTCAGTTATTGCGATCATCATCATCGTGCTGGTCGTGCTTTATACCTCTATTTTTGTCGTCAAAGAGGGCGAGCGCGGAATTACCCTGCGTTTTGGCAAAGTCCTGCGTGACAGCGAAAACAAACCACTGGTTTACGAGCCGGGTCTGCACTTTAAGATCCCGATGATCGAATCGGTTAAAACCCTGGATGCCCGTATCCAGACCATGGATAACCAGGCCGATCGCTTTGTGACCAAAGAGAAGAAAGACCTGATTGTCGACTCGTACATCAAGTGGCGTATCAGTGATTTCAGCCGTTACTACCTGGCAACCGGCGGCGGCGACGTCTCCCAGGCCGAAGTGCTGCTGAAACGTAAGTTCTCTGACCGTCTGCGTTCTGAAATTGGTCGTCTGGATGTAAAAGACATCGTGACCGACTCCCGTGGTCGTCTGACCCTGGAAGTGCGCGATGCCCTGAACTCCGGCTCTGCTGGCACCGAAGATGAAGTGACCACGCCAGCGGCTGACGATGCGATCGCTAAAGCGGCTGAACGTGTTCAGGCTGAGACCAACGGCAAAGTGCCGGTAATCAACCCGAACAGTATGGCTGCATTAGGTATCGAAGTGGTTGACGTGCGTATCAAGCAGATCAACCTGCCGACTGAAGTGTCCGAAGCGATTTACAACCGTATGCGCGCTGAGCGTGAAGCGGTAGCCCGTCGCCATCGTTCACAGGGTCAGGAAGAGGCTGAAAAGCTGCGCGCAACCGCAGACTATGAAGTGACCAAAACGCTGGCAGAAGCTGAGCGTCAGGGTCGTATCCAGCGTGGTGAAGGCGATGCCGAAGCCGCTAAACTGTTCGCGGATGCGTTCAGTCAGGATCCAGACTTCTATGCCTTTATTCGTAGCCTGCGTGCATACGAAAGCAGCTTCCAGAGCAATCAGGATGTGATGGTACTCAGCCCGGATAGCGATTTCTTCCGCTACATGAAGTCTCCGACTGCTGGCCGCTGATTTTCACCGTCTGAATACGAAAATGGCGTCTCTTTGAGGCGCCATTTTTTTATCCGTACTCAACCAACAGGTGTTTTCCATCAGGCTACATTTTTGTCTATCAGGCTCTTCTTGTGATGAAAACAAGCGTGCCACACAAGATATTGAGGTAATCGTTTAACTGAACATGAACCCGGCAATTTCGGCGAAATTTGTATACAAAAAAAGCTGAACATCATCAAAACCGATGGTAGAATCCATTTTTAAGCAATCGGTGATTTTGAAAAATGGGTAACAACGTCGTCGTACTGGGCACCCAATGGGGTGACGAAGGTAAAGGGAAGATCGTCGATCTTCTGACTGAACGTGCTAAATTTGTTGTACGTTATCAGGGTGGTCACAACGCGGGCCATACTCTCGTAATCAACGGTGAAAAAACCGTCCTCCATCTTATTCCATCAGGCATTCTTCGTGACAATGTGACCAGCATCATCGGTAACGGTGTTGTGCTGTCTCCTGCTGCGCTGATGAAAGAGATGAAAGGCCTGGAAGACCGTGGCATCCCGGTTCGCGAACGTCTGCTGCTCTCTGAAGCCTGTCCGCTGATCCTCGACTACCACGTTGCGCTGGATCTGGCACGTGAAAAAGCGCGTGGCGCGAAAGCGATCGGTACTACCGGTCGTGGTATTGGCCCGGCTTACGAAGATAAAGTTGCACGTCGCGGTCTGCGCGTAGGCGACCTGTTCGACAAAGCTACCTTTGCTGAAAAACTGAAAGAAGTGATGGAATATCACAACTTCCAGCTGGTGAACTTCTACAAAGTTGACGCGGTTGACTACCAGAAAGTGCTGGACGATGTGATGGCCGTTGCCGACATCCTGACCGGCATGGTTGTTGATGTGTCCGATCTGCTGGACCAGGCGCGTCAGCGTGGCGATTTCGTCATGTTCGAAGGTGCGCAGGGTACGCTGCTGGATATCGACCACGGTACCTATCCGTACGTAACCTCCTCTAACACCACCGCGGGTGGCGTGGCGACCGGCTCTGGCCTGGGTCCACGTTATGTGGATTACGTTCTGGGTATCATCAAAGCTTACTCCACTCGCGTGGGTGCAGGTCCATTCCCGACCGAACTGTTTGATGACATCGGTGAGTTCCTCTGCAAGCAGGGTAACGAGTTTGGCGCGACCACTGGTCGTCGTCGTCGTACCGGCTGGCTGGATGCGGTTGCTGTGCGCCGTGCAGTGCAGATCAACTCCCTGTCTGGCTTCTGCCTGACCAAACTGGACGTCCTGGACGGCCTGAAAGAAGTGAAAATCTGTGTTGCCTACCGCATGCCGGATGGCCGCGAAGTGACCACCACTCCGCTGGCTGCTGACGACTGGCAGGGCATCGAGCCGATCTACGAAACCATGCCAGGCTGGTCTGAAACCACCTTTGGCGTTAAAGAGCGTAGCGGTCTGCCACAGGCGGCCCTGAATTACATTCAGCGTATCGAAGAGCTGACCGGTGTGCCGATTGACATTATCTCTACCGGCCCGGACCGTTCTGAAACCATGATCCTGCGCGACCCGTTCGACGCATAATCGTGGTTTTGCCCGGCGGCGCTGCGCTTGCCGGGCTGACAAAACGCAATGTAGGCCGGAAAGCCATGCGCATCCGGCTTTTTCTTTCTCCTTCCCTCCTTTCAGTCCAAATAAATTCGCCGTTAACTATCTGGCTGGTTTATCATCATTAATGAATATCTCTGCGGATATACCGCGATTTACCCTTTTCCTGAGGTTGATGTGCAGTTAACAAGTTTCACCGATTACGGATTACGTGCGCTGATCTACATGGCGTCGTTACCCGCTGGACAGATGACCAGTATCTCTGAGGTGACAGAGGTGTACGGCGTGTCCCGTAATCATATGGTCAAAATAATCAATCAACTTAGCCGTGCTGGATATGTTGCTGCCGTCCGCGGGAAAAATGGCGGCATCCGCCTCGGTAAACCGGCACAGAGTATTCGTGTTGGCGATGTGGTACGTGAACTGGAGCCATTGTCTCTGGTGAACTGCAGCAGCGCGTTCTGCCACATTACCCCTGCCTGTCGTCTGAAACAGGCGCTTTCAAAGGCCGTGCAAAGTTTTCTCATGGAGCTGGATAACTACACGCTGGCCGATTTGGTTGAAGAGAATCAACCGCTGTATAAATTATTGCTGGTGGAATGAAGAAAACTTCCACCGGAGATGACAACGGAGGAACCGCTATGTCACAAGATCCTTTCCAGGAACGCGAAGCTGAAAAATACGCTAATCCTATCCCAAGCCGCGAGTTCATCATTGAACACTTAACTAAACGCGAAAAACCCGCTAACCGTGAAGAACTTGCCGTTGAATTAAACATTGAAGGCGAAGAGCAGATTGAAGCCCTTCGCCGTCGTCTGCGTGCGATGGAGCGCGATGGACAACTGGTCTTTACCCGCCGTCAGTGCTATGCCCTGCCAGAACGTCTCGACTTGCTGAAAGGCATCGTGATTGGCCACCGTGATGGTTTTGGCTTCCTGCGCGTCGAAGGCCGCAAGGACGACCTGTATCTCTCCTCTGAACAGATGAAGATGTGCATCCATGGAGACCAGATCCTGGCCCAGCCGCTGGGTGCCGATCGTAAAGGTCGTCGTGAGGCGCGCGTGGTGCGTGTCCTGGTGCCGAAAACCAGCCAGATCGTGGGTCGCTACTTCACCGACGCTGGCGTCGGTTTCGTGGTGCCGGACGACAGCCGCCTGAGCTTTGATATCCTTATTCCACCGGAAGAGGTGATGGGCGCGCGGATGGGCTTTGTGGTGGTCGTTGAACTGACCCAGCGCCCAACCCGTCGCACCAAAGCGATCGGTAAGATTGTTGAAGTGCTGGGCGATAACATGGGCACCGGCATGGCCGTGGATATGGCGCTGCGCACCCACGAAATCCCCTACGTCTGGCCAAAAGCGGTTGAAGAGCAGATTGAAGGCCTGAAAGAGCAGGTGCCAGAGTCGGCAAAAGAAGGCCGCGTGGATCTGCGCAACCTGCCGCTGGTCACCATCGATGGCGAAGACGCCCGTGACTTTGATGACGCCGTCTACTGCGAGAAAAAACGTGGCGGCGGCTGGCGACTGTGGGTGGCGATTGCGGATGTAAGCTATTACGTCCGCACAGGTACGCCGCTGGATGGTGAAGCGCGCAACCGCGGCACCTCGGTATACTTCCCGTCCCAGGTCGTGCCGATGCTGCCAGAGGTGCTCTCCAACGGTTTGTGCTCGCTTAACCCGCAGGTTGATCGTCTGTGCATGGTGTGTGAAATGACCATCTCCACCAAAGGGCGTTTAACGGGCTACAAATTTTATGAAGCGGTGATGAGCTCACATGCTCGCCTGACCTACACCAAAGTGTGGCACATGCTGCAGGGTGACCAGGATCTGCGTGAGCAGTATGCGCCGCTGGTGAAGCACATCGAAGAGTTGCACAACCTCTATAAAGTGCTGGATCAGGCGCGTGAAGAGCGCGGCGGCATTTCATTTGAGAGTGAAGAGGCGAAGTTCATCTTCAACGCCGAACGTCGCATCGAGCGTATTGAACAGACCCAGCGTAACGATGCACACAAGCTGATTGAAGAGTGCATGATCCTGGCGAACATCTCCGCGGCACGCTTCGTTGAGAAAGCCAAAGAGCCAGCGCTGTTCCGTATTCACGATAAACCGACCACGGAAGCCATTACCTCATTCCGTACCGTACTGGCGGAACTGGGGCTTGAGCTGCCGGGCGGCAACAAGCCGGAGCCGCGTGATTACGCCGAATTGCTGGAATCCATTGGCGATCGCCCTGATGCAGAAATGCTGCAAACCATGCTGCTGCGTTCGATGAAGCAGGCGATTTACGATCCAGAAAACCGTGGTCACTTCGGCCTGGCATTGCAGTCTTATGCCCACTTTACCTCGCCGATCCGTCGTTACCCGGATCTTTCCCTGCACCGCGCTATTAAGTATCTGCTGGCGCAGGAGCAAGGTCATAAAGGCAACACGACGGAAACCGGTGGTTACCACTACTCCATGGAAGAGATGCTGCAACTGGGCCAGCACTGTTCCATGGCAGAACGCCGGGCAGATGAAGCAACCCGTGACGTGGCTGACTGGCTGAAGTGTGACTTCATGCTGGATCAGGTCGGCAACGTCTTCAAAGGCGTGATTGCCAGCGTCACCGGCTTTGGCTTCTTTGTCCGTCTGGATGAACTCTTTATTGATGGTCTGGTTCATGTGTCCAGCCTGGACAATGACTACTACCGGTTTGACCAGGTTGGGCAGCGTCTGATCGGTGAATCTGGCGGGCAAACCTATCGTCTGGGCGATCGGGTGGAAGTGAAGGTTGAAGCCGTCAACATGGACGAGCGTAAGATCGACTTCAGCCTGATCTCCAGCGAACGAGCGCCGCGCAACGTGGGTAAAACCGAGCGCGAGAAAGCGAAGAGAGGGGCCGCCGGTAAAACCAGCGGCAAACGTCGTCAGGCCGGGAAGAAGGTGAACTTCGAGCCGGACAGCGCGTTCCGTGGCGAGAAAAAACAGAAGCCGAAGGCCGCAAAGAAAGAAGCCAGAGCCGCGAAAAAGCCGTCAGCGAAATCTCAGAAAATCGCCGCCGCGACCAAAGCAAAGCGCGCAGCGAAGAAAAATAGCGCTGAGTAATACCTCCCTGTCACCCCTTCCAGCCGGAAGGGGTGACGCTTTTTAGCCGTAAGGCATCTCGTAACAAAATAGATATTTCCTTGCGTCCTGCCATGCCTCCACGCGCTTTTTGCTGAACGCCAGTTTGCCTGCGCACCCGGTCCCGACAGACGTTGCGTGAGCGGTGGTGAACGGCTAATGCCGACAGGAGTCGATTTGACCGGCGGGTCGGTTATAATAGGCGCAAGTGACGACATTCACGGCCCCATTTAACCCGGCGCACACCGCCTCACATGAGTACCTTTAATGAGTGAAATGATTTACGGCATCCACGCGGTGCAGGCCCTGCTGGAGCGCGCACCGGAGCGTTTTCAGGAAGTGTTTATTCTGAAAGGGCGTGAAGATAAACGCCTGATGCCGCTGATCCACGCCCTGGAAGCGCAGGGTGTGGTGATCCAGCTGGCGAACCGTCAGTATCTGGATGAAAAAAGCGAAGGCGCGGTGCACCAGGGGATCATCGCCCGCGTGAAGCCGGGCCGCCAGTATCAGGAAAACGATCTGCCGGATCTTATTGCTTCGCTGGAGAATCCGTTCTTCCTGATCCTCGACGGTGTGACCGATCCGCACAACCTCGGTGCCTGCCTGCGTAGCGCCGATGCGGCGGGTGTCCACGCGGTGATCGTGCCCCGGGACCGTTCTGCACAGCTGAACGCGACGGCCAAAAAAGTGGCCTGTGGCGCAGCGGAAAATGTGCCGTTGATCCGGGTAACCAACCTGGCGCGTACCATGCGTCAGCTGCAGGAAGAGAACATCTGGATCGTGGGTACGGCGGGTGAAGCTGACCATACTCTGTTCCAGAGCAAAATGACCGGCCGCATGGCGCTGGTAATGGGTGCAGAAGGTGAAGGTATGCGCCGCCTGACCCGTGAGCACTGCGACGAGCTGATCAGCATTCCGATGGCAGGCAGCGTCTCGTCCCTGAACGTCTCCGTGGCTACCGGCATCTGCCTGTTTGAAGCGGTGCGCCAGCGCGGGAAATAAACTAAAGGCCTTCAAAGAAGGCCTTTAGTGTTTTCTCCCTCTTACTATGGGAGAAGGTTGGGGTGAAGGCACCAGAGGGTGATCATCCGGGCCGGGTAAGCGTAATGCTACCCGGCACATACCTCACTCCTCCAGCGACCGCAAATGGTCATCCTTTCTCAGTGTCATCAGCGCCACAATACTCACCACCGCCGTCGCCATCACGTAATATGCCGGGATATCCAGATTCCCCGTCTCTTTTATCAGACCTGTAATGATTAAACCCGCACAGCCCGAGAAGATGGCATTCGACAGCGAATAGGCCAGCCCCAGCCCGGTATAACGTACTCGCGTCGGGAACATCTCCGACAGCATGGCCGGCCCTGGTCCTGCCAGCATTCCTACCAGGCCACCAGCAATCAGCACCACAATCGCTTTCACTGCCAGGGTACTGGATTCAGCCTGCAATATTTTCAGCAGCGGCAGGGCGAGGATCAGCAGCAGGACGGCGGCAATCACCATCACCGTGCGGCGTCCGATGCGGTCGCTGAGGATCCCCGACGGAATAATGGTCAGCGCAAAACCGATATTGGAGATCACTGCAATCAGCAGCGCCTGGTTAAAGCCGGTATGCAGGGCAGATTGCAGGTAGGCGGGCATGATCACCAGATAGGTATAGCCCGCAGCAGACCACACCATCACCCGGCCGATCCCCATCACAATGGCTTTCAGCGTGTCGCCGGTTTTGGCCTTCGCAACGACCGGCCTGGTTTGCTGTTTCACGAAGCTCGGCGTCTCTTCCATGCTCACCCGCAGCCACAAGGCGACGGCCCCCAGCGGCAGAGCGATAAAGAACGGAATGCGCCAGCCCCAGTCATGCAGAGCTTCTGGTGTCAGCAGCGCCGACAGCAACGCCACAATGCCCGCACCGGCCAGCAGGCCCAGCGCAACGGTAAACGACTGCCATGCGCCGTACAGCCCCCGTTTGCCGCGCGGGGCGAACTCGGTCATCAGCGATACCGCGCCACCATATTCGCCGCCCGCGAACAGCCCCTGCAGGATCCGCAGGACGGTGATAATCAGCGGGGCGGCAATGCCGATGCTGGCATACACCGGTACGAGACCGATGGCCGCGGTGGCCAGCGTCATCATCACCAGCACGATGATAAGCGTGGGCTTACGCCCGATACGATCGCCGATCCGCCCGAAGACGATGGCGCCTAACGGACGAAAGAAAAAGGCGATGGCAAAAGAGGCGTAGGTGAGGATCAGGCTGGTCAGCCCGGCCTCGCCGCTGAGCTGGAAAAAGTTTTTCGCAATCACAGTGGCCAGAAAACCGTACACCGCAAATTCGTACCATTCGATGAAATTACCAATTGAGCCAGCAATTAAAGCGCGCTTATGGGCATCCGGCACTCGTTGAGGGGTTTGCATCGTTATTCTCTCCATGAGGGTAGGAATAAATTATTCACCATAAAAGCTATTTGGAAATTTATTATTCGCGCAATCTGTGACCAGATTCACGCTTGCGGAGGGCGAAATTTTGCGCCCGCTCCCATGCAGCGTCTGCCTGGCCTGTCCATAATTACGTCATTGCCATAGAAGGAGGGATACATTATGCACTGGCAGACGCACACTGTTTTTAATCAGCCTGCGCCACTCACCAACAGCAACCTTTTTCTTTCCGATCGTGCCCTGTGCGAAGCGGTCAGCCGTGAAGGCGCGGACTGGGACGCCGAGCTGCTCGCCAGTATCGGCCAGCAACTGGGTACGGCAGAATCTCTGGAACTGGGCCGCCTTGCCAACGTCAATCCACCTGAACTGCTGCGCTTTGACGCCAGCGGAACCCGGCTGGACGATGTGCGCTTTCATCCCGCGTGGCACCTGCTGATGCAGGGTCTGTGCGCCAACCGGGTGCATAACCTGGCGTGGGAAGAGGAGGTGCGCAAAGGCGCATTTGTGGCCCGGTCGGCACGCTTTATCCTGCATGCGCAGGTGGAGGCCGGCACGCTTTGCCCGATCACCATGACCCATGCCGCCACGCCGCTGCTGCAACAGGCATTACCGCGCGCCTTCCACGACTGGCTGACGCCGCTCCTCAGCGACCGCTATGACTCGCATCTGGCCCCGGGCAATCAGAAGCGCGGTCTGTTAATTGGCATGGGGATGACGGAAAAACAGGGCGGATCGGATGTTCTCAGCAATACCACCCGGGCAGAACGCTGCAGCGACGGTAGCTACCGGCTGGTGGGCCATAAATGGTTCTTCTCTGTGCCGCAAAGCGATGCCCATCTGGTACTGGCGCAGGCGAAAGGCGGCCTGTCGTGCTTTTTCGTTCCCCGTTTTCTCCCAGACGGCCTGCGTAATGCCGTGCATCTGGAGCGTCTGAAAGACAAGCTGGGGAACCGTTCGAACGCCAGTAGTGAAGCCGAGTTCCTCGAGGCGACTGGCTGGCTGTTGGGCGAGGAGGGGGAAGGGGTGCGCCAGATCCTGAAAATGGGCGGCCTCACCCGATTCGATTGCGCGCTTGGCAGCCATGGCCTGATGCGCCGGGCATTTTCGGTGGCGCTGTATCATGCCCACCAGCGGCAGACCTTTGGCAAAAACCTGATCGATCAGCCGCTGATGCGCGACGTATTAAGCCGCATGGCGTTGCAGCTGGAAGGGCAGACTGCGCTTCTGTTCCGCCTGGCGCGCGCCTGGGATCGCCGGGATAACGAGCGCGACGCGCTGTGGGCGCGGCTGTTTACCCCGGCTGCAAAACTGGCCATCTGTAAAGCGGGGATCCCGTTTGTCGCTGAAGCGATGGAGGTGCTCGGCGGTATTGGTTATTGCGAAGAGAGCGAACTGCCGCGCCTGTACCGTGAAATGCCGGTCAACAGTATCTGGGAAGGCTCGGGCAATATCATGGGGCTGGACGTACTGCGCGTGCTGGCGAAACAGCCTGCGGTGATGGATCTGCTGGCCGATGATTTTGCCGAGGTGAAAGGGCAGGATCGGCACTTCGATCGCAGCTGGCGCCAGTTGCAGCAGAAGTTACGTAAGCCGCAGGAGGCGCAGGGCAGGGAGATCGCCCGGCAGATCTTCCTGCTGGGCGCGGGGGCGCAGATGTTGCGCCATGCGTCACCGCCGGTGGCGCAGGCCTGGTGCCGTGAAATGCTTGATGCCCGCGGCGGATCGCTGATCGGCGAGCAGGTCCAGGACGACCTGCTGCTCCGCGCCACGGGCGGTGTTGCCTGATCCTTACAGGCGGAACAGGCTGACCAGATCGGTCAGGTGCGAGCCTTTCCCGCGCAGGACCTGCGCGGTCTGTTCGCTGCGCGAGACGCGATCGGCGTTAATATGCGACGCTTCGCCGATATGCGTCATCGCCAGGTTCACCTGACCGATGCCTGCCGACTGCTCGCGGGAGGCATGGTTAATTTCCGTGACCAGCTGGTTGATATTGTCGATGTGCTCAATGATGCTATCCATCGCCTGACGGGTCTGCTCCGACAGGGCGTGGCCCTCGCTCACCTTGCTGAGCGTATCGCCAATCAGCTGTTCAATCTCCTTCACCGCGTTGGCGCTTCGTGCTGCCAGGGCGCGAACCTCCTGAGCCACCACGGCGAAGCCTTTACCGTGCTCACCTGCGCGGGCGGCTTCTACGGCGGCGTTTAGCGCCAGAATATTGGTCTGGAAAGCGATACCCTCAATCACCCGGGTAATGGCTTCGATACGTTTCGATGCTTCGCGAATATCATCCATCGTAGAGACAGCATTGCTGACGGTCTCCCCGCCCTGATGCACTGCCCGGGACGTTTCGCCCACCAGTTGCTGGGTCTGCTCCATATTGGCCGCATTCTGCTGCACGCTGGCCGCCAGTTGCTCCATACTGGCAGAGGTCTCTTCCACGCTGCTGGCCTGCTTGTTGATCTGTTCGGAGATCTCGCCGGTATCCGCCGCCAGGGCGTTGGTTCCCAGATGGATATCTCCCGCGGCTTCACGCACCTGCAGCACGATTTTTTGCAGCCCGCCGCCAATGCCGTTAATGGCGCTTATCAGCTGACCCACCTCATCCTGACGGGTGGCTGGCAGAGTGGCGCGCAGATCGCCTGCGGCATACTGTTCTGCCAGACCAATCACATCGCGCAGCGGGCGTGTCAGCCAGCGGCGGATAATAAACACGAACAGCATGGCGAAGAGCGCAGACAGAACAACGCCAGCCAGCAGGAAGCGATCGCGCATGCTGGTCACATCGGCCAGCAGGACGGTTTTATCCACTTCGCCCACTATCGTCCAGTTCCAGCCCGGGAGCGGCGTCCAGGCCATAATCAGGGTGCGACCATCGGCGCTCTGACGTTCCAGGGTGCCGGAGTCATCCCCCAGTAACTGTTGCTGAACCTCGTTCTCCCACGTCGGCAACCGTCCCTCTTCTGCGCTGTGGAACAGGTACTGGCCGTGATTTTTGCCATTGCTGCGGTCCAGCACAAAGAAGTGGCCACTTTCGCCCAGACGGCGGCTGAGGATCTTCTCGCGCATGACGTTCCACGAGTGGGTGATGTCGACCCCGACGAAGATAATGGCGATTACCTGTCCACCCGCATCCTTTACCGGTTGGTACTGGGTGATATAGCGTTTGCCGAACAGCAGGGCGAGGCCGCGATAAACCTCTCCTTTGGCCACCACTGCCCATGCTGGACTGGCGTGATCCAGTTTCGTACCGATGGCCCGATCGCCGTTCTCTTTACGCAGGGAGGTTGCCACGCGAACAAAGTCGTCACCGCTGCGAACAAACAGCGTAGAGATGGCGCCGGTGCGATTCAGAAAATCATCGGGTGTGGTGTTGTTCTCATGGAGTTCCGTATCGCCGCCTTTCAGCAGCGGGACAGTCTGACCGTTGATGGTGCGGGTCTGGCTGGCGTCAAGGTTCAGCGGCTGCGGCAAAAAGGTGGTGAACAGGCGGGTATAGCTTTCCACCTCTTCGGTGAGGCTAGTGTTGAACATCTGCACCATATCCACCACGCCGGTGGACTGGTTATGCAGGTCTTCTATGGCCAGCGATTCGAGTTTTTGACTGGTGTTATAGCTCAGAAGGAAAGTGAAAAGCAGAAAGAGTGTGGCAACACTCAAGCCGGTAAGCAGCGATAGCTTTGTGCCCAGACCTGCACGGCGAAAAAAGTTGATCATAAATTGCTCATTGTTAAAAAGGTAACGCTTTTCAACGGCAGAGCAGGGATAACATTTATTGGGTTTATGTAACAAAATGTTACATAAGTGTCTCGTGGTAGTAACGGCAAGGATAATAGAATTGTAAATAATAAAAAGCCACTCTTTTTTAGTGGCTTTTTATTGATGCTTTTTAGACGTAAAGGATGGCCTGGACTCGCCAACGATCAACATGGCTCTCTTCCTGCATAGCAATAATGCGATACCAAGATGCTCCCTGTTCATCTGCTTTTAGCGCGATCATGCGCTCAACATCCTGCGGACTCCCTGAGATATCACTCACGGAAATCAGTCCGATTTCATTTAAACCCGTCACGCAATCAGCACTGGCAAATTCGGCTGACTGGGCGGCAGTGCTCACCAGACCGGCTGAGAGCAACAGTGAGGTCAAAGCAAGAGATCGTTTCATCGTCAGCTCCATTTTACGTGTCCCCGGAATCCGCCGGGCAATCCTTCGCTAATAAACTCGCTTCCATTGACCCAGGCATGGAGTTTATTGTGAACAGGAAAACGTCTATGGACGCAAAGCAGTGTAAATGTCGTTTAAATACCGCGCGTTATTTACGGTATAAAATGGCCTGCGAGTACCATTGTCCTGTCACGATGGTTTCATCAACAAGGACAATGACGTAATAATCTGCTTTCGCAGCGACGGCTTTTGCTTTAATGGCATTTTCCACATCTGCGGGAGAGCCTCGCTCCAGGGCGGTGACCGTACCCATCCGCTGTAATCCTTCCGTCTGATTACGACGAATTTCTTGTGGGTGGTCGGCAACCGGTGGTGCAGGCTGCGGCGAGCCTTCTAATACACTACATCCGCCCAACGCCAGCGTTAGCAATAAAGCAGCAAACCTACGCATAACCATATCTCGTTTCCTGATAGCCATAGTGTAGAACTCTGTTGATTTAGGATTGGGGGAATGTTCCCAAATTGTTAGCTGCGGCGTAAATTTCGAATGAAAATTGTGCGAAAGCGTAATCTGGTTCTCAACATTTTAAATCACCCATTAGCATGAGGCCCATTAATGATTGAACTTGAAATACGTCAATTTGGCGACCATGAGTGTGTACACGCTTTTCCCGCCGGGAAAAAGGCTCAGCCGTTGCCCGTTGTCATTTTTTATCATGGTTTTACATCCTCAAAACTGGTTTACAGCTATTTTGCGGTGGCGCTGGCGCAAGCGGGTTTTCGGGTGGTGATGCCAGATGCACCCGATCACGGGGCGCGTTATTCCGGCGATGAGAAGGCTCGCCTGGGACAGTTCTGGCCGATTCTGCATGGTAACCTCACGGAGTTTGACGCATTGAAGAGCGCGTTATACCAGGCCGGGCTGGTGGCGGATGAACGCCTGGCAGTCGCCGGAGCCTCGATGGGCGGGATGACTGCGCTGGGTATCATGGCGCGCCATCCAGAGGTGAAATGCGTGGCAAGCCTGATGGGTTCTGGCTACTTTACCTCGCTGGCCCGCACGCTGTTTCCGCCGCTGCAACCGGGGGACTTTGCGACCATGGTCTCTCCGCTTGCCGACTGGGAGGTGACGAATGCGTTACCGCGCCTGGCCGATCGTCCGCTGTTGCTGTGGCACGGGGAGGAGGATGATGTGGTGCCCGCCGGGGAAACATTCCGTCTGCAGCAGGCCTTGCAGCATGAAGGGCTGGATAAAAACCTGACCTGCCTCTGGGAGGCGGGAGTAAAACACCGCATCACGCCTACCGCCCTTGACGCCACAGTGGCCTTTTTCCGTCAGCACCTTTAAACGCGCAGGATCTTCACCCCCTGATCTTCCAGTTTCTGGAGGATTGTGGGGTCAGCACTTTTACCGGTGATCACCAGATCAATCTGCTCGGCGCGGCTGAATAACATCCCCGCACGCTCTCCGACCTTGCTGCTGTCGACCAGCACCACCAGCTTGCCGACGACGTTCAGCATGTTCTGCTCCGCCATCGCCGTCAGCATATCGGTTTTATACAATCCCTCGGCGGTGAGTCCTTTCCCGCTGGTAAACATCCAGTGCCCGGCATAGAGGGTGTTCTCGCTATCCTGCGGGCTTAGGGTAATGGACTGGCTCTTGTTGTACTGCCCGCCCATGATCACCACGCTTTCGTGCTCCTGATCGATGAGGTAGTTAGCCAGCGGCAGGTAGTTGGTAATGATCTGCACCGGCTTACCACACATTTCCCGACCCAGCAGGAAAGCGGTTGAACCACAGTTGATCACTACGCTTTCGCCGGGATTGACCAGCTGAGAGGCGGCCCGGGCAATACGCACTTTTTCGTCGTGATTCTGCGCCTGATGAATATTCATTGGCGACCAGCGTGGACGCTGTTGGCTGATACCTTCGGCACCGTTGCGGACTTTTTTCAGCTTCCCGCTTTCATCAAGCTTATTGATATCCCGGCGCGCGGTGGCAGGGGAAACGCCCAGCCGGGCAATCACCTGTTCCACGGTGACAAACCCCGTCTGCGCCAGGAGTTCAAGTAAAATTTGATGCCGCTGTGCTTCTGTCATGAGCTATTCCGAAACAAATTGATTTCAAAAGATGATATTTGAAATAGCGTGAAATTACTAAGTAAAAGATGGTATCGCCAGGCGCTGTGCCCGGCGATAAGAGGGGTATTACAGGAAAGATTTGAACGGCAGATCCGGCTCAATGGTAAAGCAATCGTCAAACCCGCGCGGGTAGTGATATTCAAAATTGTCTTTATCAAGCGGCCAGGTAAACTTGCCGCCCACCTGCCAGATAAACGGCTTAAAGCCATATTTCAGACGGTCTTTTTTCATCTCCCACAGCACACGGATCTCCTGCGGATCGGCCTGGAAGTTTGACCAGATATCGTGGTGGAATGGGATTACCACCTGGGTGTTCAGTGCTTCTGCCATGCGCAGAATATCGGCACTGGTCATCTTGTCGGTGATACCACGCGGGTTCTCGCCATAGGAGCCCAGCGCCACGTCGATGTGATGCTCGTTGCCGTGTTTGGCATAGTAGTTTGAGTAGTGGGAATCGCCGCTGTGATACAGCGTACCACCGGGGGTTTTGAACAAATAGTTCACCGCCCGCTCATCCATGCCGTCCGGCAGTACGCCGGCTGCCTTCTGGTCTGCCGGCAGGGTAATAAGAGCCGTGCGGTCAAAGGCATCCAGCGCGTGGATTTCAACATCTTTGATTTTTACGACATCACCCGGCTTCATCACGATGCAGCGCTCTTTTGGCACGCCCCAACCGATCCATAAATCAACGCAGGTCTGTGGGCCAATAAAAGGAACATCATCTGCACAGTTCTGCATTACCGCCGCCGCGACGTTGACGTCAATATGATCGTTGTGATCGTGGGTCGACAGGACGGCGTCGATCTGGCGAATCGCAAAGGGATCAAGGACAAATGGCGTAGTACGCAGGTTGGGCTGCAGTTTCTGCACCCCCGCCATACGCTGCATCTGATGTCCCTTTTTCATCAGCGGATTGCCATGGCTTTGCTTGCCGGTGCCACACCAGAAGTCGACGCAAATATTGGCTCCCCCCTCTGATTTCAGCCAGATCCCGGTACAGCCCAGCCACCACATTGCAAAGGTGCCAGGCGCAACCTGTTCCTGCTCAATCTCTTCGTTCAGCCAGCTGCCCCATTCCGGGAAGGTGCTCAGAATCCATGATTCGCGGGTGATGGTGTTCACTTTACTCATCTTTTTGACTCCTGGTTTAATCAAATTAAATCATTTTGTGATTTGTTATGATTAATGCTGTCACTATTTCACGCGCTTTGCAACGGTGTAAATGCGGAATTTTGGCTGATCGACTTCACGAATTGTTCAACTATTGCTTATTAAACGATCGCGTTATTTTCATTAATTTTATGAATTATAAGAATTTAATTGGAATTTTTGGTGGTTTAATAAAATCAACACTAACAACAGGGAAATAATTTGCGTGACGCGTCACAAATAATCAAATGCAATCTTGTGATGATTATTCTTGATTACTAGAGTGGGGGCCTGTTGTACGAGCATTACGCAGCGTACTGCCTTTATCGGAGAGTGTTATGGAGATCCTCTACAGCGTCTTTACCGTCTTTTTTAATCAGGTAATGACCAATGCCCCGCTACTGCTGGGTATCGTGACGTGTCTGGGCTACATCCTGTTACGCAAGAGCGTCAGCGTCATTATCAAAGGCACTATTAAAACCATCATCGGTTTTATGCTCCTGCAGGCGGGGTCCGGCATTTTAACCAGCACCTTTAAACCTGTGGTCGCCAAAATGTCGGAGGTCTACGGCATTAATGGCGCAATATCAGACACCTATGCATCAATGATGGCCACCATTGAACGCATGGGCGACGCCTACAGCTGGGTGGGTTACGCCGTCCTGCTCGCGCTGGCGCTGAACATCATTTACGTTCTGCTACGCCGGATCACCGGCATCCGCACCATCATGCTCACCGGCCACATCATGTTCCAGCAGGCGGGGTTGATTGCGGTTTCCTTCTATATCTTCGGTTATCCAATGTGGACCACGATTATCTGCACGGCCGTGTTGGTCTCACTCTATTGGGGTATTACCTCCAATATGATGTACAAACCGACGCAGGAAGTGACCGACGGTTGCGGTTTCTCTATCGGCCATCAGCAGCAGTTCGCCTCGTGGATTGCCTACAAGGTTGCCCCGTATCTGGGTAAAAAAGAGGAGAGTGTTGAGGACCTTAAGCTGCCAGGCTGGCTGAATATCTTCCATGACAACATCGTTTCTACAGCGATTGTAATGACCCTCTTCTTCGGCGCCATTCTGCTCTCTTTCGGTATCGACGTAGTCCAGGCGATGGCAGGTAAGACCCACTGGACGGTCTATATCCTGCAAACCGGTTTCTCTTTTGCAGTGGCAATTTTCATCATCACGCAGGGCGTACGCATGTTTGTCGCCGAGCTGTCCGAAGCCTTCAACGGTATTTCTCAACGTCTGATTCCTGGGGCCGTTCTGGCAATTGACTGTGCAGCTATCTATAGCTTCGCGCCAAATGCCGTGGTCTGGGGCTTTATGTGGGGCACCATCGGTCAGCTGATCGCGGTGGGTATTCTGGTGGGCTGCGGCTCTTCCATCCTTATTATTCCTGGCTTTATCCCGATGTTCTTCTCCAACGCCACCATTGGCGTCTTTGCTAACCACTTTGGCGGCTGGCGCGCGGCGCTCAAGATCTGCCTGGTGATGGGGATGATTGAAATCTTTGGCTGCGTGTGGGCAGTCAAGCTCACCGGCATGAGCGCGTGGATGGGTATGGCCGACTGGTCAATTCTGGCGCCGCCAATGATGCAGGGCTTCGCCTCCGTCGGCATCGTCTTTATGGCCGTCATCATTGTTATTGCCCTGGCTTATATGTTCTTCGCTGGCCGTTCGCTACGGGCGGAAGAAGATGCAGAGAAACAAACAGCAGAAGTTTCTGCTCACTAAGGAGTTCCGATTATGACCGTACGTATCCTGGCTGTGTGTGGCAATGGGCAAGGTAGCTCCATGATCATGAAGATGAAAGTGGACCAATTTTTAACCCAGTCCAACGTTGACCACACGGTGAACAGCTGCGCGGTGGGTGAATACAAAAGTGAACTGAACGGCGCAGACATCATCATTGCCTCGACCCATATCGCCGGTGAAATAAGCGTCACAGGCAATAAATATGTGGTGGGGGTGCGCAATATGCTGTCGCCTGCGGATTTTGGCCCAAAACTGCTGGAGGTGATCAAAGAACACTTCCCGCAAGACGTGAAGTAAGGAGGCCCGATGAAGCTCCGTGATTCGCTGGCAGATAACCACTCCATCCTTTTACAGGCCGAAGCCAGCACCTGGCAGGAGGCGGTAAAGCTAAGCGTTGATTTGCTGGTTAAGGCTGATGTTGTTGAGCCGCGCTATTACCAGGCCATTCTCGATGGCGTTGAGCAATTTGGCCCCTATTTTGTGATTGCGCCAGGGCTGGCAATGCCGCATGGCCGCCCGGAGGAGGGGGTCAAAAAAACCGGCTTTGCACTGGTCACATTGAAAACGCCGCTGGTGTTTAACCATGAAGATAACGATCCGGTCGATATCCTGATCACCATGGCGGCCGTTGATGCCAATACCCATCAGGAGGTGGGCATCATGCAGATCGTCAACCTGTTTGAAGACGAAGCCAATTTCGACCGTTTACGCGCCTGCCGCACCGAGCAGGACGTGCTGGATTTAATCGACAACGCCACAGCGGCGGCAGTTTAAGAGGGAATTGAAATGTCATTACCAATGTTGCAGGTCGCACTGGATAACCAAACCCTGGCCCACGCATACGAAACGACGCGTCTCATCGCCGAAGAGGTGGATATCATCGAAGTGGGCACCATTCTGTGCGTCGGAGAAGGTGTGCGCGCCGTGCGCGATCTGAAAGCGCTTTATCCTCACAAAATTGTGCTGGCTGACGCCAAGATCGCGGATGCAGGCAAAATCCTGTCGCGCATGTGCTTCGAAGCTAACGCCGACTGGGTGACGGTGATCTGCTGTGCAGACATTAATACTGCCAGAGGCGCGCTGGAGGTTGCCAAAGAGTTTAACGGCGACGTGCAGATCGAACTCACCGGCTTCTGGACCTGGGAGCAGGCGCAGGCGTGGCGTGAGGCAGGCATTCAGCAGGTGGTCTATCACCGCAGCCGCGATGCCCAGGCCGCGGGCGTCGCCTGGGGTGATGCCGATATTACTGCCGTGAAGCGTCTGGCGGAGATGGGCTTTAAGGTTACCGTCACCGGCGGTCTGGCGCTGGAGGATCTGCCGCTGTTTAAAGGTATCCCTATTCACGTCTTTATCGCCGGACGCAGCATTCGTGATGCCGCCTCGCCGGTGGAAGCGGCACGTCAGTTCAAACGTTCCATCGCCCAGCTGTGGGGATAAGGAGCGGTTATGTTAAGCAAGCAGGTGCCGCTTGGTATCTATGAAAAGGCACTTCCTGCCGGGGAGTGCTGGCTTGAACGGCTAAAACTGGCTCAGTCTCTGGGTTTTGATTTCGTCGAAATGTCGGTGGATGAGACGGATGCGCGTCTCTCCCGTCTCGACTGGAGCCGCGAGCAGCGTCTGGCGCTGGTAAATGCGGTGGCCGAAACTGGCGTACGCGTGCCTTCAATGTGCCTGAGCGCTCATCGTCGCTTCCCGCTCGGCAGCGAAGATGACGCCGTGCGGGCACAGGGGCTGGCGATCATGCGTAAGGCGATTCGCTTTGCCCAGGACGTGGGGATCCGCGTCATCCAGCTGGCGGGCTACGACGTTTACTACCAGCAGGCCAGCAACGAAACGCGGCGGCGCTTTCGTGAAGGGCTGAAAGAGAGCGTGGAGATGGCGAGCCGCGCCCAGGTGACGCTGGCAATGGAGATCATGGACTACCCGCTGATGAACTCCATCAGCAAGGCGCTGGGCTATGCCCACTACCTCAATAATCCGTGGTTCCAGCTTTATCCCGATATCGGCAACCTGTCTGCGTGGGATAACGATGTGCCTATGGAGCTGCAGGCGGGGATGGGCCATATCGTGGCGGTACACGTCAAAGACACCCGGCCGGGCGTATTTAAAAACGTACCTTTCGGCACAGGCGTGGTGGATTTCGAAGCCTGTTTCGCCACCCTCAAGCACAGCGGTTACTGCGGACCCTACTTGATTGAGATGTGGAGCGAAACCGCAGAGGATCCGCTGCAAGAAGTCGCAAAAGCCCGCGACTGGGTGCTCGAGCGCATGGCACGGTCCGGGCTGACGGGAGCAGAAAATGCAGGAGCTTAAGCAGCAGGTTTTTGAGGCAAATATGGATTTGCCGCGTTACGGTCTTGTGACCTTTACCTGGGGAAACGTCAGTGCGATAGATCGCCAGCGCGGGCTGGTGGCGATCAAACCCAGCGGCGTAGCCTATGAGACCATGCGTGTGGAAGACATGGTGGTGGTGGATCTCGACGGTAAGGTGGTAGAGGGCCAGTGGCGGCCCTCGTCCGATACCGCGACCCATCTGGAACTGTACCGGCGTTATCCGTCACTTGGCGGCGTGGTGCATACCCACTCCACCCATGCCACGGCCTGGGCGCAGGCGGGGCTGGCCATTCCGGCGCTGGGCACCACCCATGCCGACTACTTTTTTGGCGACATCCCCTGTACGCGGGCATTAACCGAAGCGGAGGTGCAGGGCGAGTATGAACGCAACACTGGCAAGGTGATCATTGAAACGCTGGGGGAGGGTGAACCGCTGCACGCCCCGGGGATAGTGGTGTATCAGCATGGCCCTTTTGCCTGGGGTAAAGATGCCCACGATGCCGTACACAATGCCGTGGTGATGGAAGAGGTAGCGAGAATGGCGTGGATTGCCCGCGGCATCAACCCGCATCTGCAACCTATCGACAGCTATCTCATGAACAAGCATTTTATGCGTAAGCATGGCCCGAATGCTTATTATGGGCAGAAATAAAAAAAGCCCCCGGGCAGGGGGCTAATTCGACTATGACAATATTTTAGTTGTTGGCTTTCCTGGTGCTAGCGTCAAAGCATTATCTGTAGATATCTGCACTGACATGCATATTGCCGTTGCTGCCCGGTTCACGGGTGAGCATGACGTGATAGTAGCGGGCATCCCGCGCATCGGCTTCTGCATTAATGGCTTCCGTCGCTTCGCTTTCCGTTGCGAAGTTATGGTTGATATAAATGACGCCCAGACTTTGCACATCATCCATATTTCTGGCCTGTCGGCCGTCAACCTGAATCGCTGCTGTCGCGTTTGCACTGAGCAAAAGCGCAGCCAGAATGGCAAGGTTTATCTTTTTCATGATATGCGCTCCACGACAAACTACGGTGCGACGATAATCACTTCGGGTTTTGTCCTCAGAAGGGGTCTGATTAAAGTGTAACCCCTTATCTGACGGGCATTGGCGACCATTTCTGATGCTGTTGTTCAAAAAATCGCCGCGATCGCCCGTGAGCCATGGTAAATCACCCACTTAGACGAGCTTTACGCTTTGTGCGAATTATTTGTGCAATCAGCTTGAGTTTCCAGGGGGGTACAAGTATTATGGCGCGTCAATTTTTCAGCCGACCTTTAACACGTTCCTTGCCTCCCCGGGCCTCGGCTGACCCAGACAGGAGGCTGAATAATCCGTAAGGAGCAATTCGATGCGTCATTACGAAATCGTTTTTATGGTCCATCCTGACCAGAGCGAACAGGTTCCGGGTATGATCGAGCGCTACACTGGTGCAATCACTGCAGCAGAAGGCACGATCCACCGTCTGGAAGACTGGGGCCGCCGTCAGCTGGCTTATCCGATCAACAAACTGCACAAAGCTCACTACGTTCTGCTGAACGTTGAAGCACCGCAGGAAGCGATCGATGAGCTGGAAACTAACTTCCGCTTCAACGATGCCGTTATCCGCAGCATGGTTATGCGTACCAAAAACGCAGTGACCGAAGCATCTCCGATGGTTAAAGCGAAAGACGAGCGCCGTGAGCGTCGCGATGATTTCGCAAACGAAACCGCAGATGATTCTGATGCTGGGGATTCTGAAGAGTAATTTCTGATGACCAACCGTCTGGTGTTGTCCGGTACCGTGTGCAGGACCCCCCTTCGTAAGGTCAGCCCATCAGGAATTCCTCACTGCCAGTTCGTGCTTGAGCATCGTTCAGTGCAGGAGGAAGCCGGGTTTCACCGGCAGGCGTGGTGCCAAATGCCCGTTATTATTAGCGGACACGAAAACCAGGCCATTACTCACAGTATAACGGTCGGTAGCGCAGTAACCGTTCAGGGGTTCATCTCTTGCCATAAGGCAAAGAACGGCCTGAGCAAAATGGTTCTGCATGCCGAGCAGATTGATTTGATAGATTCTGGAGACTAGCCATATGGCACGTTATTTCCGTCGTCGCAAGTTCTGCCGTTTCACCGCGGAAGGCGTTCAAGAGATCGACTATAAAGATATCGCAACGCTGAAAAACTACATCACCGAAAGCGGTAAGATTGTCCCAAGCCGTATCACCGGTACTCGTGCAAAATACCAGCGTCAGCTGGCTCGCGCTATCAAACGCGCTCGCTACCTGTCTCTGCTGCCGTACACTGATCGTCATCAGTAATCGGGCACGGTCCATTAATACGACTTTAAGAGGATAAGGTAATGCAAGTTATTCTGCTTGATAAAGTAGCAAACCTGGGCAGCCTGGGTGATCAGGTTAACGTTAAAGCGGGCTACGCTCGTAACTTCCTGGTTCCACAGGGTAAAGCTGTTCCTGCTACCAAGAAAAACGTAGAGTTTTTCGAAGCACGTCGTGCTGAACTGGAAGCCAAACTGGCTGACGTTCTGGCGGCTGCTAACGCTCGCGCTGAAGAAATCAACGCACTGGGCACCGTTACTATCGCGTCTAAATCTGGCGACGAAGGTAAACTGTTCGGTTCCATCGGTACCCGCGACATCGCTGATGCAGTAACTGCAGCTGGCGTTAAAGTGGCTAAGAGCGAAGTTCGTATGCCGAACGGCGTTCTGCGTACCACCGGTGAGCACGAAGTGGACTTCCAGGTTCACAGCGAAGTCTTCGCTAAACTGGTTGTTAACGTTGTTGCTGAGTAAGTAATTACTCGTCATCACGTTCGAAGCGCCGGCCTTGTGCCGGCGTTTTGCTTTTTAATGAGACCCGTCCCTACCTTTTGCCTTGTAAGGTAGCTATTCCCATCACATTCTCTGATAATAAAATGAAACAACATTTTAACTTTTGGATGTGTTATGGATGCCGTTCTGCCCACGCCGGTTTTTGCCCGTAAAAACATCGTATTCGCCAGCGCGACGCTGTGCTGTTTGTTATGGGGAAGCTCCTATCCCGCAATTAAAAGCGGCTACGAACTCTTCCAGATCGCCACTAACGACATTTCGTCAAAGGTGGTCTTTGCAGGATATCGCTTTGTGTTTGCCGGCCTGCTATTGCTGCTGTTAGCCCTTGCCCAGCGCAAGCCGATTGGCCGACTCAGTCCACGGCAGTTTGGGCAGTTGACGGTGCTGGGCCTGACGCAGACGGCTATCCAGTACACCTTCTTTTATATCGGTCTCGCTTACACGACGGGTGCTAAAGGGTCGATCATGAACGCGACCGCCACGTTCTTCAGCGTCATGCTGGCGCACTTCATCTATCAAAACGATAAGATCAGCTACAACAAAGCCCTCGGTTGTATCCTCGGTTTTGCCGGGGTGATGATCGTCAACTTCAATAGCGGCTTGCAGGACTTCCACTTTGTCTGGAACGGCGACGGTTTTGTTGTGCTGGCGGCGTTTATCCTCTCTGCGGCCACGCTGTATGGCAAACGTATTTCTCAGACGGTCGATCCTATGGTGATGACCGGCTGGCAGCTGGCGATCGGTGGGGTGATGCTGGTCGTGGGGGGCTACATAACGGGCGGGACGCTGGCAGTACCGAGCGTCAAAGCGGCGGCCATCCTGGGCTATCTGACCTTACTCTCTTCGGTGGCATTTGCGCTGTGGAGTTTGCTGCTGAAGTACAACCGCGTCAGCATGATTGCGCCGTTTAACTTTTTAGTCCCGGTCGCCGGAACCGTGCTCTCAGCCATTTTCCTTGGGGAGAATATCCTGGAGATCAAATATGCCGTGGCGCTGGTGCTGGTCTGCTCAGGGATCTGGTGGGTCAACAAAGTGAGTGGAAAACAGGCCCGGTAAAGGGTGCATTACCGGGCGAACCGCTATTTAGCGCGAACAAAGCTGCCGTCAGCCTGACGAGTAAACAGTACCTGCTGACCATTGCCGCTGTCGATGGTCAGCCCTGTCACCACGCCGCTCGCGTTCTGGCGGATCTGTACCATCTGACCGTTTTGCAAATTGCTCAGCGGCTTGCCTGCGCCCTCAACCTGCGCCATCGCATAGACGTCAGTCGGAGGAAGGTTGTGATCGCGGAACAGCTGCGCCATCGTTTTGCCTGACTCTACCCGATAGGAACGCCACTGCTGTTCAATACCTGGCACCGGCTGCGACTGCACAGGTGCGGCGGCCTGCTCCTGCGGTTGCTCTTCCTGAATTGGCTCCGGCTCTACCGGCGCCATCTGGCCTGGATCGTTTGTCGGGGAGACCAGCTGCGTCTGCATCGGCTGGGTATCGGGTTGCGGCTGCGTTTGCGAGCGGAAATCCAGTTCGGCATCCCGCCGGACAGGCGTTGTCGCGCTGTCGTCAGCCCCTGGCAGCAGAAAACCAACGATAACCATCAGCGCACCGATGATAATGCCTCTGCGGTGCAGGGGCGGCAGCGGGTCCATGAGGCGAAAGTTGTCTGGCGCATGCCAGATTTTCGTCAGGGTAGGTTTTAGTTCAAATGGCCCGGGCATGGCTCTCCTCCTGCTCCGCGTCTTTTTTCCTGTCCCAAGAAGTATAGTTCGCTAACTGCCTGATGAGCGTAGTAAAGCGGGCTTCCGTGACACACATTCGGGAAAAATCCAGATAGCCTCTATTGTTTCCGTTTCATCGCAATTTGTCATCTTTCCATGCGACAAAGTTTTACCGGATGGAAGGTGGCTGTTATGCTGCCCGCTACTTTAAATGTGATGGAAGGAAATCCCATGACCACCCCGACTTTTGACACAATCGAAGCGCAGGCAAGCTACGGTATTGGTTTGCAGGTAGGACAGCAGCTGAGCGAATCAGGTCTGCAAGGTCTGTTACCTGAAGCGCTGGTGGCGGGTATCGCCGATGCGCTGGAAGGTAAACATCCGGCGGTTCCGGTAGATGTGGTTCACCGCGCGCTGCGCGAAATCCACGAACGTGCTGACTCCGTACGTCGCGCGCGCTTCGAAGAGATGGCCGCGGCAGGCGAAAAGTTCCTCGAAGAAAACCGTGAGCGCGAAGGCGTGAACAGCACCGAAACCGGTCTGCAGTTCCGCGTGATCAATCAGGGTGATGGCGCAATTCCGGCGCGTACCGACCATGTTCGCGTGCACTATACCGGTAAACTGATTGACGGCACCGTGTTCGACAGCTCTGTTGCCCGTGGCGAACCGGCTGAATTCCCGGTCAACGGCGTGATCCCAGGCTGGATCGAAGCCCTGACGCTGATGCCGGTAGGCTCCAAATGGGAACTGACTATCCCTCAGAACCTGGCCTACGGCGAGCGTGGCGCAGGCGCGTCCATTCCGCCATTCAGCACCCTGGTCTTTGAAGTTGAGCTGCTGGAAATTCTGTAATTCCGCTCTCTTTCCTCTCCCCAGCCGGGGAGGGGAATTCAGTTTAAAAACCTATAGTTACGCGACAATCAACAGATTATCTTGCAAATGGTCACAGTAAGTGTATTTTTGTGAGCTGTTTTGCGTTGCTTAAGTGATATGCCACTCACTTTCAACATATTGTTAACATAATATTTAAATCATAGTATTCATCCCGCCGATTCTTACCTAATATCGATGAGTCCTTAACCGGGCCGTCGCTTTTCGACGTAATAAAGGGCCAGAAGAGCCTAAACAACACAGGCAGTAACAACAGGAAAACATCACATGGTAGATCAGGTAAAAGTCGTTGCCGACGAAGAGGCACCGTCTGAACAATCGCTACGGCGTAATCTCACAAACCGTCATATTCAGCTTATCGCCATTGGCGGTGCCATTGGCACCGGGCTGTTTATGGGGTCAGGCAAAACCATCAGCCTTGCGGGTCCGTCGATCATTTTTGTCTATATGATCATCGGCTTTATGCTCTTTTTCGTGATGCGTGCAATGGGTGAATTGCTGCTCTCGAATCTCGAATACAAATCCTTTAGCGACTTTGCGTCCGACCTTCTTGGGCCGTGGGCGGGGTACTTTACTGGCTGGACCTACTGGTTCTGCTGGGTGGTTACCGGGATGGCCGACGTTGTCGCCATTACGGCCTATGCGCAGTTCTGGTTCCCCGGACTGTCGGACTGGGTTGCCTCGCTGGCGGTAATTGTTCTGCTGCTGAGCCTTAACCTCGCCACCGTAAAAATGTTCGGTGAGATGGAGTTCTGGTTCGCGATGATTAAAATCGTCGCCATTGTCGGGCTGATTGTGGTCGGCCTGGTGATGGTCATGACTCACTTTACTTCGCCGACGGGCGTAGAAGCCTCGTTCTCCCATCTGTGGAATGACGGCGGCTGGTTCCCGAAAGGGCTGAGCGGATTCTTTGCCGGTTTCCAGATTGCGGTCTTCGCCTTCGTGGGGGTTGAGCTGGTAGGGACTACCGCTGCAGAAACCAAAGATCCTGAGAAATCCCTGCCGCGGGCGATTAACTCCATTCCGATCCGTATCATCATGTTCTATGTGTTTGCGTTGGTCATTATTATGTCCGTTACGCCGTGGAGTTCCGTCGTACCGACCAAGAGCCCATTCGTGGAGCTGTTTGTACTGGTTGGCCTGCCGGCTGCGGCGAGCCTGATTAACTTCGTGGTGCTGACCTCCGCGGCCTCTTCGGCCAACAGCGGTGTGTTCTCCACCAGCCGTATGCTGTTCGGTCTGGCGCAGGAAGGCGTGGCGCCGAGTGCATTCGCCAAGCTGTCAAAGCGTGCGGTTCCGGCGAAAGGGCTGACCTTCTCCTGTATCTGCCTGCTGGGCGGCGTGGTGATGCTTTACGTGAACCCAAGCGTCATCGGTGCGTTCACCATGATCACCACCGTCTCGGCGATCCTGTTCATGTTCGTCTGGACCATCATCCTGTGCTCGTACCTGGTGTACCGCAAACAGCGTCCGCACCTGCATGAAAAGTCCATCTATAAGATGCCGCTGGGCAAGTTTATGTGCTGGGTCTGCATGGCGTTCTTCGTGTTTGTGTTGGTACTGCTGACGCTGGAAGAGGATACCCGTCAGGCGCTGATCGTCACGCCGCTGTGGTTTATCGCACTGGGGCTGGGCTGGCTGTTTATTGGTAAGAAAAGAATGGCAGGCGTAAGGTAAAAGCAAAACGGCAACTTCGGTTGCCGTTTTTTTTATCTGTCTTTTTCTCCCTGTGGGAGAGGGCATCAGGCTGCAATAGTCTTATTATTCCCCGGCAAGCGCCCGCGGGAACAGCACGTTATTCTCGAGGCTGATGTGCTCCATCAGGTCGTCGATCATCTCGTTAATCCCGTTATACATCGCGCGCCAGGTGGTGCAGGCATCCGCCGGTGGGGTAACGTTATGGGTGATGTGTTTGATCACTTCCACCAGTTCACCCGCGTCATCATGCTCGCTTTCCATCACGCTGATTGGCCCCATCGCCTGGCTGCCCATTCCCTGTTTGATCATCGGGAACAGGATCTGCTCTTCTTTCATCATGTGGCTGGACAACTCTTCATGCAGCATGGTCAGGCTCTTCGCCAGGCCACGCGGTACAGAGGCTTTCTCGGCATGAACGCGCTCCACTTTGGTCGCCTGCAGGATCAGTTCCGGCAGCTGTTCGCGGTGGCGGTCATGGTAACGCACGATGATGTGATTGATGATCTCTGCCAGTGCCACGTTGCGCCAGTCTTTTTCCAGCGGTTGCTCAGCCAGTTTTGCCAGTTCAGCTTCGATGAGATCCAGATTCAGTTCCTTACGCGATGCTGCACGCGCCAGGGTTTGCTTACCGCCACAGCAGTAATCCATATCGTATTTACGAAACAGCGCGGAAGCGCGTGGGATGGAGAGCGCCAGCTCGCCTAAAGGTTGGTCGCGGAAGGCCATCATTGTTACCTCATCGTGATTTAATAACATGCATTTTAAATACATCTTTAAGGCAAGGATATAACCCTTTAGGGGCACAGGGAATAAAGTCAGTAAATTATCAAAAATTTCTTATGTTTTAACTTGCTGAATGGATTTGATTATTTCCAAATAATTGAGGTGGTTAGACCACCCAATGTTAAATAACATGCCTTCTCTGCCGATATACCCCTCAGTCAATATCCTGCAAAAGAAGGCTGAGAATGTTCAAACGTATTAAAGTAATCACCCTGTTAGTTTCGGTACTGCTGGTGCTCGGGCTGATGCAGATCATCGCCGCGACGGTTTTTATCAATGCCCTGAACAATGATAAGGACAATTTCACCGTCTCCCAGCTATCCAGCCAGAACGTGGCAGAGTTTACTGACGCGTGGATCAGCCTGAACCAGGCGCGCGTAACCCTTAACCGCGGCATGCTCCGTCTGCAAAGCAGCACGGCGACCGAGATCAACGGTACGCAACTGGGTGAGCTGGTCACCGCCGGTAAAGCCCGGCTGAATGAAGCTCAGGAGCATTACGACAAATATTACGCCCTGCCGGAAACCCCAGGGCTGGACGAGAAGCTGGCCGATCGGCTGGAAGAGCAGTACCGCGCTTACCACACTACGCTGACGAATATGAATGCGCTGCTGGCAGAGGGCAAGCTGGACGATATGTTCAAGCAGAATGCCGAGCAGAAGCAGGTGGCAATGCAGGCGGTGTACCGCGAATGGCGTGAAGCGCAGGCGAAGCTGGCCAGCGCAGGCATCACCGATAACGAAAACGACTACAAGCGTATCCTGTGGATCCTCTCCGCCGTTATGGTGATTGTCGTGGCAGTGATTATTGCCAGCTGGATCGCCATGCGCAACGTGCTGCTGAAGCCGCTGCATGAGGTGATCGCGCATATTCGCGCTATTGCCGCAGGCGACCTGACGCAACCGATCGATGGGCAGGGGCAGAACGAAATGGCGCTGCTGGCGCATAACGTTCATGAGATGCAAAAGGCGCTGGCCAACACCGTGGGCGTGGTGCGCGATGGGGCCGATACCATTTTCACCGGTGCCGGTGAAATCTCCGCAGGCAGTAACGACCTCTCTTCCCGTACCGAGCAGCAGGCGGCCTCGCTGGAAGAGACCGCAGCCAGCATGGAGCAGTTAACCGCAACCGTGAAGCAGAACGCCGATAACGCCCGTCAGGCGTCACGTCTGGCGCTGGATGCCTCATCCACTGCGAAAAAAGGCGGCAACGTCGTCGAAGGCGTGGTGCGTACCATGGACGAGATTGCCACCAGTTCCAGCAAAATCGCTCAGATCACCAACGTGATCGATGGCATTGCCTTCCAGACCAACATCCTGGCGCTGAACGCAGCGGTAGAAGCGGCACGTGCTGGTGAGCAAGGGCGTGGATTTGCGGTGGTAGCAGGGGAAGTTCGTACCCTGGCCCAGCGCAGCGCCCAGGCCGCGAAAGAGATCAAAGGCCTGATTGACGACTCGGGCGCGCGCGTCAGTGCGGGGTCCGCGCTGGTGAATGAAGCCGGGGCGACAATGGCGGAAATCGTCAGCGCCGTAACCCGCGTGACCGACATCATGGGCGAAATCGCTTCCGCCTCGGATGAGCAGAGCCGCGGTATTGACCAGGTGGGTCAGGCAGTGGCCGAGATGGATCGCGTGACCCAGCAGAACGCCTCGCTGGTAGAGGAGTCTGCGGCAGCGGCGGCGGCGCTGGAAGAGCAGGCGGCACGTCTGAATGAGGCGGTGGCGGTGTTCAAGATCGTTCACGGCCAGGCGGCCAAAGCGACACCAGTGAAAACCTATACCGCAAAAGCGAAACCGGTGCTTGCGACCACGGACGCTAACTGGGAAACCTTCTGACAGACGCCGGGTGGCGGCTACGCCTGACCCGGCCTGCGGCTTGTACAGCCCAACCCTCTCCCATCGGGAGAGGGAGCACACATAAAAACGGCAACCCCTGGGTTGCCGTTTTACGTTTATCTCGCGGTAAGTAAGCCGGAACACCCCGTGGCGAATGCCCGTTGCCTCTTCCGTCAGTTCCGGCTCGAAGGAGATCATCCGGTAGCGCCAACCGTGCGGGCCAGTTTTCACGACCGGAGATGACCCGCAGAGACGCCGCAAAAATCACCCTTTTTGACAGCTACAGGATGCCTTTCACGCTCTCCGCAAGGGAGGTCGTCGGATGACCCAGCAGCGCGCTCAGCGTATGACTGTCATCAAACAGACCGCCCTTTGAGGCACCGACATCGGAGTCGGCCAGCATATCGGCCAGGCCCGCCGGTAAACCGACACTCTTCAGCGCGGCGGCAAAATCGGCCTCGCTCAGGTTCTGATACACCACATTTTTACCGCTCTGGTGGCTTAGTTCGGCAGCCAGTTCGCTTAATGTCCACGCCTGGTCGCCCGCCAGCTCATAGACTTTCCCGGCATGACCCTCTTCGCTGATGACGCGCGCGGCAGCGGCGGCATAGTCGGCACGGGTGGCGGAGGCAATTTTGCCTTCTCCCGCAGCGCCGATGAACACGCCATGCTCCAGCGCAGGCGGGGCGCTGGCAAGATAGTTTTCGGTATACCAGCCGTTACGCAGCAGGGCGTAAGCAATGCCGGATTCGGCCAGCGCTTTTTCGGTGGCGACGTGCTCCACGTGCAGCCCCAGCGGCGAGGTATCGGCATGCAGCAGGCTGGTATAGGCGATAAATTTCACGCCCGCCGCCTTTGCTGCATTAATCACGTTCTGATGTTGCGCCGCACGCTGGCCTACTTCGCTCGAGGAGATCAACAGCAGTTTATCCACGCCCGCGAGCGCGGCGGTGAAGGCGGTCTGGTCGGTGTAATCGGCCTGACGGAAGGTCACGCCCTGCTGGCTCAACGCTTCGGCCTTGGCGGGGTTACGCACAATGGCGACCAGTTGGCTGGCCGGAACGGTCTCCAGCAGCTTTTCAATAACGTGTTGGCCAAGCTGGCCGGTAGCTCCGGTAATGGCGATCATGATGAATATCCTTCGTCTCGTGTGAATGTTATGGCACACTACCACCCAAGCTAACTTTGAGTAAGTACGTACAAAAAGGTAAGTATCAAATGAGCAATCTCACCCTCAGCGAACAAATGCGCGACGGCAATCTTTTTGCCGAACAGTGCCCTTCCCGGGATGTACTCAAGCACGTCACCAGCCGCTGGGGTGTGCTGATCCTGGTGGCGTTGCGTCAGGGGACGCATCGCTTTAGCGATCTGCGGCGCAAGATGGGCGGGGTGAGCGAGAAGATGTTAGCCCAGTCGCTTCAGGCGCTGGAGCAGGATGGTTTTATCAATCGCGTGTCGTATCCGGTGGTGCCCCCGCACGTGGAGTACAGCCTGACGCCGCTGGGGGAAGCGGTGAGTGAGAAGGTTGCGGCGTTGGCCGACTGGATTGAGCTGAATTTACCGCAGGTGATGAGTCACCGGGATGAACATGCGGCGTGATGCCGGGTGGCGGCTGCGCCTTACCCGGCCTGCGGGTTTTGTCGGCCCGACAGGTAAAGCGCCGCCGGGCGTTTTCTATGGTTGAGAAGCCGGAACAACCAGTGGCTTTTCCGGCTTCGCGCTGACGGCGATCACCACCCCCACGACCAGCAACACTATCCCCGTACCGGTTAACAGCGGCGGCAGGCTCTGGCGCATCAGGAAGGTATACAGCAGCCCGGCCAGAGTTTCGAAGACTATCAACGGGCCTAAGATCACCGTCGGCAATTTCTGGCTGGCGACGTTCCAGCACAGGGCACCCACCCACGAGCAGCAGATGGCAATCGCCACCATCAGTCCGAGGAAGACCCAGGGGCGCGGCCCCAGCGGCAGGGCGAATTCCGGCTGCTGCACATTCAGCCAGGCGCAGGCGGCGATATAGCCCAGCACCGACACCGGCAGCGTCACCAGCGCCTGCGCGGTAGCCCACATCATCGGATGTTTGTCCGGGTTCTCCCGCAGCCAGCGCGCATTACGCAGCGCATACCATGCCCAGCAAACCACCGACACCGACGCCAATAGGATCCCGGAGACATAGCGCCAGCCGCTGCCCCCAGCCGCGCCATGACGCAGTTCGGCAACGTTGACGCAGGCCAGCCCCAGCGCAATGGCGATCAGGCCTGGCACCATCTTCGACCACGCCAGTTTGCCGTCACGCTGGCTGTAGAGCAGATTGGCAAATACCGGGATCACCACCGGCAGGGTGCCGATGATCATCGTCGAGACGGGAGCGCCGGTGCGCTGGATGGCGCTGGCCAGGCAGATGTAATAGATGAGGTTGCCCATCATGGTCAGCGCCAGCGCGGTCAGCCAGTCCTGGCGTTTCAGCTGGCGTAAGCGCGCGCGGCCCAGCCAGGCGATCGGCAGAGCGATAAGCCCCAGCGCCAGATAGCGCCCCATCGACTGCAATGCCGCCGGGTACTCCGGCACAATCAGCGGACCGACAAAAATCAGCCCCCACATTAGCCCTGCAAGCAGGGCGTAAACTACGCCACTAACCATTTTTGTATCCATTTTCGCTAAACCTGCTGGCAGTGTAGAAAGGCAAAAGGGGGGCGTATTGTATGAGATTGCGCATTAGCGCTTTGCGACCTGCTTCTGGTAACGCACGGGAGTGATGCCATACCGCCGGGTAAACGCCCGGGTCAGGTGCGACTGATCGGTCAGGCCCGTCGCGGCAGCCACCTCTGCCGCCGGCAGCCCCCGGGTGAGGAAGTCTTTGGCGCGCCACAGGCGGATCGCCATCAGCATCTGATGGGGCGTGACGTGGAAATGGGCCTTAAACTGGCGCTGAAAATGGTACGGGCTGAGCGACACCACCTGCGCCAGCTCATCAAGCGTCAGAGAGTGCATGTAATTATCGTGCAGATAGTCGCGCACGCGCTCGAAGCGATGCGTCCCTTCGTGCAGGACCGGGGCATGGCGCGCCAGCGGTGTGAAGGTATCAATCAGATCCAGCAGCAGGCCTTTTTGCGCCAGCGGGTCGTCGGTGTGCCACAGGCCATAGATCAGCTGGCATATCTGCTGCGAACGACGGGGATCGTGGCGGGTGACATCGCTGAACCACCAGTGGCGAATGCCCGTCACCTCTTCCAGCAGATCCGGCTCGAGGTAGATCATCCGGTAGCGCCAGCCGTCAGCGGTTTCGGCTTCGCCGGTATGCAGCTCATCAGGATTCATGGTAACGACGGAATGGACGGGGGCAACGTACTGCGTTCCGCGATAGCGAAAGCGTTCGGCACCGGCTTCAATTGCGCCGATACCAAAGGCCTCGTGGGTGTGCGGCTCAAAGGCGTAGCGTGAAATATGGGCATGATACAGTTCGACGCCCGGCAGCTGCGCCAGATGGCGAAAGCGCGCGCTGTCTCTCTCATCGAAGAACTGTTCGGGTACGCCTTGCACGGTGAGCCTCCTCGCGGGTCAGATTTCATTATCAGAGATGACCCACAGGGATGCCACCAAAAATAACCACTTT
The DNA here is from genome assembly GCF_050435045.1 of Leclercia sp. 1548. NCBI lineage: Bacteria > Pseudomonadati > Pseudomonadota > Gammaproteobacteria > Enterobacterales > Enterobacteriaceae > Leclercia > Leclercia sp. 1548. The sequence continues at coordinate 468,357 of NZ_JBNDJP010000003.1, read as the reverse complement.
TTAACAATTACAGGGTGCTTTTCACGCTCTTTGCGAGGAGCGGCGTGGCGGCATAATCCGCCTCGCTCAGATTTTGATACCCTCCGGCAAAAAGATCTCCGATATCTCCCGGGGTCGTCGCGGGTGGCTTCATGGCCGATCACCGGCGATGCGCGTAAACCCGTGTGCTGGCGCCTTAAATATTCCAGGTAAAAATATTTCTGACCGGTCCCCGCAAGCAGGAACCGGTTAAAAATAAGAGGGATGTAAAATATTTCGCACTGAAAAGGAAAGCGGGCCAGAAAAATAAATTTATCGGACAAATTTTTCGCGTTTAATAAATAAAACAGATAAAAATAGCTTTATGGCAGGAAGACGACTAGGCTGTGCCTGTGATGAATCCCCCTATGCGGCGGGGCGTCCAGACAGGCAGGTGAGTAGCGCGGTTCTGTGGTCTGGCATAGAGTCACCGGGAGGCACCCGGCATCACACCCAATCATGCACTCCTTTTTAGCCCATTATGTAAATTATGTTCACTGTACTGAATCGGATAGCGTCCCCTCGGAAATATCCGGGATGCTGCTCATGAATAATGGCCAGGTGATTATCAGGTAGGGTTTCAACGGTGCCACGACCGCAAACTGTGGCCCCGTAGATGATGGACAAGGCTGGTTACCTGAAAATTATTTTCGTTCCCACGGGGTTCCTTTAAAAACAGCTTCGATAGTTTCATCATCGCGTTTTCTTGTCGCATCGACATCTTGCTGTAGAACATCATCCTTATTAATTTCTCGACCACACTCAACACAACTTACGTCAACAAAGTTGGTTTCAAAATCAAAGTCATTGGGCATCGTCAGGAACGGGCTGCCGCAATACGGGCATGTAACTTTGAGATTTTTATTTTTAAGCATGGAAAAACCTCCTTTTTATTGTGGCGTATAAATATTAGCTCAGATTTTTTATAGAGAAAATACGAAACAAAGATGTCAGTGGTCGATAATTAGGGTGATAACAATGCGTTAAGTTTTTTCCAGCCAGAGCGACTTTATTCTGAAATGAAGGCATACGGGGAAAATGTAATAAATGCACAGTGAAGGATAGCGATTGCGGAACGATGACAGGCAAACATTGGGTCGGGTATTTATCGCCGTCACCATTGACGGTGAAACAGAAACAGAAGTCCTGCCGAAACCGTACGTCTCTGACTGTGTAGAGAGGCCAGTGGTGAGCATCTGGCGTCAGCGCCAGCAGCAAGTCGTGCGTATACAGGTTGAGCAGGAGGCGGCAAGGTTTAAGGCAGGGCAGGGTGGAGACTACGGCTGTCGCCAAGTCGAGAGAATATCAGGCTGTTCAGCCAGCGTTATTACCTGGTGTAGCTGCCTGGCTCCCCCCACCGACCAGGTAACAGAGGTGGCCGACGTAAAAATTTCAGGATGCTAATGACAAATGAAAAATCCGTTCTAAGATTCTGTAGCAAGAAAAGTGAGAATAAGGAGTTTCTTATGACATTAGCTATGCTGGCTGTTTTATCCGCGCTACTGATTGTTTCCGGGCTTATCTACATTTTGAGGCAGTTAATGAATGCCTGGTGTGATCCGGAACATCCTCAGGCAGGGAACTCTCTCCCTGGAACAGCAGACGATCTCTTAAAACGGTAAAACGGATAATCCAGGGGGGAGGTATCGCTGATCCTCATCTGGCGCACTCTGTACTACGTTTTATATCTGCTATGCGCGACAGGCGGACGCCCGCACAGAGTACACGGGCGTCCGTTAACGTGACGTGGACAGATTACTTAACCCGCTTCCCCGTTTCGTCAATGACCTTCTCGCCATCCTCTTTGGTAAACACGCCTTTCTGATCTTCCGGCAGAATATCCAGCACGACTTCTGACGGGCGGCAAAGACGTGTGCCAAGCGGCGTCACTACGATGGGACGATTAATCAGGATCGGATGCTGAAGCATAAAATCAATCAACTGCTCATCCGTAAATTTCTCTTCACTAAGACCCAGTTGTTCATAGGGTTCAACGTTCTTACGCAGCAGTTCGCGAACTCCAATCCCCATATCTGAAATCAGTTTAATCAGCTCGTCCCGGGTCGGTGGCGTATCGAGATAGTAAACGATGGTCGGTTCGTTACCGCAGTTACGGATCATCTCCAGCGTGTTGCGTGAAGTGCCGCAGGCCGGGTTGTGATAAATGGTAATGTTGCTCATATCAATATCTCATTACAAAGTGACAGAGAGCCGCCACGCCAGCGCGGCCAGAGTGACTAACAGCACGGGCACCGTCATGATAATGCCGGTACGGAAATAGTATCCCCAGGTGATCGTGATATTTTTCTGGGCAAGCACATGCAGCCACAGCAGGGTTGCCAGACTGCCAATCGGGGTGATTTTCGGGCCTAAATCGCAGCCAATCACGTTGGCATAAATCATGGCCTCTTTGACAACGCCCGTCGCGGTACTGCCGTCAATCGACAGCGCGCCAATCAGCACCGTTGGCATATTGTTCATCACCGACGACAGGAATGCCGTCAGAATGCCGGTGCCGAACGTTGCGGTCCATAACCCCTTAGCTGCCAGCAGGTTCAGTACGCCTGACAGGTACTCCGTAAGCCCTGCATTACGCAGACCATAGACCACCAGATACATGCCCAGCGAGAAAACAACGATCTGCCATGGCGCACCGCGCAGGACTTTCCCCGTATTGATGGCATGGCCTCTTTTCGCTACCGCAAACAGCACCGCTGCGCCGGAAGCCGCTATCGCGCTGACCGGGATCCCCATCGGCTCCAGTACAAAGAAACCGATAAGCAGCAGTAACAGCACAATCCAGCCCGCCCTGAAGGTTGCCGGATCCTTTATCGCACTGGCAGGGGTTTTCAGCAGCGAAATGTCATACGTCGCCGGTATATCCTTGCGAAAGAAGAGATGCAGCATGAACAGCGTGGCTGCAATCGCGGCCATATCCACAGGGATCATTACGGAGGCGTACTGCGCAAAGCCCAGATCGAAGTAATCCGCCGAGACGATATTCACCAGGTTAGACACAATGAGCGGCAGGCTGGCTGTATCGGCGATAAATCCTGCGGCCATGACAAAGGCCAGTGTCGTGCCCTGGCTGAACCCCAGTGCAAGCAGCATCGCAATCACAATTGGCGTCAGGATCAGCGCGGCGCCGTCATTGGCAAATAACGCAGCAACGGCGGCACCGAGTAACACTATCCAGGTAAACAGCAGGCGGCCACGTCCGTTACCCCAGCGGGAGACGTGCAGTGCGGCCCATTCAAAGAAACCGGACTCATCAAGCAGCAGGCTGATAATGATGACCGCAATAAATGCCGCCGTCGCATTCCAGACGATATTCCAGACAACGGGAATATCAGCAATATGAATGACACCGGTCCCCAGCGCCAGCGCAGCCCCGATACTCGCGCTCCAGCCAATACTCAGGCCTCTGGGTTGCCAGATCACCAGTACCAGCGTCAGTAAAAATATACTCCCTGCCACAAGCATTTCAGACTCCATTATATATGATTATGTGAATGTGTTTTTCTGTCTCAGCAGGCGGTGCAGGCTGATTTGTTCAGCCATTGACGTACATCCTCCCGCAGACACTGCCAGGACGACGTGATGGTCTCCGCTGCCCACGCCGGTATGTGGGGTGACAGGCGATAGTGGATCCACTTGCCTTCCCGGCGGTCAAGCACCAGCCCCGCCTCGCGGAGAATAGCCATATGTCGTGAGATTTTGGGCTGCGATTCAGCGGTGGCCGCGCAGATATCGCAGACACACAGCTCTCCAGACTCCCGCAGCAGCATCACGATGGCGAGCCGTGTTTCATCGGACAGAATTTTAAAAAGCTGAACAGGTTGTAGCATGATTCACTCCGTTCCCTTTAGAATACACATATGCTAATTCATATGTATTGATTTTGAAATCACCTGTTCTCCCCGGAGGAGAAAAATGGAACAATTTCCTGCCCTGAACACTGAATGCTTTGATCGACACATCGCTGGACGCCTGCACCTGCAGGAGCCGCCACGGATTCTGATCCTGTATGGCTCAGTAAGGGAGCGCTCCTACAGCCGCTTTGCCGCAGAGGAGGCCGGTCGCCTGCTGACGGCGATGGGCGCGGAGGTGAAACTCTTTAACCCCTCTGGTTTACCCCTGCCAGATGATGCGCCGGATACGCACCCGAAAGTCACCGAGCTGCGCGGTCTGGTCAGATGGTGTGACGGTATGGTCTGGAGTTCCCCGGAACGACATGGGGCGATGAGCGCAATTATGAAGGCGCAGATCGACTGGATACCCTTAAGTGAAGGCGCGATCCGTCCTTCGCAGGGCAAAACGCTTGCAGTCATGCAGGTGTGCGGCGGTTCGCAGTCTTTTAACGCCGTGAACCAGATGCGCATTCTGGGTCGATGGATGCGGATGTTCACTATCCCCAACCAGTCCTCAGTGGCGAAAGCCTGGCAGGAATTTGATGAGAACGGCCGGATGAAGCCCTCTTCCTGGTATGACCGTATTGTCGATGTCACCGAGGAGCTATTTAAGATCACGCTACTGCTGAAGGGGCAAACCGGCTATCTTGCCGATCGTTACAGCGAGCGAAAAGAGAGTCATCAGGCGCTTTCTTCCCGTGTTAATCAGGACAAAATTTAACGCTGCAGGGGCAAAGAGGGTGTAGGCGCTGGAGGTAGTCGATCTTGCTCTCTGTCCGCCACCCTTTTTAGCCACCGTTTTATCGATACAAAGCACTTCTTCACGCCGTTTTGCGGTCTGACTGCCGGGGGCGGCTTCGCCTTACCCGGCCTTCAGAAACCCTCACTTCTGTTATTTGCTTAAATCTACCTGATAAATCGCAAACCCAATCTCATCGGTTGCGACCTGCTGCATCGGATACTGCGCTTTCTCTTTGATAAACGCCGCCGCTTTTTCTGATGGCGACGTCTCAAAGCGAACATCCAGCTTCACCTTGCTGGCGATCGGTGCCAGACGCCAGTTGTTGTCCGCTGCCGGATGAATTTCAACACTCTTTTTCGACTGCTCACCGATCCACGCAGCCAGCACCGAGCGGTTCTCATCCGGTGAAGCGAAGGCGATATGGCTGTCGCCGGTTCCGGCAAACTTACCGCCGTAGGCGCGATAGTTATTGGTCGCCACCAGGAAGGTCGCTTTAGGATCGATTGGCTTACCGTTAAAGGTCAGGTTTTTGATACGCTCCGCCTGGGCATTTACTACCTGGCACTCGCCGTCATATTTTGCCGGCTGCGAGACATCAATCTGATACTCCACGCCGTCGATTACGTCGAAGTTATAGGTACGGAACCCGTCCCAGTTAATCAGCGACTGCGGTTGGGGGCTGTTCGTATCGATCTGGTTGAATTGTCCGGCAGAGCACTCCAGCCACTCCTTCACCTCCTGGCCGGTCGCTTTCACCACTACCAGGGTGTTCGGATAGAGATAGAGATCGGCGGCGTTACGGAAAGTCAGCTGGCCTTTTTCCACTTCGACGTAGCTGGCCGGATCGTTCTTACGTCCGCCCACTTTAAATGGCGCGGCAGCAGAGAGTACCGGCAGTTTCGCCAGGTCCGGGTCGCCCTGAATATAGCGCTCCACGTAGGCTTTCTGCGCCATGTTCACTACCTGCACGGTGGGATCGTCCTGCACCAGCGACAGGTAGCTGTACATGTTGTCCGAGGATTTACCGATCGGTTTGCTGACAAACTCACGGGTAGCGTCGTGATCGTGTTTCAGCACCTCGACGATGTTTTTATCCTCACCCACCAGCGCTTTTTTGGCGGCCAGATCGTAAATCGGTCGCGCTTCGGCCTTCGACTGCGTCACCTGCCATTTGCCGCCGTCATTATTCAGCACCAGATCAACCACCCCGAGGTGATCCCCCCACATGCCCGGCATGACAGCAGGTACACCGTTCAGCGTTCCTTTGGCAATATCAGCCCCTTTAATGCTGGCGAAATCTTTGCCCGGGAACACTGCGTGCGCGTGGCCGAAGAGAATGGCATCAACGCCTTTCACTTCGCTGAGGTAGTAGACGGAGTTTTCCGCCATCGCCTGATACGGATCGGCAGACAGACCCGAGTGCGCCACGACGACCACCAGATCGGCGCCTTTCTCACGCATCTCCGGCACATACTTACGTGCAGTTTCCGTAATGTCATTGACCGTCACTTTGCCGCTCAGGTTGGCCTTATCCCAGGTCATGATTTGCGGCGGTACAAAACCGATATAACCAATCTTCAGGGTCTGTGTTTTCCCGTCCTGATCGACCACGGTCGTCTCTTTGATCAGATAAGGAGTTAACAGCGGCTTATTGGTCTTAACGTCGATGATATTGGCGTTAACGTACGGGAATTTGGCTCCGGAGAGCGCCATGTGTAGATAATCCAGCCCGTAGTTAAACTCGTGGTTGCCGAGGTTACCCACCGCGTAGTCCAGGGTGTTCAGCGCCTTATAGACCGGATGCACATCGCCCTTTTTCAGACCTTTCGCCGCCATGTAATCGCCAAGCGGACTACCCTGAATTAAGTCCCCGTTATCGACCAGCACGCTGTTTTTCACTTCGCTACGGGCGGCATTAATCAGGCTGGCAGTGCGAACCAGGCCAAATTTTTCCGTCGGTGCATCTTTGTAGTAGTCGAAGTCCATCATATTGCTGTGCAGGTCGGTCGTTTCCATAATGCGGAGATCAACTGTCGCTGCCTGTACGCTCGCGGCAATCAGCGTCGCCAGGAGCGTTGCGCTAAACTTAATCATCAGAGGAGTCCTTTTTTTGAAGCAGGCCACAAAAGAATATGTATCTATATTTTTTTGCTTACAGAATTGTGAATCCTGCCAGAAAAAAGTGCCCTGAAACCGGAATTGCTTCACAGATAGCGGATTTATTCACAATGCGATATAAATAAAACAAAGAGTTAAACCCACTGTGTTAACAAAGAGGTGGAGAATGTTAGATAAAATTTGTCAGCTCGCACGGGATGCGGGCGATGCCATTATGCAGGTCTATGATGGCAAGATCCCGATGGACGTGCTCAGCAAAATCGATGACTCGCCGGTAACCGCAGCGGATCTCGCGGCACACAGAGTGATCCTGCAAGGTCTGCAGGCGCTGACGCCCGATATTCCGGTGCTGTCAGAAGAAGATCCTCAGCCGTGGGAAGAGCGCCAGCACTGGCAACGTTACTGGCTGGTTGATCCGCTGGACGGCACCAAGGAGTTCATCAAACGTAATGGTGAATTCACCGTCAACATTGCCCTGATTGAGAATGGCAAAGCGGTGCTGGGTGTGGTCTATGCCCCGGTGCTGAACGTGATGTATAGCGCCGCCGAAGGCAAAGCCTGGAAAGAAGAGTGTGGCGTGCGTAAACAGATTCAGGTGCGTGATGCCCGGCCACCGCTGGTGGTCATCAGCCGCTCGCACGCCGATAACGAACTGCAGGAGTACCTGCATCAGTTAGGTGAGCATCAGACGACGTCGATCGGTTCCTCGCTGAAGTTCTGCCTGGTAGCAGAAGGGCAGGCGCAGCTGTATCCCCGCTTTGGGCCGACAAACGTCTGGGATACGGCGGCAGGTCACGCCGTTGCCGCCGCTGCGGGAGCACACGTTCACGACTGGCAGGGCAAGCCGCTCGACTATACCCCGCGTGAATCGTTCCTCAATCCCGGCTTCCGTGTCTCGCTTTACTGACCGAGCAGCTTATGCAGCAGGGCAACCACCTGCTGCACCTCTTCCTGCGTCAGCGATCCGTCTTTGGCCCATTGAATGCGGCCTTCTTTATCCAGCACGGCAATCGCTGAACTCTCTTCTTGCAGCTGCCATGCGGCGCGCGCCGTGCCGTTGCTGTCGACGATAATCTGCGACCACGGATAGAGCTTTTTATTGCTCTCAAGGCTGCTACGTACAAACATGCCAGAGCCAGGAATCGCATCGTCGGTATTGACGATGGTGGTCGTCTGGTAGTGATCTCTTGGTAAATTTGCCGCCTTGATCGCTTCAATTAAGGTTGCGTTTTTCTCTTTTGCTGACGAGCGACCGGCAATATGTAGCACAACTCGCACTTTGCCTGGGAGCTGCGCGCTATTCCAGGTTTTATAGCTAAACTTATCATTGTCGAGGATCAATTCTCCCCGGTCGGCAATGCCCACCGGCGGCACACGTTGTCCCTTATCAAAATTATGTGCGGAAGCCATCAGTGGCAGCATCAGGCAGGCAGTTGCCAGAATGTTACGTAGAGTCATGGTGTTTCCTTATTTTTTAGCAGGTGATCCGACCACTTGGTCTGACGTTTAATCATAAGTGCGATTGCGGCGCTTTACCCGCAATCCCGGTGCCAGAGTGAGGCGGAACGCACATATCTGCGCAAAAACGAAGGCTTATACTGCTCGAAAGTTACCATTGCAAAGAATATTCTGATTATTTGTCATCAAAAGGTAAATAAACTTATGCAGACTGGGTATCACCGTTTTTCTGGACTATAGTCATTGGGCAATAAATTTGCGCTCCAGAGGGTCGGCCCGATTGTGGTGCCGCAAGAGCGTATGATTCGCAGGAGATAATAGAATGAAAATTTTCCAACGCTACAATCCGCTTCAGGTGGCGAAATACGTAAAAATCCTGTTCCGTGGACGGTTGTATATCAAGGATGTTGGCGCTTTTGAGTTCGATAAGGGCAAAATCCTTGTCCCAAAAGTGAAGGATAAACAGCACTTTTCTGTGATGTCCGAAGTCAACCGTCAGGTTATGCGTCTGCAAACTGAGATGGCTTAACCAACGTGCTATGCAGTAAAAAAATCGCAGTAAAAAAAACGGCTCCCCAGGGAGCCGTTGATGTTTCTGGCTTAGGCCGACGCGTTCTCTTCGGCGTCCGGCAGTTTCGGCACCAGCACGGTCGGCTTGTTGTCGATGCGCGTCACCAGCAGCTGGTCGATGCGGTAGTTGTCGATATCCACCACTTCGAACTTATATCCCGAGAATTTCACCGAGTCGGTGCGTTTCGGGATCTTACGCAGCATAAACATCATAAAGCCGCCAATGGTCTCGTAGTTACCGGACTGCGGGAACTCGTCGATATCCAGCACGCGCATCACGTCGTCGATCGGCGTACCGCCATCCACCAGCCATGAGTTCTCATCACGCGCCACAATCTGTTCTTCCAGACCCTGGCCCACCAGATCGCCCATCAGCGTGGTCATCACGTCATTGAGCGTGATGATCCCCACCACCAGCGCGTATTCATTCATGATTACCGCGAAGTCTTCCCCGGCGGTTTTGAAGCTTTCCAGCGCTTCGGAGAGCGTCAGGGTGTCCGGCACAATCAGCGTATTGCGGATCTGGACGCCGCTGTTCAGCGCCAGGCTCTGGTTCGCCAGCACACGGTTCAGCAAGTCTTTGGAATCCACATAGCCGATGATGTGGTCAATATCCTCATTACAGACCAGGAACTTGGAGTGCGGATGTTCCGCCACTTTGTTCTTCAGGCTCTGCTCGTCTTCGTGCAGATCGAACCAGATCACGTTCTCGCGGCCGGTCATTGACGACGGCACGGTACGCGACTCCAGCTCAAACACGTTCTCGATCAGCTCATGCTCCTGCTTACGCAGCACCCCTGCCAGCGCACCGGCTTCAAATACCGCGTAGACGTCATCAGAGGTGATGTCGTCTTTACGTACCATCGGCAGCTTGAACAGGCGGAAGATGGTGTTTGCCAGGCCGTTAAAGAACCACACCAGCGGGCGGAACACGAACAGGCAGAAGCGCATCGGGTTGATGATGCGCAAAGCCACGGCTTCGGGCGCAATCATACCGATGCGTTTCGGGGTCAAATCGGCAAACAGAATGAACAGGCCGGTCACCAGCGAGAAGGAGAGGATAAAGCTCAGTTGCTCGGAGAGTTCAGGAGAGAAGTAGTTAGAGAAAACGCTATGAAACACCGGGGAGAATGCGGCGTCGCCGACGATACCGCCCAGGATGGCGACGGCATTAAGGCCAATTTGCACTACGGTGAAGAACATCCCCGGATTTTCCTGCATTTTCAGGACCCGTTGGGCATTAAGGTTGCCATCATCGGCGAGCAGCTTAAGTTTGATTTTACGGGATGCGGCCAGAGAGATTTCCGATATCGAGAAAAATGCACTGACAGCGATTAGACAAAGTATGACTAAGATACTGTTTAACATAGTTTATCCGGCTTCTCGCCAGATCCTCAGAGATAATACTGTGAAGAGACATTGAGTACCCGCTCGTAGCGTTGAGCCGGTTATTTACGCGGCTAGTATAGCGTAAAGGCGTGTAAATCTGCCAGAGGTCACGTTTTACACATATTTTGAGGGTAAATGTATGCCGGGTAACGCAAGGTGTGACCCGGCATAGCAGGGGGGAACTGCCTGCTCTGCTCTCGCACCAGATACCTCTCTCCCGCACGATAGGGCACAGCTTACGGCGTCAGGCCATCGTATAACCCGCGTTTTGTGTTCGAGGGATGTTAAGCGACACCTCCTGCACCCGCAAAAGGCCAGGGAAGAGAATGTCCGCACCGCGCGGGATCGGGGTATAAACGCTGTGCAACTATTGCAGACGCGGCTCAACCGGCCGCAGGCACTGGTTTTGAAGCTGCTGTTAAAGGGTAAAGAGATAAAGGACGGTTCGGTAAGCAATGCCATGCGCCACGCGGCTCGCGTGGCGCTAAACCCATAATCAGGCCAGTTGTGGCGGCAGGCATACGCCGATGCCACCGATACCGCAGTAGCCGTACGGATTTTTATGCAGGTACTGCTGGTGATCGTCTTCCGCGTAGTAGAACGGCAGCGCGGTGGCGATCTCCGTGGTGACCTGACGGTCGTCGTTTGCCGCGAGCATCGCCTGCTGGAAGCGCGCCAGGCTGTCGCGGGCCGCTGCGTCCTGTTCCGGGGTGAGCGGATAGATCGCTGAGCGGTACTGGGTGCCGTGGTCATTGCCCTGACGCATACCCTGCGCCGGGTCGTGGTTTTCCCAGAACACCTGCAGCAGCTGTTCATAGCTGATTACGTTCGGATCATACACAACCCGCACCGCCTCGGCATGACCGGTCTGGCCGGAGCAGACTTCGCGGTAGGTTGGGTTAGGGGTATAGCCGCCGGTGTAGCCCGCAGCGGTGCTATAGACGCCAGGCAGCTGCCAGAACAGGCGCTCCACGCCCCAGAAACAGCCCATCGCGAACAGGGCGATAGCCATGCCGTCGGGGACATTGGTCATTGAGTGACCGTTCACGGCGTGCAGGGTGGCGACTGGCATAGGGGTGTTCCGTCCCGGTAATGCATCCGCCTGAGCAACAAGGTGCTTTTTATCGAATAAACTCACGGTGTGACCTCCGGGTAGGTGATGTTTGGGTTAAGGTTGTCACGACGCGTTTAATTGAACACAATAAATGCCGTGAATGAGTCTAGATTTAAACATAAGAAATATTAGGTTGTTTAACCATTTTTCAACCCGTGTATTGGGTTTTGGGCTTTATGCCGTGATCTGCCGCGGAGCGGCAATTCATCTGCTTCCAGGGGTGGAAACAAGGATATTCAGGAGAAAACGTGCTAAAAATCCGCCAGTTATGTTTAGTCAGTTTCTTGCTGACAAGCGGAATCGCCGACGCGGCGAATGTTCGTTTGCAGGTTGAGGGGTTATCCGGGAAACTGGAAAAAAACGTACGCGCACAGCTCTCCACGATCCAGAGCGACGAAGTGACGCCAGACCGTCGCTTCCGCGCCCGTGTGGATGACGCCATCCGTGGCGGTTTAAAAGCGCTCGGCTACTACGAACCCACTATCGACTTCGAACTGCGTCCACCTCCGGCCAAAGGGCGGCAGGTATTGATTGCCCGTGTCAAGCCGGGCGAGCCGGTGCTGATCGGCGGCACGGACGTGGTGCTGCGCGGCGGCGCGCGCACGGATCGCGACTACCTCGATCTGCTGAATACGCGACCGAAAAACGGCACCGTGCTTAATCACAGCGATTACGACGGCTTCAAAAAAGATCTGACCAAAGTAGCGCTGCGCAAAGGCTATTTCGACAGTCAGTTCAATAAAAGCCAGCTGGGCATCGCCCTCGACAGACGCCTGGCATTCTGGGATATCGACTACGACAGCGGCGAACGTTACCGCTTTGGCGACGTCACCTTTGAAGGGTCGCAAATTCGCGACGAATATCTGCAAAATCTGATCCCCTTCAAAGAGGGCGACTATTACCAGTCGAAAGATCTGGCCGAGCTTAACCGCCGCCTCTCTGCCACCGGCTGGTTTAACTCAGTAGTGGTAGCCCCAGAATTTGATAAAGCGCGGCAGACCAAAGTGCTGCCGCTGCACGGCGTGGTCTCGCCACGCACCGAGAACACCATTGAGACCGGGGTTGGTTACTCCACCGACGTCGGCCCGCGGGTCAAAGCGACGTGGAAAAAGCCGTGGATGAACTCCTACGGCCATAGCCTGACCACCAACGCCAGTATCTCTGCTCCCGAACAGCAGCTGGATTTCAGCTATAAAATGCCGCTGCTGAAAAACCCGCTTGAGCAATATTACCTGGTGCAGGGCGGCTTTAAGCGCACCGATCTGAACGATACCGAAGCCGACTCCACGACCCTCGCCGTGTCGCGCTACTGGGATCTCTCCAGCGGCTGGCAGCGCGCCATTAACCTGCGCTGGAGCCTCGACCACTTTACCCAGGCCAATGTAACCAACACCACCATGCTGCTCTATCCTGGGGTGATGATCAGCCGGACCCGCTCCCGCGGCGGGCTGATGCCGACCTGGGGCGATTCTCAGCGCTATTCAGTGGATTACTCCAATACCGCCTGGGGTTCAGATGTCGATTTTGTCGTTGTGCAGGCGCAGAACGCCTGGATCCGCACCCTCTACGATCGTCACCGCTTCGTGATGCGCGGCAATCTGGGCTGGATTGAGACCGGCGATTTCGAAAAAGTGCCGCCGGATCTTCGCTTCTTCGCTGGGGGCGATCGCAGTATTCGTGGCTACAAATACAAATCCATCGCGCCAAAAGATGACGACGGCAAGCTGATCGGGGCCTCGAAGCTGGCCACCGGCTCGCTGGAGTATCAATACAACGTCACCGGAAAATGGTGGGGCGCGACCTTTATCGACAGCGGGGAAGCGGTAAGCGATATCCGCCGCAGCGACTTTAAAACCGGCGCAGGCGTCGGGGTGCGCTGGGAATCACCGGTCGGGCCGATCAAGCTCGATTTCGCCGTGCCGGTGGGTGATAAAGATGAACACGGTTTACAGTTTTACATCGGTCTGGGGCCTGAATTATGAGTTTATGGAAGAAAATCAGCCTCGGCGTTGTGCTGTTTATTTTGCTGCTGTTGTCTGCGGTGGCCTTTCTGGTGGGCACCACCAGCGGGCTGCATCTGCTGTTTAAGGCGGCCAACCGTTGGGTGCCGGGGCTGGAGATTGGCCAGGTCACCGGCGGCTGGCGCGACCTGCATCTGAAAAACGTCCGCTATGACCAGCCGGGCGTGGCGGTCACCGCGGGCGATCTGCACCTGGCGGTGAAGCTCAGCTGTCTGCGTGACAGCAGCCTGTGCGTTAACGATCTGTCGTTAAAAGACGTGTTCGTGACGATCGATTCGAAAAAAATGCCGGAAGCGGCACCGCCTGCTGAAGAGGAGAGCGGGCCGCTGGATCTCTCCACGCCATACCCGATTTCGCTTAACCGGGTGGCGCTGAATAACGTCAACGTCAAAATCGACGACACCACCGTGTCGGTGATGGACTTCACCTCGGGCCTGCGCTGGCAGGAGAAAAACCTGACCCTGACGCCGACCGCCCTGCAGGGGCTGCTGATTGCCCTGCCGAAAGTGGCGGACGTGGCGCAGGAGGAGATCGTCGAGCCAAAAATTCAGAACCCGAAGCCGGAAGAGAAGCCGCTGGGCGAAACGCTGAAAGAGCTCTTCTCTAAACCGGTCCTGCCGGAGATGACCGACGTTCATCTGCCGTTGAACCTCAACATCGAAGAGTTTAAGGGTGAGCAACTGCGCCTGACCGGCGATACGGACCTGACGGTCTTCAACATGCTGCTGAAGGTGAGCAGTATCGACGGCAATATGAAGCTCGACGCGCTGGATATCGACACCAACCAGGGGAGCGTCAACGCCACCGGTAATGCGCAGCTGCGCGATAACTGGCCGGTGGACATCACCCTCAACAGCAGCCTGAACATCGACCCCATCAAGGGCGAAAAGGTGAAACTGAAGGTCGGCGGTGCCCTGCGTGAGCAACTGGAGTTTGGCGTGAACCTCTCCGGTCCGGTGGATCTGGTGCTGCGCGGCCAGACCCGGCTTGCAGAGGCGGGCCTGCCCCTCAACCTGGAAGTGGTCAGTGAACAGCTGTACTGGCCCTTCACCGGCGAGAAGCAATATCAGGCCGATGACGTGAAGCTGAAGCTCACCGGTAAAATGACCGACTACACCCTGTCGTTCCGCACTGCGGTGAAAGGGGAGGGGCTACCGCCTGCGGGCATTACCCTTGATGCGAAGGGCAACGAACAGCAGATTAACCTCGATAAGCTGACGGTCGCGGCGCTGGAGGGCAAAACCGAGCTGACGGCGCTGCTCGACTGGCAGCAGGCGATCAGCTGGCGCGGGGAGCTGAAGCTCACCGGGATCAACACCGCCAAAGAGGTGCCGGACTGGCCATCGAAGCTCGACGGCCTGATTAAAACCCGCGGCAGTCTGTACGGCGGCAGCTGGCAGATGGATGTGCCGGAGCTGAAAATTACCGGCAACGTGAAGCAGAACAAAGTGGATGTACATGGCTCGCTGAAGGGCAACAGCTACCTGCAGTGGATCATTCCCGGCCTGCACGTGGCGCTGGGCCGCAATACCGCCGACATCAAGGGCGAGCTGGGGGTGAAAGATCTGGATCTGGATGCCACCATCGATGCGCCGAATCTTGATAATGCCCTGCCGGGGCTGGGCGGAACGGCGAAAGGGCTGGTGAAAGTGCGCGGCACGGTCGAGGCCCCGCAGCTTCTGGCTGACATCACCGCTAACGGCCTGCGCTGGCAGGAACTCACCATCGCCCGCGTGCGCGTCGATGGCGATGTGAAATCCACCGACCAGATCGCCGGACACATGAACCTGCGCGTGGATCGTATTTCGCAGCCGGGGGTTAACCTCAATCAGGTCACCCTGGAGGCCAAAGGCAGCGAGAAACAGCACGACCTCCAGCTGCGCGTCCAGGGCGATCCGGTCTCGGGTCAGCTGCATCTGGCGGGCAGTTTTGACCGCAAAGAGATGCGCTGGAAAGGCACGCTCGACAACACCCGCTTCGCCACCCCGGTGGGGCCGTGGTCGTTAACCCGCTCGATTGCGCTGGATTACCGCAATGCGGAGCAGAAGGTCAGCATCGGGCCACACTGCTGGACCAACCCGAACGCTGAGCTGTGCGTGCCGCAGACTATTGATGCCGGGGCCGAAGGGCGGGCGGTAGTGAACCTCAACCGCTTTGACCTGGCGATGCTCAAACCGTTTATGCCGGACGCCACCCAGGCCAGCGGCGTGTTTAGCGGTAAAGCGGATGTGGCCTGGGATACTACCAAGCCGGGGCTGCCGCAGGGCAACGTCACGCTCTCCGGGCGCAACGTGAAGGTCACGCAGGTGGTGAACGACGCGCCGCTGCCGCTGGCATTCACCACGCTCAATCTTACCGCCGATCTGCACAACAATCGCGCCGAGCTGGGCTGGCTGATCCGCCTCGCCAACAACGGCCAGTTTGATGGCCAGATCCAGGTGACCGATCCGCAAGGGCAACGCAACCTGGGCGGCAACGTCAATATCCGCAATCTCAACCTGGCGATGGCCAACGCCATTTTCTCCCGGGGCGAGAAAGCGGCAGGGATGCTGAACGCTAACCTGCGGCTGGCCGGTAACGCGCAAAGCCCGCAGCTCTTCGGTCAGATGCAACTGAACGGGGTCGATATCGACGGCAACTTTATGCCGTTCGATATGCTGCCGAGCCAGCTGGCGATGAACTTCAACGGCATGAGCTCGACGCTGACCGGGACCGTACGCACCCAGCAGGGGCAGATCAACCTCAGCGGCGATGCCGACTGGAGCCAAATCGATAACTGGCGCGCGCGGGTGGCGGCTAAGGGCAGCAAGGTGCGCATCACGGTGCCGCCAATGGTGCGTTTAGACGTCTCGCCGGACGTGGTCTTTGAGGCCACGCCACAGCTGTTCACCCTTGATGGCCGGGTCGATGTGCCGTGGGCGCGTATTGTGGTGCATGACCTGCCAGAAAGCGCGGTGGGCGTCTCCAGCGACGAGGTGATGCTCGATAAAAATCTGCAGCCGGAAGAGACCAAGCGGGCCTCTATCCCGATCAACAGCAACCTGATCGTGCATGTGGGCAACAACGTGCGGCTGGATGCCTTTGGCCTGAAGGCGAGGCTCACCGGCGATCTGAAGGTCGCGCAGGATAAACAGGGGCTGGGCCTGAACGGGCAGATCACTATCCCGGAAGGGCGCTTCCACGCTTACGGGCAGGATCTGCTTGTCCGCAAAGGCGAGCTGCTCTTCTCCGGTCCACCGGATCAGCCGCTGCTGAATATCGAGGCGATTCGTAATCCAGAGGCCACCGAGAATGAC
The DNA here is from genome assembly GCF_050435045.1 of Leclercia sp. 1548. NCBI lineage: Bacteria > Pseudomonadati > Pseudomonadota > Gammaproteobacteria > Enterobacterales > Enterobacteriaceae > Leclercia > Leclercia sp. 1548. Next base: position 451,720 of record NZ_JBNDJP010000003.1, on the reverse strand, counting down.
GTGATCGCCGGGGTGCGAGTCACTGGCACCGCTGACGAACCGAAAGCGGAGATATTTTCCGACCCGGCCATGTCCCAGCAGGAAGCGCTCTCATACCTGCTGCGCGGGCAAGGTCTGGACAGCAATCAGAGCGACAGTGCGGCGATGACTTCAATGTTAGTCGGTCTGGGGGTTGCACAAAGTGGTCAGGTTGTGGGTAAAATCGGGGAGACGTTTGGCGTAAGCAATCTGGCGCTGGACACCCAGGGGGTCGGTGACTCTTCACAGGTGGTGGTCAGTGGCTATGTACTGCCGGGTCTGCAGGTGAAATATGGCGTGGGGATCTTTGACTCGCTGGCGACACTCACGTTACGCTATCGCCTGATGCCTAAGCTATATCTGGAAGCGGTGTCTGGCGTAGATCAGGCACTCGATTTGCTCTATCAGTTTGAGTTTTAGCAATGCGAATATTTGTCTACGGCAGTTTACGAACCAAGCAGGGCAACAGCCACTGGATGACCAACGCCCAGTTGCTGGGGGATTACAGTATCGAGAACTACCAGTTGTACAGCCTGGGCCACTATCCAGGCGCGGTTCCGGGGAACGGAGCAGTACAGGGTGAGGTTTATCGTATTGATAATGCCACGCTGGCTGAACTTGATGCCTTGCGCACTAAAGGCGGGGAATATGCTCGCCGGTTGATCCAGACGCCCTACGGCAGTGCCTGGATGTACGTGTACCAACGTCCGGTCGATGGCCTGACGCTGATTGAAAGCGGTAACTGGTTAGACAGAGACCAGTACTGAGATGAACAACGCCACCCTCGGGTGGCGTTGTTTTTTGTTATGCCCCTTCCTGGCGCAGCTTAAAGATCTGCACCGTCTCCAGAAGCTGTTCAGCCTGGCGATGCATCGCCTGTGCCGCCGCGGACGACTCCTGCGAAAGCGTAGCGTTTTGCTGCGTGGCGGCATCCATATGGGTGACGGCCACGTTCACCTGATCGATGCCCGTGCTTTGCTCGTGGCTGGCTAACGAAATTGCCTCAATCAGTTCACTCACCTTGCTGACGCTTTGCAGAATACCGGCCATGGCAATCCCGGCTTCTTTGACCTGACCATTACCCTCATCGATGCGGCTGACAGAGCGATCGATAAGGACGCGAATCTCTTTGGCGGCCGAGGCAGAACGCTGGGCCAGCGCGCGCACTTCAGCCGCGACTACCGCGAATCCGCGGCCTTCGGTTCCCGCCCGGGCGGCTTCGACCGCGGCGTTCAGCGCGAGGATGTTGGTCTGGAAGGCGATACTGTCGATCATGCTGATAATGGTGTTGATCTCGCTGGAGAAATTATGGATCTCGCTCATGGTCTGCATGGCACGATCCACGGCTTCCTCCCCCTGACGCGCCACCTGGCGGGCATTACGAGCCAGATCGCTGGCGGTTCGTGAATGTTCCGCGTTGCTTTTGACCACCGAGGTCAGCTCTTCCATCGACGCGGCGGTCTGCTCCAGGGCACTGGCCTGGGCTTCGTTACGGGAAGAGAGTTCATGGCTGCCACTGGCAATCTGTGCCGAGGCGGTGGCGATGGTCTCGGTGCCGCTGCGTACCCCGGACACAATGCGGGTCAGGTTGATGTTCATCTCTTGCAGGGCATGCATCAGTTCGGCCGTCTCATCGCGACCGGCAACCGTAAAGCGGGACTGCAAATCCCCGGCGGCCACGGTACGGGCGATGCTCACCGCCTGGGCCAGCGGCCGGGTGATGCTGCGGATTAACCACCAGGTCACCAGCATTCCGGCGCCGAGCGTTAACGCCATCGTCAGTGCCAGCATCCAGCGGGTCTGCTGGTAGCGGGCCTGGTTCTGGTCAGCGATCTGCTGGTGAAGCATCTTTGCGTGCTGGAGAGTGTTCGCCACCACCTCGTCGATCATTCTGGTCGGTTCGCGGTCAATGCCAGTGACCTGCTTATCCACGCGCTGGGCGCTGGTCACATCCCCCACCTGATAATCGTTCAGCGCTTTCAGGTACTGTTGCTCCAGCCCGGCGTGGATCTGCCGGGTTGCCAGAACCTCGCGGTTATCCATACCGATTTTGGGCAGCAGCTCGCTCAAATGGGTGAGCAGCGCCTGGGTGGCCTGGCTCTCGCGGCTAAAAGCATTTTTGTATTTATCGAACGCCTCCTGCCCCTGGGCACCGCGCAGCAGGGTGTTTTTCCACTCTTGCACCTGGATTTTAAACTGCACCTGGGCGCTACGTGCAGTGTCGATGCTTTCCGTGATGGACTGTTCCATTGCCATAATGCGTTGTTGCTGCGTCAGGCTGTCGTTGTTAATCGCCAGGCCGCGCAACCCGGTGAAGAGTGTTGCAAGCAGCAGCAGTGCGGCCAGCAATCCTAGCCGCTGGCCAATTGTAAGGGTGTTGATTTTCATCTGTAGCAGGTATTTCCCTGGTGGAATAAAGCGATCGTGATCACGTAACGGAGGTATCGACCGAGGGCAGACAGACTTTAAGGGAGCAGAAGGGGATTAAGACAGGGTAAACGCGCTATCTCGTTAATACACATAGAGAAAAGGGGTATGTGACAGTTTCGTGACAATTGACGGGCATAAAAAAACCCCGACAAGTCGGGGCTTTTTACACGTTAAGAATTACTTCTTAGCGCGCTCAAAGGAGGCAATGATTTCAGCTTTAGCCGCTTCTGCATTGTCCCAACCTTCCACTTTCACCCATTTGCCTTTCTCGAGATCTTTGTAGTGCTCGAAGAAGTGGGCGATCTGCGCTTTCAGCAGTTCTGGCAGGTCGTTCACATCTTTGATGTGATCGTATTCTTTGCTCAGCTTGGTGTGCGGTACCGCAACCAGTTTCGCATCTTCACCGGCTTCGTCGGTCATTTTCAGAACACCAACCGGACGGCAGCGGATTACGGAACCAGGCTGCAGTGGGTATGGGGTTGGGACCAGCACGTCTACCGGGTCACCGTCCAGAGACAGGGTGTGGTTGATGTAACCGTAGTTGCACGGATAGAACATCGCGGTAGACATGAAACGGTCAACGAACAGCGCACCGGTGTCTTTGTCGATTTCGTATTTGATAGGATCAGCGTTCGCCGGGATTTCGATAACTACGTAGATGTCTTCCGGCAGTTCTTTACCCGCTGGGACGTTGAGTAAGCTCATGTCTGTGTCCTTTAAAATGATTGGTAATCAAGTGGCGAGTATTATAGCCAACTGACGCGGAATGTCTTCGCCTGTTTTCATCCTTCACTGCTTCTGAGCGCCAGTATTAGACCTTTCTCATGACAAGATAATCCATAAACTTAGCCGCATCTTTAATGGCTCAATGAAAGCGATTACAAACTTGTGATTAACGTTTTATTCACTTCTTCGAAGTGTGATGTAACACACTCCGTTACATCTCGTATTGTCTATAGTCATTTCGCAGAACACCTTTTACCCAACAATAAACTACCCTACGAGGACGTTCTTATGTGGAAGCGCTTACTTCTTGTCACAGCAGTTTCAGCAGCCATGTCGTCTATGGCAATGGCCGCCCCATTAACCGTAGGATTCGCTCAAGTCGGCTCAGAATCAGGCTGGCGAGCAGCTGAAACCAACGTCGCGAAAAGCGAGGCCGAAAAGCGCGGCATCACGCTGAAAATCGCTGACGGTCAGCAAAAACAGGAAAACCAGATCAAAGCGGTGCGTTCTTTTATCGCCCAGGGCGTTGACGCCATCTTCATTGCGCCGGTCGTGGCAACGGGCTGGGAGCCGGTATTGAAAGAAGCCAAAGATGCCGAAATTCCGGTGTTCCTGCTTGATCGTTCCATCGATGTAAAAGACAAATCTCTCTATATGACCACCGTCACTGCCGATAACGTGCTGGAAGGCAAATTGATCGGTGAGTGGCTGGTGAAGCAGGTGGATGGCAAGCCATGTAACGTGGTGGAACTGCAGGGCACCGTCGGTGCCAGCGTGGCCATCGACCGTAAGAAAGGCTTTGCCGATGCCATTTCCAAAGCGTCAAACATCAAGATTATCCGTTCTCAGTCCGGCGACTTCACCCGCAGTAAAGGGAAAGAGGTCATGGAAAGCTTTATCAAAGCCGAGAACAACGGCAAAAACATCTGCATGGTTTACGCCCATAACGATGACATGGTGATCGGCGCCATTCAGGCTATCAAAGAAGCGGGTCTGAAACCAGGCACCGATATCCTGACAGGCTCTATCGACGGCGTACCAGACATCTATAAAGCGATGATCGACAAAGAGGCCAACGCCAGCGTTGAGCTGACGCCAAACATGGCTGGTCCGGCTTTCGATGCGCTGGAAAAATTCAAGAAAGACGGCACCATGCCAGAGAAAGTCACCATCACCAAATCCACGCTTTATCTGCCTGATACCGCAAAAGAAGAGTTAGAGAAAAAGAAAAATATGGGCTACTAAGCCTTAACCCCTCACCCCTGCCCTCTCCCCATAGGGGAGAGGGAGAAAGGCGGGTTGGGCAGAAAAGTAAAGCCTGGCACGTTCAATTCCCTCTTCCCATAGGGGAGAGGGGGAAAGGCGGGTTGGGCAGAAAATTAAAGATTTGCACGATCAATTCCCTCTTCTCATAGAGGAGAGGGGAAAAGGCGGATTGGGCAGAAAAGTAAAGCCTGGCACCATCAATTCCCTCTTCTCATAGAGGAGAGGGGGAAAGGCGGGTTGGGCAGAAAATTAAAGATTTGCACGATCAATTCCCTCTCCCCTCCGGGGAGAGGGTTAGGGTGAGGGGGAAATATGACCACTGAACAACACCAGGAAATCCTCCGCACAGAGGGCTTAAGCAAATTCTTCCCCGGCGTAAAAGCGCTGGATAACGTCGATTTTAGCCTGCGGCGCGGCGAGATCATGGCCCTTCTTGGGGAAAACGGCGCCGGGAAATCCACGCTGATTAAAGCCCTGACCGGCGTCTACCATGCCGATCGCGGCACTATCTGGCTGGAAGGCCAGGCCATTTCGCCGAAAAATACCGCCCATGCCCAGCAGTTGGGGATCGGGACGGTCTATCAGGAAGTGAACCTGCTGCCGAACATGTCGGTCGCTGATAACCTGTTTATCGGTCGCGAGCCGCGGCGTTTTGGCTTTTTGCGCCGCAAAGAGATGGAGGCCCGCGCCACCCGGCTGATGGAGTCCTACGGCTTTTCCCTCGACGTGCGCGAACCGTTGAACCGTTTTTCGGTGGCGATGCAGCAGATCGTCGCTATCTGCCGCGCTATCGATCTCTCAGCCAAAGTGCTGATCCTCGATGAACCCACCGCCAGCCTGGATACCCAGGAGGTGGAGATGCTCTTCACCCTGATGCGTCAGCTGCGCGATCAGGGGGTGAGCCTGATTTTTGTCACCCACTTCCTCGATCAGGTCTACGAAGTGAGCGACCGCATTACTGTGCTGCGTAATGGCGGCTTTGTCGGCTGTCGTGAAACCCGCGAGCTGCCGCAAATCGAGCTGGTGAAAATGATGCTTGGCCGCGAACTGGAGACCAACGCCCTCCAGCGTGCGGGCCGGACGCTGCTAAGTGAAAAGCCCATTGCGGCGTTCAAGGATTACGGCAAGAAAGGCACCATTGCGCCGTTTAACCTGGAAGTCCGCCCTGGCGAGATCGTCGGCCTGGCGGGGCTGTTGGGTTCAGGCCGTACCGAAACCGCAGAGGTGATCTTCGGCATTAAACCAGCCGACACCGGCACTGCGCTGATCAAAGGCAAACCCCAGGCGCTGCGTTCGCCGCATCAGGCCTCCAGCCTCGGGATCGGCTTCTGCCCGGAAGATCGCAAAACCGACGGGATTATTGCCGCGGCCTCCGTGCGTGAAAACATCATTCTGGCCCTGCAGGCCCAGCGCGGCTGGCTGCGGCCAATCCCGCGTAAAGAGCAGAACGCCATTGCCGAGCGCTTTATTCGCCAACTGGGGATCCGCACCCCGAGCGCCGAACAGCCCATCGAATTTCTCTCGGGCGGCAACCAGCAGAAGGTGCTGCTGTCGCGCTGGCTCCTGACCAAACCGCAGTTCCTGATCCTCGACGAGCCGACACGGGGCATCGACGTGGGGGCGCATGCGGAGATTATCCGTCTGATCGAAACGCTCTGCGCCGACGGCCTGGCGCTACTGGTGATCTCCTCGGAACTGGAGGAGTTGGTGGGCTATGCCGATCGCGTGATCATCATGCGTGACCGGCAGCAGGTGGCCGAGATCCCGCTGGACGGGCTGTCCGTTCCGGCAATCATGAACGCCATTGCGGCATAAGGAGTAGATCGTGATGCCACGTTCACTGACTCAAACTGGCGAGCCGAAACGCCGCTTCCGCTGGCCCACCGGAACGCCGCAAATCATTGCGCTGCTGCTGGTGTTACTGGTGGATAGCCTCGTTTCGCCGCATTTTTATCAGATTATCCTCCAGGATGGCCGCCTGTTCGGCAGCCCAATTGATATCTTAAACCGCGCGGCCCCGGTGGCCCTGCTGGCGATCGGCATGACCCTGGTGATCGCCACTGGCGGTATCGACCTGTCGGTAGGGGCGGTGATGGCTATCGCGGGCGCCACCGCGGCCTCGATGACCGTGGCCGGACACAGCCTGCCGGTGGTGCTGCTGGTGACCCTGGGAACGGGCGTGCTGGCGGGATTGTGGAACGGCATCCTGGTGGCGATCCTCAAAATACAGCCCTTCGTCGCCACCCTGATCCTGATGGTGGCCGGACGCGGGGTGGCGCAGCTGATCACCTCCGGGCAGATCGTCACCTTTAATGCCCCCAATCTGGCGTGGATCGGCAGCGGCTCGCTGCTTTTCTTCCCGACGCCGGTGATTATCGTGGTGGTGACGCTGATTGCGTTCTGGCTGTTCACCCGCAAAACCGCCCTCGGGATGTTCATTGAAGCGGTGGGGATTAACATTCGCGCGGCGAAAAACGCCGGGGTCAGCACCCGCCTGATGGTGATGCTGACCTACGTCTTAAGCGGGGTCTGCGCCGCCATTGCCGGGATCATTGTCGCGGCCGATATACGCGGGGCCGACGCCAACAACGCGGGCCTGTGGCTGGAGCTGGATGCGATCCTCGCGGTAGTCATCGGCGGCGGGTCGCTGATGGGCGGGCGCTTTAACCTGCTGCTGTCGGTAATTGGCGCGCTGATTATCCAGGGAATGAACACCGGGATCCTGCTGTCTGGTTTCTCGCCCGAGTTAAACCAGGTGGTGAAAGCGGTAGTGGTGCTCTGTGTGCTGATCGTCCAGTCGCCGCGCTTTATCAGTCTTATTAAGGGGATGCGTGGCCATGATAAAACGTAATTTACCGTTAATGATCACCCTGGGCGTGTTCGTGCTGGGCTATCTCTACTGTCTGACGCAATTCCCCGGTTTTGCCTCGACGCGTGTGATCTGCAACATCCTGACCGATAACGCCTTTCTTGGGATCATCGCCGTCGGCATGACCTTCGTGATCCTCTCCGGCGGGATCGACCTCTCCGTTGGGTCAGTGATCGCCTTTACCGGCGTCTTCCTGGCGAAAGCGATCGGCTACTGGGGGATCTCCCCACTGCTGGCCTTCCCGCTGGTGCTGGTGATGGGCTGCGCCTTCGGCGCCTTTATGGGGTTGTTGATTGATGCGCTGAAGATCCCGGCGTTCATTATCACCCTCGCCGGGATGTTCTTCCTGCGCGGCGTCAGCTATCTGGTGTCGGAAGAGTCGATCCCGATTAACCATCCGGTTTACGACACGCTCTCCAGCCTGGCGTGGAAAATTCCCGGCGGCGGCCGTCTGAGTATTCTCGGGCTGGTGATGCTGGGCGTGGTGGTGATCGGTATTTTCCTCGCCCACCGTACCCGCTTCGGTAACGAGGTGTACGCCATTGGCGGCAGCGCGACCTCTGCCAACCTGATGGGCATCTCCACCCGCAGCACCACCATCCGTATCTATATGCTCTCAACCGGGCTGGCGACGCTGGCGGGGATTGTCTTCTCCATCTATACCCAGGCAGGCTATGCCCTGGCGGGTGTGGGCGTTGAGCTGGACGCGATTGCCTCGGTGGTGATTGGCGGCACGCTGCTGAGCGGCGGGGTCGGCACGGTGCTGGGGACGCTGTTTGGCGTGGCGATCCAGGGGCTGATCCAAACCTATATCAACTTCGACGGCACGCTGAGTTCCTGGTGGACCAAGATTGCGATAGGCATCCTGCTGTTTATCTTTATCGCCCTGCAGCGCGGCCTGACGGTGCTCTGGGAGAACCGCCAAAGCTCGCCTGTCACCCGCGTGAGCACAACGACCAGCAAGGGATAACTTGCTGAATTTTCGCAATGTCTAAATCTTTTCCGGTAGCGGCCGATAACCCTTAATTCTGTCCAGATTTATCTCGCTACCGGAAATTACATCATGCTTAAAACGCTATCGATTCGTACCGGCTTGCTTTCGTTACTGGCCGTCATGACCCTCCTGCTGCTGCTCGTCAGCGGTATCGGCATTTATGCCCTCACACAAAGTTCCGCTTCACTGCAGCGCATTAATCATCTTCAGGGTGAACAGCTGGTGCAGCTTAACTCGGGCTACACCCTGATCCTGCGCGCGCGCAACGAAGCAGGGCAGGCCGTGCGCATGATGGAGGTGGGTCTGCTGGATGACGCCGCAAAAGCGGTGAAAAACATCAATGATGAAATCACGCAGGCACAAACCACGTTGAAAAACGTGATCGATAGCGGGGTAAACGATCCCGAAGGCGAACTGCTGCTGAAGAAGGTTGCGGCAAGCCTCGCAGCCTATAATGACCAGGGGATCGTGCCGATGCAGAACGCGCTGAAAGAGCAGAGCGCGGATGCCTATTACGATCTGCTGGAGAACCATCTGGTGCCGGTGGCACGTCAGTTTGATAACGACATGCAGGCCTTCCAGACCTGGAGCAACAGCCGCGGTAAAGCCGAAGTGGCGGCGGTGCAGGCCAGTAAAAACCGGGTAATGATGCTGATTATCGTCGCCGCGCTGCTGACCGCCGGGATTATTGTGCTGGCCTGGCTGGCACTGCGTCATATGCTCCTGAAGCCGCTCTCCACCTCTATCGCCCAGCTTGAACACGTGGCTGCCGGGGATTTGACCCACACTCTGCCTGTGCCCGCAAGCCAGGAGTTTAACCGCCTGAATGCCGCCATCGAAGCGATGCGCCAGTCGCTGATGGGATCGGTGTTGCGCGTGCGCGATGCCAGTTCCCAGATCGACACCGGCAGCCGGGAGCTGACCGCCGGCAACATGCATCTTGCCCAGCGCACCGAATCCACCGCCACCTCGCTGGAGCAGACCGCAGCCAGCATGGAAGAACTTACGGCCACGGTGAAACAGAACGCCCATAACGCCGAGCAGGCACATCAGGTGGCGAAGACGATGTCTGATACCGCTGATCGCGGCAGCGAAATGGTGTGCTACGTGATTGAGAAGATGCGCGATATCTCCGGCAGCGCCGAACGTATCGCCGATATTCTCAGCGTTATCGACGGCATTGCCTTCCAGACCAATATCCTGGCGCTCAACGCCTCGGTAGAGGCCGCCCGCGCGGGTGAGCAGGGCCGTGGTTTTGCGGTGGTGGCCGGTGAAGTGCGTATACTCGCCAGCCGCAGCGCCGATGCGGCAAAAGAGATCCGCACCCTGATCAGCGACTCGCAGTCACACGTCAGCGAAGGCAGCGAACTGGCGCAGCAGGCGGGTGAAACCATGGATGAGATCGCCAGCGAAGTCATGCGCATGACTCGCCTGATGCGTGAGATTGCTAACGCATCGCACGAGCAGAGCAGGGGCATTGAGCAGGTGAATATTGCGGTCAACCAGATGGACGAAACCGCCCAGCAAAACGCGGCGCTGGTCCAGCAGTCTTCCGCCGCGACGCGCTCGCTGGAAGAGCAGTCGCGCGAGCTTATCGAGGCGATGTCATCGTTTAAACTGTCGATGCAACAGGCGTAGCATCATCACATTCCGGCGCTGTAACAGGCGCCGGAATGCTCTCACCCATGGACGGCGCATTGGCGATCTGGTCATGGATCAAGCCCAGCAGTTTTTCCATCTCAACGGTCAAGTGCAGCGCATAAGGCGTTGGCTCCAGAAATAGACCCTGGCGGGTAAACAGCGGCACATTAAAAAGCATCCCAAAGCGTTTCAGCGCCATGCTCACGGCCGGTCTGGACATATCAAGACGTAAAGAGGCTTTGGCCATACTCCCGCACCTGACAACTTCAATAAAGATCGGAATCAGATTGAGGTCGATCCCAGTAGCTGCGCGAGAGAGATTTTTCATTTCTGCGAATTTCCGTTGAACACACTTTGAACGCCATAATGATGACGGATTGATTCAGCGGGTTACAGCAGCATTTTTATATAGTTTTATAGCGAAAAAGGTATAAATCACGGGGAAAGTAACGGGCCGGATGGTGGGAGGAGTCCCTGATAATTGCCTTGTTCTTAAAGCAATAAAATAGTATCGATTTAATGAATAGCTTACAGCGACTCCCTGGTCCGGCTGAAAATCGCCGAAGCGTTTCCGCAAGGCCGGGGCGAGGCGCAGGGACGCGCCGAGAGGGCATAGCCTGCAGGGATGCAGGCTGGTGCCCGACCCGAAAGCCTGGAGGAATAAGCTGAGGGCACCGCGAAGCGGCGATTTTCTTTGCCGGGAGCCGGGATTGTGAAGGGGGCGGCGGCGAGCCCCCTTCACACGTTCACGGGTGACGCGGCTGACAGAGAAGTGCTGAACGTAAAGTGAACGGAACAACCACCTTAGTCGCATGCTCCCCCTCACCCCAGCCCTCTCCCCAAAGAGGAGAGGGAGCCGACCGTGCCAATATTGTGTGGGGATGCTTCAGGCCAGCTGGCCCCTTTTTCTCAAACTAACACATCAGGCATCCGGGTATTCCCGGATTAAGCGCTCGACGTCTTCCACCATATGATCGTTGCCGACGAAGAACGAACGGCGCTGGTGCAGGCTTTCAGGGATGATATCCATGATCCGCTCTTTACCGTCGCTGGCTTTACCGCCCGCCTGTTCAGCGAGGAAGGCCATCGGGTTGCACTCGTACAGCAGACGCAGTTTACCTTCCGGGTGGCTGGCGGTGCTTGGGTAGAGATAGATGCCGCCTTTCAGCAGGTTGCGGTGGAAATCCGCTACCAGGGAGCCGATATAACGGGAGGTATAAGGGCGTTGGGTGGCTTTATCCTCTTCCTGGCAGAATTTGATGTATTTCTTCACGCCCGCCGGGAATTTGATGTAGTTCCCTTCGTTGATGGAGTAGGTGCTGCCTTTCTGCGGGTAGCGCATGCGCTCCTGGCAGAGACAGAACACGCCCAAAGACGGATCGTACGTAAAGGCATGTACCCCGCAGCCGGTGGTGTAAACCAGCATGGTGGAGGAGCCGTAAACCACATAGCCCGCGGCAACCTGCTTGTTGCCCGGCTGCAGGAAATCTTCTTCGGTAACCGGCGTGCCGACAGGGGTAACGCGGCGGTAAATGGAGAAGATCGTGCCGACAGAGACGTTAACGTCGATGTTAGAGGAGCCATCCAGCGGATCCATCAGAACGACATATTTTGCGTGTTCACACCCTTCAAAGACCACGATTTCGTCTTCTTCTTCAGAGGCGATCCCCGCAACGATGTCGCGTGCGCGCAGTGCAGCTTTGAGTTTTTCATTCGCGAACAGATCGAGTTTTTGTTGAACTTCGCCCTGCACGTTTTCAGCACCGCTGGCACCCAGGATATCGACCAGACCGGCCTTATTGATATCGCGATGGATGATCTTGGCGCCCAGCTTTATTGCCGACAACAAAGCAGTGAGTTCACCGGTAGCATGCGAGAACTCGTGCTGCTTTTCGACAATAAATTCACCTAACGTTTTCATAACACCTTCCCTGCATTGGATGTTGAGTAAAGTTGTTGATGCCCAACAATCTTAACAAACTTTCAAATCATCGCGCAGAGGTGAATCGCGCCAGCAACATACAGATTTCGCTGAAATGCGTTTCTCTGCCGCAGACATATGCGTAAAATGTGCGCCACATTGAAGAAGGATAGTGACGTATGCGCATTCATATATTGGGGATTTGTGGCACTTTCATGGGCGGTCTGGCTATGCTGGCGCGCTCTTTGGGCCATGAAGTGACAGGTTCGGACGCCAATGTGTATCCGCCTATGAGCACGCTGCTGGAAAACCAGGGCATTGATCTTATTCAGGGTTACGATGCCAGCCAGCTGGATCCGCAGCCGGATCTGGTGATCATCGGCAACGCCATGACCCGTGGAAATCCATGCGTGGAAGCCGTGCTGGAAAGGAATATTCCCTACATGTCAGGCCCGCAGTGGCTGCATGACTTTGTGCTACGCGATCGCTGGGTTGTTGCTGTTGCGGGCACGCACGGCAAAACCACCACCGCCGGAATGGCGACCTGGATCCTGGAAGCCTGCGGCTACAAGCCAGGCTTTGTGATCGGTGGCGTACCGGGGAATTTCGAGGTTTCTGCCCGCCTGGGCGACAGCCCGTTTTTTGTCATCGAAGCAGACGAATACGACTGCGCCTTCTTTGATAAGCGCTCTAAATTTGTTCACTACTGCCCGCGCACGCTGATCCTCAACAACCTTGAGTTCGATCACGCGGACATCTTCGATGACCTGAAAGCGATTCAGAAGCAGTTCCATCACCTGGTGCGTATCGTGCCGGGCCAGGGGCGCATCATCCTGCCGGAAAACGACGTCAACCTGAAGCAGACTATGGCGATGGGGTGCTGGAGCGAGCAGGAGCTGGTAGGCGAGCAGGGCCACTGGCAGGCGAAAAAGCTCACCAACGACGCCTCCCAGTGGGAAGTGCTGCTGGAGGGTGAAAAAGTCGGGGAAGTCCACTGGGGGCTGGTGGGCGAACACAACATGCATAACGGCCTGATGGCGATTGCCGCAGCCCGTCATGTGGGCGTACTGCCTGCCGATGCGGCAAATGCGCTGGGATCGTTTATCAACGCCCGCCGCCGTCTTGAACTGCGCGGCGAAGCCCATGGCGTGACGGTGTATGACGATTTTGCCCATCACCCGACGGCGATCCTCGCGACGCTGGCCGCCTTGCGCGGCAAAGTGGGCGGCACGGCACGTATTCTGGCCGTACTTGAACCTCGCTCCAACACCATGAAGATGGGCGTTTGCAAAGACGATCTCGCGCCGTCGTTAGGCCGTGCGGATGAAGTCTTCTTGCTGCAGCCACAGCATATTCCGTGGCAGGTCGCAGAAGTGGCCGAAGCCTGCGTCCAGCCTGCGCACTGGAGTGCCGATGTGGATACGTTAGCGGAGATGGTGGTGAAAACCGCGCAGCCTGGCGATCACATTCTGGTGATGAGCAACGGCGGGTTTGGTGGGATCCATCAGAAGCTGCTGGATGGGCTGGCAAAGAAAGCAGAAGCGGCAGTGTAATCTTTTCCCTCTCCCTGAATGAGAGAGGGAACATTCACCCCCTCGGCCCGTTGGGAAGAGGGGGAAAATAACGCGGTTTTTAACCTTCGGCTTCCGCCAGCTCGCGCAGATACTGGAAGATCAGACGCGCAGACTTCGGCGGCTTATTCCCTTCTTTCTCTTTCCTGGCATTACGGATCAGCGTACGCAACTGCTGGCGGTCGGCGTCCGGCCACAGGTTCAGTACCTCTGCGATGGCGTCATCGCCATTATCAATCAGACGATCGCGGATCTGTTCCAGCTTGTGGAACAGGGCAACCTGCTGGTTGTGGCGGTTTTTCAGCTTATCGAGCGCCTGGCGAATAGGCTCTACGTCGCGCTGGCGCAACATTTTACCAATCAACTGAAGCTGGCGGCGACGGCCCTCTTTCTTGATACGCTGTGCCAGTTCGATGGCGGCACGCAGATCGGGATCCAGCGGGATTTTATCCAGCGCGTTCTTACCCAGTTCTACCATTTCCGCACCAAGCTGTTTTAACTCTTCGGCGTCGCGTTTAATTTCACTTTTACTGACCCAGATGATCTCATCATCTTCGTCTTCGATGTCATCACCGGGAACGTCGTCGAGCCAGTCTTCGGGCTGCTTAGTCATGTCAGGCTCCTTAAAAAAAGAGGCTAATCTTACCAGTTTAGGCGCGTACTGAGAAACGGTTCTCTGTTAGACTTCAGCTAACTACACCTTACATTATGGCATTTACGATGAAAGTGATCTCACAAGTTGCAGCGCAGCGTAAAGCACTGGAAGAAGCTGTCTCCATGGCTCTGGAGCTGGCGTCAGCGAAATCCGACGGGGCAGAAGTCGCCGTCAGCAAAACCACCGGTCTGAGTGTCAGCACCCGCTATGGCGAGGTGGAAACCGTTGAATTTAATAGCGATGGCGCATTAGGGATTACTGTTTATCACCAGAACCGTAAAGGCAGCGCCTCCTCCACCGACCTCAGCCCGGATGCCATTGCGCGCACCGTGCAGGCGGCGCTGGATATCGCCAGCTACACCTCCCCGGACCCTTATGCAGGCGTCGCCGACAGAGAATTACTGGCCTTTGAGGCCCCGGATCTGGATCTGTTCCACCCGGCAGAAGTGACCCCTGACGAAGCCATTGATTTCGCGGCGCGCGCTGAACAGGCCTCCCTTAATGCCGATAAGCGCATCACCAACACCGAAGGCGGCAGCTTTAACAGCCACTACGGCATTAAAGTTTTTGGCAACAGCCACGGCATGTTGCAGGGCTATAGCTCTACCCGTCACTCGCTTTCCAGCTGCGTGATTGCGGAGGAGAACGGCGATATGGAGCGTGATTACGCCTATACCATTGGCCGTGCGATGGGCGATCTGGCGTCGCCAGAGTGGGTGGGGATGGAGTGCGCAAAACGCACATTGTCCCGGTTGGCTCCACGAAAATTGTCTACCATGAAAGCACCGGTTATTTTTGCCAATGAAGTGGCAACCGGGTTGTTCGGGCATCTGGTCGGGGCAATCGCAGGGGGCGCGGTATACCGTAAATCGACCTTCCTGCTCGACGCGCTGGGCACGCAGATCCTGCCGGAATGGCTGACCATTGAAGAACATCCGCACCTGCTGAAAGGGCTGGCCTCTACGCCGTTCGATAGCGAAGGCGTGCGCACGGAACGTCGCGATATCATTAAAGACGGCATCCTGACTCAGTGGCTGCTGACCAGCTACTCCGCGCGCAAACTGGGGCTGCAAAGCACCGGCCATGCGGGCGGCATCCACAACTGGCGTATCCCTGGCCGCGGCCTGAGCTTTGAGCAGATGCTGAAAGAGATGGGTACCGGGCTGGTGGTAACGGAGTTGATGGGCCAGGGCGTTAGCGGCGTAACCGGTGACTACTCCCGCGGGGCGTCTGGCTTCTGGGTCGAAAACGGTGAAATTCAGTATCCGGTGAGCGAAATTACTATCGCCGGTAACTTAAAAGATATGTGGCGCAATATCGTGACGGTAGGCAACGATATCGAAACGCGCAGTAATATCCAGTGCGGATCGGTGCTGTTACCGGAGATGAAGATCGCCGGCCAGTAATACCCGCCAGACTTCACGCTGCAGATGCGTTGGCAGCGCGCGTTCATCCCGGCACTTACTCTGTAAGCTCCCGGGCGTTCACGCGCTTGCCGCGTTACTCGGCCCTTTGGGGCCAGCGCGCGCGCTGTTCAGGGCACAAGTGCCTTGTCTTGCAACGCGAATTATTCAGGGTATTCGTCGGTTTTTTTAATAATAAAAAAGGAAGTGAGCAATGCGTAAAAATCTGTTAGCTATCCTCGCAGCCTCAACGCTGGTATTGAGTACGTCGGTCTTTGCCGACCTGGAAGACAATATGGACACCCTCAGCGAAAACCTGAAGGTGGTGCAGAAAACGGACAATGCGGCGGAAATGAAAGGCGCACTGACCAAAATGCGTGCCGCCGCGGTGGACGCGCAAAAAGAGACGCCGCCGAAGCTGGAAGGTAAAGCGGAGAACAGCGCGGAGATGAAAGATTACCGTCACGGTCTTGAGACGCTGGTCGGGCAGATTGACGGCGCGCTGAAGCTGGCCAATGAAGGCAAAGTAAAAGAGGCGCAGGCGGCGGCCGATGGATTTGTGACCACACGTAATACTTATCACAAAAAATATCGTTAATGGGTGCCTGAGCCGTACGTCCTTGATACACTCATAAAATGCAGGGGGATTGCTCTCCCCCTGCATAATAGCTCTACTCCTTGCCAGAGCTGCAATCCAGTCGGGCAGTCACTTCCAGTGAACCGTTGCGATAGTGAATTTCGCAAAGTGTTCGACGGGTTATCAGCGTCAACAAAATTGCTGTTATTGCGGCAATCGTGGCGACTCTGATAATAAGTTGTGTGCGTTTCATGGATGCCTCCTTGCTTCTTAAGCGGGTAAGGCAGCGAACTTCACGTGTTAGGACGTGTTGTTTCGGGCCCCATCCCTGATTTTTATTCAGGTGGGGCTTTCCACTTCCCGTCCCATGCATGAGACGGTCAGTCTCAAGCACCCGCAGCCACTCTACCCAATCCCCATAAGAAAACCTTATCCAGCTCACATTTCTACGAGTCTGCTCGTAAACTTTTTCACTTCCACCACGCCGCTTTTCCCGTTCAGGAGCGTGATATTCATCACGTAAAACCAGCGGAAAATCATCATTCAGCGTAATTATGTGGCACAGATCACTGGCGCCGCTCTCCTTTCCACTTCGAAGTGGAAAACAACTCGCTACAAACCAGCAACAGCCAGCGTTAGTTTTATCCCAGAGCCAATAACGGGGTAATACGAGTGATTAACGGAACGGTAATAAACGACACTGGAGACCAGGCGGCGCAAACTGAACAGCTGGCCGACACCATGCTCAAGCAGACGTTCACGCTGCTTAGTCATCACCACATTATCCCCAATGCCGTTCAGGAGCAGATGCTGACCTCCCACGTTCGCGCCATGGCGCACCGGTCAGTGACCGGCGAGCCGCTGCCGGAAGTTGAGGCTGACCTGTTCGACGAAATTTCACCTGAATCAATGCAGCTTGCCCGGGACGTCGTGGCGCAGTTTGGCAACCTTCCTGATGAAGAAGCCTGGCTGCTCTCCGTTCACTTTGAAGTCGCAAAAGACAACCTTTAAGGAGTACATCATGGAACAAATTACAGTCGTTATCGGCGATCGCCTGGGTAAAGGTCAGAAGGTTGCAGCAGGCGTTGAAAAAGCAGGCGGACGCGCCGTGGTGGTGCCAGGCATGGCGGCAGACATGAAGCTGGGCGATGTGATGAAAGCGGAAAACGCGACCTTCGGCATCTCCTTCTGCGGCAGCGGTGGCGCAGGTGCTATTACCGCGCAGACCAAATATGGCTACAAAGCGAAATACGGCATGCGTTCCGTGGAAGAGGGCGTGACCGCCATCAACGAAGGCTGCAACGTGCTCGGTTTTGGCTTTATGGATAAAGAAGAGCTGGGTGAGCGTCTGGTCCAGGCGTGGCAGAAGAAGCACGGCGCATAAGCATGAAAGAACAGTTCACCACCACGGTGAGAGTAAAAGGCAAGGGTGACGCCAAAGCGCGCGCCTTTGCCGACGCGCTGAACCATGTTCAGGCCGCGGTGATGAAAGCATCGCCGCATATCTTACTGCGTATTGAGCCACAGGATGTGCAGGTTGTTCAGGCGCAAGAAGCGGTGCGTAAAGAGGCGTTTCTGTTCTTCTTTTTGCGCCGGGAAAGACGCACCTACAGCGTGGAGCTGGACGTGACCGTCAACGTGACTGCCATCAATCTGGACCAGGTGGACTTTGTCACGCAACGCTGATTCTTACTAATAGGGCAGACTAATGTTCCTGATAATTTTAATAAAATCGCTCATCATCGGCGGCCTGGTTGGCGTCGGCGTTGGTGCCGGGGCTGCACGCATGTTTCATGCGCCTACCACACAGGGTATGGGCGCGTTTCGTACGTTGGGGGAGCTGAACTCCTGTGAAGGGGATCCGGCGTCTCACTTCTCCTTTGGGTTAGGCTTCTTCTTCAACGCCTGGGCCTCGTCGGTGGCGGCGGGTTCCTTCACCCAGGACGTTGACCACCGCATCATCCCGAACTGGGGTGCCGCGGCGCTGATGATCAAAAACCGCAACGTCGGCGAGACGCTGCACGATCCACGCAAAATGGCGATAGCCTGCGGCGTGATCGGCATGCTGGTCGTCACCTTCCTGAACCTTACCGCCTCTTCCGTACCGGCAGCCCTTCAGGTCACCGCCGTGAAGGTGCTGGTTCCGGCGGCGAACCTGTTGGTGAACACCGTGATGCCGGTGATCTTCTGGCTGGCAGCCATCGACGCGGGCAAAAAATCCGGCTTCTGGGCCACCGTCTTTGGCGGCGCAGCGCAGCTGATCATGGGTAACGCCGTACCGGGTCTGGTGCTGGGGATCCTGATCGGCAAAGGCGTGGAAGAGAGCGGCTGGAACCATGTCACCAAAGTGATGATGGTCGCTATCGTGGCGCTGTTCGTGCTGAGCGGCTTCTTCCGCGGCTTCGACATGAAGATGATTGAATCCTTCCATCTGACCGTGCCGAACTGGCTCGACATGATCCACAACTCGCTCAGCGGCAAGTAACAGGAGCCTCTAAATGGAACAGAATAAAGGTTTTTGGTATGCCGACTGGTCGTTCCCGATCTTCGTTGGCCTGCTCTCCTCCGGCGTCTTCGCCGGGACACACATGTACTACCTCTACGGCATTGGCGCGTTTAACGAAGTGGCCTTTGTGGCGATGCTGAAAGCGGGCATCGATACCGGTGCCTACGGCGCGGTGGCGGCGTTCGGCGCCAGCTTCCTGTTCGCCCGTATCATTGAAGGCTCCCTGGTGGGGATCCTCGATATCGGCGGGGCGATCCAGACCGGCGTAGGCCTCGGTGTGCCGGCGCTGCTGCTGGGGGCGGGCATCATGTTCCCGGTGACCAACTTTATCGCCTCGCTGGCGACCGGCCTGGTCATTGGTCTGGCGATTGGTTACGTCATCATCCTGGCGCGTAAGTTCACCATCAATCAGAGCAACTCCACCTACGGGGCTGACGTGATGATGGGGGCAGGTAACGCCTCCGGCCGCTTCCTCGGGCCGTTGATTATCCTCAGCGCGATGACCGCGTCGATCCCCATCGGCATCGGTTCACTGTTGGGCGCTCTGCTGTTCTATATCTGGCAGAAGCCGATTACCGGTGGCGCCATCCTCGGTGCAATGCTTTTAGGCTGGCTGTTCCCGGTCGCCCTTTAATACTCGCGGGCGCTCAGGCGCTCGCCTTATCAGGAGAACCCCATGTTTGATTTACTCCTGCGCCGTGCGCGCCTCACCGACGATACCCTGACCGATATCGCCATTCAGGACGGGAAGATCGCGGCGGTTGGCGCCATCACCGATCCCGCACACCGCACCGTTGAGCTGAACGGTGACACTTACGTCAGCGCGGGCTGGATTGACTCTCACGTCCACTGCTACCCGAACTCCCCGATTTACCATGACGAGCCGGACAGCGTGGGCATTGCCACCGGCGTCACCTCTGTAGTGGACGCGGGCAGCACCGGGGCAGATGACGTGGACGACTTCTACAACATTACCCGCAAAGCCTCCACCGAGGTGTTTGCCCTGCTGAACATCTCCCGCGTCGGGCTGATTGCCCAGAACGAACTGGCCAATATGGCCAACATCGACGCCGATGCGGTGAAACAGGCGGTACAACGCCATCCGAATTTTATCGTCGGCCTGAAAGCACGCATGAGCAGCAGCGTGGTGGGTGAAAACGGTATTACCCCGCTGGAACGCGCCAAAACCATTCAGAAAGAGAACGGCGATCTGCCGCTGATGGTGCACATTGGCAACAACCCGCCAAACCTCGACGAAATCGCCGACCTGCTGAGTTCCGGCGACATCATCACCCACTGCTACAACGGCAAGCCAAACCGCATTTTGACCCCGTCCGGCGAGCTGCGCGCGTCCATCACCTCTGCCCTGAAGCGCGGCGTGCGACTGGACGTCGGCCACGGCACGGCGAGTTTCAGCTTTGAGGTGGCGAAGCGCGCCATCGCGATGGGCATTCTGCCGCACACCATCAGCTCGGATATCTACTGCCGCAACCGCCTCAACGGCCCGGTTGGCTCGCTGGCGAGCGTGATGTCGAAATTCCTCGCCATCGGCATGTCGCTGCCGCAGGTGATTGAGTGTGTCACCGCCAACGCCGCCGATGGCCTGCGCCTGGCCCATAAAGGCCGCATTCAGCCTGGCCTCGACGCCGACCTGACGCTGTTCACCCTGAAACGCCAGCCGACGCTGCTGGTGGATGCCGAAAACGACAGCCTGCAGGCTGAACACATTCTGGTGCCGCTTGCCGCGATCCGCGCGGGCAAGGGCTACATGACCGAACAAGGGAGCACGGAACATGCCTTCAATTTTTGAGAAATACAATTTAAAACAGGTGATTAACACCTCCGGGCGCATGACCGCGCTCGGCGTCTCCACCCCGCGCCCGGAAGTGGTGCAGGCGGCCATGGACGGTATGAACCAGTACTTCGAGATGAAAGATCTGGTCAACAAAACCGGGGAGTACATCGCGAAGCTGCTGGACGTGGAAGGCGCGACCGTCGTCTCCTGCGCCTCGGCGGGCATTGCCCAGTCGGTGGCGGCGGTACTGGTCAAAGACAGCGACTGGCTGCTGGAAAACCTGCACGTGACCCCGATTGCAAACAACGAGATCGTCCTGCCGAAAGGCCATAACGTCAACTTTGGCGCGCCGGTCGGCACTATGGTGGCGCTGGGCGGCGGCAAGCTGGTGGAAGCCGGTTACGCTAACGAATGCTCCGCCGATCAGCTGGCGGCGGCGATCACCCCGCGCACCGCGGCGATCCTTTACATCAAATCCCACCACTGCGTGCAGAAAAGCATGCTCAGCGTCGAGCAGGCGGCGGTTGTGGCGCGTAAGCACGAGCTGCCGCTGATCGTCGATGCGGCGGCAGAAGAAGATCTCCAGACTTACTACCGTTCCGGTGCGGATTTGGTGATCTACAGCGGCGCGAAGGCAATCGAAGGGCCAACCAGCGGCCTGGTGATCGGCAAAACCCAGTACGTGGAGTGGGTGAAACGCCAGACGGCGGGCATTGGCCGCGCCATGAAGGTGGGCAAAGAGGGCATTCTCGGCCTGACCTGCGCCATCGAACACTACCTGACGGCGACCAAAGAGAGCGGCGACGAGATGGTGGCGAAAATGACGCCATTTATCGACGCCCTGAATACCCTGAACGGCGTCACGGCCCGCGTGGTCTGGGACAGCGCTGGTCGCGACATCGCCCGCACCGAGATTAAGTTCGACGAAGCGACCACCGGGGTCGGCACTGGCGACCTGGTGAGCGCCCTGAAGCAGGGCGAGTACGCGATCTATTTCCGCGGCTACAAGGCCAACGAAGGGATCATCGAAGCCGACGTGCGTAGCGTCAGCGCAGACCAACTGAATATTGTCTATCGCCGCATCAGCGAAGTATTAGGCCAGGAGAAGAAGGCATGAAACTGACCCCCAATTTTTACCGCGACCGCGTTTGCCTGAACGTGCTGGCCGGATCCAAAGCCAATGCCAGCGCTATCTATGAAGCGGCAGAAGGTCATGTGCTGGTGGGCGTGCTCTCTAAAAACTACCCGGACGTGGACAGCGCCGTAGCGGATATGCGCGAATACGCGGCACTGATTGATAATGCGCTCTCCGTGGGCCTCGGCGCGGGGGATCCGAACCAGTCGGCGATGGTGAGCGAAATCTCCCGCCAGGTGCAGCCGCAGCACGTCAACCAGGTCTTCACCGGCGTCGCCACCAGCCGTGCGCTGCTGGGGCAAAGCGAGTCCGTGGTGAACGGCCTGGTTTCCCCGACCGGCACCGTCGGCATGGTCAAGATCTCCACCGGCCCGCTGAGCAGTAAGGCGCCGGACGGCATCGTCCCGGTGGAAACCGCCATTGCCCTGCTGAAGGATTTCGGCGGCAGCTCGATCAAATACTTCCCGATGGGTGGCCTGAAGTGCCGTGACGAATACAAAGCTGTGGCGGAAGCCTGCGCCCGTCACGACTTCTGGCTGGAGCCGACCGGCGGTATCGATCTGGAAAACTACGAGGAGATCCTGCAGATCGCCCTGGACGCAGGTGTCAGCAAGATCATCCCGCATATCTACAGCTCGATTATCGACAAAGCCAGCGGCGATACGCGCCCGGAAGATGTGCGCACGTTGTTGGAGATGACGAAGAAGCTGGTGAAGTAATAAAAACCTTACCCCTCACCCTGACCCTCTCCCCACAGGGGAGAGGGAACGATTATTCCGTCGCCCAAAGGGCAGAGGGCACGATTACCCCCTCGCCCCAAAGGGGAGAGGGAACGATTATTCCGTCTCCCCAAAGTGCAGAAGGCACGATTATTCCGTCGCCCCAAAGGGCAGAGGGCACGATTAATCCGTCTCCCCAAAGTGCAGTGGGCACGATTACCCCCTCGCCCCTTTGGGGAGAGGGCCGGGGTGAGGGGAAACAAACCGCACACACCTAAAGGAGCCACCATGCATACCCGTAACCTGCTTGTCGCTTCACTCTCTTTACTTGCCACCGCTGCCGTTGCCCAGACGCAGTACGCCTGGGTAGGCACCTACAACCCCAACGGCGAAGGGCTGTACCGCTTTACCGTCGATCCGCAATCCGGCGCGCTCGCCAACAAAACCCTGGTGCGCAAACTGCCGAACGCCGCGCAGTTGACCACCTCAAAGGATGGCAAAACGCTCTATCTGGCAAGCGAAGTTGAGCAGGGCGTGGTGCAGGCGCTGCGCGTGGGCGATAACGGCGAGGTAAGTGAGCTTAATCAGGTGGCTTCCGGTGGTGCAGGGCCGGTCTATCTCTCGCTGACGCCGAACGGCAAACATCTGCTGGTGGCTAACTACGTCAGTGGTTCGATTGCGGTTCTGCCGATCAACGCTGACGGCAGCCTGGGTGATGCCACGGACAAACATCAGGATCAGGGTGATCCGGGCGCCGCAAAACCCGAGGCGGCCGCTGAAGGAAGTTTTGCCATCAGCGATCATAATGGCCCCCATGCGCACATGATCGCCGCCGATCCGAGCGGGAAATACGTATTTTCAACCGATCTGGGCCTGGATCGTATTTATCAGTACCGTTTTGACGATCAAGCCGGGAAGCTGATCCCGAACGATCCGCCGTTTATCAGCGCCTCCTCGAAAGGGGCCGGGCCGCGTCATTTCGTCTTTACGCCCAAAGGCGATGCTTTGTGGCTGATTAACGAAGAGGCTTCTATGCTGACCCATTACGTGCTGGATAACAACGGCAGGCTGAAAGAGGGCAAAACGATCTCTGCCCTGCCAGCAGGTTATAAAGGCACCAGTTTTGCCGCCGGGCTGGCATTAAGTGCCGATGGTAAACAGCTGTATGTGGCTAACCGTTTGCATAACAGCATCGGGCACTTTACCGTAACAGCGGAGGGGACGCTGACGCATCAGGACGATGTCTGGACGCGTGGCGATTACCCGCGCACCCTGACGCTGGATAAACAGGGGCGCTGGCTGTACGTCATGAACCAGCGCAGCGACAACATTACCCGTTTCCGCGTGGCGCAGGACGGCAAGCTGAACGCCGAGCCAGACTATACGCCGGTCGGCAGCCCATCCCAGATGGTCATTTCACCTTAAGCTGTAAGAGGACAACCCCGTGCGATTTCCCAACCAACGTTTAGCGCAACTTTTCGACCTGTTGCAAAACGAAACGCTGCCTCAGGACGAACTGGCGCAACGGTTGTCGGTATCCACGCGTACCGTCCGGGCTGACATTACCGCACTCAATGCGCTGCTGGCAGGAAACGGGGCGCAATTTATTCTCAGCCGCGGGAACGGCTATCAGCTGAAAATCGACGATCCGGCCCGCTATCAGCAGCTACAGGACTCCCACCCGCGGATGCTGCGTATTCCGCGTACCGGCCCGGAGCGGGTTCACTACCTGGTGGTGCGCTTTCTGACCTCCGCTTTCTCTCTCAAGCTGGAAGATCTGGCCGATGAGTGGTTTGTCAGCCGCGCCACGCTGCAAAGCGATATGGCGGAGGTGCGCGAGTGGTTCCATCGTTATCGCCTGACGCTGGAGACCCGCCCGCGCCACGGCATGAAGCTGTTTGGCAGTGAAATGGCTATCCGCGCCTGCCTGACCGACCTGCTGTGGCAGCTGGCGCAGCAGGACAGCCTTAATCCGCTGGTGACGGAAGTGGCGCTCAACGCCGGCGTGCCGGAACAGCTCGCCGCCGTCCTGCATGAGACCTTTACCCGACACCATATTCGCCTCACCGATGAAGGTGAGCTGTTTTTACGCCTCTACGGCGCGGTGACGGTGCGGCGTATCAGCGAAGGTTATCCGTTGCCGGAATTTAACGCCGAAGAGGTGGCGGAAAACGTGCGCGATGCCGCCCGGGATATTGCCAGCGCCATCGCCCGGCTGGCCGATAAGACGCTTTCGCCTGCGGAAGAGACCTGGCTGGGGGTACATATCGCCGCGCGCCAGGTGCAGGAGATCTCCCCAAGCGCCATCAACGCCGATGATGAAGAGGCGCTGGTGAACTATATCCTGCGCTACATCAACACCCACTTTAACTACAACCTGCTCGACGACAGCCAGCTACACGCGGATCTGCTGACCCACATAAAAACCATGATCACCCGCGTGCGCTACCAGATCATGATCCCCAATCCGCTGCTGGATAACATCAAGCAGCACTACCCGATGGCGTGGGATATGACCCTCGCCGCGGTCTCCAGCTGGGGGAAATACACCCCCTATGTGATCAGCGAAAACGAGATCGGTTTTCTGGTGCTGCACATCGGCGTGGGGCTGGAGCGGCACTACAACATTGGCTATCAGCGCCAGCCGCGGGTGATGCTGGTCTGCGACGCGGGCAACGCGATGGTACGGATGATCGAGGCGGTGTTGCAGCGTAAGTATCCGCAAATCGAGGTGACGCGCACCCTGACGCTGCGGGAGTACGAGCAGTGCGAGAATATCAGCGAAGATTTTGTCATTTCCACCGCGCGGATCGCGGAGAAAGCCAAGCCGGTGGTGCTGATCGCCCCGTTCCCGACCGATTACCAGCTCGAGCAGATCGGAAAGCTGGTGCTGGTGGACCGAACGCGCCCGTGGATGCTGGAGAAGTTCTTCGACGCCAGCCATTTCCGCGTCATCGATCGCCCCATCGACCAGCAAACGCTGTTCCGGGAGCTGTGCGGCCAGCTGCAGGAGGAGGGGTTTGTTGACGCGGAGTTTCTCGACTCGGTGGTGGAACGTGAGGCCATCGTCAGCACCCTGCTCGGCGACGGCATCGCGCTGCCGCACTCCCTCGGGTTGCTGGCGCAAAAAACCGTGGTCTATACCGTGCTCGCTCCGCACGGCATTCAGTGGGGCGACGACACCGCGCACGTGATCTTCCTGCTCGCCATCAGCAAAAGCGAGTATGAAGAGGCGATGGCCATCTACGATATTTTCGTCACCTTCCTGCGGGAGCGGGCAATGACCCGGCTGTGCGGTTGCAGCGACTTTGCCGGGTTTAAAACCGTGGCGATGGAGTGTTTGAGCCGATTTTAAATTAACGTAACTGATGCACCACCTGATTACTGCTGCCGCGCCAGATAAGCATCGGATCTTTCAGATCCTGCACAAATTTGCCGTCGATCAGCACGTTGATCAGGTCTACCACCTGCATCTGGGCGTCGTTTAATTCATCCATTTTGTAGCCGGTCCACACCCAGATATCTTTTCCCACACACTCGGCACGAATGCGCTGCACCAGCTTCAAAATATCCGGGACGTTTTGCGGATGCAGGGGATCGCCGCCGGAGAGGGAGATCCCCTGGCGTTTAATGCGTGTGTCGTTGAGATCGTCGATGATCCGCTGCTCCATTTCTGCGGTAAACGGCATCCCGGAGTTCAGCCGCCAGGTGCTCTTGTTGTAGCAGCCGGGGCATTCGTGAATGCAGCCGGAGACAAACAGAGTGCAACGGGTGCCAGGGCCGTTGACGATGTCGACGGGGTAGTACTGATGATAATTCATTTTCGCTTCTCAATTGGCGCCATGACTACGTTGGCTGCCCTCGTTCACCCGGGTCACTTACTGATGTAAGCTCCCCGGGATTCGCTCGCTTGCCGCCTTGTCCTGACGTCAATTGCTTTGCGAAAAGCATTGCTTCTCAATTGACGCCATGACTACGTTGGCTGCCCTCGTTCACCCGGGTCACTTACTGATGTAAGCTCCCCGGGATTCGCTCACTTGCCGCCTTGTCCGGGCATCAGGTGCTTTGCGAAAACCAGGTTCAGGCTTAACAATGTGTTCGATCGATCCCCTCTTTTGCGAAAACCAGGTCCAGGCTTAACAATGTGCTCGATCGATCCCCTCTCCCCTGTGGGGAGAGGGTTAGGGTGAGGGGAAAAACCCTGCGCAGAACTTACCCGATCTGCCCATTCCCCAGATGCTTCACGCGGCGCTTCACCTCTTCCTGCTTACCGGCGTTAAACGGGCGCGCATCCGGGCTGCCGAGATAACCGCACACGCGGCGGGTCACGGAGACGCGGGCGGCGTCGTGGTTACCGCATTTCGGGCAGGTGAAGCCTTTGCTGGTGCATTCGAACTCGCCGGTAAAGCCGCATTCGTAGCACTCGTCGATTGGCGTGTTAGTCCCGTAATAAGGCACGTGCTGATAGCTGTAATCCCACACGTCTTCCAGCGCCTTCAGGTTGTGCTGAATGTTCGGGTATTCGCCGTAACAGATAAAGCCGCCGCTCGCGACCGGTGGGTAGGCCGCTTCAAAATCGATCTTATCGTACGGGTTCACCTTCTTCTCCACGTCGAGGTGGAAGCTGTTGGTGTAGTAACCCTTATCGGTCACACCCTCTACCACGCCAAACTCGGCGGTATCCAGACGGCAGAAACGGTCGCACAGGTTTTCGCTCGGGGTGCTGTAGAGGCTGAACCCGTAGCCGGTTTCGTCTTTCCAGCGATCCACCGCGTCGCGCAGACGCTGGACGATAGCGATGCCTTTCGCACGCAGGGCCTCGCTGTCGTAGACATGCTGGTCGCCAAACAGGGCGTTAATGGTTTCGTGGATCCCGATATAGCCCAGCGAGATAGAGGCGCGGCCGTTTTTGAAGATCTCCGACACATCATCGTCAGCTTTCAGACGCACGCCGCAGGCCCCTTCCATATACAAAATCGGGGCGACACGGGCTTTGACCCCTTCCAGCCGGGCGATACGGGTCATCAGCGCCTTACGCGCCAGCAGCAGGCGCTCGTCCAGCAACGCCCAGAAGGCGGCCTCGTCGCCTTTGGCTTCCAGCGCGATGCGCGGCAGGTTCAGGCTGATCACGCCCAGGTTGTTACGCCCGTCGTGGATCTGCTCGCCGTTTTCATCTTCGTACACGCCAAGGAAGCTGCGGCAGCCCATCGGGGTTTTGAACGAACCGGTGACTTTCACCACCTGGTCATAGTTCAGAATGTCCGGGTACATGCGCTTGCTCGCGCACTCTAATGCCAGCTGTTTGATGTCGTAGTTGGCATCGCCGGGTTTATGGTTCAGGCCGTCGCGGATGGCGAACACCAGTTTCGGGAACACCGCAGTTTTGCGATTTTTGCCGAGACCCGAGATGCGGTTACGCAGAATGGACTGCTGGATCAGACGTGATTCCCAGCTGGTGCCCAGACCGAAGCCAAAGGTGACAAACGGCGTCTGGCCGTTGGCGGTGTGCAGGGTGTTCACCTCATACTCCAGTGACTGGAAGGCGTCGTAACACTCTTTCTCGGTGCGGGTGCGGGCATAGCCGTCTGCATCCGGGATCTGCCACTCTTCCGCCACCTGGCGATGCTTAGCAAAGCTGGCGGCAACAAACGGAGCCAGCACTTCGTCGATACGGTTGATGGTGGTGCCGCCATAGATATGGCTGGCGACCTGGGCGATGATCTGCGCCGTGACCGCGGTGGCAGTAGAAATAGATTTTGGCGGCTCAATCTCGGCGTTGCCCATCTTGAAACCGTGGGTCAGCATGCCTTTCAGGTCGATCAGCATGCAGTTGAACATCGGGAAGAACGGCGAATAGTCGAGATCGTGATAGTGAATATCCCCGCGCTCGTGCGCCTGCACCACGTCACGCGGCAGCAGGTGCTGACGGGCATAGTGCTTGGCGACGATACCGGCCAGCAAATCACGCTGGGTGGGGATCACTTTGCTGTCTTTATTGGCGTTTTCGTTGAGCAGCGCAGAGTTGGTCTGTTCGACCAGGCCGCGGATCTCCTGGTTCAGGCGACCGCGTTTTTCACGCTCGATATCCCGGTCGTGACGGTATTCAATATAGGCGCGAGCCAGCTGTTTATACGGACCCGACATCAGCTGGTTTTCCACCGCGGTCTGGATCTCGTTGATATCCACCTTGCTGCGGTTTTTCATCTGATTACTGACGACGTCTGCGACGGTGGCGCAGTAATCTGCGTCATCGACTCCCGCTGCTTTAGCTGCACGCAGAATCGCTTCCTGAATGCGCTCTGATTTGAAAGGCACGTTACAGCCATCTCGTTTCATCACATGCGGTGTCATGATCACTCCATTCATCTATTTATAACTACAGGTTATCCACAGAGTCAGGGAAAAGGGTCGGGGCCGTAACTGCCGACACGCGCGCGATTTCTCCTGATATCGACCCTTTTTATCCACAATTTTAAGCAGCGTGGTTTGCATCGTCTTGTGGCAATAATAGACGATGAATACAACATCTTGGGTCGGCGAGCATTCTAAGTTCTATATATAGTGATTTGCATCAAACAAGTTTGCGATTTATTTGATTCAGGACAAGGTAAAAAACAGAGTGTACAGATGACGGGCGATCCGGGGTTTGTAAATTCTTCAAGCGCTAATCTGGTTGATTTTGCATCAAAAAAAGCGTGCGCCGGGCAACCGTGCGGTGCCCGGCGGATAACGTCAGGCCTGTAGCCACCATACCGCCTCAAACGGCCTCAGGGTCATGGTGCCAGGCTGGGGCGAGACTTCGCTGTAGTTGCTCATCACTACCTGCCAGTCGCCTTCCACCACCTGCGGATGCCACGGCTGGCACTCGCGGCTCAGGCTGGCGACCACCATCAGTGTCTGACCCTGCCACTGTCGGCGATAGCACCACAGCGACGGGTGATCCGGGAGCAGATCCTGATAATCCCCCCAGGTCAGTACCGGCAGGGTTTTACGCAGTTTGATCAACGCCTGGTAGGCGTAAAACACCGAGTCGGGATCGGCCAGCGCCGCCTCGACGTTGATTGCTTCCGCGTTATTTCCCAGGGCGATCCACGGCTCGCCGGTGGTGAACCCGGCATGGGCCGAGGCATCCCACTGCATTGGCGTGCGGCTGTTGTCGCGGGACTTACTTGCAAGGATCGCCAGCAGCTCGTCGGCATCCCGCCCCTGCGTGCGCAGCTCGGCGAACATGTTGTGGCTCTCCACGTCGCGGTAGTCGGTGATGCGGCTAAAGTGTGGGTTGGTCATGCCAATCTCTTCACCCTGGTAGACATAAGGCGTGCCCTGCATACCGTGCAGCACCATCGCCAGCATCTTCGCCGCCGGAACGCGGTATTCCCCCTCGTCGCCAAAACGCGAGACGATGCGCGGCTGGTCGTGGTTACACCAGAACAGCGCATTCCAGGCTTTATTGTGCATACCCTGCTGCCAGTGGCTGAAGAGGGCCTTCAGCGCCACAAAATCCGGTTTGGCCAGCGTCCACTTCTCGCCGTTGGGGTAATCCACTTTCAGATGGTGGAAGTTAAAGGTCATCGACAGCTCACGCCCGTCGAGCGCCGCGTACTGCTGACAGTGTGCCAGGTGAGTAGAGGACATCTCGCCCACCGTCATCAGGTTGCGCGGGGTAAAGACGTCGCGGCTCATCTCCTGCAGATAGTCGTGAATGCGCGGCCCGTCGGTGTAAAAGCGGCGGCCATCGCCGATCTCATCGTCGGGGAAATCCTGGTCTTTCGACACCAGGTTAATCACGTCGAGACGCAGGCCGTCCACGCCGCGATCGGCCCAGAATTCGCACACCTTTTTCAGCTCGGCGCGCACCTGCGGGTTTTCCCAGTTCAGGTCTGCCTGCTCCGGGGCAAACAGGTGCAGATAGTACTGCTCGCTTTCGGCATGCCAGCGCCAGGCGTTACCGCCAAACTTGGAGCGCCAGTTGTTCGGCAGCTGCTCCGGGGTGCCGTCGCGCCAGATATAGAACTCGCGGTATGGACTCTCTTTATTAAGCGACTCACGGAACCACGCATGCTGGGTGGAGGTATGGTTAAACACCATATCCAGCACGATGCGGATCCCGCGTTTATGGGCCTCGGCCACCAGCTCGTCAAAATCATCCAGCGTGCCGTAGGCCGGATCGATGCTGATGTAGTTCGCCACATCGTAGCCGTTATCCACCTGCGGGGAGATATAGAACGGCGTCAGCCAGATGGCGTCGATGCCGAGGGTGTTGAGGTAGTCGAGACGCGAGGTCACGCCGCGTAAATCGCCGGTGCCACGCCCGGTGGTGTCCTGGAAACTCTTCGGGTAGATCTGATAGATGACGCCGTTTTGCCACCAATGAGGAAGGGTATTCATCTTGCGTTCCTGCAAATGCGAAGGGGCGCAACGGCGCCCCGAAAAAAATTAAACAATCTGTAACGCGCCCTGACGGAATTTGCGCTGGTAGATCACGGTGGTCAGTGCCATCGGTACGATAATCGCAATGGCCATCGCCAGGGAAAACACCTGCCAGTAGCCCGGCTGGATGGAGAGGATACCCGGCAGGCCGCCGACACCAATGCCGTTAGCCATCACGCTGTTCAGGCCGCACAGCAGGCCCGCCAGCCCGGAGCCGATCATGGCGCACAGCATCGGGAAGCGGTATTTCAGGTTGATGCCGTACATCGCCGGTTCGGTGACCCCGAGGTAGGCGGAGATCGCCGCCGGAACCGAGATTTCACGTTCGTTATGCTTCCGGCTGACGATGATGATGCCGGTAACCGCCGAGGCCTGGGCAATGTTCGACAGGGCGATGAGCGGCCATACCGGGGTGCCGCCGAGGCTCTGGATCATCTGCATATCAATCGCCAGGGTCGTCTGATGCACGCCGGTGATTACCAGCGGGGCATACAGGAAGCCAAACAGCGCGGCGCCAATCGGGGCGAAGCTGCCGGTCATCAGGTGGCGCACCGCGTAGGCCACGCCGTCACCGATCATGCGGCCAAACGGACCGATAAAGGCGTGGGCGAGGAACACCGCGAGGATCAGGGAGCACACCGGCACCACCACCAGATAGAGGTAGTCCGGCACCATGCGCTTCAGGCGGGTCTCAATCATCCCCAGCGCCAGACCGGCCAGCAGGGCCGGGATCACCTGGGCCTGATAGCCAACTTTGGCGATAGTAAACAGGCCGAAGTTCCACACCTCAGGTACCTGCTGCCCAAGTAAGTAAGCGTTCATTAACTGCGGAGAGACCAGCGTTACGCCCAGTACGATACCCAGAATCGGCGTACCGCCCATTTTGCGCACCGCCGACCAGCAGATCCCCACCGGCAGATAGAAGAAGATCGCCTCGCCAATCAGCCACAGGAAGTCATAGATGCTTTGCAGGGCCGGATACATCTGGGCCAGGGTTTTGCCGCCGCTCATCGGCACATCGCCAATCACGTTACGGAAGCCGAGGATTAAGCCCCCGCTGATCAGCGCTGGCAGCAGCGGGAAGAAGATCTCCGCGAAATGTGAAATGAGCTGTTCATGCCACTTCATGTTCTGGCGCGCGGCTTTTTTGGCCTGCTCTTTATCCGCCGACGAGTGGCCGGTGGTGGCCAGCAGCGCCTTATAGTAATCACCCACGTCGGTGCCGATCACTACCTGGAACTGGCCCGCATTGGTAAAGCAGCCTTTCACCATCGACAGCTCCTCGATGGCTTTGGGATTCGCTTTGGCCGGATCGTTTAACACAAAACGCAGGCGGGTGATGCAGTGGCTAACCGTGGCGATGTTGTCACGTCCGCCAACCAGCACGATTAACTGGTCGATATCCGTTTGTTTTACTTTGCTCATCATGAAACCTCATGACAGATGGTAGGGGGTTATGGACTGGTGGCAAGCCTACTCTGAACCTGTAATAACGAAAATGGGAACGTTCCCGAAACCGGGCGAGGATCACAATAAAGCGTCTTTAGACGCTCAGGAGAGGGTGGCGGGAATGACGATCTGGCGAGGTTCGCTGCGGCCGTTGATCTGCTCAATCAACTGCATAGCGGTCTGGCGGCCAGATTCGGCGTAGCCAGGATCGACGGTGATGATCTCCGGGTGAAGGAACTTCATCAGCGGCGTGTTACCCACGCTCGCCAGCTGCAGGCCGTCGAGGCGCTGCTCTTGTAAGTACTTACTTGCGCCAAGAGCCAGCGTATCCGTGGCACAGACCAGGGCAGTCGTCTGTGGGGTCAGCACGTCAGGCACCTTTTCATAGCCCTGTTTCATTCCAAGACCGGGTAACGCGGCCACGGCAGGCAACGCATACTTTTTGCAGAATTCCAGATAGGCATTGTGGCGGCGCTGGCCGGTGGTGACGTCGCTGTGCGGCACGCCGAGATAGCTGATATGGCGATGGCCGCTGTCATACAGGCGCTGCATCAGAATGCGGATCGCCCCTTCATCGTCGTAGCATACGGAGGCAAAACCGCGGGCATCGCGCGCCAGTAGCACCAGCGACGATTGCCACGGCGTGAGCATCTGCTCGTTAAGGCCGGTGAAGCCAAACAGCACCACACCGTCGATGTTGCGGCGTTTCAGCATCCCGAGATGCTCTTCCACCATTTGCGGCGAGAACTTACTCTCCATCATGATCGGATCGTAACCCTGTTCGTAGAAGACAGGCAGCATGGTCTGCACGGCAAGGTTTTCCGACAGCGAATCCAGACGGGTGACCATGATCGCCACCACTTTGTCGCTCTGCCCCCGCATGGCGCGCGCCGAGCGCGACGGGGAGAAGCCGTGCTGATTCATGACCGCCTCGACGCGTTCGCGGGTGCGTTCGCTGACACCACTTTCGTTGTTCAGCACCCGTGAGACGGTGGATTTACCCACGCCGCTCAGACGCGCGATGTCTTTAATGGTGAGGCGGTTCTGCATGCTTTCATTCCTGTAACGCATTGATGAAATAATCAATAAGCCTAAATCGGGGGTCCGGTTCCGCAATGAGCAAAGTCTGGTTTACGTTTGGTTTAATGCCTGGGCGCTATCATACCGCCCGAATAGTCACAAACGGTACGGCTAAAACACTATACTGCGCGCCGACTTACCTTTTTTTACTTACCGGAGGCGATATGGATCCCGATCCCACCCCTCTCCCGCGAGGGAGAACCCTTTCTTTCCGGTAAGCCTGTTCTCACTGTCTTACCGGATGCGTAAGGCAGTGACGTTATTCAACGTTCCTGCATAACTGATACCGCCGCTCAGGCGTGGCTTTGTCACGTCTGAAGGCAAGACTGCGCCCGTCTTCACGGGTGCGGGGGACGTGTTATGTTCAAAAATTTCACACAACTGCTGCTGGCCCGGCTGGGCCGCCACCTGCCGCGCCGTCTGGTGCAGCGCGACCCAATGGCAACGGGCAAAACCGATGCCGTCATTCCCGGCGCACTGGCCGCCCACTGTCTGCGAATCGCCGCGATGGAAGAGCCTGAACTGTGGCGGACGTTTGCCAGCCACCCGGAAGGGCTGACGGCTGCCGAGGTCGAAACCGCCCGCGCCACGCATGGCGAAAATCAGATCCCGGCACAAAAACCGGCCCGCTGGTGGGTGCATCTGTGGGTCTGCTACCGCAACCCCTTTAACCTGCTGCTGACGGTGCTGGGCGTTATCTCCTATGCCACCGAAGACCTGTTTGCCGCCGGGGTGATCGCCCTGATGGTGGGCATCTCCACGCTGCTGAACTTTATCCAGGAGGCCCGCTCCACCCGGGCGGCAGATGCCCTGAAGGCGATGGTCAGCAACACCGCTACCGTCTTACGGACGATCAACGATAAAGGCGAAAGCGTCTGGCAGGAGCTACCGATTGACCAGCTGGTGGTGGGCGATGTGGTTAAGCTGGCGGCCGGGGACATGATCCCGGCGGATTTACGCCTTCTCCAGGCGCGGGATCTGTTTGTGGCCCAGGCCTCGCTGACCGGGGAATCCCTGCCGGTGGAAAAGGTGGCCCACAGCCGCGATCCGCAGCAGAGCAACCCGCTGGAGTGCGACACTCTGTGCTTTATGGGCACCACAGTGGTGAGCGGCACGGCGCAGGCGATGGTGATCGCCACCGGGGGCAATACCTGGTTCGGGCAACTGGCCGGGCGCGTCAGCGAGCAGGAGAGCGAGCCGAACGCCTTTCAGCAGGGGATTGGCCGCATCAGCATGCTGCTGATCCGCTTCATGCTGGTGATGACGCCCATCGTGCTGCTGATTAACGGCTACACCAAAGGTGACTGGTGGGAAGCGGCGCTATTTGCGCTCTCGGTGGCGGTGGGGCTGACCCCGGAAATGCTGCCGATGATTGTTACCTCGACCCTGGCGCGTGGGGCAGTCAAACTCTCGAAGCAAAAGGTGATCGTCAAACACCTCGACGCCATTCAGAACTTTGGCGCCATGGACATCCTCTGCACCGACAAAACCGGCACCCTGACCCAGGACAAAATTGTGCTGGAGCACCATACCGACGTCTCGGGCAAGGAGTGCGAGCGGGTGCTGAACACCGCCTGGCTGAACAGCCACTACCAGACCGGGCTGAAGAACCTGCTCGACGTCGCGGTGCTGGAAGGGGTGGATGAAGCCGTCGCCCGCACGCTCTCGACGCGCTGGCAGAAAGTGGATGAGATCCCCTTTGATTTTGAGCGCCGCCGCATGTCGGTGGTGGTGAGTGAAGAGCAGGGCGTCCATCAGTTGATCTGTAAAGGGGCGCTGCAGGAGATCCTGAACGTGTCGACCCAGGTGTGGCATAACGGCGAGATTGTGCCGCTGGACGACAGCATGTTGCGGCGCATCCGGCGCGTCACCGACAACCTCAACCGCCAGGGGCTGCGGGTGGTGGCGGTCGCCAGCAAGCTTTTGCCGGCCCGCGAAGGGGATTACCAGCGTATTGACGAATCGGATCTGATCCTCGAAGGCTATATCGCCTTCCTCGATCCGCCGAAAGAGACCACCGCCCCGGCGCTTAAGGCGCTGAAAAACAGCGGCATCACGGTGAAAATTCTCACCGGCGACAGCGAGCTGGTGGCCGCAAAAGTGTGCCGCGACGTCGGCCTGGATGCGGGCAAGGTGGTGACGGGCAGCGAGATCGAAACCCTCTCCGACGACGAGCTGGCAACCCTTGCGAAGCGCACCACGCTGTTCGCACGCCTGACCCCGATGCACAAAGAGCGCATTGTCACCCTGCTGAAGCGCGAAGGGCACGTGGTGGGCTTTATGGGGGATGGCATTAACGATGCGCCCGCGCTGCGTGCCGCGGATATCGGGATTTCGGTGGATGGCGCGGTGGATATCGCCCGTGAGGCCGCGGATATCATTCTGTTGGAGAAGAGCCTGATGGTGCTGGAAGAGGGGGTGATCGAAGGCCGCCGCACTTTTGCCAACATGCTCAAGTACATCAAAATGACCGCCAGCTCCAACTTCGGTAACGTCTTCAGCGTGCTGGTGGCGAGCGCGTTTCTGCCCTTCCTGCCGATGCTGCCGCTGCACCTGCTGATCCAGAACCTGATGTACGACGTCTCGCAGGTGGCGATCCCGTTTGATAATGTCGATGATGAGCAGATCCAAAAGCCGCAGCGCTGGGAACCGGCAGAACTGGGCCGTTTCATGCTCTTTTTCGGCCCAATCAGTTCGATCTTTGATATTTTGACCTTCTGCCTGATGTGGTTTGTGTTCCATGCCACCACGCCGGAACAACAGACGCTGTTCCAGTCCGGCTGGTTCGTGGTCGGGCTGCTGTCGCAAACGCTGATTGTGCATATGATCCGCACGCGGCGGATCCCGTTCCTCCAGAGCCGCGCCGCCTGGCCGCTGATCCTGATGACGGGGCTGGTGATGGTGCTCGGCATCGCGCTGCCGTTCTCGCCGCTGGCAGGCTATCTGCAATTGCAGGCGCTACCGCTGAGCTACTTCCCGTGGCTGGTGGCGATCCTCGCGGGTTATATGGTGCTGACGCAGATGGTGAAAGGATTCTATAGCCGCCGGTATGGGTGGCAGTGACCTGTTTTTACACACCTTCAACTTCACCTTCACCTTCACCCTCACCCTAACCCTCTCCCTAAAAGGGAGAGGGGACAGTCTTGTGCGGTCTTTTGCCTCTGGCTCTTGTAGGGAGAGGGTCGGGGTAACGGGACATCCCGGTGCGGTCTTTTCCTCCTCGCCCCTTTGGGGAGAGGGTCGGGGTGAGGGGACCGCCGGTGCGATCTTTCCCTCTCGCCCCTTTGGGGAGAGGGCCGGGGTGAGGGGACATCCCGGTGCGGTCTTTTCCCCCTCGCCCCTTTGGGGAGAGGGCCGGGGTGAGGTGACAGCCCGGTGCGGTCTTTCCTCCCTCGCCCCTGTGGGGAGAGGGCCGGGGTGAGGGGACAGCCCGGTACGGTCTCTTCCCCCTCGCCCCTCTGGGAAGAGGGCCGGAGTGAGGGGACAGCCCGGTGCGGTTTTCCCCCCTCGCCCCTTTGGGAAGAGGGCCGGGGTGAAGGGACAGCCCGGTGCGGTCTTTTCCCCCTCGCCCCTTTGGGGAGAGGGCCGGGGTGAAGGGACAGCCCGGTGCGGTCTTTTCCCCCTCGCCCCTTTGGGGAGAGGGCCGGGGTGAGGGGACAGCCCGGTGCGGTTTTCCCCCTCGCCCCTTTGGGGAGAGGGCCGGGGTGAGGGAACAGCGCGGTGCGGTCTTTTCCCCCTCGCCCCTTTGGGGAGAGGGCCGGGGTGAGGGGATGGCTTTCCTCTCAAATTCAACAACCTGTGATCCCCGTCATGCCATTTGCTTGACGACAATTTGTACGCATGTTAACAGAATGTTTTGCATTTTTTCGGCCCGTCAAATAAGGAACATTCATGTTACGGTACAGCTTATTAACCGCCGGGCTTATGCTCGGCTTTTCTGCGTTTGCCGCCCCGGCAGGCGATCTTCCTTTGATGCCCTGGCCTGCAAAGGTCGAACGTCCTGCCACCCAGGGCGCGTTGGTCATCAGCAATGACTTCTCGGTCAGCGTCTCCGGGGACGATCTCGGCGATGCGGTGACCCGTCTGCGCCAGCGGGTGGCGCAGCAGACCGGCTGGACGCTCCAGCCGCAGGCCGATAAACCGGCGAAGCCGACGGTGACCATCGCCATCGCCCGCAAAGTGGCTCCGCAGCCCAAACCGGACAGCGACGAAAGCTACAAACTCACCGTGGACGCCAGCGGGGTGAATATCACCGCCAATACCCGCTTCGGCGCGCTGCGGGCGATGGAAACCCTGCTCCAGCTGATCCAGAACGGTGCGGAAAACACTTCCCTGCCGTGGGTCGCCATTGAGGATGACCCGCGCTTCCCGTGGCGCGGCCTGCTGCTCGATTCGGCCCGCCACTTTATTCCGCTCGACGACATCAAACGCCAGATCGACGGCATGGCGGCGGCAAAGCTTAACGTGCTGCACTGGCACTTAACCGACGATCAGGGCTGGCGTTTTGCCTCGAAGCGCTATCCGAAACTGACCGAACTTGCCAGCGACGGTCTGTTCTACACCCAGGATCAGATGCGCGACGTGGTGCGCTACGCCACCGCGCGTGGTGTTCGCGTGGTGCCTGAAATTGACATGCCGGGCCACGCTTCGGCCATTGCGGTGGCCTACCCGGAACTAATGAGCGCGCCGGGGCCGTATGAGATGGAGCGCCACTGGGGCGTGCTCAAGCCGGTAATGGA
Source organism: Leclercia sp. 1548 (assembly GCF_050435045.1). Lineage (NCBI taxonomy): Bacteria > Pseudomonadati > Pseudomonadota > Gammaproteobacteria > Enterobacterales > Enterobacteriaceae > Leclercia > Leclercia sp. 1548. Next base: position 413,796 of record NZ_JBNDJP010000003.1, on the reverse strand, counting down.
TCCTACCAAAGAGGCCACGTATGCGTTTGCCGGAGCGATGGTCGCCGAACTGGCGGCGATCTTCCCGGATCCTTATCTGCACATCGGCGGCGATGAGGTGGACGACAGCCAGTGGAAAGCGAATCCTGCCATCCAGCAGTTTATGCGTGACAACAAACTGGCCGACAGCCACGCGTTGCAGGCGTATTTCAACCGCAAGCTGGAGACGATCCTCGAGAAGAACCAGCGCCAGATGGTGGGCTGGGATGAGATCTTCCACCCGGATCTGCCAAAAAGCATCCTGATCCACTCCTGGCAAGGGCAGGACGCGTTGGGTGAGGTGGCGAAGCAGGGCTATAAAGGGATCCTCTCCACCGGGTTTTATCTCGATCAGCCCCAGTACACCGCCTATCACTATCGCAATGAGATCGTGCCCCAGGGGCTAAACAATGTGGACGTCATCACCGACCGCGACAGCGCCCAGAGCTGGTCCTTTACCCTGCCGCGCCTGAAGGGCAAGCCGGTGGAGGGGAGCTTCACGCTGGTGAAAGGCGACGCGGGCTGGCGTGGGTTTATCGATTTCAACGGCAAATCGCGGCGTGCGGTGCAGGACATCGACTGGCGCAGCGACAACCAGGTGAGCTTCACCGTCGATACCTGGATGGGGGAAACCCGCCCGGTAGTGACGGTGAAAGATGACAAGATTGAGGGCTATTTCCTGCTGGGCAACAGCCGCTATCCGGTGACGGGCCAGCGGCTGGACGCGGTGCCGGAAGGGATCGCTCCGGCAGTGCCGGATGCCAGCCAGCAGGCCAATCTCCTTGGCGGCGAGGCGGCGCTGTGGGCGGAAAACGTCGCGGCGCCGGTGCTTGATATCAAGCTGTGGCCACGGGCGTTTGCGGTGGCTGAGCGGCTGTGGTCGGCGCAGGAGGTGAACGATGTCGAGAACATGTACACCCGTCTGCAGGCGATGGACACCTGGTCAACGGTGTCGGTAGGGTTACAGCAACACGCCCGCCAGCAGGTGCAGTTCACGCGTCTGGGGAATACCACCGACACGCTGGCGCTGAACATCCTCGCCCAGGCGCTGGAGCCTGCCCAGTATTACACCCGTAACCATCTCAAGTTCCAGGCCGGGAATTACGACCTGTTTGAGCCGCTGAACCGTTTTGCCGACGCGCTGGCACCGGAAAGTAACACGGTGCGGCAGATGAACCGCTGGGTCGAGCGCCTGGTGAGCGATGCTGAAGACAGCGAAAGCGCGGAATCGCTGCGTCATCTGTTTACCCGCTGGCAGACCAACACCCCGGACGCGCTGGCGCTGGCGGGGAACAACTATCAGCTTAAAGCGCTGAAGCCGGTGATTCTGACGGTGGATAAACTGGCGGCGATTGGGCTGCGGCTGACGGATCTGGTGGCACGACAGGGGACGCTGGATGATACCGAGATTGCGTCGATTCAGGGAGAGTTAGATAACGCGGCGCAGATTCAGGATGAGGTGGTGATTGCGGCGGTGTATCCGCTGGAGAAACTGCTGCGCGCGACGCGCAATCAGTAGGGTAAAACACCTGCCCGGTGGCGCTGCGCCTGCCGGGCCTGCGGAGGTGATGACCTTGCAGGCCCGGCAAACGAAGCGTCACCGGCAAACAGCGTAAACGCCTCTGTATGCCGGGCGTTTACATCACTATTTCTGCAGCGTCCACGCCATCTGCCAGTGAGAACCTACACCTGGTTCGAACTGGTTAGCCGTTGGTGCGTACTGCACGCAGTAGCCGCTGTATGGCGCTTTCTTACACTTGTAAGTTTTGCCATTCTTCGGTTGCAGAACCACAGTGTCTGCTTTGTAAGACGAAAGATTCTGCGGGAAGGTAAAGTCGTATTTACCCGCAGCACCGGTATCCGCACTGGCTTCGCCTTCCAGCATCATGTCGATCACGTCCTGCGCGAACATAACGCCATCTTTGTTGGTGGCGAAGTATTTCAGCATGTGGTGGCCAGGGGTCACGTCAGTCAGGTTCATGGTCACGTCCTGGTTGGCGTTGTTCATGTCCTGCTTCACATAACCTTTTTCTGCACCGACGTGGTTCATCACACGGGCTTCCAGGTTGACGTCCCTCTGGGTGTTAACGTGGAAGGTCACGGTTGCCGCGCCGTCTTTGATTTTGCTGAACTGCACGTTGGTCACAGCGATATCTTCGCTGGCCTGAGTCTGCTGCTCTTCATAAGAAATGGCGACAGATTTCAGGGCGCTGCCGTCTTTCACGTAGACGTTGTTCGCGCCGTGAACCGGGTTAACCACGCCGCTTTCATCTTTCACCCCGACACGTACATCGCTGTGTGCTGCGTTGATCGCCTGCGCCAGATCGAATGCCCACTGATTTGCCTGGCCCTGAGATGCAGAGGAGACAGTCAGTTCGGTGCGCATGGAAGCAACTTCACCGTTAGCATCGAAGAAGCGCGCGATCACTTTGTCGCCTGGGTTGATGTTGTTACCGGAGATCTGGCCGTCCAGGGAATGGGTCCACTCGGAAACCACTGCCGGGGTTTCGTCTGGGGTGACATTGCCACCGTTGCCGAAATCAACGTCGATTGCCTGGTAGAAGCTGTTAGTGGTATCGGCAATTTCCCATACCGCGTAAATAACCTGGTAACCGGTACGCTGAGGAACATTACAGCTCATTTCCTGACGTGGAGACGGTGCCTGGCCATTACCGTTAACAGTACAGAATGGAGTGGATTCAAATTGATCGCGGGTCAGCGGTTTATTTGGATTCCAGTCTTGCTTGGTAATATACCAACGCCAGTTAACGGTTTTATGCGGTGCAGTGTGATACCAGGTAAATGTATTTTTACCGGCGGTAATTGGTGTTTTAGTCCAGGCATTCAGGCTCTGGCGATCAAGCTGGGAATATTGCGAAATACCGGCGCTGGCAAGCTGACCATCTGGCGGCAGGGCCCCTGTCGGGAAGCCAGACGTACGTTCAACGCTCTGTGGTTCATATTGAACGGTACCGCAGTCGATATTTTTACCGAGCTTACACATATAAGCGCGGCTGGCCGGAGACTCCACATAACCATGTGCTAAAGCCGACGAAGCAACCGTGAGTGTGGCAAGTGCCAACGCAATTTTTGACAATTTCATTTTTTATTCCATTAAAGATGATTAATGAGTTTTGGGCACGGCTAGTGTCGGCTGGAATAAAAAATTAGTCATTTCAAGCAGAGATGAAAAAGAATAGTGAAAATGCTTGAAGGATATTTCTCTCTGTGTATTCAGATAATAAAAAAAGGCAGCCCAGGCTGCCTTTTACTTAGTAAATAATTATTTAGCGGCGCACGGCAATCGCTTCAATTTCGATTTTCACGTCTTTTGGCAGACGCGCCACTTCCACGCAGGAGCGTGCCGGGAAGCCCGCATTGTGCTCGGTGAAGAATGCTTCGTAGGTGGCGTTAACAGTGGCAAAGTCATTGAGATCTTTAACGAACACGGTCGTTTTCACGATATCGCCCACTTTCAGGCCAGCAGATTCAACGATCGCTTTAACGTTTTCCAGCGACTGACGCGCCTGGGCAGAGACGTCTTCCGCCACTTCGCCGGTTTTTGGGTTCACCGGGATCTGGCCGGAGGTGATGATCATGCTGCCAAGATCAACGCCCTGAACGTATGGGCCGATAGCTGCAGGTGCATTTTCCGTCGCGAGTACTTTGGTCATGATTTCTCCTGAATTACAGCGTTATGAGTATGCCTGCCATTATAAAGAGGCAGGCATGCTTTACCACCGCGATTAGTTGGCCAGCACCACATTATGAGAAAACTCTTTTTCGCAGTATTTACATTTGAGCGCGATGTCGTTGGCGCGCTTTTTCACTGCAAAACTGGAGTTAACCGGCTCAGCATGGCTGATGCAGTTGCTGTTTGGGCAGACCAGCACGCTTTCAATACGATCCGGCAGGCTCGGGCGGGATTTGCCCACCACTTCGTAATCGTCGATGCGGTTGACGGTCGCTTCCGGTGCGTACAGCGACAGCTGGTTAACCTGCTCGTCGGTCAGGAAGGTGTTCTCGATTTTAATCAGATCTTTACGGCCCATCTCGCCAGAAGGCAGGTTCAGGCCGATGGTGATGCGCTGGTCGGTTTCGGTCAGTTTGAACAGGGTCAGCAGCTTAAAGCCCACCTGCGCAGGGATATGGTCAATTACGGTGCCACGTTTGATGGCTTCGACCTGGAGTTTGTTATCGTGTGTCATGGTCATTTCCCCTTACAGAGCTAAGTCGCGATTCAGAACCAGTGCCAGTAACGCCTGGCGAGCGAAGATGCCGTTCCCGGCCTGCTGGAAGTACCAGGCGTGCGGCGTCTTATCCACGTCGGTGGTGATCTCATCGATACGCGGCAGCGGGTGCAGCACTTTCATGTTACTGCGTGCGCCCTCAAGATCGCTGGCGCGCAGGACGAACTGCGCCTTGACGTTGGCGTACTCTGACGGATCAAGACGCTCTTTCTGCACGCGGGTCATATACAGAATATCCACCTCAGCCATCATCTCTTCGATGCTGGCGTGCAGGCTCCACGGGATGCCTTTCTCATCGAGCATATCGAGGATGTACTGCGGCATCGCCAGCGCGTCCGGGGCAACGAAGTAGAAGCGGTTGCCGTTGAACTTCGCCAGTGCCTGCGTCAGGGAGTGGACGGTGCGGCCATATTTCAGGTCGCCGACCATGGCGATGTTCAGGTTCTCCAGACGGCCCTGGGTCTCCTGAATGGTGAACAGATCCAGCAGGGTCTGGGTCGGATGCTGATTAGCGCCATCCCCGGCGTTCAGCACCGGAACGCCGCCGGAGAACTCGGTCGCCAGACGCGCGGCGCCCTCCTGCGGGTGACGCATTACGATGGCATCAACGTAGGTGCTGATCACTGAGATGGTATCCGCGAGGGTCTCGCCTTTTTTCCCCAGCGAGGTGTTGCTGCTGTCGGAGAAGCCCACGACGCTTGCGCCCAGACGGTGGATGGAGGTCTCGAACGACAGGCGGGTACGGGTGGAGGCTTCAAAGAAGCAGCTGGCGATCACCTTGTGCTTCAGCAACTCCGGCTGCGGGTTGGCTTTCAGTTTTGCCGCGGTTTCAAGAACCAGCTCCAGCTCTTCACGGCTGAGGTCGTTGATGGAAATGATGTGTTTTTGATAAAGCGGATTCATTTTTATCTCCTGACGCCGGGCAAAAAAAAGCCCCTCAAATGAGGGGCTTCTGGAATAGGGACTGCAACGGGAAGAAAAACGGCAGGCCAGCGTCTTTTTTAAGACGCGCTACGACACTCTGTAGACACTGTTTGACCATGCTTCCTCCCGGCAAATTGTGGGGCATTATACGCAGCCTGATTGGCGGATCAAGCGAATAATGCACACTTTACGCAACGTAAACGGTTAGGTGTGCATGGTTATGCGCTAATGCAAAGCACGCACAAAAAGAAGTGGTATGGCAGCTAAAATTCTCGTATAAAAGCTTAAAATGAAACGATGTTTTATATTGAGGATATCACCATGATCGTTGGCAACATTCACAACCTCCAGTCCTGGCTGCCACACCCACTGCGTCAGGCGATCGAACATGTTAAAACGCATGTGTCAGACGCGACCCCAACCGGTAAGCACGACATCGACGGCAACAATCTGTTCTATCTGGTCTCCGAAGACATGACCCAGCCATTTGAAGAGCGTCGCGCCGAGTATCACGCCCGCTATCTGGATATCCAGATCGTGCTGAAAGGCCAGGAAGGGATGACCTTCAGCACCCTGCCAAACGGCACGCCGGACACCGACTGGCTGGCGGATAAAGACATCGCATTTCTGCCGGAAGGCGAGCAGGAGAAAACCCTGGTGTTAAGCGAGGGCGACTTTGTGGTCTTCTACCCAGGCGAAGTGCACAAACCGCTGTGCGCGGTGGGCGCGCCTGCGCAGGTCAGAAAAGTTGTTGTTAAAATGCTGCTTGGTTAAGCCCCTCATCCCGGCCCCCTCCCACAGAGCTAAGGGATACCTGGTAATTTAATTGCCCTTAAAGCAATGAAATTATCATAATATTTTAAAAGACTTACAGCGACTCCCTTGTCCGGCTGAAAATCGACGAAGCGTTTCCGGAAGGCCGGGGCGAGGCGCAGGGACGCGCCGAGAGGGCATAGCCTGCAGGGATGCAGGCTGGTGCCCGACCCGAAAGCCTGGAGGAATAAGCTGAGTGCACCGCGAAGCGGCGATTTTCTTTGCCGGGAGCCGGGGTAGCCAGGGGGGAGGCGGCGAGCCCCCCTGGCACGTTCACGGGTGACGCGGCTGGCAGAGAAGTGCAGAACCTAAAGTGAACGGAACAATCACCTGAGTCGCATGTTCCCCTCACCCCAACCCTCTCCCCAAAGGGGAGAGGGAGCTGACCGAGCCAATATCAGGAGCGGGAGCCGACCGTGCCCATTTTTTTGTGGGCATCCCTCAGCCCAACCCTCTTCCCAAAGAGGAGAGGGAGCTGACCGTGCCCATTTTTTTGTAGGGATCCCTCACCCCAACCCTCTTCCCAAAGGGGAGAGGGAACTGACCGTGCCCATTTTTTTGTAGGGATCCCTCAGCCCAACCCTCTCCCCAAAGGGGAGAGGGAGCTGACCGTGCCCATTTTTATGGGGGATCCCTCACCCCAACCCTCTCCCCAAAGAGGAGCGGGAACCGACCGTGCCAATATTTTTATGGAGATCTCTCAACCCAGCGGGAGAGGGTGAGGGCATCAGGCCGCGCCCTTTAATATGTGATCCAGCTTAAATTTTCTACACTCCTTCTTTCCTTTCCATTTACCTGCGCTTTTTCTGCGTCATAGTATGAAAATCAAATAAACGAACGCTGTTCTATAATGTAGAACAAATGCTTTCAGCAAGGAGATCCCATGCAGCAGAATCAACCGTTCTCGGGCATTATTCCCCCTGTCTCCACTATCTTCACCGCCGACGGCGCGTTGGATAAAGCCGGTACCGCCGCGTTAATCGACAGCATGATCGACGCCGGTGTAAATGGCCTGTTCTTTTTAGGCAGCGGCGGGGAGTTTTCGCAGCTCAACACCGAAGAACGCAAAGCCATCGCAGAATTTGCTGTCGCCCATGTGGATCGCCGGGTACCGGTGCTGATCGGCACCGGGGGGACCAACGCCCGTGAGACCATCGGGCTGAGCCAGCACGCGCAGCAGGTCGGTGCAGACGGCATCGTGGTGATTAACCCCTACTACTGGAAAGTGTCTGACGCGAACCTGATCCGCTACTTCGAGCAGGTGGCTGACAGCGTGACCCTGCCGGTGATCCTCTATAACTTCCCGGCGCTGACCGGGCAGGATCTGACTCCGCAGCTTGTCAAAATCCTTGTGGACTCCCGCCGCAATATCGTGGGGATTAAAGACACCATCGACTCCGTGGCCCATCTGCGCAGCATGATCCTCACCGTCAAGGCGGCGCATCCCGACTTTGTGGTGCTGTGCGGCTATGACGATCACCTGTTCAATACCCTGCTGTTGGGTGGCGATGGGGCGATCTCCGCCAGCGGCAACTTTGCCCCGCAGATTTCGGTGAAACTGTTGCAGGCTTTCCGCGATGGCGATCTGGCCCGGGCGGCGCAGTATCATCAGACCCTGCTGCAAATTCCGCAGATGTATCAGCTGGATGCCCCGTTCGTGAACGTGATTAAAGAAGCTATTTCGCTCTGCGTGCGTCCGGTCTCCACCCATGTGCTGCCGCCTGCCGGGCCGCTGGATGAACCGCGCAAGGCGCAGCTGAAAGCGCTGCTGCAACAGCTCAAGCTCTGCTGAGTCGGACGGTCACGATGTCGATAGAGAAGATTTTTACCCCGCAGGACGACGCCTTCTATTCAGTGATCACCCATGCGGCCGGGCCACAGGGGGCGCTCCCCCTGACCCCGCAGATGCTGATGGAATCGCCGAGCGGCAATTTGTTTGGCATGACGCAGAACGCCGGGATGGGGTGGGATGCCAATAAGCTCACCGGCAAAGAGGTGCTGATTATTGGCACGCAGGGTGGGATCCGCGCGGGCGATGGCCGCCCGGTGGCGCTGGGTTATCACACCGGCCACTGGGAGATTGGCCTGCAGATGCAGGCGGCGGCGAAAGAGATCACCCGCAACGGTGGGATCCCGTTTGCCGCCTTTGTCAGCGACCCCTGCGACGGTCGCTCCCAGGGCACCCACGGCATGTTCGACTCCCTGCCGTATCGCAACGACGCGGCGATCGTGTTTCGTCGGCTGATCCGCTCCCTGCCGACGCGCCGGGCGGTGATCGGGGTTGCAACCTGCGATAAAGGCCTGCCTGCCACCATGATTGCACTGGCTTCGATGCACAACCTGCCGACCATTCTGGTGCCGGGCGGGGCCACGCTGCCGCCCACCTTTGGCGAGGATGCGGGCAAGGTGCAGACCATCGGCGCGCGTTACGCCAACCATGAGCTTTCGTTGCAGGAGGCCGCCGAGCTGGGGTGTCGCGCCTGCGCGTCGCCGGGCGGCGGCTGCCAGTTCCTGGGCACAGCCGGTACGTCACAGGTGGTGGCCGAAGCCTTAGGGCTGGCGCTGCCGCATTCCGCACTGGCCCCGTCCGGCCAGGACGTGTGGCTGGAAATTTCCCGCCAGTCCGCGCGGGCGGTGGTGGAGCTGGATAACCGCGGCATCACCACACGCGATATCCTCACCGACAAAGCGATTGAGAACGCGATGGTGATCCATGCCGCGTTCGGCGGCTCGACCAATCTGCTGCTGCATATCCCGGCCATTGCCCATGCGGCGGGCTGCACTATTCCTGACGTCGATCACTGGACGCGCATCAACCGTAAGGTGCCGCGGCTGGTAAGCGTTCTGCCCAACGGGCCGGATTATCACCCGACGGTGCGGGCCTTCCTCGCGGGCGGCGTGCCGGAAGTAATGCTCCATCTGCGCGCGCTGGGTCTGCTGCATGAAGATGCCATGACGGTGACCGGGCAGACCGTCGGGGAAAACCTCGACTGGTGGCAGTCTTCGGTGCGCCGCGAACGCTTCCGGCAGTGCCTGCGCGAGCAGGATGGCGTCGATCCTGACGACGTGATCCTGCCGCCGGAACGCGCCAAAGCAAGGGGGCTGACCTCCACGGTGGCCTTCCCGGTGGGCAACATCGCGCCGGAAGGATCGGTGATCAAGGCCACGGCGATCGACCCGTCGGTCGTGGGTGAGGACGGGGTGTACCGTCACACCGGGCGGGCGCGGGTTTTTGTCTCGGAAGCCCGGGCGATCAAGGCGATCAAAAGCGGCGAGATCGAACAGGGGGACATCATGGTGGTGATCGGCGGCGGGCCGTCCGGCACCGGGATGGAAGAGACCTATCAGCTGACCTCGGCGCTCAAGCATGTCTCCTGGGGGAAAACGGTATCGCTGATCACCGATGCTCGCTTCTCGGGCGTCTCCACCGGTGCCTGTTTTGGGCATGTGGCCCCCGAAGCGCTGGCCGGTGGGCCGATCGGTAAACTGCGCGATAACGACATCATCGAGATTGTGGTGGACCGCCTTTCTCTGACCGGCAGCGTCAACTTTATCGGCACGCCGCTGGCACCGCTCACCCCGGAAGAGGGGGCGGTGGAGCTGGCACGGCGTCAGCCACACCCGGAGCTGCACGCCCATGATTTTTTACCCGACGATACGCGGCTGTGGGCGGCATTACAGTCAATAAGTGGCGGCACCTGGAAAGGCTGTATTTATGACACCGATAAAATCATCGAGGTAATAAACGCCGGGAAAAAAGCGCTCGGGATTTAAATATATTTAGCACTATTGTCGCCTACGGAAAATATTCCGTGGGCGGCTTTGCCGTGTCTGTTTTTTATTATTTTTAATACTCTAAAAACAATTAGTTACCTTATATGGCGTCGTGTCACAAAAGCAAAATAACGTAATTCAGAAACAAGATATGACCATTGCTGGTTAATTGAACAGCTTATTACACTCCATTAACACGATGTTGTGAATTCAGCACACTAAATAAGGGTGTATTTCTGATGATGCAATTAACCATGAAAGATAAAATTGGCTACGGGCTGGGTGATACCGCCTGCGGCTTTGTCTGGCAGGCGACCATGTTCCTGCTCGCCTACTTTTATACCGATGTGTTTGGCCTGTCGGCGGGCATTATGGGCACGCTGTTTTTAGTCTCTCGCGTGCTGGATGCAGTAACCGACCCGCTGATGGGGCTGCTGGTGGACCGCACCCGTACCCGTCACGGCCAGTTCCGCCCGTTCCTGCTGTGGGGCGCGATCCCGTTTGGCATCGTCTGTATGCTGACGTTTTACACGCCGGACTTCTCCGCCAACGGCAAAATTATTTACGCCTGCGTCACCTACATCCTGCTGACGCTGGTTTATACCTTCGTCAACGTGCCTTACTGCGCCATGCCAGGGGTGATCACCGCCGATCCGAAGGAGCGCCATGCCTTGCAGTCGTGGCGCTTTTTCCTGGCGGCGGCGGGATCGCTGGCGATCAGCGGTATTGCCCTGCCGCTGGTGGGGATCATCGGTAACGGTAACGAGCAGCTCGGCTACTTTGGCGCGATGTGCGTGCTGGGGCTGAGTGGCGTGGTGCTGCTGTACGTCTGCTTCTTCACCACCAAAGAGCGCTACACCTTTGAGGTGCAGCCGGGGTCGTCGGTGGCGAAAGATCTGAAGCTGCTGCTCGGCAACAGCCAGTGGCGGATCATGTGTGCCTTCAAAATGATGGCCACCTGTTCCAACGTGGTGCGCGGTGGGGCGACGCTCTACTTCGTGAAATACGTGATGGACCACCCGGAGATGGCGACCCAGTTCCTGCTTTACGGCAGCATCGCTACCATGTTTGGTTCGCTCTGCTCCTCCCGCCTGCTGGGCCGTTTTGACCGCGTGAAGGCATTCAAGTGGATTATTGTCATCTACTCCCTGATCAGCCTGCTGATTTTCTTCACTCCGGCTGAACATATGGCGCTGATTTTCGCCCTCAACATTCTGTTCCTGTTTGTGTTTAACACCACGACGCCATTGCAGTGGCTGATGGCCTCCGACGTGGTGGATTACGAAGAGAGCCGCAGCGGCCGCCGTCTGGACGGGCTGGTGTTCTCGACCTATCTGTTCAGCCTGAAGATCGGCCTGGCGATCGGTGGCGCGGTGGTGGGCTGGATCCTGGCGTACGTGAACTACTCCGCCAGCAGCAGCGTGCAGCCGGTCGAAGTGTTAACCACCATCAAAATTCTGTTCTGCGTGGTGCCGGTGGTGCTCTACGTGGGCATGTTCACCATGCTGTCGTTTTACAAGCTCTCGGATGCGCGGGTGGAAGCCATCAGCCAGCAGTTACTTAAGCATCGCGCGGCGCAGGGTGAAGCAATCCCCGAAGCGGCAACGGCGGCATCTCATTAAGGAGGAGGTACTATGTACACTATTACCAACCCGATTCTGACCGGCTTTAACCCGGACCCGTCGATGTGCCGTCAGGGCGAGGATTACTACATCGCCACCTCAACCTTTGAGTGGTTCCCTGGCGTGCGCATATACCACTCCCGCGACCTGAAAAACTGGCGGCTGGTGAGTACCCCGCTGGATCGCGTATCGATGCTGGATATGAAGGGCAACCCGGATTCCGGCGGGATCTGGGCGCCGTGCCTGAGCTACGCCGACGGGCAGTTCTGGCTGCTCTATACCGATGTGAAAATTGTCGATTCGCCGTGGAAAAACGGGCGTAACTTCCTGGTGACGGCCCCCTCCATCGAAGGCCCCTGGAGTGAGCCGATCCCGATGGGCAACGGCGGGTTTGATCCCTCTCTGTTCCACGACGACGATGGCCGCAAATACTACATTTATCGCCCGTGGGGGCCGCGCCATCACAGCAATCCGCACAACACCATTGTGATGCAGGAATTTGATCCGCAGACCGGCACCCTGTCGCCCGAGCGTAAAACCCTCTTCACCGGCACGCCGCTGGCCTACACCGAAGGGGCGCATATTTATCAAAAAGATGGCTGGTACTATCTGCTGGTGGCCGAAGGGGGCACCAGCTATGAACACGCGGTGGTGGTGCTGCGCGCGAAAAGGCTGGATGGCCCGTACGAGCTGCACCCCGAGGTGTCGATGATGACCAGCTGGCATCTGCCCGAGAACCCGCTGCAAAAAAGCGGGCACGGCTCGCTGCTCCAGACCCACACCGGCGAGTGGTACATGGCCTATCTCACCAGCCGCCCGCAGCGTCTGCCGGGCATGCCGTTGCTGGCCACTGGCGGACGTGGCTACTGTTCGCTGGGGCGTGAGACGGGGATTGCGCGCATCGAATGGCGCGACGGCTGGCCGTACGTGGAAGGCGGCAAACACGCCCGACTGACAGTGCCAGGCCCGCAAATGGCCGAGAGCCAGGGCGTGGTGCCGTCTCACTGGCGGGATGATTTCGACGGCGAGCGCCTCGATCCTGAGCTGCAAACCCTGCGCATTCCGTTCGACGATACGCTTGGCTCCCTGCGCGCGCGCCCGGGTTTTTTACGCCTGTACGGTAACGACTCCCTTAACTCGACCTTTACCCAGTCCACCGTGGCGCGTCGCTGGCAGCATTTTGCCTTCCGCGCGGAAACGTGCATGACGTTCGACCCGCGTCACTTCCAGCAGAGCGCGGGTTTGACCTGCTACTACAACAGCAAAAACTGGAGCTACTGCTTTGTCGATTTCGAGGAGGGGCAGGGCAGGACCCTGAAGGTGATCCAGCTTGACCACAACGTGCCGTCGTGGCCGCTGCACGAGCAGCCCATCCCGGTGCCGGATGAGGCGCAGAGCATATGGCTGCGGGTGGATGTCGATCGTCTGGTCTACCGCTACAGCTATTCGTTTGATGGCGAGACGTGGCAGACCGTGCCCGTGACGTATGAGGCGTGGAAACTGTCGGATGACTATATCGGTGGGCGAGGCTTCTTTACCGGGGCCTTTGTCGGGCTGCACTGTGAGGATATCAGCGGCGACGGCTGCTACGCCGATTTCGCGTACTTCAGCTATGCGCCAGTCACGGCGTAAACCCTCAGGCCGGGTAGCCCAGCGCGCGTGAGAGCTGGCGCCCGGCCTCCTGCAACTGCTCGCGAAAACACGCCAGTTCATCGTCGTTAACGCGGGAGGTCAAGGTCGACAGGCTCAGGGCGGCAATCACGCGGGACTCATGATTACGCACCGGCACCGAGACGCAGCGCACCCCCTGCTCGTTCTCTTCGCTGTCCAGGGCATAACCCTGCTCACGGGTCTGCGCCAGCGCGGCCAGCAGCGCCTCGCGCGAGGCCAGGGTCGCGGGCGTAAAGGTAGTGTACTCATATCCGTCGAGCAGCGTGTTCAGCTCGACGTCGCTCAGCCAGGCGATCAGCACTTTGCCGATGGCGGTGGCATGCACCGGCAGGCGACGGCCAATGCGCGAGTAGGCGATGGCAGCAAGCTTGCCTTCAATCTTCTCGATATAGACCCCTTCGCGCCCGTCCAGAATGCCCAGATGGGTGGTCTGCCCGGTGCGCTCCGACAGGTCTGTCAGCCAGTGCTTCGCTTTCTGGCGAATATCCATCGTACTCACCACAAAGTGGCCGCGTTCCACCAGCTTCATGCCAGGGCGGTATTTACCGTTCTCCGGGTTCTGATCGATATACCCGTGCAGTTGCAGGGTTTTGAGCAGCGAATGGAGCGTGCTCTTACTCAGGCCCATCTGTTTACTGATGTCGGTGATTTTAAGTTCCGTCGCCTGTTCGTTAAACAGATCGAGGATCTGTAAGGCACGTTCAACAGATTGAATAATAGGCATAAGTTCGGCACATCCGCACGGGAATTAAGGCCAAAACGTACCCTGTTTACGCTGAAAAATCAATCGACCCGGCAGGCGGGTTTTTGTTCAGCCTGATATTCATGGCGCAAAAATTTGACTTAAGTGATCGTTAAGGCTTATCGCCCTTGCCTGAAAGGATAGGCTGTACCTATTACCACATTTTCATTGTTCTCTTACACTCATTAAGCGTAAGGCTTTACGCATTTTGCATAGCTCGTTTAAAAGGTATTTGGATGACTGCTTCTAAAACTTGGATCGCTTTAGGTACGATTGCCAGTCCGGCTACTGGGACGTTATTTTCAAAAATTCTCACTTCGCATAATCATAAATATATTCTCTGGTATAACGGCGAGAAGCTTTTTAAGCCCGGCGATGAAATCCATGTTTGCCATAACCGTTTATTCGTTAATGACGAGCTACGTGATATTAATATTCTGCAAATAGACAAATACAGCCACACCCTGTGGCGCGTGATGCACAACATGTCCAGCTGCCCCGGCCATCGTGACCCGGAAAGCAAGGAATGTATTGCCACGGTAAAATGTATTTTTAAGCGGTGCCCTTACGGCAAGGTGCGGGTATCGGCAAGTTAATCAACCGGTGAACTTATATTATCCCGAGCGGATAAGATGAATATCAGGAGGGCCGTCACCCTCCTGCATTTTAAAAATAATAGGGATTATTCACCGAGGGTGGCGACCATCACCGCTTTAATGGTGTGCATGCGGTTTTCTGCCTGGTCAAATACCACGCTCGCCGCCGACTCAAACACCTCGTCCGTCACTTCCATCCCGCCGTGCAGATCGAACTCCTTCGCCATCTGCTTGCCCAGCGTGGTCTGGTCATCGTGGAACGCCGGCAGACAGTGCAGGAACTTCACGGCCGGGTTACCCGTCAGCGCCATCATCTGGCTGTTCACCTGATAGCCACGCAGCAGCGCAATCCGCTCCGCCCACTTCTCTTTGGCTTCCCCCATCGACACCCACACGTCGGTGTAGATAAAGTCTGCGCCCTTCACGCCCGCCGCCACATCTTCGGTGAGGGTGATCTTGCCGCCGTTCTTTTCTGCCAGCGCGCGGCACTCTGCCACCAGGCTCTCTTCCGGCCAGCAGGCTTTGGGTGCCACCAGGCGCAGATCCAGCCCGGTGAGCGCCGCCGCTTCCAGCATCGAGTTACCCATGTTGTTACGCGCATCGCCGGTATAGACCAGCACCATCTCGTTAAAGGCCTTGCCCGGGAGATGTTCCTGCATGGTGAGCAGGTCGGCTAATAGCTGGGTAGGATGGAACTCGTTAGTCAGCCCATTCCACACCGGCACGCCAGCAAATTCCGCCAGGGTTTCGACCACATCCTGGCCATATCCGCGATACTGAATGCCGTCATACATCCGGCCCAGCACGCGCGCGGTATCTTTAATTGATTCTTTATGCCCAATCTGGCTGCCGCTCGGCCCGAGATAGGTCACACGTGCGCCCTGGTCAAACGCGGCAACTTCGAAAGAGCATCTGGTGCGGGTAGAGTCTTTTTCGAAGATGAGCGCGATGTTTTTGCCAGTAAGCTTTTGTACTTCGGTACCTTTTTTCTTGTCGGATTTCAGCTGTGCTGACAGGGCAAGCAGGGAGGTGAGCTGTGCAGGGGTAAAATCGAGCAATTTCAGGAAGTGTTTTTTATACAGTTCAGACATTTTATCCTCACATGGCAAAGGCCACTTATTGAATTAAAATTCACTTTATATGTATCAATATTCACTTGCAACCCCGTATCATAAATCTTTCTTACAAAGGTGGAGGCAAACACATCCGTGTGTGAAAATAGAAGTATCTGCCGCACTTTAAAGAGGAACGAGCCATGGCAAACCCAGAACTGCTGGAAGAACAGCGCGAAGAGACGCGACTGATTATTGAAGAACTGCTGGAAGACGGCAGCGATCCGGATGCGCTGTACACCATCGAGCACCATTTCTCTGCGGATGATTTCGAAGCGCTGGAAAAGCTGGCGGTTGAAGCGTTCCGTCTGGGTTACGAAGTGACCGAGCCAGAAGAGCTGGAAGTGGAAGAGGGCGACACCGTCATCTGCTGCGATATCCTGAGCGAAGGCGCGCTGAAGGCAGAGCTGATTGACGCCCAGGTTGAACAGCTGATGGACCTGGCCGAACGTTTTGAAGTGGAATACGACGGCTGGGGCACCTACTTCGAAGACCCGAACGGCGAAGAGGGTGACGAAGACGACGACGAAGATTTCGTTGATGAAGATGACGACGGCGTGCGTCACTGATTAATTTAATACACGGGACATTCGCGTTGCATCGAGGCGGCAACGGCGTGACTCCCCGGTCGCTTATATAAGTCAGTGACTGGGGGGAACAAAGGCAGCCAACGAAGAGGCAGCGTAAAGAGCGACGTGTATTTGCGGCAGCGGAAGCTGCCGCATCCAAAAGGTTAAAAATGGATTACCCGCAGATACTTGCCCCTGTTCTCAACTTCCTCCAGTGCCCAACCCCGCAAGCATGGATTGATAAAGCCCGCAACCCGGCTAACCTGCCGCTGCTGCTCACCGACCATATGGTGTGCGAACTCAAAGCCGCCCAGACCGCGCTATTATTGGTGCGTAAATACGTCGCTGACGAGAGCGGTGCCGACGCGCTGCTGGAGTGGCTCAAGCCCTACGAAGCCTTTACCTTCCGCGAAGGCCCGGAACCGGATTTTGTCGCCCTGCATAAGCAGATTGGCAAAAGCGTGATGCCGAAGACCGACGACCCCTGGGGCCAGGCGTTGATCGACAGCATGGTGCTGCTGATCAAAGAGGAGCTGCACCATTTCTGGCAGGTGCGGGAGGCGATGCTGATGCGTAACATTCCCTACGTCAAAATCACCGCCAGCCGCTACGCCAAAGGGATGCTCAAAGCCGTGCGCACCCACGAGCCGCTGACGCTGATCGACAAGCTGATTTGCGGAGCCTATATCGAAGCCCGCTCCTGCGAACGCTTCGCCGCGCTGGCGCCGTTCCTCGACGAGGAGTTGCAGAAGTTTTACCTGTCGCTGCTACGCTCTGAGGCGCGGCATTATCAGGACTATCTGCGCCTGGCGCAGCAGGTCAGCGATGACGACATCACCCCGCGCGTGAAGCTTTTTGGCGAGATAGAGGCGGAGCTGATCTTATCCCCGGACAGCGAGTTCCGCTTTCATAGCGGGGTGCCGGTTAACATGACATAAGGACAGGGAACGATGAAAAAGGGTTTACGTATCGCCATTGCCGTGGTGCTGGGTATGGTGGCGGCAGGCTGGATCTACCGCGACAAAGCGCCCAACACCGAACAACAGCTCGACACCGCGCTCAGCAGCATGCCGGTGTGGCAGGTGATTAAAGAGCAGGAACCCGAGTTCCGCAAAAAGGTGCAGGACGAGATGCTGGCCCTGCAAAAAGCGGGCAAAAACGAACAGCAGATTATCGACACCGTGCAGCCGAAGATTTTGCACTTGCAGATGGCGCGCCTGCAAAACGCCCCGGACGCCAACGTGGTCGAGTATATGAAGATCAACATGGAGCAGACCGCCGCCATGCAGAAGGTGAGCGATGACAGCTGCTACCGCTTCCTCTACCCGGAGGTGAAGGGCGGCGTCAACCCGATGCGTCTGCTGGATAAACATCTGATGCAGCGCCGCATGCAGGCCGATGTCGACATGATGCGTGCCGCCGCTGGGCCGGACAAACATACCGTGACCCCGCAGGAGATTCAGCAGGCTGAAACCGACGTGGTGCCGATTATTCAGAAGCTGACCGGGAAGTACGGCGACGATATTGAGCTGCTGCAGATGCCGCAAAAAGGGAAGGGCAAAGAGAAGCAGAGCTGCGACCTGGTGCAGGATCTGTGGAACAACGTACTGGCCCTGCCAGAGCCGAACGCCGCCGGGCTGATACGTTATGCGGTGTCGGATCTGTAACGGCGGTTGGGTTACGATGGTTTTTTGGACACTTAGCTGCGGAACTGCACGTCGCCGCTTGCATGGCGGCGTGCGACAGGTATAATCCACAACGTTTCCGCATCCCCTTCAGTGCCGAAGTGGCGAAATCGGTAGACGCAGTTGATTCAAAATCAACCGTAGAAATACGTGCCGGTTCGAGTCCGGCCTTCGGCACCATAAGATGCAAAGATAAGTCGCTTAAGGGCGGCTTTTTTTGTGTCTATAATCCGTCCTACATAAATCTCTCCGCAATTTTTCTTTCAACAGAAGTCAATCTGAGTCAATTCAAATTGAGTCGCTTGGGAGTTGAAGTCTTTCTCCTTAGGCTATACCTCCTTATTGATCCCCATAAATGAAATTTGTGTTTTCCATATAAGTACAGTTATTCCTTGTAATGGAGCAGCAATGTGATCATGCGCAATAAAGAACAAATCGGTATTGCGGCTTCTCACCATAACTTGAACTGGATCATGCCATCTATCTGAATGTTCTTTAAAAGTAATAGTACGATTGCCAGGTAACTCGATTGAGGGGAACACAATGGATAAAGCATTCTGTACTATTGATGAAAAAGAATGGAGAGCGGATGCATTTTTCGCATTGCCGCACGTTGAGCTCCAATCAAAGAGACGAAGTTTGCTCTGTACCGAATGTAAGGGTGACGCATGGTTTAGGCGGTCAAGTTACGGAAATGACGTACCGCATTTTTGTGCCCATCATCAGGAAAATTGTTCATTGGGGACTACGTATGAAGACGTGGGGGAGGGGGATGAAAATAAAGGGATACCTGTATCAGACCCTGATAGTGGCATAATTTTAGATTTGGGGTTAGCTCGAAGCTATGATATTGATGTTAAAATCTCACGAGATCCTTCTGAAATGACTCCAGAAGGACAAAAGTTCACCGGTAAAAAAACTGTAGATGGTGGCAATTATAAATATCCAGAACATTTTACTCTGAAGAACCTGCTTTACAAATTGGTAAAGTCGAAAGGGTTATGTTATATCGATAAAAAAGTAAGATTTAAAGATCAAGTTTTTGAAAATTTACCTGATAATGGCGCTGAACTGTTTGTTGAATTTAATAATGTTGCGCCATGGATGAATGGTGCTCGTAGGATTTTTTGGGGTTTTATTAGTGATGTAGGGCAAACAAATGATGGCAAGATTTGGTTAAATGCGGGTAATATTAGGTCTGGATTAAGCGTCTGTATCAATAGCGAAATATCAAGCGAATTTAAGGAGCAATTTAAGGTTAAGAACAGCTTTGATGAATTAGATGGTTGCCATGCTCTCATTATTGGTACTTGCACCTATGCTACAACAGGCAAGCCAATACTGAGGTGTGGTGAGCTTAATTATATTGTCCTAAGAAGATACAAATCTGATCAGGATTTATAAAGACATCCTGTTTAATACGATGTCTGCGTACTAAATTGTTTTAACATTGCGAATAAAAAAACACTAAGTTCATCAATGTTCAGTTTCCAACAATAAGGAACCTGAGTATTCTTTTTATTCAATGAACTTGGAAGAAAAACAATTTAGCATTTATACTTATTACATATGTTAATCGTTTAAAATGTGAAGTAATTAATTTCAAAGATTGAGTTGCTAAATATTGCAGTACAATTGTTAAACAATTAAATATGGCTTTTCCCTGTAAGGAAAGTTCCATTATGGCCCATAAAAAGTCGCTGATTTTTGTACCACTAACGGGGATCTCTTGTCTTATTATAATGTGCTTCATGGCTCATAATGCTAGGTATTTAAAAATTTCTGCTGAATAGAAACAGCGGTGGATATCGTAGGCATGATGTAAATTTCCATCAAGTATTTCGGTTTTGGTTAGATAGTATCACTGTTCGACTTAGTTTAGGCAATGACCATGTACAAACGACTATTCTAAAGACTGTATAAGGAAGTAAAAGCAGGAATGCACCTGCTTTGAGCATCGCGAGGGTTGTCAAGTTTTGGTAGGAATTCATCCTCTTATCCCGGATCGGACCGTGGTGTCTGTGGATACTACTTTCGTTTTCCTGGTAAAGGGATGCGATTCGCTGCGTCAATTGCTTTCGGATGAATAGGATGTGTTGGAATGAATTACTCATCCTTATAAAGATATTTTTTATAGATTTTCAACCGCCCTCATTTATATTATATTCCTGAATTTCTTGCAGCAAAGGGGGAAGGTTATAAATATCCTCTGGCGTCATGCCCAGAAAATTTTCAAGCAGCGTTTCAGAAGACAGCACAGGTTGTTTTTTACTCCTTTCATATGTTTTAGCGTAAAATCGGCCTTCATCAACCCAGTCAAAATTCCTGTTAATACTTCCAATAAGGATATTGCAGGTATGCCTGTTACCCATCGAACCACCGATAGAATGTTGCCCGGCTGCATACCCAGTTGCCGATCTTGCAATGTAAACAAGGTCTTTGGCGCTCAGATCTGATGCTTCAACACGTTCAGTTGTTTTCTCATTTAATGAAAATTCCTGAGCCCATCTTTCTACCACGTTGCTCAGATAATACTCGAGTGCGTTATAAAAATAGCCCTTCGTGATAATTCTCCAGAATAACCATGCTACATTCACCAAGTCTTGACGCCGGTTTAATTCATCATATAGAACAGGTAAAGCCTGCGACTTGCTATCCATTATACCTATGATATTGAGATGGAATTTTTCATCAAGAACAATACTATCAAAACAACTTAGTTTATCTTCGTCGAGCGTTAAAAATGCTGATGCTGTGGTTTTAATGACACCTTCAAGAGCTAGTTTTTTATAAAGTTCTATTGTCACTTCTCTGGATGGAAAAATGTATTTTCCTGAGTATTTTAACGGCTTCAAGCCCCAATCATCCCCGCAGCCATGAATAAATGCACACAAAATCATAAGTGTTTTAGTTGTAAGTTGATCAATTGACTTTGGCGGAATATTATCAGGGTTTAAAGGATGGCTGTTTCTTGCCGTAATTTTTGCTTTTAATTCACTTATAGCTTGCTTTATTTTTTTTACTTTATCTTCATCGTCGATATAATCAAGCCAATACTCTGCCTCATCTTCATTAGCCGAGTTAATTGCAACCCATGCTGTGTTAGAGGCTAACGTCTGGAAGTAAGATGTTCCTCGAGAGGATAGATTCGGTACTTTCAGAAAATATTCTGCACTAGGAACTTCAATAATATTAAAGTACGACATAAAGAATAGCAAACTCTGGCAACCATCATCTGTGATCCTATCGCTTATAAAATAGGTTAATTTTTCAAGAATATGTTTATTGTTTGAATCATCCAGCAGGATACGATGTGTTTGCTCATAAAATAACAATAACTGGTTTTCACTGATACAGCTAATATCGAAAATAGGCAATTCTTCATTAAATAAAGGCGATGTTCCCATTAAGCAGTTAAAATAAGCGGGGATCTGCTGTTTTGTACCTGACAAAATAAATGCACGTATAATTGAAATATAATCATCGTTTGTACTCTCACTCGCCAATCGGGTGAATATATTACTGATTTTATCGCTAAGCAATAACTTACTGTTGTTGTTCAATGCACTCTGTATCATCAAGGTCAGTGGGGTGCCCACAAATGAAAGTAAGTTAAGCACTGCCTGCCTTTCAGCCTGAAAAGTTTTGGCCTCTCGGGCCAACATAGCTTTAGAAAAATAGTAATCTGCGGAATTCGTCTTTTTTTCTTCCATTTCTCTTACAATTCGTTCACAAACTGAAAGAAAATCATCCTCCCATAAGGCTGATGTATCTTGCTGCTTAGTTTCCGCTACTATACGTACTTTAGACGTACCTGCTTTATTCCTTTTCCCGTTTCGCTTTTTCATAAATTATACCCCCTGAAATATTACATCAAAGTGTACTGCGAACAGATGCTGGACTCAATGATGTATTTAACCGAGCCCTCCTCGAGTGCATCTTGTCCAATGCTGGGTTTCATATAATTAACTTCATCCGTCATCCCAGACATACAAGAAAATTTTAAAAAAGACTTTTACATCAGAATGAAGAGTGCAGTTTGTATAATAATGCCAAAATATTTCAGGCTATCAAGGAAAATCAAAATGCAATAAAAGCGAATAGTTTACTAAAGTTAACATTTTAATTGTCTGTATCCCAGTGTGTGAAATAAAGCTTTAGCTTATCAACAGTAAAACGCCATTTTGGAGTCGTTGGTTTACAGACCGTGTTTTGGTTGCCGAAGAAACCGACCTCATTTACTGCTTCACTCTCTGATCGGGTTTCCAGCCATTTTACAGGAACAAAATATTCTGACTTATCAGGATCGTCTGCATTCTGGCGGTATAGGTCGCTGTATTTAAGGACATCTCTTGCCAGCATTTCACCGCGATCTGTTTTGAGCGTAAAGCTGCTAGCTGGTTCAACGGCGCTCTGAACAATCCCGACGCCGACATAACCTGTAGCCGGGATTTTTACCCAGACGCGATTGCCCGGCTGAAGCTGTTTTAACGTCTGGCTATACCAGCTTCCACCACCGGCACTGATAAACCCGTAACGACGCGCTTCTTCCCAGACTCGGCTTTGCGGATCGCCGAACGAAACATAAAACTCGCCATTCCAGGGTTCCTTCGCACTGATACTTGTTCCGGCAGTGGCCTGCGCGGCATTGGTTTGCGTTTCGCTCGGATCGATAAGCCAGGCGCGGCTTAAGAACTGTTCGTCACCGTGTTGAAACACTTTGAAGAACAGGACGTTAATCGAGATGCCATTTTTGCTTAGATAGTTGACGATGCGCTCGGTGGAAGGATCCAGTTCTGCTGCCACAATGATGATTTGGTGCGACTGGTTGAGCGACTCTTCTTCCAGCTCAGTATTAAAGCGCTGTCTGAATGCATCGCCTAGATTACCGCCGCCGGAGAATTTTTCATAAATCTGCGACAGACGATCGGCGGTTAAGTCATCGACCCAAGAGGCGTAATCCAGTGCCTGCGCGACCACTTCACGCGGCGTGCGGTCACGCTTAAGCTCAATCAGGATCAGTGAGGCATCCGGCGCAATCGCCAGCAGATCGATACGTCCTTTATCGAGCGTATTTTCCTGATGGCCGATAATCATCCACTGATCAGAGAGGATGGTGGGATCGTTTAAAATCATCTTCTCCAGCAGTTGCTCGCTGGCTAGTTTGCTGATGGTGAGCGGCTGGGGATGCTCCCCTATCCGCCAGATAGCATGATGAACCGGCATCGTCTGTTCCTTAGCTTAGGGCTGCATCTGTGAGAGCGTCTGCGAGATGGAGTTGCGTCTGCTGGGCAGATTGCAGACGGGATTTGAGGGTGTCGCAAACATTCAGAAGTGATATGTATTGATCTAAAATCCTTCTTGTCTCACTAATTGGAGGTAATGCAATAAAACATCCGCGAAGCTGAGTTTTATTTATTGACGC
The DNA here is from genome assembly GCF_050435045.1 of Leclercia sp. 1548. NCBI lineage: Bacteria > Pseudomonadati > Pseudomonadota > Gammaproteobacteria > Enterobacterales > Enterobacteriaceae > Leclercia > Leclercia sp. 1548. The sequence continues at coordinate 390,595 of NZ_JBNDJP010000003.1, read as the reverse complement.
CAAGTTTGTTGTTTGCTTGCTAGCGCCCGCGAAATAATCTCGTGATACAGACGAATTCATAAATGTCTCAAGCCATTTAACGTTCAGCTCATTAACGAGAGGTCTAGCCTTAAAAACATGATTTTGGTTAGCTACATAAAATGTGGCATCAGTCCAAACAGCAGTTCTGCCAACGGTATCCCAATCACCGCCTTCTGTTATTAACAAGTCACCTTTTTGAACATGATATTTATCTTTTTCCTCAACGGGAATTTCAATGCTTTTAATATCTGATAGTTGAAGATAACCTCTTTGTACATTTGCTACGCGGAGATATGGGACTGATATAAGCGTTCGCCCTGCAAGATTTCTACCCTTGGTTATTCCACTTTGAATATCTACAACATCTTCAAAGCGACACCACTCCCACCCAACCGGCAATGCAAAAGGTTTTTCTTCATCACTCACTGGCGGCAAAGGTTTTTGCTTTTTAATTTTGCCTTCTTTTACCAGTTGTGCTTTTTCCTGCTCAATACGTTTAAGCAGTTCAGAAGCAGGTTCGTCGCTTGGATCTTGCGGCACAAGTTTACCCATTACAGCCAGTTGCAGTATGGTTTGCTTCAGCGCATCTATACTCGCTTCGGTGGTGAATAGCGTGTCGAAAGGCAGGCTGATTCGCTCCCAGTTTTCGGCGAGTTCTTCGGTATTTTGGCTATCGGTCAGCGTTGTCAGCAGAGTTTCTACCAGTTGCTGATGGGCATCCAGACTGGTCAGCGATTCCTCTTCCAAGTATTCGCAGAGGGACATGAGCTCGTCAACCTTGCAGATAATTCGATTTTGTTCAGCTTTTGGTGGAAGAGCAAATACTGTGGCAATAAGTTTTTCTCTCGATATATTCGGCTGAGCTCCACCAGCCCCCATCCCAATGAAAATTCTCTTGTAAGCTTTTAAAAGGGTTAACAAATATATATTTGAAATTCCACTATATGGGGTGCAAGCACATACTGCTTGATTAGTCGTACCACGAACATTTAAGATTGATGTCTTACCAATTGTTGCCCCATACATCGCAATTAACACGTCCCCGACTTTATTTTCACGAAGTGAACACTCCTGCAAGGCAAATTCTGTGATTTTCTCCTCTGAATCCGAAATAAAATCCGATGAGAGCTCCCCTGATTTAAACCAAGGAATATCACCATTATAATATTTTGAATTAGAGCGACTTGGCGTGGCTCCGGCCCCCCAATCACCTATATCATTTAAATAACACCATTCCCATCCATCAGGTAAATCAAAGGGGGTATTGGTTATTTCAATTTTTCCAAGAGCTTTAGGTTTCCTAATCACTTTACTCTTAACTAATTCATCTCTTTCTTTCGCAATACGCTTTAACAACTCACACGCCGGTTCATCATTCGAGTCCTGCGGCACCAGTTTGCCGCGCACTGCCAGTTCCAGAATCAGCTCACGCAGTTTCTTAATGCCATAGAGGTCGATTTTGCCGTTGCTGCCGCGCCCGGCGGTAGAGCGGGTTTGCAGGGCAGAGGACCAGATATCGATATTGTCGGTAATCAGCTTCTCAACGGTCATCAGTTCGCCCCCTTGTTGCCCGCCAGTGCGGCACCAAGAATATCGCGTAGCTGGTTACGCAGCTCGCTGATTTCCGCTTGCTGAGTCTGGTACTGCGCCAGCAATTCGTCCGGGTCGTGGCTGATGGTTTGGCCCTGGTACGGGTTTTTGATATCGAGGTTAAAGTTGCGGGCGATGATGTCGCCAATGCTCACTTTCCACGCCTGGTTGTTCTCTTCGCGGCTGGCAAAACCATCGGCTTCGCTGCCCCACCAGTCGATTTCAGTCTGGAACTCTTCAAACTTCATCGGCTTGGTTTTACTGTAGTTCTTCACGCCGTCCGGGTACGGATGCTCGTAGAACCAGACGTCTTTGGTTGGCTGACCTTTGGTGAAGAACAGGATATTGGTTTTGATGCCGGTGTACGGGTTAAACACGCCGTTCGGCAACCGCACGATGGTGTGCAGGTTGCACTCTTCGGTGAGCAGTTTTTTGATTTTAGTTTTTACGCCTTCGCCAAACAGCGTGCCGTCCGGTAACACCACCGCCGCACGGCCTTTGTCTGCCAGCACTTCGATAATCAGTTGCAGGAACAGATCGGCGGTTTCACGGGTCTGCATCTCTGCCGGGAAGTTCTTCTCAATGCCGTCTTCTTCGGTGCCGCCGAACGGTGGGTTGGTAACAATTACATCGACCTGCTCATCCCAGGAAGAGAGCGGTTTATTCAGCGTGTTGTCGTGACGGATTTGCACCGGCACTTCAATGCCGTGCAGCAACATATTGGTGGTACACAGCAGGTGCGGGAGTTGTTTTTTCTCTACGCCGTGGATCTGCTGTTGTAGAGTTTTGTGGTCTTCAGTCGTTTTGACGTATTGCTCTTTGACATGGTCGAACGCGCAGGCGAGGAAGCCCCCGGTTCCACATGCCGGGTCCATAATCGACTCGCCTAGTTTCGGATCAATACGGTTGACCATAAAGCGCGTCACTGCACGCGGGGTATAGAACTCACCTGCATTACCGGCACTTTGCAGGTCGCGCAGGATCTGTTCGTAAATATCGCCAAACAGATGACGTTCAGAGCTGCTGCTGAAGTCGATTTCGTTGAGCTTGTTGATCACCTGGCGCAGTAACGTGCCGTTTTTCATATAGTTGTAGGCATCGCTAAACGCCTGTTTGACCACAAAACCACGCGGATTTTTGTCGATTGGCGCGGTGAGGTTTTTCAGCGTTGGGAACAGGTCGTCATTCACAAACTCCAGTAATTCATCACCGGTAATGCCTTCGCTGTTTGCCGCCCAGGTGCGCCACAGGTAACGTTTAGGGATTGGCAACTGGTAGTCGTCTTGTTCCAGTTCCAGTTCTTCTTCCTGAGTGTCAAAAATTTTCAGGAACAGCAGCCATGAAAGCTGCCCGAGACGCTGGGCATCACCGTCCACGCCTGCGTCTTTACGCATAATGTCCTGAAGGGATTTAATGACTGAGCTAATCGACATGTTTTCTTTCCATACTTAAAAAAGGATGCCACCGGGGGCCAAAGCGCCAGGTGGCAGAATAGGGGGTTTGGTTATCAGGCTGAGCGTGGTGGTAACTGGTAAATTTCGCTTTCCAGTTCGTTCACGGCATCTTCATAGGCCTGTTTGCTACCAAAGCTACTTTTGATGATTTCCAGCGGACGACCGAGCGAGTCGAACGGTTTTAGCTTCAACACCTGGATGTCCTCGATTTCCTGCACACCTTCGTCGGCGTATTTATCCAGAAGCGTGTTTAACACGTTCTGCGCTAGCTCTGAGTATTTAGTGAAATAGTTACGCTTGCGAACGTTATCTACACGCTCTTTCCGCGTCAGCGGCGGCTGGCCGTAAACCACATGGCATAATAGATCGAACGGGTCGAGATCTTTGCCCACTTCTTCGGCCAGCACATCCCAAAGCACACCGAGCTGCTCCAGCTCATCAATGATGAGCTGTTTGCGGTCCGCAGAGTGCCACTTACGGATGAAGTCATCAAGCGATGCGTAATCTTTATCTTTAAGCAGCGTCTTGCGGGTGTAATCCTGGAAAGATTCAGTGACCAGCTTGCCGTCGGCATCGTAATACTGTACGCGTTTTGCCAGGACTTTTACGCTGACACCGTTGACGTGAAACTTACGAACTTTGTTTTCATCGTCTTCTTCAAAAGCCCCATTCCCTTTGCCCGAGGTTGGGTCATAGGTTGCAGGTGTCTCTGCAACCCCATTAACCCAATCAGATGGCTCCAGCTCTGGGACTTCGTCTTCAAGTTGGTCGTCGAAATCTGAATCAGGATCGGTAATTTCTTGCGGCGTGGTGCGTATCACTTTTTCTGGCACACCATCAAAGCGTTCATCAGCGAACAATTCGGTGGCTTTTTTAAAGTCGAGAATGGTGAACCAGAGTTTGCCGAACTTCTCATTGATGCGCGTGCCGCGCCCGATGATTTGCTTAAATTTGGTCATCGACTGAATGTTCTGGTCCAGCACCACCAGTTTGCAGGTCTGCGCATCCACACCGGTACTCATCAATTCTGAGGTGGTTGCTATCACAGGATAGGCTTTCTTTGGGTTGATAAAGTTATCCAGTTGCCCTTTGCCGATATCGTCGTCGCCGGTGATTTTCATCACGTACTTTTCGTTCTTTTTTACCTGCTCTGGGTTGAGATTGATCAGTGCCCGGCGCATACGATCGGCGTGATCGATGTCGTTACAGAAAACGATGGTTTTATCCATAGGGTTGGTGCGCTTGAGATAATCCGTGATGGTCTGTGCCACCAGCCAGGTACGTTCATCAATGACCATCGTGCGATCAAAATCTTTCTGGTTATAAATACGGTCCTCAATCAGTTCACCGTGTTTATCAACCTGTCCTTTGGTTGGACGCCAACCCTGTAAGTCGACATCGATATCTACCCGCACCACTTTGTAGGGTGCGAGGAAACCATCTTCGATGCCTTCTTTGAGCGAGTAGGTGTAAACCGGCTCGCCAAAGTAATCGGTGCTGGAGACTTCTTCGGTTTCTTTTGGTGTGGCTGTCAGGCCAATTTGCGTGGCACTGCTAAAGTATTCGAGGATTTCACGCCATGCGCTGTCTTCTGACGCGCTACCGCGATGGCATTCGTCGATAACAATCAGATCGAAGAAATCAGGGGCAACTTGTTTAAACGCTTTTTGATGTTCTTCCGGACCGGTAATGGCTTGGTAGAGGGCCAGTTGGATTTCATAGGCCGGATCAATCGTTCTGCCAGCCACTTTAGCCATTGCGCTGCCAAAGGGCACGAAGTCATTAGTTTTGGTTTGATCAACAAGGATATTGCGGTCAGCAAGAAACAGGATGCGTTGTTTATTTTTTGCTTTCCATAGACGCCAGATAATCTGGAATGCGGTGTAGGTTTTTCCGGTTCCTGTCGCCATGACGAGTAACAGACGCTTTTGCCCCGCAGAAACAGCTTCGACCGTTTTGTTAATCGCCTGAAGCTGATAGTAACGGGGGGATTTACCGGTGCTGTCGTCGTGATAATCCTGACTGATGACAGGCAATTGTTCGGCGGTGAAACCTTTCCAGACGCAGTATTTATTCCACATCTGTTCCGGGGTTGGGAAATCGTTCAGTGTGATTTCAGATTCAAGCTGTGCGGGATTCGTTTTGTCGTGGAAGACAAAACCATCACCATTTGAAGCAAAGACAAAAGGCACGTCGAGTAGGCGAGCGTAGTCCAGACCCTGCTGCATACCCTTGCCGATCTCATGCTTATTGGCTTTCGCCTCTATGACTGCAAGCGGTAATCCCGGTTTGTGGTAAAGCACAATGTCCGCTGATTTCACTGTCAGACGTGCTGCCAGCTTGCCGCGCACCACCACTTTACCATCGCGGAGTTTCACTTCCTGGCGGATCTGCGACATCACATCCCAGCCCGCGTCTTTAACCGCTGGCAGGATGTATTTGGTGATGATGTCTGTTTCAGTCAGATGAGTTTTGTTTACGCCAGCCATAACAGAACACTCCACGATATTGGTTTAGCTCTGATTTTACACAGATTAGTGCGATGCGTAATGACCTGAAACGATGTTTTATACAGCAATTGAAAAATCTTTATTCGTCCGGAAACACGTCACGTTCTCCGAGATCATTTCTCGGATAGCATGATCGGATCCTGTGATGAACATATAGTGCTATTGGCAGTATCTGACATGCCCCCAGTATTCGACATAACCGCCAGCTAGTAATGGAGTGCCTGGATTTTCCGTGGCTATTCATTCCCATTCAAAGGCTAAACAAATTATTGCGATCGTGCTCGTATCGTGGACAATGCTTAACCATATGTTTTTTATATCAACAAAATCAATAGTTTTAATTAAGTCATGGGATGAGCAATGGACAGAAACACTCAGGGTTTTGCGTCATATTGGCGCAATTCCTTAGCAGATGCCGAGTCTGGCAAAGGGGCATTTGAGCGCAGAGATACGGATACATTTACCCAATGGATGAATATCTCAGCGGGACGATTGGATGAGGAAATTGTCAGCGCATTTTTTGAGGGAGAAGTCGATACGGTGAAAACCGTTGAAGTGATCTTACGCCCCGAAGCATGGATCCGTCTGATACAGCATGGCAAAGAGCGAATGGCTGGTGCACCGGGTATCGTCACTCCGTTAGTGACTTCTGCACTACTGAATCGTGAAGGATTTTTATTCCCTACGGGGGAGACCACCATTCCTCGTGATCTGCTCGAGCCTCTCCCCAAAGGCACCTTCTCAATTGGCGAGATGGCGCAATATGACAAATATAAAACCACGCATAATTCGACTACCTTTGGTGAAGATGACGAACAGCAACGCAGTGAGGAAAATGACGAGCAGCGAGCTGAACGTTTTGAAAAACATCAGCTGCAGTGGCAGAAGTATCTGACTGACTCAAAGAATCTCCTGAAGAGCGTTGCCGAGGCATGGCTCTCTACCCACGAGCAATACGAACCGGCTGGATATGGTTATGTTATCAGAGCGAACCAACCCGGAGGGGCCAGTATCCATATCCTGCGCATGTACGATCATCTGCTGTCGTGCAAAAAAGAGGTTCCATTACTAACGCGCTTTGCTTCGACTGAAATGCCATCTGTAGAACCCCTCCTTGCCGCCAATGCCATGTTCTGCGAGCGTCTCGGGCATTCCGGAGATGAGTTCCCTCTGGCAATGGCGCAGCGAGATGCCCTAAGCCATTACCTTACCCAGCAATCGAGCGATATCCTCGCGGTTAATGGCCCACCGGGAACCGGAAAAACCACTCTGGTTCTCTCTATCATTGCCACTGAATGGGCAAGAGCCGCCCTCAATAAATCCGAGCCGCCAGTGGTGATCGCCGCATCAACTAACAATCAGGCTGTGACCAACATCATTGAAGCGTTTGGTAAGGATTTTTCCACAGGCACTGGAGCAATGGCTGGGCGCTGGTTGCCTGGACTGAAAAGCTATGGCGCTTACTTCCCGTCTTCGGGTCGTAAGGCCGAAGCCGCGAAAAAGTACCAGACTGATGATTTTTTCAACCGTGTTGAATCTCTGGAATACGTTGAGGAGGCACAGGTCTTCTACCTGGAGAAGGCAAGGGCGGCGTTCCCATCGTCGGATTGCAGCTCTCCCGAACGCGTAGTGGATCTTCTACACAAATGCTTAATCGAGCACTCCGAGCAGCTTAAGAAAATCAAGCCAGCATGGGATAGCCTGAACCGTATTCGTGAGGAACGGGCCGCAATCAGCGAAGATCTCGATCATTATATTCAGGACAAAAGTGCGTCACTGCTCGGCAGCACGAATGAAATCGCATTTTTGAACCAAGGCAAAAAACAGTGGCAGCAATATCGTGCGGGCGAGTCGATGGTGTATGCGTTTTTCTCCTGGCTCCCCGCAGTCCGTGCAAAACGCCACTACCAAATTAACCTCTTCCTGGACGAGACGTTTGGCACAAGAATGGCAACATACCGGGGTACCGTACCTGAAGGTATCGACGCGTATATCGACGGCCTTGTTGCCCAGGCGCAAACAGAACGGGATGGATATCAGCAGCAAATCGATCTTGCTCAAGAGGTTTCCCGGCGCGAAAGTGAGGCTACTCAATATTGGCATGAACTGACCCAGTCATTAGGGCATACGAGCGAAGAGGAACTGAGCCTGGCTGAAGCTGATGAGCTTGCCGATATGAAGATTCGATTCTCGGCATTCCTTTTGGCGACACATTACTGGGAAGGTCGTTGGCTGATGGATATGGCGGCGATTGATAATCTTCAAAAAGAAAAAGGCCGCAACGGTGCTAAAACTGTTAAGGCCCGCTGGCAGCGCAGGATGAAGCTCACACCTTGTGTTGTGATGACCTGCTACATGCTACCTCACCATATGAAAACCAGTGAATTTGCAGGAAAGGGCAAGCCATTTGATAAAAGCTATTTTTATAATCTTGCCGATCTGTTGATAGTCGATGAAGCCGGGCAGGTACTTCCCGAAGTGGCCGCAGCCTCTTTCGCACTAGCGAAGAAAGCGTTAGTGATTGGGGACACAGAACAGATCGCGCCCATCTGGAACAGTTTACCCAGCATTGATATCGGTAATATGGTGGAGGAGAGCATTCTCCCCGGCGGTACCCAGGAAGAGCTTACGGATGCGTATGCACTGGTGTGTGATTCCGGAAAAAGTGCAGCGTCGGGCAGCGTAATGAAGATTGCCCAGTTTAATTCTCGCTATCACTACGATCCGGATTTAGCCCGTGGGATGTATCTGTACGAACACCGTCGCTGCTTCGATAATATTATCGGATACTGCAATACGCTGTGTTATCACGGCAAGTTACAACCAAAGCGGGGAATAGAAAATGAAACTCTTTTCCCTGCAATGGGTTATTTACATATTGATGGCAAAGGCATGCATGCAAACAGTGGGAGCCGCTATAACGCTTTTGAAGCAGAGACAATAGCGGCCTGGCTCACGGCTCATAAAGAAGAAATCGAACGTCATTACGACAAACCGTTACATAAAGTGGTTGGAGTCGTGACGCCATTTTCAGCGCAGGTCAACGCTATCAAAGTCGCATTACGCAAGCTCGGCATTAACTGTAGCGGTGATGAGGATTCGCTAACAATTGGTACAGTGCACTCGCTGCAGGGGGCAGAAAGAGCGATCGTGCTCTTCTCCCCGGTCTATTCGAAACATGAAGATGGTGGGTTTATCGACAGCGACAGTAGCATGTTAAACGTTGCCGTATCCCGCGCTAAAGATAGCTTCCTGGTCTTTGGTGATATGGACTTGTTTGAGATCCAGCCAGGCTCTTCGCCACGTGGATTGCTGGCAAAATACCTCTTTGCTTCCACCAGCAATGCATTGCAGTTTGAGTTTCAGAAGCGCAAAGACTTAAGCGCAGCACAAACGCAGATCTCAACTTTGCACGGTGTGGAACAGCATGATGCGTTTCTGAACCATACTTTTGGCACTATCGGAAAGAACATAACTATTGTTTCTCCGTGGTTAGCCTGGAAAAAACTGGAACAAACCGGTTTTCTGGATTCAATGATCCAGGCCCGCTCGCGCGGCATTGATATCACAGTTGTAACGGATAGAAATTTCAATATCGAACATACCGATTATCAAAAGCGTAAAGAAAAGCAGCAGAGTCTTAACGAAGCTGTGGAAAAGCTAACTGAAATAGGCATCACTGCGAAACTGGTCAATCGCGTTCACAGTAAAATTGTGATTGGCGATGACGGGTTATTGTGTGTGGGTTCGTTTAACTGGTTTAGCGCTGCGAGAGAGGATAAGTATCAACGATACGATACGTCGATGGTATACCGTGGCGAAAGCTTAAAAGGCGAAATACAAACGATATATACAAGTTTGGAGCAGCGACAGCTATAAACGGGGAGTCTGTTTTTTAGTTCAGACCTGATCTGGCAGTTATCGGTTATTGCTAAAGATGGCTGTCAGATTATATCTGGCTAATATTTTTCATATATTGTGAAACTGGAACCAAAAGCTTTTATTAAACAATTTTAATTACAGTCCTTTTTCCTCAATATCCCATTAACCCAAATCTCCTTCCTGTCCGGGCGCTTATCTTGTGTCAGCCAAACTTCACCAACCTCCATCGCAGTTAAAGAGCTTACTAACGTGTTCAAATCATCCTCATCCATATCCGTAAACCTCCTCCCATCCACCTCCCGTTCCCCATCCCCATACTTAAACGACACATACCAAACTCCACCAGGCTTAAGCGCATCCGCCAACCTCCGCATCACCCCCGGTAACTCCACCGCCGGAACATGCAACAACGAAGCACAGCACCAAATCCCGTCAAACTCTTCCTTCCAGTCTACCTCCGCAAAGGACATCACCTTCACAGAAAACCCGGTATGCTCCCGCGCCAGCTCAACCATCGCAGGGGACGCATCAAACGCCTCTACCTGATAACCCATCTCCTGAAACGCCTTTGCATCGCGTCCTGAACCGCATCCCGCATCCAGCACCCGCGCCCCAGGTGCAAGATGTTGGGTAAAGGTCTCGTAGAGCGAGGACATATCGACATTCACCGTCCCGTCGAAGAAGGTTTGCGCATTGTCCTGATAATATTTAAGCGTCATTAGAATGTGGCCTCGCCTTCGGCTTTCGGTTCCCAGGTATGGAATAGCCTCACTTTGGCAGCGTTCCAGTTATTTTCAAGAAAGTTTTTCCGCGCGGCGGGCTGGTTTCCGGTCTGTTGGACAATGGTTTCATGCAGCGGAAGTTTGCTCTGAATAAAATACTCGTTACGGGCATTTAACCGTTGCAGGAGTGTACGACCAGGCAGGCGCGCGAACTTCCCTTCAGCACCACGATTACAGCACTGGCAGGCCAGCACCAGGTTCCACACACCATTAATATTGGCAACCTTATCGCGGGCTACCCACGGAATAAAGTGGTCAACATCTGCCAACTCAGGATCGCCTGGCGTCAGGCTGATGGGTTTGAAGCAGTAGAAGCAGCGTCCTTTCTGGTAGCCGTTTAAACTGTCGCGACAGCTGGTGATATTCACCCGGCGCGCATTTACATGACTAAACAGCAGCTGGTTATCCTCGTCAAACTCAACGCCAACAAGGTTGCGGGACACGCCCATCGCCCAGGCCTGTTCGACCAGATTCCAGCGCGCAGTGGTCTCAAAAGCCAGGTTCTGATATTGCTGTCGCTCCCCCAGATGATAGAAGTTATCCGTCAGGCGGATGCCGTTATGGGTCTTGCGCTCATCGATGAAAAAGCGTTTTTCGATCTCGCCGCCATTCACATTGTGAAAGGCATCAATCACGTTGGCAAAACCACGCCGCACCGTGGTCTCAATCAGCTGGTTATGAGAAACCTCTTCGTTATTAAACTGCGCGCAGGTTTCCAGAAACTGGCTGCGGCTCGAGGTGATCTGCTTCGGAGCATGTTTCAGATGTTCGCAAAGATGGCGGCTGAACGGCACGGCGAGTTCGTCGAGGGTGATGATGTCGCTGCCTGTCTTATCGATCTCATACAGGGCATGGGCAAGCGCGAACTTGTAAGATGCGACGTTCTTTCCAAAAAGAATCACCCCGCGCCAGTAGTTCTCCAGCGTAGGGTCAGCCTGGTAAAATTCCATCAATGAAATCCTGTTACGGTGGGGGAGGTAGCGAACTACCGAAACCTGTAACAGGATCACATAACAAATGAAAGGTGATGTAAACCGTGAATCAATGGATTTGATGAATTTGTGATCGGTTGCAATTGAAAAGTAGTACGCTGATTGACTGACATCACTCAATGGCGACCATCGGCGCTTTCAGGAGCGTCATAATCATGTAGCCCTATATCATCTTCACTCCGACAGCCGATTCCGTGCTAAATAACCGAAGTAGTCAGGAATCAATAATAACATTGAACTTACGAGGCGTTTTTAGCCCATCCAAACACTCCCCTAAATAAAAATATTAACCATCAACGCTAAACAAATAATTCCCTTAGGTGCATACATTACATTCTATATACGCAAAACCCCCCGCATTTACCCCCCCAAACTCCGTTTATTAGTAGTTGCCTAACCCATGCAAAGCCATATCATTCTGCCGATAACAAATCTCAATTTAGGGAATGAAGATGAAAGACGCGTGGCTGGATACGTGCTCTACAACCATCCAGGACTTCGTGGAACGCTCTACGAGGCTACAGCCAGATAATCTTGATCTGGAATTGGTCGAAAAAATCGATTTTGACTACCAGATTAACCTAAGTCTGCATTTTCGTGTTGAGACGACAGACCACACTCAGGTGGGAAGAGTCAGCGCCGGGAACGGCACCCGCGTTTTTACCAGTACTTTCCAGTACGCCGAGGCTCTCCAGGCTGAAACCAGCGCTGTCTTATCCCGTGCAGAAACCCTTCGTGAAGCTCAGGCGCTGGTCCTTTCCCATCCTTACGGTGCACTTAAAAAAGATCACGAAATCTACTCCCATCCTACGCGCCTCTGTTTAACTGAAGACTGCACTAACTGTAATGGACGTGGGCAGGTCAATTGCTCCTGGTGCTATGGTACTGGTCGCGTGAGCTGCACCACCTGTGGGGGAAGTGGGCAGGTACTGGAACAGCGAAGCCATTTCGATCACTACACCAATCAGTACCGCACGGAGAGCCACTATCGGATGTGCTACACCTGCTCAGGCGGTAAGGTGAACTGCAACCACTGTAGCGGCTCGGGAAACCAGCGCTGTTCCCCCTGTGACGGAACAGGTGAAACAACCCGCATTACCCGGCTTTCCAGCGTTGCCGTGCCTAAATATCAGTTGATCTACCATCGTGAGGATGTGCCGACATTCATTAAAGATGGCCTCTACAAAGCGGGCATCCCGGAACTGGCGAGTTATGGTGCCGTTGAGCTGGCCGATGCCGGTATTGATGAGGGGTTGCGTAACGTTAATTTTATCTACAACGCCAGCGTCCCCTTCGCCAGGTTTACGAGTCAGCTGCGCCAGGCTCAGCTTGCTGAACAGCCTGTTAACTGGATTGTTTACGGGCGTCGTCCGCAGATACTGGATGCGGGACATGTCGTTGAGTTGATGTTAAAAAACGATCTCAATGAGCTTGTTTATCGAAGCACCAGAGGGAAGTTGCTGAATCCGCTTGTTGCGGCGTGTAGCCGTAAAACGGTGGCCACATTTATGGAATCGGAAGCCCATCAGGACATGCTGGATGCGAACCGCGCGGGTAAATCCGGGGAGATGCTCCGCGAAGCGATGAATCGTGGGGTCACTACGACCTATATTGATGAAGCCCTGACCAGCCTGAAAGCCATTACCCAGGCTGTGCAAAACTGGTCGGTGGTGAAGTGGGCAATCTTCAGCGCTGTCATCATCTATCTTTTTATGCCTCTGTATACTGCTTATGGCGACATCTGGATCAGCGACATTGCGACAGGACGGGTTTATCTTACGCCGTTCCTGCGCTGGGATAGTCAGCAGAATTTACTCGCTTCCCTGGAGGTACTGGCGCGTTACTGTGGCTTGTTTATTGTCATCGCTGCCGTTGTTATCTCGTTCCTGGGGTATTTATGGCGCAGGGGCTGGGTCCGCTGGCGAATGGGTCAGCATCTGTCTAAGTGGGCAGTTAACGAGAAGATTTTACGTAGCGGTTGGTTCAAGAGCCTTCTTCTGACCAGCCTGCTCACGACGTCCCTGTTACTGTTTTTCCCGATCTGGGTGACAAATGAGGGGGAACTCTTTGGGCAGTATTCCTTAATTGAATTACTTCGCTGGGTTGCTCAGTCCCTGAGATAATACGACCAGGGCTCCCGGTATTTTTCAGGGAGCCTTTCGCAACCAACAAAAAAGGCGCCCACCGGCGCCTTTCTCATTCCATCGCAATCTCAAGCTTTTCGAAGCTTCCCGGATATCACCCCAACAAAATCCATCACCTGCTGTTGCTTCTGGTCCGACAGTTGACTCACCTCACGCATCAGCGTCTCTAACTCTGGCTCTCCCTGTCGGGATGTCAGGATCATGCAACTTTTCATCACCTTCACATCCACTTTCGTTCCGGTGCTGAACCCGGCTTCATTGAGCCACAGGCCTTTCATGATAAACGCAGGAATGCGGGTATAATCTCCAAACCGCGTCGCATAACTCACGGTAAATACGCGGTCGGTAGATTCAAATACTTCTGGTTGCAGTGATTCTGCAATACAATCGATATCAGTCATGGTTACTATTCTCTTTCAATAGTGATTGTGATGAGCAATACGGGCATGTTGGCGCATGCCCGTATTGCGTTAAATAACACCTGTAAATCTACCCAGTAGATAAAAATAAGTCCAGATTAATATAAAACGTTATAAGCGCGTTTAGAGCGCTTTTAAAATATTAATAATGATGAATACAAATGAACTTTTTAATTAATTTATATGGCTTAACTGCAATAGGGGATATTAAAGGTTTCGTAATAAATATGCAGACATTGCAACTTAAAAAAGGCACTAAATGGATAGTGCCTGTTTTAGGGTACATTTTCCTCTTCAGGTCGCCAGGCCCACCCCCATTGCCCCCCTTATAATCGGAATCGGCGTCAACAAATGCTGATACATCAGCTCCCCCGCCTTATCCGCATCCCGCGCCAGCACGGCATCCAGCAGCCGCTGGTGCTCCCCATGCTTCTCCTCTAACATCGCCACCGACAACACCGTCTTCCGCAACCACACATACCGATACCGCGCCGCCAGATCGAACAATCTTTCCCGCATCTGCAACAAATACCGCGACCCACACCCGGCCACAATCGCCGTATGAAACGCCTGATGGCGCTGGTCCCACTCGTCCAGCATCATCTCGCTGGCGTCGCGGGATTCCAGCTTGTTCAGCAGATGCATCCGGGCGAGGAGGTCGGCTTCCCACTCTTCACCGCCGCGTTCAATGGCGAGGCGGACCAGCATCGCCTCCATATTGGCGCGGGCATCAAAGATATCGAGCAGCTCCTGTTCGGACATCGGGGCCACCCGGTAGCCTTTCTGGTTAATGACCGTGACCAGCCCCTCGGCAACCAGCTGCGACAGCGCTTCGCGCAGCGGGCCGACGCCCAGTTCATACCGGGAGGTCAGCAGGCTCATCCGCAGCTTCTCATCCGGGTGATACACGCCGCGGATAATGTCGTTCTTCAGCCAGCGGTAGCCGTCGATGGCCGTCGCCTGGGAAATAATGGTCATGGTCGTGCTCCTTGAATACGGCCCGGCTTGCACCGGGCGTAAAGATTAGTCCTGCTTCGCCTCGTCAAAACACGCGGCGATAATCGCCAGCCCCTGCTGGAGCTGTTCTTCCTCAACGGTGAGCGGCACCAGGATGCGCAGCACGTTGTGGTACGGGCCGCAGGAGAGCAGGATCAGCCCTTTATCCCGCGCACGCGCCACAATCTGCGCCGTCAGGGCGGCGTCCGGTTTATGGTGGTCGCCCGCTTCAAACAGCTCGATGGCGATCATCGCCCCCAGGCCGCGAACGTCGCCGATCTCAGGATGTTTTTCGGCGATAGCCAGCAGGCCTTCGCGCAAGGTATTGCCCAGTTTATTGGCTTTGCCCAGCAGATCTTCCTGCTCGAACACCTTCATCACCGCCAGCGCGGCGGCACAGGCGATCGGGCTACCGGCGTACGTGCCGCCCAGCCCGCCCGGGGCGATGGCGTCCATCACCTCGGCGCGTCCGGTGACGCCCGCCAGCGGGAAGCCACCAGCTATGGATTTAGCGAAGGTGGTGATATCCGCCGCCACGCCCATCTGCTCCATGGCGAAGAAGGTGCCGGTGCGGCCCGCGCCGCTCTGTACTTCATCGGCGATCAGCATGATGCCGTGCTCGTCGCACAGGTCGCGCAGGCGCTGCATAAAGGCAGGAGAGGTGGCGTAGAACCCGCCTTCACCCTGGACAGGCTCGATCACGATGGCGGCGATATCTTCCGGCGCGGCATCGTTCTTGAAGATGCGGTGGATGCTGGCGATGGCGTCGTCATCGCTGATGCCGTGCAGGGCGCACGGATACAACGCGCGATAGACGTGGCCCGGCATCAGCCCCATGCCTGCTGAGTAAGGGTTCACTTTCCCGGTCAGGGAGAGGGTGTAGTGGGTGCGGCCATGATAAGCCCCGGTAAAGGCGATGGTGCCGTTGCGCTTCGTCGCCGCGCGGGCAATTTTCACCGCGTTCTCCACGGCTTCGGAGCCGGTGGTCACCAGCAGGGTCTTTTTCGGGAAATCCCCCGGCACTTTCTGGTTCAGGGTTTCGCAAAGCTCCAGATAGGGTTCATAGGCCAGCACCTGGAAGCAGGTGTGCGACAGCTTTTTCAGCTGCTCTTCCACGGCGCTGACCACGTCAGGATGGAGATGCCCGGTGTTCAGCACCGCAATGCCCCCGGCGAAATCAAGATATTCACGGCCTTCGACATCCCACACCCGGCAGTTCTCGGCGCGGGCGGCAAAGATAGGGTGGATCTGCCCCACGCCACGGGGTACGGCATTGCTACGACGCTGCATTAACTCTTTGTTGGTGCTCATTGGATGCTCCTGAATTAAAGGCCGATGCACATATATTTGATTTCTAAGTAATCTTCGATACCGTATTTAGAACCTTCCCGACCCAGGCCAGAGGCTTTAATGCCGCCGAACGGGGCCACTTCGTTAGAGATAATACCGGTGTTGATCCCGACGATGCCGTACTCCAGCGCCTCGCCCACGCGGAACACGCGGCTCAGGTCGCGGGCATAGAAATAGGCCGCCAGGCCAAACTCGGTATCGTTGGCCATGGCGATAACGTCGGCTTCATCCTTGAAACGGAACAGCGGTGCCAGCGGGCCAAACGTCTCCTCTTTTGCCACTTTCGCATCACCGGGTACATCTACCAGAATAGTCGGCTGGAAGAAGTTGCCGCCTAATTTATGCAGGGACCCGCCGGTCACCATGCGGGCGCCTTTCGCCACGGCGTCGGCAATGTGTTCTTCCACTTTATCAACCGCCTTGCTGTCGATCAGCGGCCCGATGGTCACGCCCTGGGTCAGGCCGTCGCCGATCTGCATCTTATCCACCGCCTGCTGGAGTTTTTCGGCAAAGCGATCGTAAACGCCGTCCTGCACGTACAGACGGTTGGCGCAAACGCAGGTCTGCCCGGCGTTGCGGAACTTCGAGGCCAGCGCCCCTTCCACGGCTTTATCAAGGTCGGCATCGTCAAAGACGATAAAGGGCGCGTTGCCCCCCAGCTCCAGCGACACTTTTTTGATGTCTTTCGCGCACTGGGCCATCAGCTGGCGGCCAATCTCGGTCGAGCCGGTAAAGGAGAGCTTGCGCACCAGCGGGTTACTGGTCAGTTCGTTGCCGATATCGGACGCCGAACCGGTGACCACGTTAAACACCCCGGCGGGGATCCCGGCCCGGCTCGCCAGTTCCGCCAGCGCCAGCGCGGAGTAGGGCGTCTGGCTGGCGGGTTTAAGCACCATGGTGCAGCCTGCCGCCAGGGCTGGCCCGGCCTTGCGGGTGATCATCGCCGCCGGGAAGTTCCACGGGGTGATGGCCGCCGTCACGCCGATCGGCTGCTTAATCACAATCAAACGCTTATCCGCCTGATGGCCCGGAATGGTGTCGCCGTAGACCCGTTTCCCCTCTTCGGCGAACCACTCTATAAAGGAGGCGGCATAGCTGATCTCGCCTTTGGCTTCCGCCAGCGGTTTGCCCTGCTCAAGGGTCATCAGCCGGGCGAGATCGTCCTGGTTAGCCATCATCAAATCGAACCAGCGGCGCAGAATGGTGGCGCGCTTTTTGGCCGTGAGCGCTCGCCAGGCGGGCAGGGCGCGGTTCGCGGCCTCAATCGCTTCGCGGGTCTCGTCGGTGCCCATTTTCGGCACGCTGCCCAGGGTCTGGCCGTTCGCCGGGTTGGTCACGGCGAGGGTGTCACCGCTGTGGGCGTCGCACCACTCACCTTCTATATAAGCCTGCTGGCGGAATAAGCTGGGATCGTTGAGTTGCATGATGGCTTCCTGTCTCAGAATGATTAACGGGTAAACGCGGCATGTAATGTCTCCACACCAGGGCTCTGCAAGGACCGCCCGGGGTTGTGCTGACTGGCAATCAAGGTCTGAACCTTGCTCACAATATGCGCGCCAATCGGGATTGCCGAGGTCGCAGCCGGTGAGGGGGCATTACAGGTATGGATGGTGCGCGGCGTGGTGACAAATAAAAAATCGTCGATCAGCTTACCGTCTGGCGAAACTGCTTGCGCCCTCACACCTGCAGGCCAGGGATGCAGATCCTTCACCGTCAGGCTCGGGCAATACTTTTGCACCTGTTTCAGATAGCCGCTTTTGCACAGCGAGTTTTTCATCTCGCCCAAGCCCGATCGCAAATTGTTCTGCAGCACCCGGCGAATCCCGGACGAGCCCATAATTTCCAGCATATCGGATAAGGAGAAATCGCCCTTGCGGTAGCCCTCGCGCTTAAAGGCCAGCACCGCGTTTGGCCCCACCGTGACGCTGCCGTCGATCATGCGGGTGAGATGAACGCCCAAAAACGGCATGGCCGGATCCGGGATCGGGTAGATAAGGTGGTTGACGATCTGATTGTGCTCCGGCGCCAGGCGGAAATACTCCCCGCGGAACGGGCAGATGATAAAGCCTGGGTCGATGCCGAGCATTTTCACCAGTCGGTCGGCCATCAGCCCGGAGCAGCTGATTAAGGTGCTGGCTTCAAACTCGCGTCCGTCATGGGTGTGGATCACCACGCCGTCGGCGTGTTCTTTCAGGGCGCAGACTTCGGCGCGATACACCACTTCCCCGCCTTTCGCCTGGAAGCGTTTTGCCATTGCTGCCGCCACCTCGCGATAGCTGACGATCCCGCTGGAAGGGACAAAAATCCCGCCCAGCCCGGTGATATTAGGCTCGCGCTCGCGCAGTTCCGCGCCGCTCAGCCATTCGCGCTCGATGCCGTTGGCGGCGGTGCGATCCCACAGGGCCTGCATCCGCACCATCTCCAGCGCCGAGGTGGCAACCAGCATCTTGCCGCAGATGTCGTAGTGGATATTGTTCTCATCGCAGAAGGCTTTGGTCGCCCGATTGCCCGCCAGGCAGAACTGCGCCTTCAGGCTGCCGGGGGTGTAGTAAACCCCGGCATGGATCACCCCGCTGTTGTGCCCGGTCTGGTGGCAGGCGGGGCCAGCCTCCTTCTCCAGCAGCGCGATGCGGGCGTCCGGGTAGCATTCAATCAGCTGCATGGCGGTCGACATACCGATAATGCCGCCGCCGATAATCACGAAATCATACATCCGCTCAATTCCTACTGATGGGTCTGATAGTGGCGGGTGGCGTAGCTGATATACCCGCGCTGGCGCATCAACTCCCGGCGCAGATCCGGGTGCGGGGTAAAGCGATCCCGGCCATGCAGCCAGAACATATTGTTAATCAGCAGGAATTTACCCACCGGTACGGGAATGGAGACGATGCTTTTGCTGCTCTCCAGCGCGTCAGAAAGTTCGCTCAGCCAGACGCCCTCTTCAAAATCTTTCGGCTGGACGAACTGGTCGATATAGCGCATCACCGGGCGGCCCTGCTGGTCGACGTCAAACACCGGGTGGAACACATCGGCCGCCACGTTTTTGCTCGGCGGTGCCGTCCAGCGCAGCGGGCGGCGGGCCAGAGGATGACTAAAGAATTTATCCAGCGCTTCCCAGTCGTCGAGGTGCAGCAGCAGAGAGTTGCCGCCCTGCATGTTCTGCTCGTCGATTTTCATCATCAGCACGTAGTCGGTCACTTCATCAACAAAAGTGCCGTCGTTGTGCAGCTCCAGCACGCGGTGGGGCTGGCGCAGGTAGCTGTCTGAGTTATCGACATTTTTCACCGTAAAGCGGGCGTAGTACTGGCCGCTCATGGCGTCATAGTTGGAGCGGCCGATGAGGTGCGCGACGGCGGTGGCGATCTTCACCATCTCGTCGGCCTGGGTGACGTTATCCACCCCCTCGGCAGAAATCAGCATCGCGCCCTGGTCACGGCTGAGCAGGGTGTTCAGCAGCAACGGCTGGAGCTGGTTGCCGCACAGGTCATCGAGGATCTTCGCCACCCGAAAGCGCAGAAACGATTTGTACTCCAGGGCCTGAATGGGCCACTGCTCTACCTCCCGCAGGAACTGCTGCGTCACCTCTGCGGAGAACGTCAGTTCCAGCAAACGCGGAGACTGCACGGATGTCGCGATGCTGAAACCGGAGATGGTGCGGGCTAACGCCTCGTCGGGCTGTTGTACGGCGGTAAGTGCATTCATCGAATCAATCCTCTCAGAAAGTATTCAGGAGACAGGGCTGTGCATTTCGTAGCCATAAATTAAAAATATCTACATTCTGGCGAAATGGGCCTGGCCTGGCGTGAATGTTTAAATTTTGTGATGGATGCGAGAAAAACAGGCGAAATGACGGGAAAATGCGCCGCCAGGCGGCGAACGGGC
Source organism: Leclercia sp. 1548 (assembly GCF_050435045.1). NCBI lineage: Bacteria > Pseudomonadati > Pseudomonadota > Gammaproteobacteria > Enterobacterales > Enterobacteriaceae > Leclercia > Leclercia sp. 1548. The sequence continues at coordinate 370,573 of NZ_JBNDJP010000003.1, read as the reverse complement.
TGAGGCAAGGTGATCGGCCTCACGGAAAAGGCGGGTTGTGCTTAACAAAAACGTGACATATCCATACAAAACTTAACAAATCGTGGCGGGGGTGCTGTACGGCGTTGTAGGGCTCTTCTATACCTTGATTCGTGTTACCTGCGACTCAACCTCAACACAGAGAATAAACGTATGGAACAGACTTCTGGCAAGAAAAGTGAAGCAATTCATAGCGATACTACACAGCATTTCAACCGCTCCATCGGCCTTATCTCTAACTTTTCGCTTGGGTTCACCTACCTCTCGCCGCTGACGGCGGTCTACTCCCTGTTTGCGCTGGCGGTGACGCTGGCAGGGCCGCCAGCGATCTGGTGGATCCCGATCGTGGCCTGCGGGCAGCTGCTGGTGGCGCTGGTGTTTGGCGAAGTGGCATCGCAGTACCCGATTACCGGCGGTTTATACCCGTGGGCACGCCGCCTGTGGGGGCGTAAATATGCGTGGATCGCCGCCTGGATCTACCTGTGGGCGCTGGTGGTGACCATCACCTCGGTGGCGGAATACACCGCTACCTTCGTGGGGTCGCTGTTCGGCTTTGACATCTCGGCGGGCAATATGTTGATCACCTCGGTGGTCCTGCTCCTGATGATGATGGCGATAAACATGTCGGGCACCAAAAACCTCGCCCGGGTCGCCAGGATTGGCTTCTGGTGTGAAATCGTCAGCGTGATTGCGCTCGGGATCTACCTGCTGCTGTTCCATCGCGCGCAGCCTTTCTCGGTGGTCTTCGACTCGATGGGCGTTATCGCCAAAGACGGCAGCTACCAGCCGGCCTTTATGGCGGCGGCGCTGATCGGCCTGTTTATGTTCTTCGGCTTTGAAGCCTGCGGCAACGTGGCGGAAGAGGTCAAAAACCCGAGCAAAAAGATCCCGGTGGCGATGATCCTGAGCATCGTGTTTGGTGCGATCTCGGCGATCATCTCGATCCTCGGCTACCTGCTGGCCTCCCCGAATCTGATGAATATTGTTAACGGCCAGATCGCCGATCCCATCCCGGCGATCCTCAACGAAGCCCTCGGCGAGACCGGTGCCACGGTATTTATCATCATCGCGGTGATCGCCATGCTGTCGTGCATTCTGTCCCTGCAGGCCGCGTTAAGCCGCCTGATCTTCTCCTTCTCCCGCGACCAGATGCTGCCGGGTAGCGCCTGGATGTCGAAGCTGTCGAAAAACAGCGTCCCGGATAACGCAATGATCGTCAGCTGCCTGCTGCCGGTGCTCATCTGCGTGTGGGTCTACTTCCAGCCGGACAACCTGGCGCGCATCACCGCCTTTGCGGTTATCGGCATCTACATTTCGTTCCAGATGGTGGTCCTGGCGGCGCTGCGTCAGCGTCTGAAAGGCTGGAAACCGGCCGGGGAGTGGAGCGTGGGCGGCTGGGGGATGCTGGTTAACATCCTGGCGCTGGCCTATGGCCTGTGTGGGATCTGGCTGCTGGCACAACCGGCTGAAAGCAATGACTTTATGGACCGCTGGACGGTGCTGGTGGGGCTGGCGGTGGTGGTGATTTCTGGCCTGGTGTACATGGTGCTGGCCCGTCCGTTCGGGCGCTCAAATGCGCCGGAAAATGACGCGATCGAGCATGCAAAACGGCTGAACGCAGGACAACCTCTGTAATTTCCCGAACATAAAAACAATGGAGTCGGCTATGCAACACAACTTATTGATCAATGGCGAACTGATTGCCGGTTCAGGTGAGAAGCAGCCCGTCTATAACCCGGCCACCGGCGAGGTGTTGCTGGAGATTGCCGAAGCCAGCCCGGAGCAGGTGGATGCCGCGGTACAGGCCGCCGATCGCGCCTTCCGGCAGTGGGGGCAGACCACGCCCAAAGCCCGTGCCGAGTGTCTCCTGAAGCTGGCGGACGTCATCGAACAGAACGCCAACACCTTCGCCAGACTGGAGTCGCTGAACTGCGGCAAACCGCTGCACTGCGTGCTGAACGATGAAATCCCGGCCATTGTCGATGTGTTCCGCTTCTTTGCGGGGGCAACCCGCTGCCTGAACGGCCTCGCCGCCGGGGAGTACCTGGAAGGGCACACCTCCATGATCCGCCGCGATCCGGTGGGCGTGGTGGCCTCCATCGCCCCGTGGAACTACCCGCTGATGATGGCGGCGTGGAAGCTCGGCCCGGCGCTGGCGGCGGGGAACTGCGTGGTGCTTAAGCCCTCAGAGATCACCCCGCTCACTGCCCTGAAGCTGGCCGAGCTGGCCAAAGATATCTTCCCGGCCGGGGTGATCAACGTCCTGTTTGGCCGGGGGAAAACCGTCGGCGACCCGCTGACCGGCCACGATAAAGTGCGCATGGTGTCGCTGACGGGTTCCATCGCCACGGGCGAGCATATTCTGGGCCACACCGCGTCCTCGATTAAGCGCACCCATATGGAGCTGGGCGGCAAAGCGCCGGTCATCGTCTTTAACGACGCCGACATCGATGCGGTGGTTGAGGGCGTCCGCACCTTTGGTTTTTACAATGCCGGACAGGACTGCACCGCGGCCTGTCGTATCTATGCGCAAAAAGAGGTCTATAACGCGCTGGTGGAGAAGCTGGGCGTCGCCGTGGCCAGCCTGAAAATGGGCGCCCCGGAGGATGAAACCACCGAGCTGGGGCCAGTCAGCTCTGCCGCTCATCTGGCCCGCGTCAGCGAAGCGGTGGACCGCGCAAAAGCCCTGCCGCACATTCACGTGGTCACCGGCGGTAACGTGGCGGGCGGCAGCGGGTACTATTTCCAGCCGACCCTGCTGGCCGGGGCGAAGCAGGAGGACGAGATCATCCAGCGCGAAGTCTTCGGCCCGGTGGTCAGCGTCAGCCTGTTCGACGACGAAGAGCAGGTGCTGGAGTGGGCCAATGACTCACAGTACGGCCTGGCCTCATCGGTATGGACCAAAGATGTGGGCCGCGCGCACCGCATGAGCGCCCGCCTGCAATACGGCTGCACCTGGGTGAACACGCACTTTATGCTAGTGAGCGAAATGCCGCACGGCGGCCAGAAGCTGTCCGGCTACGGCAAGGATATGTCGATGTATGGGCTGGAAGATTACACCGTGGTGCGGCATGTGATGGTTAAGCACTAACGGCACTGCCCGACGGCGCTTCGCTTGCATGGTCTGCGGTTTAACAGGCCGGGTAAGCGCAGCGCCACCGGGCGTAAATGTCATGACTGCGCGCAACCACTAACCAAATCCAGTAATTGGTTTTTTATCGATTGTGCATCTGCCGCCATATCAACTGTCGCAAAATGAATCTTATGTCCTTGCGTGACGATAAATTCATTCAGCATATACCCAACGGCAGGGTGCAACAGCATGCCTGAAGCGTTAAGGGATAACGGATCGTCATTGTTCTCCTGAGTGCGCAGATAGGTATACAGCTGATAAATATAGCCACTGCGCAACGTGGTATCTCGGTGCCAGCCCTTCGTAAGGATCGCATTAAATTTGGTATCAACAATGATGCGTTTCTTATTAACCCTGTGTTCAAGAACGATATCTGACTTCATCGTCGGGAAGATATCAGCACTCCCAGCACTTTGATCGCTCAATGCCCATTTCAGCTCTTTTCCGGCCGCGACATGCCAGATGTCTTTTTCAAGATGGACCCGATAAAAGCCCGCGATACCTTTCTCAAATAACTTTCTCATCCAGGCCTCGTTATTTGAAGGGGAGGGTAAAAGGTGGTGACCCTGATCCTCGGTGGGTAACAGCAACTGATAGGCCAGCTGTGCGGCATCCACCATCGGTTTATCGGCCGCGTCATGGCGACCAAAGCGCGTCACCGAGGGCAGTTCGCGGTTGTCAGGGTACTCACCGTTTATACCTTCCCGACGCAACGCCATTGCCGCAAAGCGGCAATCTGCGGCCAGTGCAGGTTTGGTGATGAGCGGGGTAAGCCGTTCTAACGCACAGCGAACGTAGCGATTTCGTGGCGTATCGAGGGTCATCTCCTGGAACTGACATGCAACCCGGCCGCGATCTAATAGCTGATGGCTGGCCGTATGCAGAATATCAATGCGTCCTCGAACCCGATTCAGAGAGGCATGCCGGGTTTGATAGCCCATGCTTAAATTACGGCGGCGGCGCAGCGCAATTTCATGTAGAAGGATCTTCGCCACCAGATCGGGGATTTCATCTGGGTTATCTTCCACAGCTACATTGCGTCGCCCAAGTTCCCGAAACAAGTCGGAAGCGTATAGCATCAGTAGCCAGAGATTGCGCACGGGAATGCGTGCCGTCTTATGTTGCTCGCTCTCGGAAGTCATTGTGCTAATAACACTTTTCTAGCGTCGTTAACTTTTTTCGGGGCATCGAACCAGTATTCGGCGAGTAAAGGGCAAATCTCCGTCTCGACGACTTGTTCATACCAGGCTACGGCTTCGCCAATCTTCTGGCCGGTTGCCGGGGTAACATAGCTGTGTCCGATACAGAATTGCGGTCCCAGAGTGACATCATTCGCCAGCATTTCATTCAATGTCGTCAGTCGTGATTCGATTAAGGTTAAAACGTCCAGCTCGACGGCAAACTTTTGGTTCACCCAGCTTTTCCACGCCTCGTTAAATACGGGCTTCAGGTCGATAAACGCAAAACGGCGACGCAAGGCTAAGTCGAGGAGTGCCAGAGAACGGTCGGCAATGTTCATGGTGCCGATGATATATAAATTCTCGGGAATATAGATTTTCTCATCCGGATCCGTGCGATAGGAGAGTTCCAGCGCCTCATTCGGAGTGCGTTTATCGGCTTCCATCAGGGTGAGAGTTTCGCCGAAAATTTGTGCCGGATTACCGCGATTGATCTCCTCAATAATCACTACATATTTTGCAGCAGGGTTATTAAGCGCTTTATTGATGGCATTAACGAATGGCCCATCGATCAGTTCCAGCCGTCCCTCTTTCCCCGGGCGCCAGCCGCGAATAAAATCTTCATAAGAGAGATTTGGATGGAACTGAACCGCGCTGATCCGCTCAGGGGCTTGCTCACCCATCAAACAGTATGCCAGACGGCGTGCTAACCAGGTTTTACCCGTGCCGGGAGGGCCTTGCAGGATCAGGTTTTTCTTGTCTTTAAGTCGCTGGAGGGTGAGCTTAATTTTATCTTCATCAAGGAAGCAGCCCTCGTCGAGCAGATTGCTGATGAAGTAAGGTTTATGAGCATTTTTGGCTGGTGGCGCACTCTCTTCGACCGATTCTTCAGTAACGCTCTGTACTTCGCTTTTATCAAAGTTCAGGTATTCATAGTTACCAGCATTGAGGAACCTTAACTCATCATCCTTTCGCAATATCTGCAGGTAATAATAGATTGAATTTTCAACCGTATTGTTATTCGGATGATCTGCTTTAATTTCGTCCAGGTAGTTTTCTTTCAGTTCCTGAGAAGTGAAATAAGGACTCTCTTTTTGCAGGCATAAGGTCTTAATTTTATTCAGCAGATAAACTTTCCATGTTCGATTTTCCACCTCATCTTTTGACTGGGCGACATCTGTATTCCACGCCGTCAACGAGAGTTCTGGAAAACTATGGACAGGGAAGTTTGGCTGGGTAAAAGCCTGTTTGAGAGCCTGCATAAGACTTAGGTAGCTTTGCCCGCTGCAGCGGCCTTTCACACCATTTTTCAGGATTTTAATGTTCAGGACTTTCTGGATGTAATATTGCGACTGGCTATCTAAGGTGGGGTAAAACCACGGACGGATCCAGTACAGCCCCATGGTCAGGTTCCAACCGACATTGTGTACGTTTGAAGTGACATCATAAACTATAGAAAAAGCGCCAGGGTCGACATCCGGATCATCCGCGAATCTGATTGCCTGGGTAAACATCTCCCAGAGAAACTCAATGTCATTGTCGGTGCGGGTCTTTTCGTAAGCAAAAAACCAGGATTTTTGGTTGTTGAGCAGAGGGATGCCATCAAAAGAATCGGGTACAGGTTCGTTCACACCCAGTAGGTCCGCCAGCCTGGCGGCAATCACTTTGCGATTCGCATCGGTAAGGCTGCGATTGAACAATCCCATCGTTGTAAACGGGCAAATGTCTTTTAACGGATGAGGTTCGCCCTGAGCAGGTTTGTCCTGCAGGTGTGACATCCCGCCAACGTCAGCGGCAATCCGATGGATACCTTCGACTAGCTCCTCTCTACGATTTCGCCAGGTCAGTAATTTGCTGGCAAAAGCCTGATAAAAAGTTGCCCACGCAAATCTGGTATCGTGTTCAGCCGCGTTCATATTCTCTCCAGTAAAATTTTTCGGTATTTATCATTCTGTTGTCGGAATTTTACGGGATCTTAGGACGCAATGCCTAACTACCCAAAACAGGGATCACATAAGGGATATATGCATTCTATATGGATCATTTCCCCGTCCCTCTATATACTTTGCATATAGCGTTAAAGAAGAGAGGTTATCATGCCCACCCCAACACGCACTGCGCCTAAAAAATTCCTTTTCCAGCTCCGTTCTGTTGATAACGAATTTGGTGTCAGCGAAGACACCTTTGCCCGGCTAATGGCGGAGTTGTCCCTGAACCAGACCGAGTTAGTCCACAAGGCGTTACGCAACCTTGCTAAAGAGGTGCTGCCCTCATACGAACAGGACGATGGCCCGTTGACCGACGCACAACATAAAGCGATCAGAAAAGTGTCAGGCCTCGATATTTCAGAGGACGATCTGGACTCTCCATTATTCAAATAAGCAGGATGCTTATGGCTAATAATTACAACCCGTTACCCGCAATCGGTGACATTATCTGGTGTAAATTTCCTCAACATGAGGATCTGGGCCATCCGGGGCCAAAAGCGCGTCCCGGACTGATTCTGAACGTCTTCCCGGATCTGCATGCCGTCCTGATCGTCTATGGAACCTCACGGACGGACCACGTCTATCAGGGCGAATTTGTCATCGACGATCAACTGGATACGGCAGGGTTAAGCTGGCCGACAAAGTTTGATCTTAATCGCCTGCAAAAATTGCCTTTTAACACCGAGTGGTTTGCGGTGGCACCAGGCGTGGAGATCGCTACGCCGTTGCCAAAAATGGGCGTCATCCCGCCGGTATTTATTCCCGTTATGCGTGCCGCCTGGGCTAAAAGAAGGTAGCAGTCGTTGCCCGGCGGCGCTTCGCTTGCATGGCCTGCGGTTTAACAGGCCGGGGAAGCGCAGCGCCACCGGGTTTAAAGGGTGACGGAGTATCGGGCTAAAATCCTAATAACATGCGGTTATATAGACAGCGATGGAAAAGAGTCCATACCATCAGGCCAGTCATTTTAAAAAATATAAATTCTGAGTTCACAATAAGATATCAGGGATGATGTTTATTTTTATGAGATCTCTCACTGCTATATTTATCGCCGCATTAATCCTGGGCGGAACATTTATCTACATCACCGCATCTAACATAAACGAGATGACGGTTTACAAAGAAACCGACCGCTACCGTTATTACACTCTCACTTATAATGAAATTCAAAACGCGCCGAGAATTTCCCAACATTACTACTTTGAATCTCATCCTGGCGACGGATATCCCCCTTCGAATGACATTATTTTTAAAGACACGACTAATGCTGAGCCGCTTCGTGTCTACCTCATCAATTTAGGGTATATCAAAGAAAGGCGAAGAAAGCGTGGAATGGAAGTGTGGTGCCAGCCCAAAAAAGAGTGCAGGGATCGCTTCTATTTATACGTTGATAAACATGCTAAAGAAGTGAGGCTAACCTCTATCCAGGACTGAACCTCATGCTTAACGCCCTTAACCATCTGACCCTTGCCGTCAGCAACCTGCCTGCCAGCATCGCATTCTGGCGCGATCTTCTCGGCCTGCGCCTGCACGCCGAATGGCACACCGGAGCTTACCTTACCTGCGGCGATCTCTGGCTCTGCCTCTCTTATGACGAGACGCGACAATTCATTCCGCCGCAGAACAGCGATTACACCCACTACGCCTTTTCTGTTGAACCGGAACACTTCGACGCCGTCGCGCAAAAGCTGAAAGACGCTGGCGTAACGGTCTGGAAAGAGAACAAAAGCGAAGGGGCGTCGTTCTATTTTCTCGACCCGGACGGGCACAAACTGGAACTGCATGTGGGCGATCTTGCCGCGCGTCTGGCGGCGTGTCGGGAGAAGCCTTACGCGGGAATGGTTTTTACGTCAGATGAAGCGTAACGGGAGGCGAGGGCCTACAAAGGAAAAGTAGGCCGGGTAAGCGCAGCGCCACCCGGCATTCAACCCTTACAGCGACTTCACAAACGTCAGCAGGTCTTCGTTCAGCTGGTCCTGATGCGTCAGCGCAAAGCCGTGCGGCGCGTTGTCGTACACCTTCAGTTCCGCGTTGCCGATCAGCTCTGCCGCCACTTTACCGGTGGTTTCGAACGGCACGATCTGGTCGTTGCTGCCGTGGATCACCAGCGTCGGCACATCAACTTTCGCCATATCCGGGCGGAAGTCGGTTTCGGCAAAGGCGGTTACGCAGTCGAGGGTGCCTTTCAGCGATGCCAGCAGGGCGATGTTCAAGGTCTGGGTCAGCGCGCCTTCGGAAACCGTCTGCCCGGCATTGGTGCCGTAGAACGGCGTAGCGAAATCGCTGATGAACTGGGCGCGATCTTTCAGTAGTCCGTCGCGAATACCTGCGAAGACCGACTGATCCACACCCTGCGGGTAGGAGTCAGACTTACCGAAGATCGGCGTTACCGCACCCAGCAGCGCCAGGCCAGCCACGCGATCGGTGCCGTAGGTGCCGATATAACGGCTCACGTCGCCGCCGCCCATCGAGAAGCCCACCAGCGTCACGTCGCGCAGATCCAGCGCGGTGATCAGGTCGTTGATGTCAGAGGCAAAGGTATCGTAGTCATAGCCATTCCACGGCTGATCCGAACGGCCAAAGCCGCGGCGGTCGAAGGCGATAGCGCGGAAACCGCGTTCGGCCAGATAGTTGAGCTGGCTGTCCCACATGTCGGCATCCAGCGGCCAGCCGTGGCTGAACAGAACCGGTTTACCGGCACCCCAGTCTTTGTAGTAAATCTGCGTGCCATCTTTCGCTTTAATCGTCGCCATAGTGTCTTCCTCAAAGTGTTGTTGTAGGTTCTAAACCGGCGCCACCAGGTAGCGGGTCGCCGGAGGTGCATCGCCCTGATGAAAAGCCAGCACGCGGCTTTGCAGCAGGTGGTCATTCATGGTGTGGCGCTCCTGCAGGCGCAGGTGTTCCACCCAGGAGCCCATCAGGAAGGTCTCGATATAAAGACCCGGCTGGTCGATATCTTCATACACCGCCCAGCTGATGGCTCCCGCACGGCGGCGCACCCGGCGCAGCTCGTGGACGGCCTTCAGGAACTCGCTTACCGCTTCAGGGTCAATTTGATACTCGCAGGAGACCAGCACCGGGCCGCGCTCGTTGGGGATGCTCTCCCGCGCGTCATCGGCAATCAGGCCGCTGGTGTCGAGGTTCAGGTTAGGATCTTTCTCCAGCTTCCAGCGCAGCACCGTGGCGCTGGCGAGGAGCATCCCGATGGTCGCCACGCAGAGTGACGTGGCGGTGTTCACGTGCGAGGCAATCTGTCCCCAGATGGCGCTGCCTGCGGTCATCGAGCCGAAGAAAACCGTCAGGTAGACCGCCAGTGCCCGGGCTTTCACCCAGCGTGCGGCGCTGCGTTGCGCCCCCAGGTTGAGGGTGGAGAGCACAGCAATCCACGCAAAGCCGGTGAAGAACTCAAACAGGTTCAGCAGCCAGAAGTGGCGCACGAAGGCCAGAGCCAGCATGGTGAGAGCAAAGACCAGGCTCGCCGCCACCATCAGTTGATCGGCGTTCAGACGCTGGCGAAGACGCGGCAGCAGCACCGCCCCGGCAATCGCCCCCAGTCCGATGCAGGCCAGCATAATGCCGTACCCTGCCGGGCCGAGACCCAGCTCACGACGTGCCACCAGCGGCAGCAACGCCCAGCCCGCACTGGCGAACACGAAGAACGCCACGGTACGAATCAACACGTTACGCAGCACCGGGGCAGCATGAACGTAGCGCACGCCGGCGCGCACCGCCGAGAAGAAGTGCTCCGGTGGCAGGCGCTGCACCGATGCCGCTGGCTTCCAGCGCCACAGCACCCAGGCCACGCCCAGCACCGACAGGGCATTGAGCATGAACACCATCCACGGCCCGGCCAGCGAGAGCAAAAAGCCCCCCAGCGCCGGGCCGATGGCGCGACTGATGTTAACCCCGAGGGAGTTCAGCGCCACCGCCGGACCCAGTTCGGCTTTGCTCACCAGATCCGGCACCACCGCCTGGAACGGCGGCGAACTCATGGCGCTGCCAACGCTCAGCAGAAACGCTGCGGCCAGCAGCACCGTCGGCGTCACCTGCCCGGTGAACGAGAGGATCGCCAACCCCGCTGCGGCAATAAACATCCACAGCTGGGAGAAGAGCAGGTACTTACGCCGATCGACGATATCCGCCATCACCCCGGAGGGCAGGGCAAAGAGAAACATCGGCAAGCTGCTTGCCGCCTGCACCAGGGCGATATCCAGCGGATCGGCGCTCAGGGTCAGCATGCTCCAGTTGACCCCCACGTCGCTCATCCATGAGCCGACGTTCGAGACCACCGTGGCGATCCACAGCATACGGAACACCCGCTGATGCAGGGGCTGCCAGGTGGACATCGCCGGGGCAGGCGGATGCTCCACGTGCGAGTCGGTAATCTGGGTCATGCGAATCTCTCCGTAACACGCGAACGTACCCGCCACGCGCCGGGGCCGGTGATCGCCAGCGTGGTGAAGATGATCAGCAGCAGCCAGCCAAACTGACCTTCAGCAATCGACCAGCCCGGATGCACCACCAGCATCGCCACCAGCAATACGGCGATGATCGGTACGCAGGCCAGACGGGTTGCCACGCCGAACAAGATCAGGATCGGGCAGATCACTTCGGCGACGATCGCCGGGATCAGGCTGAAGTACGGCCCGAAGCCAAAGGGATCTTCGATCCGCGTCAGTTCTTCGCTGAAATGCAGCACCTTCGGCAGGCCATGCACGTACAGCAGCAGCAGGCTGCCGGTGATACGCAGGAAGAACAGCCCCAGGTCAATCCGGGGCGGGGTCTGATGTGAAGTTGAGTTCATCATGATTAAAACGCAAAGCAGCTGCAGCCCAGCGCTCCCCAGAAGGCGTTATCGTCGGCCACCGGCATCTCTGCCGTGCGGGCAAAGTCATGCGCGTGGTTGTGTACGCCGCACGGGCCGCTGCAGTGGTGAACAGCCTGCATTCCCACGCGGGTAGCCTGAGGCGGTGCGCTGCGGTAGTGACCCGGCACTTTCACCACCGGCGACCACTCCGGCAGGACCGGGATCGCAGGCGGAGCCAGTGGACCAAAGCTGCCTGCGGCGTAGACGATATTGCCATCCACCACCGTCAGTACCGATTCGATACCTTTGATTTCCTCTTCCGGTACGCGGAAGAAGTCTTTGCTCAGTACCGCCAGGTCGGCGAGCTGGCCCTTTTTGATCTGGCCTTTCTGGTTCTGCTCGTTAGAGAACCACGCGCTGCCCTGGGTCCAGAGCATCAGGGCGGTGTCGCGATCCAGACGGGCGCTGTGATCGTACATCTGCATCCCGCCGACGGTGCGGCCAGAGACCAGCCAGTAGAGCGCGGTCCACGGGTTATAGCTCGCCACGCGGGTGGCGTCGGTGCCCAGACCCACCGGTACGCCGGTCTCGAGCATGCGGGTGACTGGCGGAGTATGGCGCACCGCTTCCATCCCGTAACGCTCGGCGAAGTACTCGCCCTGGAAGGCCATGCGGTGCTGCACGGCAATGCCGCCGCCCAGCGCCTTGATACGGTCGATGTTGCGTTGGGTAACGGTCTCGGCGTGGTCGAAGAACCAGTGCAGGCCATCAAAGGGGATCTCGCGGTTCACTTTCTCGAAGACGTCCAGCATCCGGCTGATGGACTCATCGTAGGTGGCGTGCAGACGGAACGGCCAGCGGTGCTCCACCAGATGACGCACCACGCGCTCGAGTTCGTCTTCCATGCCAGGCGCCAGATCCGGGCGCGGCTCGAGGAAATCTTCGAAGTCAGCCGCCGAGAAGACCAGCATCTCGCCTGCGCCGTTATGGCGGAAGAAGTCGGTGCCCTGGCCCGGTTTGAGCATATCGGTCCACTTCTCGAAATCTTCCAGCTCGTGGCCGGGACGCTGGGTAAACAGGTTGTAGGCGATACGGATCGTCATCTGCTTTTTCTCATGCAGTTCGGCGATCACTTCGTAGTCTTCCGGGTAGTTCTGGAAACCGCCGCCCGCGTCGATGGCGCTGGTTAAGCCCAGACGGTTCAGCTCGCGCATAAACTGGCGGGTGGAGTTCACCTGCTGCTCCAGCGGCAGTTTTGGCCCTTTGGCGAGGGTCGCGTAGAGGATCATGGCGTTCGGACGGGCGATCAGCATCCCGGTCGGGTTGCCGTTGGCGTCGCGCTGGATCTCACCGCCCGGTGGGTTCGGCGTATCTTTGGTATAGCCGACCACTTTCAGCGCCGCGCGGTTGAGCAGGGCGCGGTCGTACAGGTGCAGGATAAAGACCGGCGTATCCGGTGCGGCTTCGTTGATCTCGTCTAAGGTTGGCATCCGGCGCTCGGCAAACTGAAACTCGTTCCAGCCGCCCACCACGCGTACCCACTGTGGCGACGGGGTGCGCAGCGCCTGCTCTTTCAACATCCGCAGGGCATCGGCCAGTGACGGCACACCTTCCCAGCGCAGTTCGAGGTTATAGTTCAGCCCGCCACGGATCAGGTGCAGGTGCGAGTCGTTCAGGCCCGGGATGGCGGTGTGACCTTTCAGATCCACCACTTTGGTGGCGTCGTCGTGGTATTGCATCACTTCCGCAACGGTGCCCACGGCAAGGAATTTGCCGTCGCGCACGGCAACCGCTTCGGCGAGGGGATTTTCACGATCGACGGTATGAAACTGGCCGTTTACCAGAATCAAATCTGCTTTAGCAGAGGAAGTCATAACTGCTCCTGACTGAGAGGGGAAATGTCAGGATTATTGGAACCGGTTACCTAAAAAAACCAGTTATACAATGGGATAGGTATACCAAAGTATAACTATACCTCCGTATAACTATACGAAAGGTTAATTATACAAAGAGATAATTACGCCGGGCGTAAGGGAGACATAGGATGCAGGCAACGCATCGTCGCAGCGTCCTGCGGCGGGTTTCACCTGTTAACCTCACTGGATACCATTATGTCTAATTCAAAGCTCGAAGTGTTAACCCCTGATAACTGTCAGATGATCTTTATCGACCAGCAACCGCAGATGGCGTTTGGCGTGCAGTCTATCGATCGTCAGGTGCTGAAAAACAACGTGGTGGCGCTGGCGAAATCGGCCAAAGTGTTCAACATCCCGACCATTATCACCACCGTTGAGACCGAAAGCTTCTCGGGTAACACTTTCCCTGAACTGCTGGACGTGTTCCCGGGTAAAGACATTCTGGAACGTACTTCCATGAACTCCTGGGATGACCAGAAAGTGCGTGACGCCCTGAAAGCCAACGGCAAGAAGAAAGTGGTGGTATCCGGTCTGTGGACCGAAGTGTGCAACAACACCTTCGCCCTGTGCGCGATGCTGGAAGGCGACTACGAGATCTACATGGTGGCTGACGCTTCTGGCGGCACCTCGAAAGACGCCCACGACTTCGCGATGCAGCGCATGATCCAGGCTGGCGTGATCCCGGTGACCTGGCAGCAGGTGATGCTGGAGTGGCAGCGTGACTGGGCGCGTAAAGAGACCTACAACGCGGTGATGGATATCGTGCGTGAGCACTCCGGTGCCTACGGCATGGGCGTTGATTACGCTTACACCATGGTGCACAACGCGCCGTCTCGCCAGAAGAGCGAGCACGAAACCCTGGCCCCGGTTCCAGCCCCGGTCCGCTAAGTGTGTCGCGGCAGGCTGGGCCCTCATCCGGCCTGCCGTTGATCTCTCTGGAGTTCATCATGAGTACTGGGTTAATTTCCCTCGCGGCAGGCGTGTTGATTGGCCTGCTGTACGCGCTGCTGAAAGTGCGCTCTCCCGCCCCGCCCGCGCTGGCGCTGATTGGCCTGCTGGGTATGCTGGCCGGTGAACAGGCCACCCGTCATTTTTTGCATGCTGACGACACCGCGCAAAAAGCGCCCGTCACCCTCTCCACAGGAGCCTCGTCATGAAAGCCTGGGTTGTTTCGCTGAGCTGTGGAATTCTGGCAGGGGTGATTTATGCCGCAATTGATGTACACTCGCCCGCACCCCCGGTCGTCGCGCTGCTGGGGCTGTTTGGCATGCTGGTGGGTGAACAGCTGATCCCGATTGGACGCCGTCTGTTCAGCCGTCAGCTGACGATGACCTGGTTTCGCCACGAATGCGTTCCCAAAATCAGCGGCACTGCGCCTCCACCCGGTCCCGGCGACGGTCGCGAGGGTTAATCACGTTTTCGTTTGAGGAAAGAGAGCATGCCGCAGCGCATAGCCATCATTGATGATGAACGGTCTGTTCGCAGCGGGTTAAGCAACCTGCTGCAGTCGGAGGGGTACGCCACAGAAGCCTTCGACTCGGCGGAGGGGTTTCTCAGCCATCCCACCGCGCTGGCAGACGCGGCGCTGGTGATTGCCGATATCCGCCTGCGGGGGATGACCGGACTCGAAATGCTCGACAAACTTCGTCTCATCGCCACCTCGCCACCCCCACTTATTTTTATTTCCGGTCATGCGGATGACAATATGCAACGCTACGCTGTTGATCACGGCGCCGTTGCTTTTTTGCGCAAGCCGATTAATGTCGAGGTATTGCTGGCGCACATTCAGCGCGCGCTCACAGCCTGACAACCGCGACAAACCTCCCCACGAGAACCATTAATGAAGAACAATAAGGAACGTGGATGAACAACTCATCGCTGCCTGCTCGCTGGCCCGCCCCCGGAAATTTGTCCGAAGGGCGGGCTTTTGTGCTTAAAGAAGACGTTATTTTTACCCCACTGGGGCAGGAGGGGAGCCTCTGCTGGCTGAATGCCCGTCTGCCCAGTTCCGGCGGGTCGTTTATTATCGCCACCGGGGTGAGCGATGAAGAAGAGGCCAGCGCAACGCGCCTGCTGCGCAACGAGTTTGCCCTGCGGGAGTACCTGAGCGACGACTGGGCCATCCGCCCGGTCGCCAGCACGCAGTACCACGGGCGCTTTGCACTGGTTTATGCCCCCTTTTCGTTTGTACTGTTAACAAGGATTGTCGGCGCGCCGATAGCCTGTATCCAGAGCTTCCTCGATCTGGCGATCCGCATCAGCCTGCCGCTGCGCCTGATGCACCTGCGCAACCTGGTACACGGGGATATCAAGCCCGGCAATATTTTCATTCACGACGATAACAGCTGTCGACTGGGGGGCTTTGGCCTGTCGTCCGGCACCTCGCAAGAGCTACAGCAGGCGCGGCTGGCGATCATCGGCGGCACGCCGGCCTATATGTCGCCGGAACACACCACCCGCACCCAACGCGCGGTGGACAGCCGCAGCGATCTCTACAGCCTGGGCGTTGTGCTTTACGAACTGCTCACCGGCAGCCTGCCGTTTGAACCGGGAAGCCAGGATCAGGGCAAATGGGCGCACTACCATATCGCCTCCGAGCCGCGCGCCCCCGGCGTGGTGTGCCCCGGTGTGCCTCCCATGCTGTCGGCCATCGTCCTCAAGCTGCTGGCAAAAAAACCGGAGAACCGCTACCAGACCGTTGACGGCCTGATCGCCGACCTGCGCCGCTGCCAGGCTACTCTAAGTGGCGACGGGGATATTGCCGCCTTTACCCCGGGCCTGCAGGATCGCTCTCCCGCGTTTTATCTTACCGACACCCTTTACACCGCCCATCCGCAGGCGGCGGATCTTATTCACGCCTTCGATCGGGTCAGCCGCGATAACCTCGCCGGATTCGTGGCGATCAGCGGCCCGTCCGGGATCGGAAAATCTTCGTTGATCGCCTCCGGGCTGAAGGCCCTGCAACACCGCAGCGTGCTGCTGGCGGTGGGCAAGGTGGATCAGTTTTCCCCCACGCTGCCCTATGCGGCGTTAACCTCGGCGTTTCGTACCCTGGTGCTGCACCTGCTGGGGCTGTCGGCGGAGGAGGTGGCCCAATGGAAGGTGCGCCTGTCGCGCGAGCTGGAGGGCTACGAAGCCTTAGCCGTCAGCCTGGTGCCGGAGCTGCGGCTGCTGCTGGATAACAAGCCGCGCTTTACCAGCGACACTTTCTCCATCGACACCCGGGCGCGTTTCAGCCATATGGTGCTGGCGCTGGTGAAAGCCTTCGCCAGCGCGGGCTGCCCGCTGGTGCTGCTGCTGGACGACATCCACTGGATCGACGCCGCCAGCCTGCAAATCCTGGAGTATCTGCTGATCCACGCCAGCACCGTGCCGCTGCTGATGGTGGTGGCGCACCGGGATGCCTGCTCGCTGCCGGACAGCGCCCTGCATCATCAGCTGGCGAATCTGCATCTGGCCTCGCGTAATACCACCGAGCTGCGCCCGGAGCCGCTGTCGGTGAAGGCGGTGTCGCTCTGGCTGGCGAATATCTTTCATACCCGCTCGGCCAGCACTCTCGATCTGGCCGGGTTGATCCACGAGAAAACCGGCGGCAACCCGCTGTTCGTCCATGAGTTTTTCCGCCGGATCGTCGATGACGGGCTGGTAGCACATAATAAATATCAGGATAAATGGCACTACGATCTGCACGCCATCCGCACCCGGCACTACACCGAAAACGTGGTCACCCTGGTGCTACAGCAGCTGGAGGAGATGCCGGACGACACCCGGCGGCTGCTGGGCAGCATCGCCTGCCTGGGCGGTAGCGGCGAGCTGGAGATGGTCTGCCGGGTCGTGTCGATGTCCACGGCGGAGATCCGCTATGCCCTGCATCCGGCGGTGACGGCGCAGCTGATCGCCCTCAGCGACGAAGGCTATGCCTTTACCCACGATCGGGTGCAGGAAGCGGCCTTCGCCCTGCTGGATAACGCCGAGCGCAGCCGCCTGCACTTGACCACCGCCAGCCTGCTGGCAGAGTCGGCCCGTCAGGCGGCGGGCAATGAGATCCTGTTCCGCGCCGTGCATCACGTCACGGCGGCGCTGGACTGCATTCAGCCTGCGCCCCAGCGCCAGATGTTCCGCGAGCTGAGCCTGCTGGCGGCCCGCCGCGCCCGGCGTTCGGGGGATTACCTGTCGGCCCTGAGCTACATTCAGACCGCCCGCGCGCTGGGCAACGCCGGTTCGCTGCCGGAGAGCGCCAGCGACTTCACGCTGGACAGCGAAGAGGCCGGGTGCCAGTTCGCGCTGGGCAATCTCGACGGCACCCGTCGGCTGTGCGACCGCATTCTTAGCTCCGCCGGCGGGCTGGCGGAAAAAGCGCTGGCGGCCAACCTGCTGACGGAAGTCTATATGCGCCAGTCCGACAACCGGCTGGCGCTGGAGGCGGCGCTGAGCTGGCTGGCGGTGTTTGGCATTCACGTCAGCCGCTACCCGGAGACCGCCGAGTGCGACGAGGCCTGGCACAGCCTGTGCAACCGCGTCGGCGATAACCCGCAGGGCCATTTTGCCGCGCTGCCGCGGATGAACGACGGTGACACCGAAGCGGTGATGAACCTGCTCAACAGCGCCTGCGTGTTCGCCAGCTTTACCAGCTCGCGCCTGCATTTCGTTCTGCTGTGTCGGATGCTGCACCTGACGCTGGATCACGGTATTACCGGCGCGTCTGCCCCGGCGATTGCGTGGTTCGGGGTGCTGATTGGCCACCGTTATGCCGAGTATCGTCTCGGTTTCCAGTACGGCACCCTGGCGCGGGAGCTGGTTAGCCGCCACGGCTACGACGCTTTCGAAGCCAAAACCCTGCTGCCGCTGGATCAGCTCAGCGTCTGGACCCAGCCGCTCTCCTTCACCATCGAGTGCGCCAAAGCCTGCTTTACCTCCGCCGTGACGCACGGGGACATGACGATGGCCTGCTTTGCCGCCTGCCACCAGGTGATCAACTTCCTCACCCGGGGCGATCATCTCGATGGGGTGCTGACCAGCATCGAGCGCGGGCTGGCCTTTGTGCGCAAAACCCATTTCCAGGATGTCGAGGCGATCCTGCTCATCCAGCGCCATTACGTGGAGCACCTGCGCACACCAGTGAGCGGCCACTGGAGTGCCAGCGATGTGCTGCCAGAATCCCTCCTGCCCGCCGCGCCGGAGCAGGCTACGGAGCAGACCTCCACCATGCTGTTCTGGTTCTGGCTCTATCGTGGCATGGCCCACTTCGCCTGCGGTGAATTCCCGCAGGCGGCAGATAATCTTGCGCAGGCCGGGCGCTTTGCCTGGTCTGCCCCCGGTCATATTCATCTGCTGGATTACCATCTCTACAGCGCGCTTACGCTTTCGCAGCAGCTGACCCCGGAGACCTTTTCCGCCGATCTGCGCCGCCAGATCCACCTTCACTACGACAAAATTGTTCTCTGGGCGCGGATCAATCCAGGCACCTTTGCCGATAAAGAGGCGCTGATCTACGCCGAGATCGTGCGGCTGGACGGGATGAACAGCATCGCCCTTGAGCAGTACGAGAAGGCGGTGCGCCTGTCACGGGAAGGGGGCTTTAATCCGTTCAACGCCCTGGCGCACGAGCTGGCGGGGCGCTTCGCCCATGCCTGCGGCTACACCACCGCCGCCGATGCCCATTTCCGCGGGGCGATGACCGCCTGGGGACGGGCCGGGGCGCAGTCTAAGGTGCGCCAGCTGGAGCGGGATTTCCCGTACCTGCTCTCCCCCGGCCAGGCCAATGCCTGGGACACGGTGGCCTTTGCCCGCAACGAAGAGATCCGCGACCTGCAGAGCGTGATCAAGGCCTCGCGTGCCCTCTCGGAGGAGATCAATCTTGAGCGGCTGATCGAAACCCTGATGACCATCCTGCTGGAGCGGGCCGGGGCGCAGCGTGGCCTCTTGATTCGGGTAAATGACAACAACATCCCGGAGATCGAGGCCAGCGCCAGCACCACCACCGACGGAGTGCGGGTGCAGATCCGCAAAGAGGTGCCGATGGCCACCGACATGCCGCTGACGGTGCTGGCGGCGGTGATCCGCACCGGGCAGGAGATCCACACCGGCAAACCCGAAGAGTTTCATCCCTTCAGCCAGGATCCCTATCTGGTGACCTCCGGCGCGGCGGTGATGTGCGTCCCGATGTTCAAGCAGGCGCGGCTGGTAGGGGTGCTCTATCTGGAGAACCGCCTGATGCCGGAAGTCTTCACCGTCGAACACTCCCGGGTGGTGAGCCTGCTGGGGGCACATGCCGCCATCTCTCTTGAAACCGCCCGCCTGTACGCCGAACTGCTGGAAGAGAACCTCCAGCGCCGCCGGGTCGAGAAAGAGCTGCGGGCCAGCCAGACCTCGCTGATGCTGGGGGAGCAGATCAGCCACACCGGCAGCTGGCGCTGGGAGCTGGAGCAGGATCTGATGTTTATGTCGGAAGAGTACGCCCGCATTCTGGGGCTGCCGGAGAAACAGAAGATGATCTCCATGGCCGAGTTTCTGACCTTTGTGCATCAGGATGATTATCCGCGCATCAGTACCCTGGTGACCGAGAGCGTGCGCGACGGCCTGACCATGCGCGCCGAGTTCCGCATAATCCGCGCCGACGGCGCCACCCGTACCATTCTGGGGATTGGCGATCCGGTGGGGGTGGGCAGCGAGGTGAACGAGTATTATGGCATCATCACCGACATCACCACCCAGCGCAGGGCCGAAGACGCCATGCGCGTCGCCCAGGCAGAGCTGACCCGCGTTTCGCGCGCTACGACCGTCGGGCAGTTAACCTCGTCCATCGCGCATGAGATCAACCAGCCGCTGATGTCGATTGTCGCCAATGCCGGGGCAAGCCTGCGCTGGCTCAACCGCGATCCAGCCCGGCTGGATAAAGCCCGCCTCGGGCTGGAGGAGATTGTTTCAGAGGGCGAGCGGGCAGGGGAGATCATCCGCAGCCTGCAATCCCTTACCCGCAAGCAGGATCCGGTCTTTGCCCGCATCGATCTGCACCATCTGGTGCGGCACATCATCACCCTGTCGCGCAGCGAGCTGGAGCAGCGACGCATCAGCGTCAACTATGCCCTGGCGGCAGAAGACAGCTTTATCGTGGGGGACAGCGTGCAGATCCAGCAGGTGTTGCTGAACCTGGTGATGAACGCGATAGAGGCAATGGCCGAGATCGCGGATCGCCCAGGCACGCTGGTGCTCTCGACGTCGAATCCTGAAGGCGGGGGGATTACATTTGAAATGGCTGACAGCGGCACCGGCATCGAACCGGGGTTAACCGAGCGTATTTTTGACTCGTTCTACTCCACCAAAGCCCAGGGGATGGGGGTGGGGCTGACCATCAGCTATAGCATTATCGAGCGCCACCGGGGCAAGCTGACGGCCCGCAATCGCGAGCCGCATGGCTGCGTTTTCGCCTTTACGCTGCCGCTGGCAGCCAGCATGGTGTGACGCTGACGGCGGATTTCAGGTCAGGCGCTCTGCGGCCCTGACCCGATCCGCCAGCGAGCGGGCCTGCATCTTATCCATCACCCGGCGGCGATGGCCTTTCACCGTGATTTCGCTTCTCCCGGCTCTGACGGCGGATTTCAGGCCAGGCGCTCTGCGGCCCTGACCCGATCCGCCAGCGAGCGGGCCTGCATTTTATCCATCACCCGGCGGCGATGCACTTTCACCGTGATTTCGCTTCTCCCGGCTCTGACGGCGGATTTCAGGCCAGGCGCTCTGCGGCCCTGACCAGATCCGCCAGCGAGCGGGCCTGCATCTTATCCATCACCCGGCGGCGATGGACTTTCACCGTGATTTCGCTTACCCCCAGCTCGGCGGCGATCTGCTTATTCAGCAGCCCGCTGATCGCCAGCTGTAACACCTGTTGTTCACGGGGCGTCAGCGAGAGATGGCGCTGCTTCAGGGAGTACTGCTCGCGCAGGTGCAGGGCATTCTCTTCCGCCTGCTTAAGCGCCGCGCTAATCGAGTCGATCAGATCGTTCGACGCCACCGGCTTAGTGAGAAACTCGTATGCGCCGCCTTTTATCGCCTTCACCGACATGGGAATGGTGCCATATCCGGTGAGATAGATAATCGGGATCTCACGCCCGCTGGCCTTTAGCGTATCCGCCACCTCAAACCCGCTGATGGTGGGCATCTGCATATCGAGGATCACGCAGGAGGGCACATCTTCGAACCTGTGTTGCAGAAAAGATTCTGCCGAAGAAAAGTCGAGGGCGTTCAGCCCGGCAGACTCCAGCAGCCCGACAACGGACCGCCTGACAGCGTGATCATCATCAACGACATAGACAATGTGTTCCATTAATAGCCCCAATGTTTCAGCCTGACAGAGATGAGAGGATTTTCGCTCAGCGTGAAAACTACCTCCCGGATGTTCAAGCGGTTATGGCGGCAGTTTTATGAACGCAGCAACTTTAACACATTAATTCTCATTATCATTTAACAATATGATAACTGTATGAAAGCGACAGGTGAGATATCAAAACCGCTTTTCACATCGGATAAGCGTAGGCCAGAAATGGTCAAATTGTCGTCAATTGAGAGGCGGGAACGGCCAGTTTTATGCAGCGAGTGCTTGCCAGATGCACGGACGATCCCCTCTCCCGTTTGGGGAGAGGGTGAGGGGATTACTCGCCCACCCGTTCAATACGGTTTCCATCGGGATCCGCAATCCAATAGAGAAGAGGGAACGGCCAGTTTTATGAAGCGGGTGCCTGCCAGACGCACAGACGATCCCCTCTCCCCTTTGGGGAGAGGGTTAGGGAGAGGGGAATTACTTGTCCACCCGTTCACTACGGTTTACATCAGGATCCGCAATCCAGTTGAGAGGGGGAAACGGCCAGTTTTATGAAGCGAGTGCCTGCCAGACGCACGGACGATCCCCTCTCCCCTCTGGGAGAGGGTTAGGGTGAGGGGATTACTCCCCCACCAGCTCAATACGGTTTCCATCAGAATCCGCAATCCAATAGAGAAGAGGGAACGGCCAGTTTTATAAAGCGGGTGCTTGCCAGATGCACGGACGATCCCCTCTCCCCTATGGGGAGAGGGTTAGGGTGAGGGGATTACTCACCCACCAGCTCAATACGGTTTCCATCGGGATCCGCAATCACGGCTTCATAATAGCCATCGCCGGTCATCCGTGGGGCGCTTAACAGCGTGTGGGTTGCCCGCGCCTGCTCCGCCATCCGATCCACATCCGCTTTGCTGCCGACGTTCAAAGCGATATGCGCCCAGCCGACAAATTCCGCATGCGACGGCGTATCGGCCAGATCCGGGACGGTCATCAGCTCGATGGTTGGCCCGTCGCTGAGGGTCATAAAGTGGGACGCAAACCCCGGGCGATTTTTACTCAGGTAGCGTTCGTTGCGGCGTGCGCCAAATACCGACTCCCAGAAGTCTACCTGGGCGTCCAGGTTACGGGTCCAGAGTGCGACATGTGCAATATTCATATCATCCCTCGCTGCGGGCGGGTTGGTTGGCGGTAACGGTAACGGAGAGCATGGCGACGACCAGCATCAGCAGCATAATGACCATAAACGCCTGGGTTAAGGAGGTGGCATGCGCCATATAACCGATAATGGCAGGCCCGGCGAGCACGCCGAGGTAGCCCATCGTGGTAATTGCCGGGACGGCGACCGCCTGCGGCATGCGGGTCTGACGGCCAACGGCGGAGAACATCACCGGCACGATATTGGCGCAGCCAGCACCCACCAGCACATAGCCCACCAGCGACAGCTGCCACTGCGGAACAAAGGTCACCAGCGCAAAGCCGACTGCGGCCACGATCGCGCCACCCACCACCGCGCGCAGGGCGCCCGTGCGGGCGATAAGCCGATCGCCGGTTAAGCGGAAAATCGTCATCGCCACCGCAAAGCAGGTGAAGCCCAGCCCGCCCAGCGACTCCGGTACGCCGCGCACTTCGGTGAGGAACACCGCGCTCCAGTCCAGCACTGTCCCTTCGGCGAGGAACACCGCAAAGCAGATAGCACCAATCAACAGCACCACGCCGCGCGGCACGGCAAACGCCGGGCCGGTGGCGGGATTGGCCCACGGCAGCAGACCTTTCAGGCTGGCGGCGAGCATCAGAATAACGCTCAGGATGATGATCAGGCAGGCGACAACGGCGCTGGCACCCAGGGTCAATAAGAGGGTCATCGCCCCGGCCCCCGCGATGCCGCCGACGCTGTACATGCCGTGAAAACCGGACATCACCGGCTGAGGGGAGTCGCGCTCGACAATGATCGCCTGAATGTTCATGGCGCAGTCCGTTACCCCTACGCCCACGCCGAACAGCAGCAGGGCGGCGGCCAGCAGGCGCGGGTCCGGGATGATGGCCAGCAGCGGCGTGGTGAGCATAACGATCGCCAGTGCCGTGACGATCACCCGACGGCAGCCGTAGCGGCTGGTCAGCATCCCGGTGAGCGGCATCGCAATCAATGCCCCCATCCCCAGACAGAGCAGCAGCGAGCCAAGGGTGGCCTCGTTAACGCCGGTATTGGCTTTGGCGTAGGGCACCAGCACCGCCCAGGTGGCGGTCACGTATCCGGCAATAAAAAAGACGATCCGGGTGGCAAGCCGATGGACGGCTCCGGTGGTCTGATGGGTCATTTCACATCCTTATAAGGTTTCAGTAAGGGAGAGGCCGGCGTTTTGTGTTGCACCTTCTCCCCCGGGCGTGAATTTGCAGTCTCAGGCTTAAACAGGAAGCCGTCATAAGGGTGGGTAGCGGGCACCTGCTGACGGTAATCATCATAGTATTTCATCGTGACGCTCCGGTTTCGGGCCTGGTGGATTGACAGAGCGCGCCGACATGCAACATTATGCGCATTGTTGCTCGATTCAAATCCAGAGAAGATAATTTATGCTCGATTATGCAGCTTTCCCGGAACAACGACAAGATCTGATCCGCCAGATCCTGCAGGAAAATGGCCGAGTGGTCTGCGCCGAACTGGCGACCCGGATGCAGGTGTCGGAACATACCATTCGCCGTGATTTACAGGAGCTTAGTAAAGAGGGGATCTGTAAGAAGGTCTATGGCGGGGCAGTGCTGCAGCTGGCGGATGCCGGAAACTTTCACAGCCGTGAGCAAAAAAATCACGCAAAAAAAGCCACGATCGCGCAGAAAGCGGCAACCCTGATCAAAGCAGGAAGCTGCATTTTTATTGACACCGGTACCACCAACCTCGCGCTGGCGAAGGCCCTGCCGCCGGATCTGGCGATCACCGTGGTAACTAACTCCCCGGCCATTGCCGCGGAACTGCTGCATCACCCCTTGTGCGAGGTGATCATCACTGGCGGTCAGATCCAGCGTACCTCCGGCGGTGCGGTGGGGGCCACAGCGGCCAACCAGATCCAGGGGATTATTTTCGATCAGGCGTTTATCGGCGGCTGCGCGATGGATCCGGGGATGGGACTGACCGGGTTCGACTTTGCCGACTGCGAGTTTAAAAAAGCCGTGATCGCCCAGAGCAGCCAGACCATCGTGGCGCTCACCACCGATAAAATCCCCGGCGTGGCACGCTTTGTGGTGGCGAAAAGCCGTGATATCGACGTGCTGGTGGTGGAGGCGAGCCTGGATAATGAGGCGATGGCGGCCTTAGCGGCGCAGGATGTGCGGGTGATGAGTGCCTAACGTACCTCAAACACCACCGCTATCCAGTTAACTTTGGTGTAGGGCGGAAACGCGGGGCAGGGGTCGATACGGGTACAGGCACCTGACCAGATAAAGGTGTCCTCATCAATCCTGTACCAGTGCGGATTGCCCTGCACCGCGTCGCCAACTACCGCCGCCTGCACGCGGATACGGCTCCCCGCAGGCAGCTCACTGGCCACAGGCGAGAACACCGACGGGTGCTCTTTGCGCGTATAGACTTCCATCAGGGTCTTTACCTGGGCGGTAACGGGATATTCGGTAAACTGGCTCATGGTAGCTCTCATGACGGCACACTCTTTGTCATTAACGATATAAGTCGCTCTCTATCTCGCGCTCACGATAAAGCGTGAAACTGTCAGTCTGTGTCATGCGAAAGTCTGAATGAGACAGATTTCACCCCCGCTTGACCCATGACAAAGCAGCCAGCCCCGGCCCCTTCCTATAATCAGGCCCGTTTATCTTTTCACTGGTGCTCACCATGGCGTATCAACTCAACCTGAACTGGCCGGAATTTTTAGAAAAATACTGGCAAAAGAAACCTGTCGTTTTAAAGAACGCCCTGCCCAACTTTATCGATCCTATCAGCCCGGATGAGCTGGCAGGGCTGGCGATGGAGCCGGAAGTGGACAGTCGCCTGGTCAGCCATAAAGAGGGTAAATGGCATGCCAGCAACGGTCCGTTCGAGCACTTCGACGGCTTAGGCGATACCGGCTGGTCGCTGCTGGCGCAGGCGGTCAACCACTGGCACGCACCGGCTGCGGAGCTGGTACGCCCGTTCCGTGTACTGCCGGACTGGCGTCTCGATGACCTGATGATCTCCTTCTCCGTCCCGGGTGGCGGCGTGGGGCCGCATATCGACCAGTACGATGTGTTTATCATTCAGGGGATGGGCAGCCGCCGCTGGCGCGTAGGGGACAAGCTGCCGATGCGTCAGTTCTGTCCGCATCCGGCGCTGCTGCATGTCGATCCCTTTGAGCCCATCATCGACGAAGATCTGGCCCCGGGAGATATCCTCTACATCCCACCTGGATTCCCGCATGACGGCTTCACCCACGAGACGGCACTTAACTATTCGGTGGGCTTCCGTGGCCCGAACGGCCGGGATTTGATCAGCAGCTTTGCCGATTACGCCCTGGAAAACGATCTGGGCGGCGAGCATTACAGCGATCCCGATCTGACCTGTCGCGAGCACCCGGGCCGGGTGGAAGAGTACGAACTTGAGCGCCTGCGTCAGATGATGATCGCGATGATCAGCCAGCCGGACGACTTCAGAGACTGGTTTGGCAGCTTTATCTCCACCCCCCGTCACGAGCTGGATATCGCCCCTGCTGAGCCGGAATACACCACGGAAGAGGTGCTGGACGCACTGCTGGGCGGCGAAACCTTAACTCGCCTGAGCGGACTGCGAGTGCTGAATATCGGCGGCAGCTTCTTCATCAACAGCGAGAAGCTGGAGACGGTAGACGCAACGGCGGCAGATGCGCTGTGCCGCTACACCGAGCTGGGTCAGGCCGAGCTGGGCGCTGCCCTGCAAAATCCGGCGTTTGTGGAAGAATTGACCGGGCTGATCAACCAGGGCTACTGGTTCTTCGATGAGTAATCGTTAGCAAGTCATCGTTAAGACGGCGCGGGGCGCAGACCCCACGCCGCTATCGCTAAGCCGCGAGGATATGACAGGCCTTCCAGTAATCAAGCAGGCGGTCGTCATCGTTTTCTCGCTCGGCTTTCGTTTTCATGGCCCGGGCAAGATTCTCTCTCGACACTTCCTGGCCTTTTTGTACAACTTCTAAAACCGCTTCACCAAGAGCCAGGGATATTTCGGTACGATTGGCTTCTACCATATATGCCTCCATGTTGAGTGCGTGACAGTAATTATGCCGCATAATAACGTTGCTGGAATATTTATAGGCGCATTCTTATATATTTCGCTTGTTCTTTAAACGTGCCGGGAAATATGTTTCGAAATGCTAATGAGGCGGTAAATAAATTATTTATGGTCTACAGTTAGTTTCGTGACACAACCCGTAGAAACCTGATGAGGAGAATTAATTATGGTAAACAAGAGTGAAATCAAGGAACATGCTCCGGTTGTTGCAAGCTGCGGTCACCACGTCGGTACAGTTGACCATCTTGACGGCGAGCGTATTAAGCTGGCAAAAAACGATTCCGAGTCTGGCGGCAAACACCATTATATTCCGCTGGAGTGGGTCGATAAAATTGACGGCAATAAAGTCGTGCTGAATAAAAATCACGAAGAAACCTTTGCCGCCTGGCAAGAGGCGTGATTAACAGAATTGCCATAAAATAATATTTAAACGCTGGTGTTATGCCAGCGTTTAAATACGTTTTAAGCGAAGCGGAATATACCCGCATTGCCGCTGCGTTAAAGGAGTGATACTGTTTTATTTTTAATAGCTTCCTCCAGGCGCAGGTATGTCCAACACAACGCTCCATAATCCCACCGCTGCAACGAAAAAAACCTTTTCCGTGGCAGACTTTAAGGTGTTTGGCGAGCGCTACGGTATCGACTATCGCTTCCCTCTGCTGACGGATACCAGTGCCAACACCAGCCCCGTTCTGCACGGCGATGTCGAAGAGATGATCCTGCCGTCCGGCATCTCGTTAACCCATTCCGACGTGCGCGTGCTGCAACCCTATGAAACGACCTCCCGCCACAGTAGCCCCCTGTATGTACTGGTGGTGCTGGAAGGCTGTGTAACCCTGACCCTCAGCGGCGAAGTCTACTCGGTGCGACCCGGCATGGCGTTTAGCGCCAGGCTCAGTGAACAGCAGGCCATGTCTGCCCGTCATGATGCCGATATCGCCCTGAAAACCCTCTCCTTTGGCGTTTACCCCGACGATGCCCGTCGTGAAAGCCTGCTCGCCTCGCTGCTGGAGCAGTGGGAGAAGCTCAATGCGCCCACCTTTGTCTGGCAGGTACCGGATTTTGTGCTGGCCGGTATTCAGCATGCCCGGCAGCGCGAGCGCAGCAGTCTGTCGCGCCAGCTGTTACTGGAAGGGGTGATGTATCAGCTGCTGGGCCATGGCCTGCACCTGCGTGAGCAGCAGGGTACGGCGCTGCCTGGCACCACCGGCGGCGAGCACGCCCGCCTGGAACAGATCCGTCATCTGCTGGCACAGTCCCCTGAGCAGGATTACACCCTCGCTCAGCTGGCCGCCCGGGCGGCGATGAGCCCCAGCAGCCTGCGCAGCAAGTTCCGTCAGGCCTACGGCTGTACGGTGTTCGACTACCTGCGCGACTGCCGTCTTAGTCTGGCGCGCCGCTATCTGCTGGAAGGCCACAGCGTGCAGCAGGCGGCGTGGATGTCGGGCTATCAGCACGCCACTAACTTTGCCACCGCCTTTCGTCGTCGCTACGGCGTCTGTCCCGGCGCGGTGCGCAGCGACCGTTAATCCGCTTTTCCCCATTCGCCAACGCCTTTTGTGCGGTTTGGCATTGCGCATACGTACTCTGGCGGCGCGCATAGCTATCTTCGAAATGAAAAAGGTAATAATTCTTATTAACAATTAGAAATGCCTTTGGAGATTTTCATGTTCGCTAAAACGCGGCTGACACTGCTGGTGGGATGGGTTACCGGGAGCGTCGCACTCCCCCTGATGGCGCAGGAGACGCCGAAAACCGAAACCGTGGTGGTGACCTCGCAGATGCAGAGTGGTGCCACCAAGCTGGCGACCCCGGATATCGAGACCCCGCAGGCGGTGTCTATCGTCACCCGCGAGCAGTTCGAAGAGCAGGGCGCCACCAGCGTGCGTCAGGCGGTGAGCTACACGCCAGGGGTTTACAGCAACCAGATCGGCGCTTCAAACCGCTTTGACTACATTGTGCTGCGCGGCTTCTCGGACGGCAGTCTGGATAACGTCTATCTCGACGGGTTGAAGATGATGGGGGACACCAACTCTCACAGCTCATTGGTGGTTGACCCGTGGTTCCTGGAAAATATCGAAGTGGTGCGCGGCCCGGCGTCGGTGCTGTATGGCCGTTCCTCACCGGGCGGTATTGTGGCGCTCACCTCGCGTAAACCGTCGTTCGATCCGGGCGGCGAGATCAAGCTGTTCGCCGGGAATAACGATCAGCGCGGGGCGATGTTTGATGTTACCGGTGCGCTGGACGACAACGACCGGGTGGCGGCGCGTCTGAGCGGTATGACCCGCTATGCCGACTCCCAGTTTGATCCGCTGAAGGAAGAGCGTTACGCGCTGATGCCGAGCCTGACCTGGCGCATCACCGATAACACCCGTCTGGATCTGATGGCCTATCTGCACCGCGATCCCGAGGGCGGCAGCCACTCCGGCCTGCCATACGACGGCACCGTGGTGCCACATGACGGCAAAATGATCTCCAATACCTTCTTTGAAGGCGAGGACGATTACGATAAGTACGATCGTCGCGAGAACATGGTCGGCTACAACATTGAGCATATGTTTGACAGCGGCTGGTCGGTGCGCCAGAAGCTGCGCTATCTGCATACCAAAGTGGAGCTGAATCAGGTCTATGCCGCTGGCTGGCTGAACGAAACCGAGCTTAACCGCGGGTATTCCGGCTCGGACGAGAAGATGGATGCCATCACCCTGGATAACCAGATCGACGGCAGCTTCGATACCTGGGCAGTGAACCACCGGGTGCTGATCGGCCTCGATTATCAGGATCGCAGCAACGACACCACCGGCTACTACGGCGGCTTCCCGCCTATCGACGCCTTCCACCCGGTGTACGGCGCGAAGCCGGATTACATCACCATGTACAGCCAGGAGAAGCACAAGCTGCGCCAGACGGGCTACTACCTGCAGGATCAGCTCTCGCTGGATCGCTGGCGTCTGACCCTGGGCGGTCGCTACGATCAGGTGAAGGTCTCGAACATCGACAAGCTGAACGATACCCGCAGCGATCTGGACAAGAACAACTTCAGCAGCCGTGCGGCGCTGTTATACCTGTTTGATAACGGTATCGCGCCGTACATCAGCTACTCCACCGCCTTTACCCCGACCAGCTTTGCCGATGCCAACGGCGATCTGCTGGATCCAATGAAAGGCAAGCAGTGGGAAGCGGGCGTGAAGTTTGAGCCGGAAGGGATGAACAGCCAGTTCAGCGCCTCGGTGTTCCGCATCAACCAGAAAAATATCGCCACCAAAGAGGAGCCGACCGATCCGTACCGCTCTATCGGGGAGATCGAGTCTGAAGGGGTCGAGCTGGAAGCGGTGGGGCAACTGACCGACAACCTGCGTCTGCAGGCGGCCTATACCTATACCGACATCCGCTACAAGAAGAGCAGCCCGGAGGAAGAGGGCAAGCGTGCGGTCTATGCGCCGCGCAATATGGCCAGCGGCTGGCTCAGCTATGACGTCAAAACCGGGCCGCTTGATGGTCTGACGGTGGGATCGGGCGTACGTTACGTCAATGGCGTGACCAGCGACCGCATGAACACCCATACGCTGCCGTCGTACACGCTGGTGGATCTGGCGGTAGGCTATGATCTGTCGAAGGTCGGGCTGACAG
Organism: Leclercia sp. 1548; assembly: GCF_050435045.1. Lineage (NCBI taxonomy): Bacteria > Pseudomonadati > Pseudomonadota > Gammaproteobacteria > Enterobacterales > Enterobacteriaceae > Leclercia > Leclercia sp. 1548. The sequence goes on along the minus strand of NZ_JBNDJP010000003.1, from coordinate 340,350 downwards.
GGGTAAGCGCGCAGCTGAACGTCAACAACCTGACGGACGAAAGCTACGTGGCGGCCTGTAACTCGCTCTCATACTGCTACTTTGGTGCCGAGCGCAGCATCGTCGGCAGCGTGTCCTGGAAGTTTTAAGCTGACATTGCCCGGTGGCGCGACGCTGACCGGGCTGGGTTTTTCCCTCTCCCTGTGGGAGAGGGCATCAGGCCGCACGATACCGCACTACGCCTCCATCGCAATATGAATCGCCTCGCCCATCTTCTTTAACGCCTCGCGGTTCTTCTCGTTCGGCGGCAAAGCCACGTTAATCCGCAGACAGTTGCGATACTTCCCCGAGGCCGAAAACAGCGATCCCGCCGCGGCCTGGATCTTCAGGCGACTCAGCTGCTTGCTGACGCATACCATGTCCACCTTCTCCGGTAGCTCCACCCACAGCAAAAAACTGCCCTGCGGGCGCGTAACGCAGATCTCTGCCGGGAAATACTGCCGCACCCAGCACGTGTAGCGCTCCATATTTTGCTGATAAATCTGGCGCATACGGCGCACGTGGCGATGGTAATGACCATCCCGAATAAACGCGGCGACCGCCATCTGCGTACCCGGCACGTTAAACCCACCCGCGGCATATTTCATGTGCATCACCCGGTCGTAATAACGGCCCGGCACAATCCAGCCGACGCGCAGCCCGGGGGCCACGGTTTTGGTGAAGGAGCTGCACAGCAGCACGCGGCCGTCGATATCAAACGAGTGGATGGTGCGCGGGCGCGGGTAGTCCGCCGCCAGCTCGCCGTAAATATCGTCCTCGACGATGACAATATCGTGGCGCTGGGCCAGGGCCAGCACCTGACGTTTACGCACCTCCGGCATGATAAACCCGAGCGGATTATTGCAATTGGGCACCAGGATCACCGCTTTAATCGGCCACTGCTCCAGGGCCAGCTCCAGCGCTTCGATGCTGATCCCGGTCTGCGGATCGGTGGGGATCTCAATCGCCTTGATGTTAAACCCGCGCAGCATCTGCATGGTGCCGTGGAACGACGGCGACTCCACCGCCACAATATCCCCCGGCTGGCACACCGACAGCAGCGCCAGCGACAGCGCCCCGTGACAGCCGTTGGTGATCACAATCTCGTTTGCCGCTACCGTCGAGCCACCGTCCAGCATCAGGCGGGCGATCTGCTCGCGCAGCTCCTGTCGCCCTTCCAGCACGTCGTAGCTCAGCATTTCCCCGGGATGGTGCTGGGCAATGCGGCTCATCTCGCGCCACAAGGGTTTCAGGCTCGGCTGGTTCAGATCCGGCGAACCGCCGCCAAAAGAGATCATTTCTTTATCGGCGCGGGCATCGAGGAGCATCATCACCTCATCCCACTGGGTCACCTCTACCGGACGCTGAACCGGGCGGGTCATCGCCGGAACGGGCGGCTGTGCTTTGCGTGAAGAGACAAAATAGCCGGAGCGCGGCTGGGGGGTGATCAACTGGAGGTTTTCGAGGATCTGATAGGCCTGCTGAATGGTGCTGATGCTAACGCCATGCTCCTGGCTCAGGGCGCGCACCGAGGGTAAACGCTCCCCACTGCGATACAGCCCTTGTTCAATGCGTTGTGCCAGGAGATTGGCCAGATGTTGGTAACGCGTCATGCTGTATCCTTGGTTGTCGCCATACAGATCTAAAAACCAGTACAGATTGCCGCAAAAAACGGCATTCAGATACTGTTTTAGTGGATCTGTATGTTAAACAAAAGTTGTTTTTGAGTCTGTATTGTCCACCCCGATCTCCATGATGATAACCCCACTGACAAGGTGAGGAGCGCATCATGGAATTTTACGAAAACCGGGCAAAAAGGCCGTTTGCGGTGTTTATCTGGATGGGGCGGGCAGTGAAAAGATGGTATCGCATCAACCGCACGCGCCGCATTTTACGCCAGATGAGCGATGAGCAGCTGAAGGATGTCGGGTTGTCACGATTTGATATGTAGCGGATTGCCCGGTGGCGCTACGCTACCGGGCCTACAGAGTGTGCTGTGGCGTTACTCTACGGTGGATTTCCCGGTGTTCTCGGCAATACGGCGCAGATATTCGTTATTTTTAAACGCGACCATGATCAGCTCGAACATCACGCGGGTGCCGATCAGGCTGCACAGCATGCCGAAAAAGCCGGCAATAAGATGCTCGGTAAACATCGAGTAGATGCCGCCGAGCAGAATAAACAGCATGACGATCCAGTAGAAGAAGACCAGTACGCGCGGTGTTAACAGATAATCGAATCCCAGAAGTGATTTCATTTTTTTGTCCTTAAACATGTAATTTAGCGCGTCGATTATAAAGACCGTGGCGGTAATTCATACCTTAATGATTGTCTGAAAACGGCTTTTTATGGTGCAAAATCAGGGGGTTGCTATTTCAGGAGATCGCAGGTTTGGCTTTTTGGCCGCGTGAGTAGCGCAACGGCCTCGTCGTAGCTGCGCACGTTGTTATACCCCATCACCAGCCCGTAGCGTTTGCCCGATCCGCTGTACCACGCCGACAGGGCATTCACCTGCAACTGCTGCTGTTGCCAGCAGTGGGCGATTTCCCGGTCACAGCTGCCTTTGGTTAAAAACGCCACAATATGCATCCCGCCGTCGTTCTGCTCGGTGAAGAACCGCTCCCCGTAGACCTCATGCAGGGCGGCGATCATCCAGTCGCGCCGCTGCTGGTACAGGGCGCGCATCTTTTTCAGATGGCGGAAGAAGTGGCCGTCGTTGATGAAGGCGGTCAGGATCTTTTGCGTCAGCACCGGCTGGCCGCTGGCGAGCAGATCGGCGGTATCGTTAAAGGCCGACACCGTGCTGGCGGGCATCACCACGTAGCCGAGACGCAGCGACGGCATCACGGTTTTGCTGAAGGTGCCCATGTAGATCACCCGATCCTGACGATCGAGGCTTTTCAGCGACGGCAGCACCTTGCGGGTGTAGTGAAATTCGCCGTCGTAATCATCTTCGATGATCCAGGCGTCATTCTGCCCGGCCCAGTCAAGCAGCTGCTGCCTGCGGGGTAACGACAGCGTCACCGCCAGCGGGCTTTGGTGTGAGGGGGTGACGATAACGAAACGGGCGTCGGGATGGTGGTGCAACAGATAGTCGGTGTCCATGCCTGAACGATCCACCGGCACGGTGTGCAGGCGCGGAATGATGCGCCGGAGCAGCTGCTGGCCCATAAAATAGCCCGGATCTTCAAACACCACCTTATCGTTGCGGCTGGCAAGGGTATCGAGGATCAGCCGCAGGCTGCCGCTGTAGCCGCTGGTAATCAGCACCTGATCCGGGGTGCAGGACAACCCGCGGGAAATATTGAGGTAGCTGGCGATGGCCTGACGCAGGGGTGTCCAGCCCATCACCGGCGGACTGAGCATCTCCTCCTGGCGCATGGCGCGCACCGCCTGGCCCGCCAGCAGCAGCCATTTCTTGTACGGGAAACTGTCCAGCGCCGGGATGCCTAGGCGCAAAAAACCGCTGCGTTCGCGCTGGCTGACCAGCGATTCAGGCAATGCACCGGTCAGCGGGTCGGCAGGGGGCGGTGGCGTGACGGGGAGGGTTAAATCCGGGTTCACCCGCGTGCCGCGCGCGCCCTGGCTCACCAGATAGCCTTCGCCGGTGAGAATGGCATAGGCGGTTTCCACCGTTTTGCGCGCCACCTTCAGCTCTTCCGCCAGCACGCGGATGGCGGGCACCTTGTCGCCGGGCTTGAGGATGCCGCGGGTAATGTTGTCCCGGTAGCGGGTATAAATCTGGTGATAGCCCGGCTTCATGTCCTACCTCGTTTCGCGCTTTTTGTATCTTTTTACTATGTCATGAACGGCGTAAATTTGCCCCATCGCATTTCATATGCCGCACATCAAGAGGAAAGACAATGAGCACTCGCGTTAACCACCATAAAGCCACACCTGCCCTCGCTAAAGCGCTGTCCGACCTGAGCATGGCGGTGGGCCAGACCTCCATCGACCCGGCGCTCAAGCACCTGATCGACATCCGTGTCTCCCAGCTCAACGGCTGCACCTTCTGTCTGGATATGCATTCGAAAGAGGCCAAAATTGCCGGGGAGCGCGAGCTGCGCCTGTACCATCTGGCCGCATGGCGTGAGTCACCGCTGTTCAGCGCCCGTGAAAAAGCGGCGCTGGCCTTCACCGAAGCGCTGACCCAGATTGGGCCGCACGGCGTCAGCGACGTGCTCTATCGCAGCGTGGCGGAACACTATTCGGACATTGAGATCTCCGAGCTGAACTTTGCGATCGTGGCGATCAACGCCTGGAACCGTCTGGGGATCACCTCCCGCATGGCACCCGGCTCGCTGGATAGCGCCTACGGCCTGAACAAAGCTAATCTCGAATAAGACCGCGCTCGCGGATCATCGCCACCAGCGCCCGTAACCCCGGCGGGACGTGGCGATGCCCGGGATAGTAGAGGCGCAGCCCGGCAAAGGGCTGCGACCACTCCTCCAGTACGCTCACCAGCTCCCCGCTTTGCAGCTCCTGCTGAATATAGAGTTCCGGTAAAAATCCTACCCCCAGACCCGCTTTCACCGCCCGGATCGAAGCGAACAGATCCGAGGTGGCAAAGCGCGGCGGCACCGCCAGGGCTACCTGCTCCCCACGTCGCGCCAGCTCCCAGCGATAGATCCCGCCGTGGGCCATCCGCATGCCGATCCCCTGGTGATGCAGCAGATCGTCCGGGGTTTGCGGTATGCCGTAACGGGCAAAATAGTCCGGCGTGGCGGTGACGATCTGGCGAATATCGGGGGTCAGCGGCACGGCGATCATGTCCTGCGGGACGGACTCCGCCAGGCGAACGCCCGCGTCGTAACCCTCTGCCACGATATCGATCATCCGCGCTTCGCTTACCGCTTCGACGCGCATTTTCGGGTAGCGGATCATGTAGTCGATCAGCAGCGCATCCAGGAACAGGGTGCCAACATTGTTGGGAACGTTCAGGCGCAGGGTGCCAGCAGGCTCATCGGTATCGCTGTGGATCTCTTCATCGGCCTGACGGATTTCCTGCAACGCCGGGCCGATCCGCGCCACATAGCGTTGCCCGGCGTCGGTAAGCCCCACGCTGCGGGTGGTGCGGTTAAACAGACGGGTTTGCAGGCGGCTTTCCAGCCCGGCAACGGCGTTGCTCACGGCGGTGGCCGACATCCCCAGCTCCTGGGCGGCGGCGCGAAAGCTGCCGCGACGTACCACGGCCATCACCACTTCCAGCTCGGTCAGTCCTGAACGGTGCATAGATTATCCTGAAAATCGAAACAACCTTTGCAGCATAGCGTGGATTATCGCAACGGAGAAGGTATGCCAGACTGGCTTCATCCAGCCTGAGGAGGTTTTTATGCACTATATCGAACAGATCTCTATCAACGGTGAATTTGTCACCCCACACGGCACCGAGCGTTTTGATCTCTATAACCCGGCGACGGCCCGGGTGACAGGACAGGTGCGTCTTGCTGATGAAGTCGATGCAGAGCGCGCCATTGCTGCTGCCAAAGCGGCGTTTCCGGCGTGGGCCAGAACCACGAAGCAGGAGCGCATCGCTGCCCTGCGACGGATGCAGGCTGCGGTGGCGGCCCGTCATGACGATCTGCTGGAGGCGGTAATTGAAGAGTACGGCGCGCCCGCGTCGCGCTCGGCGTGGATGGCAAGCTATCCGGCGGAGGTGATTGCCCAGGCCATCGCGGCGCTGGAGACCTTTGAATTTACCGCCGTCGCCGGTGCGGCCAGGGTCGAGATGACCCCGCTGGGTGTCGCCGGACTTATTACCCCATGGAACAGCGACGCGGGTTTTATCTGCGGCAAGCTGGCGGCCGCGCTGGCGGCAGGCTGCACCGCGGTGATCAAGCCCAGCGAGATGAGCGCTTTGCAGACGCAGATTGTGACCGAGGCTTTGCATGCCGCAGACCTGCCGCCGGGGGTGTTTAATATCGTCACCGGGCGCGGCGACAGGGTGGGCGAGACCATCAGCCGTCACCCTGACGTGGCTAAAATATCCTTTACCGGTTCCACGCAGACCGGCAAAGCGATCCTGCGCAACGCGGCGGAAAACTTTACCCGCGTCACCCTGGAGCTGGGCGGTAAATCCCCAACCCTCATTCTTGACGATGCCGATCTCGACCAGGCCGTTTCGCTGGCGGTGCAGGCCGGGTTGATGAACAGCGGGCAGGCGTGCGTGGCCGGTACGCGCATCCTGGTGCCGCTGTCGCGTCAGGCTGAAATGGAACAGGCGCTGGCCCGGGCCATCGCGGCGGTGAAATCCGGCGATCCGCGTGACAGCACCACCGAGGTTGGCCCGATGGTAAGCGAAAAACAGTGGCAGCGGGTGCAGGGCTATATCCGCACAGGGCAGGAGGAGGGGGCTCGTCTGCTGGCGGGGGGCGCAGGCCGGCCAGAGGGAACCCGGGACGGCTGGTTTGTCCGTCCGACGCTGTTTACCGATGTGCATAACCAGATGGCGATCGCCCGGGACGAGATTTTTGGTCCGGTACTGTGCGTGATCCCCTACCGCGACGAGGAAGAGGCCATTGCCATTGCTAACGACACCGATTACGGCCTGAGTGCGCTGGTGCTGGGCGGTGACGCGGAACGCGCCCGGCGGGTGGCGCAGCAGATCCAGTCTGGCCGCGTGCTGGTCAACACCCTCGCCCATGAGCCGCAAGCCCCTTTTGGTGGGTTCAAACACTCCGGCGTCGGGCGCGAGATGGGCGCGTGGGGGATAAGGGCGTTTATGGAGCCGAAGTCGCTCCTTGGCTAAAACCGCCCGGCGTACTGCCGGGCACGTCGTTCAAACGTCACCCCATATTTCGCTCCTCACCGAAGCATCACGTTTTTGTTTCCTTCATGCTCTCCGTAACCTCACAACGGAGAGATCCTCATGATTGCAGTCCTGTTTGAAGCCAAAGCGCAGCCCGCGCATCAGGCGCGTTATCTGCAACTGGCCGCTGAGCTAAAACCGCTGCTGGCGGACATCGACGGCTTTATCGATATCGAACGTTTTCAGAGCCTGACCACCGAGGGCAAAATCCTCTCCCTCTCGTGGTGGCGGGATGAGGAGGCTGTTCAACGCTGGAAGCAAAACGTGTTTCACCAGGCCGCGCAGGCCGAAGGGCGGGCGTCGATATTTGCCTGCTACCGTATTCGGGTTGCGCAGGTGGTGCGGGAATACGCATCAGAAACCGGAGGAGAGGCTCATGTATGACGTTCATGTGATGTTCAACCCTACACCCGGCGAGCTGGCGCGCTTTGGTCAACTGCTGGGGCAGCATGGCGTGGGGCTGGAGGGCGGCGGCGTCTTTGGCGTGGAGGCGCATTTTCTGGTGGAGGAGGGCGATAAAGCCCGGGCCGTGTTGCTGGATGGCGGGTTTAACGTGCTGGCGGTGCGTAAACCGCTTATCCGTAAGCTGAAACAGGAACGTCCCGGCGAGCTGGGGGAGATTGCCGCCGCGCTGGCCGCGCAGGGGGTGTCCATCCTGACCCAATACAGCGATCATGCGAACCACCTTATTCTGCTGACGGATAATGATAAGCTGGCGGCAGAGATCACTGAGCCGTGGGCAGCCTATGCTAAAGACCCGTTTACCTCCTGATAACAGCACCGCGCTGGAGCTGGCCGTTGCCGCAGTCGCCGCAACGATGGCCGATCCTTCCCGGGTGAAAATGCTCTGCGCCATGATGGACGGCCGGGCGTGGACCGCCACAGAACTCAGCGCCGTGGCGGATGTGGCACCCTCTACCGCCAGCGGGCATCTTACCCGGCTGATGGAGGGGCGGCTGATCACCTGCCTGTCTCAGGGCAGGCATCGCTACTATCGGCTGGCAGGGCATGAAGTTGCGGAGCTGGTGGAGCAGATGATGGGGATGTCCTGGGGGCGCATCACCCCGCCGGAGACGACGGCACCGGAATCAATGCGCCACGCCCGTACCTGCTATGACCATCTGGCGGGCACGGTCGCGGTACAGATATATGACTTTATGCAGGCGGAGGGCTGGCTGGTGGCAGATGGCTCGGCCCTCACCCTGAGCGGGCGCGAGGCGTTCCTGTCTCTGGGCATTGTGTTGAATGCCAGGACCCGACGAAAAGCCTGCTGCGCCTGTCTGGACTGGAGCGAGCGGCGGTTTCATCTGGGCGGTGAGGCAGGCGCGGCGCTGCTGGTGCATATGGATACCAAAGGCTGGATCCAGCGGGTGGCGGGGTTCCGCGACGTGGTGGTGACTGCGTCCGGCAGGCGTGCCATTTGCCAGCACTTTAGCCGCTGAGGAAACCTCCGTTTATTATTTTACGAAGGGAAAAACGGAACCGGGAGTCATTCGCAGGGCGTGATAAATTAATTGCCGTCCTGCCAGAAAGAAAGCCGCATACAGCGTATGCGGCTTATTTGTTCTAGAAGTTAAGCGACCAGGTGGCGCTCATTGTCTGATCGGTGTCGCCGGTGACAAAATTAAGCCGCTGCCAAAAAGTAAGCTCATACTGGCAGTCAGGCGCGTCAATCGAAAAGAATTGCTCATATAAAAATCCTTCTATAAGTGCGTAATGATTTTATTTCGCAGTGACGAATATAAAAACGCATACACTGTTTAATCCTTCGTTACATTTCGCAGCATATCAAAAGGAAATAAAAGCGAGGGTCAGATTGATCTTCTCTCGGTTGGATAAATCTTATCGGGTGGGATATCTCACTGTAATAACAGACGAATAATGCCTTCAAATATGCGCTTTTGCGAGCAACCGCACAAAGTGTCCCTCATGGCCTGAGAATATTCCTACAATCCCCCGGAAAACTGTTAATTGAAAATTTATACATTCTCGATGATTATGAATGAATCCACAGTGATGATAAGGATATAGGCATGATTATAGTATTAACATCCTGTAGATATTTTCAGCAGGGCTTTACCGTGCTGGTTGAACAGTTAATGACGGAGGCGCCATCGTTTCAGCGGGTACTGTATCTTGATGACATTAAAAAAGCGACAAAAGAGGATCTTGTCCGTACAAAAGCCATTGTGGTGGATTATGGCGAATCTAATATCAATGTATTGAATACATTGCTGGATATTAAAAATCGCTATGAACAACGTTATTTTATTTTTATTACCCGGGATGTGTGTTACGAAAGCACGATTGAAAATATTTTGATTAATACCATCGCCGATTACACCATCGATTGTAAAAGCGCCGTAACTAAATTACGCGCCTGTCTTGTCCATCTGGCACAGGAAGATCAGCCGGTCACGATTTTTAAAAACGCGCGCTGGCATCATCTTGAAAAAGAACAGCGGCTCACCCGCATGGAAACCATGCTGCTGCCGTATATTGTGTCGGGGAAAAAGAATAAAGAGATCACCCGCTACCTGGATGTGACCGGAAAAACCGTCAGCCATCATCGGCGTAATATTTACCGCAAGTTCGCCGTGACCAATTTGACCGGGTTGTATAAAAAATTTGATCAACGTGTTTGATGCTGTCAGAGAACTGTATGGAAAAAATGATCGCTGCACAAAAGAGCCTGGAAAAAGCGCTCTTAATCCTGATCGATAATGACGATAACGAAGAGAAGCAGCGCCGGATCTACCAGGAATGTCTGTGCACCATCACCCAGGAGAGTTTCCCTAAGCTTTTACGTATGGATTACTTCGATCTGTTACGGCTGGCCAATGTGCCGTTCACTAACCCCGGCACGTCGCTAGCGGAACTCAATGCCCATCAGGAACTCCACAGCCTGTTCCCGATGGCGATGCTGCATCTCTATAAACGCCTGACGGAATGGATCGCCATTGAAAATTATCTCCTCAGTCAGCAGCACATTTACAGTTAGGTAAGACAGGCGAGGCCTCGCTGGCCCGCTTTCGCAATTCCTGCTCTTAACCTCCTCGTTTCTTGATACTTACCCTGATAACTATTATCTTCGCAGCGTGTGAAGCGAGGATCCCCCATGCGTGAAGAAGATCTGTTCTGCCGTCGGCCTATGGGCATGCGAATGGCAATGATTGTGCGCCAGTGGCGCGCGGTGATTGACGACGCCATTCTCGAGACCGGGTTAACCCAGTCAAGCTGGACGGTGATGATGCAGCTGAAACAGTTGGGGGATAACGTCTCGGTAAGCGAACTGGCGGAGGTGCAGGGTATTGAACTGCCGCCGCTGATGCGCACCCTTTCACAGCTGGAAAAGCAGGGCTATCTGCTGCGCACTACATCGCCTTACGACAAGCGCATCCGGCTGCTGAAGCTCACACCCGAGGGGAACGCGGTGCTGAAAACGCTGACCCAGGTCATCGAAACGTTCCAGGAACGGGTATCGCAGAATATCGCCCCGGATCATCTCGAGATTTTCAGCGCCACACTTAATCAAATCGCCTGCAATTTGCGGACAATCCGCGAAGAAGATAACAAGATCAAATAATCATGACCCCTGAACAAAAGTTTGCCCGCTGGGTAAGGGTGAGTATTGCCTCTTTCCTGCTGATGTTTGTCTATTTTATTGTCGCGGATATCTGGATCCCGCTGACGCCGGACGCCACGGTGATGCGCGTGGTGACGCCAGTCTCGGCGCGCGTCTCCGGCTATGTGGCGGCGGTACATGTGCATAACAACAGTCAGGTGAAGAAGGGCGATCTGCTGTTTGAACTCGACCCTACGCCGTTTCGCAATAAAGTAGAGGCCGCAGAGATTGCCCTGCAACAGGCGCGGCTCGCCAATGAGCAGCTGGATGCACAGATCGTGGCGGCCCAGGCCAGCCTGAAAACCGCCCAGCTTACCGCCCGCAACGACAAAGTAACTTTCGATCGCTATCAGAAACTCAGCACCCTGCAGAACGTCTCGCAGGCGGATCTGGATAAAGTCCGCACCACCTGGCAGAGCAGCGAGCAGAGCGTCGCCAATCTGACTGCCAGCATCCACCAGCTGCGCATTGAGCGCGGCGAGCGGGATGACACGCGTAACGTGACCCTGCAAAAATACCGTAACGCGCTGGACGAGGCTGAACTCAATCTCGGCTGGACGAAGATCTACGCTGAAGCCGACGGCACGGTCAGCAACGTTCAGCTTAGCCCCGGTTTTTATGCCGCTTCCGGCTCGGCGGCACTGGCGCTGGTGAACAATCAGAGCGATATCGTCGCCGATTTTCGCGAAAAAAGCCTGCGCCATACCCACCAGAACACCGACGCCGCGGTTGTGTTTGACGCCTTCCCGGGCCGCGTATTCCGCGCCCATGTTACCAGCAGCGATGCCGGTATCTTAGCGGGACAGGAGGCGGTCAACGGCCAGCTGTCGGAGCCGGAAACCTCCAACCGCTGGGTGCGTGACGCGCAGCGTATGCGCATCCATGTGGCGCTGGATGAACCCCTGCCGAAGCACCTCCCGACCGGGGCGCGCGCTACCGTGCAGCTCTATAACAGCGAAGGTCCGTTTGCCCGCTTCTTCTCCGGGATGCAGATCCACCTCGTCAGCCTGCTGCACTATGTCTATTGATCATCATGTCTATTAATACCCTGGCGCGGGTCTTTACCCCGCACGGCAACATCGTCTATACCGCCAACGACTTTCGCCAGACGTTGCGCATCGTGTTTGCCGGGATGATTGCCCTGAGCGTGTCGAGTTTTTACAGCACCAGCTACGGCGTCTTCTTCGTGATCTACCCGATCATGCTGCTGTCGCTGGTGCCGGTATTTAACCGTCACGTCGCAAAACAGTTTGTATTCAGTTCTGCCCTGAACTGCATCGAAATGGTGTTTATTATCGGCTATCTGGCGCAGTGGCCGGTGATCATGACGCTGGTGGTGTTTGGCCTGTATGTGATGCGTTTTCGCTTTATGAGCCAGGGGCCGCTGTTTCTGTTTGGCTCAATGGGGGTCGTGTGTCAAAGCACCATGCTCAACTTTATGAGCTATCCCACCACCAACTGGCATACGCTGTTGTTCTCGAACCTTGAAGCCAGCGTGATGGCGGTGTGCCTGAGCGCGCTGATGCACTATCTGCTGCCAGACGTCGAGCCGCGCACGCCGCCGCCGCGTCTGGAGAAAGATGCCGCCCGCGTGCGCCATGAGTCGCTGCTCTCCGGGACGGTGGCGACGCTGATTTTTGTCGTGTTCCAGATAAGCGATCTCAGCGATTCGCTGTCGGCGCTGATGGCGGGGATCCTGATCCTCTTCCCGATGCACTATCGCGGGGCGGTGATGAGCTCCCTGTGGCGCGTGGTCGGGGTGGTGATCGGCTGCCTGTACATCCTGCTGGTGCAGCTGGTGCTGTACGATCACAGCAGCCACATGCTGTTGATGATGCCGCTGATTGGCCTTGGGCTGGCCTTTGGCGCGCGTCTGCACGTGATGGAGAAGGTGGGTGCCGGCGTCGGGTTTGCCAGCATCACCACCATCGGGATCATGTTCGGCCAGAATATGCACCCGGACGGCGACCTGGTGTTCAGCGATCTCTACCGCATCGTCTCGGTGACGGTGGCGCTGGTAGCGACCCTGACGGTGGTATTCCTGATGCACATGTTCCTCAACTGCTTTGCGCCGACGCGCTACGTGATCCGCAATACCTGATTCTATTACCGGGTAAGCAGCGGCAGCACATCGGGCAATTGTGAGAGCAGGAACAGAATCAGCCCGATGGTGCCGCCCACCAGGGTGCCGTTGACGCGGATAAACTGCAGATCTTTACCGATGTTCAGCTCAATCTGCCGGGACATATCTTTGGCATCCCAGCCTTTAACCGTGTCGCTGATATGGCGGGTGAGGAACCGGGCAAAATCCGGTGCCACCCGATGAGCGGCCTGCTCCAGATGTTCATTTAGTGAGGCTCGCAGGTTGGTATCCGCCACCAGGGTTTCACCGAACCACAGCCCGGCATTGGCGAGGCGCTGTTTGACGCGGGAGTCGTCGCTCTGCATGTCAGCTTTCAGCCACTGACGCAGGTCGCCCCACATCTCGCCCAGATAGCGGTTAAAGGCCTCGTCGTTCTTCAGATACTCTTTGATGTTCTCGGCTTTGGCCGCGGTTTCCGGATCGTTTTTTAGATTATCCACCAGCTTCAGCACCGCGCGATCGAAGGCCTGACGGATCTGGTGGGTGCGGTCGTGGCTGACGTCATCCAGAATGGCATTCACCGCATTCGAGACCAGCTCGGCGCTCTGATCCCCCAGCCACTCGGTGGGCAAAATCATCGCCTTGCGCGGATGCTCGGTCTTCAGCCATTGGACGATTTGCGCGGCGATAAAGTCGCGGGTGCTGTCGCGCTGCAGGAGCGTGATCAGGCGATTAATCACCGCATCCAGCAGCACCTGGTGACGGTCGTTTTTGGTCATGCTCTCCAGCATGGCGGCGCTGGTTTCACTGAAATCGACCTTATCCAGCGCCTTATGCACCGCCCGTTTAAGCATGCGTTGAATGCGCCCGTCGTCGGTCAGCTCGAGGAAACCGCTCATCACCTGCATGATGTGCTGCCCGACGCGCTGGGCGTTATCCGGCTTGCTGAACCAGTTGCCGATGAGCAACGCCGGTTCGTGCTGGCGGATGAGCGCCACCAGCGACTGGGTATCAAGGAATTTTTCCTGCACGAACTGGCCGAGATTGTCGCCAATCCGATCTTTATTGCGCGGGATAATCGCCGTATGCCGCGAGATAAACGGGATCGGCACCCGGCGGAACAGGGCCACCACGGCAAACCAGTCTGCCAGCGCACCGACCATGGCTGCTTCGGCAATGGCCTTCACCCCCCGTACCCAGAAGGTCTGCGGCAGAAAGAGGGTGGCGATAAAGGTCGCGGCGGCAATCAGCAGCAGCGACAGCGCCAGAAGCTTGGCGCGTTTGAGTTCAGCGAGTTTTTCCATAGGGTTAAGGATAGAGGGAGAAAAGGCGAAGGGGCAAGGGAGCAGGCATTTTGCCCCGATGGCGCTGTGCTTACCGGGGCTACGATGTGTGTTTTCCAGGCCAGGAAAGGCGAAGCCGCCACCCGAGGTGTTACCGCATTCAGACTGAGGTGAAAAATCGCCACAGGATCCCTGCACCGAACACCATCAGCACGACGCCCGCCAGGCGCTCGATTTTCCAGATGTTGTTACTTAACCGCCGTTGTACGCTGGGCAGGGCGATAAAGATTACCACCGCCAAATCCCACACCAGCACCACCGTGACCATCCAGATCCCGCTGACCGATTGCTGAAGCAGCGTCACGTCCGGCCCGAGCAGCGCGGTCATCAGCGCCAGATAAAACAGTGCGTTTTTCGGGTTTAACACCGCGGAACCCAGCCCGAGGAGGAGTTGTCTGCGCCAGCCAGGACAGGCCGATTCGGTATGGTTGAGAGCAAGCGTTCCAGGCTGGCTGCGCACCAGATGCCAGCCAATCCACAGCAGATACAGTGCGCCCAGGAGTTCAATGGCGCTAAAAAGCGGCGTGAACTGGCGCAGCGCACTTGAGCCAACGATGACCAGCAGGATGTACAGCGCGTTGCCTGCGGCGATCCCCACGCATAACCCGGCACTGCCGCGCAGACGATGGCGGGCGGCGAATCCCATCAGCAGAAAGAAATCCGGGCCGGGGCTGAGCAGGGCGACAAAATGCGCCAGCGCGAGAGCCAAAAATGCGGGGGGAAAGAGAGTGGTAAGCAGTTCCATAGTGACCTCATCAGCAAAACTGAGGTCAGGCTACGCTGACGCGAGCGCTAATTATTGTCGGATATTGATCGCCCGGTGGCGTACTGGCGCGGTGTAGCGGCCGTATAGCTGACAAAGGTTTTATGGAAGTGGCTCTGATCGGCAAAGCCGCTCTGATAGCTGACATCAGCAATATCATCCCCGGCGCGCAGACGTGCTTTGGCGAACTCTATCCGGGTAACGTTCAGGAAAGTGCCGGGCGTCAGGCCTGTATCCTGCTTAAAGGTTCTGATAAGCGTCTCTTTGCGCAGCGAAAAGCGCTGGGCTAAGGCGTCCAACGACGGCGGGGTTTGCAGGCTGTGACGTAACGTCTGCTGAAGCGCAAGGCTGGTGGGCCGCAACGGGACGGGCGGCGTTGGCCGGGTGGTCAGCAGGGTGAGAAACCTGTCGATGGCCGTCGCCGAGAGTGTCTCCACGACTGTCAGATACTGGCGAAACAGCGCCTCGCTGCGGATCACCTGCAGGGCGGGCTGATGGTCGGTCTCCAGATACAGCATATGGTAGCTGCGCGGCTGTTCTGCTACCGGGTTACAGCTGTGCGGCATATGCGCGGGTATGACGATCAGATCGCCCGGATAAAGGGTGAACGGTTCGCCGTTGCAGGTGCAGCAGGTCTGCCCCTCCAGAATAGCGCCAATGGAGAGCTGCGCATGGCTATGGCGCTTGTAGGCCTGCGTGCTTTGCCAGGTGCTACGCAGTTCAACGCCGGGCTGGCGAAGGAAGGTCTGATTAACATGGCGTGTGTAGGTCATGGCGAATACCGATCGGAGGGGTAACAGAGTTATAGCATGATGGCAGCGACGATTCCCCTCTTCGTTACCTGGCTTGGGCGTGTATTGATGTCGATGCTATGGGGTGGCTCGAACATGTGAGGGAAGGATATTAAGCGCGTCTGAATATGAAGCCATGCGGCGTATAAAAGCGCGTTGAAGAATATTCCAGTAATAATATATAAGAAGCATATTAATAATAATCATTATGAATGGGTGTGGTTACAGACTAATAAATGCTTGCATCGCCTCGATAGGGTGATATAAAGCAAGAGAGTGACTCAGGGAGAAGGATATCATGGTTGATACCGCTTTGTTTGTTGGAAATATAGCTACGGATGATGTGAAAAAGGTTGCTAACCGGATTTACGATATAATCGTGTCGCCAGGTATCATTCCTGGATTAATAAATGGGGCACTTACCGTTCCGCTTGATTTAGGCTATCTTGCTTTGGGCTATTTTGATACGGATTCGCGTTTTGCTCATCAAACTCAGCGCATTCGCATGGCAGAGGCCATTCATAACGATATTTTAAATTACGAGCACATCACAAATGCAGTTAAGAAAATATTTGAAAGATTTAATACTTATCTTACGGTAAGCCAACAAGATAGTGTATATCGCGCAGTTGTTTCATCCATTGCTGGTCGTCTCGCTGCCGCAAATATTATTTCATCAATAGGTGCCGCAGTCCTCACGCGGGTATCGTTCATTAGTGCAAAGCAAGCAAATAACGGGATCGGCAAAGTCACTATGTTATTGCTTGTTGGCGGGATGGCTGAACGTTCCATTAGCGTTTCTGAAGCGCTTGCTATCCAGGCTCCTGAAACATATGAGTTACTTCACCCTCATGATTATGATCTAACCTACTTTCTTTTTGAACCTGCTGTAAAACCGTTTGTAGAAGCCATTCACATAGGAAACCAACTGGGACAGCCTCATTTTAATAAAATAATAGAAATTGTTGGGCATAAATTAAATGGTAAATAATAGAGCTATCTCATTTTTTTATAAGTATTTTTTGAACGTGTTTGCGTGGGCAATCATTCATGTCTGGAATTTTTTCGAATCCGTTTTATTTATAGGTGGCTTTATACTGTGCATTATGCTGCCTGTCGCGTGGCCCATGAAGTTCGTTTATGCTGTTTTATGGTTGATAATATTCTACATATGTTCAAAAGTCGTAAGCTTTTTAGAAAGCTACCGTGACAGAAACAAAAATAGAGAATAGGGAAATATAATGTCTAATCCTGCTTATTTATGGTTAACAGATGAAAATGGATCGCCTATTGTGGGAGGATGCTGCGTATTGGGCCGTGTAGGATCCATCGAGATAAAATCATTGTCTCATCACATGACTATCCCGACAGATTCACATACGGGGAAATTAACCGGCACGCGAATCCATACGCCAGTTTTGATACAAAAAGAATTTGATCGTATAACACCACTCTTATATCGCGCAATTAGTCGTGGGTACACCTTAAAGTCAGCAGAAATCAAAATGTATCAAACAGTAGATGCGGGAAGGGAGGTTGAATATTTTAATATCTATATGGAAAATGTAAAAATCACGGGCATTACACCCGGCCTTCATCCAGGTTCTGGTACAGGCACCCATTTAGAAAATATTGAGCTTCGCTACGAGTCTATTCAGTGGAAGTATGTTGACGGAAACATCGTCTTTAAAGATAGCTGGAACGAACGCTGCGTCGCTTAAAAGGCGGGGCTGTAAGGTGTTAAACCCTCACTCCATCCGCAGGGTGGCGTGCGCTATATACCTAACTTTACCTGCAAACCCAGCCATTTTGACTACCCTTAATACCCAACGCGGTAAAAAAGGAGGCAACAATGGCCTATCAGACAGTGAATCCTGCCAACAACAAACTCATCAAAGAATACTCTTCTCATACCGATGCTGATGTCGAGGCGGCGCTGAGCACCGCCGATGCGCTCTACCACTCCGACTGGTCGAAGGGCAGCATCGCCAAACGCCTGGCGGTGCTGCACAAGCTGGCAGATCTGATTGATTCCCGTACCGAAGAGCTGGCTAAAATCGCCAGCGTGGAGATGGGTAAACTGATTGCCCAGAGCCGCGGTGAGGTCAAACTCTGCGCGCAGATCGCTCGCTACTATGCGGATAACGCCAAACAATTTCTCGCCCCGGTGAAATACCCGTCTGAGATGGGCGAAGCCTGGGTAGAGCATCACCCCATCGGCGTGGTGATGGCCGTGGAACCGTGGAACTTCCCTTATTACCAGCTGATGCGCGTGCTGGCCCCGAACCTGGCGGCAGGTAACCCTGTGCTCGCCAAACATGCCAGCATCGTTCCGCACTGTGCAGAGACCTTCGCCCATCTGGTGCGTGAAGCCGGTGCGCCGGACGGGGCATGGACCAACCTGTTTATCTCTTCCGATCAGGTGGCGAACATCATTGCCGACGATCGCGTGCAGGGTGCGGCCCTGACCGGGTCGGAGAAGGCGGGTAGCATCGTGGCTGCGCAGGCAGCGAAGCACATCAAAAAATCGACCCTCGAACTGGGCGGCAACGACGTGTTCGTGGTGCTGGACGATGCGGATCTGGAGAAAGCGGTGAAGATCGGCGTCAACGCGCGCCTGGCCAATGCCGGACAGGTCTGTACAGCCGCCAAGCGCTTTATCGTGCATGAGAAGGTCGCGGAGCAGTTCCTGACGAAATACACCGAGGCATTCCGCGCGATTACCATCGGCGATCCGCTTGATGAAAACACCCGCCTGGGGCCGCTGTCCTCGAAAGAGGCGCTTGAGACCCTGACGAAACAGGTGGATGAGGCAGTGAAAAATGGCGCGACGCTGCATTACGGCGGCAAGCCGGTGCAGCGCGAGGGCAGCTTCTTTGAGCCGACCATTCTGACTAACATTACCCGCGATAACCCGGCCTATTTTGAAGAGTTCTTTGGGCCGGTGGCGCAGGTCTACGTGGTCAAAAACGATGACGAGGCGGTGAAACTCGCCAACGACTCCCACTATGGTCTGGGCGGCGCGGTGTTCAGTAAAGATATCGATCGCGCCAAAAAAATGGCCTCGAGAATCGAGACCGGGATGGTGTGGATCAACTGGCTTACCGATACCGCACCAGAGCTGCCGTTTGGCGGCGTGAAGCGCTCCGGCTACGGCCGTGAGCTGTCGGATCTGGGGATTAAAGAGTTTGTGAACCAGAAGCTGGTGGTGATCCGCCGCTAGGTATTCTCCCTTCCCCTCACCCTCTCCCCACAAGGGAGAGGGAACACGCCTGCCGCCCTTTATAAGTGATTCGCATAAATGTGATATGGCGTAATAATTGTGTCGTAAATTAGCTAGCCACCTCACAGTTCGCAGACAAACCATCCCGCCATTCTGGCTAACCATTGGCCTGTTGCTAGTATGAATTCGCTAATCATACACCTGCAAGAGGATACAATGATAAACAGAAACCGTATGATCGTGAACTGTATTGTGGCTTCCCTGGCCTGTTCATGGACTCTGACAACGCAGGCGGAAAGCGCCTCAACCGCAGTAAAAATCGTACGTGATGAGTACGGTATGCCCCATATTTACGCCGATGATACCTACCGTCTTTTTTATGGCTACGGCTATGTTGTGGCGCAGGATCGTCTGTTCCAGATGGATATGGCACGGCGCAGTACCCAGGGACAGGTGGCAGAAGTCCTCGGCAAGACCTTTGTTAAATTCGACAAGGATATCCGTCAGAACTACTGGCCTGATTCAATCCGCCAGCAAATCGCCGCGCTCAGCGCAGATGACAAAGCCATTCTGCAGGGCTATGCCGACGGGATGAACGCCTGGATCGATCGGGTAAACCGCGACCCAGACAAACTGCTGCCGAAGCAGTTCACGACCTTTGGTTTCACGCCGAAACACTGGGAAGCCTTTGATGTGGCGATGGTCTTCGTGGGCACCATGGCGAACCGTTTTTCAGATGCCACCAGCGAAATCGATAACCTTGCCCTGCTGACTGCGCTAAAAGATAAATACGGTGACAAAGGGATGGCGGTCTTTAACCAGCTGAAATGGCTGGTGAACCCGGCGGCACCTACCACCATCGCCCCCCAAGAGAGCCAGTATCCGGTTAAGTTCGATCTCCACACCACGCAAACCGCCGCCCTGTTGCCCCGTTACGATATGTCACCACCCATGCTGGATCGACCGGCCAAAGGTGATGACGGCGGCCTGCTCGCGCTGACGTCGGCGCAAAATCGCGAGACCATCATGGCGCAGTTTGCTCACGGCGGTGCCAATGGCCTGGCAGGCTATCCCACCACCAGCAATATGTGGGTGCTGGGTAAGGGCAAAACTCAGGATGCGAAAGCGATCATGGTCAACGGCCCGCAGTTCGGCTGGTATGCCCCGGCCTACACCTACGGCATTGGGCTGCACGGCGCGGGTTATGATGTTACCGGCAATACACCGTTCGCGTATCCGGGGCTGGTATTCGGCCACAATGGCACGATTTCCTGGGGTTCAACGGCCGGGTTCGGCGATGATGTCGACATTTTTGCAGAACAGCTCTCTGCCGATAAACCAGGGTATTACCTGCATAACGGCGAGTGGATCAGCATGCTCAGCCGGGAGGAAACCATTGCCGTCAAAGACGGGCAGCCGGAGACGTTTACCGTCTATCGCACCGTGCATGGCAACGTGATCAAAACCGACACCGCCACCCAGACGGCTTATGCCAAAGCCCGCGCCTGGGATGGCAAAGAGGTGGCATCCCTGCTGGCCTGGACGCACCAGATGAAGGCCAAAAACTGGCAGGAGTGGACCCGGCAGGCGGCGAAGCAGGCGCTGACCATCAATTGGTACTACGCCGATATCGACGGCAACATCGGCTATGTGCATGGCGGGGCTTACCCGCAGCGTCAGCCGGGACACGATCCGCGCCTCCCGGTGCCGGGAACCGGGAAGTGGGACTGGCAGGGGCTGCTGCCGTTTGATCTCAATCCTAAAGTCTATAACCCGAAATCGGGCTATATCGCCAACTGGAACAACTCGCCCCAGCAGGGGTATCCGGCGTCAGATCTGTTTGCCTTTTTATGGGGCGGAGCGGATCGGGTCACCGAGATCGCCCGACTTATCGATAAACAACCGACCTTTACCTACGAGCAGGCCTGGGATCTGATCCGGCAGACCAGCCGTCAGGATCTCACCCGTCGGCTGTTCTTGCCCGCCCTGCAAAACGCTACTGCGCAGCTGTCTGCCAGCGATCCGCGCCAGCAGCTGGTGAAATCGCTTAGCGACTGGGATGGCGTGAATCACCTCAACAATGATGGCAAAACCCTGCAACAGCCGGGGTCGGCGATTTTAAACGTCTGGCTGACCAGCATGCTGAAAAAGACCGTAGCAGCGGCCGTGCCGCAGCCGTTCGATAAATGGTATAGCGCCAGCGGCTACGAAACCACGCAGGACGGGCCGACCGGGTCACTGAATATCAGCGTGGGGGCGAAACTGCTGTATGAGGCGTTGCAGGGTGATAAATCCCCAATCCCACAGGCGGTGGATATGTTTGGCGGCAGGCCGCAACAGGAGGTGATCCTTGATGCCCTGCAGCAGACCTGGCAGACGCTGTCGCAGCAGTACGGCACTGATATCGCGCAGTGGAAAACCCCGGCGATGGCGTTGACCTTCCGCGCCAATAACTTCTTTGGTGTTCCACAGGCGGCACCGGAAGAGGCCGTGCATCAGGCGGAGTACCAGAATCGCGGCACGGAAAACGACATGATTGTTTTCTCGCCGACATCGCAGGAAGCGCCGGTGCTGGCGTGGGATGTAATGGCACCCGGTCAGAGTGGCTTTATCGCCCCGGACGGCACGCCGGATAAACATTATCGCGATCAGCAGAAACTGTATGAAACCTTTGGGCGTAAACCCTTGTGGTTAACCCCGCAGGAGGTGGCAGCGCATCAGGAGTCGCAGGAGATTTTACAGGTGCAGCGGTAAGCGTGGAGGCGGTTTGCCCTGACTAAGTGCGACCGGGCAATGTTGCCCGGCGGCGCTGCGCCTGCACGGGCCAGGAGTTTTGTCGGCCGGGTAGCGTAGCGCCACCCGGCAACAAAGGCTGTACGGAACCTTAGAAGGTCACACCGCCGCCAACATAGGCACCGTCAATCAGCGTGTGGTTTGGACGACCGTCTTTGCCGTCAACGCTTACGTGGCGGTAGCCCACTTTCAGCGTTACCGGCGTAATTGGCGTCCAGCTTACACCGCCGTTGGCTTCAACGTAGTTTTTAACGCTGTTGTTCAGGCCGTCTGGTGCAACATAACCTTCACCGTATACGTGGATGCTGTCGGTCAGCGCAACGTTCACACCGCCGCCGATTGGGAAGGCCACGCCGTTATCGCCTTTTTTCGGGCCGATGTAGATCGCTTTTGCGCCTGCGTTCAGCATTACCGGGCCAACTTCCAGGTTGTAACCTGCGCCAACGCCGCCGGTCTGGGTACCGTCATCGGTGTTCTTCAGCCAGTTGCTCTCTGCATACAGGCCAGATGAGGATTTACCCATTTCCAGATTCAGGTTGGTAAAGTTTTTACCCTGCTCAATGCTACCGCCCATTGCCAGTGCGGAACCCGATACAGCGGTCAGAGCAGAAAGAAGAAGAATATTCAGTTTTTTCATGTTTTATGCCTCGTCATCAAATTAATCTGAGGGCACCTTAACAAGCGATGTTTATGACTGCAAATGTGACGGGGGCCGCGGTTTTATGCTGATTGTGTAAATTTGTTTCGGGGATATTGTTGCGCAATGGTGAATTTGCGGCGGGGTCAATCATTGATTTTGCCGTGTTTAAGATCGATTTACTTTATTGCCTAAACAGACACTGAATAGCGCGTTAATAACAGCCAGAAACGAATTAATAATCACTACTATCATTACGCCATCTATTTTTAGTTTTACAGTTTATAACCTTTATTTACATTGACTCATGGTTATTTGGTTATAAAACAGGCACTCCCTTTGGTTATTAAAGGGAGTGCAGCATTTATTTTTTCAAGCCCGCAAAGGCCGCCCGAATCTCATCTTCCGGCAGTTTCAGGCCAATAAAGACCATCACGCTGTGCGGCGGCTCGTCGCCCCACGGGCGATCCCAGTCGGCGCTGTAGAGGCGCTGCACGCCCTGGAACAGCAGGCGATTCGGTTCGCCGTCGATCCACAGCATCCCTTTGTAGCGCAGCAGCTTGTCGGCAAACGACAGCAGCAGGTTCTCCATCACGCGGGAGACTTCGCTGATATCCACCGGGTAATCCAGTTCAACCACAATCGACGAGACGTCGTTTTGCTTATCGGCCATGAAGTGGAAGCGCGGCTTCGCGGTGACATTCTCTTCCAGCATAAAGCCGTTGGTGTTGAACAGTTGGGCGAGATCGATATCGCCATGCGTCACGGTGTAAATCGGGGCGCGTGAATTGATGCGCGTCAGCCGCTCGCGCAGCGTCTCGCTCTCACCCGCTACGTCGGTTTTGGTCAGCAGGATGCGGTCGGCGTAGCCTACCTGCGACTGGGCGATGGTGAACTGGTTCATCTGGTCGTCGGCGTGTACCGCGTCAACCAGGGCAATCACGCCGTCCAGCAGGTAGCGCTGGCAGAGGATCTCGTGGGAGAAGAAGGTCTGAATAATCGGGCCGGGATCGGCCATGCCGGTGCACTCAATCACCAGACGGTCGAAGTCGATCTCACCGCGGTCGCGGCTGTCGAGCAGGTCGAGCAGGGCGTCTTCGAGTTCATTCGAGCGGGTGCAGCAGATGCAACCGTTGGTCAGGGTTTTGATCTGGGTAGCGCGATCGCCAATCAGCTGGTCATCAACGGAGACTTCGCCGAACTCATTTTCGATAACCGCGATTTTAAAGCCGTGTTGTTCGTTGAGGATGTGGCGCAGCAGGGTGGTTTTGCCCGCGCCAAGAAAGCCGGTGAGCAGGGTAACGGCAATCGGTGTCATGGTCTCTCCTTTAGCAGCAGCGTACGCCGCCTTCTCCTCCTCCGCCGTAGCGCGCTTCCTGACGCTCGCGGAAGAATTCGTTGTAGGTCATGTACGGCTTATCCGGGTGGTTGGTCTTCATATGTTCAACGTAGTTGTCATAGTCCGGGATGCCAATCAGCATTTTCGCCGCCTGACCGAGATATTTTTTTGCTTCGCCTAAGTTACCAAACATTGCGGGTTCCAGACAGGAAAAGCCCCTCACCCTGATCCTCTCCCCAAGGGGAGAGGGAATATTGACACCCTCTCCCTTTTGGGAAGAGGGCTGGGGTGAGGGGTTGTTTGTGGATTAGTGGTGTGAAGAGGTCTTCACGCCGCCTTCCGGTACGGGCACATACGGGGTCTCTTTATCCGTACGACCGTCGGCGTTACGCACTTTCATCCAGGTTTTAATGCCGTAGAAGATGATGCTGTAGACCACTACCAGGAACAGAATGCTCAGACCCGCGTTGGTGTAGTTGTTCACCACGATATGGTTCATGTTGGCAATCTGCTGCGCGGTCAGGTCACCGCCGCCTGCGGCAATCTTCTCTTTATACTGGTTAGCCATAAAGAAGAAGCCTTCCAGCTGCGGGTTGGTGCTGAACAGTTTCAGGCCCAGCGCCCAGGTGGTGCAGAGCAGCAGCCACAGGGCAGGTACCACGGTCACCCAGATGTACTTGGTGCGCTTCATCTTCACCAGCACCACGGTGCCGAGCACCAGGGCAACGGCCGCCAGCATCTGGTTAGAGATACCGAACAGCGGCCACAGGCTCTTCACGCCGCCCAGCGGATCGACCACGCCCTGATACAGCAGGTAGCCCCACAGACCGACGCAGCCCGCCGTACCCAGAATACCGGCCACCAGCGAGTCGGTTTTCTTCAGGAACGGCACGAAGTTACCCAGCAAGTCCTGGAGCATAAAGCGGCCTGCACGCGTACCGGCGTCCAGCGCGGTAAGGATAAACAGCGCTTCGAACAGAATACCGAAGTGGTACCAGAAGCCCATGTCTGCCCACGGCAGCACTTTGTGGAACACGTGGGCGATACCTACCGCCAGGGTTGGTGCGCCACCGGCACGGTTCAGAACCGACGGTTCGCCGATGTCTTTCGCGGTCTGCATGATCTGCTCAGGGGAGATCACAAAGCCCCAGGAGCTGACGGTTGCTGCCGCGTGGGCGCTTGCATCTTTCAACTGCGCCATGATCAGCGCCGCGTTGTCACCGCCCATCTCATGCAGGTTTGGCATGGTAATGCCCAGGCCTGCCGGTGGGGTGTTCATCGCGAAATAGAGACCAGGCTCGATGATGGATGCCGCCACCAGCGCCATGATCGCCACGAAGGACTCCATCAGCATTGCGCCATAACCGATCAGACGGGCGTCGTTTTCGTTCGCCAGCAGCTTCGGTGTGGTACCGGACGCAATCAGGGCATGGAAGCCAGAGACCGCGCCACAGGCGATAGTAATAAACAGGAACGGGAACAGGGCGCCTTTCCACAGCGGACCGGTACCGTCAACGTACTGGGTCACCGCAGGCATTTTCAGCTCTGGGTTGATGATCACAATGCCGATCGCCAGCCCGACGATTACGCCGATTTTCAGGAAGGTAGCCAGGTAGTCACGTGGCGCCAGAATCAGCCATACCGGCAGCAGGGCAGAGACAAAGGCATAGCCAACCAGCACGAAGGTGATGGTGGTGTCTTTGAAGGTCAGCGCCGGGCCCCAGTACGGGTCGTGAGCAATCACGCCGCCGAAGTAAATGGAGGCCACCAGCAGCACAATACCGATTACGGAGACTTCACCCACGCGGCCCGGACGCAGGAATCGCATGTAGATCCCCATGAACAGCGCAATCGGCACGGTGGAGCAGACGGTGAACACGCCCCACGGGCTTTCCGCCAGTGCTTTCACCACGATCAGGGCCAGCACCGCCAGGATGATGATCATAATCAGGAAGCAGCCGAACAGGGCGATGGTGCCTGGCACGCGGCCCATCTCTTCTTTGATCATCTCACCCAGAGACGCGCCGTTACGGCGGGAAGAGATAAACAGCACCATAAAGTCTTGCACCGCACCCGCCAGCACCACGCCCGCCAGCAGCCACAGCGTACCCGGCAGATAGCCCATCTGCGCAGCCAACACCGGGCCGACCAGCGGGCCAGCGCCTGCGATGGCAGCAAAGTGGTGACCAAACAGCACGTAGCGGTTGGTTGGCACGTAGTTCAGGCCGTCATTGTTAATGACCGCCGGGGTGGCACGTGTCGGGTCGAGCTTCATGACCTTCTGCGCGATATAGAGACTGTAGTAGCGGTACGCCACCAGATAGACCGACACCGAGGCCACGACGATCCACAGGGCACTGATGTGCTCGCCGCGGCGCAGGGCAACCACGGCAAGACAACAGGCACCGAGGATCCCGAGCAGCAGCCAGGGAACGTGCTTAAGTAGTTTTTTAATGTCCATAATAAAACCTGGTTTTTTAGATGAAAAAGGATC
This sequence comes from Leclercia sp. 1548, assembly GCF_050435045.1. Taxonomy (NCBI): domain Bacteria; kingdom Pseudomonadati; phylum Pseudomonadota; class Gammaproteobacteria; order Enterobacterales; family Enterobacteriaceae; genus Leclercia; species Leclercia sp. 1548. The sequence goes on along the minus strand of NZ_JBNDJP010000003.1, from coordinate 314,433 downwards.
AGGGTTCGCTGTGAGAGAAAGTGAGTAATGCTGAGGCGATCTTGCCAGAGCCTTACGCGCGTAAAGGACAGTAAATCGGTGAGTGGTTATATGGCGGGATGAGCGGTCAAAGAAGCGGGCGAGTGGTTGAGGCTCGCCGTAAGGGGGTAAAATTGTGTGAAGGGGATCACGTGATACGGGGGCTTAGTCCAGGGTTTCAAGTACCTGACAGGCGATCTGATTCAGCGCGATGAACTCGCTCCAGCTGTACTGCTGCTGATAATTCAGCACAAACTGTTTTTCCACCTGGCAAATTAAGGGGCGAGTTTCATAGATACTGCACAGCTTTGTCTCCATGCAGTAGTGGCGGCAAATGCCGTCGCCACGGTCGAGAAACCGGGTTTCATCGGCCCGGTTAACGTGGCGGCAACAGGCGCCGCACTGATTGCAGGGGAACGCTGGCGTGAGAATCATAAGGATTTTAGCCAGTCGTTGACCGAGGCAAGGTTTCCTGCCTCAAAGGGCAGATCGATGTTGCGCCGTTCAATTTCCTGGCACAGCATGAACTCCCGCTCCAGCTCGCTGTTGACCAGGCTAAGGTGGTGGGAGAAAAACGCCAGCTCTTCGGCATTCATTGAAAACTCAAGGGCTGCCAGCTCCTTCAGGTAGCGATCCAGCTCGATATTCACCTTCTCGTAATACACGAGGCCACGCTGGAATTTATCCTGGAAGCGGTCCAGAAAAGCCCAGACGCTTTTCATGACACTGCTGTGTTCCAGAAAGTAATGCATGACCAACGTCAGCAGGCCGGTCGCCAGCGCGCCACAAAACGCTGCCAGTTCCGGACCGAAGGGGAAGGCAAAAAGCGTCGCCAACTGCTCGTTGATAATGACGCCAGCAGTTACCGCAACACCGGCGGTAATAATTTTGCTGACCGCTTTCATCAGCTCGCCCGGCGTCAGGTTTTGTGGGTTAAAGACCATCAGCTTCAACGCCTGCACCAGGTTATTCCACATCTCCCGTATCAGCCTCACCGCCATTTTTTGCGTGGTGAAGACGATATTCATCAGGGTGGTCGTGACGGTGGATAATACGCCGCCGATGGCACCGTCTTTAAAGGCAATAAGAAATTCTTTGAACTTTATGCGGATACGCTCCCATACGGCACGTAGTGCATCGCCAAGATCGCCCATCAAATCGCTGGCCTGGAAGTTGTGACGATGGCGCTGGATAATGGCCGGAATGCGTTCGCGAAATTCGAACCATACCTCTGCCAGCACCAGACCCAGCATCTGACGTGTGCCCATTTTGAAGCCGTTAGTTAACGACGCTTGTGAGATATTCAGGGCAAATTTGCTGCTGGTATAATACGCCTGGCTCAGGGTGGCATTGTAACGAGCCCGGGCTTTTTCATCCGCCTCGCGCATTTTTTCAAAATCGGCACCGGCTTTATTCTCCAGCTTTTTCAGCCGTTTCTGTTCCTGTTCCGTGAGTGCCGGTTTGCTTTTCAGTACAGCGATTTCTTGTGTCGTTGCCTGGTATTCCGCCTGTAACACCTTAATGAAATCGCTCATCGGTTTGGCTTTTTTGGCCTTGTTAAGCGATTCGTTGGTGAATGTCAGGTTGCTGGCGTCATTCGCCAGGTCGGCACCGTCCATCTCCGCCAGAATGCGTCCGGCATCGTGGTGAATTTCGTTGGCCGCAATGATGTGATCGAGATTGGTCACACCGTTGGCGGCGAAGGTCTCCCCGGTGTAGCTGTCTTGTAAGTGTCCCGCTTCGCGCTGTTTTTTGCCCTCACGGTTGGTATTGATGTAATTTTTATGATGATGGTAGTGAGTCGAGTTGTAGTCTTCGCGCTGTTCATAGCGCTGGCGCTCTGCTTCGGTGCCATAAATGTTTTGCCGGACATTATGGATGGTATTTACATCACCACCGGTTTTGTCTTCGAACAGTAAAAAGTCGAGCCCGAATGAAGTGGTCAGGCTTTTCACGACCGTGGTGTGCAACTCGGCTCCCCAGTCGAAGGTTGTTGTGCTCATGAGACATTCCCTGAATCAGTATGCCGGGCTGGAGCCCGGCAGCAAGGTTAGGCTTTTGCTAAAAAGCGGATATATTCCTGGTCTGACGTTTCCAGAGCCTTATCCAGTGCCTGTTTGTTCAGCACGTTGATGCCGTTTTCGTCCACTTCAAGCTCAATCACGCCCTGGTCATTGATCACCGCCTCGTCCTGGGCATTGGTAACCGGTTTGAACAGCGGAGTGGTGATGACGTCGGTCATGATGGCGGCGAGCATGTACCCGTTCTGAATTGCCCGCAGGACGGATTCAGGTTCGTTAATCTCTTTCTGACCCGCCGCAATTTTTTGATGGGTCGCTTTCAGAATGTCGAAATAACGTTCGAAACTTTCATGCATGCGTACCAGCGAGTGATAGATGCTATCCACGTAGTGGTTAACGTTGATCAGATGGGCTTCGGCCTGATCCATCTGAGCAATTGCTTTACGCACCTTGCGTGCCATCTCCTGGGCATTTTCCAGCGCCTTTTCGGCATGGTTGTTGTAAGCCCAGCCCATAATGGCGATCAACGGTGCCACTACGGCACCGCCCAGCACCATAGCGCCGCCAGCCATACCCCAACCGCCTGCTGCCAGAGACCCGCCGCCGATAGCAGCCATGGTGGCGTTATAGGCAGCGGCACCAGAGAGGGCAGCAATTGGCGTGCCGGTAGAGGCCGCCGCAAACGCCATAACCCCGCTGTAGACGGCAAAGCCTGCCGCAGCACCAGAGGTACCTGCACCAATGACGGTGCCCAAAAATTCAGTTGCGGAGATAGAGAGTTTTTCAATCTGGTTCAGACGATGCTGGGGAACCTGCACGTTCAGATCGGTCTGTCCCTCTTTGGCCATTTTTTCTAACAATGCTTTAGCGATGGTGTTGAATTCTTTGAATTCAGTACCGATTTGCAGCTCTTTCTCGCCCAGTCGTTCAAGCTTTTGCGAGGAGAGGGTATTGGCCGCTTCGAAAGTCTCTTTGCGATTATCAAAGCGCTCCTGGGCACCATCAAAAATATCGTTGGCTTCGGATTTTTTCTGGTAACCGTCGTATGCTTTTTTCCCGCCAAAAGCGGTCGCCGCCGCCGCAACGCCCAGAATGATAAAAGGTAAGGCCATGTTTTTCTCCGTTGTATGTCGTCTGTAATGCAACGCCCGTCTTAATCCACAGACTCAGGGACCGCTGCCAGGTAATCTTCTAACGTTTTAACAAATGAGGTTTTCAGCCAGGCTGGTTCCAGCAACTGAATGTTGGGCAGCCAGTAGAAGAGCAGCGGCAGGATTTGGTTCTCATGGGCGGCATGGCAGCGCAGGGTGATGCCCTGCTTATCTTCCGCCAGAATTTCCTGGCCGGGCAGCAGATCGCGGCGTTTGAAATAGTGCGCAATGTGGGTGGGAATAAATACCTCGACTTCGAACGTCTCTTCGCTAACCCAGGGATCGCGATTTTTTTCCAGCAGTTCGAGGATGTCATTATCCGGCGTGAAGGTTTCGCTGCGAATATCCAGCCACTGCACCAGGCTTAAAGAAAACGATTTCAAACGCTCTTCTTCGGTGGCTTGTAAATACCATATGTTCTTTTTGTTAATTACTTTATAGGGGTTAATCTGTCGCGATTTTCCTTTATACAGGATATGGCAAACCTGCTGGCCCTTAATCGCCTTTTCAAAGCCTGCTAACAGGCTGTGAATATCTTTTGGCCCTGTACGCTCGGCATCGTTGCCGAAGATCATGATATGGTTATCTTCGACCCGTGACTCCAGCTTGTCCCAGAAGTCGCGGCCTGTGGCCGGGAAAAAGTCATCCACATTCAGAAAGTTAGCAATGACATGATGTAAACCCGGTTCTGCATGGCCCGGGCGGGCATGAATAAGCCGGTACTGCCCGTCTCCGCAGCGCTCTACAATGGGCGAAAGTGCATTAAGATCGCGATAAACCGTGCGCTCAGTAATATTAAATTTATGCATCAATGCCTGGCGGCTCACCACGCCGTGTAAATGAAGCTCCAGCAGAATATCTACCAACCTTTCAGCCGAGCGACTCCTGGTCGGAATTGTCATATTAGCTTTCCTGTTATTTTAGCCAGTGCTGTGAATTATGCCGGCGCGACTGACAAAATATGTCAGTGCAAAATTCGGCATCAAAATTTGTCTTAGGTTATAACGGCCAGGAAGGGGATAAACATTAGTGATTTTTACAACGGAGGGATAAAAGCGCGGTGTGGATCGGATCCGCCGGGGTAATTTCCCCGGCGTGGGGATGAATTAACGTTCGAGTTCGGAATCGGCGAGCGGTGCCGGCAGAGGGACTTCGGTCGGGATGTTGAGCCAGTCAGACTTGCCGTAAAAGACGGCGTTGATCTGCGTTTGATAGAGCAGGTGGGTACGAAAACGCTGGAACAGCTTTTTATCGGGCGCGAAATCCGCCTGCCAGAACTGGTTCAGCGGCCCCTGCCAGGTTAATCCTTCGATGTCGTACAGCGCTTTGCCCATCACCTTGAGCGGCTTGTTATGGATCAGCGCCGATAGCCCTGCGGTGCTGTTAACGGTGATCACCCCGCGGGTGTGGGTCAGCAGGGCGGGCAGGGAGAGATCGTGGATATAAATCACCCGGCCAGGAATGCCGTACTTTTCAGTCAGCGTGTTAATCAGGGTGCCGTAATAGCGGTGACCACGATCCATCGGGTGATGCTTGAACACCAGATGGTGCTCTTTTGACGCATGGCGGGCAAAGGAGCGGATCACGGTTTCGATATAGTCACGCACGTCTTTATACGGGCTGTGGTGGATAATCTGGCTGTCGTTATAGACCTGCAAAATCGCCAGGTAGTATTCGTTATCCAGCGTGCCGGTGATATGGCTCAGCATGTGGCGCTGCTTCCAGCGATACCACAGTTTGCGGCGACCGGCGCGGAACCAGCAGCGCATCTCGTACCACGGCGAGAACGACTTGTGGTGGCGATAGCCCCGGTAGCGATGGCGGCCAAACCAGCCTGCCGCGTAGTAGAGCATGGCATGGGAGGCGCGGTTAAAGGCGCTGGGTTTCCACGGCGTCGGGGTTTTCACCTCCGGCAGCGGTTGCTCGCGATAATACTTCGCATCGATGGGCATCGAAGAGAAGGCGTTCACCCCCCCTTTTTCCAGGGTGATATAGTACGGGCGGAAATAGCCCTCTTCAAACGCGAGGAAATCGATGGATTTGCTGCGCGCCCACTTCTTCGCTTCGATGTGCATCGGGCGGCAATCGCCAAAACAGACGATGGTGTCGAAGGCGTAGGTTTTATGCAGTTCGCGCAGCCAGAAGGCAAAATTCTTCACGGAGCCGGTGTAGTGCAGCGCGGTCTCTTTCGCGGCATACCAGGCGTCTCCGGCATTAAAGCAGACCTGCTTCACTTCGCGGTGGCTGCTCTGCAACCAGCTCGCCAGACGTGAAAAGCAGGGACCCATCGGTCCTTGCAGTAAAAGATACCGACGGCCATTCAGCAGGTGGCGGATAGCTTGCTCTTCCATTGTTTTTCCCAGATCGGTTCCGTTGATGAGACATGTTTGTTAGCGACTTGATGACCGCTTTTCTTTAATAAATCGGGATAAATAGTTTTCTAGCGAAGCGTCTGAGCCAGATAGCTCAGTTTGAGTTGCCAGCGCTGCCAGCGGCTGGCTTTCTGCGAGGATGAGTTTCCCTGTACCGCCAGCTGGCGGATCAGCTGTTCAGGGCTCATCCACAGGCCGCTCTGCCAGTCGATGTAGCGCGGATAGGCGACCAGCGTCAGATAGACCAGCGCGGCCAGCGGCAGGGTGCGCTGACGGCGTTCAGCAGGATGGATATCTTCGGTCAGCCCCCAGCCGCTGTAGAACGGCTGGCCCCAGGTGGTGACCTTCACCCCCTGGACCAGCGCTTCAAACCCGCTGAGGGAGGTCATGGTGTGCAGCTCATCGACATGGGGATAGAGACTGGTCAGGCCGAGATCCAGCACCTGGCTGTCAACGCAGCGTGCCAGGCATTCGGCCGAGATAGCCCCGGCCCGGTTGCCCGCCACCACGTCCGGGTGCGGTTTAAACAGGATATGCGCGTCCGGCCGGGCGGCGCGCACCGCCCACAGCAGCTGCTCGTTGCTGCGGATCACCGGGCTGCCGGTCAGGATCGAGGCATCGCCATCTACCTGGCCCACCACCAGCACCAGCGCACGCCCGTCGCCTGGCGGCGTGAAGGGCTGCACCGTACCAACGTTATATTTGCTGACCCCATGCTGGCGGAGCAGATCCACCAGCGCGGCACCGCGTTCCAGCTCCTGCTCGCTGAGCGGCTGCTGATTAAGCAACTGCTCCAGCCCGCTCGGACGGCGGCTGTCAAAATAGATCCCCACCGGGTCGATGGAGAGCGAGGAAGGACGGCACAGATTCGAACCCAGCCCCCGGGAGCGGATAAAGCCATCTTCCACACGGATCGGGTTCGCCAGTTCAGGGTAGCGGCTACCCCAGACCAGCACCTGCTCGTCGTCTGCCAGCTGGGCAGGCGGGGTGCGCACAAAGTGCAGCTCCGTGGCCAGCGGCTGGCAGAAGGCGCGCATAAAGGCGCGTTTCCACAGCGAGAAGCCCACCATATAGAGACGGCGATAGCGCGGGGCGGGGGTCAACTGCCCCGCAATAATCTGCAGCACCTGCTCCACTTCGCAGCGCTGGCCCAGAACCGGGTCCAGATAGCGGGGATAGAGGATCAGCGCCGCTGCCACCAGCTGCGGCAGGCTCACCTGCGCCTGGCGACGCGGGCAGGTTTTGCTGTCGTGGGTCAGCCCCCAGCCCGCGTAAAACGGCATGCCGAAGCAGTAGACCGCTTTGCCCAGCAGCAGGGCTTCAAACCCCATCTGCGAGGAGACGGTATAGACAGCCTCCACTTCATTCAGCAGGGCGTGGGGATGGCAGTGATCGGTGACCCGCTCCACGTCGTCCAGCTGCATCTGCGCCAGCACGCCGCGCTTCTTGCCCAGCCGGGTGTCCGGGTGGGTGCGCAGCAGCAGGCGGGCGCCAGGGTGGTTACGCCGCGCCGCCGCGACCATCGCCTCAAAATCCTCAGTGGTTGCGAGCGCGCCGGGAATGGAGAGATCTCCCGCCACCTGGTCAATCAGCAACACCTTAGGGCGAGGATCGTTGTGCAGGCGGGTGGCCAGCGCATCGGGTAACCCGCTGTCTGCGGCGTAACAGTTGTACTTGGTGATGCCCAGACGTAGCAGTTCGCGGGTCAGCGCTTCCGCCCGCGCCACCATTCTGGCATCGCAGGGCGTAGCGATCAGCTGCTCAAGGCGGCTGGGCTGGCGAGCGTCATAGTAAATTCCCACAGGATCGGCGATCAGGGAGACGGCCTTGCCCCCTCTGGCGGGGTGGCCAATATACCCGATAAAGCCATCTTCCAGCTGCCAGTACGGCAGCCCGCGTTCATGGGCTTTCTGTTTGATCTGTCGGGTATTGGCTTTCTGGCCCCAGCCGACCAGGACATCGTCCTGCGCCAGCTGCATGCTGGCCTTGAAGGCGTGTAACGGGCGACCAAGCATCGGCTCGATCTGTGCTTTTCGGGCCAGGATCCCGGCTGAACCTGTGTAAAATTTCATTCGCGCTCTGTGCATCAGAAAACGCCCCGCGTCACTGCGGGGCGTGGGACTCAGAAGTACTCTGCGTCAGGGAAGGATTTGGCAACGCTGTCTTTGGCAGAGGTGAGGATTTCGGTATCGATGGTAGGCCAGGTAATGCCGATGGTCTCATCGTTCCAGCGGATACCGCGGTCGCTCTCTGGCGCATAGTAGTTGGTGGTTTTGTACAGGAATTCTGCGGTGTCGCTCAGGGTCATAAAGCCGTGGGCGAAACCTTCCGGGATCCACAGCTGGCGCTTGTTTTCGCCAGACAGGTGCACGCCCACCCACTGACCAAAGGTCGGGGAGCTTTTACGGATATCCACCGCCACGTCGAACACTTCACCGGCCACGCAACGCACCAGTTTGCCCTGCGCATGCGGTGCCAGCTGGTAGTGCAGGCCACGTAATACGCCCTTAGAGGACTTGGAGTGGTTGTCCTGGACGAAGTTTACGCTGCGGCCAATGGCCGCTTCGAACTGCTGGTGGTTGAAGCTTTCGAAGAAGAAACCACGGTCATCGCCAAACACTTTCGGCTCAAAGATGAAGACGTCGGGAATGGCGGTCTGAATTACGTTCATGATTACGGCCTGATTCATAAATGGGGCTTAACGCCCCAGGAGTTAATGATGACTACTTGAGCATTTTCAGCAGATATTGCCCGTAAGCATTCTTCGCCAGCGGCGCGGCTAATTTGCGCACCTGGTCGGCATCGATAAACTTCAGACGGTAGGCAATCTCTTCAGGACAGGCCACTTTCAGCCCCTGACGGGTTTCGATGGTCTGGATGAAGTTGCTGGCCTCAATCAGGCTCTCATGGGTGCCGGTATCAAGCCAGGCATAACCACGGCCCATCATGGCGACGGACAGATCGCCTTGCTCAAGGTAGATACGGTTCACGTCGGTGATTTCCAGCTCGCCGCGCGGCGACGGCTTCAGGCTTTTGGCAATCTCAACCACGCGGTTGTCATAGAAGTAGAGGCCGGTTACCGCATAGTTGCTCTTCGGTTCCAGCGGCTTCTCTTCCAGAGAGATTGCGGTGCCTTCATGGTCAAATTCCACCACGCCATAACGCTCAGGATCGTGTACATGATAGGCAAAGACGGTGGCGCCCGCAGGTTTGGCTGCGGCGGCTTCCAGTTGTTTCTGCAGATCGTGGCCGTAGAAGATGTTATCGCCCAGCACCAGCGCGCAATCGTCGCCGCCGATAAACTCTTCGCCGAGGATAAAGGCCTGGGCCAGACCGTCCGGGCTTGGCTGCACTTTATACTGCAGATTCAGGCCCCACTGGCTGCCGTCACCCAGCAGTTGCTCGAAGCGCGGCGTATCCTGCGGGGTGCTGATGATCAGGATATCGCGGATACCAGCCAGCATCAGGGTGCTCAGCGGGTAGTAGATCATCGGTTTGTCGTAGATTGGCAGCAGCTGTTTGCTCACCGCCATGGTGACCGGATAGAGACGAGTCCCTGACCCACCGGCCAGAATAATACCTTTACGCTTGTTCATAATCCTTCAATTCTTCTGTTTTGCTGTAGAGGGGCGCAACGCCCTCACTACCATCTGTTTGATTGCTGTAAAGGGAAGCTAAAAAAGCCGCTCCCTGACAAAGGTCCGTGTCGCTAAAACAAGGCACGCATAGCATACCTTGATGCGTTTACTTTCCAAGAATTTCAGCCAGCATGCGATCAACGCCGATCGTCCAGTCCGGCAGCGTCATCCCGAAGGTGCGCTGGAACTTGCTGGTATCGAGGCGTGAGTTATGTGGACGCTTAGCCGGGGTCGGGAAGGCGCTGGTCGGAACCGCATTCACCTGAGTGACAGCCAGCTCAACGCCCGCCGCGCGAGCGGTCGCGAATACCCGCTGGGCATAGTCGAACCAGGTGGTGGTGCCTGAGGCGATCAGGTGATAAAGCCCGGCAACGTCGGGTTTATCCTGCGCGATACGAATCGCATGGGCTGTGCAGTCGGCCAGCAGCTCTGCGCCGGTCGGTGCACCAAACTGATCGTTAATGACCGACATCTCGCTGCGCTCTTTACCAAAACGCAGCATGGTTTTGGCGAAGTTGGCGCCACGGGCAGCATAGACCCAGCTGGTGCGGAAGATCAGATGACGGGAGCAGAGCGCGGCAGCCTGTTCGCCCGCCAGCTTGGTTTCGCCGTAGACGTTCAGCGGCGCGGTCTGGTCTGTCTCTACCCAGGGTTTTTCACCGCTGCCGTTGAAGACGTAGTCGGTGGAGTAGTGCACCAGCCAGGCGCCCAGCGCCTCGGCTTCTTTGGCGATGGCGGCAACGCTGGTGGCGTTGAGCAGCTCGGCGAAGTCGCGTTCGCTCTCGGCTTTATCCACCGCGGTATGCGCGGCGGCGTTGACGATCACGTCCGGCTTCAGTAGACGCACGGTCTCGGCCACGCCTTCCGGGTTGCTGAAGTCACCGCAGTAATCGGTAGAGTCAAAATCCACCGCCGTGATACGACCCAGCGGCAGCAGCGCGCGCTGCAGTTCCCAGCCTACCTGGCCATTTTTGCCGAACAGCAGAATATGCATCAGTTACGCTCCTGATAGTTCTTCGCGATCCAGTCCTGATAGCTGCCGCTTTTCACGTTGTTGACCCACTGCTGGTTATCCAGATACCACTGCACGGTTTTACGGATGCCGGACTCGAAGGTCTCCTGCGGCTGCCAGTTCAGCTCGTGGCTCATTTTGCTGGCATCGATGGCGTAGCGGCGGTCGTGGCCCGGGCGGTCAGTCACGTAGGTGATCTGGTCGCGGTAAGAACCGGTTTTCGGCACCATCTCGTCGAGCAGGTCGCAGATGGTGTGCACCACGTCCAGGTTCTGCTTCTCGTTGTGGCCGCCGATGTTGTAGGTCTCGCCCACCACGCCGGTGGTCACTACGGTGTAGAGCGCACGGGCGTGATCTTCAACGTAGAGCCAGTCGCGGATCTGATCGCCTTTGCCGTAGATCGGCAGCGCTTTGCCATCCAGCGCATTGAGGATCACCAGCGGGATCAGCTTCTCAGGGAAGTGATACGGGCCGTAGTTGTTAGAGCAGTTGGTGACGATGGTCGGCAGGCCATAGGTACGACGCCATGCGCGCACCAGGTGATCGCTGGAGGCTTTTGACGCGGAGTACGGGCTGCTTGGCGCGTACGGGGTGGTTTCGGTAAACAGCGGTAACGCTGTACCTGCGCTCACTTCATCCGGGTGCGGCAGATCGCCATACACTTCGTCGGTGGAGATGTGATGGAAACGGAACGCCTGCTTGCGGGCTTCATCCAGCTCGCTCCAGTATGCGCGGGCCGCTTCGAGCAGCGTATAGGTGCCGACGATATTGGTTTCGATAAAATCGGCCGGGCCGGTAATGGAGCGATCCACGTGGCTTTCAGCGGCCAGATGCATCACCGCATCCGGCTGGTGGGTGGCGAAGACCCGATCCAGCTCCGCGCGATTACAGATATCCACCTGCTCAAAGGCGTAGCGGTCACTTGCGGCTACGTCAGCCAGCGATTCGAGGTTGCCCGCATAGGTGAGCTTATCAAGGTTGATCACCGCATCCTGGGTATCACGGATGATATGGCGAACAACAGCAGAACCGATAAAACCGGCTCCACCGGTTACAAGGATTTTCATAAGCGTTTTTACTTTTTCTATTGGATGAAATGTTCACCAGAACACAGCCTCTGCTATCCGTTCAGGCCGTGTTTTAGCGGCAGGCACATGGGGAAACAAGGCCTGATGCAGGTTGGGAATACGGTATTCCCGTGCTGTTCTGTTTTAACTCATTAACGAGTACGTGTATTCCTTCGCATTATTCGCCAGCGTTTGACGTTTTTGCCCGGAATTTACCAGCAGCGATAAGGTGTCGATCCACTTTTGCGGATCGTTGTTCAGCAGCACGCCATTGATATTTTGCTCGATAAAGTCGCTGTACGGGGCGCAATTACTGTAGACCCCCACCGCGCCCATGCGCACGAAATCATAAAATTTTACCGGCCCGCGCGCCATATTAAATTCTGATTCCAGTAACGGGGCCAGGCCAATATCAACCCGGTGATGTTGCGTGTAGTCCAGATAGTTCTGCCAGCTCATCGGGTGTAATACCGTCACACGCGGCAGGTCGCGGTACAGTTTATAGATTTCGTGCTCGCCAAAAATTTCGAAACTGGCCTGCGGGCACTGGTTCAACACGCCTTCGACCACTTCCCGCAGCCAGTACTTTTCTGCCTGGTGCGAGCTGGAGCCATGATAGGCAATCTTGACCGGTCGGGTTACGGCCAGCAGCCGCGGTGTCGGCTGGGCAGGCACCACATCAGGGTTAAGGTGCGCATATTTATTGGCCAGATAGGGCGTCGAGACCCAGATGGTATCGCAATGGGTGGTGATCCAGCGGTGCTGGGCCGCAGAACGTCGGATAATTTTCGTCCGGTAGGCTTTGGGTAACGCCGTTAAGGCTGACGGATCGAACAGATCGTCATCCATAAAATAGACCACCTGGGAGAGGTCATCCATGTTGCGCGCAATTTCGCGTTGCCACTGCGAGGAGATAAAGCGAATGACCACGATGGCGGCCCCTTTATCCACTTCGATAGCCGACGTGGTTAAGGTATCCACCAGCTGACAAACAGCGTCGGGAAAACGGCTTCTGATCGCCGCTTCAAAATAGGCCAGCGTCGGTGAGTTTCCTTCATGCAGGATCAACAATGAACGGCACTCGGGCCAGCTGTCCGGCTGCGTCTCACTGCTTTGCTTATTCAACTTCAGATACGGTTTAAAGAGTGCCTTTCTGATCAGTTCGTCCATGGCAGCACCACATTAGGAGTATGACTTAACGAGAAATCGGGACGGTCATAGCTCAGGTTGGGATTGTATGCGGGATCGTGCTGGAGCCGCTGCGCCCAGCGTTTTTTCATGTAGCGCAGTTCTCCCTGGGAACGCGCCAGCTGTTCTGGCGTGACATCTTTGCCGCGGGAGACCGACTCATGATGGTACAGCTCGGCAAAGGGAGTCCAGACGATCCGCCAGCCTGCCTCACCCATCCGCAGACAGTAATCCACGTCGTTGAAGGCGACCGGCAGATTGACCTCATCTAAGCCGTTCAGGGATAAAAAGAGCTGGCGAGGGGTAAGCAGGCAGGCCGCCGTCACGGCCGACAGCTCCTGAGCGCTCACCGCCCTGCGTTGGTAACCGGGTTCATCGGCGGCCAGCCCACTGTGAAAGTGATCGGCGCACCCACCCGGCCCGACGGCGTCGCCCGCATGCTGCACCCGGCCATCGCCATAAAAGAGCCTCGCCCCGACAATCCCCACGCCCGGACGCAGCAGGTGCGAGACCATCTCATCCAGCCACAGAGGGTTGATAACCTCGGTGTCGTTATTCAGCAGGCAGATAAGCTCGCCCGTGGCCTCGCGAACCCCGGCATTGTTGATGGCGGAGTAGTTGAACGGATGATCCCAGGCGATAACCCGGACCCCGTAATCACGGGTAATACGGGCAAAATAAGCCAGTGTTTCAGGATCGTCGCTCTGGTTATCCATCACCATGATTTCGATATTCGGATAACGGGTGTGCTGCACCAGGCTTTCAATGCACGGCCTGAGATGCGCCAGACCATTGCGGGTGGGAATAATCACCGACACCCGTGGCAGCTCTGCCGGAAGCGGCCAGCGCCAGCGGCAGATCCCGTGTGGGGCAGACTCCAGCGTTACCCCGACGGGCAGGTCCTGCAGCAGGCTTGCCAGCGTTTCGTAGCCATCCTGCTGCGGGAGCGTGTCCGGGACATGCATCAGCAGGGCAGGGATGTGGGCGATATCCTGCGGTGCAAGCTGGTGGGCCAGCTGCAACCATCCGCGATAACTGTCAGCCCCATCCTGCGGGATGGCGGCCGTGCCCTGTTCCTGCCAGAGGCCGCACCAGCCGATATAGTTCTGACTGTGCAGCAGCGTTTCGTTCCAGTCTGGCTTGAAGGCTGGCGAGTGGCGCTTGCCTTTCTCATCCAGCAGATCGTGATCGCCATAGATCCATTTTGCATCCGGGGTCTGGCGCAGCTGGTGTGCCAGCCACACTAACGCAGCCGGGGCGAGTTCTGCACCCACGGGAATGGCCCATTGCCATTCACCCGCAGTCCTGCCTGCGGCAGGGGGCTGTTCCAGCACGGTAATGTGCGTTGTCGGATAACAGAGTGCCGCGATACTGGCCAGCGTGCGCTGGCGTGCCGCCTCATCGCCGCCGTTCACCAGATGCAGACAGACGCGGGGCAGGTTGCCCCAGCGGGTCAGCAGACGATCAATCAACCTGCGCTCACCGGGCTGGACGATGTCAAAATTCGCCAGCCAGTGTTCGTAGGCGTGCAGCGGCCTGTCGTCGCGGATCTTGCCCACCAGGTCGTAAGCCTGCTGTAAATCGGTAAACCACAGATGCCACGACAGCCCCAGACGTTTGCGCTTTTGCGCATTCAGACGCTGATAAAAAGGCCACACCCGGCGTAAACGACGCCAGAGGCTCTTGCCCGCAGACACCTGCGCAAAGCGGGTAATGTTCAGCTCACACTCTGCCCCTTCGCTGCTGGCGAGCAGCCCCACCTGGCAGGCACCCACCGGCAGCCAGACCAGCTCCTGTAGTGTGCCGCGGCGGGTAATGGGAAGAACCTGTTCATGCCAGGTCCCTTCGCTGCACTGCCAGCGCAGGCGGGTTTCACCCCGTGGCTGGCGGGCACGCAGGGTGCCCTGGATCAGGAACCAGCCCGCACGGGATAAAGAGGTGTCTGGCAGCGCCAGAGGGTGCCAGTGATAATCGCTATGCATTAGAGGATTCACTACCCGGAAGTGGGGAAGGCCACTTCTGACTCCTGTCGAATAAGGGGAAAATGTCTTTTAGCCGATTAACTTTTTAACGCGGGTCGCCAGCCAGGAGTCGCTCTTCTGGGGACTCTCTTCTTCTGGCAAGGCATCCAGCTGCGCCTGCAACGCTGCCATTTCTGCTTTGACTTTAGGGGCCAGCGCGGCCGCCAGCAGGCAGGTTTCGTCATTGCGATCGTGCGCTTTGAAATAGGCTTTGTGTTTTACGCGGTTTGCCGAGGCGGCACTGCCGCGCAAGTGTTTACCGAGTAAGAACTCTTCCAGCGATTTAACCGCGTAATGGTTGACCCGTACTCCGTTCCAGACCACTTCTGCACTGACACCAGGGCCATGTTTAGGGTGTAAAACAAGGTGGTTGCCCAGCGCATCGATATAGCGGCCATAGCGCAGGTCAGCACAATGTGGATTATGAAAATGGTTCACGCGCTCGGGCTTCACCACGCTTTTGAAGTTGTGGTGAACATTAAATTTTATAGGTGCATGGCGAGTGAAACGTTCGGTGACCAGACCATCCTCGGCAAAGAGTTCACCACTGGAGCCAAAAATGGCCCAGTTAAGGGCAATGGCGCTAACGCTTTCATCAGTAAACTGTGAAGCGAAGAAATCTACGACATTTAAATCGGGCGATAAGGGCAATAAAAATTCATCGGCATCGATAAAGGCAAGCAGATCAATATCACGGGAACAGCTACGTAAAATACGTTCGTAGGCCGGGAGCTGCGGTTTTTGATTTACTAAATCCGGTTGATCGATAACCGTCACAATCCCCAGGCGCGCCAGGGAAGAGAGCAACTCGCGGCTTCCGTCACGACTGCCATTATCTGCAATTACAAAACCCTTCACGCCTAACACCCGGTGATACGCTATCCACTCAAGCAGGCCTGCAAATTCATCTTTAACGATGGCGGCAATATAGAGGTTCACATTTTTATCCAACCGATTATCGGAATGCTGCGCCAGCTACCAGCGAAACGCTGGTAGCTGGCACAAAGGAAAACTTATCAGGCAGGGGAGAAGTTCAACTCCGTTAGCCATGTAATCAAGCCATCAGACTCCAGCCCGATGGAGATTTGAGACGAGAAGGGCACATTAACACTAAAGCCACAGCTTAAGCGGGGATGATTATCCGCGGGTTCCTGCAGGATGGCAGCTATTACATCAGGGCGTTTGACATTTAACGGATAGCTATAGGTCGCGTAATCGTTCTTGATGGCAAGATGTGGAGAGCGTTCGCCCTCTGCCAGTAACCAGCCGCGAACTTCAATGCGGCCATGGTTCAGTGTTAAAGGCCCATGCTTGGACGTTGTATCAACGTTCCAGCGCAACTTCGCATTGGAGGTAATCAATGGTGTTGCAGAAAGCGTGTAACGGTTTGTCATTCGGTTTAAACACTCAAGTTATTATTAGTATTAGGTTGGATGAACTACTTACACAGTAAGCGACCAAATTATAGAAAACTTTAGTAATTCATAAGGCCGGATTAACGCTCCGTTACTCGCTTAATCATACGGAACAGCAGTCTGTGCTCCACTGGGGCAAGGAAATGAATGCAATCCAGAGGTTGTAGGGACAGCGAATTTTTGAAATATAACTATAGATCAGTCAGATCCAAAAAGATCCCTTGTGTAGACCTTATCCGCTACGTCACTTAACTCGCTCGCCATTCTGTTGCAAAGTATCACATCGCTAGTGGCTTTAAATTCTTCTAATTCGCGAATGACGCGGGAGTTAAAGAAACTCTCTGCTTTGATGGTGGGTTCAAAGACCACCACCTCGATCCCCTTCGCCTTAATGCGCTTCATGATCCCCTGAATGGCGGATGAGCGGAAGTTATCGGAACCCGCTTTCATGACCAGACGGTGGATCCCAACAACCTTAGGCTTGCGGGCGATCACGCTGTCGGCAATAAAATCCTTACGGGTCGTATTAGCATCGACAATTGCGCGAATCAGGTTGTTCGGCACTTCCTGATAGTTCGCCAGCAGCTGTTTGGTATCTTTCGGCAGGCAATAGCCGCCATAGCCAAACGAAGGGTTGTTGTAGTGCGTACCAATACGCGGATCCAGACCGATACCTTCGATAATCTGACGGCTGTCCAACCCATGAGACTGAGCATAGGTGTCCAACTCGTTGAAATACGCAACACGCATAGCGAGATAGGTATTAGCAAACAGCTTGATTGCTTCGGCTTCGGTACTGCCGGTTAACAGCACCTGTACATCCTGTTTAATGGCACCTTCTTTCAGCAGATCGGCAAAACGCTGCGCCCGCTCGCTGCACTCACCCACGACGATACGTGACGGATGAAGATTGTCATACAGAGCACGGCCTTCACGCAGGAACTCGGGAGAGAAAATCAGATTATCCGTACCAAACTCCTGACGCATGCGCTCAGTAAAGCCCACCGGGATAGTGGACTTAATGACCATAACGGCATGCGGATTAATACTCATCACATCGCGGATCACGGCTTCGACGGTATTCGTGTTGAAGTAATTGGTCTCAGGATCGTAATCAGTCGGGGTAGCGATAATGACAAATTCTGCACTTTCATAGGCTTCGAATTTATCCAGCGTGGCCCGCAGATTAAGTGGCTTGTTGGCTAAGTAATCTTCAAGCTCTTTATCAGCAATAGGGGAAAGACGCTGGTTAATCTGCTCGACTTTTTCAGCTACGACGTCAAGGGCAATAACCTGATGATGCTGAGCCAGAAGAACAGCATTCGAAAGACCGACATAGCCGGTTCCAGCAAGAGTTATATTCATACTTTGTACCAACATAAATATTAATTGTTATATTTAAATTAAATTTGTAGCATTACATTCCGAAGGTTAAGGCATTTACAATGCGATTTTATTTATTTTAAAAACACAGGCGGTTCATTTTATTTGTGTATAAATTTAAAGATGGATGAAGATTTTCTTTTTCTTTTATACTTATAGAACTTCCATGTTTTCTAGATATCTCGGATGTAAAACAAAAATTCTCTTTAGGAGGAGTAATGATAAACCTAGAAGCAATCTCAATAATTACTTTTGTTGGTTTTTCATGCTCAATAACATCATAGTCAATACTTGCCCCTGAAAAAATGTGCACAACACGTTTATATTTATTAACGAAGTAGGGGAGCATGTTTATTGAATAAGAATCACCGAAGAATACAATGGTATCATCATGCATAGATAGATCGTTTTGGAAAACCCTTACCCATCCCCTATTGTTTATTTTATTATCATATATGATTTTTTTATAAATTTCTGAGAAATCGGCCTTTAATATTGCTTGCGATTTTTTTGGTGTTGTTTTTATCCCTAAATCACCACTAACCTGCTGAATATAAAATGGATATCTAAGTTCATTAGATTTACTGTTGTTACCTGTTAATTTATTGTCCAAATATTCAGCAACTTGTAATGCAGCAAAATCACTCCAGTGAGTGTCTATTTTAGAATAAGAAGAATCACCTATATCCTTTAGTAACTCTAATGGATAGATGATATCGTTATTAATAGATAATAATTGCTCTATAGGAGTTTTATCTGATTTCTTAAATGGGTAATAAGATTCTAATACATTCTCTTTTGCTGGAGCCAGGCAAAATATAAATTCAATTCCTTTCTCAGTCATATGATATTTGGTGTTCTTAAAATAATTCTCCCAAATCTTAAGGTCGTTTGGTTTTATCGTTTTTAACCCAAGGAATTGATCTTTACTTTGATTGGTATCATGATCTAAGAAAAGATACCCATCATGACCTACAAGTACCTTTTGCGCTGAACTGATTGATATTGTTGCTACGATATAATCAGTTTCATCAATAGTTACTCCAAAATAAAATGTTTCTAGAGTGGTAATTGCATAGCTAAAGCCACACATTACATCAACTAAGTTTCCAAATTTAGTTGCTACATCATTTCTGTTTGTATTGCATGAGTACTTTTTTTTCTTCCCTTTGCTAAGAATGAAAAAGTCAATTGCTAAACCTCGATAAAGTAGCCAACCTGATAAGTGTATAGCAGAATAATTTGATTTTTCGTAAATTGAATTGTTTGGACTATCGATTGAGAATTTAAAATCCTCAAGGTCAGGTCTCTTAATAGATAAGCTTATATTATATTTCATCATTATTAAGCCGAAATATTTTTTGCGTGAGCATTTAGATTAAATTCGACGCAAGCGAGTCCTACACTGTTCACAGCATAAATTTGTATTTCTGATAATTCAACATCAGGGAGTATTATAGTTGTTTGGAATCCGCATTTTATTTCATCACTTATTCCTGCTCGCAGTACATCAGGTCGGTCATATAGTGTTGTATCGTGCGGAGATACTAGATAAGTGTTGTTTACTACGGCAACTACATTATGCAGGGCTGCTTTAGAGTTTTCAACAGCCCATCCTCTTAAAGTCAGGATGTTCTTTTCTTTCGTTAATATATCAACAACGCCACGGCCCATTTTTTTAGAAGTGCGGTAAAAGGGTTCTAAAATATTTTTATTAACTGGTTCATAAGAGCTTTCTTTAAGTTTGATTTTAATTCTTTCAATTTCATTTTTAACTTTTCTTATAAACCATAATGGTAGTGTTTGATCAACATGATTTAAATCATGGTTATTAAAGAACGTTATGTTTCTCCCAAGACTTTCTTTCATAGTGGTTGCACGCCCTCGTGCAGACTTTTTGTTTATAAATTCAGCACGCGATTTAATTACATAATGGTTAAGCCTGATTCCAGTCCATTCTATGATATCGCTTATACCATCTATTTTTTCTTGTTTTCTGCCGCTAGTCATAACAAAGTTTTTTTCAGTTTTGATTTTAAAGGCATGGGGGGTTGGCCCTGTACCTATAACATCGCGTACGCGAACAATTGATTTGTAATGTTTGTTTACCGGGTGGTCATCTGTTGCTCGCTTGGTAAATCTCTCAATGACTAACCCACTATCAGGTAAAATTGAATGTGAAGAACCATAAACGGCCCAGTTAAGTGAGATAGCCCCATTAGATTGATCATGTAATAAAGGTGCTATTATATCCAGACCATCCTCGAAGTTGTCTGGGTGTATAAACTCATCAGCATCGATAAACGCAACCCATTTATCTTTATCAACCAAAGACAAAATTTTATTATAAGCGCTAAGTTGAGGTGGGCTGTTGTTTTCTGTTGGATGTTCAATTCTTGTAATAATATTTAATTTATCAAGATGGTACAGCAGCTCACTACTACCGTCATTGCTTATATTATCAGCAATATAAAAATCCGTGATGCCAAGTGCCATATGATAGGCTAGCCATTCCAATATATAAGGCTGTTCATTTTTGAGAATAGCTGCGATAGAAATCATGTCTGCTCCAATGGAGTAAGTAAAAGTTGAATATATAATATTAATCTGATGTTTTGCTGGGATCATTCGAAGCTATCTATTAATTTTCTACACAGCTTAAATTTTTTTACATCAATTAATATATTGTATAAATCAATAGTTCGCTGGGTTACATGGAAAATGGATTTTTAAAAGATCATAGGCATGATTGCTTTTTTGGATAATTGAATGAAATTATTAAAAATACAATTCAATATTATGAAGTATTAATTAAGATTTAAATATCTTGGCTATGTGATGAAGTTTTCAAATAGAAAAATCTTCTCTTATCTTTGTCAAATTCTTACTATAGTAAGGATCATTATCAAGATACTTATCCCATTTCGATTTCATAAAATTCACTTCCTGAGCAAAACGGGCAATTTTTTCCGGTGAATCTTCCGCGCCACGGCTAATTGATTCGTAGTGGTAGAGTTCTGCATAAGGAGTCCAGAGATTTCGATATCCCGCCTCCCGAACTTTAAGACAAAAATCTACATCGTTAAATGCGACTTTAAGATTCTCTTCATCAAGACCCGAAACCAGATCAAACACTTCTTTACGAATAAGAAGGCAAGCGGCAGTGACAGCAGAAAGTGATTGTGTCAGCAATAAACGGCTAAAGTAACCGGGATGATGGCGAGGGAAGTGTTTATGTGAATGCCCACCGACACCACCAATTCCAAGAATAACGCCGCCATGCTGTACAGTATCATTGCTGTAATAGAGCTTCGCACCAACACAACCAATTTCAGGTCGCAGGCATTGACTCACCATTTCAGTTAACCAGTCAGGATTAATCACTTCAACATCATTGTTGACCAGGCCAATAACAGTGCCTTTGGCATGACGCGCACCAAAGTTGTTAATTGCTGAGTAATTAAACGGGAAGTCATACGCGAGCACTTTAACGCGTCGATCTTCTTGCTGGATCTGGGCGAAAAACTCCAACGTGTCGGCTTCTACGCTGCCATTATCCAGGATCAGGATCTCGTAGTTGGTATAGGTGCTTTTCTCAAGAATACTGCGAACAGCGGTTTCGGTCAGTGAACGTCGATCGCGGGTAGGGATCAGCAAGCTAACCA
Organism: Leclercia sp. 1548; assembly: GCF_050435045.1. NCBI lineage: Bacteria > Pseudomonadati > Pseudomonadota > Gammaproteobacteria > Enterobacterales > Enterobacteriaceae > Leclercia > Leclercia sp. 1548. The sequence goes on along the minus strand of NZ_JBNDJP010000003.1, from coordinate 293,482 downwards.
GTGGGGCGGGTTCCGGTATCGGATAACGTACCCGGTAAGTATTTGGCACCAATCCCGCATCAACTTCTACGCCCGGTTGCTGGGCTGCAAAATAGTCACGCAATGCTTTGATTCCCGCATCGGTAGTATAACTTTTTTCGCCAGATGCCAGCGCAGTGGAGCCTTCGATGGTACGCCAGTGGTAGAGCACGCGAGGAATATGCACAATATGCTCGGCTTGCACATGAGGCAAGCAGCGCAGCAGCAGATCTTGATCCTGGCTACCTTCTACACCCAGACGGAATCCACCGATTTGTTGAAGCAATTTGCGGCGATATACCCCGAGGTGAGAAACATAGTTTTGTGAGAAGAACAGATCCGGGTTCCAGTCGCTTTTGAAATGGGGATCAAAGCGCTCGCCACGACCGTTGAGCTTGTCTTCATCGCTGTAAAGAATCTGAGTTTCTGGCTGCGCACAAATGGCTTGCGCCATAAACAGCAGAGCGTGTTCCGGCAGGGCATCATCGTGATCCAGTAAGGCCACAAAATCGCCTTTGGCAATTTCCAGGGCGCTGTTAGAGGCTGCCGAAATATGACCATTCTGTTGGCGGTAGACCACGTTAATACGAGGATCTTTAGCTTCATACTCACGGAGCACACGTTGAACATGTTCTTTTGGCGATTTGTCATCTGCGATGCACAGTTCCCAGTGCGGGTAGCTTTGCGCGATCACAGAGTCTAAACAGGCGCGTAAGTAAATTTCTGCCGGGTTATATACCGGCATCACTACCGAAATGACAGGAGGTTTAGCCATCGCCGCCATTATCGCGTTAACTTCCGTTTGGTTGGGCAGTGAAGGTGTTTCGACGGTTTCGATCCACTCTTCATAGTCTACGGAAGGCAAGGTAAAGCTAAAGGTCTCGTTATAGAGTGCGACCAGACGATCCATTGACAGAGTACCGCTTTCAGCGGCAATCGATTCCTTGATCTTCGCCAAATCCATTTGACGATAACTTTGGTGCTCCTGCTGAATACGTGCCAGTAATGCAGATTCTATTTGGGTATCGTTGATAGCTGTAATTTCGAACTGGCTAACAGAGAATAAATCTTCTTGTTCCAGTGGATCAAAACGCAGTGCAACCAGCGGAGATTCCAGATAAAAAAGACGGCTAGCCGTTACTGCTTTTTTATAGGGTAAGGTAACGGTTTCAAATTCATTGAATCCTTTCCCTGTATCCAGATAGAACTTGGCTAACCCTTGTTTTCCTGAACAGTCCAGAGTCAGGTTAAACTGATACCACCCTTTTTCTGTGTGTGGCAGATGCTTTAAATCAAGAATAAAGTACGGATCATTCCCTTCTGATTTCCATCCATGCAAACGGTTAGGGTCTACGGAAAGTTGGTTCAATGTGATCCAGGGTAAATGCACTGCTGATTCAACCGGGCTTAATACTGATGCTGTCGTCCAGTCAGCACAGGGTTTTCTTCCCAGTAGTGAGCCATAACGTTTGAAATGCTCTCTTGCAGATAATCCTGTCTGGCTGACATCCTGATAGGTCTGCAAATACCATTGCTCATCAAAATGCGTGAGCAGCGCTTCCTTGTTAAGTTCAACTGTCATGGTTATTTTCTCATGTTGTCTGGCAGGCAATGACGTTGTTCTGCCTTTCCGTGCAGGATGTAATGAAGTAATGGGTTGATAGCGCCTTGCGCCACGTCTGCGTAAGTTTGCAGATACCAGCGCGTATCAAATAATGCGCTTGGGCTATACCCCTTATTCGCGCCAATCTGGATAAAGTGCTCGATGGCCGACAGACCGCTGTCTGCAACTTCCGGGTAACGGTGCAAATACCATAATTCATCGAACAGGCCAGACGCAGCGATACGTTCTGCATTGCTCATTGAGACAGATGGTGTGGCTGTTGGGCTTTCTTTAAAGGTACGACCCAGCGCACGCACAGGTGCGGTCAATTTCCATGAAACGGTCTGCTTCAAATTCTGCGCACGATCTTTTGCTTTCTGAAGTTGCAGCTCTTTTTGTTGGAGTTCACGAGTTAACTGCTCGGTATGGCGAGTCATAATAGCCAGTTCACGGAAACGCTCACCGATATTGGCTTCAAGTGCTTCGTTTTGCTTAACCAGTTCAGTCGCACGGTTCTCAAGTTGGGTTTGATCAGTGCGCCATGTTTGCTGTTGCAGGAGGTATTCTTCAGCCATTTTTGCCAGAGCTTGTTCACGCTCTTCTAGTTTTTGGGTAAGGACCGTGATTTCAATAACCTGCTTATTCAGCTTTTGATCCAGTGCATCTAACTGCTGTTGATGCTCTTCAGTCAGTTTCTTATGTTCGTTTGTGGATGTCTGTTCACGCTCTTCCAGCCATTGTGTCAGCGTGGCGATTTCAGTAAAACGTTCACTCAGGCTTTGATTCAACTGACTCAATTGTTGCTGAGATTCAGCTTGTTCTGCGTGATGCCGCTGAAGCAATACCGCGAGTTCATCACGGACCAACTCAAGTTCACTATTTTGTTTATCGATTGTCTGAGTGCTTTCTGCGAGGCTATGGCCCAGTTGAGTAATTTCACCAGCACGAGCATCTAAGGTGCTCACCAATTCCTGCTCACGCGTCTGCCAGATTTGCTGTTCCGCTTCAAACTGCTCCAGCAAAGTGCGACTTGCTGCGAGATCAGTAGTCAGGACATCGCACTTAATTTGTAGCTCATCATGGGCTTCAGTCAGTGTTTGTTTCTGTTGTTGCCATTGATTGGTTTCGGTCGCCAGAGTTTTACTGAGTTCATCCCGTTGCTGATGTGCTGCAGTCAATGCGGTAGTTAGCTCATTAATCTTCTGTTGCCAGTGGTTAGCTTCGGCCGCCAGAGTCTGACTGAGTTCGTCCTGCTGCTGGTGCGCAGTAGTCAACGCGGTGGTCAGCTCATCGATATGCTGCTGTAAAGCGCTGAGTTGTTGTGAATACTCATTAAGCACTACGTTGTTTTTATTGAGTGCGAGAGTCAACTGCGCGGCACGCTGGGTCTCATCATTAAGGAGCAGTGATTGTTCATGCAGTTGCTGTTGTAGGGCACTTTGCTGTTCCTGCGCTTCTGTTTGTTGCTCCAGTAGTGACTGCTTTTCTTGCGCAATGAGGTCACGCTCTGCAGCCGTCTGGGTAAATCGCTCCTGAGTTTCTGCAAGCATAGTTTCCAGTTTTTGCTGGCTCGCCAGATTCTCGTCACGCTGTTGCTCGCATACGTTAAGGGTCGTTTGCAGTTCGATGGCGTGTTGAGAGGACTTCGCCAGCTCCGCAGTTAATGCACTCACCTGCTGCGTCTGGAGAACAAGCTCGGCGGATTGATCGGCGTGTTGTGCAAGTTTACTTTCCAGCTCTTTTATCGCGTGGTGCTGGGCCGTAATCTTTTCTGCAAGGCGACCCCTTTCCAGGGCTTGTTGCTCCATAACATCCTGAGCTTCTGCCTGCTGGTTTGCTTGCAACGCGACCATCTGGCGCTTTATTTCACCGTTTTCCCAGCTATAACCGCAGGCTTTACCCAGGCGGGAGAAGACTTCCTGTACTTGTCGCGTTGCAGATGCATTCCCTGAAAGATCGTACAGGCTCATCATCTCTGATGATTGCTCGCTACCTACACCAATCACACCCAAGCCGTGACCGTGGGCGAACTCAAAGTGAGGATACTGTTGCTTAAGCTCATCCAGCAGCTGGAATACCCCGAAGCCGCGTTCGCGCACGTTGGTGTCATGCATGATGACAACGGCTCTGTCAGACAGCTTTGGCAGCCAGCTTTCAAAATCATGACGCACCGCTTCAAGAGTATGCAGGCCATCAATATGCAATAAATCAATGCTGCCTTGCGGGAAGTGCTCTAACGCCTGATCGAATGTGCTGCGCACGAGGGTGGAAAAGTCAGAGTAATGTTGTTGGTTGTGTTCGGAAACCTGACGATAAACCTCTTCGCCATACTGGCCTGCATGCTCATCGCCACCCCAGGTATCTACTGCATAGCATTGGGTTTCGAGATCTAACTTCGTTATTGCCTGACAGAAAGAGAAATAGGAGCTGCCGTAATGGGTACCCAGTTCAACAATTTTGCGAGGTCTCAGGGTATCGACCAACCAGAAAGCAAAAGGAATATGTTCTAACCAGGCGGATTGTGCAATGTAAGACGGACGCCAGAAAATAGGGCGTTTAAAAATGAAATCCAGCTCGGTATTGGTTTGTTTCACTGATGCTTGCTTGCGGTTTGCCTGTGAACGGCTGCTTTGCTGAGTGCCCATGGGGATATCTCTTCAATATAAAATTATTAATTAGCGTGATCGGTAGGGTGACCACTTTATGATTAGGTAGTGAGAGGCCAGAGTCGCATAGGGACTCTGGTCCTGGTTTTTAGCGCATGAAATTATTAATCCTGATGCTCACGCAGGGTCGCAAGACCCATTACGATCAACCCGTATAACAGGCATAGCAGTACACCGATGGTGGCAAGGTTATAGAGGCGGCGTGGGTATTCAGCATCTTCGGCCAGGGTTGGCTGACTAATCACCAGGAGGTGCTTAAGTTTGCGGTACGCCTCGATTCTGGCTTGTTCCAGGCTGATCAGACCGGTTTTGTAAAGGTCTGCAGCGAGCGTGGCCTGAGTTTGTACATCCATATAGCTGGCGGTCACTTCGTTCATCGAATTTTTATCCGCACCGGTAAGTCTGGATTGTTCCTGCGCCAGTTGCTCGGTCAAAGCATCAACTCGGGCTTGAACAGAAACAACAGCAGGTGCGGTAGCTTTCATGTAGCTTTGCAGTTGTTTTAATTGTGCCTGTTGCTGGGCCAGTTGACCTTCAATCTGGCTTACGACACCCATGCGGGCCGTGCTGGTCGATTCTGGACTAATAAGGTGATGGGTATTTTGAAACTCCAGCACTTTGGCTTTTTCGGCCTGTAATCGCTGGTAGGCGTGATCGACTTCTTTTTCTACAAAGGCCAGTTGTTCGAGCGCGACCTGGTGTCCTAGTTTATTAATAAAGCCTTCGGACTCTTTCAGCATCACACCTACCACTTTCTGACCATAGGCAGGATCAAACGCCTGCAATTCAATCGTCAGCACACCGGAGATATCATCCATGCGTAATGTGAGGTGTTCGCGGTAATACTTCAGAAATTCCTCGCGGCTGACATTGTCAGGCAGGCGAGAGAAGTAATCGACTTTATGGCTCTGGTAATGGGCTTTCAGTCCCAGTTCTTTATCCAGCTTGTTAAGCAGATCGGCAGATTTGAGATAGTCTTGAATGAGCAGCACATCCTGATGATTATTTCCCCCTAGCCCCAACATAGAAAGAGCATCGGGCAGCATTTTAATCTGGTCTGCTTGCTTGACCACTAACTCTGCCCGACTCACATAGCGATCGGAGGCAATGAATCCGAAATAGATAACAGCGATAGCAAAGCAAGCCACTACCCACTGAAAACTGCCGAGTTTGAGGCTTTTTTTCCATGAGCGGTGGGCAAGTTTATAACCGCTGGAATCAATAATAAAATGTTTTGGTTTGGTTTTTAATTTGTGCAGCTTGCGCATCAAACCGGAAGATTTGTTAGAGCGGGTTGGCTGGATCATGTTTTTTGGCTTGTTATAGTTTCTGATAAATACTGATGGCATCTTCGATATTGTCGAATATTTCAAGCGAGCTGTTACGCAGCAAAATACCCATATCGCACTGTTGGCGTAAGTTCTTCATATCGTGAGAGACCATGATCAGACTGGCGGTCTCGCGTTTTTGATTGAAGACATCAATACATTTCTGTTTAAAGCGGGCATCACCTACGGAGGTGATTTCATCGGTCAAATAGATTTCAAAATCGAAGGCCATACTGACGGCGAAAGAGAACTTTGATTTCATGCCGCTGGAGTAAGCTTTAATCGGCAGTTCAAAATGTTGGCCGATTTCCGAGAACTCTTTCACCCATTCTTCAATGGCCTGCGTATCGCGCACACCATGGATGCGGCAGACAAAGCGAGTATTTTCCCTACCAGTCATACTGCCTTGAAAACCACCCCCCAATGCAAGTGGCCAGGAGACACGACAGTGGCGGGTGACTTTTCCTTTGCTTGGCGTATCCATGCCACCCAGCAGGCGCAGCAGCGTTGATTTACCCGCCCCGTTGGCACCCAAGATACCGATGTTGCGATCGCGGGGTAATGTGATACTTACGTCACGTAGCACATAGTTTCGTCCAAATTTGGTGGGGTAATATTTTGAGACGTTATCTAAAATGATCATCGTTATTCGCTTTAGCTGGCAATCAGACGACGATGGCTTAAACGGTAGCAACTCATCGCAAAAGTCAGCAGCACTAATGTGACGCAGGACAAATACACTCCGCTGACATTCGGGCTTTCATATCCAGCAATCCAGCCTGAGCGAATCAGCTCAATAGCATGTACCAGCGGATTCCATAAAAACCAGTGCTGAAACTGCGATGGCACGGTTGCCAGGGGGTACATAACGCAGGAGATAAACATAAGGGGCATCATCAACAAATCGAGAAACTTATTCGCTTCTTTAAATAAACTGCCCAATACGCAAAAAACGATCCCTAATGAAAATGAAAAAATCATTAGTAGGAAATAGATAATGATGACTTCTAAAGGATCGCTGGGAATGGCATCAAAACCAAACCACAATAACCCCAGCACCAGAATGCAGCCAACTACCAGACCAATAATGGCTTCAAGAATGAAACGAGCAACAAAGGTCGCAAAAGGGGTCACTTGTCGATAGCAAAATAATCCCATATTGGCATTGACTGCCGATTTTAACTGGCTGACCACTTTGTTAAAAAACATAAACGGCAAATAACCCGCTGTAATAAATACCTGCACCGGAACACCACCAAAACCACTCTGGCTACGCATTCCAAACACAACACTAAACAGGCTAATCATCAACAACGGATCCAGCAGCGCCCAGGCATACCCCAGCCGGTAACTCCCAAATCGTGTTTTCAGTTCACGGATAAGCAGGCCAAACGTTACATCGCGCAGCACCTGGAACGAGCTGCGGGGCGTTTGATTGAGAACAGGTTTAAGCATGAGAAGGCCGATATAACAGAACGGGCCAGCTTTTCAGCAAGCCCGTTTTGAGGGTTAATTCAGGACCACGTTGGCCGCCACGGCAACCTGATAGATGACCTGGGTAATGTCTTTGATGGACTGCATCATTTTGCTGTCCACTTTCGGCATGACCAGAATCTGATCGCCCGGCATCACATCACCACCGTCTTTAAACTCCATCAGCCCGTTGGCATGTACCACCGCAATACGCTTGTCGTTCGCACGGTCGGTAAAGCCACCTGCCCAGGCCACATAGTCTTCCAGACTGGCGCTTTTGTTGAAGACCACCGCCTGCGGCATCATCACTTCGCCACCCACCTGAATCAGGTCGGTCTTGTTCGGGATCACAATCTGGTCGCCCTGTTCCAGCAGGATGTTGGCAATCACGCCTTTATCCGACACCACTACTTTACCCAGCGGCTGGATCTTGCGGGCTTTTTCCACGAAGCGCATCACCAGTTCGGCCTCTTTGGTGCGAATAGAGGCCTCACCATCGGAACTGGCTGGCGCGGTGAACACGCTGCGCTCCAGGCGGTTGAGGGAGTCTTCCAGCATCTCTTTCTGCCGCGCCGCCACGCTCTTACGCATGATGTAGATCGAGCCGTAATCTGCCATGTTCGGGTCAATCGGAATATGGTTCAGCAGATCGTGCAGACGGGTCTCTTTACGCACGGTGAAGTAAGACGGGCCACGGTAGCTGCCCATCACCTGCACGTCGTAAACCTGAGCATGCATATCGTCATTAAACAGCACTTTGTCGCCGTCGCTCAGCTGAATGCGGTCGAAATCCTTATACGGCATATAGACCGAGAATGGGCCGCTGGAACGATCGCCAATCACGCCCACGTGGCTCACCTTGGCAAGCGGCAGGGCGTAATCGATCAGCTCAGAGCCGAGCGCGGTGCTGTTTTTCAACTCGAAGCGGAACGGGTTACGCACTTTACCGGCCACGTTGATCATCGGCCCCTGCGGTTCCACCAGGATCACATCCTGATCTTTCAGCGACAGCTTCGGCATTTTGCCCTGCTGCATAAACTCGTACAGGTCGATCTGCTGAATAACCCGGTTCTGACGTAAAACTTTAATATGACGGTAGCTGCCGCGATCGGAGTCGATGCCCCCGGCGCGTTTCAGAAAATATAAAACGCTATCGGAAGATTGTCCGGCATATTGCCCAGGACGGATCACAGGGCCGGTGACAAATACGCTGACCGGGGTCGCGGTAAGTAAATTTACGTAAACATTAACGTTGTTGGTAAATACTTCGCTGATGTGGCTGGTCACTAAGTTATTGACTTTACTTGCCGCCACATTTTTTACATTAATCGGTCCGACATCAGGGATAAAAATATTACCCTGATTGTCAACCGTGACCACGTTGGAAAAATTGACAGCACCCCAGATCCAAATATTCAGCTTGTCGCCGGGAGCGATCAGATAATTATCGTTTAAGCCGTCGCTGCGCTCGGTTTCATAGCCACCGGCAAACAGGTTAGCGCCATAAGGTGGGGGCAGGCCGGACTCGGACTGAGGCAGTAATTTACGCACATCGGACTCGCCCGGCAGGAGCATGCCCTGGCGGTTTTGCTGCGCAAAGGTCCCTGTGGTGGAGGAGGTGTTCGCCTGGCCGCTCATCGCTTGTTCACCGCCGAGCTGCAGTCGGCCATCACCGGTATCTGCGGGGGCGTTCATCCCAAATGCCTGGGCATCTTCTTTAGAAGGTGCAGCAAAGGCAGCGCAAGAAGCGCAGGCCAGCAACAGAATGGCACTCAATTGCCGAAGTTTCGTTATCTTCACAACTTTTCTCTTCTAAATTATTGCACGGCAAGCAGATTGCTGGCGGATGCCTGTTCAAGTTGCGGCACCAGGTACCAGGTGTCACCGCTCTTGCAGGTCACGCCATGCTGCGATTGGTTGTAGTTACGGTTACGCAGCAGTTCAATGCATTCCAGACCCAGGGCAGAGACATAACGTTGGCCCAGGATATAGGTATTGCCATTGGCGCTAAGTGCAGCGCCCTGCGGCAGGGTGTTCAGGGGTTGTTGCAGGTTGGCTGACATGGTCTGGAGTGTGGTAGAAGCGGCCGGATTGACAAGCGGTCGGGAGGCTTCAACCTGCTTCGGAGAATATGCACAGCCACTCAGCATGAGGGCGAGCGAAATCACCAGAAAGCGAGTTGCGTTCTTCATAGATCAATATTTTCCAACAATTTAGTAACTGGAATGCGATATAAGATGTCGACGGTGATCAGCTGTTTTTAATAAGAAAAACAGTTGAGATGTCATGCAAGTGCAGGAAAAGCAAAAAACGCAGAAGTAGAGCAAGGGATACCAAAAAAAGGGTAGGCTACCGCACGGAAAATGACCATTCCGGTTAAAAAGCGCTCAATTTGCTTTAAGGGCTGCCATAAAAAAACAATTCAGTAAACAAATAAGTTTGTTTTTATTATTCATAGAAGTGTTTTTTTGTGTGCCGCAGATTACCTAACTTTGCAGTTTGTGTCATTTCAAATTTAAGAAAAGTGCCCGAAAAAAGGGGAAAATTCTGAAAGGCTATTAACTCTGGTGGGTTGACCAAATACATATATAGAAGAGTAGTTTCAGCTAGTGATTGTTTCGTATTTAAATGAGGGGGAGGAAGAATAAATGCCAGCCGATATTCCGGCTGGCGAAGGGCATTAAGCGGTTATTTCTTGTTCAATTAAAACCGGATGAAATCTGCGTTTAAAGTAAATCAGCCCGTGCCCCTCCTGGCTCAGGTGAATATGTTTGATCGCCACCAGGTAGACCAGATGGGTGCCGATGGTCTGCACCTGGCTTATCTCACCTTCCAGGCTGGCCAGCGCTTCTTTTAACACTGGCTGGGCCAACAGGCCTTTTTGCCAGCAGGAGAGGGTAAACCGCTCTTCCATGGCCATACCGGTCATGCCAGCAAAATGGCGCGCCATCAACTCTTGCTCGTGATTGAGCACGTTGATACACAGCTTGCCGTTGCCCTGGAAAACCGGGTTCATGGCGCTGTTGGCGTTCAGGCACACCATCACCGACGGTGGAGTATCAGTTACCGAGCAGACCGCAGTGGCGGTAATACCGCAGCGTCCGGCGTCGCCGTCGGTAGTGATCACATTGACCGCCGCAGAGAGGCTGGCCATCGCGTCGCGAAAACGCAGGCGTTGTTCATCAGGTTGCATTTTGACCTCCCGCTGCGTTATTTCAGCAGCTTGTCCAGCAGGTTGATATCGGTGTTGTTATGCAGGTGTGGAACCGTCCAGCCGTTCTGGTCGTACTCAGACAGGCAGCGGTCAACCATCGCCATCATCTTGTCCATGTTGCCGGAGGTCTGCGCCTGGCGCAGGCACTGCAGGCGGATTTCGTCCTGGCTACCGGAGTAGTTAATCTCATACAGCTCGTGGCGGCCGCCGAACTCGCTGCCGATGGCATCCCACATCAGCTTCAGGATCTTGATGCGTTCTACGTGATCCATGCCGTTGGAGCCGCGCACGTATTTTGCCAGGTATTTGTCGATCTGCGGGTTATTCAGATCCCGGGCGCTGGACGGCAGGTAGATCAGGCCGCTGGTGACGTTGCGCTCGATGATGTTTTTGATCTTCGCGTAGGCCATCGGGGCCATCACACGGTAGGTCTGTAGCGCCGCGTGGTCCGGCAGATACGCGCCATTTACCCATGGCGTCGCTTCCGAACACATCGAGTCGCTCAACGCCCAGAACATATTGCGCCAGGCCACCACTTCTCCGAGGTCGGCCTGCACCCCGCGGAACTCAGCGGTGCCGGTACATTCCAGCGATTTCTTCAGCAAGGCAGTAATGAAGTCGAGCTTCACCGCCAGACGCACACACGCCTGCAGCGGATACATGCGGGCGAAACCGCCTTCCATGGTCCAGCGACGGCAGCGGTCGAAATCGCGGTAAATAAGGACGTTCTCCCACGGGATGAGCACGTTATCCATCACCAGGATGGCATCGTTCTCGTCGAAGCGGCTGGTGAGCGGGTAGTCGTAAGGCGAGCCGGTCGCGCCTGCCACCAGTTCATAGGAGGCGCGGGAGATCAGCTTCACCCCTTCGGCATCCATCGGGGCGACAAACATCAGGGCGAAGTCCGGGTTATCGCCCATCACCTGCGCCGAACCAAAGCCGATCATGTTGTAGTGGGTCAGCGCCGAGTTGGTGGCGACCACTTTTGCGCCGCTGACGATGATCCCGGCGTCGGTCTCTTTTTCCAGCTTGATGTAGACGTCTTTCACCTCATCGGCCGGTTTATGGCGGTCGATCGGCGGGTTGACGATGGCGTGGTTAAAGTACAGGCCGCTCTCCTGAATGCGGGTGTACCAGTTGCGGGCGTTCTGCTCGAACTGACCATAAAACGCCGGGTTGGCACCCAGCGCACAGCCAAAGGCTGCTTTGTAATCCGGGGTGCGCCCCATCCAGCCATAGCTCAGACGTGACCACTCGGCGATGGCATCGCGCTGCTGACGCAGGTCATTGGCACTTTTCGCCACGCGGAAGAACTTATGGGTGTAGCCGCCGTTGCCGGTATCGGTGTTCCAGCACAGGGCATCCTGCATGTCCGGCTTGTGCAGCGCGTCGTACAGTTGCGCGACCGAGGCCGCCGCATTACGAAACGCCGGATGGGTGGTCACATCTTTCACGCGCTCGCCGTAGATGTAGATCTCCCGGCCATCCTGCAGGCTCTTCAGGTACTCTTCGCCGGTTAACGGGCGGGTAGTGCTAGCGCGGAAATCTTCAGGTTTCATAGGGACCTCGTATCGGAATGGGTTTGTTAAATTTATGTTTTGTTTTTGTTGTTTAATTGAAGCCTGAGAGCGGCGGGAGGTGAAGGGACGAATGGGTCAACGACGGGTACTTTTCAGGCGGGTGTGAGATTTGTGATCGGAGTGGGGTTTGTATAAAATGGCTGCACTATAACTGCTTATATTTTATGGATTATGGCAGGAGCATAACGATGGAACGTGTAATAAAAATACTGCCAGATATGATTGCGTTGGTGATCGGTGGTTTGCTCGCTATCGTTATCTGCGAGCTAATACAGAGGTTATTTAGATTTAAACGGTTTGCCACCGTCTGGATACTGACATTCGTTCCCTTTGGGCTGCTGATGCCGCCAGTTTTACGTGTATTGTTATTTCCATACACAGGGGTGATGAGTGGAATAAGCTATATCGCGACGGCCGTAGCGACCTTTCTGGCGATGATTTTTTATGTCGGCACGTTTTGCTGGGCTGCGCTGGTGGATACGCCAGACAAAAGGCGATTCATTTATTGCCTGATCGCCTTTTACATAGTAGGTGTAACGTTTCTGTTTTACATTACCAGTGATGTTAATGGCCCCATTATTGGGTAATTACGCTTCCCATGGTAGTTCGTAAGTGCCGCTTATTTTTTCCCAATTTACGTCTGAAAACACCACAAAGTCGCCACCTTTTCCAGTAGCTTCACGATATTTCAGGAAATCAGAATTGTGGACTGCTGATACCTTGCGTATCCGTTTTTTGAAGTAAATTTTTTGCCCCGCAATTGTTGAGATAGCCGAATCAGCCCGGCGTAATATCCCTTCATCAGTCCAGTATCCTAACGGCTGATCCCATGCTCCATTGTTATTGAAATCATAAAAATCTTTGACGTAAATACCTGCCCACTGGGCTTCGAGATAACGCTTACCATCGGTATGTTGGAATGCAGTACCAATGACCGCAACCTTTAATGAATATGTACCGAGAGCACCATATATGTCGTCCAGTGTATCGAACATATGTGTGACGAAATTTCCGCCTACTAATTCAAAGTTATTCTGATATTTCTGTTCCAGTTCTCGTGCAGACATTGATGGCCTGCCTATTAGATTCCGGCGGCCAAATGTATAAGCACCAGAGCCACTCCACCCAAGCGCTTTCAAACGATGTGCAGTTATTTTCATTGCGGCCGGTGAGCATGCTTTTGCCATCAGCGTACGCATGGAACTAACCGCAGACGGGTATTGCATTAACCATGTCATCGTAATTATGGAGTCGTCACAATGCTGATCGGGGATATAAAGGCCCTGTGGTAATTCGCTTCCCTCCTTCCAGGTGTCAGGGCATTTCCACCCTGGAGAATTAAGCCAACGGTCCATCATCTGAGCAGATTTTTTCCAGCCAATTTTCCGCATCACCTTAGGGATGTAGCTTATACGAATTGGCTGTAATTCGACCTCGCTTTGAGAGTTCATTCTGTTCGGTTTGGTTCTAGCATCCTCCATCAGAAAATAAAGATCTTTCTCCACACCCGATATGCGCATTGCCATAAATCATCCCTTTATTTTAGCAGTGGTTTTGGTGCTCGCATCGCCACATAAATCTTTTCACTATTTCCAGTAGTTACTTTTGTATTAGTACCGGAGCCGCAGTATTCTTTTTTTAAGGCCGTACCCATTTCCAGCACAGCGTCCTGTTTGAAAATGACATATCCGAGTGGCTCTTTTCCTGAATTGCAGATAGAGAATTGATGCGAATAGTCGCCATTGCTTTGCTGGTTTGCCAGTGCAGCTTTTTTTGCATCTTGGGACAGTAAATGATCATTATCCCCCTTATTGCGGAGATCGTAGCAGATAATAGGGATGTCGAGACGGTGAATGGCGAAAGCACCACACGAAGCCCTGTGACCTTCCAGAACTCGATACCTGCCGTCAACAGAGTAGCGGGGGGTACCTTCAATGAATTTTGACCAGCACATACATTGTGGGCACCAGAATTTATGGCCTACCAGCACAGCCCGGTGAGTATTGTTATAGGTATCGTTCTTGCAACCATCATGAAGTGTGCCTCCGTGACTGGTGGTATCACCTGTCCATATGGTGCGTTTAGTTATCATACCGCTCATATGATAATCCCTTTCGCTTTTAGAGCTTCATCTTCCTCTTCATCCATAACGCAGCACATACCTGTGTTATTTTCGAAGATGACTAAGGCCATCGAAGTTTGCCCAGCATTAGTAATGACATCACCATTACTTATTAACGTACCACTCGCGGCAGCGGACAGCATTTTTACGTTAACTTCCGTGGTCATTCGCGTGGTGGGGGCTGACATAACGAAGGCTGTAGTGTCATCAGGATAGGTAACAATGTCCTTTTGGAGCACGGTATTTTTGTCGTAACTGATAAGGCTTGATATGCCAGTGATGATGCCATTATTTGGGGTTTTAGCATCGGTCACGGCATATAAAAGGGCCTTTTAGTACCTAATTTATTAATGTTTTCATTCATTAAACCTTTCCTTACTTTAAACCGGGAAAATCATATTCCTTGGTGAATTGTATATCCATGCAATTTAAATGGGAATGAGTGCTCATTTTTTTCAGAATATAACTACAAATTTTTAGTAGGTATTCAAAATGAGGTTTGAGTGTGCATAAAAAACCAATTTTCTCGAAAGAGGTTTAGGGGAACAGATAGTACGTCCTGTAACGTTGCGCTTCTGGAAGCATGCTCGCAAAGTTTAAGTTAACATCATGAAAAACAAAGTTTTGTCTTCTTTTTACCATCACCGAGTCGTAAGGTGCTTGTGTTACGGAGATAACCGCAGCCGGGCGTGAGAACCTGAAAAATACGAAAGAATGCGGTTTGAATACCGTATCAGTCTGCATGCCGTTAGAATTACGGCGACGCTGACTCAGGCACTACTGAACAATACGCTGCCACCACTGGTGGCGAAATCCATAACGGGGTTACTGCATGACGTGGTGTATCTGTTGCCGAACTTTGTGAAGGAACCGTACCTGATCGTGCATTGATTCTATGTGGTCTGTTTGCCGGGTGGCGCAGCGCTTACCCGGCTTACAATATTTCCCCTCTCCTTTAAGGGGAGAGGGTTAGGGTGAAGGAAAACTTACGACACCGGCACCTTCTGCGCCCGATACCTGCTCGGCGAGCATCCCACCAGTCGGTTAAAAAATCGGGCGAAATAGGCCGGATCTTTAAACCCCAGCTGCCAGGCAATTTCACTGACCGTGTTGTCGGAGAAGAGCAGCAGCCGCCTGGCCTCGCGGAGCTGGCGGTCGAAGATCAGCCGTTTTGGCGGGCGGTTGGCAAAGCGGCGGCAAATATCGGTCAGACGCGATTCGGTGAGGTGCAGCTCGCTGGCGTAATCCGGCACCGTCCAGTGCTGATGGAAGTGGCCATCGACCATCTGGTTGAAGCGCTGGAACAGTTTTAGCTCGCCGCGCATGCCGTTCGCGGCGTGATCGTCCAGACTGGCGTTACGCAGCAGCAGGGTAAACACGGCCTGCGCCAGCAGCACCAAGGTATGTTCCCGCCCGGCAAGCTGGGCGGTGGATTCACGTTCAATCAGCCGCCAGTAATAAGAGAGCGCCGCCAGCTCGTCCGGTTTGTCGGCGAGCGACAGGCAGATCCCCGGCAGCCCGAAGGTCTCCCGGGTGCCGGGGTAGAGTACCTCAAGCAGCGGCCAGATCAGATCCTCATGCACCGTCAGCACATGACCGTCGCTGTCCGATTCGGTAAAGAATGCGTGCGGCACCGACGGCGGGGTGAGAACGAACAGCGGCGCCTGCACTGAGTAGCGGTGATCGTCCAGCTGCAGTTCGATCTGCCCGGTATCGAGAAAGTGCATCTGAAAATAGTGGTCGTGGCGATGGGCCTGCATATCGCGGCCAAAAAAGGCCGCCATACGGCCAAAGGACTGATAATGCACATCGTCCGTCCCCAGACTCTCGTCGTACTCTTTGCTGATATCGATATTGGCAATCGGGCTCTGGCACATAACCGCTCCTCAGTGGATCTTCTGCGCCGCCATCCCCGGCGCACTTTCACGGCTCTCCTGCCGCGTCATCGGGATCCGCGTCAGCACCAGCGCACCCAATACCAGCAGCCCGGCCACAAACCACAGCCCGGAGCTGAAGCTGCCGGTTGCGTCGCGCAGAATGCCGATCAACAGTGGGCTGACGGCGGATCCAACGTTACCGATAGCGTTGATTACCGCGAGCGCCACCGCCCGGGATTGCAGGCTAATAACCTGATCCGGCGTGGTCCAGAAGATCGCCATGGCGGTAAACGATCCGGTTGAGGCCATGATGATGCCAAGCAGCTGGATCAGGCTGTGATCGGTCGCGGACGCCAGCAGCCATCCCGCCGCCGCAAACAGATACGGCAGGATGGTGTGCTTTTTTCGCTCTTTCAGCCTGTCCGAGCGGCGGCTCCACCACAGCATCCCGAGAATGGTGCAAAACTGCGGGATCGCCGCCAGCAGGCCAATCACGATATTGCTGCTGCCGGTGTTGAAGCTTTGCAGGATCTGCGGCGTCCAGATGTTAATGGCGCTCAGGGTGTTGGTCAGGCAGAAATAGGCCAGGGTGTAGAGCAGCACCGCCGGGGTCAGCACTTCGCGTAGCGTCGAGCGCGGCGTAGCGGCGTGCGCCACGGCGTTCTCCTGCTCACGGGCGATCATTGTTTTCAGGGTCTGCTTCTCTTCGTCGTCCAGCCAGGTGGCCTGATCCGGCGTGTCGTTCAGGAAGAACCAGGTCACCACCCCCAGCACCACCGACGGCAGCCCCTCCAGCAGGAACAGCCACTGCCAGCCCTTCAGGTTCCACAGCCCGTCCAGCGCCAGGATATAACCCGAGAGGATCGAGCCGAGCATCATGGTCACCGGCATGGCGATCATAAAGAGCGCGTTGGCGCGGGCGCGATGATAAGCGGGGAACCACCAGGTGAGATAGACCAGGATCCCCGGCAGGAAACCGGCCTCGGCAATACCCACCAACATGCGCAGGATGTAGAGCGTCTGCGGGCTGGTGGCAAACATGGTGCAGGTTGAGGCGATGCCCCATACCACCATGATCCCGGCGATCCAGCGCCGCGCGCCGATCTTCGCCAGCATGATGTTGCTGGGGATCCCGCACAGCACATAGGTGACGTAAAACAGCGTGGCGGCCAGGCCAAACATCGTCGAGGTGAGGCCCAGATCTTTGCCCATCGTCAGCCCGGCAAAGCCGATGTTGATGCGGTCAAGGAACGAGAAGACAAACAGAATAAAGAGAAACACGATCAAACGACGAAACAGCTTATTAATAACGCGATGTTCAACGGCTTTATTATCTTGCAGGGTAGAGATCGTCATAGTGCGCTCCACATCATACGTTAGAGCCTGGCTCATCAGGCGAGTTAACTTGCCGGTTTAAACCTGGGCAGTGCTCGCTATCCTTTCGTACTGTGTGTACGTTCCGGTTGCTGCGCGCTGTCCGGGTCGAACTGGCTGCGACAATTTCGCCTGATAAGACAGTCTTTTAGTAGACGGATTTATTGTTGTCAGAGCTAACGGGTTTATCGATAAAACGTGCTGCCAGCGCCTCGGCGCCGCGGGCGAGCAGGGTGGTATCCACGCCGACGGCGACAAACAGCGCGCCGCGTTCCAGATAGCGTCGGGCCAGCTGTTCGTTCGCCATCAGGATGCCGGGGGCTTTCCCCGCGCTCAGGATCTGCGCGATGGCTTGTTCGATGGCGGCCTGCACCTCCGGGTGCTGGGGATTACCGGCAAAGCCCATGTCGGCGCTGAGATCCGCCGGGCCGATAAACACGCCGTCCACCCCGTCCACATCCAGGATCTGCGGCAGGTTTTTCAGTGCCTCGCGGGTCTCAATTTGCACCAGCACGCACATGGCGTCGTTGGCCTGATGCAGGTAATCAGGAATACGGTTCCAGCGTGATGCCCGCGCCAGCGCGCTGCCGACGCCGCGAATACCCGCAGGCGGATAACGGGTCGAGCGTACTGCCAGCCGCGCTTCGTCGGCGTTTTGCACCATCGGGATCAGCAGGGTCTGCGCCCCCACGTCCAGCAGCTGTTTGATCTGCACCGGATCGTTCCACGACGGGCGTACCACCGGCTGGCTGGGGTAGGGGGCGATAGCCTGAAGCTGGGTTAATACCGTCTGTACGCTGTTCGGCGCGTGCTCGCCGTCGATCAGCAGCCAGTCGAAGCCTGCCCCGGCCAGCAGTTCGGCGCTGTAGCTACTGGTCAGCCCCAGCCATAGGCCGATTTGCGGTGTGCCGGCTTTCAGCGCCGCTTTGAATGCGTTTTGCATGGTGGTCTCCTACACAAAGCGGCAGCTGATGCAGCCCATATTGCCGTAATCGACGTGGAAGGTGTCGCCCTTGCTGGCGGTTACCGGGCGGGTGAAGGAACCGCCGAGGATGATCTGTCCCGGCTCCAGCTGCACGTCATACGGTGCCAGCTTGTTCGCCAGCCACGCCACGCCGTTGGCCGGGTGGTTAAGCACGCCCGCGGCGACGCCGGTCTCTTCGATCACGCCGTTGCGGTAGAGCAGGGCGGAGATCCAGCGCAGATCCAGCTCGTCCGGGCGGATCGGGCGGCCACCGAGGATCACCCCGGCGTTGGCGGCGTTATCGGAGATGGTGTCGAACACTTTGCGCGGACGCTGGGTTTCGGGATCGATGTTGTGGCAGCGGGCGTCGATCAGCTCCAGGGCCGGGATCACGTAGTCCGTGGCGTTATAGACGTCGAACATCGTGCAGTTCGGGCCACGCAGCGGCTTCGCCAGCACAAAGGCCAGCTCCACTTCGATGCGCGGAACGATAAAGCGGTCGGTCGGGATGTCGCTGCCGTCGTGGAAAAACATGTCGTCCAGCAGCGCGCCGTAGTCCGGTTCGCTGATCTGCGAGCTGGCCTGCATTGCTTTGGAGGTCAGGCCGATTTTGTGGCCTTTCAATGTGCGGCCTTCGGCGATTTTCAGGCTCACCCATTCTCGCTGCACGGCGTAGGCATCGTCGAGGGTGATTGCCGGGTAATCGAGGGAGATCTGACGGATCTGCTCCCGGGTCTGTTCCGCCTGATGCAGGCGATGGGCAATCAGGGTATGGGTATGTTTATCGAGCATGGCGGTTTCCTGTTTTTGCCGGGTGAGGCGTCGTGTTTGTTTTCTCTCTCCTGGTGGGAGAGGGCTGGGGTGAGGGCATCCGGCAGCAGTGATTTCCCCTCACCCTAACCCTCTCCCCAAAGGGGAGAGGGGACAGACTGTGCGCGGTGTGGCTTTCTCCTTCTCCCCAAAGGAGGAGGGAGCAGACCGTGCGCGGTGTAGTTTTCTCCCTCTCCCTGAGGGAGAGGGCCGGGGTGAGGGCATCCGGCCGCAGTGATTTCCCCTCACCCTAACCCTCTCCCCAAAGGGGAGAGGGGACAGACCGTGCGCGGTATGGTTTCTCCTTCTCCCCAAAAGGGAGAGGAGCTGACCGTACCGGTATTACTTAAACAAGGCGTGCACGTTGTTCTGTTTGTAATTGAGCGTCGGATGCAGCTCTTCAATTTCAAATGACAACGCCAGATAGCGCGCCGCCATCAGCCCGGCGAAATGGCTTTTGATCAACGTAAACAACATCTCACCCACCTGCTGGCGGCTCTCCAGGCTGCGCCCGGTGCCGATCTTCAGCGTCATATGCACAAAGGCGTAATCGTGCTTACCGTCGGCCATCTGCCAGGTGTCCACCCAGTGCGCGCGGCTGCGAATGCCGCCGAGGGGGAAAATGCCGGTGGCGGCCAGCGCCTCGTTGACGGTGGCGAACAAACCCGGGAGATCGGCCTGCTCACGGATGTTTTCGGTACATTCGACAATAAAGTGCGGCATGGGGCGTCCTTATGCGGGCAGAGGGAAGACGGCGTTAACCTGGCCGGTGCCGGAGCTGGGGAACAACTCGGTGAGAAACTCCACCTTGCCGTCGTATTTGTCCCAGCCGAGCACGCCCAGCAGCATCACCGTGTCGTGCATATTGCCTTCGCCGTAGCAGTAGTCGGCGTACTCCGGCAGCATGTTGCAAAACTCTTTGAACTGGCCTTCGCGCCACAGCTTCACTACCCGCTCGTCCATCTGGCGGTCGAACTCGCGGGTGTAGCTGTTCATCCCTTCTTCTGCCCGCTGGTCGTCAATGAAACGGTGCGACAGCGAGCCGCTGGCGAGCACCGCCACGGTGCCGTCATATTTTTCGATGGCGCTGACAATGGCCTCCCCCAGCCTGCGGCTGTCGGCAAAGTCATGCACGGTGCAGAACGCCGAGATAGAGACCACTTTGAAATGCTTATCCGCATTCATGTAGCGCATCGGCACCAGAGTGCCGTACTCCAGCTTCAGGCTCGGGATGTTGTGCGCTTTGGCGCGCACGCCCTTCGCCACGGCTTCGTCGGCGATCAGCTGGCCCAGCTCGGGGTTGCCGTTGTAGTCGTAGGTCATGTCGCGGATAAAGTGCGGCAGCTCGTTGCTGGTGTAGACCCCGGCAAAATGATCCGCACAGTTGATGTGGTAGGCGCTGTTCACCAGCCAGTGGGTGTCGAAGACAATAATGGTATCGACCCCCAGCTCACGGCAGCGTCTGCTGATCTCTTTATGCCCGTCGATGGCTCCCTGACGGCAGCCAAAGTTTTTGCCCGGTATCTCAGAGAGATACATCGACGGCACATGAGTAATTTTTGCGGCTAACGCTAGCTTGCCCATCTCATACCCCCCACTTCGGAATCGGGTGGTCGCCCATGGAGATACAGACGTTCTTCATCTCCGCGAACACCTCAAAACTGTACTCGCCACCCTCACGCCCGGTGCCAGAGGCCTTCACGCCGCCGAACGGCTGGCGCAGGTCGCGCACGTTCTGGGTGTTGACGAACACCATGCCCGCCTCGATGTTGCGCGCCAGGCGCAGCACCTTGCTGACGTCCTGGGTCCAGATATAGGACGCCAGGCCGTACTCCACGTCGTTGGCCAGGCGCAGCCCTTCCGCTTCGTCCTTGAACGGCAGCAGGCAGGCCACCGGCCCGAAGATCTCCTCCTGCGCCACGCGCATGCGGTTATCGACGTCCGCCAGCACGGTCGGGCGCAGGAAGTTGCCGCCGCGAAGGTGTGCAGGCAGATCGGTCGGTTTGTCCGGCCCGCCCGCCAGCAGGGTGGCACCCTCTTCAATGCCGAGGCGGATATAGCCGGAGACTTTCTCCCAGTGCTGCTGGCTGATCAGCGCCCCGATCTGGGTGTTTGGATCGGTTGGGTCGCCTACCCGCAGGCGGTTGGCGCGTTCGGCAAAACGTTTTACGAATTCCGGGTAGATGCTCTGCTGGATAAAGATGCGTGAGCCGGCGGTGCAGCGTTCGCCGTTGATCGAGAAAATGGTGAACAGGGCGGCATCCAGGGCGCGTTCGATGTCGGCATCCTCAAACACCAGTACCGGCGATTTGCCGCCCAGCTCCATGGAGTATTTTTTCAGGCCGGCGGTCTGCATAATCCGGCGTCCGGTGGCGGTGCCGCCGGTAAAGGATACGGCGCGCACGTCCTGATGGCGCACCAGCGCGTCACCTGCCGTGGCACCATAGCCCTGCACCACGTTCAGCACGCCTGCCGGAATACCCGCTTCCAGCGCCAGTTCGCCAAGACGATCGGCGGTCAGCGGCGACAGCTCAGACATCTTTAAGACCGCGGTGTTGCCCAGCGCCAGGCAGGGCGCGACCTTCCAGGTGGCGGTCATAAAAGGCACGTTCCACGGCGAGACCAGGGCACATACCCCCACCGGCTGCACCAGCGTGTAGTTGAGCATCTTGTCGTCGACCGGGTAGGTCTTGCCGTTCATCTGCTGGCACACTTCGGCGAAGAACTCGAAGTTGTGCGACGCACGCGGGATCAGCACGTTTTTGGTCTGGTGGATCGGCAGGCCGGTGTCGGCGGTCTCCATCGCGGCGATCTCCGGCACGTTCTGGTCGATCAGATCGCCCAGACGACGCATCAGGCGCGCGCGCTCTTTCATCGGCAGGTTGGCCCATTTCGGGAACGTCGCTTTTGCGGCCTCAACTGCCTGGCCGATCTCGGCTTCACCGCCCGAGGCCACTTCAGCCAGCACCTCACCAGTGGCCGGGTTAGTGGTGTGGAAGTACTCATTACCCACCACGTTTTTGCCGTTGATCCAATGGTTAATCTTTTTCATTTTGCCGTCTCCTCACTCACAATCCGGTTGACCAGACGGCCAACGCCTTCCACTTCCACGACTACTTCATCGCCCGGACGCACGTCAGCCAGCCCTTTTGGCGTGCCGGTGGCGATCATGTCGCCCGGCTGCAGGGTCATAAATTCACTCAAATACGCGATCAGGAACGGGATGCTGAAGATCAGATCGGCGGTGCTGCCCTGCTGGCGTAGCTCGCCGTTTATCCAGGTGCGCAGAGTCAGGTTGTGCGGATCGGCAATCGCCGATTTATCCACGATCCACGGGCCAATCGGGGTCAGGCCATCACGGCTCTTCACCCGCAGGTTAGGGCGGTAGTAGTTTTCCAGGTAGTCGCGGATCGCGTAGTCGTTACACACCGTGTAGCCCGCCACATATTCCATGGCGTCGGCTTCGGCGACGTTGCGCGCGGTTTTGCCGATCACCACCACCAGCTCGGCTTCGTAGTGCATGTATTCAACGTTGTCCGGGCGCACCGAGGACTGGTTATGTGCGTTAAAGGTGTTGGGCGCTTTGATAAACACCAGCGGCTCGGTGGGCGGTTTAAAGTCCAGCTCGCTGGCGTGATCGGCGTAGTTCAGCCCCAGGGCAAACAGCGTGCCGCTGGTGGAGAGCGGCCAGGCGAAGGTGCGGTTCGCAGGCAGCTCGCGGGCGTTGATCACACTGTTTTCCAGCGTCGGTAGCCCTTCTGCCAGTACACGCACGCTGTCGCCCGGATGCAGGGCCACACGGGACTGTGGGGTGCCCAGCAGAATGGCGTCGCCCGGGTTGAGGGTGGCGAAGGCGCTCAGTTCGCTCAGCAGGGTGGCGGCGTTGCGTTGCAGGTCGGCGGTGTTCCAGCGATCCACTTCCTGGCCGTTGATCTCGGTGATGATGGTGAGGTTATCAATATTCGCGATCGACGCGCGCTCACCCACAGGGCAAAAACCGTCCCGGCATTTGGCTTTGATCGCCGGGCGGTAGAAGCTCTCTTCCGGCAGGCTTACCTCGTTCGCCAGCGCGTAACCGGCAATGTAGTCGGCGGCCTCTTCCGGGCTGACGTGAGTGGCGGTCTTGCCAACAATCAGCGCCACCGTCGCGCCGCTCATCACCTGTTCGCCTTCGGGATGCGGGATGGCATCGCCGGAGCGGATCAGGGTATTGCGCGGTTTGATAAACCAGACGGCGGTTTTTGGCGGCGTGTTGTAAGGGGGCTGATGAAATGCGTCGCGCCAGGCGTCGAGCTGGCTGCGGTGATTGAGTGCCACCGCGAAAACAGTACCTTTCATTCCTTTCTCCTCGGACCCGGCTGGCGGGTTTTGAGTTCATTAATATGTTAATGAATAGGTTTTAGACCCTCGCTGTGCGTTTGGCAAACGGAAGTAAATAATTTGTGATATCAATAACAATAAATTTACATGTATTTGTTTGTTTTTATATAAATCAATAAGTTGAAATTTTAATGTGATATCTGTTAGACTTTTTACCCGCGCCGCTGGCACCGTAAAGCCGCGTGAGGCATTGATTGTTTCGTTATTAATGATGTTGAGGTGGGAGCGCCATGCACGATTCGTTAACTATCGCACTACTCCAGGCGCGGGAAACCGCGATGACCTTTTTTCGCCCGATTATCAAGCAGCACAATCTGACGGAGCAGCAGTGGCGGATCGTACGTGTGCTGGCAGAACATCCGTCGATGGATTTTCACGATCTGGCTTTTCGCACCTGCATTTTGCGCCCGAGCCTGACCGGGATCCTCACGCGCATGGAGCGCGACGGGCTGGTGCTGCGCTTAAAGCCGCTTAACGACCAGCGCAAGCTGTATGTGTCCCTCACCAAAGAGGGCAACGCGCTGTATGAGCTGGCTCAGGCGCAGGTGGAAGAGGCCTATCAGCGCATTGAAATGGAATATTCGCCCGAGAAGATGAAGCAGCTGACCGCGCTGCTGCAGGAGTTTATTGAACTTGGAAACCGGCACGTCATAACGCCGGAAGAAGAGGAGTAGCCACAAATTCCAGGATGATTTCCGTAAAGTTTTTGCTTCCCAGGCCGAAAATTCTGTACCTGTCTGGTGGAATGAGAAATCATGTTAAATCGTATCAAGATTGTTACCAGCTTATTGCTGGTTTTGGTTATTTTTGGCCTTTTACAACTCACATCCGGTGGTCTTTTCTTTAATGCCCTGAAGCATGACAAAGAAAACTTCACCGTCCTGCAAACCATTCGTCAGCAACAATCCACGCTTAACAGCAGCTGGGTAGCGTTGCTGCAAACCCGTAACACCCTGAACCGCGCGGGCATCCGCTACATGATGGATCAGAACAACATCGGTAGCGGCGCGACCGTGAACGATCTGATGCAGATTGCTTCTGCTTCCCTGAAGCAGGCGGAAAAAAGCTGGGCGGAATACGAAGCCCTGCCGCGTGACCCGCGTCAGAGCGAAGGTGCCGCGCTGGAAATCAAACGTAACTACGATATCTATCACGGCGCGCTGGCCGAGCTGATCCAACTGCTGGGTGCAGGCAAGATCAATGAATTCTTCGATCAGCCGACCCAGGGCTATCAGGACGGCTTTGAGAAGCAGTACGTTAACTATCTGCAGCAGAACGATCATCTGTATCAGACCGCCGTCGATGACAGCAACAGCTCCTACAGCCAGGCGATCTGGATCCTGTTAAGCGTGCTGATCCTGGTGCTGGTGGTGATTGTCGGCGTTTGGGTCGGTATCCGTCACGCCCTGATCTCTCCGCTGAACCGCCTGACTGACAGCATTCGCCATATCGCCAGCGGCGACCTGGTGAAGCGCATCGAGGTGGACGGTTCTAACGAGATGGGCCAGCTGGCCGATACGCTGCGCCATATGCAGGCTGAACTGATGCGTACCGTGGGTGACGTGCGTAATGGCGCCAACGCCATTTACAGCGGCGCGAGCGAAATCTCCATGGGCAACAACGATCTCTCCTCCCGTACCGAGCAGCAAGCGGCCTCGCTGGAAGAGACCGCAGCCAGCATGGAAGAGCTGACTGCGACCGTGAAGCAAAACGCCGAGAACGCCCGTCAGGCAAGCCATCTGGCGCTGAGCGCGTCCGAGACGGCGCAGAAGGGCGGCAAAGTGGTGGATAACGTGGTGCAGACCATGCGTGACATCGCCGGTAGCTCGCAGAAAATTGCTGACATCATCAGCGTGATCGACGGCATTGCCTTCCAGACCAACATCCTGGCACTGAACGCCGCGGTTGAAGCAGCGCGTGCCGGTGAGCAGGGTCGTGGCTTTGCGGTTGTTGCCGGTGAAGTGCGTAACCTGGCACAGCGCAGCGCCCAGGCTGCACGCGAAATTAAGAGCCTGATTGAAGACTCCGTAGGTCGCGTTGAGCTGGGTTCTACTCTGGTAGAGAGCGCCGGTGAAACCATGGGCGAGATCGTCAGCGCGGTTACCCGCGTGACTGACATCATGGGCGAAATCGCTTCTGCTTCCGATGAGCAGAGCCGCGGTATCGACCAGGTGGGTCTGGCGGTCGCCGAGATGGATCGCGTAACGCAGCAGAACGCCTCCCTGGTGCAGGAATCTGCAGCCGCGGCGGCGGCACTGGAAGAGCAGGCGAGCCGCCTGACTCAGGCCGTGGCGGTGTTCCGTATTCAGCAGGATCAGCAGAAAGCCCGCGCAAACGCGGCGGTGAAAACCGCTGCAACGCCTGTGACGACGCGTAAAGCAGTCGTTGCTGACAGCGGTGATAACTGGGAAACCTTCTGATGTAGCACAGCGCCCTGTTCAGGCAGGGCGCTGGAGATGGCCGGGTAGCGCTACGCTTACCCGGCCTTCAAAACCTTTCTCCACATGCCCGCATAAGCGCATCGCCGCTGGACAATTCTTGAGAACCTTACGAGTAGACCCGCACGAACGTCGCGCCGCCTGGCAATTCCTCAGAGCCTTACCAACAGTTTTCCGCAAGTGCAGCGTCGCCGGACAATTTTTGAGAACCTTACGAGTAGACCCGCGCGAACGTCGCGCCGCCTGACAATTTCTCAAAGCCTTACCAACAGTTCTCCACAAGTGCCGCGTCGCCGGACAATTCCCGCGAACCTTACCAACATGCTTCGTACGAACAAAGCGCCCGGGGTGAGTCCGGGCGCTGTTTTTGAGTCAATCAGCCTTCAGCGTTAACCACTTTAATCTCCACCATGCCGATCCCCAACTGGCGCGGGGAGTGGCCGAGGATATTCCCCTCGTTAGTGGATTCCGGCGCAGGAGGGACAATCACCAGGGTACTGCTGCGCGACGGATTGTCGAAGTGCAGCGTGGTGGTGGTGACGTCCTTACCGAGCGTTAACGTCTGCTCTTTATCCCCAATCCGCACCGGAATCGGTTTATTGGCATTTTCCCCCCAGGCTTTAGCGGTGATCACCAGGTCAAACTTCGCTGGCAGGGGCTGGTTGTATTCGATCTTCACCTCATCCCCCAGCTGCGCGTTCGACCAGCGTCCCCAGGTTTCCGGGCGCGAAATACCGCTGAACTGCTTGACCTCTTCCGGGGCACCGGCCACGTTGAAGATGAAGCTATCCGCCTTGTAGCGAATATCGTTATCGGACACTCTCAACGTATCAACGTTGTGCTGATACCGGTCGGTGTTGATAACGGTCTCTTTAAAGACCGTTTTGCCCTTCCACTGCGCTTTATCGACACGCTGCACGGTCTGTTCGCCGCCCAGCTGACCCTGGGAAACACACCAGTCGGTGGAGAGAGCCAGCGGCTGCGACCACAGTTGGCCCATTTTGTAGCAGCGGTCGACCCAGACGAAGTTATCCCGCGGGGCGAAGTCGGCCAGCTGGTAGCGCAGCGGGGTCGAGTATTCGCTTTCCGGCATCGGTTCGACCCGCTTATCGGAAACGCGCAACAGCAGCGGCAGACGGAAGTGGCTCCCGGAGAAGGCCATCATATTTTTCTGGCTGTCGATGGTGAAATCTTTCAGCTCTTTCGGGAAATTCCACAGGCGGATAACGTCCGGTTTCCACGCCAGCATTTTGTCCTTCATGTTGAGGAACACCTCTGACAGCGACTGCCCGGAGAGGCTGCTGCGGCCAAGGCCGATAAAGTTATCCCCGTCGAGAATATCCAGCACCGTTGCGCCGTTATCCATGGTGTTGCGCTTCACGGCCATCACTTCCTGCTGGGGTTTGTCGCCTCGCAGGATAAAGAACAGGTTGCTGCGATCCTGCTTGTTCAGCTCATCCCAGGCGCTATTTTTCATCGCCAGATGGTCGGAAGAGACCACGATCACCGTGTTTTTGAAGTACGGCGAGGTTTTGATTTTTTCGATCAGCGCCGCGATATGCTCCTGGCTACAGCCCACCGCGCTGAACGACTGATTCGGTTTGCCGTTAATCGCGTAGCTCTTGCGCTGGCAGGTGCGGGAGATAAAGCCGTCCGGGTGGTGGGTATCTACCGTCAGGGCAAACAGCGAGAAGCGCTTGCCAGACTGCGACAGCTCCTCGAATTTTTTCCAGGTTTCATCCAGCACCGTGTCGTCGTAAAAACCCCAGTCGTTGCGATAAGAAGGATCGGCAACGGTGGTTTTTAATTCTTCTGCGCCGTACAGATGGTCAAAGCCGTGGGATTGCAGGAAGACGTCTTTCCCGGCAAAACGCAGGTTGGCACCCTGCACGAAATAGTTCTGATAACCGGAGTTTTTCAGGATATCGCCAAGGCAGATATTTTTCGGGAAGAAGCTGGAGACCGAGGCCGAAGCGTTGCCTTCAAAGGGGGCAAACAGCGGGATGCCGCACTGGGAGGCGACCATCCCGGCGATGGTGTAGTCCGTGCCCGGCAGCTGCGCGGTGTGGCTGAAATCGATCCCTTCGTTCTTGATGGCCCCCAGTTCCGGGGCGAGATCAGGGAAGGCGTTGTTATCGAAATAGGTGCGCTCAAGACTTTCGCCGTAGATGTAGACGAGGTTCAGCTTCGGATTCGGAATCGTTTTACCCGGCTCTTTGTAATAGGCCGCAAAGTCGGGATCGCCGTCGCGCGACTGGGATTTCACCAGCTCGGTGATCTGATGAAACGCCGGGCTGGCATCCACCGAGGCGAGCGCGAGTACCAGCGCCAGCAGGCTGTAGCCGAGATGGTGCGGATGGTGACGGCGGCGGCGCAGGATCCAACCCAGCAGAGCAAACACGCCTACCAACGCAACCACCACGCCAACGCCAGGAAGTATGTACTTACTAACCCCGGCGCCGGTCAGGCTGTTGGTCAGAGTATAGAGAACGGCATCGTTAATCCCGTCCCCGGTAAAATAGTCGCTGGCATAGAGGGTAATGTTTAAAACGACAAAAAGCCCCAGCACCAGAAGCGTGATGGCAAACCACCAGGTATTACGTCCCGCTTTACGGGCGTAAATCACTACAGAGGCAATAAACAGGGCAATAGAAATAAACTCTGACAACAGCTTATCCTCAACAAAGACAGCCGCTGATTAGCGGACTAACTGTATAATTTTTGGGTTATACAATGTAATGGCGATGCCATTTAGCTGCAATTGTAGTGTCACGGAAATGTGCTGTTGTTAGGATTTGGTTTAGAAAATGCAATGTTTGACGGGCGTCGCTTTATGCAGGGGAATACACGCCGCAACGCTTGTCGCGGCGCGAGAGGATCAGGAGATAAAGCTGAGTCCCTGTTTCAGGACAAAATCACAGGCCTGGGCTTTAACCTTTTTCGCCAGCGGCGTGTTGCCGATGGTTTCCAGATTCAGTTGCTGGCCGTTATTGGCGTTCAGCAGACCCTGAATTCCTTCCAGATAGTTAGTGTCCTGCTGCTGCTCTTCCGGGGTTTCCAGCCCTAATTTCCCCAGCACCTGATTTTTAATATTGGTGGCATCGGTCATCGAGGCCAGCTTCTCTTTGGCGCAGTATTCGAGGATCCCGGCCGCGTTATTCATGTTGCTGGCGCTGAGCGACTGGCTGCCGTTGCTGAGCAGGCCAGTCAGGGAGGAGAGGGAGAGACCGCCGTTCTGGGTGGTGGTAGTGCTGTTGCCCGCACCGAGCTGGCTGGCGGCGCTGTTAAGCGAATCCTGCCAGGAAGGTGCCGCCGCCTGTGCCGCACCGGTGACCAGCAGTGCGCTTACTGCGGCGCTGAGAAGAAAATGTGTTTTCATAAAAGGCTACTCTGTCGGTTGCCCGCCGGGGCGGATTGGCAGGCAGTATAAACCCCCGCAGCACCGGAGTTCCCGGGAAAATATCCTAATACTCTTTACCGGTAACGCGGCTGCGATAGCTTTCCCAGTCAAAAATGACATACAGGCTGTTGCCGAGCTTCATGCGGTCCATCACTCGCTCGCCGAGCAGGCGGGTCATCTCATCCACGTTGTGGTTGGTGAGCATGCCGGTGGGGCGCTTCGAGGAGGAGCGACGATCGACGATCTGGTTGATGATCACCTTTTCATAGCGTGATTCGGTCTGCACGCCGATCTCATCGATAACCAGCAGATCGACATTGCTCAGATCGTTCAGCAATTGCTCTTCGCTGGTTTCCCGGTTGCTGAAGGTGTCTTTCATCGCCGACATGATGTCGGCTACGGTGATAATCAGCACTGATTTGCCCCGCAGCAGCAGCTCGTTGCAGATGGCCGCCGCAAGGTGGTTTTTGCCGGTGCCCGGCTTGCCGCTGAAAATAAAGCTGGCGATGTTGCCGTCAAACTCTTCGACGTACTGGCGCGCCTGTTGCAGGGCTTTTAGCTGCCCCTGGCTCTCCACGTTGTAGTTGTCGAAGGAGCAGTTCTGATGCAGGGGACGAATACCGGAGCGGTTAAAGGTGCGCTGCATCTTCATGGCGCGGTTCTCCCGGGCCAGCGCCGCGGCGCGGATTTCACCTTGCTCTTTCTGCCACGCCAGCAGCTCTTCACCGGTGGTAAAAGCCGGTTTGACGTTGGCCGGCATGATCTTTTGCAGACGCTTCATCAGTTCGCCGAACTCTTTCATTTGGCACCTCGGAATCCGTGGGGGATCTGTTTATCCGGTTCTGAAAAGGCATTCACGTCGCGTTTTGACTGTGCGCCGTTGCTGGCCCGGTTGATCTGTACGCTGCGGGCCAGCTTTTGCTGCCACTGAATATGATGGAAGACTTTCCCTTCCGCCTGCCAGTAAGCAGTGAAGGCGGCCAGCTCTTCCGGGGCGACGGGCTGGGTGAGGGCAATGCCCCACAGCGCCGCCTGGCGTTGAAAGTCGGGGTCGGGCTGCCAGCCGTTATACATGGCGAATTTGCCTATCGGCACCGCAATCGGGGCGCTGGTGGGTTCGTCGAAAAATTGATTATCCAGAGTGACATCGCTGGTCGGGCGCGACAGGCGCGCTTCCAGCTCCAGCAGTTGAGCCAGACGCTGTGGCGTTATCGCATAAAAAGCCGGTGCGTTATCGGCAAAAATGGCGACGGTACCGCCTTCAGCATTGGCCAGCACGCCGCGGGGATCGTGCATAAAGGCATCAATGCCAGTGACGCTGGTGGTCAGGATTCTGGAAGACATAATACTTCTCTACTGGATTACTGCGGACGTGATATGGGCTTATGGTAGCACAGAGAGGAGGGGGGCAGGCAGGGGTCTGATAGCCACTTCCTGCCCCCCTGAAAAATCAGGAGATAATGTTCAGCGTCACATCAATGTTGTTGCGGGTGGCGTTGGAGTACGGGCAGACAATGTGCGCCGCATCGACCAGTTTTTTCGCCTCGGCGGCGTCCATCCCCGGCAGGTGAATATTCAGTTTCGCTTCGATACCAAACCCGGTTGGCAGTGGGCCGATACCCACTTCCCCTTCGATAAAAGCGTCCTTCGGCATGGTGATTTTGTCGCGGTTAGCCACAAACTTCATCGCACCGAGGAAACAGGCCGAATAGCCCGCAGCAAACAGCTGTTCCGGGTTGGTCACTTCACCGCCCGCGCCGCCCATCTCTTTGGGAACGCCCAGTTTGACATCCAGCACTCCGTCAGACGAAGTGGCGCGGCCATCACGGCCTCCGGTGGCTTTGGCTCTGGCGGTATAGACAACTTTCTCTAAAGACATGTTGGGATCCTTATCTCTGGGTTGTGTGCAAGCTATGGACAGGTATAACGCAAGGCAACCTGAACCGCCATCTTTCGGTAGTGCTGACGTTGGGCCTGTTCGTCAGCCCCGTCTTCAAACAGCAGGGTAAAGGTGTAGCTGTTAGCCACATAATGAAAGCTGAAGCTGCTGATCAGGCGGTGCAGATCGCGGGCGTTTACCGTCAGGTTAAACAGCTGCTTCGCTTTGCCACGCTCAAGAATGGTTTCCAGCAGATCCAGCGCACTGCGGTTCACCTGGCGCAGCAGCGCCGACTGCTGCATGTACCGCCCGCGCTGCATGTTCTCCATGCAGATAATGCGGATGTAGTCCGGGTGGTCAGCATGATAATCAAAGGTGGTTTCGACCAGCTGCACCAGCGCCTCGACCGGCGGCAGGGCATCCAGACTGAGCTGCTTTTCACTGGCGCGGATCTGGGTATAGACATACTCCAGCACCAGCAGATACAGGTTTTCTTTGGTTTTGAAGTGATACACCACCATGCGTTTAGTGGTGCCTGCTTTCTCGGCAATTTGCTCCATGCGCGCGCCGTTCAGTCCGTACTCGGCAAACAGCGAGAGGGCGCTGAGAAAAATTTTGTCTTTCAGGCGGGATCCGTCGCTGTTTTCTGCGTGTTCGCTGTCAGGGTGAGACACATCCGTTCCTTACTTAGCCACATGAGAACACAGGATTATCGCCACGGCAGCGGGAGAACACAACTCTCAGACCCGGGGGCGCTTGCGATAGAGCCACAGCCCGGGGATCGACAGCCCGATCGAAAGCGCGCCGACAATCGACGAGGCTTTCAGGAAGTTGGTCAGCAGCAGGATCATCTGCGCTTCGCTGTAGCCAAAATGGCTAATTTTCACCGCTGAAATCATGGCGGTATAGGCCGAAATGCCCGGAAACATCGGGATGACCGCCGCGACGGTAAAGACTTTCGGGTGGGCCAGATACCAGCGCGACCACTGGATCCCAATGCTGCCAACCAGCATCGAGGCCATAAAGGTTGACCATTCGATATTCAGCCCGGCGGTCATCATTGCCATCCGCGAGCCATGCCCAATCGCCCCCAGCAGCGCACACCACGGCAGGGCGCGGCGGGGAACGTTAAACACCATGGCAAAACCCACCGCCGGAATAGCCGACAGCAGCATGTCCTGGGCCAGAGTCCCTATAAATTCGATTACGCCCATCCGCGAAGATCCCACAACGTCATGGCCATCACCACCCCGATACAGGTGGCCAGGGTCAGCAAACTGGCGATCGCCCAGCGCGCCAGGCCGGTATTAATATGCCCTTTAAACATGTCGGCCACGGCATTAATCAGTGGAAATCCCGGCACCAACAACAACACGCTGGCGGCCATGGCGATAGTGGGCGTGGTGGCGAATGCCGGGATCCGCAGCAGTAAACCAGACACCGTGGTGGCGACAAAGGCGGTAATGCAGAAGTTAATTTGCGGGTGCAGATGCCGGTGGGTCAGCACCTGACGCACGTACATGGCGAGGGTGCTGGCAATTAACGTGATAAAGGCACCGTCCCAGCCGCCATTATTGAGCTTGCAGAAGCAGGCGCAGGAGAGGCCGACCATCATCACCACCAGCCAGCGCGGATAGCGCAGCGGCTTGATTTGGCTGAAGCGTTTTTCGATCCCCTGCGCATCCAGCAGTTTATGTTCCGCCATGATGACGATGTGCTGCACCTCGGTGACAACGTGCATGTTGATCCCGCGATCCTGGTTTTTGCGCGTGGAGGTCAGGCATTGGCCTGCTTTCAGGGTGGTCAGCACAATGGCATTCGACGAGATGGAACTCTCCACGCTGTCCATCCCCAGCGCCAGCCCCAGGCGTGTGGACAATTCCTCGACCAGCGCGCTCTCTGCGCCATGTTGCAATAAAAAAAGGCCGCACTGAATACACAGTCGCGTGGCGGTGCGTTGTGATGACTGATCTGCCTGCATCTGTTGCCCTGAGGAGAGAGTGACGGTTGGATGGTCAGAAGGGTTACTTGTAGCACACAACCCGGTGAGGCTTACTCTGGGTTAGATCAAGGTTTAAGCCGATTAGCGACCTAAGGTTTTCGGAAATGCAGGGTGACTAATTATTATTTTCTATGGGTTTAATATATCTATATTTATAATTTTTATATTTAGAATAACTAATATCCTGTTTAGGATAATATTATGACCAGAGGCTTAACATTTCGTGCGGATTCTGCGACATTAATGCCGATTTTGGCGGTGTATAAATTTGTGATGCGGATTCTTTTCGCATTCTCATTTCGCTCAGCTAATGAAAAAGGAAAAACATTACATTTTTACGTCGCCCTGTAAAAGAAATGGGTATTTCAACTGGATGAAAGACGTGAAATGACTTTATGAATGGATTCGGAGCGCCAATGTCATCTATAAATTGTAAAAGCGCAATAATCATCAGTAAATCACCCATAATGCAAACCGGTCTCGGCAGCATTATGTCTCGTTATTTTCCAGACTGCGAACACGCGTTTAGCCGGTCTCAGGAGGAGCTGACGCTTCTTCAGTTACGCCGTGCCTTTGTTGTCATTGCGGATCTGTCTGGCGACCCGCGCAATGCGCGCAGCCTCTGTGAACAGTTTTACAAGCTACAAAACCAGTATCGGGATATTCACTGGATTTATCTGGTTCCGCGCGCCATTTATCCCTTCGCTGTCGAGCTCTTAATGCGGCCAGAAAGTACCTTACTTTCCGATATGGAGTCCATTGACGTTGTGGTTAATGCGATTCGTTCCGGGAGTGAACGCGCTGAACGAATTAGTCAGACGTTGTTAAAACCCGCGGCGGAAGAGTTTCATGATGCTCAGGATGACGTCATGTTGACCTTTTCAGAGCGCAAAGTACTGCGCCTGCTCGGCAAAGGATGGGGAATTAATCAGATCGCTACATTACTGAAGAAAAGTAATAAAACGGTAAGCGCGCAAAAGAATAGCGCCATGAGGCGACTCTCTTTAACCAGTAATGCCGAAATGTACGCGTGGATTAACAGCACCAAGGGAATGAAAGAGCTGAATTTATTCTCAGCCTATGGAGAGCAAGACGAATGGAAAAGAGTGCCGCGAAAAGACATATCGCTATCGTCGAAAAGTGCATGATGAGTGCTATGGGGCTGAAACACCTTTTTGCCAGCCCATCACTGAATGCTTACGAAGTACACCTTTTTAATAACATCGCCAGTTTTCAATCCACCCTTAATTCTGTTCCGTATTCAACGTTGATTTATTCTCTCTCCGATGAGCGTGAAGAGCGACGAAATTGTCTGCTGTGCATCAAGGAGTTGACTGCTACCCACGGCATGATTCAGCGCATTGTCCTGGCGTCAGACGAAAAAGAAGCAAGCCTGATAAACCAGCTTTCGCCGTCACGTTTGCATGGTATTCTTCTGAAATCTCATTCGCTGGCCACGTTGCAGGAGCAGCTCAGCAAAATGCTGAGCGAGACCCGGCGGGCGAATGACAGCAAGCTGCATCACTGGAATATTCATCGGGGACGGTTGCTAAGCCCATCCGAGCGCGCCATTTTGCAGTATATGTCGTGTGGCTATTCCCTCGCGCAAATTGCCACCCAGCTGGAGCGCAATATCAAAACCATTCGGGCGCATAAATTTAATGCCATGATGAAGCTCGGTGTGCACTCCGATGTGGGGTTACTGGATGCGGCAGATATTTTGACGCTGTTTCCCATACCCGACCACCGTGCGCTGCACTTCCTCTCTCCGCTCCATTCCTGACGCGTAATAACCTGTCTGCGCCAGAGTCACATCTGGCGCAGGGGTTACAGGCAAACGTCCACCCAGGTGGCTTTGGTTAGCTCGGCCATGCGTTCCGGTGAAATGCGCACCGCGCTATGAATGGCACCAGCAGCAGGCAGGACTTCGGCATACTGCCTGAGCGAAATATCGCAGTAGACCGCCAGCGGGTTTTCCAGCCCGAAAGGGCATACGCCACCGACGGGGTGCCCGGTTACCGTCACCACCTCATCGCTGCTCAGCATCCGGGCTTTTGCGCCAAAGGTCTGCTTCAGCTTTTTATTATCCAGGCGCGCATCACCTTTGGCGACGACCAGGATCACCTCATCTTTAATTTTCAGGGACAGCGTTTTCGCTATTTGCCCTGGCGCGACATTGTGCGCCTCGGCAGCCAGCGCAACGGTAGCGGTACTTTGACCCAGCTCGATAACTTCTACGTCGGGAGCATGGTCAGCAAAAAACTGACGCACAGACTGCAAACTCATTGTTTCCTCCAGAAAAATACGCTGTGTAATCTGTCATAAGAAATTATGCTCTGTAAATATTCCCTAAGTAACAAAACTCCAACATCAGCGATTTCTGGATCCTCTTCACAATCACGGAAACCGGTTAC
The DNA here is from genome assembly GCF_050435045.1 of Leclercia sp. 1548. Classification (NCBI taxonomy): domain Bacteria; kingdom Pseudomonadati; phylum Pseudomonadota; class Gammaproteobacteria; order Enterobacterales; family Enterobacteriaceae; genus Leclercia; species Leclercia sp. 1548. The sequence continues at coordinate 257,940 of NZ_JBNDJP010000003.1, read as the reverse complement.
AGTAACCGGTTGCAGACCGGGAAGCGGAGATTAATACTGATTACGTCATTTCCCCTGTATCCAATAAATAATAAGAGTCGATTATGAAACCTATCCGTTTGAGCAGTACCGCTGGTAAGCGAACCAGCAAGGTGGTGAAAGTGGTATATGGAACACCGAGCGGCGTAACTGCGCCCGAAACGATCGTCTGACAGGAGAGCCGTTATGTCTGCCAACCATGCTGCGTTTAACCTGATATTCCGCTTTGTTGAAAACTATGTCAGCCCCATTGCCGGACGCATCTCTTCCCAGCGTCACGTAATGGCGATCCGCGACGGCTTTATCTCCGCCATGCCGTTTATGATTGTCGGCTCGTTCTTATTAGTGTTTGCCTATCCGCCGTTTTCACCGGATACCACCTGGGGCTTTGCCCGCGCCTGGCTGGATATGGCGAAACAGTTTGAAGGCCAGATCCTGACCCCGTTCGACATGACGATGGGGGTGATGTCTCTTTATATTTGCGCGGCTATCGCCTACAACCTCGGCAAGCACTACGTGAAGTTGCACCAGCTCGATCCTTTCATGTGCGCCATGCTGTCGCTGATGGCCTTCCTGCTGATTGCGGCGCCAAAAACCAAAGGTGCGCTGCCGGTGGATAGCCTCGGTGGGACGGGGATTTTTACCGCCATTCTGGTGGCGATCTACTGCGTGGAGATGATGCGTTTCCTGAAAGCGCACAACATCGGTATCCGCCTGCCCGATCAGGTGCCGCCGATGATCAAAAACTCCTTCGATCTGCTGATCCCGGTGCTGGTGGTGGTGTTAACCCTCTATCCGCTGAGCCTGTTTATCCAGTCGGAATTTGGCATGCTGATCCCGCAGGCAATTATGGCCATCTTTAAACCGCTGGTGTCTGCTGCGGATTCGCTGCCGGCGATCCTGCTGGCGGTGCTGATCGGCCATCTGCTGTGGTTTGCGGGGATCCACGGGGCGGCGATTGTCTCCGGGATGCTGCAGATGTTCTGGCTGACCAACCTGGGGATGAACCAGACCGCGCTGGCGGAGAGCGCGCCGCTGCCGCACATCTTTATGGAGGCGTTCTGGACCTTCTTCATTGTGATTGGGGGTTCCGGGGCGACGATGGGGCTGGTGTTCTGCTACTTGCGCAGCCGCTCGGCGCACCTGCGGTCGATTGGCCGGTTAAGTGTGGTGCCAAGTATTTTCAACATCAACGAGCCGGTGATCTTTGGTACGCCGATCGTCATGAACCCGGTGTTCTTCATTCCATTCCTGCTGGCACCGATGGTGAATGCGGTACTGGCGTGGGCGGCGATGAAGCTGGATCTGATTGGCCGGGTGATTTCCGTGGTGCCGTGGACAGCGCCTGCGCCTGTGGGTGCCGCATGGGCGCTGGGCTGGGACTTCCGTGCGGCGGTACTCGTGCTGCTGTTAGCTCTCGTCTCTGCCATCATCTACTACCCGTTCTTTAAAGTGTACGAGAAGCAGTTGCTGGCGCAGGAAGCCGAAGAGGCCCAACGTGCCGACGAAGAAAGTCAGCAGGTGGCATAGGTAAAAGCAAAACGGCGACCAGAGGTCGCCGTTTTTAGTATTTGTTGGGAGAGGGTGAGGGCATCAGGCCGCACTCGTTTATTTAAGCGTGCAGTCCCCACATTGCTGAACATCCGGCAGGCGATAACGCTGGCAGCAGGTACGACGCACCAGCAGCCCGTCGCGCGGCACCACGGTGCGGTAAAGCGGGTTATCACGCCCATCCGACAGCTGGCGAGCAAAGAAAATGGCCTGACGCAATGCGTCTACCTTCTCATCACCCAGCAGGGTTTTCATTTCAGTCAGATACCAGTGAATTAAATATCCGGTATTGCTCCAGATAAGTTTGCCGTTGATCTCACCTGTCTCTTCCAGCGCCTCAACCACCGGGATCAGCGCCCGGGTAATCAGCACTTCCATTCGTTGCTGTGCAGAAAGCGAGGTGGTCTGGCTGTCTTCCTGGACGTCGATCCAGAAGCAGGCGGCACGCCCGGTTTCATGAAACTCAACGTGGAAGTGTTCAGGGGAGAGATCCAGCGCCACGTCCTGGGTAAGCAGAGCCAGCATCATCGGCGGTACCATTAGCCCGATATACCATTGCGCCCAAAGCGACAGCAGCGGCTTGTTTTCGCGCGCCAGAGTAGGTTGGTTGCGGTAGATATGATCGGAGTAGGTGGCCAGCAATGACTGTAGCTCGGCAGGGCGTTGCCACTGTGCCAGCGTCAGGGCATGGTGCGGAGGCGTTTCATCCAGCTTGATGACATCCAGCATATGCGCACGCGTCTCGGCAATGGCGTCACGCACCGCATCCGCAAGCCCTGAAGGCCCGGCCGGAAGGCGGGTTTGCCAGATGACATTCTCAATGACGTGTGCAGAGCGTATGGCCATAATTGGGCTGGATAAAAATCTAAATGATAATGATTGCCAATCCTAACTATAGATAAAACCGGGCGCAAGATGTTTTACACAATTAAGCCTCACATAAGCCCACGCTGACAAATGAGAAATTATGTCATATGATATTGGTTATCATTATCGGGTTGGGAGACAGATCATGTTGAGCAGAGCGTTAGGGAGTGGATGGGGAGTGATACTGCCGGGAGCGATGATTGCCGGGCTGGCATTTACCGATCTGTCGCTGGCGGTCTGGAAACTGATTATCGTGTCGGGATTACTCATGTCATCCGCCATGATCTGGCATAAACAACTGCGGCACTTTGTGCTGCTGCCATCATGTGTTGCGCTTATTGCGGGAATGTGGGTTCTGGTGATGAATCTGAACTGAAAGGGTAACAAGAGAGAAAATCAGGAGAGATAAGATAATTGGTGCGAGGGGGGGGACTCGAACCCCCACATCCTAAGGACACTAACACCTGAAGCTAGCGCGTCTACCAATTCCGCCACCTTCGCACAGTCATCTTATTGTATTGATATCGCCTCGTTGGTGCGAGGGGGGGGACTCGAACCCCCACATCCTAAGGACACTAACACCTGAAGCTAGCGCGTCTACCAATTCCGCCACCTTCGCCCAGTGCGAGCAATATCAATCATGGTTATTGGTGCGAGGGGGGGGACTCGAACCCCCACATCCTAAGGACACTAACACCTGAAGCTAGCGCGTCTACCAATTCCGCCACCTTCGCATACCATCGATACAAAAAAAGTATCGTAACCACGGAGGCGCATTCTAGATGTTTTCAGCTATTCGTCAATAGATAATTGTGCCGGATGTTTTGATCGTTGCAAAAATGGCCTGATCGCGCAGATCAGGCCGGAGGGAGACGTTACTTCTTCGCCTGACGGGTCATGATCGCACGGTAGATCTTAAAGCGGCCCGTTTGCGCCAGCACTTCGTGGAAGCCGAAGACTTCGTCCAGCACTTTTGGATACGGCAGGAAGGCGTTAGCCACGATACGCAGCTCACCACCGCTATTCAGATGGCGTACCGCAGTGCGGATCAGCGTCTGCGCGGCCTCGAGGGTGGTTTCTACCCCATCATGGAACGGCGGGTTGGAGATAATCATATCGAAACGACCGGTCACGTCGGAGAGCACGTTGGAGGCAAATACCTCGCCCTCAATGCCGTTGGCGGCCAGGGTCGCACGGCTGGCTTCAATGGCGGATGCGCCGACATCGGTGAGGGTCAAACGCACCTTCGGTGAGTGGCTGGCTAGTACGGCGGAGAGCACGCCTGCGCCACAGCCGACATCCAGCACTTTGCCTTTGGTGTGCGGCGTAAAGGTGGAGAGCAGCAACTGGCTGCCAACGTCCAGACCATCACGGCTGAATACGCCCGGCAGCGTTTTGATGGTCAGGCCATCCAGCTGATATTCGCCCCAGTATTTTTCCGCGTCGAAGGTTGGTTTTTTGTCCAAACGGCCATGGTACAGGCCGCAGCGGCGAGCGCTGTCAACTTTGTTCAGGGTGGTGTAATCGGCCAGCATCTGCTCGGCGCTACGCACGCCGCTGCGGTTTTCACCGACCACGAAAATATCGCAGCCCACCGGCAGCAGGGAGAGCAGGTTCATCAGCTGGAACTGGGCTTCAGGTTTGTTCTTCGGCCAGTAGTAGATCAGCGTATCGCAATCTGCGATGTCGCTCTGCTCAGCCACCAGGCTAAAGCGAACGCGCTCGCCCATCTGGCGGCTCAGTACCTGCCAGTGGTGATACTGCTGGGTGTGCGCGCGGCTCGCAGCGCACTCGAAACGGGCAGGCAGGTCATCCTGCATATCTCCGGCAAACAGAATACGGCTTTGTTCGAAATCATCACTGTGGCGCAGCAAGACTTCACTTGCCGGGGTAAATGCAGACATGAATTGTTCCTCAATAAACTCAGGCGGGGATTATAGTAGGTAGATGGCGCAGATTCGACACATTTGGTATATTTGCGCGCCTGACAGACAGGAGTTTTCGCAATGGCATCCCGACGAGACAGGCAATTACAGCAACTGGGTATCACCCAGTGGGCGCTGCGCCGCCCGGCGGCCTTGCAGGGCGAAATCGCCATCTCGCTTCCGGCGCACATTCGTCTGGTAATGGTGGCACAGAGCCTGCCTGCGCTGAACGAGCCGCTGATTGCCGACGTGCTGCGCGCCCTGAAGCTGGGTGCCGACCAGGTGCTCCAGCTCACGCCCGATCGCGTGGCCATGCTACCGCCAGACGGTCGCTGTAACAGCTGGCAGCTTGGCGTGATGGAAGAAATAGCGCTGGAGGGCGGCAACCTGGCCACCCCGGCATTGGACGAACTTAACGCGAACCCGGCGGCACGTCGCGCGCTGTGGCAACAAATCTGCGAACATGAACACAATTTCTTCCCTCACGACGACTGATTTAGCGCAGGCTTTTGAGATCGAAAAACGCGCCCACGCCTTTCCGTGGAGTGAAAAAACGTTTGCCAGCAACCAGGGCGAGCGTTACCTCAACTATCGACTGGATGTCGATAATACCCTGGCGGCTTTCGCCATTACGCAGGTCGTTCTGGATGAGGCGACGCTGTTTAACATCGCCGTAGATCCTGCTTTCCAGCGCCGTGGGCTGGGCAGAGAACTGCTGGAACATTTAATTCGCGAGCTGGAAGCACGAGACGTGTTCACGCTGTGGCTGGAAGTACGGGCCTCGAACGCCGCCGCCATCGCACTCTATGAAAGCCTGGGCTTCAACGAGGCGACGATCCGCCGTAACTATTACCCCACCGCAGAAGGACGTGAAGACGCCATCATCATGGCTCTGCCGCTTGGATAACTAAAAAGGTTGTAACGATGAACTGGGACTGGATTTTCTTTGATGCTGACGAAACGCTGTTTACCTTCGATGCGTTTGGTGGCTTACAGCGGATGTTTCTCGACTACAGCGTGACCTTTACCGCTGAAGATTTCCAGGATTACCAGACGGTGAATAAACCGCTGTGGGTCGATTACCAGAACGGGGCGATCACCGCGTTACAGCTGCAGCATCAACGTTTTCAGGGATGGTCTGAGCGCCTGAACGTCCCGGCGGGCGATCTGAATTATGCATTCCTGAATGCGATGGCAGAGATCTGCGCCCCCCTGCCGGGCGCCGCGTCGCTGCTCGCCTCCCTGAAAGGAAAGGCGAAGCTCGGGATCATCACCAACGGCTTTACCGCGTTACAGCAGGTCCGCCTTGAGCGCACCGGTTTTCGTGACTACTTTGATTTATTAGTGATCTCCGAACAGGTGGGTGTAGCCAAACCGGCAGCCAAAATTTTCGATTATGCGCTGGACCAGGCCGGAAACCCTGATCGGTCAAAGGTGCTGATGGTGGGGGATACGGCCGAGTCCGATATCCTCGGCGGGATGAACGCCGGGCTGTCCACCTGCTGGCTGAATGTGCACAATCGCCCCCTGCCGGAAGGAATCAACCCGACCTGGACCGTGGCCTCCCTGAGCGAACTGGAGCAACTCCTGTGTAAACATTGATTGCCTGCCCCCCATTGATGGGTAAAATAGCCGCATTTTCGTATTCATGATGCGTGGCCTGCTGCCGCGCTTTTTATAGAAGATTCTATTATGACGTTGTCTCCTTATCTGCAAGAGGTGGCGAAGCGCCGTACTTTTGCCATTATCTCTCACCCGGATGCCGGTAAAACCACCATCACCGAAAAGGTGTTGCTGTTCGGACAGGCGATCCAGACCGCCGGTACGGTAAAAGGCCGTGGCTCCAGCCAGCATGCAAAATCTGACTGGATGGAGATGGAAAAGCAGCGTGGTATCTCGATCACCACCTCCGTAATGCAGTTCCCGTATCACGACTGCCTGGTGAACCTGCTTGATACCCCGGGGCACGAAGACTTCTCCGAAGATACCTACCGTACCCTGACGGCGGTGGACTGCTGTCTGATGGTAATTGATGCCGCAAAAGGTGTAGAAGACCGTACCCGTAAGCTGATGGAAGTCACCCGTCTGCGCGATACGCCGATCCTCACCTTTATGAACAAACTCGACCGTGACATCCGCGATCCGATGGAAGTGATGGACGAAGTGGAACGCGAGCTGAAGATCGCCTGTGCGCCAATCACCTGGCCTATTGGCTGCGGCAAGCTGTTTAAAGGGGTTTACCACCTCTATAAAGACGAAACTTACCTGTATCAGACCGGTAAAGGTCACACCATCCAGGAAGTGCGCGTCGTTAAAGGGCTGGATAACCCTGAGCTGAACGCGGCAGTGGGCGATGAGCTGGCAGAGCAGCTGCGTGATGAGCTGGAGCTGGTCAAAGGTGCTTCCCACGAGTTCGACCAGGAGCTGTTCCTGAGCGGTGAAATCACCCCGGTCTTCTTCGGTACCGCGTTGGGTAACTTCGGCGTTGACCATATGCTGGACGGCCTGGTGGAGTGGGCGCCGCAGCCAATGCCGCGTAACACCGACACCCGTGAAGTGGTTGCCAGCGAAGAGAAGTTCACCGGTTTCGTGTTTAAAATTCAGGCCAACATGGACCCGAAACACCGCGACCGCGTGGCCTTTATGCGTGTGGTGTCCGGTAAATATGAAAAGGGCATGAAGCTGCGTCAGGTGCGTACCGGTAAAGACGTGGTGATCTCCGATGCACTGACCTTTATGGCCGGCGACCGTTCCCACGTGGAAGAGGCGTATCCGGGCGACATCATTGGTCTGCATAACCACGGCACCATCCAGATCGGTGACACCTTCACCCAGGGCGAGATGATGAAGTTCACCGGTATTCCGAACTTCGCGCCGGAACTGTTCCGTCGTATCCGCCTGCGGGATCCGCTGAAACAGAAACAGCTGCTGAAAGGGCTGGTTCAGCTGTCGGAAGAGGGTGCGGTGCAGGTGTTCCGTCCTATTTCTAATAACGATCTGATTGTCGGCGCCGTCGGTGTGCTGCAATTCGACGTGGTTGTTGCCCGCCTGAAGAGCGAATACAACGTTGAAGCGATTTACGAATCGGTCAACGTGGCGACGGCGCGCTGGGTTGAGTGTTCTGACGTGAAGAAATTCGAAGAATTCAAGCGTAAGAACGAAGTCCAGCTGGCGCTGGATGGCGGTGATAACCTCACGTATATCGCCCCAACCATGGTTAACCTGAACCTGGCGCACGATCGTTACCCGGATATTCAGTTCCGTAAAACCCGCGAGCACTAATCCCTTCTCAGAGCACGGCAGCCGCCGTGCTCTGCTTAAATCCCTGCCTTATTAATCCCTTGCGGAATGTTCTTAATTCATCATCTTTTGTTACTTATTGCTCATTTATTAGTCAATTCTGAAAGCAGCGCTGCGAGAGTGATCTATATTTAACTCAGTGTTTAACACCGGGCGCAGATGAAAGCTCCACTCAATGCGTGTTGATAAGGTTCTCATCTCGCCCGAGTGTTGATTAGTAGGATGAAAGACTACTTACACATGATGATTTACGCTCGAATTCGGAGCAAACCACAGGAATACATCGATGAATACTAAAAAACTGAAGATTTCGAAAACTCTGCTGGCGGTAATGATGGGTAGCGCTCTGGTATGCGGTTCTGCAATGGCAGAAACCACCGCCACTGAAAAAGCGCAATCCACAGCAAACACCGCTGGGGAAAAAATCGATAACTCTATGAATAAAGTCGGTAACTTCATGGATGACAGCTCTATCACAGCGAAAGTAAAAGCGGCGCTGGTGGATGCTGATGATATTAAGAGCACCGACATCTCCGTAGAAACCGAGAAAAATGTGGTCACGCTGAGTGGCTTTGTCGAGAGTCAGGCGCAGGCTGAAAAAGCGGTTGCCGTGGCGAAGAAGGTAGAGGGTGTGACCTCTGTCAGCGACAAACTGCATGTGCGTGACGGTAAAGAGCAGTCTGCCAAAGGCTATGCCGGCGATACTGCAACTACCAGCGAAATCAAAGCTAAACTGTTAGCTGATGACATCGTGCCATCACGTAAAGTGAAAGTTGAAACCACCGACGGTGTTGTTCAGCTGAGCGGTACTGTGGATTCAAAAGCACAGAGCGATCGTGCCGAGAGCATCGCAAAAGCCATTGATGGCGTGAAAAGCGTTAAAAACGACCTGAAAGTTAAATAAAACACCACAATCGTCCTTCTGGCTGAGGCCAGAAGGCGAGATAAGAATTAAACCTTAGTATCGCCGTGAGCAACCTGAGCGCTCACCATGCGGTCGACATTAACTATGGTAAAGGAGAGTCTTATGTTTCGTTGGGGCATCATTTTTCTGGTTATCGCGTTAATTGCCGCCGCTCTGGGTTTTGGTGGTCTGGCGGGTACCGCGGCGGGTGCGGCGAAAATTGTCTTCGTCGTCGGTATTATCCTGTTCCTGGTTAGCCTGTTCACCGGACGCCGTCGTCCATAGCTCAGGTTATGGGTTAGTTGACGAAAAAGGCTCATGCTCTGCATGAGCCTTTTTTATGGCTGGCGTTTGTCGGCATCCGATTTGAGTAATACGCCGGGTGTACGCTACTGTGTAATAACAAAACAAATAAAAAACAGGACAGCAGAGGTGGGACAGCGAATTCCGGTTACGCTCGGCAACATTGCGCCGCTGGCGCTGAAACCCTTTCGACCAGGCCAGATGGCCCTGGTGTGTGAGGGCGGCGGACAGCGAGGGATCTTCACGGCTGGCGTGCTGGACGAATTTATGCGCGCGCAGTTTAATCCGTTTGATCTCTACCTTGGCACCTCCGCCGGGGCGCAAAATCTCTCGGCCTACGTCTGTCATCAGCCGGGCTATGCCCGGAAAGTGATCATGCGTTACACCACCTCCCGCGAATTTTTCGATCCACTGCGCTTTGTACGCGGCGGGAATCTTATCGACCTCGACTGGCTTCTGGAGGCCACGGCCAGCCAAATGCCGCTGGCAATGGATACCGCTTCGCGCCTGTTCGATACCGGAAAAGCCTTCTGGATGTGCGCCTGCCGTGGCGATGACTACTCAGCCAGCTACTTCTCCCCGCAAAAAGAGAACTGGCTGGATATTCTTCGCGCCTCCAGTGCCATCCCTGGTTTCTACCGCACCGGCGCAGCGCTGGACGGCATTGCCTATCTGGACGGCGGGGTTAGCGACGCGATCCCGGTGCAGGAGGCGGCCCGACGCGGCGCCCAGACCATCGTGGTGATCCGCACCGTGCCGTCGCAGATGTACTACACGCCGCAGTGGTTTAAGCGGATGGAACGTTGGCTGGGCACCAGCAGCCTGCAACCGATGCTGAATCTGGTTTCACATCATGAGGCCAGCTACCACACCATCCAACGTTTTATCGAGAAGCCGCCGGGTAAGCTGCGCATCTTTGAAATCTATCCCCCGCGTCCGCTTAACAGCATGGCGCTGGGCAGCCGCGTGCCCGCCCTACGGGACGACTACAAAACCGGGCGCCTGTGCGGGCGTTATTTCCTGGCCACAGTGGGCAAGCTGTTAGCCGAACGTCCGCCGCTGCGCCGCCATCAGCATATTATTGCCCCTGCTCCGGTGGTGGTTCCCCCGGCAAGCGTGGCCAACGATGCTGTCACCACGCCGCTGGTGATGGCCCCTGAGGCCAATGACACCCTGTTTGATAACGAGGATCTGGCGTGACTTACCGCTTTATCGATACCCATTGCCACTTTGATTTCCCGCCTTTTACTGACGACGAGCCAGCCAGCATCCAGCGTGCCGCCGATGCGGGAGTGATGGCGATTGTGGTGCCATCGATTGATGTGGCGAGCATCGATCGCGTCCTGCGCCTCGGGGCGCGCTATCCGACGCTGTATATGGCGCTGGGCCTGCATCCGATTGTGATCGAATCCCACCAGGATGCACATCTGGATCAACTGGAGGCGGCGCTGGCTGCGCGCCCGGAAAGACTGGTGGCGGTAGGGGAGATCGGCCTCGATCTCTATCGGGAGGATCCGCATTTTGATCGTCAGGAGGCGATCCTCGACGCACAGCTGAAGCTGGCGAAACGCTACGATCTGCCGGTGATCCTCCACTCCCGGCGTACCCACGACAAACTGGCGATGCACCTTAAACGGCAGGATCTGCCGCGTACCGGCGTGGTCCATGGTTTTGCTGGCAGCCTGCAGCAGGCGCAGCGCTTTGTCGAGATGGGCTATAAAATTGGCGTCGGCGGCACGATCACCTATCCACGGGCCAGTAAAACGCGCGATGTAATGGCGCAATTACCGCTCTCCGCTCTGCTGCTGGAAACCGATGCCCCCGACATGCCGCTCAACGGTTTTCAGGGCCAGCCGAACCGCCCGGAGCAGGCGGCGCGGGTGTTTTCGACTCTGTGTGAACTGCGTGACGAGCCTGCGGATGAGATCGCCGCGGCATTGCTGAACAACACCCGCACGCTGTTCGATCTGCCGCTATAAATAGAGCGCCGGGCGGATCACCCTGATCCGCTCATGCTCCAGCATCCCGGCCAGTGGTTCGACATCCTCTGCCGTGGCGCTACGCCAGTGTCGGGCTTCGCCATAGACGCCGTGCGCATGGAAGGCGTTGATCCTGACGGGCACATCCCCTAACTGGCGAATAAACGCGACCAGCTCCCGGCGGTGCGTCAGGTAATCGCAGCGATCCGGGATCACCAGCAGACGTAGCTCGCTCAGCCGGTGGTGCGCGGCCAGCCAGTGGATGCTGCGCTTGATAAGCGCGTTGTCGCGCCCGGTCAGATAGCGATGGTGCGCCGCATTCCAGGCTTTAAGATCCAGCATCGCACCGTCAAACACCGGGAGCAGTTTTTGCCAGCCGGTTTCGCTTAACAGACCGTTACTGTCCACCAGACAGGTCAAATGTTGCAGCTGTGGATCGGCCTTCAGGGCTGAAAACAGCGCCACCAGAAACGGCAGCTGTGTAGTGGCTTCTCCGCCGCTGACGGTGATGCCGGAGATAAAGGGTGACACGTTGCGGATCTGCGCCACCACCTCCTCCACGCTTAAACGCAGCGCCATGGGCGTCGCCTGCTGCGGGCACATCTGCAGACAGGTGTCGCACTGCTGACAGCGGGCATCATCCCACCAGACCCGTCCAGCCTGAATGTTCAGCGCGTCATGCGGGCAGTGCGGCACGCACGACGCGCAGTCGTTGCAGCGGCCTATCGTCCACGGGTTGTGGCAGGTTTTGCAGCGCAGGTTGCACCCTTGCAGAAACAGGGCCAGGCGGCTGCCAGGCCCGTCAACGCAGGAGAACGGGATAACCTTACTGACTAAAGCGCATCTGTTGTTCATGGCTTATCACGCGCGGCTGGCGCTCCAGAATACGGGTGTTACGGGCGGCCTCTTCACCCAGCCAGGTGGTGTTGGTACGCGAGCCTTCGGCGCGGTATTTCTCCAGATCGGAAAGCCGCACCATATAGCCAGTGACGCGCACCAGATCGTTACCCGAAATATTGGCGCTGAACTCGCGCATCCCGGCGCGGAAGGCACCCAGACAAAGTTCCACCACCGCCTGCGGATTGCGTTTGATGGTTTCGTCCAGAGTCAGGATATCGCTGATCCCGGCGTGATAGTGCTGATGATGCGGCGCAACCGCCAGCAGATGGCTGATCGGATCGGGCTCTTCACCATAAGGCAGACGCGCGCCTGGCGTGGTGCCAACGTCAGAGCTGATCCCCGACTGGGCATGCAGCAGGGCGCGTTGCTTCCAGCCGTACCTGACCGGGGTATTTTCCACAAAGGTCGCTAACTGTTCGCTGATGCGATACCCCAGGTCGTTGGCCTGCTGATCTTTACCGTAGCGCCCCGTAATTCCGGCTTTCTCGCACAGCACATTCACCGCTTCGGCCAGGCCATACATGCCGAACATCGGCACAAAACGGTCGGGATCGATCAGCCCTTCTTTTACCAGGAAGCTATTCTCAAAGAAGCCGGATTGTTGATAGAGGAAGTCGCAGCGCGCATTGATGATGGCGATCTGCTGCTGGCAATAGTAAGGCAGCGTGCGGGTAAAGAACGCCTCAGGCGTTTCGCTCTGTTCCGCGATGGCTTTCAGGTTGAGACGCACCAGGGTACTGCCGCCGCCCGCCAGCGGCAGGGAGTTGTAACAGCTGACGACGCCAAAGCCTTTTTTTGTGAAAATTTTATCATTTACCGGCCCGTTGGCGATGTGCGGTTTGCTGCATTCGCAGATGTTGCTGGCCACCTCCAGCAGCAGATCATCCGGGGTGATCTCAGGATCATAAATAAAGGTTAGATTGGGTGAAACCTGCTTAAGCTCTGCATCTGCGCGTAAAATGGCGCGTGTCACAGGGCCGTCTGCCGGGCCGATATTGACGTGGGTGAAGGCATCCGGCAGGGTGCGGTCGAGATAGCGCCAGAAACGTTTTATTCGAATATCGATTTCTTGTTGTGTTAGAATTCTAACATACGGCTGCAGCAGCGTATCGAGATGGCCGAGGTACACCGGCATGCCGGTAACGGACGGAACATGGTGGTAAAGGATGGTTAACAGCGACAGGGCATCGTCCAGATCCTTTGCGCCTTCCAGCTCCAGCCATTCCGAGCCCTGTTTCAGGAACATCGCATAGTCGGGTAACACATAGCGTGGCTTGTACGGCGCATGGCCCTCAAACATATCGCAGATAAACCCCGCCTCCAGCGCCTGGCGCGCTTCGGGGGCTAACGTCGGGTAGGGCAGGTTGTTTTCTGCCTCCAGTGCCAGAAAATGGCGTTTTTGTTCGGGGCTTAACACCGGGCTTGTCACAATTTGCTGGCAACGTTGTTGCAGGGCATCGGGGGTCATGTTCGCTTCCTTTTTCTTCTGCATGATGGGGAAGGATTGTAAAAAGAGTCCCGACCACTGCCTTTGATCCCGGGCGTGTACCTGACGCTTTAATCAGCAGTTGTAGCTAAATTATTTGAAGTTGATCTCATTACTGTTATGCAAATTTGTACGCATATTTCATTAACTGTGATGAATGTCGAAGTGAGAATGCGGGTGGATGTTAGAATACTCACAGACCCGCAAGGTAAAATTTTACGGCGATACGCCGGGAGAATGTTATGACCGATTTAACCGCAAGCAGCCTGCGCGCCCTGAAACTGATGGATCTGACCACCCTGAATGACGACGACACCAACGAGAAAGTGATCGCTCTGTGTCATCAGGCAAAAACGGCCGTGGGCAATACCGCTGCTGTCTGTATCTACCCGCGTTTCATTCCGATCGCACGCAAGACCCTGAAAGAGCAGGGTACGCCGGACGTGCGCATCGCTACCGTCACCAACTTCCCGCACGGTAACGACGATATCGAGATCGCGCTGGCTGAGACCCGCGCCGCTATCGCTTACGGTGCTGACGAAGTTGATGTGGTCTTTCCGTACCGTGCGCTGATCGCCGGTAACGAGCAGGTTGGTTTCGATCTGGTTAAAGCCTGTAAAGAAGCTTGCGCTGCGGCAAACGTGCTGCTGAAAGTGATCATCGAAACCGGCGAACTGAAAGAAGAAGCGCTGATTCGTAAAGCGTCTGAAATCTCCATCAAAGCGGGTGCCGATTTCATTAAAACCTCTACCGGTAAAGTACCTGTGAATGCCACCCCGGAAAGCGCACGCATCATGATGGAAGTGATCCGCGACATGGGCGTGGAAAAAAGCGTGGGCTTTAAACCGGCAGGCGGCGTGCGTACCGCGGAAGACGCGCAGCAGTTCCTGGCGATTGCCGACGAGTTGTTCGGTGCCGACTGGGCCGACGCCCGTCACTACCGCTTCGGTGCCTCCAGCCTGCTGGCCAGCCTGCTGAAAGCGCTGGGTCATGGCGACGGTAAGAGCGCAAGCAGCTATTAAGATTTGATTTGCCGGGTGGCGCTACGCTTACCCGGCCTACTTTCGGGAGGTTACCGTGTTTCTCGCACAAGAAATTATTCGTAAAAAACGTGATGGTCATGCTTTAAGCGACGAAGAGATCCGTTTCTTTATCAACGGCATTCGCGACAATACCATCTCTGAAGGGCAGATTGCCGCCCTGGCGATGACCATTTTCTTCCACGATATGGCGATGCCGGAGCGCGTGTCGCTGACCATGGCGATGCGGGATTCAGGAACCGTTCTGGACTGGAAGAGCCTTAACCTTAATGGCCCGATCGTGGATAAACACTCCACCGGCGGCGTGGGTGATGTGACCTCGCTGATGCTGGGGCCAATGGTCGCTGCCTGCGGCGGCTATATCCCAATGATCTCCGGGCGCGGCCTCGGCCATACTGGCGGCACGCTCGATAAACTGGAAGCCATCCCGGGCTTCGATATCTTCCCGGATGACAGTCGCTTCCGTGACATTATTAAAGACGTTGGTGTGGCGATTATCGGCCAGACCAGCTCCCTTGCCCCGGCGGATAAGCGTTTTTACGCCACGCGTGACATTACCGCGACCGTTGACTCCATCCCGCTGATCACCGCCTCTATCCTCGCCAAAAAACTGGCTGAAGGGCTGGATGCACTGGTGATGGACGTGAAAGTGGGCAGCGGCGCCTTTATGCCGACCTATGAACTCTCCGCTGCGCTGGCCGAAGCGATCGTTGGCGTCTCCAACGGCGCAGGCGTGCGCACCACCGCGCTGCTCACCGACATGAACCAGGTGCTGGCCTCCAGCGCCGGTAATGCGGTCGAAGTGCGCGAAGCAGTCCAGTTCCTGACTGGCGAATACCGCAACCCGCGCCTGTTCGACGTGACCATGGCGCTGTGCGTCGAGATGCTGATCTCCGGTAACCTCGCCAAAGACGACGCCGAGGCCCGTGCCAAACTGCAGGCGGTGCTGGATAACGGCAAAGCGGCCGAAATCTTTGGCCGGATGGTTGCTGCGCAGAAAGGCCCGATCGACTTCGTGGAAAACTATGCCAAATACCTGCCAACGGCGATGCTGAGCAAAGCGGTTTACGCAGATACGGAAGGTTTTGTCTCTGCCATGGACACTCGCGCGCTGGGCATGGCGGTAGTATCGATGGGTGGCGGTCGTCGTCAGGCATCGGACAGCATTGATTACAGCGTCGGCTTTACCGATATGGCCCGTCTGGGCGACAGCGTTGACGGCCAACGTCCGCTGGCGGTGATCCACGCGAAAGATGAAAACAGCTGGCAGGATGCGGCGAAAGCAGTGAAGGCCGCCATCACCCTGGCAGATAAAGCTCCAGAAAGCACACCAACCGTCTATCGTCGCATTACCGAATAGCGGTATACTGATCTGATCGCTTTTTTATAAGCACTGAGTACGGAGAACATATGAAACGTGCATTTATTATGGTGCTGGACTCTTTCGGCATCGGCGCTACAGAAGATGCAGATCGCTTTGGTGACACCGGTGCAGACACCATGGGTCACATCGCTGAAGCCTGTGCTAAAGGCGAAGCAAACAACGGGCGTCAAGGCCCGCTGAATCTGCCAAACCTGACCCGCCTGGGTCTGGTAAAAGCCCACGAAGGCTCTACCGGCCACGTTGCCGCGGGTATGGATGGCAACGCGGAAGTGGTGGGCGCATACGCCTGGGCGCACGAGCTTTCTTCCGGGAAAGACACCCCGTCTGGTCACTGGGAAATCGCTGGTGTACCGGTTCTGTTCGACTGGGGCTATTTCTCCGATCACGAGAACAGCTTCCCGCAGGAGTTGCTGGATAAGCTGGTTGAGCGCGCTAACCTGCCGGGCTACCTCGGCAACTGCCACTCTTCCGGGACCGTGATTCTGGACCAGCTTGGCGAAGAGCACATGAAAACCGGCAAACCGATTTTCTATACCTCCGCTGACTCCGTGTTCCAGATTGCCTGCCATGAAGAGACCTTTGGCCTGGATCGCCTGTACGAGCTGTGCGAAATCGCCCGTGAAGAGCTGACCGAAGGTGGCTACAACATTGGCCGCGTGATCGCGCGTCCGTTTGTTGGCGACAAGCCGGGTAACTTCCAGCGTACCGGCAACCGTCACGACCTGGCTGTGGAGCCGCCAGCACCTACCGTGCTGCAAAAACTGGTTGATGAGAAAGATGGCCAGGTAGTCTCCGTCGGTAAAATCGCGGATATCTATGCCAACTGCGGTATCACCAAAAAAGTGAAAGCCACCGGTCTGGACGCGCTGTTCGACGCGACCGTGAAAGAGATGAAAGAAGCGGGCGACAAGACGATCGTCTTTACCAACTTCGTTGATTTCGACTCTTCCTGGGGCCACCGTCGTGACGTCGCAGGCTATGCTGCGGGTCTGGAACTGTTCGACCGCCGTCTGCCGGAGCTGATGGAGCTGGTGGGGGAAGATGACATTCTGATCCTGACCGCCGACCACGGCTGCGACCCGACCTGGACCGGTACCGACCACACCCGCGAGCACATTCCAGTGCTGGTGTACGGCCCGAAAGTCAAACCAGGCTCGCTGGGACACCGTGAAACCTTCGCGGACATCGGCCAGACCATTGCGAAATACTTTGGTACGTCCGACATGGAATATGGCAAGGCTATGTTCTGATGTCACGGTGGGGGCGGCCTGATGCCCTCACCCCAGCCCTCTGCCACAGGGAGAGGGAGAACAGCATGTAGGCCGGGTAAGGCGCAGTCGCCACCCGGCAAAAACAACATTGTAAAAGGAACTGAAGATGGCAACTCCTCACATTAATGCAGAGATGGGTGATTTCGCTGACGTCGTTTTGATGCCGGGCGACCCGCTGCGCGCGAAGCATATCGCTGAAACTTTCCTCGAAGACGTGCGTGAAGTGAACAACGTTCGCGGCATGCTGGGCTTCACCGGTACGTACAAAGGCCGCAAAATTTCCGTAATGGGTCACGGCATGGGTATCCCATCCTGCTCCATCTACACCAAAGAGCTGATCACCGATTTTGGCGTGAAGAAAATCATCCGTGTCGGCTCCTGCGGTGCGGTGCGCATGGACGTTAAGCTGCGCGATATCGTTATCGGCATGGGTGCTTGCACCGATTCCAAAGTGAACCGTATTCGCTTTAAGGATCACGACTTTGCCGCCATCGCAGACTTCGACATGGTGCGTAACGCGGTAGACGCGGCGAAAAACCTGGGCGTTGACGCACGCGTGGGCAACATCTTCTCTGCTGACCTGTTCTACTCCCCGGACGGCGAAATGTTCGACGTGATGGAGAAGTACGGCATCCTGGGCGTGGAAATGGAAGCGGCAGGTATCTACGGCGTGGCAGCAGAGTTCGGCGCGAAAGCCCTGACCATCTGCACCGTGTCTGACCATATCCGTACTCACGAGCAGACCACTGCCGCTGAACGTCAGACCACCTTCAACGACATGATTAAAATCGCGCTGGAATCCGTTCTGCTGGGCGATAAAGAGTAATTATCTCCTCCTCCCTCTCCCTTTGGGGGAGGGAGGAAGCAAGACCGTTCGTTAACGTACCGCCCGCGCAATCCACGCCGACAGCTCCCGCAACTCTCTCTCCTGCTCCGGGAAATCGCCAATCAGGGCGTCACACGCCTGCTGCAGCATATCTGCCCGATACAAACAGCCCTGCAAACGCGCTGCGAGAGCCTCTAACGGCGCCGGGTTCAGGCTATCGGTAAAGACCTGCGTGCGCGAGATGTGCCCCTTCTCGACGTCGAAGTGCAGCTCCACGCCGCCCCAGGTAAACCGCTCGTCCAGCAGGTGCGAGAAGGCAGGGGCCTGGCCGAAGTTCCACTCCCAACTGCTCTGGCGGGCAAAGGTCTCGGCAAAGTTTGGCAAATCCGGCGTCTTATCCGGGGAGATCACTTCAGCGTCTACGCGCTCGCCATAATGGGCGAAAAAGGCCTCACGGATCGCGTCGCAGATCTGTTCGTGAGTCACGCCGGGCAGCAGATCCACCAGATTCGCAACCCGGCCACGCACGGAGGTGATACCTTTGGCCTGCAGCTTCTTCTGGTCGGGATTGAGGTAGTTTGCCAGGCGGCTGAGATCGGCATTCAGCAGCAGGGTGCCGTGGTGAAAACCGCGGTCCATCGTTTCACGATAGGCCGATCCCGAGACCTTACGATCGCCCTCGGCGGTCTTGACCACCAGATCGTTGCGCCCGGACGCTTCCGCGGTCGCACCCAGCGCCTGTAATGCGCTCAGCACGATGTTGGTGGAGATGGTTTTGTCGTACTCCGGCTTGCCGGCCATAAAGGTAAAGCAGGTATTCCCGAGATCGTGGAACACCGCGCCGCCGCCGCTGCTACGACGCGCCAGGCGCACGTTGTCCTCTTCCATGCGGCGCGTGTTGCACTCTTTCCACGGGTTTTGCGCCCGGCCAATGACCACCGTATCGGCGTTGCGCCACAGGAACAGCACCCGCTGCGTGGCGGGCATCTGGCGGAAGATGCACTCTTCTACGGCGAGATTAAACCAGGGATCGTATGAGTCAGAGATAAGCAGGCGTAATGTCGTCATAGCAAAGTTCCTTTTCTGAATCGTTTGGTTACTTTAACACTATTCCTTCTTCTCGCTCTCTTCCTCTTCGGGTACCGACTTGCTGGCGGTGAGCAGGAATGGCGACTGCTGCCAGCGGGTGCGTTTGCCCTGTAACAATGTGCGGGTCAGCACCACGCCAATCGCCAGCGACAGCAGCAGCATCAGGCGCAGGATATTGGTGGTGTTATCCACCTGCTTGGCCTCTGTGGCTAAGGTATGGGTGTCGAGAGTAAGACGCAGGTAGCCGAGCGGGCCATTTTTGCCCTGAATCGGCTCCACCAGCTGCTGGTTAAAGTAGCCGCCGGCTTTTTTACCATCCAGCGCCAGCCTGTCGCGCACCTCGACATGTTCCCCCGCCCGGGCAATTAGCGCGCCTTCGTTGTCATACACGCTGGCATCCAGAATGCGGCTCTCGTCAGTCAGCAGACGCAGCACCTGCCCAATGCGCTTTTCATCTGGCGTTTCGGTACGCATCAGCGGGGCGACGTTAAGCGACACCTGACGCGCCAGCGTGTGCGCCAGCTCTTCAAGCTGTGGGTTACGCTGTCGTTGATGATTCTGGCTGAACCAGGATGCGCCCTGCATCAGCGCCACTAACAGGGCCAGACAGGAGAGGACAATCACGGCTCGATGAAGCCGGAATTTTAGTTTTGCACGAGCCATATTCCACCTGCTGAAAATTTTCGGGGTTAATGTTGCCAGAAGTGATGGTTACAAGGTAGCCTCATGCGTTATTTTCACCCCCTGGATGATTCCCGGCGCGAACGATTTTACAGGAGCTTTAATGCCAAACATTACCTGGTGCGACCTGCCCAATGATGTCTCTTTATGGCCAGGATTGCCGCTCTCATTAAGTGGCGATGAGGTAATGCCGCTGGACTACCATGCTGGCCGTAGCGGCTGGCTGCTGTATGGCCGCGGCCTGGATAAACAGCAGCTGACCCAGTATCAGAGCAAGCTGGGTGCCGCAATGGTGATCGTCGCCGCCTGGTGCGTGGAAGATTACCAGGTCATTCGTCTGGCCGGTTCCCTGACCCAGCGCGCTACTCGTCTGGCGCACGACGCCGGGCTGGATGTGGCTCCGCTCGGTAAAATCCCGCATCTGAAAACCCCGGGGCTGCTGGTAATGGACATGGACTCTACCGCCATTCAGATCGAGTGCATCGACGAGATCGCCAAACTGGCCGGTACCGGCGAGATGGTGGCCGAAGTGACCGAGCGTGCGATGCGCGGCGAGCTGGACTTCACGGCCAGCCTGAAACAGCGCGTAGCGACCCTGAAGGATGCCGACGCCAATATTCTGCTCCAGGTCCGCGAAAAGCTGCCGCTGATGCCTGGGCTGGTGCAGCTGGTACTGAAGCTGGAGACGCTGGGCTGGAAAGTGGCGATCGCCTCCGGCGGGTTTACCTTCTTTGCCGAGTATTTGCGTGACAAGCTGCGTCTGGATGCCGTGGTCGCCAACGAACTGGAGATCCTCGACGGTAAGCTGACCGGAAACGTGGTGGGCCAGATCGTCGATGCCCAGTTTAAAGCCAGCACCCTGACCCGTCTGGCGGAAAAGTATGATATCCCGGTCGCCCAGACGGTGGCGATTGGCGACGGCGCGAACGACCTGCCGATGATTAAAGTGGCCGGGCTTGGCATTGCTTACCATGCTAAACCGACCGTGAACGAAAAGACGGAAGTGATTATCCGTCATGCTGACCTGATGGGGGTGTTCTGCATTCTCTCCGGCAGCGTGAACCAGAAATAAAGAGGTAAAACGTGGCGAAAGCTCCAAAACGCGCATTTGTCTGTAATGAATGTGGTGCGGATTATCCGCGCTGGCAGGGGCAGTGCAGTGCCTGCCATGCCTGGAATACCATCACCGAAGTGCGCGGGGTTGCCGCTTCGCCAACCGTTGCCCGTAACGAGCGTCTCAGCGGTTATGCGGGCAACGCGGGTGTATCGAAGGTTCAGAAGCTCTCCGACATCAGCCTGGAAGCCCTGCCGCGCTTCTCCACCGGGTTTAAAGAGTTTGACCGGGTGCTGGGCGGCGGCGTCGTACCGGGGAGCGCCATTCTGATTGGGGGTAGCCCGGGCGCGGGGAAATCGACCCTGCTGCTGCAAACCCTGTGTAAGCTCGCGTCGCAGATGAAAACCCTGTACGTCACCGGTGAAGAGTCATTACAGCAGGTGGCGATGCGCGCGCACCGGCTCTCTTTGCCCACCAACGATCTGAATATGCTCTCCGAGACCAGCATCGAGCAGATCTGCATGATTGCTGAGGAAGAGCAGCCGAAGCTGATGGTGATCGACTCCATCCAGGTGATGCACATGGCCGATGTGCAGTCCTCGCCGGGCAGCGTCGCCCAGGTGCGTGAGACCGCGGCCTACCTGACGCGCTTCGCCAAAACCCGCGGCGTGGCGATCATTATGGTCGGCCATGTCACCAAAGATGGCGCTCTGGCCGGTCCGAAGGTGCTTGAACACTGTATCGACTGCTCGGTGATGCTGGATGGCGATGCCGATACCCGTTTCCGTACTCTGCGCAGCCATAAAAACCGCTTCGGTGCGGTGAATGAGCTGGGCGTGTTTGCCATGACCGAGCAGGGGCTGCGTGAAGTCAGTAACCCGTCGGCCATCTTCTTAAGCCGTGGTGATGAAGTCACCTCCGGTAGCTCGGTGATGGTGGTCTGGGAAGGGACGCGCCCGCTGCTGGTGGAGATTCAGGCGCTGGTCGATCATTCGATGATGGGCAACCCGCGTCGCGTTGCGGTGGGCCTGGAACAAAACCGTCTGGCGATTTTGCTGGCGGTGCTGCACCGCCATGGCGGCCTGCAGATGGCCGATCAGGATGTGTTTGTGAACGTGGTCGGTGGGGTAAAAGTCACCGAAACCAGTGCCGACCTGGCCCTGCTGCTGGCGATGGTCTCCAGCCTACGCGACCGTCCACTACCGCAGGATCTGGTGGTCTTTGGCGAAGTCGGGCTGGCAGGGGAGATCCGTCCGGTGCCGAGCGGCCAGGAGCGTATCTCCGAGGCGGCAAAACACGGCTTCCGCCGGGCGATTGTGCCTGCCGCGAACGTGCCCAAAAAATTACCGGAAGGGATGCAGGTCTTCGGGGTGAAAAAACTCGCAGATGCGTTAAACGTCTTTGACGACTTATAATTACCTCTTCGATGTTGCAGGAGGCACCGTAATTTATGTCGTCATTTGACTATATCAAGACCGCTATCCGCCAGAAGGGCTGCACCTTGCAGCAGGTGGCGGAAGCCAGCGGTATGACCAAGGGCTATTTAAGCCAACTGCTGAATGCCAAAATCAAAAGCCCCAGCGCGCAGAAGCTGGAAGCGCTGCATCGCTTTTTGGGGCTTGAATTTCCGCGCATGCAAAAGAACATCGGCGTGGTGTTCGGCAAGTTTTATCCGCTGCATACCGGGCATGTCTACCTCATCCAGCGCGCCTGTAGCCAGGTGGACGAACTGCATATCATCATGGGCTACGATGATAAGCGCGACCGGGAGCTGTTCGAAGCCAGCGCCATGTCCCAGCAACCTACCGTATCCGATCGCCTGCGCTGGTTGCTGCAAACCTTTAAATACCAGAAAAACATTCGTATTCATGCCTTTAACGAAGAGGGCATGGAGCCGTATCCCCACGGCTGGGACGTGTGGAGCAATGGCATAAAAGCCTTTATGGAAGAGAAAGGGATCCAGCCTAACTGGATCTACACCTCTGAAGAGTCCGATGCCTCGCAATACCCGGAACACCTGGGAACGGAGACGGTGCTGATTGACCCCAAACGTACCTTTATGAACATCAGCGGAGCGCAGATCCGCGAAAACCCGTTCCGCTATTGGGAGTACATTCCCACCGAAGTGAAGCCGTTCTTTGTGCGCACCGTGGCGATCCTCGGCGGGGAGTCCAGCGGTAAATCCACGCTGGTCAACAAGCTGGCGAACATCTTTAACACCACCAGCGCCTGGGAGTATGGCCGGGATTATGTCTTCTCACACCTTGGCGGGGATGAGATGGCGTTGCAGTATTCCGACTACGATAAAATCGCGCTGGGCCATGCGCAATACATTGATTTTGCGGTTAAATACGCCAATAAAGTGGCGTTCATTGACACCGATTTCGTCACTACTCAGGCGTTCTGTAAGAAGTACGAAGGGCGCGAGCACCCGTTTGTGCAGGCCCTGATCGACGAATACCGCTTTGACCTGGTGATCCTGCTGGAGAACAACACGCCGTGGGTAGCGGATGGGATGCGCAGCCTGGGCAGCTCGGTGGACCGGAAAGAGTTCCAGACCATGCTGGTGGAGATGCTGGAAGCGAACAATATCGACTTTGTGCATGTGGAAGAGGCAGATTATGACGGCCGTTTCCTGCGTTGCGTGGAGCTGGTGAAAGAGATGATGGGGGAGAAGGGGTAACCCCCTTACGCCAACCCTTTTCCACAAGGGGAGGGCGCAGGCATAAAAAAACGGCAACCTGTAGGTTGCCGTTTTGCTTTTATTTCGAGATACGCTTGTACTTGATACGCTTCGGCTCCAGCGCGTCGGCGCCCAGCGTGCGTTTCTTGTACTCTTCGTATTCGGTGAAGTTACCTTCGAAGAACTCCACTTTACCTTCATCCTGGTAGTCCAGAATGTGGGTCGCGATACGGTCAAGGAACCAACGGTCGTGCGAGATAACCATCGCGCAGCCCGGGAACTCCAGCATGGCGTTTTCCAGCGCACGCAGGGTTTCGATGTCCAGGTCGTTGGTTGGTTCATCGAGCAGCAAGACGTTACCGCCAACCTGCAGCAGTTTGGCCAGGTGTAGACGGCCACGCTCACCACCGGACAGCTCGCCCACACGTTTACCCTGATCAACACCTTTGAAGTTAAAGCGGCCTACATAAGCGCGGCTTGGCATCTCGGTGTTGCCGATACGCATGATATCCTGCCCGCCGGACACTTCTTCCCAGACGGTTTTGCTGTTATCCATGGCGTCACGGAACTGGTCAACGGAGGCCAGCTTCACGGTCTCACCCAGGGTGATGGTGCCACTGTCAGGGGCTTCCTGACCGGACATCATACGGAACAGGGTTGATTTACCCGCGCCGTTCGGGCCGATGATGCCCACGATTGCGCCTTTCGGTACCGAGAAGCTCAGATCGTCGATCAGCACGCGGTCGCCATAAGACTTACGCAGGTTGCTGACTTCCACCACTTTGTCACCCAGACGTGCTCCAGGCGGAATGAACAGTTCGTTGGTTTCGTTACGTTTCTGGTATTCGGCGTTGTTCAGCTCTTCGAAGCGTGCCAGACGGGCTTTACCCTTAGACTGACGGCCTTTCGCGCCCTGACGAACCCACTCCAGCTCTTTCTCAATCGACTTACGACGCGCCGCTTCCTGAGAAGCTTCCTGCGCCAGACGTTGATCTTTCTGCTCCAGCCAGGAGGAGTAGTTACCTTCCCACGGAATACCTTCACCGCGGTCCAGCTCCAGGATCCAACCGGCAACGTTATCGAGGAAGTAACGGTCGTGGGTGATCGCCACAACGGTACCTTCGAAGTCGTGCAGGAAGCGTTCCAGCCAGGCTACGGATTCCGCATCCAGGTGGTTCGTTGGTTCGTCGAGCAGCAGCATGTCTGGTTTTTCCAGCAGCAGACGGCACAGCGCGACGCGGCGGCGTTCACCACCGGACAGTTTTTCAATTTTTGCATCCCAGTCTGGCAGACGCAGGGCATCGGCCGCGCGCTCCAGCTGCACGTTCAGGTTGTGACCGTCATGTGCCTGGATGATCTCTTCAAATTTGCCTTGCTGGGCGGCGAGCTTGTCGAAGTCGGCATCCGGCTCGGCGTACTTCGCGTAGACCTCGTCCAGGCCTTTCAGCGCGTTAACCACTTCAGAAACGGCTTCTTCGACGGATTCGCGAACAGTATGTTCCGGGTTCAGCTTCGGTTCCTGCGGCAGGTAACCGATTTTCAGGCCAGGCTGCGGACGGGCTTCACCTTCGATGTCTGTATCGATGCCCGCCATGATGCGCAGCAAGGTGGACTTACCGGCACCGTTGAGACCCAGCACACCAATTTTTGCGCCCGGGAAAAAGCTCAGCGAGATATTTTTAAGAATATGACGTTTCGGCGGGACCACTTTGCCGACACGATGCATGGTATAAACGAATTGAGCCACGTTGGACTTCGCCTCTTTTATCGTGATGAGAATAGTGGCGAAGTGTAGCCTTTTTCCCTCTCTAATCCCAGCCATCGACGCCGGGAGTGTTAAAGCGCGCAAGAAAGGTAAAAATGTGTCCATGACGTGGCGCGTTAAGCGATGCCTGGTTAGCATAAGTTAAAGACGCTTTTGCGCGGCAAGACGCTGCATTTAACGACGATTAACAGAGGACGAGCGTGTGGTAAAAGCCAAACAGGTGGCCTGGCGAGTACTGGCTGCCAGCGTATGTGTGCTGACCATCAGCAGCGCAGCGCGAGCCGATTCACTGGATGAACAACGTAACCGTTATGCCCAGATCAAACAGGCGTGGGATCAGCGACAGATGGAGACGGTGCAGGCCCTGATGCCGACGCTTAAAAACTATCCGCTGTATCCCTATCTGGAATACCGTCAGCTGACTGACGATCTGATGAACCAACCGACGATCACCGTCAAAAACTTTATTCAGGCCAACCCGACGTTGCCGCCTGCGCGCACGTTGCAGTCGCGTTTTGTGAACGAACTGGCGCGTCGCGAAGACTGGCGCGGCCTGCTGGCCTTTAGCCCGGAGAAGCCTGGCACCACCGAAGCGCAGTGTAACTACTACTACGCGAAGTGGGCGACCGGCCAGCAAGAGGAAGCCTGGGACGGTGCCAAAGCATTGTGGCTCACCGGGAAAAGCCAGCCGAACGCCTGCGACTCGCTGTTTGGCGCCTGGCGCGCGTCCGGCAAGCAGGATCCTCTGGCCTATCTTGAGCGCATCCGTCTGGCGATGAAAGCGGGTAACACCCGTCTGGTGACCACCCTCGCCGGGCAGATGCCGCCGGAGTACCAGACCATCTCCAGCGCCCTGATCCAGCTGGCGAACGATCCGAAGACGGTGATGGACTTTGCCCGCAATACCGGCGCTACCGATTTTACGCGTCAGATGGCGGCGGTGGCCTTTACCAGCGTGGCACGGGATGACGTGGAAAACGCGCGGTTGATGATCCCCTCCCTTGCCCAGGCACAGCAGTTGAATGACGATCAGACTCAGGAGTTGCGCGATATCGTGGCGTGGCGACTGATGGGCAATGACCTCACCGACGAACAGGCCCGCTGGCGCGACGACGCGATCATGCGCTCGCAGTCTACCTCGCTGGTAGAGCGCCGCGTGCGTATGGCGCTGGGCAACGGCGATCGCCGCGGCCTGAACACCTGGCTGGCGCGCCTGCCGATGGAGGCCAAAGAGAAGGATGAATGGCGCTACTGGCAGGCCGATCTCCTGCTGGAGCGAGGCCGCGATGACGAAGCGAAAACCATTCTGCATACCCTGATGCAGCAGCGCGGATTCTATCCGATGGCCGCGGCCCAGCGGCTGGGCGAAGAGTACAATCTCAAGATTGATAAAGCGCCGGCTGGCGTCAACGCGGCGCTGGTGAATGGGCCGGAGATGGCCCGGGTGCGTGAGTTGATGTACTGGAATCTGGATAACACCGCCCGCAGTGAATGGGCGAATCTGGTGACCAGCCGTACCGTGGAAGAGAAAGCGCAGCTGGCGCGCTACGCCTTCGATATCCGCTGGTGGGATCTGAGCGTGCAGGCGACGATCGCCGGCAAGCTGTGGGATCATCTTGAAGAGCGTTTCCCGCTGGCCTATAAGGATCTGTTTGAACGCTACACCAGCGGGAAAGACATTCCGCAGAGCTACGCGATGGCGATTGCCCGTCAGGAGAGCGCCTGGAACCCGAAAGTGCGCTCGCCGGTGGGGGCCAGCGGTCTGATGCAGGTGATGCCTGCCACGGCCGCTCATACGGTGAAGAAGTTTAATATTCCAGGCTACAGCAGTCCGTCGCAGCTTCTGGATCCCGAGACCAACATCAACATCGGCACCACCTATCTGCAGAGTGTCTACAACCAGTTCGGGGACAACCGTATCTTCGCTTCGGCGGCCTACAACGCTGGCCCGGGTCGCGTGCGTACCTGGCTTGGCAACAGCGCCGGACGCATTGATGCCGTGGCCTTTGTTGAGAGCATTCCGTTCTCGGAAACACGCGGCTATGTGAAGAACGTGCTGGCGTATGATGCTTACTATCGCTATTTCATGGGAGAGAAAGATGCCCTGATGAGCGACAGTGAGTGGCAGCGACGTTACTGATCGGTGTGGGTTATGTTATGCTTGTACTCGTTTAAGAGTACGACAGGCGGCATAACATGACCCAGCATTCCCCTTATTCATCGGCTATGGCCGAACAACGTCATCAGGAGTGGCTTCGTTTTGTGGAGCTGCTTCGCCAGTCTTATGAACAGGATCTGCATTTGCCGCTGCTGCAGCTGATGCTCACGCCCGACGAGCGCGAGGCGCTGGGCACGCGGGTGCGGATTATCGAGGAGTTGCTGCGCGGCGAGATGAGCCAGCGCGAGCTGAAAAGCGAGCTGGGGGCGGGGATCGCCACCATCACTCGCGGATCGAACAGCCTGAAATCAGCGCCGGTTGAACTGCGCCAGTGGCTTGAAAATATCCTGTTGAAAAACGCCTGATGGCGCTGCGCTTATCAGGCCTGCAACTGACAGTGTTTACCCCAGGCCGGATAAGGTGAAGCCGCCATCCGGCAATTAGCGGTAAATGGCGTTATGAAACGGACTTAACGCCAGAATCACCGCCTGGTGGTAAACGCTTGAACGCGTCAGCGCCCCGGCGGTAAAGACCCCAATCGCCCCCTCTTTACGGCCAATCTCATCAATGCCCGTGTAGTGTGACATCACCGGGCCGAGGGCTTCGCCTTCGCGCACTTTATCCAGAATGACCTCCGGCAGTGGCAGGGTGGCAGAACGCGCTTCGCCGCGCTGTTCGCGGCTCTCGATAACCACCCAGCTAAAGGTCGCGCCTTCGTCAATTCCCGCTTCAATCGCCACCCAAAAATCCGCGTCAGGACGGGCTGCACGGGCGTTAGCCACGCGGTTTCGGGCGCCAGCCCGTGTTTCTTCGCTGCCGAATGGCTGTTCCGGGACGCCGCTCTCGACGTTGACGGACTCAATGTGGCAGGATCCTTCGCCGTAAATCTCGTCAAATGCCCTTAGAATTGCCTGAATTTTGGCAGGATTAGTGGTAGCAGAGATAACCTGGTGCATAATTAAGCCTAACTCTAAAAATATCATCGCAGTATAACGGAAAAAAAGTATGTTACAGGTATACCTTGTTCGCCACGGTGAAACGCAGTGGAACGCCGAGCGACGTATTCAAGGCCAGTCAGACAGTCCACTTACTGCCAAGGGCGAGGAACAGGCCCGTCAGGTTGGCGAACGCGCCAGAACGCTGGGCATCACCCATATCATCGCCAGCGATTTAGGTCGTACGCGACGCACAGCAGAGATTATCGCCCAGGCCTGCGGCTGCGATGTCACTGTGGACGCCCGCCTGCGCGAGCTGGATATGGGAGTGCTGGAAAAGCGTCTTATCGATACCCTGACCGAAGAAGAAGAAGCATGGCGTCGCACGCTGGTTAATGGCACCGAAGCGGGCCGTATCCCGGAAGGCGAATCCATGCTGGAGTTGAGCGAGCGTATGCACGCGGCGCTGGCGGCCTGTCTGGATCTGCCTGAGGGGAGTCGACCGCTGCTGGTGAGTCACGGTATGGCGTTAGGTTGCCTGGTCAGTACCATCCTCGGTCTGCCAGCATGGGCTGAGCGTCGCCTGCGTCTGCGCAACTGCTCGCTTTCCCGCATTGATTATCAGCAGAGTCCGTGGCTGGCATCAGGCTGGATTGTGGAGATGGCAGGGGACATTTCGCATCTCGATGCCCCTGCATTAGATGAGCTACAGCGTTAACGGCGTACGGGAATCAGGTATTCGCAGCGCAAATCAATTGGGCGTTCGTCCGGTTTAACATCCGTTGACGGATAGTAACGCTCAATATCCTGCCCCTTTCTGCGGTTCAGGTTCAGCATCGGCATGCAGGTACCGTATACCGTCATGATAAAATCCTGTACCCCGGTGCCCAGCCCTTCATAGGTGAACATCACGTATTCGCCGCCTTCGAC
The DNA here is from genome assembly GCF_050435045.1 of Leclercia sp. 1548. Lineage (NCBI taxonomy): Bacteria > Pseudomonadati > Pseudomonadota > Gammaproteobacteria > Enterobacterales > Enterobacteriaceae > Leclercia > Leclercia sp. 1548. The sequence continues at coordinate 228,891 of NZ_JBNDJP010000003.1, read as the reverse complement.
CACCACCGGCTTCGAACCCTGGATATAGCCGTTGGCCATCTCAGGCGTTAATGCCGTGGTGTAGAAGACCTCCTGCTCGTCATCTTTTTCCAGACTTGGACGCGTCTCGTTCAGGCCATACAGCAACGGCGGAATAGCCGGTGCGTGGCTGAGGAAATCACGCCAGAACTGGACACGCATCTGGTGACGGAATTCGGAGATCTGCTCCAGCGAGCAGGAGTAACTTTGGGTGGTGCCGACCAGATGTGTCTCCGGCAGGGTAACCATCTCGTGCTTCGGCATCTCGAATTCGCCCAGACGCAGGGGCGGGCGCATCCCGAACGAACTCCAGTCTGGCGAGCGGCGATAGAGCGCAGGGGTCAATGAGAACTGTTTTTTAAACGCACGGGTAAAGGTCTGCTGCGAATCAAAGCGATACTGTAATGCGATATCCAGAATCGGACGCGCAGTCAGGCGAAGCGCCACAGCGGATTTGGAAAGACGACGCGCGCGGATATAGGCGCCGATGGCATGACCGGTGACATCCTTGAACATCCGTTGTAAATGCCACTTAGAATATCCCGCTTTTGCCGCCACGTTGTCGAGTGACAAAGGCTGGTCCAGATGGCCTTCCAGCCAGGTAAGAAGATCGCGAATAATTCCAGCCTGATCCATATACTATCCTCATCCTTAATACAGCAGAGACCCTGCTAAACAGGTTAGCGGATAATAGCATTTTTTGATGTTTTAGCATTCAGTGTTTTTTTTGCGCTTAAATGCGCTTTGCCCGGCATTGCGCCGGAATATATTCTAATCCTGTGATCTTGCTACGCTTTTCACATGATTGTTGAATAATGACTCAGTGTAATATTTAAATATGGTAACAATATGAAATACAAGACATTGATCCTCACAACGCTGCTGTTTTTAGCCGGTAATGCGGCGCAGGCAGAAGAAATTGGTTCCGTTGATACCGTATTTAAGGTTTTCGGGCCAGACCATAAAATCGTTGTTGAAGCTTTTGACGATCCCGATGTGAAAAACGTGACCTGCTATATCAGCCGGGCGAAAACCGGCGGGATTAAAGGCGGGCTGGGGCTGGCGGAAGACACCTCCGATGCGGCCATTTCCTGCCAGCAGGTGGGGCCGGTTGAATTGAGCGATAAGATCAAAAACGGCAAGTCGCAGGGCGAAGTCGTGTTCCAGAAGCGCACCTCGCTGGTGTTCAAAAAACTTCAGGTCGTGCGTTTCTATGATGCGAAGCGTAACGCGCTGGCATACCTGGCCTACTCGGATAAGGTGGTGGAAGGGTCGCCAAAGAATGCGCTCAGCGCCGTACCGATTATGCCGTGGCATTAAAAAGGCATAAAAAAAACGGCGCAAATGCGCCGTTTTTAATTGCTGACGTGAGGATTACTCCTGCAGGTCGCCGCAGAAACGATAGCCTTCACCGTGGATGGTGGCGATGATTTCTGGGGTGTCCGGTGTGGATTCGAAGTGTTTACGAATACGACGGATGGTTACGTCAACGGTACGGTCGTGCGGCTTCAGCTCACGGCCGGTCATTTTTTTCAGCAGTTCTGCACGGGACTGGATCTTGCCCGGGTTTTCGCAGAAGTGCAGCATGGCGCGGAATTCACTGCGCGGCAGTTTGTACTGGTCGCCCTGGGGGCTTACCAGTGAACGGCTATTAATATCAAGTTCCCAGCCGTTGAATTTGTAGCTATCTACGCTACGACGCTCTTCGCTGACGGTGCCCAGGTTCATGGTACGGGACAGCAGATTGCGTGCACGAATGGTTAACTCGCGTGGGTTAAACGGTTTGGTGATATAGTCATCCGCACCGATTTCCAGGCCAAGAATTTTATCAACTTCATTGTCGCGGCCAGTCAGGAACATTAACGCAACGTTCGCCTGCTCACGCAGCTCGCGCGCCAGCAGAAGGCCGTTTTTACCCGGCAGGTTAATGTCCATGATGACCAGGTTGATATCATTTTCAGAAAGGATCTGATGCATCTCTGCGCCATCGGTCGCTTCAAAGACATCGTAGCCTTCTGCTTCGAAAATGCTCTTTAACGTGTTGCGTGTTACCAACTCGTCTTCAACGATAAGAATGTGCGGGGTCTGCATGTTTGCTACCTAAATTGCCAACTAAATCGAAACAGGAAGTACAAAAGTCCCTGACCTGCCTGATACATGCCATAAATTAACATGACCGGCGTAACGTGACTAAAGTACGTAATTGCGTTCTTGATGCACTTTCCATCAACGTCAACAACATCATTAGCTTGGTCGTGGGTACTTTCCCTCTGGACCCGACAGTGTCAAAAACGGCTGTCATCCTAACCATTTTAACAGCAACATAACAGGTTAAGAGGCACCGGACACCCAATAAAACTACGCTTCGTTGACATATATCAAATTCAATTGTAGCACGTTAACAGTTTGATGAAATCATCGTAGCGGATTGCTAGCTTTTGTCACATTTTTTCAATAAACCAACCAGTTGCGTTCATTGATTAATAAACAGGGTGAATCCAATGTCAATAACCAACACAAGAAAGCATTATCATTATTAAACATAGGGATAAGTGCTATTCTTTAACATTATCGCGTAAAGTTCATGCATGAAATAGTTTAGTAATTTTAATTTGTACTGAAACACGATTTCGGTGATTTGTGTTGCAATTTTGTAAATTCGCGCCGCGTAATATGATGATGTCCATCACATTATTTGCGGCTAACTGCCTAAAAAGAGAGCATAAATGCATTTGTCAATTGTACTGGTATCCCCCGCAAGAGCAGAAAACATCGGTGCCGCCGCACGTGCCATGAAGACCATGGGGTTTACTGATTTACGTATCGTTGCCAGTGACGCACATAACGATCCGGCGGCGCGGCGTGTGGCCCATGGATCGGGAGATATTCTCGATAATTTAACCACTTACGAAACGCTCGCGGACGCGCTGCACGACATTTCTTTTACGGTCGCGACCACTGCACGCGGTCGTTCGAAATTCCATTACTACGCCACGCCAGCGGAACTGGTGCCGCTAATGGCTGAGAAAAGTCAGTGGTTGCCGAAGATGGCGCTGGTATTTGGCCGCGAAGATTCCGGCCTGACTAACGATGAACTCGCCCTGGCAGATGTGTTGACCGGCGTGCCGATGGTGGCGGATTACCCGTCGCTGAATTTAGGCCAGGCAGTCATGGTGTATTGCTATCAATTAGCCTCTCTGATGCAAATGCCGGCTGCCCCGGTGGCGGAAGTTGATGAAAACCAGCTTGCCGCTTTACGTGCGCGCACCGATCGTCTGCTGACCGCGTTGAATGTTGCTGACGATCAAAAAATGGCGGAGTGGCTACAGCAGCGGCTGGGTCTGTTAGCTCAGCGAGACACGGCGATGTTGCACCGATTACTGCACGATATCGAAAAAAAGCTGGCAGAGTAAACGTCTGTCATAAATTTTTATTATGGTTAAATATTCCAGAATAGAGGTTGCATACGGCCCGATCCGAGAAGAAATAAAATCTCAGGCAGCAAGACGTCACAGGGCCGGGAAAGCCGCTTAAATGAGAAATTCGTTGACTTAGCGGCACGTATGCTTTAACCAATAGAGGTAGACAGCACAGACAGATAATAATGACAGAGTACACAACATCCATGAAACGCATCAGCATCACCACCATTACCACAACCATCATCATTACCACAGGTAACGGTGCGGGCTGACGCGTACAGGAAAGAAAGAAAAAAGCCCGCACCTGAACAGTGCGGGCTTTTTTTTCGGCTAAAGATCACGAGGTAACAACCATGCGAGTGTTGAAGTTCGGCGGTACATCAGTGGCAAATGCAGAACGATTTCTGCGTGTTGCCGACATCCTGGAGAGCAATGCCAGGCAGGGGCAGGTGGCGACGGTACTCTCTGCCCCGGCTAAAATTACCAACCATCTGGTGGCAATGATTGAAAAAACCATCGGGGGGCAGGATGCACTGGTGAACATCAGCGACGCAGAGCAGATCTTCGCTAACCTGCTGCAGGGCCTGGCGGACGCCCAACCCGGCTTTCCGCATGCTCAGTTGAAGGCTTTTGTTGAGCAAGAATTTGCCCAGATTAAACACGTTTTGCATGGTATCAGTCTGTTGGGGCAGTGCCCGGACAGCATTAACGCGGCACTGATCTGCCGCGGTGAAAAACTCTCTATCGCCATTATGGCGGGTCTGCTGGAAGCTCGTGGCCATAACGTCACGGTGATCGATCCTGTCGAAAAACTGCTCGCTGTTGGTCATTACCTCGAATCCACCGTAGATATTGCCGAATCTACCCGCCGCATTGCCGCAAGCAAAATCCCTGCTGATCATATGATCCTGATGGCGGGTTTCACCGCCGGGAATGAAAAAGGGGAGCTGGTGGTGCTGGGCCGTAACGGCTCTGACTACTCTGCCGCCGTACTGGCCGCCTGTTTGCGTGCCGACTGTTGCGAGATCTGGACTGACGTGGACGGTGTGTATACCTGTGACCCGCGTCAGGTGCCGGATGCCCGCCTGCTGAAGTCGATGTCGTATCAGGAGGCGATGGAGCTTTCCTACTTCGGCGCCAAAGTGCTTCACCCGCGTACCATTGCCCCTATCGCCCAGTTCCAGATCCCATGCCTGATTAAAAACACCGGCAATCCACAGGCGCCAGGCACGCTGATTGGGGCCAGCAACGACGACGATGGCCTGCCGGTTAAAGGTATCTCTAACCTCAACAACATGGCGATGTTCAACGTCTCTGGTCCGGGGATGAAAGGCATGGTGGGCATGGCGGCACGCGTGTTCGCGGCCATGTCGCGCAACGGCATTTCCGTGGTGCTGATCACCCAGTCCTCTTCCGAATACAGCATCAGCTTCTGCGTACCGCAGGTGGACTGCCTGCGCGCCCGCCGGGCGCTGGAGGAGGAGTTCTACCTCGAGCTGAAAGAAGAGTTGCTGGAGCCGATGGCCATCCAGGAGCATCTGGCGATTATCTCTGTCGTCGGTGATGGCATGCGCACCCTGCGCGGTATCTCCGCGAAATTCTTTGCCGCGCTGGCGCGGGCAAACATCAATATTGTTGCCATTGCCCAGGGGTCTTCCGAGCGTTCCATCTCCGTGGTGGTGAATAACGACGATGCCACTACTGGCGTGCGCGTGACCCATCAGATGCTGTTCAATACCGATCAGGTGATTGAAGTGTTCCTGATTGGCGTGGGCGGTGTGGGTGGTGCATTACTGGAGCAGCTTAAGCGTCAACAGGAGTGGCTCAAGAAAAAGCATATCGATCTGCGTGTCTGCGGCATCGCAAACTCCAAAGCGCTGCTGACCAACGTCCACGGGCTGAACCTGGAGAACTGGCAGTCAGAGCTGGCAGAAGCAAAAGAGCCGTTTAATCTGGGCCGCCTGATCCGTCTGGTGAAAGAGTACCATCTGTTGAACCCGGTGATTGTTGACTGTACTTCGCACCAGGCGGTGGCCGATCAGTACGCAGACTTCCTGCGCGAAGGCTTCCACGTGGTGACGCCGAATAAAAAGGCCAACACATCGTCGATGGATTACTACCATCAGATGCGCCACGCAGCGGCGAAATCTCGCCGTAAGTTCCTCTACGACACCAACGTTGGCGCAGGGCTGCCGGTTATCGAAAACCTGCAAAACCTGCTCAATGCCGGTGATGAACTACAGCGTTTCTCCGGGATCCTGTCCGGCTCGCTCTCCTTTATCTTCGGCAAACTCGACGAAGGCATGAGCCTGTCGGAAGCGACCAAAGTGGCGCGCGAACTGGGCTACACCGAGCCAGATCCGCGTGATGACCTTTCGGGCACCGACGTAGCGCGCAAGCTGCTGATCCTTGCCCGTGAAACGGGACGTGAGCTGGAGTTGTCGGATATCGTGATCGAACCGGTTCTGCCGGAAAGTTTTGATGACTCCGGCGATGTGGCGACCTTTATGTCCAGGCTGCCGCAGCTGGACGATGCCTTCGCCGCGCGCGTTGCAAAAGCCCGTGATGAAGGGAAAGTATTGCGCTATGTTGGCAACATCGAAGAAGACGGCGTTTGCCGGGTGAAGATGGCGGCAGTAGACGGTAACGATCCGCTGTACAAAGTGAAAAATGGCGAAAACGCCCTCGCGTTTTACAGCCACTATTATCAGCCACTGCCGTTGGTCCTTCGCGGCTATGGCGCAGGAAACGATGTGACGGCGGCGGGCGTCTTTGCTGATCTGCTGCGTACCCTGTCATGGAAGTTAGGAGTTTAACATGGTCAAAGTTTATGCCCCGGCTTCCAGCGCCAATATGAGCGTCGGGTTTGATGTGCTGGGTGCGGCGGTGACGCCGGTGGATGGTTCATCGCTGGGGGATACGGTCACGGTAGAGGCCGCAGACAGTTTTAGCCTGAGCAACGTCGGGCGTTTCGCCAGCAAGCTGCCGACCGATCCGCGTGAGAATATCGTTTATCAGTGCTGGGAGCGTTTCTGTCAGGAGATCGGTAAAAACGTGCCGGTCGCAATGACCCTGGAAAAGAGTATGCCGATCGGCTCCGGGCTGGGATCGAGCGCCTGTTCGGTCGTGGCCGCGCTGGTAGCGATGAACGAACACTGCGGCAAGCCGCTGAATAATACCCGCCTGCTGGCCCTGATGGGTGAGCTGGAAGGGCGCATCTCCGGCAGTATTCATTACGATAACGTCGCCCCCTGTTTCCTGGGCGGCATGCAGCTGATGATCGAAGAGAACGGCATCATTAGCCAGCAGGTGCCAGGCTTTGACGAGTGGTTGTGGGTGCTGGCCTATCCGGGCATCAAAGTGTCCACCGCGGAAGCGCGCGCCATTCTGCCAGCGCAGTACCGTCGTCAGGACTGCATTGCACACGGTCGTCATCTGGCGGGCTTTATTCACGCCTGTTACACCCGCCAGCCAGCTCTGGCTGCAAAACTGATGAAAGATGTTATTGCCGAACCATACCGCACCAAACTGCTGCCGGGCTTCAACGAAGCGCGCAGTGCGGCGCTGGATATCGGCGCCCTGGCCTGCGGCATTTCCGGTTCGGGTCCGACGCTGTTTGCCCTGTGCGACAAGCCGGATACGGCACAGCGGGTCGCTGAGTGGCTGGGAAAAAATTACCTGCAAAATCAGGAAGGCTTTGTTCATATTTGCCGTCTGGATACGGCCGGCGCACGAGTACTGGGATAAACGATGAAACTCTACAATCTTAAAGATCATAACGAGCAGGTGAGCTTTGCACAGGCCGTCACACAGGGCCTCGGCAAAAACCAGGGGCTGTTCTTCCCGCACGACCTGCCAGAATTTGGTCTGACCGAAATCGACGAGATGCTGAAACAGGATTTCGTCACCCGTAGCACCAAAATTCTCTCTGCCTTTATCGGGGATGAGATCCCGCAGGAACTGCTGGAAGAGCGCGTCCGCGCTGCCTTTGCTTTCCCGGCACCGGTAAGCCAGGTGGAGCCGGACGTCGGTTGCCTGGAGCTATTCCATGGCCCGACTCTGGCATTTAAAGACTTCGGCGGCCGCTTTATGGCGCAGATGCTGACTCACATCAGCGGCGATAAGCCGGTCACCATTCTGACCGCGACGTCCGGCGATACCGGCGCGGCGGTTGCGCATGCCTTCTATGGCCTGAAAAACGTGCGCGTGGTGATCCTCTATCCGCAGGGCAAAATCAGCCCGCTGCAGGAAAAACTGTTCTGTACCCTCGGGGGCAACATTGAGACTGTCGCCATCGACGGCGATTTCGATGCCTGTCAGGCGCTGGTTAAGCAGGCCTTCGACGACGAAGAGCTGAAGGTCGCGCTGGGTCTGAACTCCGCGAACTCCATCAACATTAGCCGCCTGCTGGCGCAGATTTGTTACTACTTCGAAGCGGTCGCTCAGCTGCCGCAGGAAGCGCGTAACCAGCTGGTGATCTCAGTGCCGAGCGGCAACTTTGGCGACCTGACTGCGGGCCTGCTGGCGAAGTCTCTCGGCCTGCCTGTGAAACGCTTTATCGCCGCCACCAACGCCAACGACACGGTGCCGCGTTTCCTGAAAGAGGGCAAGTGGACGCCAAACACCACGCAGGCCACTCTGTCCAACGCGATGGATGTGTCCCAGCCTAACAACTGGCCGCGTGTGGAAGAGCTGTTCCGCCGTAAAATCTGGCGTCTCAATGAGCTGGGTTATGCTGCGGTGACTGACGACACCACCAAAGAGACCATGCGCGAGCTGAAGCAGGTGGGCTACACCTCCGAGCCGCACGCGGCGGTGGCGTATCGCGCCCTGCGCGATCAACTGAACCCGGGCGAGTACGGCCTGTTCCTCGGCACGGCCCATCCGGCGAAGTTTAAAGAAAGCGTGGACGCGATCCTCGGTGAGTCGCTGCCGCTGCCGAAAGAGCTGGCCGAGCGTGCCGATCTGCCGCTGCTATCGCACAACCTCCCGGCTGATTTTGCGGCGCTGCGTAAGTTGATGATGACGCGCGGGTAAGCCTGTTTGTTGCCGGGTAGCGCTGCGCATACCCGGCTAACCCAAGTACCGTGTTTGAGGCCGGGTAAGGCGAAGCCGCCATCCGGCTTTTTTTATGGAGAAATTAAGGAGAAAAATAGCAGGGAAAAAGCAGAAATTCCCAATAAATGCGGTAACTTACAGAATAGGATTGCAGAGAATAACATCCTTCCCGCCCCTCACGTAATCTCCTCACATCGGCCCATAACGGGCAAGATCAATAAGGAGTAACCTATGTCTACACTGAAACCTGTGCTTATCGCACTTTCGCTGATGCTGGTGGCTCCGATGGCGGCTCAGGCCTCTGAAATCACGCTGTTACCGGCGGTTAAACTGCACATCGGCGATCAGGACAGGCAGGGACACTACTGGGATGGCGGCCGCTGGCGCGACCATGACTGGTGGAAGTCTCATTACGAGTGGCGTGACAATCGCTGGCATCCGCATGGCGAGCATCATGATAATCGCCATCACGATCGTCATGACGATCACCGTCCGGGACCGGACTGGAAACACCATTAAACTCACCCCGCCAGCTGGCGGGGTTTTGCATTACTGCTCGTGGCGCTTAAACACCAGTTCACCTTTCCCTGACGCTTCTTCGTCAAAGAAATAGTCGTCGCTGTTGAATGCGGTCAGCTGCTCTGGCTGCGTCAGGCGGTTTTCAATGATGTAACGGCTCATCAGCCCGCGCGCTTTTTTGGCGTAGAAGCTGATGACTTTAAACTTGCCGTTCTTCTCATCGAGGAACACCGGCTTGACGATCTCCGCGTTCAGCTTTTTCGGTTTGACCGATTTGTAGTACTCGTCCGACGCCAGGTTAATCAGGATATTGTCGCCCTGCGCCTTCAGCGCATCGTTCAGGGTGTCAGTGATGGTCTCGCCCCAGAACTGATACAGATCTTTGCCTTTTGCGTTCTCCAGACGGATCCCCATCTCCAGACGGTAAGGTTGCATCAGATCCAGCGGACGCAGCACACCGTACAGACCGGAGAGCATGCGTAAATGCTGCTGGGCAAAATCAAAGTCGGCTTCGCTAAATGTTTCTGCCTGCAGGCCGGTATAGACGTCACCTTTGAAGGCCAGAATTGCCTGGCGGGCGTTGGCCGGGGTGAAGTCCGGGTGCCAGTCGTGGAAACGAGTGGCATTAAGATCCGCCAGCTTATCGCTGATCCCCATCAGGCTGGCAATTTGCGGTGCCGAAAGTTTGCGTGCCTCGCGGATCAGCTGTTGCGAGTGATCCAGCAGTTCAGGCTGGGTATAACGCTCGGTGGCGAGGGCGCTCTGGTAGTCGAGCGTTTTAGCGGGTGAAATCAGAATCAGCATATCCAGTCCTTGCAGGAGATTTAGGGCGACTTTAACAAAAAAACCGCCTGTATTGATCGATGGCTGTTATTGACGCGGCAAATCATCCCAGGCGCCTGGCGCAAGTTGCGCTTCAATCTCGGGGTAACGCGCGACATCAAACACAGGCCGAACCCCCAGTTTTCGCTGACGCAGATAATCCCGCGCAATCAGGGTAACCACGGGGGAGAGGAGCAGGATTGCCGTCAGGTTGGTGATCGCCATCAGCGCCATAATAATATCTGCCAGTTGCCAGACCATCGGCAGGCTTAACAGGGAGCCGAGCAGCACCATCAGCACCGCGCCACCCCTTAACAGCCAGCGGGATTTGTGGGCATCAGCGTGCAAAAAGATCAGGTTGTTTTCAGCGTAGATGTAGTTCACCACGATGGAGCTAAAGGCGAACAACACGATAATAAAAGCCGCGAAATCGGCACCCCAGTCCCCGGTAAGATTGACCAGCGCCTGCTGCATCAGCTGCACGCCTGTGGTATTGGCCGGGAGGTCCACTGGGCCTGCCAGCAGCACAATCATCGCGCTGGCAGTACAGATGATAATGGTATCCACGAAGACGCCAATCATCTGCACGATCCCCTGGGAGGCCGGGTGAGGGGGCCAGGAGGCAGCAGCCGCGGCGGCATTCGGCGTTGACCCCAGGCCCGCTTCGTTGGAAAACATACCGCGCTGAAAACCAGCCGTCAGGGCCTGGCTCAGGGTATAGCCCAGCGCACCCGCGGCGGCTTCGTGCCAGCCAAAAGCACTTTTAACGATCAGCGTAAAGACGGCGGGCAGCTGGTCGGCATGCCAGGCGCAGACCAGCAGGCTGGCGCTTACCCACAGCAGGGCCATCACCGGTACCATCCATTGCATCAGCCGGGCAACGCCTTTTATACCGGTGATGATCACTCCCAGGGTGAACAGCGCCATCACGCTGCCGGTAACGATTTCCGGGCAGTCGAAGGCGAAACGCAGCGCGTGGGAGACTGAGTGGGCCTGAACGGTATTGAAAATCAGGCCGTAGGCGACGAGTAAAAAGAGCGAAAACAGCACACCCATCCAGCGCATGCCCAGGCCGCGGGCCATATACCAGGCCGGGCCACCGCGAAATTGTCCCTGTTTATCCGCTTCTTTATACAACTGGGCCAGCGAGCACTCGGCAAACGAGGTCGCCATGCCGATGAGGGCGGTCATCCACATCCAGAAGATGGCCCCCGGGCCGCCCGCCGAAATCGCCAGCGCGACCCCGGCTAAGTTACCGCTGCCCACCCGGGCCGCCAGGCTGGTACAGAGCGCCTGGAACGACGTTAGGCCTCCCGGCAGAGGGCTTAGGCTATTTTTCAGATTATTGTGCAGCTGGCGAAAGGCGCGAAACTGAATAAAACCGCAGCGAAAAGTGAACCAGATACCTGCCGCAAACAGCAGGTAAATCATCACCGAACCCCACAGAATTTCATTAATAAATGACAGAAAATCAGGCATTAACGTCCCTCTTGTTGATGCCAAAGTGCATAGGTAATCGCTTCCAGTGAGTGGGCAAACAGATTATGAGCAGGGTGGAGTTTTGCCAAGTTTATCACAGTATCTTTCAGCGCATTGTCTGCGGTTGCGCTGACCTTCCGTCGTGTTATCATCAGGGCAGACCGGTTACATCCCCCTAACAAGTAAACCTGTCATTTTTCCGTTTCTGGCCTTCAGCTGGTAACGCGAATTATCCAGGGCAAGTTAAAGAGAAACACTATCATGACGGATAAATTAACCTCCCTTCGTCAGTTCACGACTGTTGTCGCTGACACCGGAGATATCGCGGCAATGAAGTTGTACCAGCCGCAGGATGCCACAACGAACCCTTCTCTGATCCTTAACGCTGCACAGATCCCTGAATACCGCAAACTGATCGACGACGCCGTTGCCTGGGCGAAAACCCAGAGCAGCTCACGCGAGCAGCAGATTGTTGATGCCTCGGATAAACTGGCTGTTAACATTGGTCTGGAAATTCTGAAGCTGGTTCCGGGCCGTATCTCGACAGAAGTCGATGCACGTCTGTCTTACGACACCGAAGCGTCTATCGCGAAAGCCAAACGCCTGATCAAACTGTACAACGATGCTGGCATCAGCAACGACCGTATCCTGATCAAACTGGCCTCTACCTGGCAGGGCATCCGTGCTGCAGAGCAGCTGGAAAAAGAAGGCATCAACTGTAACCTGACCCTGCTGTTCTCCTTTGCCCAGGCGCGTGCTTGTGCAGAAGCGGGCGTGTTCCTGATCTCTCCGTTCGTGGGCCGTATTCTGGATTGGTACAAAGCCAATACCGATAAGAAAGAGTACGCAGCGTCTGAAGATCCGGGCGTGGTTTCCGTTACCGAAATCTACGAGTACTACAAACAGCACGGCTATGAAACTGTGGTGATGGGCGCAAGCTTCCGTAACGTTGGCGAAATCCTGGAACTGGCTGGCTGTGACCGTCTGACCATCGCACCTGCGCTGCTGAAAGAGCTGGCAGAAAGCGAAGGCGCGATCGAGCGTAAGCTGAGCTTCAGCGGCGAAGTGAAAGCCCGTCCAGAGCGTATCACTGAATCCGAATTCCTGTGGCAGCACAACCAGGATCCAATGGCCGTAGACAAACTGGCGGACGGTATCCGTAAGTTTGCTATCGACCAGGAAAAACTGGAAAAAATGATCGGCGAACTGCTGTAATCATTCCCGCGTGACCGGGCTTCCGGTCACGCGACTTCGCTTGCTCCCTGTCTGAATCCCCCGCCTGCGTGTATCATTCCCTCAATCTGTATTGTTTGAATGGAATGAATATGAATACCTTACGCATTGGCTTAGTTTCCGTCTCCGATCGCGCCTCCAGCGGTGTTTATGAAGATAAAGGCATCCCCGCACTGGAAGCCTGGCTGGCGTCTGCCCTGACCACCCCCTTTGAAGTGCTAACCCGCCTGATCCCGGATGAACAGGCCATCATCGAGCAAACCTTATGTGAACTGGTTGATGAAATGAGCTGCCACCTGGTGCTGACCACAGGCGGCACAGGGCCAGCGCGTCGCGACGTGACGCCGGATGCGACCCTCGCCATTGCCGATCGTGAAATGCCGGGCTTTGGCGAACAGATGCGCCAGATCAGCCTACACTTTGTGCCAACGGCGATCCTCTCCCGCCAGGTAGGGGTGATCCGCAAGCAGGCGCTGATCCTCAATTTACCGGGTCAACCTAAGTCGATTAAAGAGACGCTGGAAGGGGTGAAAGAGGCTGACGGTAAGGTGGTTGTGGCAGGCATCTTTGCAAGTGTACCTTATTGTGTACAGCTCCTTGAGGGGCCTTACGTTGAAACGGACCCGCAGGTGGTAGCAGCTTTTCGCCCGAAAAGCGCGAGGCGTGAAATAATCTCCTGAAATTAACAATAATGTGACATAAGCTGTAACGGCAGTGGCGTGCTAATTGATTTACGGTATAGTAATTTTTTCTTTACGATCGCTGTAAATATAACTCAACAACTCAGCCCAAAATGGTTCGCTATGTCACATTACAACCGGCCTCTCAATCGTCAGGATTATAAAACCCTCACGCTTGCCGCTCTCGGCGGCGCGCTGGAGTTTTATGACTTCATCATTTTCGTCTTTTTTGCGGCGGTCGTCGGGGCGTTATTCTTCCCGGCTGACATCCCTGAATGGCTGCGTCAGGTACAAACCTTTGGCATCTTTGCCGCCGGGTATCTGGCTCGTCCGCTGGGGGGCATCATCATGGCGCACTTCGGCGATCTGGTGGGACGCAAAAAGATGTTCACCCTCAGCATCCTGCTGATGGCCGTACCGACGCTGGCTATCGGCCTGCTGCCTACCTATGCCTCGATGGGGATTATCGCCCCGGTATTGCTGTTGTTGATGCGCATTTTGCAGGGGGCGGCAATCGGCGGGGAAGTGCCCGGTGCCTGGGTGTTTGTGGCGGAGCATGTTCCGGCCCGGCGGATCGGTATTGCCTGCGGGACGCTTACCGCAGGGCTGACGGTTGGTATTCTGCTCGGTTCGGTGGTGGCGACGTTGGTGAACACCAGCATGACCCAACAGGCGGTGCTCGACTGGGGCTGGCGTATTCCGTTCCTGCTGGGCGGTGCTTTCGGGCTGGTGGCGATGTATCTGCGTCGCTGGTTGCAGGAGACGCCGATCTTCCTCGAGATGCAGCAGCGCAAGGCGCTGGCGCAGGAGCTGCCGGTCAAGGCGGTGGTAGTGCGGCACAAAAAAGCGGTGGTGGTGTCGATGCTGCTCACCTGGCTGCTGTCGGCGGGCATCGTGGTGGTGATTTTGATGTCGCCGGTCTGGCTGCAAAAACAGTACGGCTTTGCCCCGGCGGTAACCTTGCAGGCCAACAGTATCGCGACCATCATGCTCTGCTTTGGTTGCTTGATTGCCGGGCTGGTGGTGGATCGTATCGGTTCCAGCCTGACCTTTATCATCGGTAGCCTGCTGCTGGCCGGAGCGAGCTGGGCGTTCTATCACCTGGTGGGCAGCCACCCGGAACAGCTGTTCCTGCTATACGGCATGGTCGGGCTGTGTGTTGGCGTAGTAGGGGCCGTGCCCTACGTCATGGTGCGCGCCTTCCCGCCGGAAGTGCGCTTCACTGGTATCTCCTTCTCGTATAACGTTTCTTACGCCATCTTCGGTGGGCTGACGCCGATTGCCGTCACCCTGCTGATGGGCGTATCGCCAATGGCTCCTGCCTGGTACGTGCTGGCGCTCTCGCTGATGGGGCTGGCATTAGGTCTCTGGCTGCGCCAGAAGCCCGTAGAAGTGCCTGTCCTGGCCGGTTAACGCTTTGGCCGGGGAGGCGAAGCCCCCCGGCCTTGTCGTTAGTGCGATGGGGTATAGCTCAGGATGATATTGTCATCCGGGATCTGAGTAAAGTCTTTGATAATGCGATGGTAATCCGCGACCGGATCTACATCGTTAAACAGCGTCGGGTAGAAAATTTTGCTCAGTGTCTCAATGGCGACGATGTTGTACGGATTGTTATAGAAGTGGTGATAGAGCGCGCCGGTGTGGCCTTGTGCGACGGCAGGAATACTGCTGACACCCTGACGCGACAGCAGGGCGTTGAAGGCGGCGGTGACATCCTCCGCCGGAACGTTGTAGCCAAACGGGATAATCGCCGTACCTTTACCTGGTCGTCTGGAGCCGGTCATCAGGTAATAATCCGGGTTCAGCGAGATAATTTTCTCTACCGCGATATTCCCGGTTGCCCCCGGTAGCAGCTGCGAGCCGATGTTGGTGCCGCCTGCCGCTTCGACCAGTCCACCCCAGCCGTTACGCGCGTGGGTAAAGCAGCAGCCATTATCCAGCCCGCCGACGCCAGCAATAGGTTCGATAAAGACCAGCGGTTTTTTACTGGTCGTTGCCAGACGCTGGTGGATCCTATCCAGCCGCTGCTGATAGAAATCCATGTAGGCCTGCGCACGCGCGGTTTGTCCCATCACCTTACCTAACAGGGCAATACTCGGCAGGGTGTTCTCCACCGGGTGCAGTTCATAATCCACGAAGATAACCGGAATATGCAGGGCGTCGAGCTTCGCCAGTACGCCGGTCTGCACCAGGGACGGCTTAGCGCGTAGCTGGGCAATCATCAGGTCGGGCTGACGGGAGATTACCGTTTCAAGATCGACATTGCCCTGGTCGGAAAACTTCATGTCGAGGATCTTCTCCGCTTCCGGCCATTTACGCTTCAGCACGTTCCAGGTTTCGGTGTCCTGTTTTTTCGGCAGATTGTTCCACGCCACCACTTTAGCGAACGGGTTATCGCGCTCCAGCAGCGCCAGGGCGAAGATGTCGCGTCCGTCCTGCAGGATGATACGCTGCGGTTCGTGTTCAACGGTGACCGTGCGGTTATCCAGATCCTTAACCGTTACCGGCCAGCTCTGCGCCTGGGCGAGCAAAGGTGAAAGTAGCAATGCCAGGCCGCCTGCGGCGGCAATGAGTTTTTTCAGCGTCATGTTTTCCCCGTCTTTTTCTTATGGTGTTAACCCATCGACCACCACATGCGGCAGCCCACGGGAACAGTATTCAACCCGGCCATCCACGCCGTACACCGTTGCCAGGTTGGCTGGAGTAACAACCTCACCCGGCAGGCCGCTGGCAATCAGTTCTCCACCTTTCAGCATCAGTGCAAAATCCGCATGGCGCAGGGCAATGTTGATGTCGTGGATCACCACGACGGTGACGATATTGCGCAGACGCGTTTCGCGGGCAACGATATCCATCACATGGAACTGGTAGTTAAGATCGAGTGCGCTTAGGGGTTCATCCAGCAACAGCAGATCCGGTTCGCGGATAAGGGACTGGGCAAGGCCAATAAGCTGTTTTTGCCCGCCGGAGAGCTGATCGAGAAAGCTCATCGCCAGATGGGAAACACCCAGTTTGTCCAGAATGGACCAGGCTTCGTGTTCGACATCCAGACCCGAAGTGCCGCCACTCGCCCGGCGGGCGACGATAATCGATTCCAGCGTGTGCAGATGCACGCCCTGCGGCAGGGATTGCGGCAGATAAACCACTTTTTGCGCCCGCGTAGCAGAGGGAAGGGTCATCAGATCTTCGCCGTTAAGCAGCAATGCCCCTTGAGCGGGGTTCAGGTCAGCCAGAGCGCGCAGCAGGGTGGATTTGCCCGAGCCATTTGGCCCCAGCAGGGCGGTGATCTGCCCGCGAGGGAGAAGCGGGGTGTTCAGCCCACTGATAATCTTTTTCTTGCGATAGCCGGTGTGCAGATCGCAGACGCGCAGGCCTTCGGTCATACGTTCCCCCGGTTGCGAATAATGATGCTGAGGAAGAACGGCACGCCCACCAGCGAGGTGACAATGCCCACAGGAATAATGACGCCGGGAACGATGTTCTTGGAAAATACCGAGGCCAGCGACAGCACCAGCGCGCCAATCAGCATACTGCCCGGCAGATAAAACCGGTGATCTTCGCCAAACATCATGCGGGCGATATGCGGGGCCACCAGGCCGATAAAGCCAACGGGGCCGACAAAGGCGACCGTCAGGGCCGAGATAATACTGATGCGTAACAGCGTCGCCAGACGCAGCTTTTTCACGTTAATGCCAAAACTGACGGCACGATCTTCACCCAGACGCAGCGCCGTAAGCTTCCAGGCATTTTTCAACGACAGCGGCACGATAATCAGCAGCGCCACGGCCAGGATCGCCAGCTTATCCCACGAGGCTCTCGCCAGGCTGCCCATCGTCCAGAAGACCAGCCCCTGTAGCGTGTCTTCGCTGGCCACAAATTGCAGGATGGAAATCAGCGCGTTAAAGGTAAAGACCAGCGCGATACCAAACAGCACCACGCCGGAGGTGGCCACACGGGTCCAGCGGCTGATGCCATCCAGAATAAAGCAGGCCAGCAGCGCAAAAACAAAGGCGTTTGCCGGAATGAACCACTTGTCGGCAATGCCGGGAATGCCTAAACCGAGCACAATCGCCAGCGCGGCGCCGAAAGAGGCCGCAGACGACACGCCCAACGTAAACGGGCTGGCGAGCGGATTATTGAGGATGGTTTGCATCTCCGCCCCGGCCAGCCCGAGTGCCATGCCGACGGCAACGGCCATCAGCGCGAACGGTAACCGCAGTTCCCAGACGATCACCCGGGTCCCGGCGTCGGCCGCGGCGGCGTTGATTAAGGTATGCCAGAGGGTGGAAACGGAAATGCCTGACGGGCCGAGCGTGAAGTCGAGTAACAGGGAGCAAATAATAAAGAAGAATAGCGCCCCTGCCAGGGCAAAGCGCCTGACAAGAACCTTACGGTATTGTGACGCGATAATGGATTCGCCAGTGTGATCGCTGGCAGCAAGGCTGGAATTCATCAGTTAACCTTATGCAACACAATAGAATCATTTCATCCCCTTGGGTTCCATTTCGGGTGCTACCTGATATCCATTCTCCGGGATGCGCCGGGTCACACTAATCGCAATGATAATGCTTATCAATTGTATGAGGTAATTATTGCCATCCCGTTTAATCATCGTTTCTGTTGTGACTGAAAATTGAGCGGAGTGAAACAAGAGAGGGTATGCACGGAGGAGGCGATATCGTGCCCGCAGGGCGGGCACGAAGGGGGATCAGTGTTTTTCACCAATCGGCAGAACGGCGCGACCGAACTGTTCGTTCAGGACTTCACCCATTGCCAGGTAGATGGCGCTGGCGCCGCAGACCAGGCCAATCCAGCCCGCTACGTGAATAATAGATTCGCCGTTTTCCACCAGATGACCTACAGCCAGCAGTGCAAACAGTACGGTCAGGCTCAGGAACACAAACTGCAGCGCACGGTTACCTTGCAGCGTACCGAAGAACATGAACAGGGTGAAGATACCCCACAGGCCCAGATAGACGCCCAGGAATTGTGCATTCGCCGCATCGGCCAGACCCATTTTCGGCATCAGCAGAATGGCGACCAGGGTCAGCCAGAAAGAGCCGTAAGAGGTGAATGCGGTTAAACCGAAGGTATTGCCTTTCTTATATTCCAGCAGGCCCGCAAAGATCTGTGCGATACCGCCGTAAAAAATGCCCATCGCCAGGATAATGCCGTCCATCGGGAACATCCCGATATTGTGCAGGTTCAGCAGAATGGTGGTCATGCCAAAACCCATCAGGCCCAGCGGAGCCGGATTAGCCAACTTAGTGTTGCCCATAAGTCCTCAAAAAAATCATCATTAATATGGTGAAATGGTGAATCCCACGCCAATTCTCCCTGGCGGGGCGCGGCATCATAATGGGCGGCATCAGCGCCGTCTATGATCTAATCAGGGTGAAATTAAAAATTTTTTTATCCTCCCCCCTTGATGGATGCCGTTGCGACCCCATCTTGTAGTCAACCGCAGTGTGTGGACCTGAAAAAATTCAAATCTGGACAGTTGAAAAAGCACCTTCTGCCCTTATTACAGGTACACAACCACATGTTGACTGAATTTTTAGTGGAGACGTTTAGATGGGTAAAATTATTGGTATCGACCTGGGTACTACCAACTCTTGTGTAGCGATTATGGATGGCACCACTGCACGTGTGCTGGAGAACGCCGAGGGCGATCGCACCACGCCTTCTATCATTGCTTATACCCAGGATGGTGAAACTCTGGTTGGTCAGCCGGCTAAACGTCAGGCAGTGACAAACCCGCAAAACACCCTGTTTGCGATTAAACGCCTGATTGGCCGTCGCTTCCAGGACGAAGAAGTTCAGCGTGATGAAGCCATCATGCCGTACAAAATCATCGGCGCTGAGAACGGCGACGCATGGATTGACGTTAAAGGTCAGAAAATGGCACCGCCGCAGATCTCTGCTGAAGTGCTGAAGAAAATGAAGAAAACGGCCGAAGATTACCTGGGCGAAGCGGTAACTGAAGCAGTTATCACCGTACCTGCTTACTTCAACGATGCTCAGCGTCAGGCAACCAAAGACGCCGGTCGTATCGCAGGTCTGGAAGTCAAACGTATCATCAACGAACCAACCGCAGCGGCACTGGCCTACGGTCTGGATAAAGAAGTTGGCAACCGTACTATCGCGGTTTACGACCTCGGTGGTGGTACTTTCGATATCTCTATTATCGAAATCGACGAAGTTGACGGCGAAAAAACCTTTGAAGTTCTGGCAACCAACGGTGATACCCACCTGGGTGGTGAAGACTTCGACAGCCGTATGATCAACTACCTCGTTGACGAGTTTAAGAAAGACCAGGGCATTGACCTGCGTAATGACCCGCTGGCGATGCAGCGTCTGAAAGAAGCCGCAGAAAAAGCGAAGATCGAGCTTTCTTCTGCACAGCAGACCGACGTGAACCTGCCGTACATTACTGCAGACGCGACCGGTCCAAAACACATGAACATCAAAGTGACTCGCGCGAAACTGGAAAGCCTGGTTGAAGACCTGGTTAACCGTTCCATCGAGCCGCTGAAAGTTGCTCTGCAGGACGCGGGTCTGTCCGTATCCGAAATCCAGGACGTTATCCTGGTGGGTGGTCAGACACGTATGCCAATGGTTCAGAAGAAAGTGGCTGAATTCTTTGGTAAAGAGCCACGTAAAGACGTTAACCCGGACGAAGCTGTTGCCATCGGTGCAGCGGTTCAGGGCGGCGTTCTGACCGGTGAAGTTAAAGACGTACTGCTGCTGGATGTTACCCCGCTGTCTCTGGGTATCGAAACCATGGGCGGTGTGATGACGGCGCTGATTGCCAAAAACACCACCATCCCAACCAAGCACAGCCAGGTGTTCTCTACCGCTGAAGACAACCAGTCTGCGGTAACCATCCATGTGCTGCAGGGTGAGCGTAAACGCGCCGCAGATAACAAAGATCTGGGTCAGTTTAACCTCGATGGTATCAGCCCGGCACCGCGCGGTATGCCGCAGATCGAAGTGACCTTCGACATCGATGCCGACGGTATCCTGCACGTTTCCGCGAAGGACAAAAACAGCGGTAAAGAGCAGAAGATCACCATTAAGGCCTCTTCCGGTCTGAACGAAGAAGAGATCCAGAAAATGGTTCGCGAAGCGGAAGCTAACGCCGAGTCTGACCGTAAGTTCGAAGAACTGGTTCAGACCCGCAACCAGGGTGACCATCTGCTGCACAGCACCCGTAAGCAGGTTGAAGAGGCCGGCGATAAACTGCCAGCTGACGACAAAACTGCTATCGAGTCTGCACTGAGCGCGCTGGAAGCGTCCCTGAAAGGCGAAGACAAAGCCGATATCGAAGCGAAAATGCAGGCGCTGGCCCAGGCTTCTGAGAAGCTGATGGAGATCGCGCAGCAGCAACACGCACAGCAGCAGGCTGGTGCAGGTGCTGACGCTTCTGCAAACAACGCGAAAGATGACGATGTTGTCGACGCAGAGTTTGAAGAAGTGAAAGACAAAAAATAATCGCCCTTTGAACGGGTAATACACTGGCACGGGCGAAGAGGTTTCCTCTCCGCCCGTGCACGCATGTTAGGGGCAGATAAAACAAGATGGCTAAGCAAGACTATTACGAGATTTTAGGCGTTTCCAAAACAGCGGAAGAGCGTGAAATCAAAAAGGCGTATAAGCGCCTGGCCATGAAATTTCACCCGGACCGCAACCAGGGTGACAAAGAGGCCGAAGCCAAGTTTAAAGAGATCAAAGAAGCCTACGAAGTCCTGACCGATGCCCAGAAACGTGCGGCATACGATCAGTACGGTCATGCTGCGTTTGAACAGGGCGGCATGGGCGGCGGCGGCGGATTTGGTGGCGGCGGCGCAGATTTCAGCGATATTTTTGGTGACGTCTTTGGTGACATCTTCGGCGGCGGTCGCGGTCGTCAGCGTGCGGCCCGTGGCGCAGACCTGCGCTACAACATGGAACTGTCGCTGGAAGAAGCGGTACGCGGCGTAACGAAAGAGATCCGCATTCCGACCCTGGAAGAGTGTGACATCTGCCACGGCAGCGGCGCGAAAGTGGGTACCAAGCCGCAGACCTGTCCAACCTGTCACGGTTCCGGCCAGGTACAGATGCGCCAGGGCTTCTTTGCCGTTCAGCAGAGCTGTCCACACTGTCAGGGGCGCGGTACGCTGATCAAGGATCCGTGCAACAAGTGTCACGGTCATGGTCGCGTTGAGAAGACCAAAACCCTGTCCGTTAAAATCCCGGCAGGCGTGGATACCGGCGATCGTATTCGTCTGTCTGGCGAAGGCGAAGCGGGTGAACATGGTGCACCAGCGGGCGATCTGTACGTTCAGGTGCAGGTGAAGCAGCACGCGATTTTCGAACGTGAAGGCAACAACCTCTACTGCGAAGTGCCGATCAACTTTGCGATGGCGGCGATGGGCGGCGAAATTGAAGTGCCAACCCTCGACGGTCGCGTAAACCTGAAAGTGCCTGGCGAAACGCAGACCGGCAAGCTGTTCCGCATGCGCGGGAAAGGCGTGAAATCGGTGCGTGGCGGCGCACAGGGCGACCTGCTGTGTCGTGTGGTGGTTGAGACACCGGTTGGCCTGAACGAGAAACAGAAGCAGCTGCTGAGAGAGTTGCAGGAGAGCTTTGGCGGCCCGACGGGTGAGAATAACAGCCCGCGCTCCAAAAGCTTCTTTGATGGCGTGAAAAAATTCTTTGACGATTTGACTCGCTAATCGGTGAGCTGACGTTTTTCTCAAAGCCCGGAAGCGATTCCGGGCTTTTTTTATGGCTGAAAAACATAGCTCGGAAAAACTGAGTGCATACTCAATATTAACCTGCTTTTACCGATGAATATCCACGAGTATGATGGTTTTAACGAAGAATTTCCGTAAAAAGAGAGAGTAAAAGTGAAACTTCTGCACCGTTTTTTCAGTAATGAGGCCGCCGGCGGCATCATACTTATTCTGGCGGCCGCGCTGGCAATGCTGCTGGCTAATATGGGCGGTACCCGCGACCTCTATCATTCTTTTCTGGAAACGCCTGTCGAACTACGGGTCGGCGTGCTCGAAATCAATAAGAACATGCTGCTGTGGATCAACGATGCACTGATGGCGGTCTTTTTCCTGCTGGTAGGCCTTGAGGTGAAGCGTGAGCTGGTACAAGGCTCACTCGCCAGTCGCCAGCGCGCTGCGTTCCCGGTGATTGCCGCTATCGGCGGGATGGTGGTACCCGCGCTGATCTACCTGGCGTTTAACTACCAGGACCCTCTTGCCCGCCAGGGCTGGGCAATCCCCGCAGCAACGGACATCGCCTTTGCGCTGGGCGTTCTGGCTCTGCTGGGCAACCGCGTGCCAATGGCGCTAAAAATCTTTCTGATGGCGCTGGCTATCATTGACGATTTGGGCGCAATTATCATCATCGCCCTGTTTTATACCAGCGAACTGTCGATGTTGTCGCTGGGGGTCGCAGCGGCGGCCATTGCGGCACTGGCGCTGCTGAATATCTTCAACGTCCGTCGGATTGGCATCTATGTGCTGGTGGGGATGGTTCTGTGGACGGCGGTGCTGAAATCGGGCGTGCATGCCACCCTGGCCGGGGTGATTATCGGCTTCTTCGTCCCGCTGAAGTCGCAAGAGGGCAAATCCCCGGCGAAACAGCTGGAGCATGTTCTGCATCCATGGGTCGCTTTTCTGATCCTGCCGCTGTTTGCCTTTGCGAATGCGGGTGTCTCCCTTCAAGGGGTGACCTTCGCTGGACTGACATCAATGTTGCCGCTGGGGATCATTGCCGGACTGTTTATCGGCAAGCCGCTGGGGATTAGCCTCTTCTGCTGGCTGGCGCTGAAACTGAAACTGGCCTCGTTGCCACACGGCACCACCTGTCGGCAGATCATGGCCGTTGGCGTGCTGTGCGGGATTGGCTTTACGATGTCGATCTTTATCTCGACGCTGGCATTTGGCGCACATGCCCCGGAGCTTATCGTCTGGGCTAAACTGGGTATTCTGACCGGGTCACTGCTGGCGGCGTTTGTTGGTTATGCCTTACTGAAAATGAAATTGTCGGGGCAGGTGCATCCGGCATAACGGGACATCGGGAGGGCAGGCCGCCCTCC
Organism: Leclercia sp. 1548; assembly: GCF_050435045.1. NCBI lineage: Bacteria > Pseudomonadati > Pseudomonadota > Gammaproteobacteria > Enterobacterales > Enterobacteriaceae > Leclercia > Leclercia sp. 1548. The sequence goes on along the minus strand of NZ_JBNDJP010000003.1, from coordinate 205,564 downwards.
CGTAAACACTATCAGGGAGCGAGGAACGTATGTCTCATCTTAATTACAACCACCTGTACTACTTCTGGCATGTCTATAAAGAAGGGTCGGTTGTCGGCGCTGCAGAAGCGCTCTACCTGACGCCACAGACCATTACCGGGCAGATCAAAGCCCTGGAAGAGCGCCTGCAGGGGAAGCTCTTCAAGCGCAAGGGACGTGGCATCGAACCCAGCGAGCTTGGTGAGCTGGTGTTTCGCTACGCCGACAAAATGTTCACCCTGAGCCAGGAGATGCTCGATATCGTCAATTATCGCAAGGAGTCGAACCTGCTCTTTGACGTGGGCGTGGCGGATGCGCTGTCAAAAAGGCTGGTCAGCGGCGTGCTGGATGCGGCGGTGGTTGAAGATGAACAAATCCACCTGCGCTGTTTTGAATCCACCCACGAGATGCTCCTTGAGCAGCTAAGCCAGCATAAGCTGGATATGATTATCTCGGATTGCCCGATCGATTCTACCCAGCAGGAAGGGCTGTTTTCGGTGAAAATTGGCGAATGTGGCGTGAGCTTCTGGTGTATCAATCCCCCGCCGAAAAAAACCTTCCCTGCCTGTCTGGAAGAGCGACGTTTACTGGTGCCAGGGCGGCGTTCAATGCTCGGCCGCAAGCTGCTGAACTGGTTTAACTCGCAGGGGCTGAACGTGGAGATTCTGGGTGAGTTTGATGATGCGGCGCTAATGAAAGCCTTTGGCGAAGCGCACAACGCGATCTTCGTTGCCCCGACGCTTTACGCGCAGGACCTCTATACGGACATCAGGATTACGGAGATTGGCAGGGTGGATAACGTGATGGAGGAGTATCACGCGATATTCGCCGAAAGAATGATTCAGCATCCGGCGGTGCAGCGTATTTGTAACCGTGACTACTCGGCGCTGTTTACGCCACCGGCAATCTGAAGGCATAAAAAAACCCGCGTTAAGCGGGTTCTTTAAACAAGCAACAACAAGTGACGATTAAGCCAGTTTGTTGATCTGCGCGATCAGGTTTGCTTTATGACGCGCTGCTTTGTTTTTGTGGATCAGACCTTTAGCAGCCTGACGATCCACGATTGGTTGCATTTCGTTAAATGCGTTCTGCGCTGCAGCTTTGTCGCCAGCTTCGATTGCTGCGTATACTTTCTTGATGAAAGTACGCATCATAGAGCGACGGCTTGCGTTGTGCTTACGAGCCTTTTCAGACTGAACGGCACGTTTCTTAGCTGATTTGATATTAGCCAAGTCCAACTCCCAAATATGATCTATGTGGACAATTCAAAGGCCGAGGAATATGCCCTCTCTGCCTTCTTTTGTCAATGGATTTGTGCAAATAAGCGCCGTTAATTAGCGACGCTACGTTACGTAGTGATGGCGCAGGATTCTACCAGCTTGTCGCTCCTGAATACAGCTTTTCGACATAAAAATCCTCATCCGCAGACAGATTTTTTCGCTGTGAAAGGCAACCCTGATGAAATCATTACGGCTTTCTGTTTTGCGTGAACAATCGCCGGTTAACCTTAACCGCTGTACAAGGTATACTTTGGCGATTTTCACTGTTTTGAGCCAGTCATGAAGCTGATACGCGGCATACATAATCTCAGTCAGGCCCCGCACGGGTGTGTGCTGACTATTGGTAATTTCGACGGCGTGCATCGTGGACATCAGGTGCTGTTGCAGGGGTTACGTGAAGAGGGGCGGGCACGAGGTCTGCCGGTAGTAGTCATGATTTTTGAGCCGCAGCCGCTGGAGCTTTTTGCCAGCGAGAAGGCGCCTGCGCGCCTGACCCGCCTGCGTGAAAAATTACGTTACCTGGCCCAGTGCGGCGTGGACTACGTCCTGTGCGTCCGTTTTGATCGGCGCTTCGCCGCGCTGACGGCACAAAATTTTGTCAGCGACCTGTTGGTTGATCGCCTCGGGGTGCGCTTTCTGGCCGTGGGTGATGATTTCCGCTTTGGCGCTGGTCGTCAGGGGGATTTCTTGCTATTACAGAAGGCTGGCCTGGAGTATGGCTTTGACGTCACCAGCACCCAGACCTTTTGCGAAGGCGGCGTACGCATCAGCAGCACGGCAGTACGCCAGGCGCTGGCTGATGACGATCTGGATGCCGCCGCAACGCTGCTCGGCCGCCCGTTCTCCATTTCCGGGCGCGTAGTGCATGGCGATGAACTGGGTCGCACCATTGGTTTCCCTACGGCGAACTTACCGCTGCGCCGTCAGGTTTCCCCGGTAAAAGGGGTCTTTGCGGTAGAGGTAACGGGGCTGGGCGATAAGCCTCTGCCCGGCGTTGCCAATATTGGTACCCGTCCGACAGTGGCCGGTGTACGTCAGCAACTCGAAGTGCATTTGCTGGACGTTGTAATGGACCTTTATGGTCGCCATATAGATGTAATCCTGCGTAAAAAAATACGCAATGAGCAGCGATTCGCCTCGCTCGATGAGCTGAAAGCGCAAATAGCGAGAGATGAATTAACAGCCCGCGAAATTTTTGGGCTTTCAAACCCGGCTTAATGCCTGAGATATAAATACGGAACCGAGAATCTGATGAGTGACTATAAATCAACCCTGAATTTGCCGGAAACAGGGTTCCCGATGCGCGGCGACCTCGCCAAGCGTGAACCGGGAATGCTGGCGCGTTGGACCGATGATGACCTGTACGGCATCATCCGTGCAGCCAAAAAAGGCAAAAAAACCTTCATTCTGCATGATGGCCCTCCTTATGCGAATGGCAGCATTCATATTGGTCACTCTGTAAACAAGATTCTGAAAGACATTATCGTGAAGTCCAAAGGCCTCATGGGCTTTGACTCGCCTTACGTTCCAGGCTGGGACTGTCACGGTCTGCCAATTGAGCTGAAAGTAGAGCAAGAGTTCGGTAAGCCAGGCGAGAAGTTCACCGCAGCTGAATTCCGCGCGAAATGCCGCGAATACGCTGCCACCCAGGTTGACGGTCAGCGTGAAGACTTTATCCGTCTGGGCGTGCTGGGCGACTGGTCGCATCCGTACCTGACCATGGACTTCAAAACCGAAGCCAACATCATTCGTGCGCTGGGTAAAATCATCGGTAACGGCCATCTGCACAAAGGCGCCAAGCCGGTGCACTGGTGCGTGGACTGCCGTTCTGCGCTGGCTGAGGCGGAAGTTGAGTATTACGACAAAACCTCTCCATCCATCGATGTGGCCTTCGAAGGCGTCGATCAGGAAGCGCTGCAGGGCAAATTTGGTCTGCCAGGCGTCGAAGGCCCAATCTCGCTGGTGATCTGGACCACCACGCCATGGACCCTGCCAGCCAACCGTGCGATCTCCCTCTCTGCGGAGTTCGACTACGCGCTGGTACAGGTTGAAGGCCGTGCGCTGATCCTGGCGAAAGACCTGGTGGAGAGCGTGCTGAAGCGCGCGAACATCACCGAGTACAGCATTCTGGGTACGGTTAAAGGTGCCGAGCTGGAGCATCTGCGCTTCAAGCATCCGTTCCTCGATTTCGATGTGCCAGCGATTCTGGGCGAACACGTCACCCTCGAAGCGGGTACCGGTGCGGTGCATACCGCCGGTGGCCACGGCCCGGACGACTACAACATCAGTTTGAAATACGGTCTGGAAATCGCTAACCCGGTTGGCCCGGACGGCGCTTACCTGCCAGGCACTTATCCGACCCTGGACGGCGTGAACGTCTTTAAAGCTAACGACATCATCGTCAACATGCTGCGTGACAACGGCTCGCTGCTGCATGTTGAGAAAATGCAGCACAGCTATCCGTGCTGCTGGCGTCATAAGACACCAATCATCTTCCGCGCGACCCCACAGTGGTTTGTCAGCATGGATCAGAAAGGCCTGCGCGCGCAGTCTCTGAAAGAGATCAAAGGCGTGCAGTGGATCCCGGACTGGGGCCAGGCGCGCATCGAATCTATGGTTGCGAACCGTCCTGACTGGTGTATCTCCCGTCAGCGTACCTGGGGCGTACCGATGTCTCTGTTCGTCCATAAAGAGACCCAGGAACTGCACCCGAATACCCTGGAACTGATGGAAGAAGTGGCGAAGCGCGTCGAAGTTGACGGCATTCAGGCGTGGTGGGATCTCGACGCCCGCGACATCCTGGGCGCGGACGCGGATAACTACGAGAAAGTGCCAGATACCCTGGACGTATGGTTCGACTCCGGTTCAACGCACGCCTCTGTTGTTGACGTGCGTCCAGAGTTTGCCGGCCACGCTGCCGACATGTATCTGGAAGGTTCTGACCAACACCGCGGCTGGTTCATGTCATCCCTGATGATTTCCACCGCCATGAAGGGTAAAGCACCTTACCGTCAGGTACTGACTCACGGTTTCACCGTGGATGGTCAGGGTCGTAAGATGTCCAAATCTATCGGTAACACCGTTTCTCCGCAGGACGTGATGAACAAACTGGGCGCCGACATTCTGCGTCTGTGGGTGGCATCAACTGACTACACCGGTGAAATGGCGGTGTCTGACGAGATCCTGAAACGTGCTGCCGACAGCTATCGTCGTATCCGTAACACCGCGCGCTTCCTGCTGGCGAACCTGAACGGGTTCGATCCGGCGAAAGACATGGTGAAACCGGAAGAGATGGTCGTTCTGGATCGCTGGGCCGTAGGCTGCGCGAAAGCGGCACAGGAAGATATCCTGAAAGCTTATGAGTCTTACGACTTCCACGAAGTGGTGCAGCGCCTGATGCGCTTCTGCTCCATCGAAATGGGTTCGTTCTACCTCGATATCATCAAAGACCGTCAGTACACCGCGAAAGCCGACAGCGTGGCGCGTCGCAGCTGCCAGACCGCACTGTTCCATATCGCAGAAGCGCTGGTGCGCTGGATGGCACCGATCATGTCCTTCACCGCGGATGAGATCTGGGGCTACCTGCCAGGGGATCGTGAGAAGTATGTCTTCACTGGCGAGTGGTACGAAGGTCTGTTTGGCCTGTCCGGGACCGAAGCCATGAACGACAGCTTCTGGGACGAGCTGCTGAAAGTGCGCGGCGAAGTGAACAAAGTGATCGAGCAGGCGCGTGCCGACAAGAAAGTGGGCGGCTCCCTGGAAGCGGCAGTAACCCTGTACGCGGAACCTGAGCTGGCTGCGAAGCTGACTGCGCTGGGCGATGAATTACGATTTGTCCTGTTGACCTCCGGTGCGAATGTTGCGGATTATGCCGACGCGAGCGCTGATGCCCAGCAGAGCGAACTGCTCAAAGGGTTGAAAGTGGCGCTGGTGAAAGCCGAAGGTGAGAAGTGCTCGCGCTGCTGGCATTACACGACCGATGTCGGCAAGGTGGCGGAACACGCAGAGATCTGCGGACGCTGTGTCAGCAACATCGCCGGTGATGGCGAAAAACGTAAGTTTGCCTGATGAGTAAATCACTCTCTTCAACAGGGCTGCGCTGGCTGTGGCTGGTGGTAGTCGTGCTGATTATTGATTTGGGCAGCAAATACCTGATCCTCCAGAACTTTGCTCTGGGGGATACGGTTTCGCTGTTCCCGTCGCTTAATCTGCACTATGCGCGCAACTACGGCGCGGCGTTTAGCTTCCTGGCTGACAGCGGCGGCTGGCAGCGCTGGTTCTTCGCAGGTATCGCTCTCGGTATCTGCGTTGTGCTGGCAGTGCTGATGTACCGCGGGAAAGCCACGCAAAAGCTGAACAACATCGCCTACGCACTGATCATTGGCGGTGCGCTGGGTAACCTGTTTGACCGTCTGTGGCACGGCTTTGTGGTCGATATGATCGACTTCTATGTCGGCAACTGGCACTTCGCCACCTTTAACCTGGCCGATACTGCAATTTGTATTGGTGCGGCGTTAATCGTGCTGGAAGGCTTCCTGCCGAACGCAGCCGCGAAGAAACAGGCTTAAGCATCAATGCCGGGTGACGCACAGCGATCCCGGCCTACCGAATATGCCAACGCCAGTTTGCCGGGTAAGCGAAGCGCCACCTGGCAAACTGCGAGGCAATATTAAAGAGACAATGTTTATGTCTAAATCCGTACAGAGCAACAGCGCGATCCTCGTTCACTTCACGCTGAAACTGGATGATGGCTCTACCGCAGAATCCACCCGCAATAACGGCAAACCGGCGCTGTTTCGCCTGGGCGATACCTCCCTGTCCGAAGGTCTTGAGCAGCAACTGCTGGGGCTGAAAGAGGGAGAGAAAAAAGCCTTTTCTCTGGAGCCGGATGCTGCGTTTGGCGTGCCCAGCCCGGACCTGATCCAGTACTTCTCGCGTCGTGAATTTATGGACGCGGGTGAGCCTGAAATCGGGGCGATTATGCTCTTTACCGCTATGGACGGCAGCGAAATGCCTGGCGTGATTCGGGAAATCAACGGGGACTCCATCACCGTCGACTTCAACCATCCGCTTGCCGGGCGTACCGTCCATTTTGATGTTGAAGTGCTGGAAATTGACCCAGCGCTGGAGGCCTGAAATGCAGATCCTGTTGGCTAACCCGCGCGGTTTCTGCGCCGGTGTAGACCGCGCTATCAGCATTGTTGAAAACGCGCTGGAAATTTACGGCGCGCCAATTTATGTGCGTCACGAAGTGGTGCACAACCGTTACGTGGTCGATAGCCTGCGCGAGCGCGGGGCGATCTTTATCGAGCAGATCAGTGAAGTGCCTGATGGCGCGATCCTGATTTTCTCTGCCCACGGCGTTTCTCAGGCCGTACGTAACGAAGCGAAAAGCCGCGATCTCACCGTTTTCGATGCTACCTGTCCGCTGGTCACCAAAGTGCATATGGAAGTGGCGCGTGCCAGCCGCCGTGGTGAAGAGTCGATCCTGATTGGCCACGCCGGTCACCCGGAAGTGGAAGGCACCATGGGGCAGTACAGCAACCCGGAAGGGGGGATGTACCTGGTCGAGTCGCCGGAAGATGTGCTTACGCTGAACGTGAAAAACGAAGCGCGTCTGTCCTTTATGACCCAGACAACGCTCTCCGTAGACGATACGTCAGACGTTATTGATGCGTTGCGCCAGCGCTTCCCGAAAATTGTCGGGCCGCGTAAGGACGACATCTGCTACGCCACGACAAACCGCCAGGAAGCTGTGCGTGCGCTTGCTGAGCAAGCAGATGTGGTGCTGGTTGTCGGCTCCAAAAACTCCTCGAACTCCAACCGTCTGGCCGAGCTGGCGCAGCGGATGGGGAAAGCGGCGTTTTTGATTGACGATGCGACGGACATTCAGGAGGCGTGGGTTAAGAATGCCGCCTGTGTTGGCGTAACTGCGGGCGCTTCCGCCCCGGATATTCTGGTGCAGAACGTCATTGTCCGCCTGCAGGAGCTGGGTGGCGGTGAAGCGGTGCCGCTGGAAGGACGCGAAGAGAACATCGTCTTTGAAGTCCCGAAAGAGCTACGCATTGATGCCCGCGAAGTCGAGTAAGGTTTAAAAAATGCCAGTCACTGAATGACTGGCATTTTTTCATTCAGGTAGTCGATCATGGCCCGCATTCTGGCCGGCATATGTTTGTTGCGCGTCCACAGCAGCCAGAGATCGCCCGTATAGCTACTGATAAACTCCCACTCCGGTAAGACCTGCACAATCTCCCCACTTTCCAGCGTCTCACGCGCCGTGAACAGCGGTAAACTCCCGATACCCAGGCCGCGCTTTACCGCATCCAGCCTCACACCCGTGTGGTTAGCGGCGTAACGACCATGGGTCTGTACCGTTTCCGTTTTTCCATTCAATGCAAACTTCCAGCGTGAATCGGCCGGCGTTTCACCGAGCGAAATACAGCTATGTTGCCGGAGATCGTGCGGATGCTGCGGTATGCCCATGCGACGAAGGTACTCTGGTGTGGCGCAGATGACATGGGTAACCGGCATCAGCGGTTTACCGTACAGGCCGGGAGAGGGGGTGTTAGTGATCCGTAGCGCCAGATCGACACCGTCGTCGATCAAATCCATGTAACGATCTTCCAGGCGCAGGCAGACATCAATCTGCGGATAGCGCTCAAGGAATGCCGGGATTAAAGGATGGATCACGAAGCGTCCCACGGCTTTCGGTACGCTCATGGTGAGTTTCCCCTGCGCAACGGTCTGCAGGCTGCTGCCTGAATCCATCGCCTGTTGTGCCGCGTCCAGCATATCCAGCGCATGTTCATAAACCGCTTTTCCGGTCACGGTAAGTGCCAGCTTACGTGTAGTGCGGTGCAGCAATTTACATCCCATCTCTTTTTCCAGACGTGAAACACAGCGGCTGATCGCAGAGGGCGTGGCGCCAGTGAGGCGGGCTGCGGTTGAAAAATTGCCATGTTCTACGATGGTGACGAAAGTGGCGAGATCGGGAAGCAAAGAAGGTTTCATTTGTGCATACCAGGCAAGAGTGCAATGTCTGAGTGGCCGATTATCGACACTTAAGTGATGAATATACTGTCAGGGTACAGAGGAGAACAACCATGACAGAACGACTTTATTACACCAGTGACGCGACAGAAGGGCGTACACAGGTGATCCGTTGCACTGAGGAGCCTGACGGCCGCTACGCAATTGAACTTAATCAGACCCTTTTCCATCCGCAGGGCGGTGGACAGCCAGCGGATCGAGGATGGATCGCCGGGATAGCGGTAGAAGCGGTATCCCTGCGTGGGGAGCATGTCGTCCACATTCTGCCCGCAGCGCTTACGCCAGGCGAGGTGGAGATGCAAGTCGATAAAGATGTGAGAGAACGTCACTCCCGCTGGCACAGCGCAGGTCATTTGATCGGCTATGCTGGGGAGCAGTTTGGCTGGAAGCCGGTAAAAGCTCACCACTGGCCTGGTGAAGGGCGGATTACCTTTACGCCTGGCGAGGGTCAGGATCCCCTGCCAGATGCCAGCGCCCTGATGGTCATTATTGACGGCTGGAAAGCCGATAACCTGCTTCGCCATACAGAAATTGAAACGGGCAGACGCAAGGTTCGCTTTGGCGATCTCCCGCCTTATCTTTGCGGTGGAACGCACGTTAAACAGCTGGCGGATGTGGGGGCAATGCAAATCCTCGGACTGAAAATGAAAAAAGGGCAGCTGGTCGTCACCTATAGCCTCGATTAACAGGGTTGTGATTAACCCGACATCGCGGGTGGCCTGGTATTTCTATTGAAAACAATGCCAGGCTCAGCGGCGATCCTCAACACTGCATGTTGAACGTTACATTGATGAACCATAACCTGGGCTGCTGGGTGCGGCTCGCGAAACGCCACGTACTTTTTTCTATGGCCGGAAGCGGGTCATATCCTGGCGATCATGTCTTTAACTGATATCTCTCCCTGTTTATCATTAATTTCTAATTATCGGCGTTTTCTGTGGCAGCCTTCGTCAGGGCTGGTTAATCTGAAAGCGGTTTACATCATTTTAACGTAAGAGAATAACTATGCATGATGCAGAGATCCGTGTCGCCATTGCGGGCGCGGGCGGACGTATGGGCCGTCAGCTTATTCAGGCGGCACTACAGATGGACGGCGTGGCCCTTGGCGCGGCGCTGGAGCGTGAAGGTTCATCTCTTCTGGGAGCCGACGCAGGTGAATTAGCAGGCGTGGCGAAAACGGGCGTGACCGTGCAGAGCAGCCTGGAAGCCGTTAAAGATGACTTTGACGTTTTCATCGATTTCACCCGTCCTGAAGGCACGCTCGACCACCTGGCTTTTTGCCGTCAGCATGGGAAAGGAATGGTTATTGGCACCACGGGTTTTGATGATGCCGGTAAACAAGCCATTCAGGCTGCATCAAACGAGATTGCGATTGTTTTCGCTGCGAACTTCAGTGTAGGCGTTAACGTCATGCTGAAGCTGCTGGAGAAGGCGGCGAAAGTGATGGGGGATTACACCGACATCGAAATTATCGAAGCGCACCACCGTTATAAAGTCGATGCCCCGTCTGGCACCGCGCTGGCGATGGGCGAGGCGATCGCTCAGGCGATGGATAAAGATCTGAAAGAGTGCGCGGTCTATACCCGGGAGGGTTATACCGGTGAACGTGTGCCTGGCACCATTGGGTTTGCAACCGTCCGTGCTGGCGACATCGTTGGTGAACATACCGCGATGTTTGCTGATATCGGTGAGCGTGTTGAGATTACCCATAAAGCCTCCAGTCGGATGACTTTTGCAAATGGGGCAGTTCGTTCTGCAATGTGGTTGAAAGGCAAGAAAAATGGTCTCTTTGACATGCGCGATGTGCTTGATCTTAATAATTTATAATCATGATTACCCTTCGTGATGTGGTTATTGCAGTCATAATCAATTGATTGCACAGGGCAATATTTTATTGCCCTTTAATTTTGACCGTTTTGATATAATTTTTTTCTTAACCCATCATAAACCAACGTTATCCTCACTATTTTTGTTTCAAAAATGTGAATTTTGACCAAATGGTCCACTTTTTTGGGCTTGAGATGAGCACTTGCTATTAAAACTGAGTCGCAAGCGTTTTCTTACGTGATTTAGTTGATCTTTTTGCCCGTTAATTACTTTCCAGCTCATCAGTGGCGCAAAAACAACAAACAAAACCCACTTTTTAAGTTGACTTTCCCCTGCCAAATCTCCAGAATGCCGCCGTTTGCCGAAAATCCACTGGCAGCAGATTTGCATTGATTCATACTATGGGTATGCATTAATATGCAAATAAAGTGAGTGAATATTCTCTGGAGGGTGTTTTGATTAAGTCAGCGCTATTGGTTCTGGAAGACGGAACCCAGTTTATCGGTCGGGCCATTGGGGCAACAGGTTCGGCGGTTGGGGAAGTCGTTTTCAATACTTCAATGACCGGTTATCAAGAAATCCTCACTGATCCTTCCTATTCCCGCCAAATCGTCACTCTAACTTATCCCCATATCGGCAATGTCGGCACTAACGCCGCTGATGAAGAGTCTTCCCAGGTACATGCACAAGGTCTGATTATTCGCGACCTGCCGCTGATTGCCAGCAACTACCGCAATACCGAAGACCTCTCTTCCTACCTCAAGCGCCATAACATCGTGGCGATTGCCGATATCGATACCCGTAAGTTGACGCGTCTGCTGCGTGAAAAAGGTGCCCAGAACGGCTGCATCATCGCTGGCGATAACCTGGATGTAGCTCTGGCGCAGGAAAAAGCCAAAGCCTTCCCGGGGCTGAACGGCATGGATCTGGCAAAAGAAGTAACCACCGCTGAGGCCTACAGCTGGACTCAGGGGAGCTGGACGCTGGCAGGCGAACTGCCGGAAGCCAAAAAAGAAGAGGAGCTGCCGTTCCACGTCGTGGCCTACGACTACGGTGCCAAGCGCAACATCCTGCGTATGCTGGTGGATCGCGGCTGCCGTCTGACCGTTGTGCCGGCGAAAACCCCGGCAGAGGACGTGCTGAAGATGAACCCGGACGGGATCTTCCTCTCCAACGGCCCGGGTGACCCGGCGCCATGCGACTACGCAATCGACGCGATTAAGAGCTTCCTGGAAACCGATATTCCGGTATTCGGTATCTGCCTCGGCCATCAGCTGCTGGCGCTGGCGAGCGGTGCAAAAACCGTGAAAATGAAGTTCGGCCACCACGGTGGTAACCACCCGGTGAAAGATATTGATAACAACACGGTGATGATTACCGCGCAGAACCACGGTTTTGCGGTGGACGAAGCCTCCATGCCTGCCACGCTGCGCGTAACGCACAAGTCGCTGTTCGACGGCACCCTGCAGGGGATTCATCGTACCGACAAACCGGCGTTCAGCTTCCAGGGCCACCCGGAAGCCAGCCCAGGCCCGCACGATGCCGCGCCGCTGTTCGATCACTTCATCGAACTCATTGAGCAGTACCGTAAGACCGCTAAATAATCAGAATCTGTTTATGCCTTGCTGCGCTCAGGCAGACGGCGTCAAAAATTTGTCTGCCAGTCGCTCGCGACGCGCATAAACAGGTTCTCCGGAGAAAGAAGCAATGCCAAAACGTACAGACATAAAAAGCATCCTGATTCTTGGCGCTGGCCCGATTGTGATCGGCCAGGCCTGCGAATTCGACTACTCCGGCGCACAGGCGTGTAAAGCCCTGCGCGAAGAGGGTTACCGCGTTATCCTGGTGAACTCTAACCCGGCGACCATCATGACCGACCCTGAAATGGCCGATGCGACCTACATCGAGCCGATTCACTGGGAAGTGGTACGTAAAATCATCGAAAAAGAGCGTCCGGATGCGGTGCTGCCGACCATGGGCGGCCAGACAGCGCTGAACTGCGCGCTGGAGCTGGAACGTCAGGGCGTACTGGCTGAGTTCGGCGTGACCATGATTGGCGCGACTGCCGACGCGATTGATAAAGCAGAAGACCGTCGTCGTTTCGACGTGGCGATGAAGAAAATCGGCCTCGACACTGCACGCTCCGGTATCGCTCACAACATGGAAGAAGCGCTGGCGGTTGCCGCTGACGTGGGTTATCCGTGCATCATCCGTCCGTCCTTCACCATGGGCGGCACCGGCGGCGGTATTGCGTATAACCGTGAAGAGTTTGAAGAGATTTGCGAACGCGGTCTGGATCTTTCCCCAACCAAAGAGCTGCTGATTGACGAGTCGCTGATTGGCTGGAAAGAGTACGAAATGGAAGTGGTGCGTGATAAAAACGACAACTGCATCATCGTCTGCTCTATCGAGAACTTCGATGCCATGGGCATCCACACCGGTGACTCCATCACCGTGGCACCCGCCCAGACGCTGACCGATAAAGAGTATCAAATCATGCGTAACGCCTCGATGGCGGTACTGCGTGAGATTGGCGTCGAAACCGGCGGCTCTAACGTTCAGTTCTCGGTAAACCCAAAGAACGGTCGCCTGATTGTTATCGAGATGAACCCGCGTGTATCCCGCTCCTCTGCGCTGGCATCGAAAGCCACCGGCTTCCCGATTGCTAAAGTGGCAGCGAAACTGGCCGTGGGTTATACCCTCGATGAGCTGATGAACGACATCACCGGTGGCCGTACCCCGGCATCGTTTGAGCCGTCTATCGACTACGTTGTGACCAAAATCCCTCGCTTCAACTTCGAGAAATTTGCCGGTGCGAACGACCGTCTGACCACACAGATGAAGTCCGTTGGTGAAGTGATGGCGATTGGCCGCACCCAGCAGGAATCCCTGCAGAAAGCGCTGCGCGGCCTGGAAGTGGGCGCGACCGGTTTCGACCCGAAAGTAAGCCTGGATGATCCGGAAGCCCTGACGAAAATCCGCCGTGAACTGAAAGATGCAGGTGCCGAGCGTATCTGGTACATCGCCGACGCCTTCCGTGCTGGCCTGTCCGTTGATGGTGTCTTCAACCTGACCAATATCGACCGCTGGTTCCTGGTGCAGATTGAAGAGCTGGTGCGTCTGGAAGAGAAAGTTGCAGATCTGGGCATCAACGGCCTCGACGCTGACTTCCTGCGTATGCTGAAACGTAAAGGCTTTGCCGATGCGCGTCTGGCAAAACTGGCGGGCGTACGCGAAGCAGAAATCCGCAAGCTGCGTGACCAGTACAACCTGCACCCGGTTTATAAGCGCGTGGATACCTGTGCGGCAGAATTTGCAACTGACACCGCCTATATGTACTCCACTTATGAAGAGGAGTGCGAAGCGAACCCGTCGGTTGACCGTGACAAAATCATGGTTCTGGGCGGCGGTCCAAACCGTATCGGCCAGGGCATCGAGTTCGACTACTGCTGTGTACACGCTTCACTGGCGCTGCGCGAAGACGGTTACGAGACCATCATGGTTAACTGTAACCCGGAAACTGTCTCTACCGACTACGACACCTCCGACCGTCTCTACTTCGAGCCGGTTACGCTGGAAGACGTACTGGAAATCGTGCGTATCGAGAAGCCAAAAGGCGTTATCGTGCAGTACGGCGGCCAGACTCCGCTGAAGCTGGCGCGTGACCTGGAAGCCGCAGGTGTACCGGTTATCGGCACCAGCCCGGACGCGATTGACCGTGCCGAAGACCGTGAGCGTTTCCAGAAGGCGGTTGATCGCCTGAAGCTGAAACAACCGGCTAACGCCACTGTGACCGCGATTGAGCAGGCGGTTGAGAAGGCCAAAGAGATCACCTATCCACTGGTGGTGCGTCCATCCTACGTGCTGGGCGGCCGCGCAATGGAAATCGTCTACGACGAAGCCGACCTGCGTCGTTACTTCCAGACCGCGGTCAGCGTCTCTAACGATGCGCCAGTACTGCTGGACCGCTTCCTGGATGACGCGGTTGAAGTGGACGTTGATGCTATCTGCGATGGCGAAATGGTGCTGATTGGCGGCATCATGGAGCATATCGAGCAGGCGGGCGTTCACTCCGGTGACTCAGCCTGTTCTCTGCCGGCTTATACGCTGAGCAAAGAGATTCAGGACGTGATGCGTGACCAGGTGCAGAAGCTGGCCTTCGAGTTGCAGGTGCGCGGTCTGATGAATGTGCAGTTCGCGGTGAAAGACAACGAAGTTTACCTGATTGAAGTTAACCCGCGTGCGGCGCGTACCGTACCGTTCGTCTCCAAAGCAACCGGCATTCCGCTGGCGAAAGTGGCGGCGCGCGTGATGGCTGGCCAGACTTTGGCACAGCAGGGCGTGACCAAAGAGATCATCCCGCCGTACTACTCGGTGAAAGAGGTCGTGCTGCCGTTCAACAAATTCCCGGGCGTTGACCCGCTGTTAGGGCCAGAAATGCGCTCTACCGGGGAGGTGATGGGCGTGGGTCGCACTTTCGCTGAAGCCTTCGCGAAAGCGCAGCTCGGCAGTAACTCCACCATGAAGAAACAGGGCCGTGCGCTGCTTTCCGTGCGTGAAGGGGATAAAGAGCGCGTAGTGGACCTGGCGGCGAAGCTGCTGAAACAGGGCTTCGAACTGGATGCCACTCACGGTACTGCGATTGTACTGGGCGAAGCGGGTATCAACCCGCGTCTGGTGAACAAGGTGCATGAAGGTCGTCCGCACATTCAGGACCGTATCAAGAATGGCGAGTACACCTACATCATCAACACCACTGAAGGGCGTCAGGCGATTGAAGACTCCAAGCTGATTCGCCGCAGCGCGCTGCAGTACAAAGTGCACTACGACACCACCCTGAACGGCGGTTTTGCAACAGCCATGGCGCTGAACGCGGATGCCACCGAGAAGGTCATTTCGGTGCAAGAGATGCACGCGCAGATCACGAAGTAATCGCTTCAGATTGCTCTCAAAACCCGCTTCGGCGGGTTTTTTTATGTCTTTCCGACCATTTTTGGCGGTTGTGCCTCCTCCCTTTTCAACGCACTGTAGGGTGATACCTGAAAAAAGGAGTTTATTGTGAAACAGGCCCTTACGTTGATACCCCTGGTAATACTGCTTGCTGGCTGTGCAGATTTTGCCTCGTCGGTGACCAATACCATCGATGGAATGGGGATGACTCCCGACTATGCAAAAGGCTTAAAGGACGATCTGGAGCCGCAGAAAAAGTTAACCACACCGGTGGTGAAGGTGGCAGATAGCGTGCCTGAGGGCAAGCTCGTCGAGAAGTATGACAATGGCAATAAGAAGTTTGAGACTGTCATCAAGAACCGCTGCTTTAACGACTATATCGACGTCTATTACCCGAACGGCGTCCTGCGGAGCCATACGCCGCTGGTTAACTGTCAGGCGGAAGGGCTGTCTCAGGGTTATACCCAGGACGGGAAGCTGCGCTCGACCATCACCTTCAAAGCGAGCGTGGCGAACGGCGAAGCGAAAACCTATGACGCTGGCGGAAAAGTGGTTCAGACAGTGATCTACAAAGATGGCTTCCCGCAGAAAAGCTAACCTTCAGAGTGTTCTGCATTTTTCCCTGACCGTAGCGTATTACGCTACAGTTTAGCCTGATGATAACAATGACGACCAACAGGGAGAATACTATGCAAAGCAAACTACTGATGGCCTCTGTCTTTGCGGCTGCAACGCTGTTTACCGTAGCGGGATGTTCGTCTAATCAGGCGGTAAAAACGACGGACGGCAAAACCATCGTTACCGACGGTAAACCGCAGGTAGATGATGATACCGGGCTGGTGTCATATGAGAATGCAGAAACCGGGCAAACCGAGCAGATTAACCGCGATCAGGTTAAATCCATGGGTGAACTGGATAACTGATAAAAAAATGCAGTGGCCTGAGCCACTGCATTGTTCGGTCTGGTGATGGGATTACCAGCGGTGGTTCAGCAGGATATGACCGCCATACGCGTCATAACCGTTTTCACCCCACTCGCCGCTGGCGCGTAACGAGATCAGCGTGGTTTCATTCAGTTTGCCGGTAACGCCCAGCTCCAGTTGACCGCGGTCTTCCGGGGTATCATTACTGAACGCTTCGCCGTTGAAGGCGATATCATTCTGTCCGGCACCTTTCAGCCAGTTGACTGCTACGTAAGGCTGCCATGCCTGCACATCTTTCTGATCGAAGTAGCTGGTTTTCACACCTACGCGTCCCAGAATGCCGTCATTATCAGGGGTAGAGATACGTACGCCGTCGGCGTCTGTATGGTTTTCCTGATCAAGATAGCTGTAGATGGCCTGGATCTGCGGTTCGATTTTCCAGGTTCTTTCGTTTTCTGAGTCAACGATCCAGGCGTGGCCTGCTTCCAGTGATACGGCAAAGCCGTGGCTGTCGTAAGACTCGTCGCTGCGACCGTCACTGGTGAGCGAGTTGTGATACCAGCCGAAAGAGGCCCAGCTGTCGATATAGCTGCCTTTACGCAACTGTTGGTCTTCCTGCCAGGTGGCGTATACGCCGACGTTCACCCCATCGACTTTACCCTGCGCTGAACGTTTACTGCCTGTGGACGTGGAGTCAGTTTTTGCCTGACCGGCACCGAACATCACCCCGCTATGCAGTACACCCGTGTCCATCTTCTTGCTGATGAAATCACTGCCGACCTGCATCACGTACTGGGTGGTGTCATAGTTTACTTTACCGCCCGCCACATCGTTTTCGTGGTAGCGGCCTTTGACATACATCCAGGTGTTGAGATCTTCTTCATTACGCAGCGTCAGCTGATCGCGATCGTCGCGTTTGTGCAGGAACATGTCCTGGGCAGCCAGGTAGTTACCTAAATAGGCACCGACCTCAGGAGCAAGATTGCTCATCTCTGGTGGGGTATAGCCGCCGCTGTTGCCGCCGTCGTTGTTACCACTGTTACCGCCGTCGGTGTTGCCGCCGTCGGTGTTACCGCCGTTTCCACCGTCGGTGTTACCGCCGCTACCGCCGTCAGTGTTACCGCCGTTGCCGTCGTCGTTGTTACCGCCGTTGCCGCCGTCGGTGTTGCCGTCGGTGTTATCGTCTTTGTCAGGAACCGGGGTAGTGTCTGCAGACTCCAGGTACCAGTTGCCATCGCTGTGCTGGTTCAGACTGTATTCCCACGCGCCAACGACGACCGGTCTGGAGAGGCTAAACGCAGCCCCGGAATCGCCACCCACGCTCACGATCTGCATACCGTTGACGGTCTTCGCGCCCGCCCCACCGATATTGCTGATACGGATATCCGATACACCTGCACTGTTACCGGTGATGGTAAGATGGTCGGTCAACGCATTGTCATCCCCCAGCACGCTGTTCATGGCGATCAAACTGCCGCTCATGCCGGTGTAATCACCGTTGATGGTGAAATCATTCCCCACACTGTCGTTCAGACCGCTGATTTGCAGCGTACCGCTGTTGGTGACGTTGCCGTTGATGGTATCGGCGGTAGAAGCACTGGACAGCGTATTTCCCTGAACCGCATTCCATGAGGCCAGAACGCCGCCGCTGAGAATATTGACGTTATTGTTTACCGTACCTGCACTGGCGAAGGTAGCCCCGTCCTGAATCGTGACGGTGGCGGAATTGCCTGCACTTCCCAGCGTTGCGCCTTCGGCTACCAGCATCGTGCCGCTGTTCAACTGCGTGTCGCCTGTATAGCTGTTGTTGCCGGTCAGCGTCAGGGTATGGGCATCTGTTTTTTCGACATTGCCGCTGCCGGAGATATTGGTTGCGAAGGTGGTATCCGAGCCTTGGTTAAATATCAGCGTGCCGTTATCGGTCAGCGTTCCGGTCAACGAGCCGGTATTAGTACCGTCACCCAATTGCAGGGTGGCGTTATTAGCAATCAGGGTATTTCCGGCACCATTTTTTACATCACCTGCCAGGATCAATTTACCTGTATTGACTTTAATAGAGTCACCAGCGCCGATAATATCGATATCGCCAGTCAGCGCCCAATCAGTGCCGTCCATGGTCAGCGATGCGAAGCCGTCGCCATCCTTCAGTCCCAGGAAGTTGCTATCTTCGGATCCGTCTTCCAGCAGAATTAATGTGTTATCTTTTGAATTCGTGGAGAAAACGTCGCCATCAAGTTGAGAGCCTTTTTTCAGCGTTAATGAGTTATTTTGATTGCTTTTAAAAGTGACTGCGCTTTCTGAACCTTTAATTAAGCCGGAGTTGATGAGCTGGAGTCGGTTTTCATCCGTGGTAATAATCCCGTTTGTGGTACCCTGGATCGTCCCGTTGTTTTCGATTTTACTTTTACCTGCCTTCTGAAGCTCAACACCATTGCCGGCAGTGCCATTGAAGATGCCATCATTATCAAGTGTGAAGCCTGCATCGGTTGAAAGCGCGGTTTTACCTTCAATAATTCCAGTGGCGGTATTAGAGATGTTAAAGCTGGAGGAGTCTTCTTTAATTTTAATTCCGTTCTCTGCACCAGTAATTTTGCCTGCGTTTTTTATCGTACCCCCCATATCAATGACGGTAATCCCATTGGCGCTGCTGGAGTTGATAACCGCATTTTGTTGATTATCTAACTCAAGCGTTTGTCCGCCCGTGGCGATATAAAGCCCGTCACCTTCCCCGGTAATTTCCCCACTATTTTTTACGCTAATGACTGTGCTGCCTGTAACAGTAACCGATGGCGCAGTTGTAGTAGGGTTAATGCTGACACCCTCAGGAATGATGTAGGCGTTATCCGATGAAAAGACCTGTGCCGCATCCGTAGAGCCACTAATTGTCGTTTCTGCGGATGTTATAAACGGAGTAAATGCGATTAAGGCTGGAAAAAGTATTTTTAACGATTTTGTCGTTTTATTTAACTGAGGATAATTGTTATTCATTGCCACGTCCATTTGTGATTAAAAATGAACGGATATTTTAATGGGGATAAAAATTATTGTAAATATTTGATTTTGCAGACTAATTTGAAATATAGAAATTAAATTATTAATTTTAAAATCAATTCTGTATATCAATTTATTTTAAATTTTTAATTAACTATGAGTTAAATGCTTCATATTTCTTATTGTTAACAATTAATCGATCTGTAATTATAATATTATATCTTCTGATGATTTATTATTTGCGATATATATCTTTTGCCGCGACGGGATTTGCCAATCCTTGCGGTTAAGCCTGGCACAGGCGCAGACCCCTTCAAACGCCTGCCGTTCCTGTCTACACTGACTGCTACAACAAGAAAGCAGTTCAACCAGGTTAATCATGATACTCATTATTTACGCCCATCCTTATCCGCATCATTCCCATGCGAACAAACGGATGCTTGATCAAGTCAAGACGCTGGAGGGCGTAGAGATCCGTTCGCTCTACCAGCTCTACCCCGATTTCAATATAGATATCGCTGCCGAACAAGAAGCGATCGCCAGGGCCGATTTGATCGTCTGGCAACACCCGATGCAGTGGTACAGCACGCCCCCGTTGCTGAAACTGTGGATCGACAAAGTGTTCTCGCATGGCTGGGCATATGGTCATAACGGCAATGCGCTCAGGGGGAAAAGTCTGCTGTGGGCAGTGACCACCGGCGGCGGTGAAAGCCATTTTGACATCGGCTCCTTCCCCGGCTTTGAGGTACTGGCGCAACCGCTACAGGCAACGGCGCTGTATTGCGGCCTGAACTGGCTCCCGCCGTTTGCCATGCACTGCACCTTCGTCTGTGACGACGAAACGCTCCAGGCGCAGGCGCGCCACTATAAACAACGTTTACTCGACTGGCAGGAGACGCACCATGGATAGCCATACGCTGATTCAGGCGCTGATCTATTTAGGCGCTGCGGCTTTGATTGTGCCAGTTGCGGTACGCCTCGGGTTAGGATCAGTACTGGGGTATCTGATTGCCGGCTGCGTGATTGGGCCGTGGGGATTCCGGCTGGTTACTGACGCCGAGTCGATTCTGCACTTTGCCGAAATCGGCGTGGTGCTGATGCTGTTTGTCATCGGCCTTGAGCTGGATCCGCGTCGTCTGTGGAAGCTGCGCGCGTCGGTGTTTGGCGGCGGGGCATTGCAGATGCTGGCTTGCGGTCTACTGCTGGGCGGGTTCTGTATCCTGCTGGGCATGGACTGGAAGGTGGCAGGGCTGATCGGCATGACGCTGGCGCTCTCCTCCACGGCCATCGCCATGCAGGCCATGAACGAACGTAACCTGACGGTTTCCCGGATGGGGCGCAGCGCCTTCTCGGTGCTGCTATTCCAGGATATCGCGGCTATTCCGCTGGTGGCGATGATCCCGCTGCTGGCTGTATCCGGAGCGTCGACCACGCTTGGCGCTTTTGCGCTGTCGGCATTAAAGGTCGTCGGAGCGCTGACCCTGGTCGTCCTGCTCGGACGGTACGTCAGCCGACCGCTGCTGCGCTTTGTCGCCCGTTCCGGCCTGAGGGAAGTGTTCAGTGCCGTGGCCTTATTCCTGGTCTTCGGCTTTGGCCTGATGCTGGAAGAGGCGGGGCTGTCCATGGCGATGGGGGCGTTTCTGGCGGGCGTTCTGCTGGCGAGTTCGGAATATCGTCACGCGCTGGAAAGCGATATCGAGCCGTTTAAAGGCCTGCTGCTGGGGCTGTTTTTCATCGGCGTGGGGATGTCAGTCGACTTCGGAACGCTAGTGACGCATCCGCTGCGCATTGCCATCCTGCTGGTAGGTTTCCTGGTCATTAAAATGACGATGCTCTGGCTGGTGGCTCGTCCGCTAAAGGTGCCCGGAAAACAGCGTCGCTGGTTTGCCGTGCTGTTGGGGCAGGGGAGTGAATTCGCATTTGTGGTCTTCGGCGCAGCCAATATGGCAAACGTGCTCGATCCAGAATGGGCCAAGGCGCTGACGCTGGCGGTCGCGCTCTCAATGGCGGTCACGCCACTGCTGCTGGTCGTGTTGACCCGTCTGGAAGCGGCCGACAGCGGTCAGGAGCGTGAGGCAGATGAAATTGACGAGGAACAGCCGCGGGTGATCATTGCCGGGTTTGGTCGCTTCGGCCAGATCACCGGCCGTTTGTTGCTCTCCAGTGGCGTTAAGATGGTCATCCTCGATCACGATCCCGACCATATTGAAACCCTGCGTAAGTTCGACATGAAGGTTTTTTACGGTGATGCCACGCGCGTGGATCTGCTGGAGTCTGCCGGAGCGCACAAAGCCGAAGTGTTGATCAACGCGATAGACGATCCGAAAAATAGCCTGCAGCTGGTCGAGCTGGCGAAGACCCATTTCCCGCACCTGAAAATTATCTCCCGGGCGCGTGATATCGAGCATTACATCAAACTGCGTCAGGCAGGTGTCGATGCGCCGGAGCGTGAAACCTTTGAAGGGGCGCTGAAATCGGGTCGGCTGGCGCTGGAGAGTCTCGGACTCGGGGCATATGAAGCCCGGGAGCGAGCCGATCTGTTCCGCCGGTTTAATACTGAGATGGTCGAAGAGATGGCTGAAATGGCCGAGAATGATGCGAAGTCACGCGCGGCGGTGGTTAAACGTACCAGCGCTATGCTGATGGATATCATCAATGAAGATCGCAATCATCTCTCGCTGACGCAGCGTCACGGCTGGCAAGGAACGGAAGAGGGTAAGCATACCGGCGATCCGGGAGACGAGCCGGAAAGTAAACCACTGGCGTGAAGAGGGGTTGCCAGCAAATATAAAAAATTTCCTGTTCTTTACTCTGCCGCCAGTCGACGAAAGATTAAGCTTTCCGTATAGTGGCGGCAATTTTTTGCATCCGGGAAATAATCAATGATCAGTCTGATTGCGGCGCTTGCGGTAGATCGCGTGATCGGTATGGAAAATGCCATGCCGTGGAATCTGCCTGCCGATCTCGCGTGGTTTAAACGCACTACGTTGAACAAGCCGGTAGTAATGGGTCGCCTGACCTGGGAGTCAATCGGGCGTCCATTGCCGGGCCGTAAAAACATCGTTATAAGCAGCCAGCCCGGCACGGATGATCGTGTTGAGTGGGTCAAATCCGTTGACGAAGCCATTGCTGCCTGCGGTGATGCCGAAGAGGTAATGGTGATTGGTGGAGGCCGTGTGTATGAGCAATTCCTGCCGAAAGCGCAGAAATTATATCTGACACACATTGATGCTGAAGTGGAAGGGGATACCCATTTCCCGGACTACGATCCTGACGAGTGGGAATCGGTATTCAGCGAATTCCACGACGCGGATGCGCAAAATTCGCACAGCTATTGCTTCGAGATCCTTGAACGCCGCTAATGTTTTACTGCACCTTTCCCCACGGGAGAGGTGCAGCTCTCTGCTACGACGCTACCGCTTCATTCTCGCCTAAATCCAGATGCCGGTTCGACGGCTGAACAAAGTACGCTTTATCTTCCCAGCGCAGGCAGGTGAGTTCTCCACCCCAGCAGCAGCCGGTATCCAGCCCGTAAATACCCTCAGGCGTGCCTTTGCCCTCCAGCGACGCCCAGTGACCAAAGATCACGTTGTAATGGTCCGTCACCGGGCCGGGGATCGCAAACCAGGGTTTGAGCGGGGTCGGTGCGTTTTCCGGCACATCCTTGCAGTACATGTCCAGCTGACCGTTCGGGAAGCAGTAGCGCATGCGGGTAAAGGCGTTGGTGATAAAACGCAGGCGTGCTACGCCGCTAAGCTCCATACTCCAGTTGTTGGGCATGTCGCCATACATGGCATCAAGGAAGAAGGGGTAAGAGTCGCTGGAGAGCACGGCTTCGACGTCGCGTGCGCACTCTTTCGCGGTTTGCAGATCCCACTGCGGGGTAATACCCGCGTGCGCCATCACCAGCTGCTTCTCTTCATCGACCTGTAGCAGTGGCTGGCGACGCAGCCAGTTAATTAAGTCATCGGCGTCAGGTGCATCCAACAGCGGGTTGAGCCGGTCTTTCGGTTTATTACGGCTGATCCCGGCGTAAACCGCCAGCAGATGCAGATCGTGATTGCCAAGGACCAGCCGCACGCTGTCACCCAGCGATTTCACATAACGCAGCACTTCCAGCGAGCCAGGCCCGCGCGCAACGAGATCGCCGGTGAGCCATAGCGTGTCCGTACCGGGGGTAAACTCCACCTGCTTTAATAATGCGATCAGTTCATCGTAGCAACCATGAACGTCACCAATGAGATATGTAGACATGTTTAGTGAATGAGTGTTGGAACAGCCAGACGGAAAACAGGAATGGCAACGCGGAATGCGTTGCCGTCGGCATCGACCATTTCATAATGGCCCTGCATGGTACCCAGCGGTGTTTCGATTACCGCACCGCTGGTGTACTGATACTCTTCGCCGGGATCAATGTGCGGTTGTTCACCCACCACGCCTTCGCCCTGCACTTCAATTTCACGACCGTTGCCGTTGGTGATAAGCCAGTAACGCCCAAGCAGTTGCACAGGCGTCCGCCCCAGGTTGCGAATGGTGACCGTATAAGCAAAGACAAAGCGCTCTTCATCCGGGGTGGACTGTGACTCAATATAGATGCTTTGTACGTGAACACATACGCGGGGCGAATCAATCATGGCTTAGCTCTCCTTCGGCGGCGCATTTTCGCTGATGTAATTAGCCAGCTTGCAGTACTGTTCTACAGAGATGTTCTCTGCACGCATTGCCGGATCAATACCCAGCTCAGCCAACACTTCAACGGTAAACGTATTGCCAAGGCTGTTACGAATCGTTTTACGACGCTGGTTAAAGGCTTCAGTAGTAATACGGCTCAGGACACGCAGCTCTTTGACCGGGTACGGCTTGGTTTTATGCGGCACAAGGCGTACAACCGCAGAATCCACTTTTGGCGGCGGCGTGAACGCGGATGGCGGCACTTCGAGTACCGGGATCACGTTGCAGAAATATTGCGCCATCACGCTTAAACGACCATACGCTTTACTGTTTGGCCCTGCAACCAGTCGGTTAACGACCTCTTTTTGCAACATGAAGTGCATGTCGGCAATGGCATCAGTATAGCTAAACAGGTGGAACATCAGCGGCGTGGAGATGTTATACGGCAGGTTGCCGAACACGCGCAGCGGCTGACCAAGCTTCTCCGACAGTTCACCGAAGTTCATGGTCATGGCATCTTGCTGATAAATAGTCAGTTTCGGTCCAAGGAACGGGTGCGTCTGCAGACGGGCTGCCAGATCGCGGTCCAGTTCGATGACGGTCAGTTCATCCAGACGCTCGCCAACCGGCTCGGTCAGTGCGGCCAGACCCGGGCCGATCTCGACCATCGCCTGGCCTTTTTGTGGATTGATAGCCGAAACAATACTTTCGATCACGAACTGATCGTTGAGGAAGTTTTGCCCGAAACGTTTACGGGCTAAATGGCCCTGGTGGACGCGATTATTCATTGAGTATTAACAATCATTTTGATGGCGAGATTAAGCGCCGTAATAAAACTGCCGACATCTGCTTTTCCCTGGCCCGCTAAGTCAAGCGCAGTGCCATGGTCAACAGAAGTGCGAATAAAGGGTAAACCGAGGGTGATATTCACGCCGCGGCCAAATCCCTGGTATTTTAGCACGGGAAGGCCCTGATCGTGGTACATCGCCAGCACGGCATCTGCATGATCGAGATATTTTGGTTGAAACAGGGTATCCGCAGGCAGCGGCCCGCTGAGATTCATCCCCTGGGCACGCATCTCGTCCAGCACCGGAATAATGGTGTCGATCTCTTCCGTGCCCATATGGCCGCCTTCACCCGCGTGCGGGTTCAGGCCACACACCAGTACGTGCGGATCGGCGATACCGAATTTGGTGCGTAAATCATGGTGCAGAATGGCAATCACCTCGCGCAGCAGTTCCGGCGTAATGGCATCGGAAACCGCTTTGATCGGCAGATGCGTAGTCGCCAGCGCAACGCGCAGCTCCTCGGTGGCCAGCATCATCACCACTTTTGCGCTGTGCGAGCGCGCTTCAAAAAACTCGGTATGGCCGGTAAAAGCCACCCCCGCATCATTAATCACCCCTTTATGCACCGGCCCGGTGATCAGCGCGGCAAATTCGCCGCTCAGGCAGCCATCACAGGCGCGTGCCAGCGTTTCCACCACATAATGACCGTTTTCGGTACTGAGTTGTCCGGGAACAACGGGGGTACGCAGCGGGACAGGCAACAGCGTCAGGGTGCCCGCTTGCTGGGGGAGAGGCGCATTTTCTGCCTGATACGGCAGGAGCGTCAGCGGCAGATTAAGGGTTTTTGCTCGCGCCTCAAGTACGCTGGCATCGGCGCAGATCACCAGTTCGACCGGCCAGCTGCGCTGGGCAAGCTGGACGACCAAATCGGGACCAATCCCGGCAGGTTCGCCGGGAGTGATAACAACACGATGGTGTTTCATTAGTTGCTCAGAACTTTGACGTAAGCGCTGGCGCGTTGTTCCTGCATCCAGGTTGCCGCTTCTTCAGAGAACTTACGGTTGAACAGCATGCGGTACGCCCGGTCTTTCTGGGCTGCGTCGGTTTTATCCACGTTACGGGTGTCCAGCAGCTCAATCAAGTGCCAGCCGAAGGTGGAGTGAACCGGTTCGCTCAGCTGACCTTTGGTCATTCGCATCAGCGCATCGCGGAAAGCGGGATCATAAATATCCGCTGCCGCCCAGCCCAGATCGCCGCCCTGATTTGCAGAGCCTGGATCCTGAGAGAACTCTTTCGCGGCGTTAGCGAAGGAGGTTTTACCGCTGCGGATATCGGCAGCAATCTGCTGCAGCTTAGCCCGCGCCTGATCGTCATTCATCAGTGGGGATGGCTTGAGCAGAATGTGACGGGCATGCACTTCGGTGACGGAGATGCTCTTGCTTTGGCCGCGCAGGTCGTTCACTTTCAGAATGTGGAAGCCAACGCCGGAACGGATTGGACCGATGATATCGCCTTTCTTCGCCGTGCTCAGCGCCTGAGCGAAGATAGACGGCAGTTCCTGAATACGACCCCAGCCCATCTGGCCGCCTTTCAGTGCCTGCTGGTCAGCCGAGTAGGTGATCGCCAGTTTACCGAAATCACCACCATTACGCGCCTGATCGACGATCGAGCGTGCCTGGCTTTCCGCCTCAGCAACCTGGTCGGAAGACGGGTTTTCTGGCAGCGGGATCAGGATGTGGCTCAGGTTCAGTTCGGTGCTGGCATCATTCTGGTTACCCACCTGTTTTGCCAGCGCGTCCACTTCCTGCGGCAGAATAGTCACACGACGACGCACTTCGTTGTTGCGCACTTCTGAAATCAGCATCTCTTTACGGATCTGATTACGGTAGGTCGAATAGCTGATGCCGTCATAGGCCAGACGACTGCGCATCTGGTCGGCTGACATGTTGTTTTGCTTCGCAATGTTAGCGATAGCCTGATCGAGCTGCTCATCAGAGATCTTCACACCCATCTTCTGGCCCATCTGCAGAACGATCTGATCCATGATCAGACGTTCAAGGATCTGATGACGCAGTGTGGAATCATCCGGAAGTTGCTGACCTGCCTGACCCGCGTTGAGCTTCACAGACTGCATTAAACCATCAACGTCGCTCTCAAGTACCACACCGTTGTTCACAACGGCAGCGACTTTGTCGACAACCTGTGGGGCCGCGAAGCTGGTATTCGCGACCATAGCGATACCGAGCAGCAGCGTTTTCCAGTTCTTCATACTTTTTCCATATCAATTAACCGCAATGCGGATTACGTTGTAAATCAAGCACATTATAAGGAACTACGGTACGGCAGAATCGGTGAGCGCAGCATCTGCTGAGTGCCCAGGCCATAGTTGGAACTCAGGCCACGCAATTCGATGTTAAAGCCGATGACGTTATCGTACTCGCTCTGACCTTTGTCAGGATCCCAGCCATTCAGCTTACGTTCGTACCCGACGCGGATCGCGTAGCAGCAGGAGCTGTACTGCACACCCAGCATCTGATCGGCCGACTTACTCTGATTGGTATCAAAGTAATACGCCCCGACGATTGACCAGCGATCGGCAATCGGCCAACTGGCGGTACCCCCCACTTGCGAAATGCCCTCTTTGTACTGATCCGCCGTCGAGAAGTTAGGCAGCGTTGCCTGGATATATTCCGGGCTGGCGTAACGGTAGCTAAGCTGAACCATGCGGTCTTCATCACGGCGATACTCAATGGCGGCATTGCTGGTAGCAACGTTATCCAGACGCGTATCGTACTGCAGACCGCCACGCAGTCCCCAGCGATCGGTCATGCGCCAGTAGGTATCGCCCGCCCAGACCAGTGAACCCGTTTTGTTGTTTTTCTCCCAGTTGATGTTGTCATCGCCGGTACGCGATTCTGTGAAGTAGTAGATTTGACCCACAGAAGCATTAAAACGTTCAACGGAAGCATCATCATAAACGCGGGTTGTGACGCCGGTCGTCACCTGGTTGGCCGAGGCAATACGGTCCAGACCACCGTAGGTACGGTCGCGGAACAGACCGCTATAGTCGGATTGCAGCAGTGAAGAGTCGTAGTTATTGATTTTGCTCTGATCGCGATACGGCACGTACAGGTATTGCGCGCGCGGCTCCAGGGTCTGGGTATACCCCTCGCTCCAGTTCATGTCACGCTCGAAGACCAGCTTGCCGTCCATTTTAAACTGCGGCAGCGTACGATTAACGGTCTCTTCCAGATGAGTACCGTTAGTGGCGTTGTACGTTTCCAGATTATCCTGCTGATAGTGGGTTGCCATCAGCTTCACTTCAGTATCCAGGCTTGCCCAGTCGTTAGACACCGGCAGGTTGATCGTCGGCTCAAGGTGAATACGGGTGGCTTCTGGCATATCCGAGTTGGTATTCACGAAATGCACGGCCTGGCCGTAGATACGAGTATCAAACGGGCCGACATCATTCTGGTACCAGTTGACGTCCAGCTGCGGTTCAGCCCCGTAGGTGCTGGCGTTCTGGCTGCTGAACACCTGGAACTGACGGGTGGACACGGTGGCGTCAAAGTTTTTCACCGCGTAGCCTGCGCTAAAGATCTGCGTGGCGTAACCGTCGGTACTGGAACCGTATTTTGTTGTAAAGTCGTTGAAATAGTACGGATCGCTGACTTTGGTATAGTTGACGTTAAAGCGCCATACCTGATCCATTACCCCACCATGTTGCCAGTAGTACAACCAGCGGTGGCGATCACCCTCGGTGGGGTGCTCGTCTTCAAAGACTTTATCTGATGGCAGATAGTCCAGCTCCATCAGACCTTCACCCGCGTGCGTCAGATAACGGAACTCGTTTTCCCACATGATGTTGCCGCGCTTATGGATATAGTGCGGCGTGATCGTGGCGTCCATGTTGGGCGCGATGTTCCAGTAGTACGGCAGGTAGAATTCGAAATAGTTGTTGGTGCTGTACTGAGCGTTCGGGATCAGGAAGCCTGAACGACGTTTGTCGCCCACGGGCAGCTGCAGATACGGGCTATAGAAGACCGGTACCGGACCGAGCTTAAAGCGGGCATTCCAGATCTCCGCAACCTGCTCTTCGCGGTCGTGGATTACTTCGCTACCGACCACGCTCCAGGTATCAGAGCCCGGCAGACAGGAAGTAAAGGTCCCGTTTTCAAGAATGGTATAGCGGTTTTCACCGCGCTGTTTCATCAGGTCGGCTTTACCGCGCCCCTGACGGCCCACCATTTGATAGTCACCTTCCCAGACGTTGGTATCTTTGGTATTCAGGTTCGACCAGGCTTTCGGACCTTTCAGGATGACCTGATTATCGTCATAGTGCACATTACCCAGCGCATCCACGGTTCGTACTGGTTCTGCCGCGCCTTCTGGCTGTTTCTGGTGCAACTGAACTTCATCGGCCTGCAAACGGCTGTTGCCCTGGTTAATATCCACATTGCCGCTAAACACGGCGTCGTCAGGATAATTCCCTTTTGCATTGTCAGCCGTGATGGTGACCGGTAGCGTGTTCGTATCACCCTGTACCAGCGGGCGATCATAGCTGGGCACACCCAGCTTACATTGCGAGGCGAGATCGGCTGCGAGACCCTGTTGACTGTACAAAGCACTCGCTATCATCGTGGCCAGAAGGGTGGGGATACGTTTTTTCATACGTTTTATTTATTGTTCCGTCATCAGTGGCTTATCGCTGGCAAACGGTCAGAGACTATCTTACTCATCATCACAGTGCCAGCGTTAATCCTGCCCGTAAACAAGCCGTGGTGATAGGCTCGTTATTGAATGACGAGTATGATAATGCAAATTATAGGCGATGTCCTTCAATTGACCGTGGCCCGGCCACCGGAATGATGGCGTTCGCGGGATCAAATACATCACCATTTGGGGAGTATATGCAGTATTGGGGAAAAATTATCGGCGTAGCGTTCGCTTTACTGATGGGCGCGGGCTTCTGGGGTATCGTTCTGGGCCTGATTATCGGACATATGTTTGATAAAGCTCGAAGTCGTAAGATGGCCTGGTTTGCCAACCAGCGTGAACGTCAGGCACTTTTTTTTGCGACGACGTTTGAGGTCATGGGGCATCTGACCAAATCGAAAGGGCGGGTGACCGAGGCCGACATCCATATCGCCAGCCTGTTTATGGACCGTATGAACCTGCACGGCGACTCCCGCGCGGCGGCACAACACGCATTTCGTATCGGCAAGGCGGATAACTATCCCCTGCGTGAAAAAATGCGTCAGTTTCGCAGTATTTGCTTTGGGCGCTTCGATTTAATTCGGATGTTTCTGGAGATCCAGATCCAGGCGGCGTTCGCCGACGGCTCGCTTCACCCGAACGAACGTGCGGTGCTGTATGTTATTGCTGAAGAGCTGGGGATCTCCCGCACGCAGTTTGATCAGTTCCTGCGCATGATGCAGGGCGGCGCGCAGTTTGGCGACGGCTATCAACAGCAGCAGGCGGGCGGTGGTGGCTGGCAGCAGGCACAGCGCGGGCCTACCCTGGAAGATGCCTGTAACGTGCTGGGCGTGAAGCCCACCGATGAGCCAACGACCATTAAGCGCGCCTATCGCAAGCTGATGAGTGAGCACCATCCAGACAAGCTGGTGGCAAAAGGTTTACCGCCGGAAATGATGGAGATGGCGAAGCAAAAAGCGCAGGAAATTCAAAAAGCGTACGAACTTATCAAAGAGCAGAAGGGCTTTAAGTAAGGCTCAAGGCTGTAGGCCCGGCAAGCGTAGCGCCGCCGGGCAAACATCAGAAATCCGCCGGGGCCTTAAAGGTCATCGGCGTACCGTATTCCGGATGGGTGATGGCCAGCATCTCTGCATGCAGCTGCAGCCGCGGCGCCATGGCCCGGGCTTCTGGCGTGGCATAGAAGCGGTCACCCAGAATAGGATGACCCAGTGCCAGCATATGCACACGCAGCTGGTGCGAGCGGCCGGTAATCGGTTTTAACAGCACGCGAGCGCTGTTATCCGCCGCGTACTCCAGAACTTCATACTCGGTTTGCGCCGCTTTGCCGGTCTCGTAGCAGACCTTCTGCATCGGACGATTCGGCCAGTCGCAGATCAGCGGCAGGTCAATCAGCCCTTCCGCCGGTTTTGGATGTCCCCAGACGCGCGCAAGGTACTGCTTCTTCGGCTCGCGCTCACGAAACTGCCGCTTCAGTTCACGCTCTGCCGCCTTGGTCAGCGCGACCACAATCACACCGCTGGTGGCCATGTCCAGACGATGCACAGACTCTGCCTGCGGATAGTCGCGTTGAACGCGCGTCATCACGCTGTCTTTGTGATCGTCCAGTCTGCCCGGTACGGACAACAAGCCGCTCGGCTTGTTGACCACCATAATGTGCTCATCCTGATACAGAATGACCAGCCACGGATCCTGCGGCGGATTGTAGGGTTCCATCAACATTTTGCGCTCCGCTTACTGATGCGTCACAACGATGAGACGCAGCGCATCCAGACGCCATCCCGCCTGATTCAGGCTTTCGAGTACCTGCTGACGATTGCTCTCAATCGCCGCCAGTTCATCGTCACGAATGTTCGGATTGACCGCGCGCAGGGCTTCCAGACGCGACAGCTCCGCCGACAGTTTTTCATCCGCTTCGCTGCGTGCAGCGTCAATCAATGCCCGCGCCGCTTTCTCGATCTGCGGCTCACCCTGCTGCAGGATGGTATAGACGTCCTGCTGCACCGCATTCACCAGCTTGCTGCCGGTGTGGCGGTTCACCGCACTCAGCTGACGGTTAAAGCTCTCAAACTCCACCTGCGCCGCCAGGTTGGTGCCATTCTTATCCAGCAGCAGACGCACCGGCGTGGCAGGCAGGAAGCGGCTGAGCTGCAGCTGTTTCGGTGCCTGGGCTTCAACCACGTAGATCAGCTCCAGCAGCAGTGTCCCCACCGGCAGCGCCTTGTTCTTCAGCAGCGAAATGGTACTGCTGCCGGTATCGCCTGAGAGGATCAGATCCAGGCCGTTACGGATCAGCGGATGCTCCCAGGTAATGAACTGGGCATCCTCGCGGGAGAGCGCCACATCACGTTCAAAGGTGATAGTGCAGCCATCTTCCGGCAGACCCGGGAAATCAGGGACCAGCATATGATCGGACGGCGTCAGCACAATCATGTTCTCGCCGCGATCGTCCTGGTTGATACCGACGATATCAAACAGGTTCATGGCGAAGCTGATCAGGCTGGTATCGTCATCCTGCTCTTCGATGCTCTCGGCCAGCGCCTGGGCCTTTTCGCCGCCGTTGGAGTGGATCTCCAGCAGACGGTCACGGCCCTGTTCCAGCTGCGCTTTCAGGGCTTCATGCTGCTCGCGGCAGGTTTTGATCAGATCGTCGAAACCGTCCGTGTTTTCCGGTGCCGCCAGATACCCGGTCAGCTCGCTGTGCACGTTGTCGTAAATAGTACGGCCGGTCGGGCAGGTATGTTCAAACGCATCCAGCCCTTCGTGGAACCAGCGCACCAGTACTGACTGGGCGGTTTTTTCCAGATACGGGACGTGGATCTGAATGTCGTGTGCCTGACCAATACGATCCAGACGGCCGATGCGCTGCTCCAGCAGATCCGGGTTGAAGGGG
Source organism: Leclercia sp. 1548 (assembly GCF_050435045.1). Classification (NCBI taxonomy): domain Bacteria; kingdom Pseudomonadati; phylum Pseudomonadota; class Gammaproteobacteria; order Enterobacterales; family Enterobacteriaceae; genus Leclercia; species Leclercia sp. 1548. The sequence goes on along the minus strand of NZ_JBNDJP010000003.1, from coordinate 173,460 downwards.
AGATCGAACATCACCAGACGGCTGGCGAACTGGAAGTTACGCCCTTCGGAGCCGATTTCGGAGCAGAGCAGCACCTGTGCGCCGCTGTCCTCTTCGGAGAACCACGCCGCCGCACGGTCACGTTCAATAATGGACATGCCTTCATGGAACACTGCCGCGCGGATACCTTCCCGCTCGCGCAGAACCTGCTCAAGCTGGAGCGCAGTGGTCGCTTTGGCGCAGATCACCAGCACCTTCTGCGAGCGGTTGGCGGTCAGATAGCCCATCAGCCACTCAACGCGGGGATCGAAGTTCCACCAGGTGCCACTGTCGCCTTCAAATTCCTGATAAATCTGTTCCGGGTAAAGCATGTCCCGGGCACGCTCTTCTGCTGTTTTGCGCGCACCCATGATGCCTGACACCTTGATCGCCGTCTGGTACTGGGTCGGCAGCGGCAGGCGAATGGTATGCAGCTCGCGTTTAGGGAAGCCTTTCACCCCGTTACGGGTGTTACGGAACAGGACGCGGCTGGTGCCGTGGCGATCCATCAGCATGGAGACCAGCTCCTGACGCGCGGCTTCAGCACCCTCACGATCGCTGTTGGCGGCCTGTAGCAACGGCTCGATATCCTGTTCGCCAATCAGCTCGCCCAGGGTGTTCAGCTCCTCGTTGGAGAGGTGCTTGCCCGCCAGCAGCAGGGCAACGGCGTCGGCTACCGGGCGGTAATTGTTCTGCTCTTCGACAAAGAGCGCGAAGTCATGGAAGCGGTTTGGATCCAGCAGACGTAGACGCGCAAAGTGGCTCTCCAGACCCAGCTGTTCCGGGGTAGCAGTCAGCAGTAACACACCCGGTACACGCTCGGCCAGCTGTTCAATCGCCATGTACTCACGGCTCGGCGCATCTTCGCTCCAGACCAGGTGATGGGCTTCGTCGACCACCATGATGTCCCACTCGGCGTCGCACAGATGCTCCAGGCGCTGTTTGCTACGGCGAACAAAGTCCAGGGAGCAGATCACCAGCTGTTCGGTTTCGAACGGGTTATCCGCATCGTGCTGGGCTTCGGCGTAGCGCTCATCGTCAAACAGGGAGAAACGCAGGTTAAAGCGGCGCAGCATCTCCACCAGCCATTGGTGTTGCAGGGTTTCCGGCACCACAATGAGCACGCGCTCGGCTGCGCCGGAGAGCAACTGCTGATGCAAAATCATGCCCGCTTCGATGGTTTTACCTAACCCCACTTCATCGGCCAGCAGGACGCGCGGTGCATAGCGGCGACCGACGTCATGGGCAATGTTTAACTGATGGGGGATCAGGCTGGTACGCTGGCCGCGCAGGCCGCTCCACGGCATACGGTACTGTTCGCTCTGGAACTTACGCGCGCGGTAGCGCAGCGAGAAGCGATCCATACGGTCAATCTGACCGGCGAACAGGCGATCCTGTGGCTTGCTAAATACCAGTTTGCTGTCGAGCAGCACTTCGCGCAGCATGACATCGGCCTCTTCGGTATCGAGGCGAGTGCCGATATAGGCGAGCAGTCCATTCTCTTCTTTTACGTCTTCAATCTTCAGCTGCCAGCCCTCATGGCTGGTAACGGTGTCGCCCGGGTTGAACATCACGCGGGTAACAGGGGAATCATTGCGAGCATACAGACGGTTTTCACCGGTGGCGGGGAAAAGGAGAGTCACCATACGCGCATCCAGCGCAACCACAGTTCCTAACCCAAGTTCGCTTTCTGTGTCGCTGATCCAGCGTTGACCAAGTGTAAAAGGCATATTTGTTCGGCTCTAATCTTTAATTGCAGGCAATAGTTCAACCACCGATCATAAATGACGGCAATTGAATAATGGGTCCGGGAATGGAAAGGGCGCTATGGTACTGGATGGCAGCGATTTCGTCACCTGTCAAAATAGCCCCAACTGACCTGTCATCAGTGTAGCAAAGTCGTCGTCCATGAAAGGTAAAATTCCGTCTGCCACGGGCTGCAGTTGCCGTGTCAGGTAGTGCTCATAGTCAAGCGGAGCGCGCTGATAATCCACCGGCTCCGGGCCGCTGGTGGTCCAGACATATTTGATTGTGCCGCGGTTCTGGTACTGCGGCACCCGCCCAAGACGGACGTTCTCTTCATCGGCAAGCCGGGCGGCACGGACGTGCGGCGGCACGTTGCGCTGATACTCCGCCAGCGGGCGGCGCAGGCGTTTGCGGTACACCAGCTGGTCATCCAGTTCACCCGCCATCAGGCTGGCAATGGTCTCACGCACAAACTCCTGATAAGGCTCGCGACGGAAGATTTTCAGATAAAGTGCCTGCTGGAAGTGCTGCGCCAGCGGGGTCCAGTCGGTACGTACTGTCTCCAGCCCTTTGAACACCATTCGCTGCGTTTCCCCCTCCTGGATAAGCCCGGCATAGCGCTTTTTACTGCCCTGATCGGTACCCCGAATGGTGGGCATTAAAAAGCGGCAGAAGTGGGTCTCATACTCCAGTTCAAGGGCGCTGGTTAAGCCAGCCTGCTGCAGATGAGCCTGCCACCACTCATTAACGTACGCCACCAGCGACTGGCCGATGGCGGCCGCCTCGTGTTCGCTGTGCGCGCCCTTAAGCCAGACAAAGGTTGAATCGGTATCGCCATAAATCACGTCATAGCCCCGGGACTCTACCAACACTTTGGTCTGGCGCATGATTTCATGGCCGCGCATGGTGATCGATGACGCCAGGCGCGGGTCGAAGAAGCGGCACGCGCTGGTACCCAGCACGCCGTAAAAGGCATTCATGATGATCTTTAGCGCCTGGGAGAGAGGCTTGTTGCCGTGGCGTTTGGCCTCTTCGCGACCGTGCCAGATCTGGCTGACAATCTCCGGCAGGCAGTGTTTTTCCCGGGAAAAGCGCGCCCCGAGGAAGCCTTCAGTGCTGTGCTCATCATCCGGCTGCGCCAGGCCTTCCACCAGCCCGACCGGATCGATAAGAAAGGTACGGATGATCGACGGATAGAGGCTTTTGTAATCCAGCACCAGCACCGAGTCGTACAGGCCGGGGCGGGAGTCCATCACATAGCCGCCGGGGCTGGCCTGGGGCGGCACGTCACCCAGGTTCGGGGCTACATAGCCCGCCCGGTGCATGCGCGGAAAATAGAGGTGGCTGAAAGCGGCTACCGAGCCGCCGTGCCGGTCAACGGCAAGGCCATTGACCGTGGCGCGCTCCAGCAGGAACGGCATGATGTCGGTTTTGTGAAAAATGCGCGTGACCAGCTCGCAATCTTTCAGGTTATAGGTGGCCAGCGCCGGTTTATTTTCGGCGAAGCGGCGGTCGATCTCGTCCATCCTGTCCCACGGGTTGTCGATGGATTTGCCCTCGCCGAGCAGCTCCTGTGACACCGACTCCAGCGAAAACGACGGAAAACTCCAGAACGCCGATTTCAACGCCTCGATACCGTCGATAATCAGGCGTCCGTTCGCCTGGGCGAAGAAGACGCCGTTTTTAAAGCCGTGCTCGCGCCACTCCAGCTCGCTGTTCCCGCGCCCGAGCAACAGCGGAATGCGGTAGCGTTCGGCGTGCTTTTGCAGCACCCGCAGGTCAAACTGTACGACGTTCCAGCCGATGATCACGTCCGGGTCGTGCTGTGCAAACCACGCATTGAGCTTCTCGAGCAGTTGGGGACGGCTGTTAACGTAGATAAGATCAAAATCGAGCGTGGCGGCATCGCCATTTGCCGGGCCGAGCATATAGACAACACGCTGGCCGCAGCCCTCAATGCCAATGCAGTACAGCTCGCCGTGGCGGGTGGTTTCAATATCCACCGACGCCCATTTCAGCGGCGGGCGATAGTGCGGGTTAGGCTTGAGGCGGGCATTGATCAGGCGATCGCCCAGAGGTGTACCGTCCACCCAGACCGGGGCGGTAATAAAGCGCTCCATCAGAAAGCGTTCCGGGGGGCGAACATCGGCTTCATACAGGGTCACGCCTGCTTCGCGCAGCAGTTTTTCATAACGCATCAGCTGGCGATGGGCGCGGCAGTAAAGACCGTAGACCGGACGACGCTGGAAATCTTTCAGTTCAAGGGGCGTCAGGCGCCAGCCGCTTTCATCGCGCAGCAGCTGTCGGGTCTTTTCGACGTCTGGCTCAGGTATAAAGGCAACGGACTCCTGCGGCGGCAGGGTGATGTGCAGCGGGCCATTGTCAGTCGCCAGCCAGAATTCCACTTCGGTACCTTGAGGGGTATCCCGCCAGTGTCGGGTCAGTAAAAAGCCTTGTTGCGCCTGCGCCACGCCGTTTTCTCATAAAACAAAACCAGGCGTGAGTATAGCCTGGTTGCGGGTGTTTTGCTGGGGTTTTATACAGGCATTCCTTCACCTTCTCCCAAAGGGGAGAAGGTGAAGGGGGATTTTTTACTGCCCGTAATACGCTTTCGCGCCGTGCTTACGCAGGTAGTGTTTATCCAGCAGGGTTTGCTGCATATCAGGCAGTTGCGGTGCCAGTTGGCGGCAGAAAATGCCCATATAGGCCACCTCTTCCAGCACGATGGCGTTATGCACGGCATCTTCGGCATTTTTGCCCCACGCAAACGGGCCGTGAGAGTGAACCAGCACCCCCGGCATTTGCGCCGCGTCGATACCCTGTTTCTCGAAGGTTTCGACAATCACATTGCCGGTTTCCCACTCATATTCGCCGTTGATTTCGGCATCGGTCATCTTGCGGGTGCAAGGGATGGTGCCATAGAAATAGTCGGCGTGAGTGGTGCCAGTTGCCGGGATGGGCTGTCCAGCCTGCGCCCAGATGGTCGCGTGACGGGAGTGGGTATGAACGATGCCGCCAATAGACGGGAAAGCCTGATACAGCAGACGATGGGTCGGCGTATCGGAGGAGGGCTTTTTCTTCCCTTCCACCACTTCGCCGGTGGCGATGCTCACCACCACCATATCGTCGGCGGTCATGACCCGGTAATCGACGCCGGACGGTTTAATGACAAATACGCCAGCTTCGCGGTCAACCGCGCTGACGTTACCCCAGGTCAGGGTGACAAGATTATGTTCCGGCAGGGCCAGGTTGGCTTCAAGCACCTGACGTTTGAGATCTTCCAGCATGTATCCTCCAGGAAAAAAGGCCCGCCCTGCGGCAGGCCAAAGGTTCCCCTGTTAACGTTTTGAACCGTAATAGACTTCGTTCCAGCGCAGTGCGTCTTTGAACGCCGGCATGCGGGTGTCGTTATCAATGACGGCCAGCTCGATATCATGCAGCTCCGCGAACTGACGCATATCGTTCAGATCCAGCGCATGGCTGAAGACGGTATGGTGCGCGCCACCCGCCACAATCCAGGCTTCAGATGCTGTCGCCAGATCCGGCTGGGCTTTCCACAGGGCGTTAGCCACCGGCAGTTTTGGCAGGGAGTGCGGCGTTTCCACAGCGTCAACGCAGTTGACCAGCAGGCGGAAACGATCCCCCAGATCGATCAGGCTGGCGTTAATCGCCGGGCCGGTACGTGTGTTGAAGATCAGACGCGCCGGATCGGCTTTGCCACCGATGCCGAGGTGTTGAACGTCGAGGATCGGTTTTTCATCCACCGCGATCGACGGGCAGACTTCCAGCATGTGGGAACCCAGCACCAGATCGTTGCCGTTTTCGAAGTGGTAGGTGTAATCCTCCATAAAGGAGGTGCCGCCCTGCAGACCGGTCGACATCACTTTCATGATGCGTAGCAGAGCGGCAGTTTTCCAGTCGCCTTCGCCGGCAAAGCCGTAGCCCTGCTGCATCAGACGTTGTACCGCCAGGCCTGGCAACTGCTTCAGGCCGTGAAGGTCTTCAAAGGTAGTGGTAAAAGCATGGAAGCCGCCCTGTTCCAGGAAGCGCTTCATACCCAGCTCAATACGGGCTGCATCCAGCACGTTCTGGCGTTTATCACCATTCACCTGCGCCGCCGCCGTCAGGCGGTAGCTGCTTTCATATTCATCCACCAGCGCGTTGACGTCGCCCTCGCTGACGTCGTTGACAACCTGCACCAGGTCGCCCACGGCCCAGGTATTGACGGAGAAACCAAATTTAATCTGCGCGGCCACTTTGTCGCCGTCGGTGACGGCCACTTCGCGCATGTTGTCACCGAAGCGTGCCACTTTCAGCTGGCGGGTATCCTGCTTCGATACCGCCTGGCGCATCCACGAGCCAATGCGCTGGTGAGCTTGTTTGTCCTGCCAGTGGCCGGTTACGACGGCATGTTGCTGGCGCATACGTGCACCGATAAAGCCGAACTCGCGGCCGCCGTGCGCGGTCTGGTTCAGGTTCATAAAGTCCATGTCGATGCTGTCCCATGGCAGCGCCGCGTTGAACTGGGTATGGAACTGCAGCAGCGGTTTGTTGAGGATCGCGAGGCCGTTGATCCACATCTTGGCCGGGGAGAAGGTATGCAGCCACACCACCAGCCCAGCGCATTTGTCCTCGTAGTTGGCGTCGCGGCAGATATGGGTAATTTCATCCGGCGAGGTACCCAGCGGCTTCAGCACCAGTTTGCACGGTAGTTTTGCTTCCGCATTCAGGGCGTTAACGACATGTTCTGCATGCTGAGTCACCTGGCGCAGGGCTTCCGGCCCGTAAAGATGCTGACTACCAATCACAAACCACACTTCATAATTATTAAAAATCGTCATTATCGTGTCCTTAATGTGTCAGGGTTGCCGTAGATTCCGGGATGTTCTTAACCGGGGCGGCGACAGGGAGATAGTGCTGTTCAGCGCTCTTCGCCCACTGCTGGTAGCGCTGATAAAGTTGCTCAAAACGTTGCGCCTGCTGTGGGCGTGGCTGCAGGGTGCTTTCTACCTGGCTCGCCATGTACTGCTGCGCCGTCGGGATATCCGCATGTACCCCCGCGGCTACCGCTGCGAAGATTGCCGCGCCCAGAGCGCAGCACTGATCGGAGGCGACAATCTGCAGCGGACGATTCAATACGTCACAACAGGCCTGCATGATCACCGGGTTCTTACGGGCGATACCGCCCAGCGCCATCACCTCGTTGACGGCAATCCCCTGTTCGGTGAAGCACTCCATAATGGCGCGTGCGCCAAAAGCGGTGGCCGCCACCAGCCCACCAAACAGTGCCGGGGCGTCGGTGGCGAGGTTCAGATCGGTAATGACCCCTTTCAGACGCTGGTTGGCATTCGGCGTACGGCGACCGTTAAACCAGTCGAGCACCACCGGAAGATGGTCGAGCGACGGGTTTTTGGCCCAGGCGTCAGTCAACTGTGGCAGGAGCTGTTTCTTGCTGGCGTCGATCTGGGTTTTCAGCTCGGGATGCGCAGCCGCCAGCTGATCCAGCGGCCAGCCCAGCACGCGGCCAAACCAGGCGTAAATATCCCCGAAGGCAGACTGACCTGCTTCGAGGCCGATAAAGTCAGGCACTACGCTACCGTCCACCTGTCCGCAGATACCCTTCACGGCGCGGTCGCCGACGCTGGCTTTATCTGCCGTCAGAATGTCGCAGGTGGAGGTGCCGATCACTTTCACCAGCGTATTCGGCTGGGCACCAGCACCGACCGCACCCATATGGCAGTCAAATGCACCGCCGGAGATGGCTACGTGCTGCGGCAGGCCCAGGCGTTCCGCCCACTCGGCGCAGAGGGTGCCCACCGGGATGTCGGCAGTCCAGGTATCGGTAAACAACGGGTAGTCGAGATTCTGGTTAATGATTGGATCGAGTTCGTCAAAGAAGGCGGCAGGCGGCAGACCGCCCCAGCTCTCATGCCAGAGGGATTTATGCCCGGCGCTGCAGCGGCCGCGACGGATATCCTGCGGGCGCGTCGTGCCGGAGAGCAGGGCCGGAACCCAGTCGCACAGCTCAATCCATGACACCGCCGCCTCGGCGACGCGCTGATCCTGACGGGTGACGTGCAGGATCTTCGCCCAGAACCATTCGCTGGAATAAATGCCGCCGATGTAGCGGGAGTAGTCGCTTTTGCCCGGCTGATGGCACAAACGGGTGATGGCCTCGGCTTCTTCCACCGCGGTATGGTCTTTCCACAGCACGAACATGGCGTTCGGGTTGTCGGCAAACTCCGGGCGCAGCGCCAGCACATGGCCGTCGGCGTCAATGGGGGCCGGGGTGGAACCGGTGCTGTCTACGCCAATGCCAACAATCTGGCTGCGCTGTGCCTCGCTTAATTCAGCCAACACGGTTTTGATCGCCGCTTCCATCGACTCGATATAGTCGCGCGGGTGGTGGCGGAACTGATTGTTCGGCGCATCACAGAAGCGCCCCTCTTGCCAGCGCGGATACCACTCAACGCTGGTCGCTATCTCCTGACCCGTTGTGCACTCCACTGCCAGGGCGCGTACTGAGTCACTGCCAAAATCGAGGCCAATCGCAATTGCCATGGTGTTGCTCCATCAAAAAACAGATATGAATGAACATTAGAGAGTGAGGGGGAAAATCGTCAGGCAGGATCCGCTAATCTTATGGATGATTTTGCTGTGGCATGGGAAAGTGTGACGCCGTGCAAATAATGGATGTGGACATTTCTGCCGTAGTTATAGACACTTTTGTTACTGCCGACCCGCTCGATGTTACGGTTAAATCGCAACGGAAGCGTTATGATGGTGGACATAAAAGCAGCCTGATACCTTTTTGTGCTTTGGATGGCCGGTTTTTATGCCGCTTTTGTTGATATGGACAAATGGTTTCCTTCAGGACCGTCAGGAGTACTGAAAATATGGCTGAGACACAAAGTGATCCCCTGCTGCCGGGCTACTCATTTAACGCCCATCTGGTGGCGGGGCTGACGCCCATTGAGGCGGACGGTTATCTCGATTTTTACGTTGACCGACCGCTGGGGATGAAGGGGTATATCCTCAACCTGACCGTACGCGGGGAAGGGGTGATCAAGAATAACGATCAGACCTTCGTCTGCCGTCCGGGGGATATTTTGCTCTTCCCTCCGGGCGAAATTCATCACTATGGCCGCCATCCCGATGCCCGCGAGTGGTATCACCAGTGGGTCTATTTCCGCCCCCGCGCCTACTGGCATGAGTGGCTGGCCTGGCCATCCATGTTTGCCCATACCGGTTTTTATCGTCCTGATGAGATCCATCAGCCACAGTTTCGTGAGCTCTTTGCCCAGATCATCGAGGCTGGGCAGGCCGGAGGACGCTACGCCGAGCTGCTGGCAATCAACCTGCTGGAGCAGCTTCTGCTGCGCCGGATGGAGGCGATCAACGAATCGCTTAACCCGCCGCTGGATCACCGGGTGCGCGAAGCCTGCCAGTACATCAGCGATCATCTGGCAGATAGCCAGTTTGATATCGCAAGCGTAGCCCAGCATGTCTGCCTGTCGCCTTCGCGTCTCTCGCACCTGTTTCGCCAGCAGTTAGGGGTGAGCGTGCTGAGCTGGCGAGAGGATCAGCGCATCAGCCAGGCCAAGCTGTTACTCAGTACCACCCGGATGCCCATTGCCACTGTCGGGCGCAATGTGGGCTTTGAGGATCAACTCTATTTTTCTCGCGTGTTCAAGAAATGCACCGGTGCCAGCCCGAGCGAATTCCGTGCAGGCTGTGAATAGAAGGTAAATAAAACTAAACATATTCGCTGAATGTCGTTCACACCCGGTAAACTATTCAGACAATTGTTGTCTTGACGAAGCAGGCCTCTCTTCGCAGAATCCCTGCTTCGTCACCTGACCGGAACTGTTATGCAGGCATTGCTGGAACATTTCATTACCCAGTCCGTTACTTATTCGCTCATCGCTGTGGCGTTAGTGGCTTTTCTTGAATCTCTGGCGCTGGTCGGACTGATTTTACCCGGCACGGTGATGATGAGCGGGCTGGGTGCCCTGATCGGCAGCGGCGAGGTGAACTTCTGGCAGGCGTGGCTGGCGGGGATCGTCGGCTGTCTGCTCGGGGACTGGATCTCATTCTGGCTGGGCTGGCGCTTTAAAAAACCGCTCCACCGCTGGTCGTTCATGAAGAAGAACAAAGCGCTGCTCGATAAAACCGAGCATGCCCTGCACCAGCACAGCATGTTTACCATTCTGGTCGGGCGCTTTGTCGGGCCGACGCGTCCGCTGGTGCCGATGGTGGCGGGAATGCTGGATCTGCCGGTCGCCAAGTTCATTATCCCGAATCTGCTGGGTTGCCTGTTCTGGCCCCCAATCTATTTTCTGCCGGGTATTCTTGCCGGGGCGGCCATTGATATTCCTGCCGGGATGCAGAGCGGCGGCTTTAAGTGGCTGCTGCTGGCGACCGCGCTGCTGCTGTGGCTGGCCGCATGGCTCTGCTGGCGGCTGTGGCGCAGCAAAAAAGCGTCTGCCGATCGTCTGAGCCATTACCTGCCGCGTGGGCGCTTGTTCTGGCTGGCCCCCGTCACCCTGGGTATCGCTGTGGCGGCGCTGGTGGTGCTGCTCCGCCACCCGCTGATGCCGGTTTACGGCGAGATCTTATTGAAGGTGGTGAGCCGCTGACCGCCGTCAGTGGATCCCCAGCAGGCGCGACGCGCTGGCTTTTCCGCTCGCTAACTGTTCCGTATCGCCATCCCAGGCGATACGGCCATCGGCAATCACCACAGACCGCGGAGCGATTCTGACCGCATCTTCCACGCTGTGCGACACCATCAGCATCGTCAGGCCCTGGCGTTCACACACCTCTTTGACCAGCAGCAGCATCTCCTGGCGTAACGCCGGGTCGAGCGCGGAAAAGGGCTCATCCAGCAGCAGGATTGGCTGCTCACGTACCAGGCAGCGGGCAAGGGCGACGCGCTGACGCTGGCCTCCCGATAGCTCGCCCGGCAGCCGTGCCAGCAGATCGCCAATCCCCATTTGCGCTGCGATATCACTCAGCTTCTGCTGCTGTCCGGCGTTCAGCCTGAGTCCCGGATGCATGCCGAGGCCGATGTTCTGGCGCACGGTCAGATGGGTGAAAAGATTGTTTTCCTGAAACAGCATCGACACCGGGCGCGCAGCGGGCGGCGTATGGGTATGGTCCTGACCCTCAATGGTGATACGGCCATTCGCCGGTTGCAGAAAACCGGCCACCAGATTGAGGAGCGTGCTTTTCCCTGCGCCGCTGGGGCCGAGCACGGCAATCAGTTCGCCCTGACGCACGGACAGGGTGAAACGCATCGGCAGGTGTTGATAAAGCCAGGTGACATCAGTGAGTGTTAGCATCACGCCCCGGAAGTTTCTCAATAACGGTAAATAACGCAAAGCACAGTAACAGCAGCAGCAGCGCCGTGACGGCACCGTCCTGGCTGCGATACGAGCCGATCTGCTGGTACAGCCAGAATGGCAGGGTGCGGAAATCATCATTGCCAAACAGCGCCACCACGCCAAAATCACCAATCGACAGTACGCAGGCAAAGGCCAGCGCTTGCGCCAGCGGGCGTTTCAGGGCGCGCAACTCAACCACCTTCAGCCGCTGCCAGCCGTGCATTCCCAGCGAGTCGCAGAGCAGGGTATAGCGGGCGGCAAGATCCCGCATCGGGTTTTCCAGTACCTTCAGCGCATACGGAATGGCCATTAATGCGTTGGTAAAAATGACGATACCATCCGCCGACTCGGGCAGGCCGACGGTGCTGTTAAACAGCAGGAAGAAACCGCTCGCCAGCACGATACCGGGCATCGCCAGGATCAGCATCCCGCTGAGATCCAACGCTTGTCCGGCTACTGTAGCCTGACGGGCATACAGCTCGCGGCTGGTCCACAGCAGCATCATGGTTAATAGCACGCAGAGTAGACCGGCCCCCAGCGCAATACGCAGCGAGGTGCCGAGCGCTTGCCACAGCACCGGCTGTTGCAGCACCGACAGCAGGTTAAGATTCAGGCCATCCACCACTACCGCCAGCAACGGCGGGAGCAACAGCAGCAGGGCCAGAGTGATAAGCAAGCCATCGGTCAGGCGGCTGCGCAGGCTGTCCTGCGGATCGCGCCAGCCAGCCAGCTGGTTGCTGCCCACGGCGATAGCTTTACCCAGCCGCTGACTCAGCATCACCAGCCCCAGGCAGCAGATCATCTGCACCATCGCCAGTAGCGCCGCGCGGCCCGGATCGTAGTCGTAGCTCAGGGCCTGATAGATGGCAAGCTCAATGGTGGTGGCCTGCGGCCCGCCGCCCAGCGAAAGCACCGTGGCAAAGCTGGCAAAGCAGAGCATAAAAATCAGCGCGGCCACCGGCGGAATTTGTCGGCGCAGCCACGGCCATTCAACGAAGCGGAAAAAGAACCAGCCGCGCATCCCGAGCTGGGCGGCGAGCTGACGCTGCTCGCCCGGGATATTCTCCAGCGCCTGCAGGAGCAGCCGCGTCGCCATTGGCATATTGAAAAAGACGTGCGCCAGCAGGATGCCCTGCAGGCCATAAGGCGAGAAGGTCCACTCCAGCCCGAGCGCCTGGCAGAGGGCGGCAAGCCAGCCCTGACGGCCATAGACGCTAAGAATGCCAAATATCGCCACCAGCACCGGCAGGATCAGCGTCATGGCGCACAGGCGCAGCAGCGCCTGCCGTCCGGGGAAGCGACGGCGGTAGAGGGCGCGAGCAAGAAATATGGCGGGCACGACGGAGAGCAGGGCAGAAAGAAACGCCTGCCAGAAAGAGAAGCGGATGACGTGCCACAGATAGCTATCGTGCAGCAGCGCCGTCACGTCAGTGGCTGGCGCGTTAAACCACAGCGCCAAAAATGCGCCCAGGGCGACGGCGACCATTAAGATGGCGGCTATCAGCCCCGGGAGTAACCAGCCGGCGATCAGCGGCTGACGGCGCGTTGCCATTCACTGACCCAGGCAGCACGTTTCCCGGCCACTTCCTGCGGGGAGTATTCCAGCGCGGTTTGCGGTTTCACCAGCGTGTCGAAACCGGCCGGTAAGGCGACGTCAGTTACCGGATACATCCAGTTGCCGGTCGGGATCGCATTCTGGAACGACGGCGAGACCATAAATTTCAGGAACTTGCTTGCCAGTTCCGGCTGTTTGCTGGCGGCGGTGCGGGCGGCAACTTCCACCTGCAGGTAGTGGCCTTCAGCAAAATCGGCAGCAGCGTAGTTCTCTTTTTTCTCCGAAATAATGTGATACGCCGGAGAGGTGGTGTAGCTCAGCACCAGGTCGCTTTCCCCTTTCAGGAACAGGCCGTAGGCTTCGCTCCAGCCTTTGGTGACGGTGACGGTTTTGGCGGCCAGCTTCTGCCAGGCTTCCGGGGTCTTATCGCCGTACACTTTTTGCATCCACAGCAGCAGACCCAGCCCCGGCGTGCTGGTGCGTGGATCTTCGTAGATCACACGCCATTTCTGATCGCTTTCCACCAGCTCTTTCAGGCTTTTCGGCGGGTTTTTTAGCTTGTTTTTGTCATACACGAAGGCGAAATAGCCGTAATCGAAAGGCACAAAGGTGTCGTTCTTCCAGCCGCCAGGGATGTTAACCGCATCGGTCGCCACGCCGCTTTTGGCGAACAACCCGGTTTGCGTTGCCGCTTCCAGCAGGTTGTTATCGAGACCCAGCACCACGTCGGCTTTGCTGTTCTTACCTTCCATACGCAGGCGATTCAGCAGCGAGACGCCATCTTCCAGCGCCACGAATTTCAGCTCGCAGTTGCAGTCGGCTTCAAAGGCTTTTTTGACCGCCGGGCCTGGACCCCAGTCGGCGGCGAATGAGTCGTAGGTGTAGACCGTCAGGACAGGGCTGGCAACGGCAGGCAGCGCCATCAGCGCCAGCAGGGAAAGAACAGTTTTGAACACTTTGCACCTCTGTATTTGAGAGTGGCAAAGGATTTTGAGCGACAGCCTCAAATCCCTTCGCCGGCGTTATCCGGATCAGGTTCGACGGGTATTTTCTCAGCACACGCTTGCACGTAGCACCCCGTTGAGAACGGCGGTATTGTAATGATTTGGTGAATATTACGAAAGTATTATGGTTCCGGTGGGGCAAACCACGCGGATTTAAAGTCAAACCAGCCCAGGGTATTCATGCGTAAGCCGCGCATACTGCGCTGCCCCTGGATCATCAGCCAGTGGTGGATCAGCGGGACAATCGCCTGCTGGGACAGCAACTGCTGGCACCAGGCGGCAAGGTTCATCTCGCCTGCGCGCCACTGGGCGGCGTCCTGCTGCCAGTCGCGGGGAATGCAGTGTTGCAGGAGCGGGACTTCATACAGATGCGAGAACAGCGAGAAGTCGAGCGGCAGGGTGAAATTGACGCTGTTGAGCCAGATGTCGCTCACCGCCTCGCCGCGATGCCACTCCTCATAGCTGACCTCCTGAATATTCAGCGTCACCTGCTCGGCGGCCAGTAGTTCACTCATCATTCTGGCGATCACCCGATGTTCAATATGCTCGCGGTAGAAGGTGAGGGTGAGGCTCTCCAGTCCGGCCGGTTTGTCGCCGCGTCCCGGGCGGGCGTGATGCCAGCGTGGCAGCAGGCCATAGGCCGGGAACCAGTAGGACTGATAGACCTCCTCGGCCTTATAGATCAGATTGGCCGGGGAGAGGATCTGGCTTACCCACTGACGCACTTCTGCGCTGGCGCCGCGATGGGAGCGGGCGTCGAACAGCAGATAGTAACAGCCCTCTTCGAGCCGACTTTCCACTGCCTTTTCTCCCTCGGTCGGGCCCTCCAGCGTCAGGCCGACGCTCAGCTCTTCGTTGATATCCGGCAAGACCCAGACGTTCACCTCGTCAATCAGCGCCCGGTAACCAAAGTAGTCATCGAAGGCGCGGATCTTCAACTGGTTATTATTATTACGCGATACGGCATACGGCCCGGTACCCACCGGCAGGCTGGCAAAGTTGTGCATCGATTCCCACTCGCGCGGCAGGATCATCGACGGCACATACCCCAACAGCCAGGGGAGCCAGCGGTCAGGCTGCGAGAGATGGATATCCAGGGTCCAGGCGGTAGGGGACTCGACCCGGGTAATGTGTGAATAGAGGGGTAGCTCGCGGGCGCGTTGCAAAGTGGCAATGACGTCGGCCATCTCCAGCTCGCGTCCGTGGTGAAAATGGATGCCTGGCCGCAAGAAAAAGCGCCAGTGCAACGGAGAAAGTTGCTGCCAGTGGTGGGCAATATCGGCTTCGAGTTCCCCATTTTCCTCATTTATGCGCATCAGCCCGCTGAAGATCTGGCGTGCCATATGGGTTTCGGAGCGCCGTAATGCGCTGCCCGGCAACAAGTTTTTCATCGGACGATAATAGAGTACCCGCAGGATGTGTCTGCCCTGGCGGAAGCTGCGGCCCAGATGGGAGACCAGCATCTGGCGTACCGCAGCCTTATCACCTACCAGCTGCACCAGTTGATCGATGCGATCCTGCTCCAGCAAATCTTCTGCCCGCTGCTGCTGCAGTGCGAGGCCAGTGTAGAGAAAGGTGAGGCGGGAACGCTTGCCGCGCCCGGCTTCGGCTTCCCAGCTCAGCCAACCCTGATGCTGCATGGTGTTCAGCAGGGTGCGCATATGGCGGCGCGAACAGCTGAGTAACTCGGCCAGCTCGCTGAGCGTGGTGACCTGAGCCTGGCCGTCACAGCACTGCCACAGGCGAATGAATTGTTGTTGCAGACGACCAGAGGGCATAAAAGGGGAACTCCTGACAAAAAATCAGCAATTTATTAATCCCTATATTAAGCCAATAATTCACTTCGATGAAGCGAGGAGGTGAATATGAAGAGGTCTACCACCCGTCAGTTTTACCGACAGTACTTCTCAGCGACAAAGGGAGTGTCCTGGCTGGCCCGCCGGTGTGCAGAACAGCAGCTGAAAATACTGGAAGATCTGATGCAGTGGGAGGTGACACCGTCGACCTCGGAACGCTGAATGGCTTCGATCATGTGTGACTGAGTATTGGTGCGAATCACCACGCCAGCAGGTATTATCTGCTGGCTTTTTTCGTTTTCACTTGCGCTAAAGGGAACAGTTAATGCTCTGGTTAATGACGATGGGACGCCGTCTGAACGGTGTTTATGCCGCCTTTTTAGTGGTGGCTTTTATGATGGGCATCGCCGGTGCGCTGCAAGCCCCGACCCTGAGCCTGTTCCTGAGCCGTGAGGTGGGCGCCCAGCCATTCTGGGTAGGGATTTTTTACACCGTCAATGCCGTCGCCGGGATCCTGGTCAGTCTGTGGCTGGCGAAACGATCGGACAGCCAGGGCGATCGCCGCAAGCTGATCCTCTTTTGCTGCGCGATGGCGATTTGTAACGCGCTGCTGTTTGCCTTTAACCGTCACTACCTGACCTTATTGACCTGCGGCGTACTGCTGGCTTCGCTGGCCAATACCGCCATGCCGCAGCTGTTTGCCCTCGCGCGGGAATATGCCGACAGCTCGGCGCGTGAAGTGGTGATGTTCAGCTCGGTAATGCGTGCTCAGCTGTCGCTGGCGTGGGTTATCGGCCCGCCGCTGGCCTTTATGCTGGCGCTTAACTATGGCTTTACCGTCATGTTTTCTATTGCGGCGGCCATTTTTGCTATCAGTCTGGGGCTGATAGCCTTCGCGCTGCCGTCGGTTTCCCGGGTGGAGTCAGCGAGTGCCGTACCGGTGACGCAGATCAGCGGCTGGAAAGACAAAAACGTCCGCCGGCTGTTTATCGCCTCCACCCTGATGTGGACCTGCAACACCATGTACATCATCGACATGCCCCTGTGGATCAGCAGCGATCTGGGCTTACCGGATAAGCTGGCCGGGATCTTAATGGGTACCGCCGCCGGGCTGGAGATCCCGGCAATGATTCTTGCTGGCTACTACGTCAAATACTTTGGTAAGCGGCGGATGATGGTGATTGCGGTGGCGTCGGGCGTGCTGTTCTACTTTGGGCTGATCCTCTTTCACAGCCATGAAGCGTTACTTGCCCTGCAGCTGTTTAACGCGGTCTTTATCGGCATCGTCGCCGGGATTGGCATGCTCTGGTTCCAGGATTTGATGCCGGGGCGGGCAGGTTCAGCCACTACGCTGTTTACCAACAGTATTTCAACCGGCGTGATTCTGGCGGGGATTATTCAGGGAGCGCTGGTGCAAAGCTATGGTCATGCCGTGGTGTACTGGGTGATTGCAGCCATCTCGCTGGTGGCGTTGGTGCTGACCTGGCGGGTAAAAGAGAGTGAAATTCTGGAAGGCGGCTTCACGAAATGACGGCCGATTCTGACAGCAGGACGGAATACGAATAGAGTTCACGCGGGTGCTTGAGGCTGTTTGCCTGAAGCATTGCTGGAAGGGTAAACAGAAGAAAGCCCCACTCAACATAACGTTGATGTGCACTGCACCCATTTAGTTGGACTCTCAAACTGGAGAGTCCTATGCCCGGACGTAAATATACCCTCGAAGAACGCCTTGCAGTCGTTATGCACTATCTTGCTGGCGATGAAGGCTATCGGTTAACTTCAGCCCGTTTCAACGTTCCCAGAACCCAGGTAAGAATCTGGGTTGCAGCCTATGATGCTTATGGTGAAGAGGGATTAAAGCCCAGAGATAAGGGCGTATCCATCGATCCTGAAATCAGAATTGAAGCTGTGAAAGCCGTGCTTTCCGGACAGATCTCCCTTACCCAGGCCGCGACTAAATTCAATGTTGCTGGTGCATCATCTGTCGCCAAATGGGTAAAAGTGTTCAATGAGCATGGTGAAGAAGGGCTTCGAGCACTCAAGGTAGGCACAAAAAGGGTATCTTACATGGCTGAACACCCTGAACTTATTGAAGCCGCAGAGGAACGATCAAAAGAGCAACGGATTCATGAGCTGGAAAGGAAGGTCAAACGTCTGGAATTACGGATAGTTTATCTACAAAAGCTGAAAGCCTTAGTTCGGTAAGAGATAAGGTTCTCGTTGTTGACGAACTAAGGCAGCATTATCCGCTTGACCAGCTGCTGAGTATTGCCCGGATACCCAGAAGCACGTTTTACTATCATCTTAAGGCACTTAAGTCTCCTGGAAAATACGATGCAATAAATCGTCGAATCAGTGAGATATATGATGAAAACCAGGGTCGATATGGTTATCGACGGATAACGCTGGCGCTCAGAAGAGAGGGGGGCGTGATCAACCACAAAGCGGTCCAGCGCCTGATGAATGCTCTTGACCTTAAAGCAGCTATCAAAGTAAAGCGTTACACCTCATGGCGTGGCGAACGGGGAAGTGCTGCTGCCAATATCATGCAACGAAACTTCAAAGCCAGCCGGCCTAATGAAAAATGGGTCACAGACGTCACCGAGTTTGCTGTCAATGGCCGGAAACTCTATCTTTCTCCGATCATCGATCTCTTCAATAACGAAGTCATTTCATACAGTATTTCGGAACGCCCAACCATGCCGATGATTGACGACATGTTGATTAAGGCATTTGCCAGAATGGAGGCAAACAGCAAACCAGTACTTCATTCAGATCAGGGCTGGCAATACCGGCATCGATGGTATCAGTATCAGTTGCGTGAGTTTGGGGTTTTGCAAAGCATGTCCCGTAAAGGAAACTGTCTGGATAATGCCTGTGCAGAATGCTTTTTCGGGACCTTAAAATCTGAATGCTTTTACACCCGTAAATTCAACGATGTTGACGAACTGAAGATCGTTCTTGAGGAGTACATTCATTACTACAACACCCGGCGAATCAGCCTTAAATTTAACGGCCTCAGCCCGGTTGAATATCGCCTGAAAACCTATCCGCTACGAATTTGATATGGTGATTTTCATCAAGGAAGCATCATAAATAAAATTATGATAAGGCGTAATCAGCTTGCGCAGGATTTTTACATTTTTGATGATAGTGTTAAGGATATCATCCAGTTATCAAGCCTGCTCAATATCTGAAATGAATAGGGTATAGGTCCGCTATGAGCGACAAGCGGAAATCCGCCTGGTGTTAGAGATATGCTGTGAGCGATGGCCGACTCTGCTCATCAGAAGGTTAAATGTTACTTGCAAACATTACAGGGCATTGATTTTGCAAAACTATGCCTCTTAAAATTCAATTGGTTGTTTTATTTGCTCACTTGCTGAATATGCTTGCCTGGTTATATTTATTCATGTTCCCCGCCGTTAATTCTATTTCTTTAAATTTTTTCAGCCAGCGCACTCGCAGCAGAAGCACCGAAAGAGGCTGCCGCCGCCACACAACAGGCCAATAACGCCCTGTTCAGCCAGCTGCCTTTCTCCGATAACACCGACTTTACCGATGCCCACAAAGGCTTTATCGCCGCACTCCCCGCAGAGGTAATCAAAGGCGAACAGGGCAACGTAGTCTGGGATCCGCAGCAGTACGCTTTTATTAAAGAGGGCGATAAAGCGCCGGATACCGTCAACCCCAGCTTATGGCGGCAGGCGCAGTTGATTAATATCAGCGGCCTGTTTGAGGTGACGGACGGGGTGTATCAGATCCGTAACCTCGACCTGTCGAACATGACCATTATTGAAGGCGCCACCGGCGTGACCGTGGTCGACCCGCTGGTCTCGGCGGAAACGGCAAAAGTCGGGATGGATCTCTACTTTAAAAACCGCGGCCAGAAACCGGTGGTGGCGGTGATCTACACCCACAGCCACGTTGACCACTACGGCGGCGTGCGCGGCGTGGTGAATGAGGCCGACGTCAAGGCCGGTAAGGTGAAAATCTATGCCCCGGCCGGCTTTATGGAAGCAGCGGTGGCAGAAAACATTATGGCCGGGAACGTGATGAGCCGTCGCGCGAGCTATATGTACGGCAACCTTCTGAAACCGGATGCCAAAGGCCTGGTCGGTGCCGGGCTGGGTACCACCACCTCCGCCGGGACCGTTACCCTGCTTGCCCCAACCAATATCATCGAAAAGGATGGTCAAAAAGAGACCATCGACGGTCTGACCTATGACTTTATGTTGGCACCAGGCTCAGAAGCGCCCTCTGAAATGCTCTGGTATATCGAAGAGAAAAAACTGATTGAATCCGCCGAGGACGTGACCCATACCCTGCATAACACCTACTCCCTGCGCGGTGCCAAAATCCGCGAGCCGCTGCCGTGGTCGAAATACATCAACGAAGCCATTGTGCGCTGGGGTGATAAAGCCGAGATCCTGATGGCCCAGCACCACTGGCCGACCTGGGGCAATGAAAACGTCAATAAACTGCTGAAGAGCCAGCGCGACCTGTACCGTTACATCAACGACCAGACCCTGCGCATGGCGAACCAGGGCCTGACCCGGGACGAAATCGCCGCCAACTTTAAACTGCCGGATTCGCTGGCGCACACCTGGGCCAACCGGGGTTACTACGGCTCGGTGAGCCACGACGTGAAAGCCACCTACGTGCTGTATCTCGGCTGGTTTGACGGCAACCCGGCCACCCTGGATGAACTGCCGCCGGAAGAGGCCGCGAAGAAATTCGTTGACTACATGGGCGGCGCGGACGCCATTCTGCAGAAGGCCAAAACCGACTTCGACCAGGGTAACTATCGCTGGGTGGCGCAGGTGGTGAGCAAAGTGGTGTTTGCCGATCCAAACAACCAGGCGGCCCGCAACCTGGAGGCGGACGCGCTGGAGCAACTGGGTTATCAGGCCGAATCGGGCCCGTGGCGTAACTTCTACCTCACCGGCGCACAGGAACTGCGTAACGGCGTGGTGAAAGGCCCGACCCCTAACACCGCCAGCCCGGATACGGTGCGGGCGATGACTCCAGAGATGTTCTTCGACTATCTGGCGGTGCACATCAACGGCGAGAAGGCCGGGACGGCGAAATCGGTGTTTAACATCGATCTTGGCAGCGACGGCGGTAAGTACAAGCTTGAGCTGGAAAACGGAGTGCTGAACCACACCGCCAACGCCGAAGCGACCGATGCTGACGCCACCATTACCCTGAATCGCGACACCCTGAACAAAATCATCCTCAAGGAAACCACACTGAAACAGGCCGAGGAGAACGGCGCGGTGAAAGTGACCGGTGACGGGACAAAACTTGATGCCATGCTGGGATATATGGATAAATTTGAGTTCTGGTTCAATATCGTGACACCGTAAGTTATATCCCTGCAGGCTTCACTTTAGCCTGCGGGGAATTAATACCAGTAACGTCCGCTACTGGCACCAGGCGGACATATTCACGGTGTTACAGGTCGACTATGAGCGAAAAGCAGAATTCAGATATCAAGATGGAGGCGGGGACTTAAAGCAAAGATAACATGGCTGCGTAACCGGGTTTGCCCGGTAGCGGTTTTTCAGCCGGAATTAGCGAAGACAGGCGCCAGGTTCATACAAAACAGCACGGCCTCTGGCCGCGCTGTTTATACCTTATGCGGATATTATTTCAGGTGGTTCTGCAGCGCTGCGCCCGCCTGCTCCAGCGCGGTTCTGACGGTGGGCTCCTGACTTAACGGGTTCAGCAGCCCGTAGTCGTGGATCATGCCGTTATAGCGTGTCACGGTCACAGGCACGCCGGCGGCATCCAGCTTGCGACCGAACGCTTCACCTTCGTCACGCAGAACATCCAGTTCTGCTGTCTGGATTAAGGTTTGCGGGAAACCTTTCAGCTGTTCAGTGGTGGCACGCAGTGGCGAGGCAAGAATATTATTACGGTCTGACACGTTAGTGGTGTAGTTATCCCAGAACCATTTCATCATGTTTTTCGTCAGGAAATAGCCGTTTTCATACTGGTTATAGGATGTGCTGTCAAAATTCGCATCCGTTACCGGCCACAGCATCACGTTATAACGGATCTTCGGCCCGTTAAACTGTTTAGCCTGCAGCGCCACAGAGGCCACCATATTTCCCCCTACGCTGTTACCGACCAGGCCCAGACGGCTGCCATCGACGCCAATTTCCTGACCGTGTTCAGCCACCCATTTGGTTGCTTCATACGCCTGGTTAATCGCGACAGGGAAGTGGGCCTCCGGTGACGGCGTGTAGTCCACATATACCGCCGCAGCGCCGGATGAACGAACCAGGTCGCGGATCAGACGTTCATGGGTCGGGAAATCTCCCAGCACCCAGCCGCCGCCATGGAAGAACATGAATACAGGAAGGGTGCCGGTCGCGTTGTCCGGTTTCACGATTTTCAGTTTTATGGATTGCCCGTTTACCGTGATGATTTTTTCTGCAACCTGCGCAGATGGCAGCGTAACGCCCTTCTGTGCCCCGATCAGTACCTGACGGGCCTCCTGCGGGGTCATTTGTTCCATGGGCTTCCCGTCACCGGAGTTCAGCACGTTGAGAAATGCCTGCACGCCGGCTGTGGGGGCAGGGAGGTTGACTGGTTTTTCGGACGCCACAGCGGTGGCGGATGCGAAAAGAGCAGAAGTCAGGACAGCTGATACGGTTTTCATGATTAAGCCTCTTTAGATGTGTGTTGATTGTATTATTCAGTTGGGCGCCGGTTGTTCCGGCATTAATCTTGTATGCATAATGCTTGCACGCAATATTATTTCAGTCAAACTTTATTTGTTCATCTTTTCTGGACATTCTGGCTTTGCATTATTTAAGTCTTTTAAAACAGTTGATTAGAAGAGAATCCATTCTGATCACTGGATTCAGCTACTGATATGCTCTGCCAGCCGTCTCCGGCCACAGCCAGTGTTCTGCTAACTGCCCTGCGGCTGGCCGGACCTGGGGCTGACCACCGTCAATACGGTTCTGCGCAGTTTCGTTGGAATCCCGACGTTCCTTGCTATCTCTCCTCAAAACATGTGGCGTATTAACCGACACAGACCCGGGGCAGGTAATCCCTTGTCTGCCTGGCTGACGTCTGAGCGAGTGGTCTCTCGTTTACGTTGAATATAAAAGTAAACGATCACTTATATAAATACAATGATTTTTTATGTGCTTTTTTCGGGTGTTATGTGAATGACGTCGCTGGCGTTCATGAGAAGGGGTCAGTAAGCATGAGATAATCACGGTATTCAAAGAAATGCCCGGCCCTCGCTGCTGAGCAGAAAACAAACCGGTTGTTCGGAAAATGCCACAGGGAGAATGCAAATAAGGCAAAATTCAGGACACCTGACCCGGCTTTTATGACCGGTCTTGGTAAAATTATGCGCATCGCCTTGTTACCGGCATTTAACTTTTGCGAATTTAACTTGCATGCAATATTCTTTATAGCAAATATTATTTAAACAATTCTGGTGTGTTTGCATGGAGAAAATTAAATGCAAAAAAACAGCATCTTAGAGGAAAAGCTATGCTTTTCTTTGTATTCGGTAACAAACGCGCTAATCCGCCAGTATCGGCCCTTGCTGAAAGAGTTTGACCTGACCTACCCACAGTTTGTCGTGCTTATGGCCCTTTACGAGCAGGACAATATCCCGTTACGGGCGCTTGGCCAGAAGACATTATTTGACTCGGGAACGCTGACGCCGCTTGTACAAAAACTTGAGGCGAAGGGGTTTCTGAAAAGGATGGCTGTCGCCGGAGATGAAAGGATGAAAAATGTCGTTCTTACTGAAAAGGCGAATGAGATGAAAGAGGCTCTGCTGGATCTGCCTGGTAAGATGAGATGTACCATGCAGATGAACGATGAAGAGTTAAATCTGCTTCGGCAACTGTCGGCTAGTCTGCTGAAAGACTTGTAAGGCTTAGTGCCGGTGTGGCATGGACGGGAAGCACAGTCCGGCAATTCAGCGGTACACCAGAAGATTGCGGCAGCCGTCCATTTTTCCCGGAGGGAATTGCTCTGACGCAGAGCAACAGCGATGGCCGGAGCAGTGTCAAAAATGTTATGAGCGGCGGGGTGAAGGATGCATCCTGATTCCCCGTCATGAATGGGACGGAAATTCGGGATCCCCGGCCGGATTTAAGCCTTGTACTCGCAGAATGCATGCTCTTTTTGAGCATGATTTCCTCGTTTGAACCTAGTAAAAATTTCGCTTACTCAAAGATTCACATTTGGGGCAGTTACAGCCCATCTGTACCGGGCGGCAAAAGATTTGAGCTGCCGCCCCAGGGCGATGCGTATTCGTTCCATGACCATCTATCCTCGCCAGGACGAGTCCCGTCCACGCCAGCAGTGTTAATCCCATAATATCTGAGCGCTGTAAAATAACGTTGCATTTATATAAATGATCACTTACTTTTATATTTGTCGCGACGCAAACGGGCAGCTTTTAGCTTCGGCGTCAACTAGGCAGACAAGGGATTACCCGCACCGTGTCTGCATCGTTCAATCCGCGGGATACCCGGAAAGGAAATATCATGGAACACCCGAATATGACTGAAGCTGCAGGAAACTGGATCAACGGTAACTGGAACAACGGAGGCACGATAAGACAGGCGATAAGCCCTTCAACAGGCCAGCCACTGGGAAACTACCTGGACATCGGCACTGACGAAGCACGTCAGGCGATCGAAGCCGCCCGTACTGCCTTTGACACGACAAGCTGGTCCAGAGATCGCTCCCTGCGCTCACGTGCCCTGTTTGAACTGGCCGACGAGGTCGCAAAACGGGTGGACGAGATAGCAATCCAGCTGGCACGCGAAGGGGGCAAGCTGCTGGCGCAGACTCAGTGGGAGCTGGCATTAACGGTGGAGTGGCTGCGTTATGGTGCCGCCACGGCACTGCTGCAGACCGGCGGGCGCGCCCTTGAAGCCGCTCCGGGAATGCATTTCCATTCCGATCCCGAACCTCTTGGCGTTGTGGGCGTTATTTCGCCATGGAACTCACCAATCATACTGTCAGTGCGCGCTGTCGCTCCCGCCCTGGCTGCCGGATGTACTGTGGTGCTGAAACTGCCGCACCAGACCGCGCTTACCAATGCCCTGTTTTCCCGTGCAATCGCTGCAGTCAAATCGCTGCCACCGGGTGTACTGAATGTGATCACCGAAACCGGGAGTACAGGCGCTTCCATGCTGGTCGACTCCCCTCTGGTGAACATGATCAGCTATACCGGCAGCACTAAAGTAGGCCGCCTCATTGCCGCCAACGGCGCCAGAACGCTCAAACGTCTGAATCTGGAACTGGGCGGCAAAGCGCCGCTGATCGTATTTGATGATGCAAACCTTGATGTGGTGGTGCCGCAGATCGTCATGGCACTGGTCGCGATGAATGGTCAGTTCTGCTGTACCGGTTCACGGGTACTGGCCCAGCGTGGCATCGCCGACCGGTTGCGCGCTGCACTGATCGAGGCTTATCAGAATGTCCGGCTCGGCGAAAGCGAAGACCCGCAGGCGCAGCTTGGCCCGTTGATCGACAAGGCCAGTGTTCAGCGCGTTGACGCCGTGGTCGCGGCTGCAGGATCGTATGCAAACATTCTGGTGCGCGGCGGCCCCGTAAATGAAGGCCCTCTGGCCTCAGGCGCGTTCTACCGCCCCACCCTGATCGAAGTACAGGACCTGAGCACCGATGTCATCCAGTCTGAAGTCTTCGGGCCGGTCCAGACTTTCGAGATTTTTGATGACGAAGCTGATGCAATCATGCGCGCAAACGCTACCGAATTCGGTCTCGCCGCGTCGGTGTTCTCAGACGACACGGCGCGTGGCCGGAGAGTTGGCAAGTCTGTTCAAGCCGGTCATATCTGGCTAAACTGCTGGGGCGTTATGTCCGAGCACTTCGAACAGAGCGGCTTCAAGCAAAGTGGTATCGGCGTCCTCTGCGGGCCACGTGCGATTGAGCAGTTTCAGGAAATCAAGGTCTATGCGAGCGTTGAGGCTACGCCGGCGTCACTCTGACGTTTATCGCCTCGTATCGCCAGTTCGTCCACTGCGCGGCTGACCTGACCTGCAAACTGAGGACGACACTACTCCGGTGTCGTCCTTGTGTTACCTGAATGGAATAAAATGTGAAAATGAAAACTGATGCAGACAAGCCCCTGCGCGGGCGTCCCGTGAATGAGCATGCGCGTGAAGAACGCATGACCCAGATCCTCAACGGGGCCCGAACCTGCTTTATACAACGCGGGTTTCACGCCTCATCTATTTCCGAGATTGGTGCGGCTGCAGGGGTCAGCGTTGCGAACATTTACCAGTACTTTCCGAGCAAGGACGTCCTCATCACGGCGCTTATTGAACTCGACCTGCAGCGGCATCACAATCTGATAAGCCGTTTCTGGAGTACTGATTTCAGTCGCAAGGCGATTGAAGAGTTGCTGGCAGAGATTTTCCTCACACCCGAGGGGCACGCGGTGGCGGTTTTACGTGCTGAAATCGCCAGTGAAGGTGCGCGTAACACACATGTTGCGGAACTCCTTCGTGATTCAGAAGCTGGCCTGATTGACAGCGTCCATAGCAGGATACGCGCGGCCCAGAGCAGCGGCCAGATATCTGCCGGACTCGATCCGCATGCAGTGACAGAGCGCCTGTCCCTTGTTTTTGAAGGCCTCATGCGCCTGTACCTGTTCTCCCCGGACAATGGACAGAAACTCATCGAGCTGTATTACCGCCAGTTTGCCGATACGCTTCAACTGAAGTTTTGACTTCCTGTCTACGGGAGAAAATGAAGGTGGCGCCAGGCTAACCAGGGCTGAATTATCGGCCGATACCGGAGCCTGGCATAACGATAATACATGCACGTTGCTGGCACAAAATGACAGCCCCGCCTGTCCGTTAAACCAACTTTCACACCTTTTTAAGATGCCCCTGTATGCCAATTAAATGTAGGTTAACCTCCCGTAATGAACGAAAAACCTCCTTTGACAAGTGAAGCGGAAGTACTGGCCGAAGAACTGCGCGAGATAGTGAGCGCGTTTATTCGAAATGTACGCATATCAACCGGCACAATTCGCACATCCCAGTATGAAACCCTGGATCTGCTCGATACGCACCATGCGCTTTCTATCGCTGAACTTGCCAGCCTGCGGGGTGTAAAACATCAAAGCATGCGTCTGGTAATCAATGAACTTGAGCTTCAGGGTCTGGTGCAGCGGCAAAAAAATCCGCAGGATGCGCGGGCACAACTGATTGTACTAAGTGAAAATGCACGTGCCCTACTGGCCGACGCACGTGCAAAGCGAGTTGAGTGGATTGCGGCACGGTTAGATACCCGGCTCAGTGAAGCCGAACGCGGGGATCTGCAGAAAGGTCTGGCAGCACTGCACAAACTCCTTTAGTTCTGCTTTAGCTGACTCAACACCTGTGCCAGTGTGTTTAGCCCCCAGTGCTCTACGTATTTTCCTTCAGCAATCCGGACCATATCTATCACTGAAATGTTGACAGCTTTACCGGTTGGAGCGACCCCCATCAGTTCACCTGTATGCCTGCCCGTTATCGTTTTACGCGTGGTGACCCAGTCTCGTTCGGCAATCTGATCTTCTATATTGACCTGCAAATCTGTAAGCGCGGGGCGAAGGATCTGGTCAAAGGTACGCCACAGACTTTCACGATCGCCGGCAGTGCCTTCCGGCGCGGATCGATTGATAAAACGGTCAGCCACTAATACGTCAAATGCCTCGCGGCTGCCTTCGGCAATAACGTACTGATTGAAGCGTTGCACGACAATTTTATTTTGCTCAGACATGAAAACCCCCATATATACAGTTTAACTGTATATATTAAAGCAGATCCTGACCCACTTTGAATAGTGAAGTTGTGCGGTCAGATGTTCAGGACGTACCTGAGTTTTTCTCAGTTTGTTTCTGGCACAAAGCGGGCCTGCCTTGAGGATTATGTCCGCGATGAAGAAAAAGCGAAGAATCGGTTGTTCTGGCAGGAATACCCGCTACGCGCCCACAGGTCCCTCCGGTCTGGACTGATGGGGCCGGAACGCAGGTGGCTGGGGCAGTTTCAGTGGATATAATTACTGTGGATTTGATCCCTTACCAGCAGGCAGGTATCGGCAACAGGGTGAAATTGTGGGGTAAAAAGGTCCTGATTAATGATGATGCGTACGCTGCCGGTACCGTTGGTAATGAGCTGACGTGTGCGCTTGCTCCGCGGGTACCGGTCGGGGTTATTTGGTTTTCAGCGCGGTAAGCGTACCGTGCACATTCCTGCTGCATTTCCACGCCAGCGCTGCCAGTACGGCACCCATAATCATCATCGCACTCAGCGCAAGCTTCTCGTTTACCGGCAGAGCCATCGCCAGTAAACCGGCAGAGGAGCCGCCCGCCATCTGGATAAATCCCGCCAGGGCCGAAGCCACGCCAGCCTGCTGTTTATAAGGTTCCAGTGCAAAGCTGGTTGCCGGGCCGACCGTAAAGGCCAGACCGGCTACCGAAATAGCCACCGGGAACATATACAACGCCCAGCTGGTTTGCATCTCTGCCGGGAAGATGGCCATGCCTGCCAGCATCGTCACAGCACCACAGGCCATTGCCAGACTACCAAAAGCCAGACAGATGGAGCGGCCCAGTTTGCGGATGATTTTATTTACCAGCACGCTGCCCAGCATAATCCAGAAGCCATTAGCGCCAAAGGCTATGGAAAACTGCAGGGCAGAGAGTTTGCCTTCGGTCATCAGCACCTGCGGAGCCAGCGACACGTAGGTCAGCACCATGCCCATTGCACCCGCATTAGCAAACGTAAAAGCAAGGAAGCGGGGTTCACGCAGGATTCTGGCGTACTGGACAAGCGGAAGTGCCTTGACTGCCAGCGTTCCGGCCGGACGTGTTTCAGGCAGGAAACGCAGGATCATCAGGCCAATGACCAGCACATAACTGGCAAGAAACCAGAAGGGGGCACGCCAGCCAAACGCACCGGCCAGGAAACCACCCAGCATCGGTGCCAGTGCCGGAACAATATTCAGGGCACCGTTAAGAAAACCGTAGGCTCGTGCCGCTTCCTCGCCCTCAAGACGATCCCTCACGCCGCTGAACGCCACCACGGCGGTACAGCAAACCGCGCAACCCTGAACAATACGCGCGCTAAGGAACTGCGGCCAGCCGGTTGCAGTGGCAGCCAGAATACTGCCCATCAGATAAAGCAGGATCCCGGTTATGGCTACAGGTTTACGGCCAAAATTATCAACCAACGGACCCGCAACAATCTGACCTAAACCCATGACCAGCAAAAACAGGGGAATGGTTGTCTGGATCGTGGTCACAGGCGTGTTCAGCCCCAGCGCAATGTCTGGCAGGGTAGGCAGGTAGAGGTCAATGCCCAGCGGACCCAGAAGCACCAGGCTGAGTAAAAGAAGCGTGAATTTTTGCATCGTGCGTGACAGCATCCATATAAAAGCGAGCCGCACAGGTTAGCGCAACCGCAGAAAAAGAAAAGGGTAAGTCAGCTCGTGGATCATCGCCATTATGGCTATGACAATTTCCCGGAGCACCGCCCAGTCCTTCATGAGCTCAAGCCAGTCCGTTACCTTTTTCTTATTCATAAATGCCTGTCAAAAGATCCAACAGGCTATCGCGTCCCGCCCTGTGGGCTGAATTTTTCACAAAGTCCGGTGGCGACCTGTAGCTACAGAAGTTTCAGCCGGGACAGATCAATTTTTTGCTCAGCGTAAAACAGGCCGTGACGTATTGCATCCGCAGACACCACTCAGCTGAACTTTCTGTTTTCGGTATAAATTTGAAATAGGTATCTACCAGCGCTGATGAACCCATGGGGATATTTTTTGTTGGTAAATCTTCTGCAGGGCGGTCATCACTTCATCTGAAAGAGCATTAATACTCCCTGCCTGCGCATTAGCCTCTGACTGAGCCTTGTTTTTGGCACCAGGGATCACGACAGAAACATCCTCATTCATGAGAATCCAGCGCAGGGCGAATGCGGCCATTGTGATATCACCAGGTACAAGGCGTCGTATTTCCTCCACGGCATCGAGCGCAACGTCGAAAGGCACACCGGCAAAGGTTTCCCCCTTATCAAACTGCTCTCCATTACGATTAAAAGATCGATGGTCATCGGCTGAGAATACTGTGTCCGTTTTCATTTTGCCGGTCAGCAGGCCTGAAGCCAGCGGGATGCGAGCAATGATCCCCACCTCCCGGCGCCTGGCCTCACGCAGCAACAACTCAGCAGGACGCTGCCTGAAAATGTTGTATATCAGCTGAATGGATGAAACGTTCGGGTACTCAAGTGCCTTAAGCCCCTCTTCCACTTTTTCAACAGAAACCCCATAGCTGCGAATTTTTCCTGCCTTCATCATTTCATCCATAACGGCGAAAACTTCAGGCGTGTAATAAATTTCGGTTGGCGGACAGTGCAGCTGAACCAGGTCCAGCGTTTCTGTTTGCAAATTATCGCGGGAGCGATCGACAAACTCGTTGAGATTTTTTTCTGTGTAACCCGAGGCTACATGGGGGGAAAGACGGCGGCCAATTTTAGTCGCAACAAAAGGACGTTCGCCGCCCCGATCTTTTAATACCTCGGCAATGATTTTTTCAGAACGTCCGTCACCGTAAACGTCAGCGGTATCAATAAAGGTCATACCTGCGTCCAGTGCCGCGTGCAAAGCGCCTTTCGCATCCTCCAGGCTGACTTCCCCCCACGTTCCACCGATAGCCCAGGCTCCGAAGCCAATTTCAGATACGCTTTTACCGGTTTTACCAAGAATTCTGTTCTTCATACGTTATCCCTTACTGGCTGAACTGCAATGAACGCGTCGGCTTCAATCACCTGCGTTTACGACTGTGATAACAGAGCTTAGCGTTTACCTGGGCTGAATTCTTATGCTAAAAGATGTGCCCGATTCACTGAAACGATTAATGAGGTTCATCATATAAATGGAGCGTATTGATTTCGCTGATCTTCAGGCATTCGTGACTGTTTTACGGTGCCGAAGTTTTAAACTCGCCGCCATTGAACTGGGTCTGTCATCCTCAGCCGTAAGCCATGCCATCCGGCGACTTGAAACCCGGCTGGGGGCCAGACTGCTAAACAGAACCAGCCGATCGGTATCGTCAACGGCGCTGGGCCAGGAGATAGCCGAAAAGCTTTCGAGCGGGTTTGATACGATTTCTTCTGCGCTGGATACTGTCAACGCGCCTGGCCGTGGACGCTTTGGTGTATTGCGTATTAATGTCTTTGCCGATGCTGCTGCGCAATTGATTTCGCCTTCCCTGAAAGAGTTTGCGACAAGATGGCCTGATGTCCGGTTGACTGTTGTCGTAGAAGACCGGCCTGTCGATATCACCGCCGAAGGATTTGATGCAGGTATGCGGTATGGGCATCTGGTACCCGAAGACATGGTCGCCGTGGCACTGACCGGCTCTCAGCGCTGGATAGTGGTAGGCTCACCTGATTATGTAAATCGTTATGGAACACCGAACAGGCCAACTGAATTATCCGCGCATAACTGCATACAGCTGTTACTTGGGAATAATGCCAGTTTCCGCTGGGAGTTTGATGCGCCTGAAGGAAATTTCAGTATGCGTGTACCGGGTTCTATCACTCTGAAAGACACGGCGACAACAATTGCAGCGGCCAAAGCCGGGATTGGTCTGGCTTATGTGCTGGAATCGCGTGTTCAGGCAGAGCTTACAGAGGGGACTCTTATCAATGTCATGCCCACGCATTCTGCATATGGCGATCCTTTTCACATGTATTACAGTTCTCGTCGATACGTCCATCCCGCTCTGCGTAAGCTTATCAATATCATTCGGACTAACAACGGGTTGCAGCCTTTACCGGATTTACCTCATGAAAAGCAGAATAGTCAGCAAAGTAATTTTAGAGAACGTGCGTTGCGATAAAAAATGATGTCAGTAATGTCTGTTATTAGTCCCGGATGGTCATCTTCATGGCATTGAAGACCGGATAGCTGACGTCTTCAGAAAACAATATGTCCGCTCTGAGCGAACAGCGGACATAAGTTACACACCGGAAGGGCTGGGATTTATCAGGACACGAGGCTTCATGGCGGTCATGAGATCAGAGAATTCCTTCTCTGACACTTTTACTGAAGCACCGCTTTGTGAGGACTGCAGGCAGGCGAAACCCGAGCGGATAACTGCGTTAACCGTCTGTCTGTTGAATGTTGTGTCGACGTTGCGCTCTGTCAGATATAACTCAGTTGTTTCTTCAAGCAATATTTCAATGATTTCGAGTTGTCGCGCCAGTAAAGCGGGGGTTTTACGAATAAAGGCCTGTATTTCTCCGCCTCCGGGTTCAGCACAGTTCACCGCAAATTCATTAAGCGCGTGTTTGAGCGCTTCCCAAATGTCTTCCGAAGCCAAAAGTTCTCTGAATCGTTCCAGAAAGCGGCTTTTAAAAAGATGAACAGAATCCAGAAGCACGTCCTCTTTAGTAGGGAAGTACCTGAAGTAGGAACGCTTTGACATCCCCACGGTATGAGCAATCATTTCTACCGTGGTTTTTTCATAGCCGTATTGCTGAAAAAGCTCAAATGCAGAAACAGCAATCTGTTCTTTTATGGCCTTTCGGGCCAAAGCGCGTGTATTCATATTTTTAATTTATCTGGATTAGCGTTAGCTCAGTGCGCTACAGGTTAAAGAAAGAGTCCACCTAATCTCTCCGGTGGACTCCATGATATTACAGGGTAAAAAGGTTCAGGCAAATCACAGCCGTTTAACCCAAGTTCTGGCGGACCCATTCATCCATTTTGGTGCCCGCCCGACCCAGTACTTTCTGAACATCATCTTTAACCACAGCCTGATAGGCCAGTCGTCCTTCGGCCGCCAGTTCCATCGTAATGGCAGCACTCTGCATGTAGTAACGGGATCCTGTATCCTCAATTGAAGAAAGATAAGACCGCTGGCCTGCCGGCTCAATTGGCTCGTATTTTATTTCCTTTCCAAGATGTCTGGATAAGATATCTGCCACTTCTGTTCCACGAAGAACTTCAACGCTCAGGTGGTAATCCTGCCCGCCATGCTTCTTCGGACCTTCACGCAAGACCGCCGCGGCTACGGCGGCAATATCGGCGGTACAAACCCAGCCTACGGGAACGTCACCAGGATAGCCCATAAAGGACCCCGTTTCTTTAACTGATGGAGTTCGGGCCAGTATCGTATCTGTGATAATGTTCGGGTGAAGGTGAGTCCAGGCTAAGCCGCTTGCCTGAATGTAGGTTTCGATTAAGTCATGCCATACGAAGTGTGGCTGAATATCCCGGCGGGATGTGAAAACACCCAAGTGGACAATGTGTTTTACGCCCGCATCAACCGCAGCATCCACAAATTTTTTGCTCTGATAGAGCATATCCGCCGTATATCCCGTTAACAGAAATACCCTGTCAACGTTTGCTAAAGCAGGAGCAAATGTCTCAGGATCGTTAAGGTCCAGCGTTACCGCATTTCGCCCCTCGTTCTGCCATTTTCTGGTTGTTTCCGGTCGGCTGGATGACAAAATGACCTCAACGCCATCGCTGTTTTTGTCAAATTCTGTCACTACCTTTGAACCCACGGAGCCGGTCGCTCCTAAAACTAAAACCCTCGTACCCATAATCATGTCTCCATTAACGTAATGTAGTTCGGCACTTACATTACAGCACGGATAGTCACTTAGTGCACATAATGACACTTGGTGACATTTTTGGTGATTTCCTCTATTGCTTGGGTACAGGGGTTCCTGGATCCTCCCCCTTCCTTGAGTAATGTCCGCTTTTGGCACAACCCCGACGTTGCGACTATCCGTTATGGTCGCAACGTCTGCGTAATAAACTGACCATTAAAAAGGTGACGCTTTTTATTCCGTTGGATTATTGCTGGCAGAGTGAATCATTAGAAGATCCTCAATCATCCCTGGGCCAACAGGTTTCCATGCCAGACGTTCCTGGGTAAGCGTACCGGAAGCCGACATATCATGGTTAATAAGCAAACTCATCCAGCCAAAATGTTCTTTTGCATCTTTAGCTGCGATACGCTTAACCGGCACCTTCAGAGCATAACCGATAACCTCAGCCAGACTGCGTAGTGGGATCCCTTCTTCGGCTACCGCGTGATAACGACTGTCAGGAATATTTTTCTCTAGTGCGCGTAAATAGACTTCAGCCACATCGCTGATATGCACCGCTGACCATCGGTTTTGACCATCTTCGACATACCCGGATACGCCTTTCTGGCGGGCAATTTTAATCAGTTCTGTAATTAATCCTTGTTTATTTATGTCGTGAACCTGCGGCAGGCGTACTACCGAGACGCTAACACCGCGCTTCGCAACGGCAAGTCCTGCTAATTCCGTGGCCCGGCGAGGGTTGGGATTTTCGGCATTGAAGTTATTTTCTGTTGCCAGGGTAGTATGGCCTGTCGCGCCCATTGCAACGCCCGAGGTAATAATTAAGGGTTTCTGAGTCCCTTCCAGCGCGGCTCCTAGTGCTTCAATCACACGTCGATCATTTTCACAGTTGGCAACAAAGGTAGAGAAATCGTGATTAAAGGCCGTATGGATCACGCTATCCGCCAAAGCGGATCCGCGCTGCAGGCTCTCCAGATCGTCTAAATTACCGAAGTAGGGCTCAGCGCCTGTGGCAGCAAGATGTTTTGCCCCTTCAGCGCTTCTGACTAAACCAAGCACCTGATGTCCCCCAACAATGAGTTCACGAGCAATGTGTGAGCCGATAAATCCGGTCGCACCGGTAAGAAAAATACGCATATGTAATTACCTTATGTCAGGAAAGGCTTGTCGCCGATTGACAATCAATATAGGGATCCACGTTAATACTGACTATGCTTGAAAGTCGCTATTAATCGTCCAATCGTCCAATCGTCCCGAGGTTGTATGGATCCGCTCTCAGAACTCCTATCGTTACTTAAACCCCAGAGCTACGCTTCGGGCGGACTTGCACTGAAACAAAACATGGCGATTGTCTGGCCTCATCATGAGGGCATAAAGTGCTACTCCGTGGTGTCTGGTCAATGCTGGTTATCCGTTGAAGGAATAGCCGACAATCTGCTGCTCACTACCGGTGATTGCTATCTTTTGCCGCCCGGACCGTCCTTTACCCTCGCAACCAGTCTGTCTGTTGAGCCTGTCGATTTCTGTACTCTTCGCGCGGAAAGGAAATTGGGTAACACGGCTGATGGCGGCGGGCCCGATGGATGTTTCGTGGTGGGGGGGCATTTTGTTCTGAGTGGGCATCACGCCAATATGTTGTTGGGCGCACTACCACCGATTGTGCATATCAAAAAAGAAGTTGATAAAACGGCGATGAGATGGTCGCTTGAACACATGACAAAAGAAGTGCTTAACCCGCAACCCGGTAGTGCATTGATTATCCAGCAGATGGCTTACACCATGTTGATACAGGCGCTGCGTTTACATCTTTGTGATGAGAGCCGTTCCAGTGTGGGCTGGCTTTTTGCACTGGCCGATAAGCAACTGAGCGCAGCCATTAGCACGATGCACAGCGATCCTGGCCATAACTGGACGCTGCAAACGCTGGCTGAAAATATAGGTATGTCGCGCTCAAGCTTTGCCAGACATTTCAAAGAAAAAGTAGGCACTTCACCGATGGAGTACCTTACCCGCTGGCGCATGTTGTTGGCCTGCGATCGTCTAAAAAACACCAGTAACTCCGTCGCACTGATTGCCAACGCTATGGGTTACGAGTCTGAAAGTGCATTTGGTAAAGCGTTTAAACGTGTGATGGGCTATTCACCCAGGCAACATCGTTAAATGGCGTCTGAAAAGAGAGGATGCCTGCAATTTTTACATTGCTGGAGTAGCCTGACGACGGTGACTTGCCCCCATCATGCCAGACAGCCGTCATTTCGGCTGGTTTATATCTCCCCCCACTAAGTAATATATGCGTCTCTGGCAAGGTCCGCTTCTGGCACAAAGCGGACATTCCGACCTTTAAGACTCTTTCTGCCGTCAGTTAGCCCAGTCTTCCAGGACAAGGCCAGGCACACGCTCAAACTCACGTACATTGTTCGTTACCAGCACTGCGCCGGCGGCGATGGCATGCCCGGCGATCGCCGTATCGTTCGGACCGATTGGCGTCCCGGCCGCAGTCAGTGCGGCCTTAATCTCCGTGGTTGCGTCCACCGCGGCGCGGTCCCAGGCGAGGATTGCATCGAGGCGGGCGCAGAAAGCTTCGACAAGCAGGCCGTGGCGGGGAGATACCTTCTTTCCGATCGCACCGAAAC
The DNA here is from genome assembly GCF_050435045.1 of Leclercia sp. 1548. NCBI lineage: Bacteria > Pseudomonadati > Pseudomonadota > Gammaproteobacteria > Enterobacterales > Enterobacteriaceae > Leclercia > Leclercia sp. 1548. The sequence continues at coordinate 137,692 of NZ_JBNDJP010000003.1, read as the reverse complement.
GCATCTCTGCATAAGTAATGGCCGAAACCACGATGCGGTGATTCCGCAGCACTGCCTGCTCCAGCCGTTTAATGACAGCTTCCGGCTGCTCACGCATGATGAACGAGCAAATGTTGGTGTCCAGCATATAGGTCTTGATCACAAGTCAAACCGTCCTTCATCGCTGACGACGTCCCCACGTTCGGACATAAAGTCTGAGTCGGCTTTTTCGAGCTGAGTAAACGAACCCCATGTTGGACGAACGGGACGAAGGATGATGCTGTCACCTTCCCGGACGATTTCCAGTTCGCTCACTCCCTCAAAATCCAGGTCGCGGGGCAGACGGATAGCGCGATTGTTACCGTTTTTGAATATCGATACGGTTCTCATAGTATTTCTCCTGATAGGTTAGCCTTAAAGCATATCCTAAGTATATGCAGATGTTGGGCATATGTATAGATATAACTACTTCGGAGTGATAGAGGTGCAAATGCGGTGCATGCAAAAATGCTCTACATACCTCAATTAATCTTTTCTTCACCTAAGATCTGAATAACCAGAATCGGATCTTGCTCAATTAACTGGTGCAGTACAGATGGTTGCAGAAACAAGGAAGTGCATGGAGTAGGAGGCAGTTGAATGGATGATTTTGCTGTGGAAGAGTTTATTTAACTTTTGCAGGAAACAAAAAAGAGCCCATGTATTCCATGGACTCTTTCTGGGATGCCTCGATTATTCTGTCCAACTTTTGGGGGTCAGTACATCATCGCTGGAAAGCAATAAGGAGGCTGGAATGCCAAAACGTACTCTGCTGTTAGGTTTGTTGATGATCTGTATGACGTTACTGATCTTCACCTGGATGGTTCGCGGCTCGCTGTGTGAGCTGCGATTCAGACAGAAACAGACAGAGCTGGCGGCAGTGTTAGCTTACGAAGTGAAACGTTAAGGCAAGGGCGGGGGAGACAATTCCCCGCCTTTCCAGACGTTGAGGTTGGCTCAGGCACCTTTTTTAATGGCCCGCTTTGCGGGCCATTAAATCACCCCATAAACGCAGGCTGTTTGTTCTCGTAGGCGGCAATTGCATCTTCATGCTGCAGCGTCAACCCGATGCTGTCCAGGCCGTTGATCATGCAGTGGCGACGGAATGCATCGATAGTAAAACCATAGGTTTTATCCCCGGCTTTCACTTCCTGCGCTTCCAGATCCACTTCAAACGTTATCCCCGGCTGGCTCTGCACCAGCGCAAACAGCTCGTCGACCTCTTCATCGCTTAATGTTACCGGCAGCAGCTGGTTGTTAAAGCTGTTGCCATAGAAGATGTCGGCGAAGCTCGGCGCAATCACGACTTTGAAACCGTAGTCGGTCAGGGCCCAGGGCGCATGCTCACGGGAAGAGCCACAGCCGAAGTTTTCCCGCGCCAGCAGGATCGACGCGCCTTTAAATGCCGGGAAGTTCAGCACGAACTCCGGGTTCGGCACTTCACCTTTGTCATCCAGGAAACGCCAGTCGTTAAACAGATGGGCGCCAAAACCGGTGCGGGTGACCTTCTGCAAAAACTGCTTCGGGATAATGGCGTCGGTATCGACGTTGGCGGCGTCCAGAGGGACCACCAGGCCAGTATGTTGGGTAAATTTGTCTGCCATGATGGTCTCCTTATTTCAGGCTGCGAATATCGGCAAAATGGCCGGTCACTGCGGCTGCCGCGGCCATCGCCGGGCTGACCAGGTGTGTGCGCCCGCCGCGCCCCTGACGACCTTCAAAATTACGGTTACTGGTAGAGGCGCAACGCTCACCCGGATTCAGGCGATCGTTGTTCATGGCCAGGCACATGGAGCAGCCCGGCAGACGCCATTCAAAGCCTGCATCAATGAAAATTTTATCCAGGCCTTCGGCTTCCGCCTGCGCTTTTACCGGGCCGGAGCCTGGTACCACCAGCGCCTGCACACCCGGCGCCACTTTACGGCCTTTCGCCACTTCTGCCGCCGCGCGCAAATCTTCGATACGCGAGTTAGTGCAGGAGCCGATAAACACTTTATCAATGGCCACGTCGGTCAACGGAACGCCCGGTTTCAGCCCCATGTAGGCCAGAGCTTTTTCTGCGCTGGCGCGCTCAACCGGATCGGCGAACGAGGCCGGATCAGGAATGCTGTCGTTAACGGAGATCACCTGGCCCGGGTTCGTTCCCCAGGTGACCTGCGGCGCGATGGCCTCGGCCTGCAGCGTCACCACGGTGTCGAACTGCGCGCCCTCGTCAGTTTTCAGGGTCTTCCAGTACGCCACGGCGTCGGCATAATCCTGGCCTTTCGGTGCATGCAGACGATCCTTCACATACGCGAAGGTGATCTCATCCGGGGCAACCAGACCGGCTTTTGCGCCCATTTCAATGGCCATGTTGCACAGGGTCATACGGCCTTCCATGCTCAGGGCCTGGATTGCGCTGCCGCAGAACTCCACGACATGACCGGTGCCGCCTGCGCTACCGGTTTTGCCGATGATCGCCAGTACGATGTCTTTGGCGGTAATGCCCGGCGCGGCCTGGCCGGTGACTTCGATCTTCATGGTTTTTGCGCGGCCCTGTTTCAGGGTCTGCGTCGCCAGAACGTGTTCCACTTCCGAAGTCCCGATCCCGAACGCCAGCGCACCAAAGGCACCGTGGGTGGCGGTATGGGAATCCCCGCAGACGATGGTCATGCCTGGCAGGGTAATGCCCTGTTCTGGCCCCATCACGTGAACAATGCCCTGATACGGGTGGTTCAGGTCGTACAGTTCCACGCCGAATTCGTTGCAGTTCTTGATCAGCTCCTGCATCTGGATACGCGCCATCTCACCGGAGGCGTTGATGTCTTTCGTCTGCGTCGAGACGTTATGGTCCATCGTGGCAAAGGTTTTGCCAGGCTGACGCACCGGACGATGGTGCGCACGCAGGCCATCAAACGCCTGCGGCGAAGTTACTTCGTGAACCAGGTGGCGGTCAATATAGAGCAGCGGGGTTTCGTTCGGCGCTTCGAAGACCACGTGCGCATCAAACAACTTTTCGTACAACGTCTTCGCCATGATTACACCCCTTCAGCGACATAGCGGGCAATGATGTCGCCCATTTCATCGGTAGTAACTGCAGCAGCGCCACGGGCCAAATCACCGGTGCGAATGCCTTCTTCCAGCGCACGGTTAATGGCGTTTTCAATCGCCGTCGCCGCGTCGTTAGCATCCAGGCTGTAGCGCAGCAGCAGCGCCAAAGACAGGATCTGCGCAATCGGGTTAGCAATATTCTTGCCCGCGATATCCGGTGCCGAGCCGCCTGCCGGTTCGTACAGGCCAAACCCTTCTTCATTCAGGCTGGCAGACGGCAGCATCCCCATTGAGCCGGTGATCATCGCGCACTCGTCAGAGAGAATGTCCCCGAACAGGTTGGAGCACAGCAGTACGTCGAACTGGGAAGGATCTTTAATCAACTGCATAGTGGCGTTGTCGATATACATATGCGACAGCTGCACGTCCGGGTATTCACGGGCGATTTCATTGACGATTTCACGCCACAGGATCGAGGATTGCAGCACGTTGGCTTTATCGATTGACGTCACTTTATGACCGCGTTTGCGGGCAGATTCGAACGCGATACGGGCGATACGTTCGATCTCAAAACGGTGATACACCTCGGTATCAAACGCTTTTTCGTGCTGGCCGCTGCCTTCGCGGCCTTTTGGCTGACCAAAGTAGATGCCGCCGGTCAGCTCGCGAACGCACAGAATATCGAAACCGTTAGCTGCGATATCGGCGCGCAGCGGGCAAAACTCTTCCAGACCCTGGTACAGTTTGGCCGGACGCAGGTTGCTGAACAGCTTGAAGTGTTTACGCAGTGGCAGCAGCGCACCGCGCTCTGGCTGCTCTGCAGGTGGCAGGTGTTCCCATTTCGGGCCACCCACGGAGCCAAATAACACCGCGTCGGCATTCTCACAGCCGGTCACGGTCGCCTGCGGCAACGGAGTGCCGTGATTATCGATGGCGATACCGCCCACATCATAGTGGCTGGTGGTAATTTTCATCGCAAAACGGGTGCGGATCGCTTCCAGAACCTTCAGCGCCTGTGCCATAACTTCGGGGCCAATGCCGTCGCCCGGTAACACAGCAATATGGTAATTCTTCGACATTACACGGTTTCCTTATTGTTCTCTTTATTCTGAGCTTTGCGTTGCAACTCTTTTTCCACTTCGGCGGCACGCCAGATGTTGTTCAGGACGTGAACCATCGCTTTTGCGGAGGACTCCACAATATCGGTTGCCAGGCCCACGCCGTGGAAGCGGCGGCCGTTATAGTTGACCACGATATCGACCTGACCCAGCGCGTTTTTACCCTGGCCTTTGGCCGTCAGGTCATATTTGACCAGCTCAACATCGTACTCGGTGACGCGGTTAATGGCCTGATAGATGGCATCGACAGGCCCGTTGCCGTTGGCGGCTTCGGCTTTGATCTCATCGCCGCAGGCCAGCTTGACGGAGGCGGTGGCAATATCGCTCGAACCTGACTGCACGCTGAAGTAATCCAGACGGAAATGCTCTGGCTCTTCCTGCTGTTTGTTGATAAACGCCAGCGCTTCCAGATCGTAATCGAAGACCTGACCTTTCTTATCGGCCAGTTTCAGGAAGGCGTCGTACAGGTGATCCATGTTGTAGTCGGTGTCTTTATAACCCATCTCTTCCATGCGGTGTTTGACCGCGGCACGGCCGGAGCGGGAGGTCAGGTTCAGCTGGACCTGGTTCAGACCGATGGATTCCGGGGTCATGATTTCGTAGTTTTCGCGGTTCTTCAGCACGCCGTCCTGGTGGATACCGGAGGAGTGGGCGAAAGCGCCGGTGCCAACAATCGCTTTATTCGCCGGGACCGGCATGTTGCAGATCTGGCTGACGGTCTGGCTGGTGCGCCAGATTTCGTGGTGATTGATGCGGGTCTGCACATTCATGATGTCTTTGCGCACTTTGATCGCCATGATCACCTCTTCCAGCGAACAGTTACCCGCGCGCTCACCGATACCGTTCATCGCGCCTTCTACCTGACGGGCACCCGCATGAACCGCGGCGATGGCGTTGCCGACTGCCAGACCCAAATCGTCATGGGTGTGAACGGAGATGATTGCTTTATCAATGTTCGGCACACGCTCATACAGGCCGGTGATGATGTTGGAGAATTCGAACGGCATGGTGTAGCCGACGGTGTCCGGGATGTTGATGGTAGTGGCGCCGGCACGGATGGCGGCTTCCACTACGCGAGCCAGATCGTCAATCGGCGTACGGCCTGCATCTTCACAGGAGAACTCAACGTCGTCGGTATAGTTACGAGCGTGTTTCACCATATAGATGGAGCGTTCAATCACCTCATCCAGCGTGCTGCGCAGCTTGGTGGCGATATGCATAGGTGAAGTCGCAATAAAAGTATGAATTCGGAAGGCTTCAGCCACTTTCAGTGATTCAGCGGCCACATCGATGTCTTTTTCGACGCAACGCGCCAGGGCGCACACGCGGCTGTTTTTAATGGTGCGGGCAATGGTCTGAACGGATTCAAAATCACCCGGAGAAGAGACCGGGAAGCCCACTTCCATTACGTCTACACCCATACGTTCCAGGGCCAGCGCAATCTGCAATTTCTCTTTAACGCTCAGGCTTGCCTGTAATGCCTGTTCACCGTCACGTAAGGTCGTATCGAAAATAATGACTTGCTGGCTCATGGGTTAGGTCCTTGTCTGAATTTGGGCGCCTTGCTACGAGCATAAAAAAACCCGCGCAGTGGCGCGGGTTTTTTGTCTTACCAGAGAACGATTCAGTGCTGAATTTCGCCCGCCAGTCTACCGCGCACAGTGGATGCGTTTAGTAGTAGTAGACCGGTGAAACGAATGCTGTGAATCATGAATCATGCCCCAGATAAATAAGATATGCTTTTAGTGGTACTGGATACGCGGTTTGATGTCAACCCCTGCACGGTGAAAACGCGCTTTCGACCCGCCAGCTTCATCGCAGGCAATTAGCTTATTGTGCTGGTTTTTCCCTTTCAGACAATTTTATTCGTCTGGCGGTTCGCGGAGAATACATAGTCAGAATCGTTTGCATATACTTGATTGCAATTGTTCAAACTTTTGATGCAAAGGCGCCGTTTTTTGAATGCGTTAATTTTCATTATGTTAGCTTGATACTCAACCTATAAAGCGTATACAGGTAGGCGTAGTGATAAAAAAATGTTAATCATTTAAAATAAAAGGCTATTAATAATTCATTAATACTTAAATAAGCCTTAACTAAACGCGATATTGTTTATTCGCGTAATTTATGTTTTCATTCGACCTATAAACTTATAAGTATGTTTCCTCCTGTCAGGATAGGTTTTCACGTTTTATTTTTCAACCCTGTCACGGTTGACGGGTATTTATATATTCCTAATTTGTAACATTTTCCTTTTTCTTGTTTTATATGCGTGGTAAATCATATTTTCAAAATTGATTGTTGCTGACGAGTAAAGGGAGTTTAACGTGACAGTGGAGCAGGATATGTCTGTAGAAAAAGTTGAAAAAACAGCAGCATTCGAGGGGGCAAAACCACAGCTCCGTACGGTGGATCTGAATCTGCTAACGGTATTTGATGCGGTAATGCAGGAGCAAAATATCACGCGCGCTGCCCATTCGCTGGGGATGTCACAGCCCGCTGTCAGTAATGCGGTTGCCCGACTCAAAGTCATGTTTAATGACGAGTTGTTTGTGCGCTATGGCCGGGGGATCCAGCCTACTGCGCGTGCATTCCAGCTATTTGCATCGGTACGCCAGGCGTTGCAGCTTGTACAGAATGAGTTGCCTGGGTCAGGGTTCGACTCTTCCAGCAGCGAGCGTATTTTCCATTTGTGCGTTTGCAGCCCTCTCGATACGTATATGACCTCGCTTATTTATAATAAAGTTGAGCAGGTCGCGCCTAATATTCACCTGGTGTTCAAATCTTCGCTTAACCAGAATACCGAACATCAGCTGCGTTATCAGGAAACCGAGTTTGTGATTGGGTATGAAGAGTTCCGCCGCCCGGAATTTTCCTGCGTACCTTTATTCAAAGATGAAATGGTGCTGGTGACCAGCAAAACACATCCACGTCTGCATGGTACGCTGCTGGAGAGCGATATATATAGCGAAGAGCATGCGGTTGTCGCCCTCGATCGCTACGCCTCTTTTAGCCAGCCGTGGTATGACACCCCGGATAAACAGGCCTGCGTAGCGTATCAGGGCATGGCGATGGTCAGCGTATTAAATGTTGTCTCACAAACGCAGCTGGTTGCTATCGCGCCGCGCTGGCTGGCAGAGGAGTTTTCCGGGCCGCTGAATCTGCGGATATTACCGCTGCCGTTGAACCTGAACTCGCGTACATGTTATCTCTCATGGCATGAAGCTGCCGGACGCGATAAAGGCCATCAATGGATGGAAGAGCTGCTGGCGAGCGTCTGCCGCCGCTAAACGACTTCAGGATAAATTGCACTGTTGTTGTTATTTATCCTGACTTTCTTTTTGTTCGTGAAATTTTATTCTGTCGCCATTTTTTTCATTGCCGCTTCCGGTCAGTAAAATTGCATGAATTACTGCACCTTTCCCTTTTTAAATGATGAATGCTCACGGCTGTTCGTTATCGTAGTTGATTTATCCATAACAATTATTAATACCTCATATTTCTTCTTTAGTGCTTATGACTCCGCGCAGGTTTGCTAATTGCCTGCCTTCCGGCGAGCGGTTATGTTAACTGTCACTCTGCACAATAAAAAAACGCCAGGGGTAACCCTGACAAAAAAGACGGCGCAGTGCATATTTCTCCTGTCCGTCTGAAACGATAAGCCTGGAGGCTAATCATGGAGATGTTGTCTGGCGCCGAAATGGTCGTCCGATCGTTAATCGATCAGGGCGTGAAGCAAGTGTTCGGTTACCCCGGGGGCGCGGTCCTCGATATTTACGATGCGCTACATACCGTGGGCGGTATCGATCATGTTCTGGTACGTCATGAGCAAGCAGCCGTGCATATGGCCGACGGACTGGCGCGTGCAACAGGCGAAGTTGGCGTGGTGCTGGTGACATCCGGCCCTGGCGCGACCAATGCCATTACGGGTATCGCCACAGCCTATATGGACTCCATTCCGATGGTGGTGCTCTCCGGTCAGGTGGCGACCTCGCTGATTGGCTACGATGCCTTTCAGGAGTGCGACATGGTGGGCATCTCCCGACCCGTGGTGAAACACAGTTTCCTGGTCAAACAGACAGAAGATATCCCCGGCGTGTTGAAAAAAGCTTTCTGGCTGGCGGCGTCCGGGCGTCCCGGTCCGGTCGTGGTTGACCTGCCTAAAGATATCCTCAATCCGGCCAACAAACTGCCTTACGTCTGGCCGGAATCCGTCAGCATGCGCTCTTATAACCCCACCACGCAGGGGCACAAGGGCCAGATTAAACGGGCGTTGCAGACCCTTGTCACCGCCAAAAAGCCGGTCGTGTATGTTGGCGGCGGGGCGGTGAACGCCAAGTGTGAATCGCAGTTGCGCGCGCTTATCGAAAAGTTGAATCTGCCGGTGGCCTCTTCATTAATGGGATTGGGCGCTTTTCCGGCTACCCACCGTCAGGCGCTCGGCATGCTTGGTATGCATGGCACCTACGAAGCCAACATGACGATGCACAATTCCGACGTCATTTTTGCTGTAGGGGTGCGCTTCGACGATCGCACGACCAACAACCTGGCGAAATACTGCCCCAACGCGACCGTGCTGCACATAGATATTGATCCAACCTCGATTTCCAAAACCGTCCCGGCGGATGTGCCCATTGTTGGCGATGCCCGTCTGGTACTGGAACAAATGCTGGAACTGCTTGGGCAGGAAAACGACGTTCAGCCGCTCGATGAGATCCGCGACTGGTGGCTGCAGATTGAACAGTGGCGCGCGCGTCAGTGCCTGAAATACGACACGCAAAGCGAGAACATTAAGCCCCAGGCGGTGATTGAAACCCTCTGGCGACTGACAAAAGGCGAGGCTTATGTGACCTCGGATGTGGGTCAGCACCAGATGTTTGCCGCTCTTTATTACCCGTTCGATAAGCCACGTCGCTGGATCAACTCCGGCGGTCTGGGCACCATGGGCTTTGGCCTGCCTGCCGCGCTGGGCGTGAAGCTGGCATTACCGAATGAAACGGTGGTCTGCGTGACCGGCGATGGCAGTATTCAGATGAACATTCAGGAGCTGTCCACTGCCCTGCAGTACGACCTGCCGGTGCTGGTCCTTAACCTGAACAACGGCTATCTGGGCATGGTGAAGCAGTGGCAGGATATGATCTATTCCGGCCGCCATTCACAGTCGTACATGAAGTCACTGCCTGATTTTGTTCGTCTGGCTGAAGCCTACGGCCATATCGGTATACGCATCAGCAGTCCGGCCGAGCTGGAGACGAAACTGAGCGAAGCCCTTGAGCACGTCAACCATAACCGCCTGGTGTTTGTCGATGTCGTGGTTGATGGCACCGAGCATGTCTATCCGATGCATATTCGCGGCGGCGGTATGGATGAGATGTGGTTAAGCAAAACGGAGAGAACCTGATATGCGCCGGATATTATCTGTATTACTGGAAAACGAGTCCGGGGCGCTATCACGCGTGATTGGGCTTTTCGCACAGCGCGGCTATAACATTGAAAGCCTGACGGTTGCCCCAACGGACGATCCGACGCTTTCGCGCATGACCATCCAGACGGTGGGTGATGCAAAGGTACTGGAGCAGATCGAAAAGCAACTGCACAAACTGGTTGATGTGTTACGCGTCAGCGAGCTGGGGCAGGGGGCTTACGTCGAACGTGAGATCATGTTGGTGAAAATTCAGGCCACGGGTTATGGCCGGGAAGAGGTGAAACGTAATGCGGACATTTTCCGCGGGCAGATCATCGACGTTACTCCCTCCATCTATACCGTTCAGCTGGCCGGCACCAGCGATAAACTGGACGCCTTCCTCGCCTCGGTGCGGGATGTCGCCAAAATTGTTGAAGTGGCGCGTTCAGGCGTCGTGGGACTTTCCCGTGGTGACAAAGTGATGCGTTAAGGATAAAAAGGTTCGCCTCTAGCTTGCCCGGTATGAATGACCGGGCTTTTTTTTGTGCACCGATGTCGCTGCACCGACAAAAGCGGTTGCCGGACAGGCTATTCTGCGCTTAGATGTTACAAGATTTAGCCATAACCCTGACGAGGTCATGGACTCTTTTCTTTTTTTTAAGGGGCAATTGTGAAACTGGATGAAATCGCCAGGCTAGCCGGGGTATCGCGAACAACGGCAAGTTATGTGATTAACGGTAAAGCGAAGCAGTATCGTGTCAGCGATAAGACCGTTGAGAAAGTCATGGCAGTGGTTCGTGAACATAACTACCATCCGAATGCCGTCGCGGCAGGTTTACGTGCCGGCCGCACCCGTTCGATCGGTCTGGTGATCCCGGATCTGGAAAACACCAGCTACACCCGGATCGCAAACTACCTTGAGCGCCAGGCCCGTCAGCGTGGTTATCAACTGCTGATCGCCTGTTCGGAAGATCAGCCCGATAACGAGATGCGCTGTATTGAACATCTGTTGCAGCGCCAGGTTGATGCCATTATCGTTTCCACCTCCTTACCCCCTGAGCATCCTTTCTATCAGCGCTGGGCCAATGATGCGTTTCCGATTGTCGCCCTCGACCGTGCGTTAGATCGTGAGCATTTCACCAGCGTGGTCGGCGCGGATCAGGACGATGCTGAAATGTTGGCGGCTGAGTTGCGCACCTTTCCGGCGGAAAATGTCCTCTATCTGGGAGCGCTGCCGGAACTCTCCGTGAGCTTCCTGCGTGAGCAGGGTTTCCGCACAGCCTGGAAAGACGATCCCCGTAAAGTTGATTACCTCTATGCCAATAGCTATGAACGCGAGGCCTCGGCCCAGCTGTTCGAAAAGTGGCTGGAGACCCATCCGATGCCGCAGGCTCTGTTCACTACCTCGTTTGCACTGTTACAGGGGGTGATGGACGTAACCTTACGTCGTGAAGGCAAGCTGCCATCCGATCTGGCCATTGCGACCTTTGGCGATCATGAGCTGCTCGATTTCTTGCAGTGCCCGGTGCTGGCTGTAGCGCAGCGTCATCGCGACGTGGCCGAGCGGGTGTTAGAGATTGTACTGGCAAGCCTCGATGAGCCACGTAAGCCGAAACCGGGACTGACCCGTATTCGTCGTAACCTTTATCGTCGCGGTATTCTAAGCCGCGCGTAAAGACATCAGGGCAGCGAAAGCTGCCCTGAAATTCTCATCCTGAATCAACATATTAATTCCCACAGTATTTTTAAGATAATTCCTTTAAAACCTTTGCCTGCTACGCTTTTTAATTCCTTTTATTGTTTAAACCTTCTCTTGATGTTTATTTTATTGTCAGTAGCGCCTTTAATTGTATTATTTTGTTACATAACCGACAGTCAGTGCTGAATTATCAGCCATTTTTTCGCCTGGAGTAACCTGCTTACGCCTGCCCGCTACAGGCTTCGCGCCCGCAGCGCAGCTAGCGCTGTTATCCCCCCGCAATATGGCTTAAAATGCCGCCCGCGTCGCAAACTGACACTATATATTTACCTGCGATGATAGACGTGGTTTTAAAGACGGATATGCGTATTCGCGTTTTTTCTCACAGCTATTCATCACGTTAATTTTGCCGCGCCAGTTGGGTAGTTAATAGCCGGACGAACTTCCATTCGTAAATCAGTGACATTTAGACAGATGTCGCGGAAGTCCTGGCTTGACAAGCTTTTCCATCGCTCCGTAAACTCCCTTAAGTGGGAATTTGTGGGTTAAAGTGGTGAGGAGGGGTGAGACTGGCATGTTCCGTGGAGCGACGTTAGTCAATCTCGACAGCAAAGGGCGTTTATCGGTACCAACCCGATATCGCGACCAGCTGAACGAGAGCGCTTCTGGTCAAATGGTCTGCACCATTGACATCAACCACGCCTGCCTGCTGCTTTACCCCTTGCCTGAATGGGAAATCATTGAGCAAAAGCTGTCTCGACTGTCGAGCATGAACCCGCAGGAACGCCGCGTGCAGCGGCTGTTATTGGGTCATGCCAGTGAATGTCAGATGGACAGCGCGGGGCGTTTATTGATTGCGCCCGTGCTACGGCAGCATGCCGGTCTGACAAAAGAAGTGATGCTGGTCGGACAGTTCAATAAGTTTGAGCTGTGGGATGAAACGACCTGGTATCAACGGGTCAAGGAAGATATCGACGCTGAGCAGTCTGATTCCGCAACATTGTCGGAACGATTGCAGGATTTGTCTCTATAAAAAATGATGGAAAATTATAAACATACGACGGTGCTACTGGATGAAGCCGTCAATGGCCTGAATATTCGTCCTGATGGCATCTATATTGATGGCACTTTTGGCCGGGGTGGCCACTCACGTTTGATCCTCTCCCAACTGGGCGCGGACGGCCGTTTGCTGGCAATCGATCGCGATCCGCAGGCTATCGCCGTGGCGAAAACCATCGATGACCCTCGCTTTTCCATCGTACATGGACCTTTCTCCGCGCTGGCTGATTACGTTAGCGAGCGCGATTTAACCGGCAAAATTGACGGGATCCTCCTCGATCTTGGCGTCTCCTCACCACAACTTGATGATGCTGAACGTGGCTTCTCCTTTATGCGCGATGGCCCGCTGGACATGCGTATGGATCCGACGCGCGGCCAATCTGCCGCCGAGTGGCTGCAAACCGCCGAAGAAGCCGATATCGCCTGGGTGATCAAAACCTTCGGGGAAGAGCGTTTTGGCAAACGTATTGCTCGCGCCATCGTGGAACGTAACCGTATCGAACCCATGACCCGCACCAAAGAGCTGGCGGAAGTGATCGCCGCGGCCACGCCGGTGAAAGACAAGTACAAGCACCCGGCTACCCGCACTTTCCAGGCGGTGCGTATCTGGGTTAACAGCGAGCTTGATGAAATCGAGCAAGCCCTGAAAAGTTCGCTTAGCGTGCTGGCTCCGGGCGGTCGCTTGTCGGTAATCAGCTTCCACTCGCTGGAAGACCGCATTGTGAAGCGCTTTATGCGTGAACAGAGCCGTGGCCCGCAGGTTCCGGCCGGGTTACCGATGACGGAAGAGCAGCTCAAAAAACTGGGCGGCCGCCAGCTACGTGCCTTAGGTAAGTTAATGCCGGGCGAAGCGGAAGTGGAAGAGAACCCGCGCGCCCGCAGTTCAGTGCTGCGCATTGCAGAAAGGACTCATGCATGATCGGCAGAGTGGCAGACACCCTCAGCAAGGTGAAAGAGACGTTAGGCAGCAACGAGCGTCATGCCTTGCCGGGTGTTATCTGGGACGACCTGTTGCGTTTCGGCAAGCTGCCACTGTGTCTGTTCATTTGCATCATTGTGTCGGCGGTCACCGTTGTGACCACCGCTCACCATACCCGTTTGTTAACGGCGCAGCGCGAACAGCTGGTGCTGGAGCGTGATGCGCTGGATATCGAGTGGCGAAATTTGATCCTCGAAGAAAATGCGCTCGGCGATCATAGCCGGGTTGAACGGATCGCAACGGAAAAGCTGCAGATGCAGCATGTTGATCCTTCTCAGGAAAATATCGTAGTACAAAAATAAGGGAAAACGCGACGCATGAAATCCGCGGCGAAGGCGCTAAAACCAAAACGTCAGGAAGAACAGGCCAGCTTCATCAGCTGGCGTTTTGCGTTGCTTTGCGGCTGCATTTTACTGGCGCTGGGTTTCCTGCTGGGACGCGTGGCGTGGCTGCAAATCATTGCCCCTGACATGCTGGTACGTCAGGGCGACATGCGCTCCCTGCGCGTGCAGGAAGTGTCAACTTCGCGTGGTCTGATCACCGACCGTTCCGGCCGTCCGCTGGCGGTCAGCGTGCCGGTGAAAGCGATCTGGGCCGATCCCAAAGAACTGCATGATGCCGGTGGGATCTCGCTCGATAACCGCTGGAAGGCCCTCTCCGACGCGCTGAAAATGCCGCTCGATCAGCTGGCTGCCCGCGTCAATGCGAACCCGAAAGGGCGCTTTATCTATCTGGCGCGTCAGGTTAACCCTGATATGGCCGACTACATCAAAAAACTGAAGCTGCCGGGGATTCACCTTCGTGAAGAGTCGCGTCGTTACTACCCATCCGGGGAAGTGACCGCGCACCTGATTGGCTTTACCAACGTCGACAGCCAGGGTATTGAAGGCGTCGAGAAGAGTTTCGATAAGTGGCTGACCGGCCAGCCGGGCGAGCGTGTGGTCCGTAAAGACCGTTATGGCCGTGTCATTGAAGATATCTCTTCCACCGACAGCCAGGCGGCGCACAACCTGGCGCTGAGCATCGACGAGCGTCTGCAGGCGCTGGTGTATCGTGAACTGAACAACGCCGTCGCTTTTAACAAAGCGGAATCCGGCAGTGCGGTACTGGTGGATGTCAGCACCGGCGAAGTGCTGGCAATGGCCAGCAGCCCATCCTATAACCCGAATAATTTTGCCGGAACCGCCAAAGACGCCATGCGTAACCGTTCGATCACTGACGTCTTCGAGCCAGGTTCAACGGTCAAACCGATGGTGGTGATGACAGCGCTGCAGCGCGGCATCGTCAACGAAAATACCGTGCTGAACACGGTGCCTTACCGAATCAACGGTCACGAAATCAAAGACGTGGCGCGTTACAGCGAATTGACCCTCACCGGGGTTTTACAGAAGTCGAGTAACGTCGGCGTTTCTAAGCTGGCGTTAGCGATGCCGTCCTCAGCGTTGGTAGAAACTTACTCGCGTTTTGGACTCGGAAAGGCGACCAATTTGGGGTTGGTCGGAGAACGCAGTGGCTTATATCCTCAAAAACAACGGTGGTCTGACATAGAGAGGGCCACCTTCTCTTTCGGCTACGGGCTAATGGTAACGCCGTTACAGTTGGCGCGTGTCTATGCAACGATTGGCAGCTATGGCGTCTATCGCCCGCTGTCGATTACCAAAGTTGATCCGCCGGTTCCCGGTGAGCGTATCTTCCCGGAATCGATCGTACGCACCGTCGTGCACATGATGGAAAGCGTGGCCCTGCCCGGCGGCGGTGGCGTGAAAGCGGCGATCAAAGGCTATCGCATCGCGATTAAAACCGGTACGGCGAAAAAAGTCGGGCCGGATGGTCGCTACATCAATAAATACATTGCATATACCGCAGGCGTTGCGCCTGCGAGTAATCCGCGTTTTGCGCTGGTGGTGGTTATCAACGATCCACAGGCGGGTAAATACTACGGTGGCGCCGTTTCCGCGCCGGTCTTTGGTGCCATCATGGGCGGCGTATTGCGCACCATGAACATCGAGCCGGATGCGCTGACAACGGGCGAGAAAAGTGAATTTGTGATTAATCAAGGCGAGGGAACAGGTGGCAGATCGTAATTTGCGCGACCTTCTTGCTCCGTGGGTATCAGGTTTACCTGCGCGAGTCCTGCGAGAGATGGTACTCGACAGCCGTGTGGCTGCCTCGGGCGATCTTTTTGTGGCAGTAGTCGGTCATCAGGCGGACGGGCGTCGGTATATCCCGCAGGCGATAGCGCAAGGTGTAGCTGCCATTATTGCTGAGGCAAAAGATGAAGCCGCTGATGGCGAAATACGTGAAATGCACGGCGTGCCGGTCATCTATCTCAGCCAGTTAACCGAACGACTCTCCGCGCTGGCGGGGCGTTTTTATAACGAACCTTCTGACCAGTTGCGTCTGGTTGGCGTAACCGGCACCAACGGTAAAACCACCACCACGCAGCTGATGGCGCAGTGGGCGCAGCTGCTGGGTGAAACCAGCGCGGTGATGGGTACGGTGGGGAACGGCCTGCTGGGCAAAGTGAACCCAACGGAAAACACCACCGGCTCTGCCGTCGACGTACAGCATGTGCTGGCCGGTCTGGCAGGGCAGGGCGCAACCTTTGCCGCAATGGAAGTCTCTTCTCACGGGTTGGTTCAGCACCGTGTTGCGGCACTGAAATTTGCCGCCTCTGTGTTCACTAACCTGAGCCGGGACCATCTCGACTACCATGGTGACATGGAAAACTACGAAGCGGCAAAATGGCAGCTGTATGCCACGCACCACGCCGGTCAGGCGATTATCAACGCTGATGACGAAGTGGGACGCCGCTGGCTGGCTAAGCTGCCGGATGCCGTTGCGGTCTCCATGGCCGACCATATCAACCCGAACTGCCACGGTCGCTGGTTGAAAGCCACCGAGGTGATCTATCACGATAGCGGCGCGACCATTCGCTTTGCATCGAGCTGGGGTGAAGGCGAAATCGAAAGCTGCCTGATGGGGGCGTTCAACGTCAGCAACCTGTTGCTGGCTCTCGCTACCCTGCTGGCGCTGGGTTATCCGCTGGCAGAATTGCTCGGAACCGCCGCGCGTCTGCAGCCGGTTTGCGGGCGTATGGAAGTGTTCGCCGCCCCGGGCAAACCTACTGTCGTGGTGGATTATGCCCACACCCCGGATGCGCTCGAGAAAGCGCTGGAAGCCGCGCGTCTGCACTGCGCCGGTAAACTATGGTGCGTCTTTGGCTGCGGCGGCGATCGCGATAAAGGCAAACGCCCCCTCATGGGTGCCATTGCCGAGCAATTCGCGGATATCGCGGTAGTGACCGATGACAACCCGCGTACCGAAGAGCCGCGCGCCATCATCAACGACATTCTGGCTGGCATGCTGGATGCCGGACGTGCTCGTGTGGTGGAAGGCCGCGCCGAAGCGGTAACCAACACCATCATGCAGGCCAGTGAAAACGACGTGGTGCTGCTGGCTGGTAAAGGCCATGAAGATTACCAGATCGTCGGTACTAACCGTCTGGACTACTCCGACCGTATCACCGCGGCGCGTCTGCTGGGAGTCATGGCATGATTAGCGTAACGCTAAGCCAACTGGCCACTATCCTGGGCGCAGACGTCAGCGGCGAGCTGACCTTCGATGCCGTCACCACCGACACGCGTAAAATTACCCCCGGCTGCCTGTTTGTGGCGCTGAAGGGTGAGCGTTTCGATGCGCACGATTTTGCTGAGCAAGCGAAAGCGGCGGGAGCTGGCGCATTGCTGGTGAGCCGTAAACTGGATATCGATCTGCCGCAGGCGGTGGTGCAAGACACGCGTCTGGCGTTTGGTGAACTGGCCGCATGGGTTCGCCAGCAGGTCCCGGCGCGTATTGTGGCGCTGACCGGCTCTTCCGGCAAAACCTCCGTTAAGGAGATGACCGCCGCGATCCTTAGCCAGTGCGGTAACACGCTCTATACCGCAGGCAACCTGAATAACGATATCGGCGTGCCGATGACGCTGTTACGTCTGACCCGCGAGCATGAATATGCGGTGATCGAACTGGGGGCTAACCACCAGGGCGAAATCGCCTGGACCGTGAGTCTGACGCAGCCGGAAGCGGCGCTGGTAAACAACCTCGCCGCGGCGCACCTTGAAGGTTTCGGCTCGCTGGAAGGCGTGGCGAAAGCGAAGGGCGAGATCTACACCGGTCTGCCGGTCAACGGCATCGCCATCATGAATGCCGACAACAACGACTGGCTGAACTGGCAAAGCGTCATCGGGGATCGCAAAACCTGGCGCTTCTCACCGAATGCCGCCAATAGCGACTTCACCGCCACCAACGTTCACGTGACCTCCCACGGCACAGAATTTACCCTGCAGACCCCAACAGGGGATGTGGAGGTGCTATTGCCTCTGCCGGGTCGTCACAATATCGCGAATGCCCTGGCGGCCACCGCCCTGGCAATGGCGGTCGGCGCACCGCTGTCGGCCATCAAAGCCGGGCTGGCAAACCTGAAAGCGGTCCCCGGACGCCTGTTCCCTATCCCGCTGGCGGAAAACAAACTCCTGCTGGATGACTCCTACAACGCCAACGTCGGCTCTATGACTGCTGCAGTACAGGTGCTGTCTGAGATGCCTGGTTACCGCGTGATGGTGGTCGGCGATATGGCCGAGTTGGGCGACGAGAGCGAAGCCTGCCATATCCAGGTGGGTGAGGCGGCGAAAGCCTCCGGTATCGATCGCGTGTTAAGCGCTGGTCATCTCAGTAAAAATATCAGCCAGGCCAGTGGTGTCGGGGAACATTTTGCCGATAAAGCGGCGTTGATTGCCCGTCTTAAGACGCTGGTCGAAGAGCAGCAAATTGTGACAGTTTTAGTGAAAGGTTCACGCAGTGCTGCCATGGAAGAGGTTGTGCACGCTTTACAGGAGAATGGGACATGTTAGTTTGGCTGGCCGAGCATTTGGTCAAATATTATTCCGGCTTTAACGTCTTTTCTTATTTGACGTTTCGCGCCATCGTCAGCCTGCTGACTGCGCTGTTCATCTCATTGTGGATGGGTCCGCGCATGATTGCCCGTCTGCAAAAACTCTCTTTCGGTCAGGTTGTGCGTAACGACGGCCCCGAGTCGCACTTCAGTAAACGCGGTACGCCAACCATGGGCGGCATTATGATCCTCACCGCGATTGTGGTGTCGGTGCTGCTCTGGGCTTACCCGTCAAACCCGTACGTCTGGTGTGTGCTGGTGGTGCTGGTGGGCTATGGCATTATCGGTTTTGTCGACGACTACCGCAAAGTCGTGCGTAAAGACACCAAAGGGCTGATCGCCCGCTGGAAGTATTTCTGGATGTCGGTGATCGCGCTGGGCGTCGCCTTTGCGCTCTATCTGGCAGGAAAAGACACTCCGGCAACCGAGCTGGTGGTGCCGTTCTTTAAAGACGTGATGCCGCAGCTGGGTCTGTTCTATATCCTGCTGGCCTACTTTGTGATTGTCGGTACTGGTAACGCCGTAAACCTGACCGATGGCCTGGATGGTCTGGCAATTATGCCTACCGTCTTCGTGGCGGCCGGTTTTGCACTGGTGGCGTGGGCGACAGGTAACATGAATTTTGCGAGCTACCTGCACATCCCTTATCTGCGACACGCCGGTGAACTGGTGATCGTCTGTACGGCGATTGTCGGTGCGGGCCTCGGCTTCCTGTGGTTCAACACCTACCCGGCGCAGGTCTTTATGGGCGACGTGGGTTCGCTGGCACTCGGTGGCGCGCTGGGCATCATCGCCGTGCTGCTGCGTCAGGAGTTCCTGCTGGTGATCATGGGCGGTGTGTTTGTGGTTGAAACCCTGTCGGTGATTTTGCAGGTTGGCTCCTTCAAGCTGCGCGGTCAGCGCATCTTCCGTATGGCGCCTATCCATCACCACTATGAATTGAAAGGCTGGCCAGAGCCGCGCGTCATCGTGCGCTTCTGGATTATTTCGCTGATGCTGGTGCTGATTGGCCTGGCAACGCTGAAGGTACGTTAATCATGGCAGATTACCAGGGTAAAAAAGTCGTTATCATCGGGTTGGGCTTAACCGGCCTCTCCTGCGTGGACTTTTTCCTCGCACGAGGCGTTACGCCTCGCGTGATGGATACGCGTACCTCTCCGCCGGGTCTGGATAAACTGCCGGAGCAGGTTGAACGCCACCTTGGTGGTCTGAATGAAGCGTGGCTTCACGCCGCCGATCTGATTGTCGCCAGCCCGGGCATTGCCCTGGCCCACCCGGCGTTAAGTGCGGCGGCAGAGGCGGGCGTCGAGATCGTCGGTGATATCGAACTGTTCTGCCGTGAAGCTCAGGCGCCGATCGTGGCCATTACCGGTTCCAACGGCAAAAGCACCGTCACCAGCCTGGTGGGTGAAATGGCGAAAGCGGCGGGCGTTAATGCCGGTGTGGGCGGCAATATCGGCCTGCCAGCATTGATGCTGCTGGATGCAGCCCGCGAGCTGTACATCCTTGAACTCTCCAGCTTCCAGCTGGAAACCACCTCAAGCCTGCAGGCGGTCGCTGCTACCATCCTCAACGTTACCGAAGATCATATGGATCGCTATCCGTTTGGTCTGCAGCAGTACCGCGCCGCCAAGCTGCGTGTCTATGAAAATGCCCGCGTCTGCGTGGTGAACGCCGATGATGCGCTGACCATGCCAGTACGTGGGGCAGATGAACGCTGCGTGAGTTTCGGCATCAATATGGGCGACTATCACCTGAACCGCCAGCAGGGCGAAACCTGGCTGCGGGTGAAAGGTGAAAAGGTGCTGAACGTGAAAGAGATGCACCTGACGGGCCAGCATAACTACACCAACGCCCTTGCCGCACTGGCGCTGGCGGATGCCGCCGGCTTGCCGCGCGCCACCAGCCTGAAAGCCCTGACTACCTTCAGCGGTCTGGCGCATCGCTTCCAGCTGGCGCTTGAGCATAACGGCGTTCGCTGGATCAACGATTCAAAAGCCACCAACGTTGGCAGCACCGAAGCGGCGCTAAATGGCCTGCACGTTGAGGGCACCCTGCATCTGCTGCTGGGAGGCGACGGCAAAGCTGCCGATTTCTCTTCGCTGAAACAGTACCTCAGCGGCGACAACGTGCGTCTTTACTGCTTTGGCCGTGACGGGGCAGAACTGGCGGCGCTGCGCCCGGATATCGCTGAGCAAACCGATACCATGGAGCAGGCGATGCGGCTGATTGCTCCGCGCGTGAAGCCGGGTGACATGGTGCTGCTCTCGCCAGCCTGCGCCAGCCTCGATCAGTTTAAGAATTTCGAGCAGCGTGGCGATCTCTTTACCCGTCTGGCGAAGGAGTTAGGCTAATGCGCTTCTCTCTCCCTCGCCTGAAGATGCCGCGCATGCCGCGCATGCCGGGATTCAGCATCCTGGTGTGGATTTCGTCGGCGCTCAAAGGCTGGGTCATGGGGTCCAGGGATAAAGATTCCGATAGCCTGGTGATGTACGACCGTATGCTGCTCTGGCTCACGCTGGGGCTGGCGGCGATTGGCTTTATTATGGTGACCTCAGCCTCAATGCCTGTCGGGCAGCGTCTGGCTAACGATCCTTTCCTGTTTGCCAAGCGTGACGGGCTGTACATCATTTTGGCGTTCTGTCTGGCGATGGTGACTTTACGTCTGCCGATGGTCTTCTGGCAACGCCACAGTACCGCCATGCTGATCGCCTCGATCGTCATGCTGCTGATCGTACTGGTGGTGGGTAGCTCGGTGAATGGGGCCTCGCGCTGGATTGCCTTTGGCCCGCTGCGTATTCAGCCTGCCGAATTCACCAAGCTGTCGCTGTTCTGCTACCTCGCCAACTATCTGGTGCGCAAGGTGGATGAGGTTCGTAACAACCTGCGCGGCTTCTTAAAACCGATGGGCGTGATCCTGGTGCTGGCGGTTCTGTTGCTGGCCCAGCCTGACCTCGGGACCGTGGTCGTACTGTTTGTTACCACCCTGGCGATGCTGTTCCTGGCGGGGGCGAAACTCTGGCAGTTCATCGCCATCATCGGAATGGGGATCTCCGCAGTGGTACTGCTGATCCTTGCCGAACCGTACCGTATTCGTCGTGTGACCTCTTTCTGGAATCCCTGGGAAGATCCCTTCGGCAGCGGTTATCAGCTGACCCAGTCATTGATGGCCTTTGGCCGCGGTGAAATGTGGGGGCAGGGGTTAGGGAATTCAGTGCAAAAACTGGAGTATTTACCCGAGGCGCATACCGACTTCATCTTCTCCATCATTGGGGAAGAACTGGGTTATATCGGTGTGGTATTAGCGCTTTTAATGGTATTCTTCGTCGCTTTCCGTGCGATGTCGATCGGCCGGAAAGCACTGGTCATCGACCACCGTTTCTCAGGTTTTCTGGCCTGTTCAATCGGTATCTGGTTCAGTTTTCAGGCTTTAGTTAACGTGGGTGCCGCAGCCGGTATGCTGCCAACCAAAGGTCTGACGCTGCCGTTAATCAGTTATGGTGGTTCGAGTCTGTTGATCATGTCGACCGCCATTATGTTTTTGCTACGCATAGATTATGAAACGCGTCTGGAAAATGCCCAGGCGTTTACACGAGGTTCACGATGAATCAACCGAAGCGGTTAATGGTGATGGCAGGCGGTACCGGCGGGCATGTGTTCCCGGGACTGGCGGTTGCGCACCATTTAATGGATCAGGGCTGGCAGGTACGCTGGCTGGGAACCGCAGACCGCATGGAGGCCGATCTGGTACCGAAGCACGGGATTGAGATCGACTTTATCCATATCTCCGGCTTGCGCGGCAAGGGGATCAAAGCCCTGCTGCTGGCGCCGGTGCGCATTTTCAACGCCTGGCGCCAGGCGCGGGCGATCATGAAGCGTTTCAAGCCGGACGTGGTGCTGGGGATGGGCGGTTATGTCTCGGGTCCTGGTGGGCTGGCGGCGTGGTCGCTGGGGATCCCGGTTGTGCTGCATGAGCAGAACGGTATTGCCGGTCTGACCAACAAGTGGCTCTCCCGTATCGCCAGCAAAGTGATGCAGGCGTTTCCCGGCGCATTTCCGAAAGCGGATGTGGTGGGTAACCCGGTGCGTGTGGACGTGCTTGCACTGCCGTTGCCGCAGGAGCGTCTTGTCGGGCGCGAAGGCCCGGTGCGTGTGCTGGTAGTGGGCGGCTCTCAAGGGGCGCGCATTCTGAACCAGACGCTGCCGCAGGTTGCGGCCAAGCTCGGTGACGCGGTGACCATCTGGCATCAAAGCGGGAAGGGCGGTCAGCAAACGGTCGAGCAGGCCTATGCCGATGCGGGCCAGCCGCAGCATAAAGTGACTGAATTTATCGACGACATGGCGGCGGCGTATGCCTGGGCCGATGTCGTGGTCTGCCGCTCCGGCGCGCTGACGGTGAGCGAAATTGCCGCCGCAGGCTTACCGGCGCTGTTTGTGCCATTCCAGCACAAAGATCGTCAGCAGTACTGGAATGCGTTGCCGCTTGAGAAAGCCGGCGCCGCGAAAATTTTTGAACAGCCGCAGTTTACCGCAGACGCGGTCGCCACCACCCTGGCGGGCTGGGACCGGAAGACATTACTGGAGATGGCGCAGCATGCACGTGCCGCAGCGATCCCGGATGCAACGGAACGGGTGGCAAAAGAAGTGAGCCTGGCAGCCCAGGTTTAACCCTCGCAGCGCGTGTTGCGCTGCACGAATTTTTTGAAGTAGTCGATGGCGTTTAGAGAATGAATACACAACAACTGGCGAAACTGCGTTCAATCGTGCCCGAGATGCGTCGCGTCCGGCACATTCATTTTGTTGGCATCGGCGGCGCCGGTATGGGCGGTATTGCCGAAGTGCTGGCGAATGAAGGCTACCAGATCAGCGGTTCCGATCTGGCGCCGAACCCTGTTACGCAACAGTTGGCGTCGCTCGGTGCGACTATCTATTTTAACCATCGCCCGGAAAACGTCCTTGATGCCAGCGTGGTGGTCGTTTCCAGCGCCATCTCTGCCGACAACCCGGAAATTGTTGCTGCACACGAAGCACGTATCCCGGTGATCCGCCGTGCAGAGATGCTGGCCGAGCTGATGCGTTTTCGTCACGGCATCGCCATTGCCGGAACCCACGGTAAAACCACCACCACGGCGATGGTCTCCAGCATTTATGCTGAAGCGGGCCTCGATCCAACTTTCGTCAACGGCGGCCTGGTCAAAGCCGCGGGTGTGCACGCGCGCCTGGGTAACAGCCGTTATCTGATCGCTGAAGCGGATGAAAGTGACGCCTCTTTCCTGCATTTGCAGCCGATGGTGGCAATCGTGACCAACATCGAAGCCGACCATATGGATACCTACCAGGGCGACTTCGAAAATTTAAAGCAAACATTCATAAACTTTCTCCACAATTTGCCGTTTTATGGACGGGCCGTAATGTGTGTAGACGACCCGGTGATCCGCGAGCTGCTGCCGCGCGTGGGCCGTCAGATCACGACTTACGGTTTCAGCGAAGATGCCGATGTTCGGGTGGAAAGTTACAAACAGATTGGTGCGCAGGGGCATTTCACCCTGGCACGTCAGGATAAAGAGCTGCTGCAGGTAACGCTGAATGCGCCGGGTCGTCACAACGCCCTGAACGCCGCGGCGGCCGTTGCGGTCGCAACAGAAGAAGGCATTGATGACGAGGCCATTTTGCGGGCGCTGGAAAGCTTCCAGGGCACCGGCCGTCGTTTCGATTTCCTTGGCGAGTTCCCACTGGAAACCGTGAACGGAAAAAGCGGAACCGCGATGCTGGTTGATGACTACGGTCATCACCCGACCGAAGTGGACGCCACGATCAAAGCGGCGCGCGCGGGCTGGCCGGACAAAAATCTGGTCATGCTGTTCCAGCCACACCGCTATACCCGTACGCGCGACCTCTATGACGATTTCGCGAATGTGCTTTCACAGGTTGATACCCTGCTGATGCTGGAAGTTTACGCGGCGGGCGAAGCGGCGATTCCGGGCGCAGACAGTCGCTCTCTTTGCCGCACCATTCGCGGTCGCGGCAAGATCGACCCGATTCTGGTCTCCGATCATGCCCAGGCGGCAGCGATGCTTGCTCCGGTGTTGACCGGCAATGATTTGATTCTGGTGCAGGGTGCGGGAAATATCGGCAAGATCGCCCGTACTCTGGCTGAAATCAAACTTAAGCCGCAAATTTCGGAGGAAGAACGTCATGGCTGATAAGATTGCGGTCCTGTCTGGCGGCACTTCTGCAGAACGCGAAGTCTCTCTGAATTCGGGCGCGGCGGTGCTGGCAGGGCTTCGCGAAGGCGGTGTTAACGCGCATCTGGTCGATCCGAAAGAGACTGACGTGACGCGCCTGAAAGAGATGGGTTTTGCTAAAGTCTTTATCGCGCTGCACGGCCGCGGCGGTGAAGACGGTACGTTGCAAGGGCTGCTGGACATCATCGGTCTGCCTTATACCGGCAGCGGTGTGATGGCCTCAGCCATCTCCATGGACAAACTGCGCAGCAAACTGCTGTGGCAGGGGGCCGGTTTGCCGGTTGCGCCATGGGTAGCTATGACCCGTCGTGAATTTGAGCAGGGCCTTGACGCCAGCGTCACTGAACGTATTGCGGCGCTGGGATTGCCGGTGATTGTGAAACCCAGCCGTGAAGGCTCAAGCGTAGGAATGTCTAAAGTTGATGAAGCTGGCGATATATCATCTGCATTAGCGCTGGCATTTCAACATGATGAAGAAGTTTTGATTGAAAAATGGCTCAGCGGACCGGAATTTACCGTTGCGGTGCTTGGCGAAGAAATTTTACCATCAATTCGTATCCAACCAGCTGGAACCTTCTATGATTATGAGGCGAAGTATCTCTCTGATGAGACGCAATATTTCTGCCCAAGTGGTCTGGAAGCGGAGCGTGAAGCCATTTTAAACGCCTTGGTGCTAAAAGCCTGGCATGTACTTGGCTGCCGTGGCTGGGGACGGATCGACGTGATGCAGGATAGCGATGGGCAGTTTTATCTGCTGGAAGCCAACACCTCACCGGGTATGACCAGTCATAGCCTGGTGCCGATGGCGGCGCGCCAGGCGGGAATGAGCTTCTCGCAGTTAGTGGTTCGTATTCTGGACCAGGCGGGCTGATATGTCTCAGGCTGCGCTGAACACGCGAAACCGTGACGAAGAAGAGTATTCCTCTTCGCGACGGAGTAATGGAACGCGTCTTGCAGGGATTACCTTCCTGCTCGCCGTGCTGTGTACGGTGTTTGTCAGCGGCTGGATGGTGCTCGGCTGGATGGAAGATGCACAACGTCTGCCTCTGTCGAAACTGGTGGTGACAGGTGATCGTCACTACACGCGTAATGATGATATCCGTCAGTCGATTCTGGCATTAGGATCGCCCGGCACCTTCATGACGCAGGATGTGAATATTATCCAGAGCCAGATTGAGCGTTTGCCCTGGATTAAACAGGCGAGCGTTAGAAAGCAGTGGCCGGATGAATTGAAGATTCATCTGGTTGAATATGTACCCATTGCGCGTTGGAATGATCAGCATATGGTTGACGTAGATGGAATTTCTTTCAGCGTCCCGGCCGATCGTGTCAGCAAGCAAAATTTACCTATGTTGTATGGTCCAGAAGGCAGCGAAAACGAAGTGCTGGAAGGCTTCCGTAACATGGGGCAAGTGCTGGCTAAAGATCGTTTTACCCTGAAACAAGCCGCGATGACGGCGCGTCGTTCCTGGCAATTGACGCTGACGAACGATATTAAGCTGAATCTTGGCCGGGGTGACACGATGAAGCGTCTGAACCGTTTTGTAGAACTTTATCCCGTTCTACAGCAGCAGGCGCAGGCTGAAGGCAAAAGGATTAGCTACGTTGATTTGCGCTATGACTCAGGCGCATCGGTCGGGTGGATCCCGGCGCCGGTTGAGGAACCTAATCAGCAACAGACTCAGGCTCAGGTACAGGCAGAATAACAATGATCAAGGCGACGGACAGAAAACTGGTAGTAGGACTGGAGATTGGCACTGCGAAGGTTGCCGCTTTAGTAGGGGAAGTTCTGCCCGACGGTATGGTCAATATCATTGGTGTGGGCAGTTGCCCGTCTCGTGGTATGGATAAAGGTGGGGTAAACGACCTTGAGTCGGTGGTGAAATGCGTACAGCGCGCCATCGATCAGGCCGAACTGATGGCAGATTGCCAGATTTCCTCCGTGTATCTGGCGCTTTCTGGCAAGCATATCAGCTGCCAGAACGAGATTGGCATGGTGCCGATCTCAGAAGAAGAAGTCTCGCAGGAAGACGTCGAAAACGTAGTGCATACTGCGAAATCTGTGCGTGTTCGCGATGAACATCGCGTCCTGCATGTGATCCCGCAGGAGTATGCGATTGACTACCAGGAAGGTATTAAAAATCCGGTAGGCCTTTCCGGCGTGCGTATGCAGGCAAAAGTGCACTTGATCACATGTCACAACGATATGGCGAAGAACATCGTCAAAGCCGTTGAACGTTGTGGTCTTAAAGTTGACCAACTGATTTTCGCCGGTCTTGCGGCAAGTTATTCCGTATTGACTGAAGACGAACGTGAGCTGGGCGTCTGTGTCGTGGATATCGGTGGTGGTACGATGGACATGGCCGTCTATACCGGCGGGGCGCTGCGCCACACGAAAGTTATCCCTTATGCGGGGAACGTGGTGACCAGCGATATCGCCTACGCCTTTGGCACGCCACCGAGCGATGCAGAGGCGATTAAAGTGCGCCACGGTTGTGCACTTGGCTCCATTGTGGGCAAAGATGAGAGCGTTGAAGTGCCGAGCGTGGGTGGACGTCCACCGCGCAGCCTACAGCGCCAGACGTTAGCCGAGGTCATTGAGCCGCGTTATACCGAGCTACTCAACCTGGTCAACGAAGAGATTTTGCAGTTACAGGAACAGCTTCGCCAGCAAGGTGTCAAACACCATCTTGCGGCGGGGATTGTATTAACCGGCGGTGCGGCGCAAATTGAGGGTCTTGCGGCCTGTGCTCAGCGCGTGTTCCATACGCAGGTGCGCATCGGCGCACCGCTGAACATCACCGGTTTAACGGATTATGCTCAGGAGCCGTATTACTCAACGGCAGTGGGCTTGCTTCATTACGGGAAAGAAACACATCTCAGTGGCGAAGCAGAAGTAGAAAAACGCGCGTCGGTAGGTTCGTGGTTTAAACGAATCAATACCTGGCTGCGAAAAGAATTTTAATTTTAGTAAGAGACCGGCGAGAATTAACGGTTTCGGGCGACAGGCACAAAACGGAGAGAAACTATGTTTGAACCTATGGAACTGACCAACGACGCGGTGATTAAAGTCATCGGCGTCGGTGGCGGCGGCGGTAATGCTGTAGAGCATATGGTGCGCGAGCGCATCGAAGGTGTAGAGTTCTTCGCGGTGAACACCGATGCGCAGGCACTGCGTAAAACGGCTGTTGGCCAGACGATCCAAATCGGTGGCGGCATCACCAAAGGGCTGGGCGCTGGGGCAAACCCGGAAGTCGGCCGCAATGCTGCAGAAGAAGATCGTGAAGCCCTGCGTGCTGCGCTTGATGGTGCAGACATGGTGTTTATCGCCGCGGGCATGGGCGGCGGTACCGGAACCGGTGCTGCGCCAGTGGTTGCTGAAGTTGCTAAAGATTTAGGTATCCTGACGGTTGCCGTCGTGACTAAGCCTTTCAATTTTGAAGGCAAGAAGCGTATGGCGTTTGCCGAGCAGGGTATCACCGAGCTGTCCAAACACGTGGACTCGCTGATCACTATTCCGAACGACAAACTGCTGAAAGTGCTGGGCCGTGGCATCTCTCTGCTGGACGCCTTTGGCGCTGCGAACGATGTACTGAAAGGTGCAGTGCAAGGTATCGCCGAGCTGATCACCCGTCCGGGCCTGATGAACGTCGACTTTGCTGACGTGCGCACCGTGATGTCCGAGATGGGCTACGCGATGATGGGCTCCGGCGTGGCGAAAGGTGAAGACCGTGCAGAAGAAGCCGCTGAAATGGCGATCTCTTCTCCGCTGCTGGAAGATATCGATCTGTCTGGTGCGCGCGGCGTGCTGGTCAACATCACTGCGGGCTTCGACCTGCGTCTGGATGAGTTCGAAACCGTGGGTAACACCATCCGTGCGTTCGCCTCTGACAACGCCACTGTGGTAATCGGTACGTCCCTTGATCCAGAGATGAACGATGAGCTGCGCGTAACTGTTGTTGCTACCGGTATCGGCATGGACAAACGTCCTGAGATCACCCTGGTGACGAACAAAACTGCTCAGCAGCCTGTGATGGATCGCTACCAGCCGCACGGCATGGCGCCGTTGACGCAAGAGCAAAAACCGGCCGCGAAAGTGGTTAATGACAACACAACACAGACCCAGAAAGAGCCAGATTATCTGGATATCCCTGCGTTCCTGCGTAAGCAAGCTGATTAAGAATTAGCTGGAATTAGGGAATTTACGCTCTTTGTGCTAAACTGGCCGCCCGATAGTGATATACACTCTCGGTTGGATAAGTAACTTGGCGAGATTATACGATGATCAAACAAAGGACATTAAAACGTATCGTTCAGGCGACAGGTGTCGGTTTACATACCGGCAAGAAAGTCACACTGACGCTGCGCCCTGCGCCGGCCAATACCGGGGTCATCTATCGTCGCACCGACTTGAATCCACCGGTAGATTTCCCGGCTGATGCCAAATCTGTGCGTGATACCATGCTCTGTACTTGCCTGGTGAACGAGCATGACGTGCGGATCTCTACCGTAGAGCACCTGAATGCCGCCCTGGCGGGTCTGGGTATCGACAACATTGTTATTGAAGTCGATGCGCCAGAAATCCCAATCATGGATGGCAGCGCTGCACCGTTCGTTTATCTGTTGCTGGATGCCGGCATTGAAGAACTGAACTGTGCGAAGAAATTTGTGCGTATCAAAGAGACCGTTCGTGTCCAGGATGGCGACAAATGGGCTGAATTCAAGCCGTTTAATGGTTTTTCGTTGGATTTCACCATCGATTTCAACCATCCGGCGATTGATTCCAGCACCCAGCGCTATGCGATGAACTTCTCTGCTGATGCGTTTATGCGTCAGATCAGTCGTGCGCGTACTTTTGGTTTCATGCGTGATATCGAATATCTGCAGTCCCGCGGCCTGTGCCTGGGCGGCAGCTTCGATTGTGCCATCGTTGTTGACGATTATCGCGTACTGAACGAAGACGGCCTGCGTTTTGAAGATGAATTCGTTCGTCACAAAATGCTGGATGCGATCGGCGACCTGTTCATGTGTGGTCACAATATCATTGGTGCATTTACCGCGTATAAATCCGGTCATGCGCTGAACAACAAACTGTTGCAGGCTGTTCTGGCAAAACAGGAAGCCTGGGAATATGTGACCTTCGAAGACGAAGCTGAACTGCCACTGGCATTCAAAGCACCGAGCACAGTTCTGGCGTAACGGTAGATCCCGTTATTTAAATTCGACTGGTTGACCTGGCACTCTCTCCGGCCAGCAAGACCAGTCGTTTTTGTTTTTATCCTTCCCGAATTGCCGTAGTCAATGGCGCGTTTGCTGATTTCATCACCATTTTTAACCTCCCCGGTGCCTCATTACTGCTGCTGCGCCGTCGCATTGGTGGTAATATCTGGACGCTAAATAGAAAATTCTTACGGTGAGCCTGAAGGCTTACTTACTTTTGGTGGGGCAATTGAGCGGAATTCTGACGCGCTGGCGACAATTTGGCAGACGTTACTTCTGGCCGCATCTCCTTTTGGGGATGGTCGCGGCGAGCCTTGGCCTGCCCGCGCTCAGCAGCAACGCCGAAGCAGCTAACCCCGCAAAGACCGCCACCTCTCCACAAGACCTGAACACGCGGGTTAACTTCACTAACCTTGCTCTACTGGAAGCGAATCGCCGACCGAATTACACGGTGGATTATTGGCATCAGCATGCTATCCGCACCGTTATTCGTCACCTCTCATTCGCCATGGCACCGCAGGCGTTGCCTGCTGTTGAAGAGTCCCTACCGGTTCAGGCGCACCATCTGGCGCTGCTGGATACGCTCAACACGCTGCTTACCCAACAGAGCGAGCCGCCGGTCATTGTTCGTCAGGTCGCGCTTACTGCATTCTATCCCCCATCCGCTTTCTCCGTGTCGGCCTGGATTAGCCAGGTACAGGGCATCCGCGCCGGACCTCAACGCCTCAGCTAAATTAACGCTTTTCAATACCTTAATTTAACTGCCCATGATGGGGCGTTTGAGAATTTATTATGTTAATCAAATTACTAACAAAAGTTTTCGGTAGCCGTAACGATCGTACTTTGCGCCGTATGCGCAAAGCTGTCAGCATCATCAATGGCCTTGAGCCAGCGATGGAAAAACTCTCTGATGAAGAGCTGAAAGGCAAAACTGTAGAGTTCCGTGCCCGTCTTGAAAAAGGCGAAACCGTTGAAAGTCTGATCCCGGAAGCTTTCGCCGTGGTTCGCGAAGCGAGTAAGCGCGTATTTGGCATGCGTCACTTCGACGTGCAGCTGCTGGGCGGTATGGTGCTGAACGACCGTTGCATCGCTGAGATGCGTACCGGTGAAGGTAAAACCCTGACTGCGACCCTGCCTGCTTACCTTAATGCCTTATCCGGTAAAGGCGTACACGTCGTAACCGTCAACGACTATCTGGCGCAGCGTGACGCCGAAAACAACCGTCCACTGTTCGAGTTCCTGGGCCTGACCGTGGGCATCAACATGTCCGGTCTTCCTGCTCCGGCCAAGCGTGAAGCCTATAACGCGGACATCACATACGGCACCAACAACGAATACGGTTTTGACTACCTGCGCGATAACATGGCGTTCAGCCCGGAAGAGCGCGTTCAGCGTAAACTGCACTATGCGCTGGTGGATGAGGTTGACTCCATTCTGATCGATGAAGCCCGTACGCCGCTGATCATCTCCGGCCCTGCCGAAGACAGCTCCGAAATGTATCGCAAAGTCGACAAAATCATTCCTCACCTGATCCGTCAGGAAAAAGAGGACTCCGACAGCTTCCAGGGCGAAGGCCACTTCTCCGTGGACGAAAAAGCCCGTCAGGTGAACCTGACCGAACGTGGTCTGGTCCAGATCGAAGAACTGCTGGTTGCGCAGGGCATTATGGATGAAGGCGAGTCACTCTACTCTCCTGGCAACATTATGCTGATGCACCACGTGACGGCGGCGCTGCGCGCGCATGTACTGTTTACCCGTGACGTTGATTATATCGTTAAAGATGGCGAAGTTATCATCGTCGATGAGCACACCGGTCGTACCATGCAGGGGCGTCGCTGGTCCGATGGTCTGCATCAGGCGGTGGAAGCTAAAGAAGGCGTGGATATCCAGAACGAGAACCAGACCCTGGCATCCATTACCTTCCAGAACTACTTCCGTCTGTATGAGAAACTGGCAGGGATGACCGGTACGGCGGATACCGAAGCCTTCGAATTCAGCTCAATCTACAAGCTGGATACCGTGGTGGTTCCAACCAACCGTCCGATGATCCGTAAAGATATGCCGGACCTGGTCTACATGACCGAAGCAGAAAAAATTCAGGCCATCATCGAAGATATTCGCGACCGTACCGCCGCGGGCCAGCCGGTTCTGGTGGGTACCATCTCTATTGAAAAATCCGAAGTGGTTTCCAATGAGCTGACGAAAGCGGGCATCAAGCACAACGTACTGAACGCCAAATTCCACGCCAAAGAAGCGGATATCGTTGCGCAGGCGGGCTATCCGGGGGCCGTAACAATCGCCACCAACATGGCGGGCCGTGGTACTGACATCATGCTGGGCGGTAGCTGGCAGGCAGAAGTAGCCGAGCTGGAAAACCCAACCCCGGAACAGATCGCCCAGATCAAAGCCGACTGGCAGGTTCGTCACGATGCTGTACTGGCCGCGGGCGGTCTGCACATCATCGGTACCGAGCGTCATGAATCTCGCCGTATCGACAACCAGCTGCGTGGTCGTGCAGGTCGTCAGGGTGATGCCGGTTCATCCCGCTTCTACCTGTCGATGGAAGATGCGCTGATGCGTATTTTCGCCTCTGACCGTGTGTCGGGCATGATGCGCAAATTGGGCATGAAGCCAGGCGAAGCAATCGAGCACCCGTGGGTGACCAAAGCCATCGCTAACGCCCAGCGTAAAGTGGAAAGCCGTAACTTTGATATTCGTAAGCAGCTGCTTGAGTATGATGACGTAGCCAACGACCAGCGTCGCGCGATTTACACCCAGCGTAACGAGCTGCTGGACGTGTCCGACGTGAGCGAAACCATCAACAGTATCCGTGAAGACGTCTTTAAAGCCACTATCGATGGACACATTCCTCCGCAATCGCTGGAAGAGATGTGGGATATCGAAGGCCTGCAGGCACGCCTGAAGAACGATTTCGATCTGGATCTGCCTATCCAGGAGTGGCTGGATAAAGAGCCTGAGCTGCACGAAGAGACCCTGCGCGAGCGTATTTTTGCTAATGCCATTGAAGTCTATAAGCGCAAAGAAGAAGTGGTCGGCGCTGAGATGATGCGTCACTTCGAGAAAGGCGTCATGCTGCAAACGTTGGACTCCCTGTGGAAAGAGCACCTGGCGGCGATGGACTACCTGCGTCAGGGTATCCATCTGCGTGGCTATGCGCAGAAAGATCCGAAGCAGGAGTACAAACGCGAATCCTTTGCGATGTTTGCCTCAATGCTTGAATCCCTGAAATACGAAGTGATCAGCACCCTGAGCAAAGTGCAGGTTCGCATGCCGGAAGAAGTTGAAGAGATGGAGCAGCAGCGCCGCGAAGAGGCTGAACGTCTGGCCCAGATGCAGCAGCTTAGCCATCAGGACGATGAAGAAGCCGCCGCTGCCGCGATTGCCGCGCAGGCCGGTGAGCGTAAGGTAGGTCGTAACGATCCGTGCCCATGTGGTTCCGGTAAAAAATACAAACAGTGCCATGGCCGTCTGAGCTAAGCATTAAACCAACTGAAAAGGCGCAGATATCTGCGCCTTTTTTATGGAATCAGGACAATGAAAACACTGCAAATCGCTGTCGGGATCATTCGCAACTCCGATAACCAAATCTTTATTACCCAGCGTGCGGCGGATGCGCACATGGCAAATAAGTGGGAATTTCCGGGCGGGAAGATCGAGGCTGGCGAAACGCCGGAACAAGCGTTGATTCGCGAGTTACAGGAAGAGGTGGGGATCACCCCGCTCGGTGCGACCGTGTTCGATAAACTGGAATACCAGTTCCCCGATCGCCACATTACTTTATGGTTCTGGCTGGTGGAAAACTGGGAAGGGGAGCCATGGGGCAAAGAGGGACAGCCGGGGAGTTGGGTTACGCTTCAGGCGAGTGATGCCGATAAATTTCCACCGGCAAACGAACCTGTCATTACCCGCTTAGTGGGGAAGTTGTAGCCTGCTAAGCGAAGCGCCAGCAGGCTTTTACAGTTACTGCTGGTTTTCGCTCCAGTCATCGCTGTCAGAGAGATCGCCATCGCTCGGAATGCGTTTCTCTTCCGCAGCCCACTCACCAAGATCGATCAGCTGGCAACGTTTGCAGCAAAATGGACGAAAAGGACTCTGCTCGCCCCAGATAACGGGCTTCCCACAGGTGGGGCAGTTCACGGTGGTAACATCAGACATCATGGCTCCTTAACAACACGCCAGCTCAAAGTCGAGACGTTCCGGCACCAGACCATGTTCACTGTCGAGCGGCATGAAACGAATCGCAAAGCGGCTCTTGTGACCTGAAATTTGTGGGTAAAGCTGATCGGCAAGGGCCAGCTGCAGGCGCAGCAGATCGGCATCCTCACCGTTATCCTGATAAAAACCGTTCAGGCTGGTTTGCTTACGGAACGGCGCGGAGTTGCGGATCAAATCAAGGATCAGCGACAGCGCCTGGTTCAGCGGCTCAAGGCTGCCGAGCCAGCTTTGTACCTGAACATCGCGCTGCTCCTGCGGCATGTGCAGCCAGATATGCAGGGTCGGTAAATCGAAACTACAGCAGCCGCCAGGAATGCTCAGACGCTGGCGAACCAGCGCCACCAGACGATCTTCCCGCAGAAACTGGCCGATACGTGGCGCCGCCATCAATACAGTGCTGTTGTGTTTCAACTGCTGACGCAGGCTGTCGATACGGCTGTTATCCACGCCGGGCACTTCGGCCCAGGCCTGTAATTTACGCTGCTGACGCTCCAGCTCTTTCAGTAATTCTGTGCGAACTTCACCACGCTCTAACACATCCAGCAGGTCGCTGACGTTACGGAAAAAATGCAGCGCCGTGGTGTGATCCTGTATCGGAAGAAGGCTTGAAAGCTGCTGGATTAAAAACTCGATGCGCAGCCAGGTACGCATTTTTTCATTGAGGGGATGCTCAAACAGAACGTGGGTGTGCATTATGCTTTTTCCTGTAAAACGGCCTGCGCCAGGTAGTACTGATGCAGGCGGGCAACATCGGAGCTGATGGCATCCGGTGCGCCGTTATTATCAATAACATCATCCGCGACGGCAAGGCGTGCTTCACGCGTGGCCTGCGCGGCAAGAATTTGTTCGGCATGTTCGCGCGCAACATTATCGCGGGCGATGGTGCGCTGAATTTGTGTTGTCGGAGAGACGTCCACGACAAGCACCCGATCAGCTTTTTCGTGGAGCTTATTTTCCACCAGAAGCGGTACAACCCAGAGGACATAAGGTGAGGTCGCCTGTGACATCTGCCTCTGCGTCTCCTGCTGGATCAGCGGATGAAGCAGGGCATTTAGCCAGGCTTTTTCTTCAGGATGCGAGAAAATGCGTTCACGCAGCATCCGGCGGTTCAGGGTGCCATCGGGTGCGATCATATCGTGGCCGAAATGTTCTGCGATGGCGTGCAGTGCAGGTGTACCTGGCTCTACCACCTGGCGGGCAATGATGTCGGCATCAATAATCGTGACACCCAGACGAGAGAAGGCGTCGGCCACAGTGCTTTTGCCACTGCCAATGCCTCCCGTTAATGCAACGATGTACCCCATTAATTAAAATCCTGGGAAATATTCATTATTGATATCAATTGCTTAACATTTAATCTTTTAACAGCAATGGTTAAGCTCTGCTTACGGACTTTTTACCAGGTAAATTTATAGGATTGTAGCGTAAAAAAAGTGATTTTCGCAGTCTTGCGCAACAGGTATTAGTGCGTATGATAGCGTCACTGGAGTTGTGTGTTTCGTTTTTCGACATTTACCCCAGTACCCCAGGAATCCGCAAATGCGTATCGAAGAAGATCTGAAGTTAGGTTTCAAAGACGTTCTTATCCGCCCTAAACGTTCTACTCTGAAAAGTCGCTCCGACGTTGAACTCGAACGTCAATTCACCTTTAAGCATTCCGGTCAGACCTGGTCTGGCGTGCCTGTTATCGCCGCCAATATGGATACGGTTGGGACGTTCGCAATGGCGAAAGCACTGGCTTCCTTCGACATCCTCACCGCCGTGCATAAGCACTACAGCGTTGAAGAGTGGAATGCGTTTGCAGGCTCCGTTTCTGAAACTGTTCTCAAGCACGTAATGGTTTCTACCGGCACCTCCGATGCCGATTTCGAAAAAACGAAACAGATCCTTATTGCCAACCCGAACCTGAACTTCATCTGTATTGATGTCGCGAATGGTTATTCGGAACATTTCGTGCAGTTCGTCAGCAAAGCGCGCCAGGCCTGGCCGACCAAAACCATTATTGCAGGTAACGTGGTTACCGGTGAAATGTGTGAAGAGCTGATTTTGTCCGGTGCCGATATCGTGAAAGTGGGCATTGGCCCGGGTTCCGTCTGCACCACCCGCGTAAAAACCGGTGTTGGCTATCCGCAGCTCTCTGCGGTGATCGAGTGTGCTGATGCAGCCCACGGCCTGGGTGGCCAGATCATCAGCGACGGCGGTTGCACCATGCCGGGTGACGTGGCGAAAGCCTTTGGCGGCGGCGCAGACTTCGTGATGCTGGGCGGTATGCTGGCAGGTCATGAAGAGAGCGGCGGTACCGTTGTTGATGAAAACGGTGAAAAATTCATGCTTTTCTATGGGATGAGTTCTGAATCCGCGATGAACCGTCACGTGGGCGGCGTTGCTCAGTATCGTGCGGCAGAAGGTAAAACCGTTAAGCTGCCACTTCGCGGCCCGGTTGAGAACACCGCGCGTGATATCCTGGGTGGCCTGCGTTCAGCCTGTACCTACGTGGGCGCATCCCGACTGAAAGAGCTGACCAAGCGCACCACCTTTATTCGCGTTCAGGAACAGGAAAACCGCGTTTTCAATAGCCTGTAATGCTCTCTCGCTGGCGCGGTTCGCGCCAGCGTTATCCCGCCCCCATCGCATCCCCCAGATGAAAAATCGGCAGGTACATCGCGACCACCAGCGTGCCGATAATTAACCCCGTCACAATTAACAGCAGCGGCTCCAGCAACGAAGCGAGATTATCCGCTTGCTGAAATGTCTGCTCATTATGATGCTGCGCCAGATTAGCCAGCATGGTATCCAGCGCGCCCGAAGCTTCGCCGGTGCGAACGAGTTGAATGCAGAGCGGCGTAAAGATCGCCGCTTCATTCAGGGCAGACCAGATGGGCGCCCCCTGCATAATGTGCTGGCGTATCGCCTGTAATTTCTCCTGCCAGAAGGGGCATGTCAGCGTCTCTTCTGTACTTTCCAGCCCCTGAATAAAGGCGATGCCTGCCTGCTGCGTAAGCGACAGAACGGTAAAGATCTGGCTGAGCTTTTGCCCGCGCACGAGCGCCCCAATCACCGGGCTGCTCAGCAGCAGACGCTGCGTGGCGCGTTGCCATCGCCGGTTGCGGCGAACATACATCAGGCCACATGCCGCCACCACCAGACTTAGCAGCAACCCCGCGCCCCGCTCCTGCAGCATGGTTGCCAGCGCCATTACAGCGCGGGTCAGGGCCGGTAAGGGCGTGTTGAAGGTTTTGTAGATCGCGGCAAATTCCGGCAGTACCAGGGTCACCATCGCCAGTACCACAGCGAAGGCCAGGGCGAGGATAATCACCGGATAGCGCAGCGCCTTTTTTACCTTCGCGCTCAGCTGATGCTGTGTTTTTTGCTGTTGCGCCAGCTGACGACAACATTCATCGAGCTTGCCGGTCAGCTCCCCGGTTTTCATCATCGAAACATAGAGTGGAGGGAAGACATGCGGCCACTTTTTCAGGGCGTCTGAAAAGGCGCAACCCGCGCTGAGATCGTCAGCCACGCTCTGCAGCAGGGCCTGCCACTGCCGGATGGGGTGCTGCTGCGCCAGAAGCGCCAGACCAGCCGAAAGCGTTAAGCCCGCCTGCAGTAACGTCGCCAGCTGGTGGATCACCTCGTAGCGCTGCTGCGCCCGCCAGCGCGTCTGCTGCAGGCTGCGTTTGATTTCGAGAGGGAAGAGATCCCGGCCCAACAGGACGCTCCACGCCGTTTGTTTGTCGGCAGCCCAGAGCGCGCCAGTCTTTTGCTCTCCCTGCGGGTTAAGCGCCCGCCAGCGCCACAGTTGATTATCCGCCATCCGATTCGCCCAGCATCTGAACCAGCTCCCCAAGCGTGGTGTGGCCTTGCTCTACCGCCATGCAGCCATGTTCAAACAGCGTGACCATGCCCGTCTGTCTGGCCAGCTTTTCGATCTCCTCCACCGGCGCTCCGCTGGCAATGGCGGCGCGCAGTTCCCGGGTGATCACCATCACTTCGAAGATCGCCACCCGACCATAAAATCCGTGATAGCAGCGGTCGCAGCCCACTGGCTGCCAGTGCGGCAAAGGCCGGGGCCATAGCGCTTGGGGCAAGGGCGTATCCCGGTGCACCTCGGTACGGCAGTGTGGGCAGAGTCGGCGCACCAGCCGCTGGGCGATCACCAGAGACAGCGCCGACGAGATCATCCAGCGTGCCACGCCCATTTGTTGCAGGCGAACCAGCGTCTCAGCAGTAGAGTTGGTGTGCAACGTTGACAGCACCAGATGACCGGTCTGTGCAGCGTTGATGGCGATCTCTGCCGTTTCGCCATCGCGTATTTCGCCCACCATAATAATGTCGGGATCCTGGCGCAAAAATGCGCGCAGCACGCTCTGGAAGGTTAACCCTGCCCGGGGATTAATGGGCGTTTGATTTAGCCCCTCCAGCGGGATTTCGACCGGATCTTCCACACTGCAGATATTCACCGCGGGCGTGTTCCGCGCCTGCAGTGCGCTGTAGAGAGTAACGGTCTTGCCGCTGCCGGTGGGGCCAGTTACCAGAATCAGCCCCTGGGATTTGTGCAGTGTGCTGGCAAATAGCCGCTGCTGGGTTTCGCTCATGCCCAGTTGTTCGAGCCGCAGTGCCTGTTGCTCTTGCTGCAGAAGTCGCAGAACGATTTTTTCGCCGTTGCGGCAGGGGAGCGTGGCAATGCGAAACGAGACGGGGGATCCCGAAAGCTCGACCGTAAATTGCCCATCCTGAGGTAAGCGACGCTCGGCGATATCCAGATTGCCCAGCACCTTCAGTCTGGCGATAAGGGTTGTGCCAAGTTCGGCCGGGAGCGGTTGCTGCGGGTAGAGCACGCCGTCAATGCGCAACCGTATCTGCCAGCTTTCGTCGGCTGGCTCGATATGAATATCCGACGCCCGCTGGCTCAGGGCCTGCATCAGGGTCTGGTTAAGTATGTCGATGGCGGAACGCGCAGATGTAGTGACCACAGGCAAATGCGCTTCCGATGCGGTTTGCTGGTGCTTTTCCATTCGCTCGGCGGTCCAGCATTCAATGTCGATTCGTTTCTGCGTCGCAAAACGTAATGCCTCCAGCAGTTCGGGCGATGGGTTGCCGACCACAGCAATGTTGATCCTGTCCTGGGCGCAGGTCAGCAGCAGGGCGTTATGACGCCGACAAAGGGCCGTTAAGCGTTCAGCATTCATTGCCCGCTCTCCTGTTCAGCTGTGAAGCGGAACACTTCTTCGCAGGCCTGCTTCAGTGCGCTGTCCTCGCCAACGGTGCACAGGCGCTTCCAGCCAGTGATGCCGTTGCCATTATCCCACTGCGGGGTCATCGTCACCTCCAGGCCGTTAAGGCTCTCCTGGCCAGTCAGGGTAACAACGCCTTTGTCGATGCTCATCCCGGAGACATAACGGCTGGTCGACGGGGAGGGAATGCCGTTGACGCCCGCGTTACAGCTCTCTGTCCCGCCATGATCGAGAGCGCAGAGTTCGACTGCGGTACGGTAGGGCATAAAGGTTTGCAGCATATCGGTGAGGGCGGCTTTTCGCAGGTAGTTCTGGTAAGCCGGAATGCCAATCGCGCTGAGGATAGCCACGATGCCGATGACCACCATTAACTCAATGAGGGTAAATCCTTTTTGTCTTTCCATGGGTCGCTCCTTATGTTGACGCACACTACTGTGGCAGCGGGGCAGACCAGGGGCGAGGGGCAAAAATCGATTCGTGAAGCAGCATTCAGCGGGATGTGCTGGTGTTACAAAACCATGCAGCAGGTTTGCGGGGCGGGTCGTAAATCGGGCGTACCCGGCCTGTGCAGGCCGGGTTTTTTGTCACTTAGCGAAAGCGCATCGACAGGTCGAGGGCGCGAATGTGTTTGGTCAGCGCGCCAACGGAGATGAAATCGACGCCGGTTTCGGCAAATTCGCGCAAGGTTTCGTACGTCACGTTGCCGGAGACCTCAAGACGGGCCTGGCCGTTGGTGCGCTTCACCGCTTCACGCATCTCTTCGGTTTTGAAGTTATCCAGCATGATGATGTCGGCACCCGCTTTCAGGGCATCGTCCAGCTCCTGCAGGTTTTCCACTTCCACTTCAACCGGCACATCCGGGTGCAGCCAGAAGGCTTTTTCCACGGCCTGGCGAACGGAGCCGGAGGCAATAATATGGTTCTCTTTAATCAGGAACGCATCAGATAACCCCAGACGGTGGTTTGCACCGCCGCCGCACAATACGGCATATTTCAGGGCGGTACGCAGGCCCGGCAGCGTTTTACGTGTATCCAGCAGTTGGGTATGGGTGCCTTCCAGCAGGTCGACATAGCGGCGAGCTTCGCTGGCGACGCCGGAAAGCGTCTGGACAAAATTCAGCGCGGTGCGTTCACCGGTCAGCAGGACGCGTGATGCGCCTTCAAGTTCAAACAGCGGCTGATTCGCTTTAATGCTGTCGCCATCTTCAACATGCCACGTCACCTTAACGCCGTCACCGGCCAGCTGGGTAAAGACCTCTTCCACCCAACGTTTACCACAGAAAACCCCGTCTTCACGAGTGATCACAACCGCATGGGAACGGGCATCTTCCGCCAGCAGCTGGGCGGTTATGTCGTTGCCAGCATTGACATCTCCACCCAGATCTTCGCGCAGCGCATTGGCAACGCTTACCGGAATATCAAGATTTATACGTTCCAGCAGTACGTTACGTCTGTGGTCGGGGTTGTAGCGGCGAGGCGGCATGTTAAAACTCCAAATTGGTAACGAATCATAAGATTGAAACATGCTACTCTGAACCGGGAATCAGCACCATATATAAGGAGATCCTGCATGCAGTTAGAACATGGCTGGCTGGCAGATGCCCGGCGTGTTCCGTCGCCACACCACGATTGCCGCCCGGAGGATGAGATCCCGTCGCTGCTGGTGGTGCATAACATCAGTCTGCCGCCAGGCGAGTTTGGCGGTCCGTGGATTGACGCGCTATTCACCGGGACAATCGATCCCGATGCTCACCCCTTTTTTGCGGAGATCGCTCACCTGCGCGTTTCTGCCCATTGTCTTATTCGTCGTGACGGCGAAATCGTCCAGTATGTTCCCTTTGATAAACGTGCCTGGCATGCGGGCGTTTCTCAGTATCAGGGGCGTGAACGGTGCAATGACTTTTCTATCGGCATCGAGCTGGAAGGGACTGATACACTGCCCTACACCGATGCGCAGTATCAACAGCTGGCCGCGGTGACGCGCGCCCTTATCAAGCTCTACCCGGCTATTGCCCAGAACCGGACCGGACACAGCGATATTGCACCGCAGCGCAAGACCGACCCTGGCCCGGCCTTTGACTGGCAACGATTTAACACTATGCTTACCGCCCTGTCAGATAAGGAGATGACATGACGTTATTTACCATGCTGCTGGTGATGATTGCTGAGCGTTTGTTCAAGCTGGGCGAGCACTGGCATCTGGATCACCGGATGGAAGTGCTGTTTCGTCGCATCCGCCATTTTTCCATGATCCGTACTCTGCTGATGACCGCGGCGGTGATGGGCGTGGTGTTCCTGCTGTTGCGTTCGCTGTATGGTCTCTTCTTCAATGTGCCGCTGCTGGTGGTGTGGATCCTGCTCGGTGTGCTCTGTATTGGCGCGGGTAAGGTGCGTCTGCACTACCATGCCTATCTGAAGGCGGCAACCAACGATGATGCCCATGCCCGCGGCGCGATGGCCAGCGAGCTGACGCTGATCCACGGCGTCCCGCCGGAATGCGACGAACGCGAGTTTTTACGCGAGCTGCAGAACGCGCTGTTGTGGATTAACTTCCGCTTCTATCTGGCGCCGTTGTTCTGGTTTGTCGTCGGCGGTGCGTGGGGCCCGGTGCTGATGATGGGTTATGCGTTTTTACGCGCCTGGCAGAGCTGGCTCGCACGTTATCTGACGCCGCACGAGCGGTTACAGTCCGGGATCGACGCCATTCTGCATGTGCTGGACTGGCTGCCGGTGCGACTGTTCGGGGTGGTTTATGCCCTGATCGGGCATGGTGAGAAAGCCCTGCCGGCATGGTTTGCCTCGCTGGGAGATCGCCATACCTCGCAGTACCTGGTGTTAACACGTCTGGCGCAGTTCTCGCTGGCGCGTGAACCGCATACCGATAAGATCGAAACGCCGAAAGCGGCCGTTTCAATGGCCAAGAAAACGTCTTTTGCGGTGGTGGTGATTGTGGCGCTGCTGACCATCTACGGCACGCTGATCTAAACCAGCGTGCCGCAGGGCTTACACTGTATCCGCTGACGGGATGCCAAAATCAGGCATCCCGTTTTCATTCCAGCGAACAAGCTTCAGGCGGGTGTGGCGGTTCGGATCGTACAGCGGATCGCCCTCGATTTCGGTGTAGTTACGCGCGTGGTAAACCAGCACGTCTTCACCCTCCGGCGTTTGGGTAAAGCTGTTGTGCCCCGGCCCGTACTGGCGGTTTTCATAGCTGGTGGTAAATACCGGCTGCGGTGATTTATGCCAGTTCGCCGGGTTCTGTGGGTCGGCATTAAGGTCGATCCACAGTAGCCCCATGCAGTAGTTTTCATCGGTGGCGCTGGCAGAGTAGCTGATAAACAACCGATCGCCGTGGAACAACACTGCCGGGCCTTCGTTGACCCAGAACCCGCGGCACTCCCAGTCATACTCCGGTTTGCTGAGCATCACCGGCTTGCCTTTTAACGTCCACGGGTTCTCCATTTCGCACAGGTACAGGTTCGAGTTACCGGTGATATCCGGGGCTTTTTGCGCCCACAGATACCAGCGTTTTCCCTGGTGAATAAAGGTGGTCGCATCCAGCGCAAAGGTGTCGAACGGGGTTTGGATCTGCCCTTTCTCAACCCAGGTGCCGGTGAGCGGGTCATTGTCTGAACACTCCAGCGCAAACATCCGGTGCTGGAACATCCCGAGTTTATCCAGCGCCTGGGTGTGCGTAGCGGCGAAATAGATGTACCACTTGCCGTCAATCCAGTGCAGCTCCGGTGCCCAGATCAGCTGACTCATCGGGCCGGTGTCGGGCTTGCGCCAGACCACCACCTCATCGGCGCTGCGCAGCCCCTCCAGCGAGTCGGCACGGCGGATCTCCAGCCGGTCGTACTCCGGCACCGAGGCAATAAAGTAGTATTGTCCTTCATGATGAAGAATGTACGGGTCAGCGCGTTGTTCAATAAACGGGTTTGGCCAGGTTTGCATTCGGCTTTCCTTATTTTGTCTCAGCGGCGTTGAGTTCCTGAAAATCATTCAGCTCGCGGTAGTTGTTCCGGCGTTTTTCCAGGTCTTGCTGAATTTGCTTCATGGTTTCGCGATCAACCTTCAGCAGACGCACCACGCCAGCGGTAATGAGGTAGCCAATGCCCGGAATGACGGTGAAGAGCAGAACGATCCCGTTGATGGCATCCGCGCTTTGCGCCTTAGCACCGGCATCATAACCGTACCAGGAGAGCAGGAAGCCCACCATCGCCCCGGCAATCGCCAGCCCCAGCTTGAGGAAGAAGATGTTGCCGGAGAAGCTGATCCCGGTGATACGTTTACCGGTTTTCCATTCGCCGTAGTCATCTACGTCGGCCATCAGCGACCAGTGCAGCGGAGACGGGATCTGGTGCAGGATATTCAGCAGGAAGTAGAGCACCACAATGGTCACGGTGGCTTTTGGATCGAAGAAGTAGAAGGCGGTGGAGAAAATCGCCAGCACGATGTTGGTCCAGAAGAAGACCTTCAGCTTACACCAGCGGTCGGTCAGCACTTTTGCCAGCACGCTGCCAAGCATCATGCCGACCACGCCCAGGCTGATAAACAGGGTGGCGAAGTGAGTGCTCTGGCCCATGACCCAGGTGACGTAATACATGGTTGCCGCCATGCGGATAAAGCCCGGGCAGACGTTGCAGAGCGTCAGCAGCAGAATGCGTACCCACTGGTCGTTCTTCCACACATCTTTCAGATCATTTTTCAGCTCGTCATTGGTTTGCACCGCCGGGCGAACACGCTCGCGCACGGTAGAGAAGCTGAACAGGAACATGCAGGTGCCAATCAGCGCCAGCACGGTCATGGCCATCTGGTAGCCTTTGGCTTTGTCTTCGCCGCCGAACCAGTCGGCCATCGGCAGCAGCGTCAGCGACAGCAGCAGCGTGGCGATACCAACCATCACAAAGCGATAAGACTGACAGGCCACGCGCTCTTTAGGATCGTTAGTGATCACGCCCCCCAGCGAGCAGTACGGAATGTTAATGGCCGTATAGGTCAGGGAGAGCAGGAAGTAGGTGACGAAGGCATAGATAACTTTGCTGTTATAGGTCCAGTCCGGGGTGGTAAACATCAGGATGCTGAACAGCGCATAGGGGAAGGCGATCCATAAAAGCCATGGACGAAATCGCCCATACTTACTACGGGTACGATCGGCAATGGCCCCCATAATGGGATCGGTTACGGCATCGATGACGCGCACAGAGAGCAGCAATACCCCCACCAGTGCCGGAGCAAGGCCGAAAATATCCGTATAAAAATAGTTTACAAACAGCATGATGGCGCCAAAGATGATGTTGCATCCGGCATCCCCCATTCCATAGCCGATCTTTTCTTTTACTGAAAGTTTATTGTTATCCATCGACGATTCTCCGAGTTGCACTATGGAGAGAATTATTCGCTGCCGAAGCAAAATATGCGTTGCAGTATACCGTCGGTGATATGGATAAAATGGCTGTTGGCGAGAAAGTGTGAGGAAGGTAACAACCCTCTGCATCCGCCGGGACGCAGAGGGGAGAAGATTAATGCGCTTTTACCGCTTTAGCATTTTTCTGCTTACATGCGTAACCCACCCCGAGGATAACAATCCAGACAGGGATCAGGTAAACCGAGATAGCCATACCCGGCGTCATCAGCATGATAACCAGCACGGCAGCCATAAACAGCAGGCAGACCCAGTTACCCAGCGGATAGAGCAGGGCAGGGAAGCGCGTTTTCACGCCCTGCTGCTGTTTCGCACGACGGAACTTCATGTGCGC
The DNA here is from genome assembly GCF_050435045.1 of Leclercia sp. 1548. Taxonomy (NCBI): domain Bacteria; kingdom Pseudomonadati; phylum Pseudomonadota; class Gammaproteobacteria; order Enterobacterales; family Enterobacteriaceae; genus Leclercia; species Leclercia sp. 1548. Next base: position 92,744 of record NZ_JBNDJP010000003.1, on the reverse strand, counting down.
CAGGCTGATCATCGCCCAGTTGATCACCAGAGCGGAGACCACCAGCGCCATCAGCAGACCGAAGGCGGATTCCGGGGCCAGGTAGTTGATCAGCACGCACAGCGCGGTCACAACCGCCGACACGATAATGGTGTTAACCGGCACGCCACGCTTATCCACGTTGAGCAGTGCTTTCGGGGCGTTACCCTGCTGAGCCAGGCCGAACAGCATACGGCTGTTGCAGTAAACGCAGCTGTTATAGACCGACAGCGCGGCGGTCAGTACCACCACGTTCAGGGCGTTGGCCACAAAGGTGTCGCCCAGCTCGTGGAAGATCAGCACAAACGGGCTGGTGTCAGCGGTGACGCGGGTCCACGGCAGCAGGGAAAGCAGCACGGCCAGCGAGCCTACATAGAAGATCAGGATGCGGTAGATAACCTGGTTGGTCGCTTTCGGGATGCTCTGCTCCGGGTTGTCTGCTTCAGCGGCGGTGATACCCACCAGCTCAAGACCACCGAAGGAGAACATAATGATCGCCATCATCATCACCAGACCGGTCATGCCGTGTGGCAGGAAACCGCCCTGATCCCAGAGGTTGCTCACGCTTGCCTGCGGGCCGCCGTTGCCGCTGAACAGCAGCCAGCCGCCAAACAGGATCATCGCCACAACCGCGATAACTTTAATAATGGCGAACCAGAACTCCATCTCACCGAACACTTTTACGTTGGTCAGGTTGATGGCGTTGATGACCACAAAGAAGACCGCCGCGGAGACCCAGGTTGGGATCTCAGGCCACCAGAACTGGACATATTTACCGACCGCGGTCAGTTCCGCCATCGCCACCAGCACATACAGCACCCAGTAGTTCCAGCCGGACGCGAACCCGGCAAAGCTGCCCCAGTATTTATAAGCAAAATGGCTAAAGGAACCGGCTACCGGCTCTTCGACCACCATTTCACCGAGCTGGCGCATAATAAGAAAGGCGATAAAACCGGCAATGGCATAACCCAGAATAATACCCGGACCGGCAGACTGAATAACCGATGCGCTGCCAAGGAACAGGCCTGTACCGATAGCGCCACCGAGAGCGATAAGCTGAATATGGCGGTTTTTAAGGCCGCGCTTCAGCTGATCGCCGTGCTGTTGACCATCCATTATGAAACCTCGTGTGTGGTTGTTATGTTCACGCTCTGGCGTGTGTAATTATGAAATTCCATTTCATGTATTTATTAGTTTACGGTTCAATTGGCTGAAAATATCGGAAGTGTCTTCCGTAATTGGAAGAATAATGTTAAGCGACGGCGAATGCACCTGCTTTATGCGTGGAGAAAGTGAGTTCGAATAAAAAGAAAGCATTTGTAAATCGTTCCGTTTATGTCCCTTCATCAACCTATAGAATAAAAATGCTCCATAAGTGGGCAGCTTTTCATTTTTTACTCCGCTAAATCGGTTCAGATCGCACTTTTCTTCGTTTCGATAAAGTTAAAACTGCCTCTTTGGGAGTAATCATTTCATTTGTGCAGAGTTACATTTTTGAAACGTTATTTCTGTAAGGTTGTTAAAATAAGCAGGGTTTACTGATTTCGGTCAAAACCAATATGGACAGAAGGTGAATACTTTGTTACTTTAGCGATACGAACATGAAATTGGTAAGACCAATTGACTCCGGGCAAAAAGGCGTAAGACAGGGAATATGGCCTACAGCAAAATTCGCCAACCAAAATTATCTGATGTGATTGAGCAGCAGCTGGAGTTTTTGATCCTCGAGGGGACCCTGCGCCCCGGTGAGAAACTTCCACCTGAACGCGAACTGGCTAAACAGTTCGACGTTTCCCGTCCTTCGCTGCGTGAGGCGATCCAACGTCTCGAAGCCAAGGGCCTACTGCTTCGTCGCCAGGGTGGCGGAACCTTTGTGCAAAACAGCCTGTGGCAGAGCTTCAGCGACCCGTTAGTGGAGCTGCTCTCCGACCACCCAGAATCCCAGTTCGATCTGCTTGAGACCCGTCACGCGCTTGAAGGCATCGCGGCTTACTACGCGGCGCTGCGCAGCAACGATGAAGATCGTGACCGCATTCGCGAACTCCATCAGGCCATTGAACGGGCCCAACAGTCCGGCGATCTCGACGCCGAGTCCGACGCCGTCGTCCAGTATCAAATTGCCGTCACAGAAGCAGCCCACAACGTGGTGCTCCTCCATCTGCTACGCTGCATGGAGCCAATGCTTGCCCAGAACGTTCGTCAGAATTTTGAATTGTTGTATGCCCGTCGGGAGATGCTCCCGCTGGTCAGCAACCATCGCACTCGAGTATTCGAGGCGATAATGGCCGGGGAGCCGGAGCAGGCGCGTGAAGCGTCGCACCGTCACCTGGCTTTCATTGAGGAAATCTTGCTGGACCGCAGCCGTGAACAGAGTCGTCGAGAACGTTCACTTCGCCGCATACAGCAACGAAAGGATTAAGCGCCAGTTTTTTAGAGCGCGGCAACTAAACGCAGAACCTGTCTTATTGCGCTTTTAGTTTTCGACATAGTTTGGGTTGTATCGCGGCGGCAAGTGCGCGCATCCCCAGGAGCACAGTTAACGCTGTGACTGGAGTGAAGAAGCACAGCCAACAAAGAGACAGCCCGAAACGAAAAGAAAGTGCAATGGGACAGGTTCCAGACAAATCAACGTATTAGATAGATAAGGAATACCCCCATGTCAGAACGTCTCCAAAATGACGTGGATCCGATCGAAACTCGCGACTGGCAACAGGCGATCGAATCGGTCATCCGTGAAGAAGGTGTTGAGCGCGCTCAGTATCTGATTGAACAGATGCTTTCTGAAGCCCGCAAAGGTGGCGTGAAAGTAGCTGCAGGTGCAGGGGCTAACAACTACGTAAACACGATTGCCGTCGAAGACGAACCGGAATACCCGGGCAATCTGGATCTGGAACGCCGCATCCGTTCTGCAATTCGCTGGAACGCCATCATGACCGTTCTGCGCGCATCCAAAAAAGATCTGGAGCTGGGCGGCCACATGGCTTCCTTCCAGTCTTCTGCAACCGTTTATGAAGTGTGCTTCAACCACTTCTTCCGCGCACGCACTGAGAAAGACGGCGGCGACCTGGTGTACTTCCAGGGCCACATCTCTCCGGGCGTTTACGCACGTGCGTTCCTGGAAGGTCGTCTGACTGAAGAGCAGATGAACAACTTCCGTCAGGAAGTTCACGGTAAAGGCCTGTCTTCTTACCCGCACCCGAAACTGATGCCTGAATTCTGGCAGTTCCCGACCGTATCTATGGGTCTGGGTCCAATCGGTGCGATCTACCAGGCTAAATTCCTGAAATATCTGGAACACCGTGGCCTGAAAGACACCTCTCAGCAGACCGTTTACGCCTTCCTGGGCGACGGTGAGATGGATGAGCCAGAATCTAAAGGTGCGATCACCATCGCGACCCGTGAGAAGCTGGACAACCTGTGCTTCATCATCAACTGTAACCTGCAGCGTCTGGATGGTCCGGTAACCGGTAACGGCAAGATCATCAACGAACTGGAAGGCATCTTCGCAGGTGCAGGCTGGAACGTGATTAAAGTCATGTGGGGCGGTCGTTGGGATGAGCTGCTGCGTAAAGACACCAGCGGTAAACTGCTCCAGCTGATGCAGGAAACCGTTGACGGCGACTACCAGACCTTCAAATCCAAAGATGGTGCCTACGTTCGTGAGCACTTCTTCGGTAAATATCCTGAGACTGCAGCCCTGGTTGCTGACTGGACTGACGATCAGATCTGGGCACTGAACCGCGGTGGTCACGATCCGAAGAAAGTCTACGCTGCACTGAAAAAAGCGCAAGAAACCAAAGGCAAAGCGACTGTAATCCTGGCCCATACCGTTAAAGGTTATGGCATGGGTGATACCGCCGAAGGTAAAAACATCGCGCACCAGGTGAAGAAAATGAACATGGACGGCGTGCGTTATATCCGCGACCGTTTCAACGTTCCAGTGACCGACGAGCAGGTTGAAAACCTCTCTTACATCACCTTCCCGGAAGGTTCAGAAGAGCACACCTATCTGCACGCACAGCGTCAGAAACTGAACGGCTACCTGCCGTCCCGTCAGGTGAACTTCACTGAGAAACTGGAACTGCCAGCGCTGGAAGACTTCTCTCAGCTGCTGGAAGAGCAGAACAAAGAGATCTCCACCACTATCGCCTTCGTGCGTGCCCTGAACGTGATGCTGAAGAACAAGTCGATCAAAGATCGTCTGGTTCCAATCATCGCTGACGAAGCGCGTACCTTTGGTATGGAAGGTCTGTTCCGTCAGATCGGTATCTACAGCCCGAACGGTCAGCAGTACACCCCGCAGGACCGCGAGCAGGTTGCATACTACAAAGAAGACGAGAAAGGTCAGATCCTGCAGGAAGGTATTAACGAGCTGGGCGCAGGCGCATCCTGGCTGGCTGCTGCGACTTCTTACAGCACCAACAACCTGCCGATGATCCCGTTCTACATCTACTACTCCATGTTCGGTTTCCAGCGTATCGGTGACCTGTGCTGGCAGGCTGGCGACCAACAGGCTCGCGGCTTCCTGGTCGGTGGTACTTCCGGTCGTACGACGCTGAACGGTGAAGGTCTGCAGCACGAAGATGGTCACAGCCACATTCAGTCTCTGACTATCCCTAACTGTATCTCTTATGACCCGTCTTACGCGTACGAAGTGGCAGTCATCATGCATGACGGCCTGCAGCGCATGTACGGTGAAGCGCAAGAGAACATTTACTACTACATCACCACCCTGAACGAAAACTACCACATGCCGGCCATGCCAGCAGGTGCCGAGGAAGGTATCCGTAAAGGTATCTACAAACTCGAAACTGTTGCAGGTAGCAAAGGTAAAGTTCAGCTGCTGGGCTCCGGTTCTATCCTGCGTCACGTTCGTGAAGCAGCGCAGATCCTGGCGAACGACTACGGCGTAGGTTCTGACGTCTACAGCGTGACCTCCTTCACCGAACTGGCACGTGATGGCCAGGATTGTGAGCGCTGGAACATGCTGCACCCGCTGGAAACCCCACGTGTTCCGTACATCGCTCAGGTGATGAACGACGCGCCAGCTGTAGCTTCAACTGACTATATGAAACTGTTCGCTGAGCAGGTTCGTACTTACGTACCAGCTGATGATTATCGCGTACTGGGTACTGACGGCTTCGGTCGTTCTGACAGCCGCGAAAACCTGCGTCACCACTTCGAAGTTGATGCTTCTTACGTGGTTGTAGCAGCACTGGGCGAACTGGCTAAACGTGGCGAAATCGACAAGAAAGTGGTGGCGGAAGCAATCACCAAATTCAACATCGATGCAGATAAAGTTAACCCGCGTCTGGCGTAAGAGGTAAAAGAATAATGGCTATCGAAATCAATGTACCGGACATCGGGGCTGATGAAGTTGAAATCACCGAGATCCTGGTCAAAGTGGGCGACAAAGTTGAAGCTGAACAGTCGCTGATCACCGTAGAGGGCGACAAAGCCTCTATGGAAGTCCCGTCTCCTCAGGCTGGCATCGTTAAAGAGATCAAAGTCTCTGTTGGCGATAAAACCGAGACTGGCAAACTGATCATGATTTTCGATTCCGCCGACGGTGCAGCAGCTGCTGCACCTGCGCAGGAAGAGAAGAAAGAAGCCGCTCCGGCCGCTGCTCCAGCAGCTGCCGCGGCAGCGAAAGAAGTGAACGTGCCTGACATCGGCGGTGACGAAGTAGAAGTTACTGAGATCCTGGTCAAAGTGGGCGATACCGTTGCGGCTGAGCAGTCTCTGATCACTGTAGAAGGCGACAAAGCCTCTATGGAAGTCCCGGCACCGTTCGCAGGTACTGTTAAAGAGATCAAGATCAACACCGGTGACAAAGTGTCTACTGGCTCTCTGATCATGGTCTTCGAAGTGGCGGGTGCTGCACCTGCTGCTGCACCGGCTCAGGCGGCTGCTCCGGCACCTGCTGCTGCTCCAGCTGCGGCTGGCGGTGCGAAGGACGTTAACGTCCCGGACATCGGCGGTGACGAAGTTGAAGTGACCGAAGTGATGGTGAAAGTGGGCGACAAAGTTGCCGCTGAACAGTCACTGATCACTGTTGAAGGCGACAAGGCTTCTATGGAAGTTCCTGCGCCATTCGCCGGTACCGTTAAAGAGATCAAAATCAGCACCGGCGACAAAGTGTCTACTGGCTCTCTGATCATGGTCTTCGAAGTGGAAGGCGCTGCGCCTGCCGCGGCTCCGGCTGCTGCTGCTCCGGCACCTGCTGCTGCACCGGCTCAGGCTGCGAAACCTGCTGCTGCCCCTGCTGCGAAAGCAGAAGGCAAATCTGAGTTTGCTGAGAACGACGCCTACGTTCACGCCACCCCGCTGATTCGTCGCCTGGCGCGCGAATTCGGTGTAAACCTGGCGAAAGTGAAAGGAACTGGCCGTAAAGGTCGTATCCTGCGCGAAGACGTTCAGGCTTACGTGAAAGACGCGGTGAAACGCGCTGAAGCGGCACCTGCTGCTGCCACCGGTGGCGGTATCCCAGGCATGCTGCCATGGCCGAAAGTCGACTTCAGCAAGTTCGGTGAAATCGAAGAAGTGGAACTGGGCCGTATCCAGAAAATCTCTGGTGCGAACCTGAGCCGTAACTGGGTGATGATCCCGCACGTTACGCACTTCGACAAAACGGATATCACCGATCTGGAAGCGTTCCGTAAACAGCAGAACGCCGAAGCTGAGAAGCGCAAACTGGACGTGAAATTCACCCCAGTGGTCTTCATCATGAAAGCCGTTGCTGCTGCGCTTGAGCAGATGCCACGTTTCAACAGCTCCCTGTCTGAAGATGGCCAGAAGCTGACGCTGAAGAAATACATCAACATCGGTGTTGCGGTTGATACGCCAAATGGTCTGGTTGTTCCTGTCTTCAAAGACGTGAACAAGAAGAGCATCACTGAGCTGTCTCGCGAACTGACCACCATCTCCAAGAAAGCGCGTGATGGTAAGCTGACTGCCGGCGAAATGCAGGGCGGCTGCTTCACTATCTCCAGCATCGGCGGCCTGGGTACTACCCACTTCGCGCCGATTGTGAACGCGCCGGAAGTGGCGATCCTCGGTGTCTCCAAGTCTGCGATGGAGCCTGTGTGGAATGGTAAAGAGTTTATGCCGCGTCTGATGATGCCAATTTCTCTCTCCTTCGACCACCGCGTGATCGACGGTGCTGATGGTGCCCGCTTCATTACCATCATCAACAACACCCTGAGCGACATTCGCCGCCTGGTGATGTAATAGAAAAGCCGGCCTGACGGCCGGCTTTTTTCTGGTAACCTCATGCTGTTCGTGAGGTTATTGGCGAAAGCAAAAATTCGTGAGCCGTTTGTTGTTTCAAAATTGTTAACAATTTTGTAAAATGCGAGCGGATAGAACGACCCGGTGGACGACGGGTATAAATTAAGAGGTCATGATGAGCACAGAAATCAAAACTCAGGTCGTAGTACTTGGGGCAGGCCCGGCAGGTTATTCCGCAGCATTCCGTGCCGCGGATTTAGGTCTGGAAACCGTCATCGTAGAACGTTACAACACCCTCGGTGGTGTTTGTCTGAACGTCGGCTGTATCCCTTCAAAAGCGCTGCTGCACGTAGCCAAAGTTATCGAAGAAGCCAAAGCGCTGGCTGAACACGGTATCGTCTTCGGCGAGCCGAAAACCGATATCGACAAGATTCGTACCTGGAAAGAGAAAGTTATCACTCAGCTGACCGGTGGTCTGGCAGGTATGGCCAAAGGCCGTAAAGTGAAAGTGGTAAACGGTCTGGGTAAATTTACCGGGGCAAACACCCTGGAAGTGGAAGGTGAGAACGGCAAAACCGTGATCAACTTTGACAACGCAATCATCGCGGCGGGTTCCCGTCCGATCGAACTGCCGTTCATTCCACATGAAGATCCACGCGTGTGGGACTCCACCGATGCGCTGGAGCTGAAAACCGTTCCTGAACGCCTGCTGGTTATGGGTGGCGGTATCATCGGTCTGGAAATGGGCACCGTATACCATGCGCTGGGTTCACAGATTGACGTGGTTGAAATGTTCGACCAGGTTATCCCGGCTGCTGACAAAGACATCGTTAAAGTCTTCACCAAACGCATCAGCAAGAAATTCAACCTGATGCTGGAAACCAAAGTGACTGCCGTTGAAGCGAAAGAAGACGGTATTTACGTTTCCATGGAAGGCAAAAAAGCCCCTGCAGAACCACAGCGTTACGACGCGGTGCTGGTAGCGATCGGTCGTGTACCGAACGGTAAAAACCTGGATGCAGGTGCAGCGGGCGTGGAAGTTGACGACCGTGGTTTCATCCGCGTTGACAAGCAGCTGCGCACCAACGTGCCGCACATCTTTGCTATCGGCGATATCGTCGGTCAGCCAATGCTGGCGCACAAAGGTGTTCACGAAGGCCACGTTGCCGCAGAAGTTATCGCCGGTATGAAGCACTACTTCGACCCGAAAGTGATCCCATCTATCGCCTACACCGAGCCAGAAGTTGCCTGGGTTGGTCTGACCGAGAAAGAAGCGAAAGAGAAAGGCATCAGCTACGAAACCGCCACCTTCCCGTGGGCTGCTTCTGGCCGTGCTATCGCTTCCGACTGCGCAGATGGTATGACCAAACTGATCTTCGACAAAGAGACTCACCGTGTGATCGGTGGTGCGATTGTCGGCACCAACGGCGGCGAGCTGCTGGGTGAGATCGGTCTGGCGATCGAAATGGGCTGTGACGCTGAAGACATCGCGCTGACCATCCACGCTCACCCGACTCTGCACGAGTCTGTTGGCTTGGCGGCAGAAGTGTTTGAAGGCAGCATTACCGACCTGCCAAACGCGAAAGCGAAGAAGAAGTAATTTTCTTCCGGCAATAAAAAAGCGGCTCATGAGCCGCTTTTTTTTTATTCTGCAAACCCCTACTGCGCCACCCGCTGCCAGCGATCGTCCGGGTTAAAGGTCGGTATCGCTTTTGCTTCCTCCGCTGACTGCTCGCCCAGATTGGCCTGCCAGACCCGATCCTCACCGTTAATCATAAAGCTCATCACCCCGGTTTCGCCGTAGCTCACCGGCCAGGCGATCATTGCAAAGCCTGATTTGCTGTCCGGCAGGATACGGAAATGGTAGCCGTGATACCCCTGGCCTGGCGCTTTCGGGCTAAAGGCCGGACCAAGCGGGCTGGGGGCTTCGCCGGGTTTTACCGGCCAGTAAAGCCCATCTTTTTTGCCCTCACTGCTGACAATTTTCTGGGCATACTGCGAGGTGAGGGCGTAATAGCTGTCCTGCGCATCCACGTAGGCGTGCAGGGCTTCGATGGCGGCCAGCTCGTTACGGCCCACTTCGCGGGTGAGGATCTCCTCTTTGGCTGCCTGCATGTCGAACTGCCAGCCTCCGGCGCGTTTTACCGCCGGGACAGGCAACTGCCAGTGGTACTCTCCCACGATGAGCCAGGCCATGTCGCCGTCGATCACCGTGTGATGGTTCACCTGCCAGTCACGCTTAAAGCGATCCACGGCCTCCGGGTCAATGCCATCAGTCGGTAAAAAGGTACGCCAGTCCTCTCCGAGCAGGTTGCTGAGTGCGTTGTCATTCTGCTCGTTGATAGCTTTCGCCAGCGCATCGGTCGCCTGTTCAGGCGTGCTGAAATAGTGTTGGGCAAAGGCACCGGTCGATACCATGAACAACATCATTCCGCTGAGTAATTTACTTTTCATTGTCCTCTTCCTTAACGATGCCGTAATTCACGGTGCTCACCGCCGCCCAGGCGTTCAGATATCTGTGCTCTGCCGTCGCTGCGTTGTTCCAGATGGCGGCCCAACTGCTCACGGCTTTGCATCCCACGCTGCTGCTGCGCCTGCCAGTTGGCGGAACGGCTGTCGTTGCCGCTGAGGGCGTTGGCGCGCGGGTGCGTCTGCGTCGCCCGTTGCGGGGCCTGCACCTTGTGGACGGTTTGTTGATGTGCCGCCGTACGTTGGGCATCGCGCTGGGCATTGCTGGCCCGTTTCACCGTTTGTGGACGCTCGTTGTCGTATCCCCGGTAGTTATTGCGCCGGGAGATCTGGTTCAACTGCTGGCTTGCTGCCTGGCGCTGGCCGTCACGGGTGGCCGGATGCGCCGTCCGGGAGAGGTTTTTACCAGTTGAACGCTCCATCTGCGTCATAGCCGCCTGACGCTGGGCGTCGCGGTTCACAGCTCCTTGCGGCGTAGTAAGGCTGTGATTGACGGTCCGGCGCTCCGCGGTATTGTTCTGCTGGTAACGGTTGTTCAACTGGCTGTTGGCGTAGGGCACGCCGCCGCGATAGGCCGGATTATGTTGCCAGCCGTGGTTGGGATCCAGACGCTCTCCACTGATTTTATTGAAGTTATTGACGTTGATATTGATGTTGTTATCACCGTTCCGCGAATAGCCATCGTGGTGATCCCCGTCATGGTGGTGATGATCCCAGTCGTCATCATCCCAGTCGATATTACTGAAGATGGCGTAGGTGGTGGCTACCCCGAGGCTGAAGCCAAGCCCTTTGACCAGGCTGTCGGTAAACTGCTCCCCCGGAGGCGGCGGCAGATATACCGGCGGGTAACTGCTGTTAGGCCAGGTGCCATAAACCGTACTGGGGTTGTAGGTTGGAACATACACGACCTGCGGATCGGCTGATTCTATCTTGATCACCGTTGGCGCGGGCGTTGAGGCTGGGGCTGAGCTGGCGGCCGCAGTCGATGAAGCGGGTTTCGCCGTTGCCGTTTTCTGCACGGTAGTCACCGTCTGCTGCGGCGTCGATTGCAGCGCGCCGGTTTGCTGCGCCAGCAGGCGTAAGCGCTGGACAGAGTCCATCACATCCTTCGGCTGATTGAGAAACGCATCCCCGAGATTCTGTACCCATGGCGGGTTTTCCCCCATCAGCGACAACAGCTGCGGGAAGGCGACCAGCGATTTAACGCTCGGATCCCAGGGCTGCCCCGCGACGGCCTGAACCGCGGCATCGCCCTGCATACGGGGGTTATCCCGCGACCACTGCGCCGCCTGTATCACGTTCGCCGGATAGGTTGCGGCCATTAAAACTTGCGACAGCAAGGCGTCCGGGTAGAGGGCGACCGGGGCGACCCACTGATCGATTTGCGCTGCGGTGTAGGTCACCGGCGCCTGCGCCACAGCCGCCGGGGCGGTTTGCGCTGTCGGGGCGGGCTGCACGGGGGGCGATGGCTGAGTGAGGGTCTCCGTTGTGCGGCTATTAACGTAGACCACACCCGAGGCGGCAAACAGCCCGGCGCTACATATAAGAGCAAGCAGATGAGGCTTGATGGGCAACTTCATAATAAGACTCCGGGGAGAGCAAGGCCGTAAGGCGTTTACATTGCCGCGAGTATATGCACCCGGTTGTGACTTTTTTGACTTAAACTGGGAACCGTTCCGAATGGCCGGAAAAAGAGTGTGAGTATTTATTACACAGAGTATATCTGATGATAAAAAAGACAACGGGGAGATTCTTTGGTGTGCCGAAAAGATGAAACTTCCCCGCCAGTAACAACGGATTAACGGGTTTGCGTGAGTTTAAATGACCGCTACACCATGCTTAACGATTCAGCAAACAATTCAATGTTGCTTTTTTGTAAACAGATTAACACTGTGTGAAAATCCTGCTATGCTGCCCGACGCGGTATCGGGCATTTACCCTACAAACTGCTGTCTCACAGGAGCGTGAAGAGAACGCCGGCCGCATATGACAATGAGAGCGAGGAGAACCGTCGTGCTAGAAGAATACCGTAAGCACGTAGCAGAACGTGCCGCCGAGGGAATTGTACCCAAACCCTTAGATGCTACCCAAATGGCTGGGCTCGTCGAGCTGCTGAAGAATCCGCCTAAAGGCGAAGAAGAATTCCTGTTAGATCTGTTGATCAACCGTGTACCGCCAGGCGTCGATGAAGCCGCCTACGTTAAAGCCGGTTTCCTTGCTGCGATTGCCAAAGGCGAAGCAACCTCCCCACTGGTTACCCCTGAAAAAGCGATTGAACTGCTCGGCACCATGCAGGGTGGCTATAACATTCATCCGCTGATTGATGCGCTGGACAGCGACACGCTGGCCCCTATTGCCGCTAAAGCACTGTCCCACACGCTGCTGATGTTCGATAACTTCTACGACGTAGAAGAGAAAGCGAAAGCGGGCAACAGCTACGCGAAGCAGGTAATGCAGTCCTGGGCAGATGCCGAATGGTTCCTGAGCCGCCCTGCGCTGGCGGAAAAAATGACCGTTACCGTCTTTAAGGTGACAGGCGAAACCAACACCGATGACCTCTCTCCGGCCCCGGATGCCTGGTCACGCCCGGATATCCCACTGCACGCGCTGGCGATGCTGAAAAACGCCCGTGAAGGTATTGTCCCGGATCAGCCGGGTGTTGTCGGCCCGATCAAACAGATCGAAGCCCTGCAGCAGAAAGGTTTCCCGCTGGCTTACGTCGGTGACGTGGTTGGTACCGGTTCTTCCCGTAAATCCGCAACGAACTCCGTGCTGTGGTTTATGGGCGATGACATCCCGCACGTGCCGAACAAGCGCGGCGGCGGCCTGTGCCTCGGTGGCAAAATTGCCCCTATCTTCTTCAACACCATGGAAGATGCTGGCGCACTGCCAATCGAAGTGGACGTGAACAACCTGAACATGGGCGACGTGATCGACGTTTACCCGTTCAAAGGCGAAGTCCGTAACCACGAAACCAACGAATTGCTGGCAAGCTTTGAGCTGAAAACTGACGTACTGATCGACGAAGTCCGTGCTGGTGGTCGTATCCCGCTGATCATCGGCCGTGGCCTGACCACCAAGGCGCGTGAAGCCCTGGGTCTGCCGCACAGCGATGTCTTCCGTCAGGCGAAAGACGTGGCCGAAAGCAACCGTGGTTACTCTCTGGCGCAGAAAATGGTTGGCCGTGCATGCGGCGTAGCCGGTATCCGTCCGGGTGCCTACTGCGAGCCGAAGATGACCTCCGTTGGCTCTCAGGACACCACCGGTCCAATGACCCGTGACGAACTGAAAGACCTGGCGTGCCTGGGCTTCTCCTCTGACCTGGTGATGCAGTCCTTCTGCCACACCGCGGCCTATCCGAAGCCGGTTGATGTCACCACGCACCACACGCTGCCAGACTTCATCATGAACCGTGGCGGTGTCTCCCTGCGTCCGGGCGATGGCGTGATCCACTCCTGGCTGAACCGTATGTTGCTGCCAGATACCGTCGGTACCGGCGGTGACTCCCATACCCGTTTCCCGATTGGGATCTCCTTCCCGGCGGGTTCTGGTCTGGTGGCCTTTGCCGCTGCGACCGGCGTCATGCCGCTGGACATGCCGGAATCCGTTCTGGTGCGTTTCAAAGGCAAAATGCAGCCGGGCATCACCCTGCGCGATCTGGTGCACGCGATCCCGCTGTACGCGATCAAACAGGGCCTGCTGACCGTTGAGAAGAAAGGTAAGAAAAACATCTTCTCTGGCCGCATCCTCGAGATCGAAGGTCTGCCGGATCTGAAAGTGGAGCAGGCGTTCGAACTGACCGATGCTTCCGCTGAGCGTTCTGCTGCGGGCTGTACCATTAAGCTGAACCAGGCGCCAATCGAAGAGTATCTGACCTCTAACATCGTGCTGCTGAAGTGGATGATTGCTGAAGGCTACGGCGACCGTCGTACCCTGGAGCGTCGTATTCAGGGCATGGAAAAATGGCTGGCGGATCCACAGCTGCTGGAAGCCGATGCTGACGCAGAATACGCGGCGGTGATCGACATCGATCTGGCCGACATCAAAGAGCCGATTCTGTGTGCACCGAACGATCCTGATGACGCACGTCTGCTCTCTGACGTACAGGGCGACAAGATCGACGAAGTGTTCATCGGCTCCTGCATGACCAACATCGGTCACTTCCGCGCTGCCGGTAAACTGCTGGATACCCACAAAGGCCAGCTGCCGACCCGTCTGTGGGTTGCTCCGCCAACCCGTATGGATGCGGCACAGCTGACCGAAGAGGGCTACTACAGCGTGTTTGGTAAGAGCGGGGCGCGTATCGAAATCCCGGGTTGCTCCCTGTGTATGGGTAACCAGGCGCGCGTGGCTGACGGTGCGACCGTTGTGTCTACCTCGACCCGTAACTTCCCGAACCGTTTAGGTACCGGTGCTAACGTCTACCTGGCCTCTGCGGAGCTGGCGGCGGTTGCGGCACTGATTGGCAAACTGCCAACGCCGGAAGAGTACCAGACCTTTGTGGCGCAGGTAGATAAGACCGCGGTAGATACTTATCGCTATCTGAACTTCGATCAGCTCTCTCAGTACACTGAGAAGGCTGACGGGGTGATCTTCCAGACCGCAGTATAAGCCGCAAAACCGTCTCTCTGGAGACGCAATCGCCCGGTGGCGCTACGCTTACCGGGCCTGCAAGACCCATCGCAACCGCGGTGGGTTTTTTATTTTCATTCCTTCACGCGTTACGCTTTTTTTCTTCCCCTGTGCTGCGATAATTACATCAAGGGCTTTGCAGAGGAAAATACTATGGATTACGAATTTCTGCGTGATATCACCGGTGTGGTGAAAGTGCGTATGTCGATGGGCCATGAGGTGGTCGGTCACTGGTTCAATGAGGAAGTGAAAGAGAACCTGAGCCTGCTCGATGAAGTGGAACAGGCTGCGCGCACCGTGAAAGGCAGTGAACGATCCTGGCAACGCGCTGGACATGAATACACGTTATGGATGGACGGCGAAGAGGTCATGGTTCGCGCCAACCAGCTGGAGTTTTCCGGCGACGAGATGGAAGAGGGGATGAATTACTACGATGAGGAGAGCCTGTCGCTGTGCGGCGTAGAGGATTTCCTTCAGGTGGTAGCGGCCTACCGTGACTTCCTGAAACAGAAATAAAATCAGGAGCATCCTTGCTCCACCGATGCCTTATACGGTCGCAATGTTGCGGCCGTAGTAAATTTCGCGCATCTCTTTCCACAGCAGGTCCGTGATGACCTTACGCTCATCTTCGCTTAAATCTTCCGGCCGGGTATGGAACATGTAGTGCTTCAGGTCGAACTCCTTCAGCAGCATCTTGGTATGGAAGATATTTTCCTGATACACGTTCACATCCATCATGTCGTACAGCGATTTCATATCTTCAGACATGAAGTTCTGAATCGAGTTAATTTCATGATCGATAAAGTGCTTCATGCCGTTGATATCACGGGTAAATCCGCGCACGCGATAGTCGATGGTGACGATATCCGACTCAAGCTGATGAATCAGGTAGTTCAACGCATTGAGGGGGGAGATGACGCCGCAGGTCGATACTTCAATATCGGCACGAAAAGTACATAACCCGCCTTCCGGGTGACTCTCCGGGTAGGTATGTACGCAGATGTGGCTCTTATCGAGATGGGCAACGACCGCTTCCGGCAGCGGGCCGGGATGCTCACTGTGGTCGATAAGCGTCGGGTCAACCGGCTCTTCACTGACCAGAATGGTGACGCTGGCACCCTGGGGTTCATAATCCTGTCGCGCGATATTCAGGATATTGGCCCCGATGATGGAGCAGGTCTCTGACAGGATCTCGGTCAGTCGGTTGGCGTTATAGAGTTCATCGATATAGGCGATATAACCATCGCGCTCTTCCGCCGTTTTAACATAGCAGATATCGTAAATACAAAAACTCAGGCTTTTGGTCAGGTTGTTAAAGCCATGCAGTTTTAGCTTTTTCAATTCATTCACCCCCTCAGAGCCTCTTGCAAATATTGCGGTAAGGCAAAGGCTGCGGTATGGACGGCCGGATTGTAATAACGGCAGGTCAGATTTGCGTGCTGGAAGCGCGCCTGAATGATACCGGTGGAGAGATGACGCAGGGCTTCATTATCCGTTGCCCAGGCAAAGGTCATCACGCCGCCGTAATAGGTGGGGATCGCCGCCTGGTAGAAGCTGACGTCAGTAAAGTAATGGCTCAGCTTACGGTGGCTGTCGATAGCCTCATCCTGCTGCAGGAAGCAGACGCCGTTCTGGGCGACGAAGACCCCGCCGGGGTTCAGGCAGCGTTTGCAGCCTTCATAGAACGCCGAGGTAAACAGGCTTTCGCCTGGCCCAATCGGATCGGTGCAATCAGAGATGATGACATCAAAGGTGCGCGTCGTCTGGTTAACAAAATTGACGCCATCGTCAATCACCAGCGTAAAGCGCGGATCGTCGTAGCTTCCGGCGTTGTGATTGGGCAGATACTGGCGGCAGAAAGAGACGACGCCAGCGTCAATCTCGACCATGGTAATGCTTTCAATGGTTTTGTGGCGGGAGACTTCACGCAGCATGGCG
This sequence comes from Leclercia sp. 1548, assembly GCF_050435045.1. Classification (NCBI taxonomy): domain Bacteria; kingdom Pseudomonadati; phylum Pseudomonadota; class Gammaproteobacteria; order Enterobacterales; family Enterobacteriaceae; genus Leclercia; species Leclercia sp. 1548. The sequence continues at coordinate 76,457 of NZ_JBNDJP010000003.1, read as the reverse complement.
CCGTCGCCACCGCCGATGATCAGCACATGTTTTGCATTGCCGTGTGCCAGCAGCGGTACGTGAGTCATCATTTCATGATAGATGAACTCATCACGCTCGGTGGTTTGCACCACGCCATCCAGCGCCATCACCCGGCCAAAAGCCGCGTTTTCAAAAATGATCAGATCCTGATGATCGGTTTTCTCATGATAGAGCACGTTATCAATGGCAAAGTACTGTCCAAACTGGTCATGCAGCGTTTCATGCCACATTTTCTTTTCGGCCATGGGATGATACCTCCTTTGTTAACACCCGCTTAAAACAGGCGCAACATCATAGCTAACAATGACCGTGGTTGCACGGTCATCAATTCAGCAAAAGGGCATCGGGAGGGGAGTTACTTAACGTAGGCGAGCAGGCTCAGTGAATCGCGAGCCAGGGCTTTACATTTTTTTGCTGTAGGAATGCCGATGCCGCTGAGATCGCGGTAGCTGTCTTCACCGAGGGTTTTCATATCAAAACTGTCGTAGTTGCTCAGATCCCACTGGTTCTGTTGAGCAAAGAAGACCAGCGCGCGACGGATCTGGCCGTTAGGTAAATTCTGGTAGCCACAGTCGTTTTTCAGGAATACAAACACCGCCGTTAAATCCGCCATGTCTTCGGCTTCATTTTCACTCAGCGCATAGCTGTTTGCGCAACTCATCATCAGGGTGCTGAACAGAATTGTTCGGAAAAACGTCTTCATTGCTTCTACCAATACGTCACGGAAATTCAACGTTAGCACACTTCCCGCCGGTGCGACGATCTTTATTCTCTCTGCTTTTCTTGACCTTCCGGCAAGGGGAGGGTTTATGCTCATCTCATCGAATGCTGCGAATACGGAGATGAACATGCAACGCCGTGATTTTTTAAAATATTCTGCTGCACTGGGTGTCGCCAGTGCCCTGCCGCTGTGGAGTCGCGCCGCTTTTGCGGCCGAGCGTCCCGTTCTGCCAATCCCCAATTTACTGACGCCTGATGCGCGTAATCAGGTGAAGCTGGTGGTGCAGGCGGGTAAAACCACTTTTGGCCCGCACAACGCCACCACCTGGGGCTACAACGGCAATCTGCTTGGCCCGGCCATTCAGCTACACAAGGGAAAAGCGCTGACCGTAACTATCCACAACACCCTCAATGAAGAGACCACCGTCCACTGGCATGGTCTGGAAGTGCCGGGCGAGGTGGACGGTGGCCCGCATGGCATCATTAAACCCGGCGGCCAGCGGACGGTGACCTTTACCCCGGACCAACAAGCGGCAACCTGCTGGTTCCATCCCCATCAGCACGGGAAAACCGGGCATCAGGTGGCGATGGGACTCGCCGGGCTGGTGCTGATTGAGGATGACGAAAGTCGCCTGCTGCGTCTGCCAAAGCAGTGGGGCATCGACGATGTACCGGTGATCGTCCAGGACAAAAAATTTACTGCCGACGGGCAGATTGACTATCAGCTGGATGTGATGAGCGCCGCGGTGGGCTGGTTTGGTGACACGCTGCTGACCAACGGCGCGATTTACCCGCAGCACAATGCCCCGAAAGGCTGGCTGCGTCTGCGCCTGCTCAACGGCTGTAACGCCCGCTCGCTTAACTTTGCCGCCAGCGATAAACGCCCGCTGTATGTGGTCGCCAGTGACGGAGGGCTGTTGGCGGAGCCGGTGAAGGTGACCGAGCTACCAATGTTGATGGGCGAACGTTTTGAGGTGCTGGTGGATATCAGCGACGGCAAGGCGTTTGACCTGGTGACTCTGCCGGTCAGCCAGATGGGGATGGCCGTGGCGCCGTTCGATAAACCGCACCCGGTGCTGCGCATTCAGCCGCTGCTGGTGACCGCATCGGGCACCTTGCCGGATACGCTGACCACCCTGCCGGCTCTGCCATCACTTGAGGGGCTGACCCAGCGGAAGCTGCTGCTGTCGATGGATCCGATGCTGGACATGATGGGCATGCAGGCATTAATGAAAAAGTACGGGCACCAGGCAATGGCAGGTATGGACCACGGCCAGATGGAGCATGGTCAGATGGACCACGGCAAGATGGGCGGGATGGATCACAGCATGCATGCGTTTGATTTCCATAACGGCAACCGCATTAACGGCCAGGCCTTCGACATGCATACCCCGCAGTTCGCGGCCACCAAAGGGCAGTATGAGCGTTGGGTGATCTCAGGGGAGGGCGACATGATGTTGCACCCGTTCCACATTCACGGCACCCAGTTCCGCATCCTGGCGGAAAACGGCAAAGCGCCAGCGGTGCATCGTGCGGGCTGGAAGGATACGGTGCGCGTTGAGGGCGGAGTGAGCGAGGTGTTAGTGAAGTTCGATCATGCTGCGCCGAAAGAGTTTGCCTATATGGCGCACTGTCATCTGTTAGAGCATGAAGATACGGGGATGATGCTCGGCTTCACCGTATAAAAAAGCCCGGTGGCGCTAACGCCTACCGGGCCTGGATCTTTTAAACGGCAACCCTGGTTGCCGTTTTGCTTTTACTTCTCGTCAGGCAAGGCGTAGGCAACAATGTAGTCGCCCATCTTCGTACCAAACGAACCGTGACCCCCTGCGGAAATCACCACAAACTGCTTACCATTGGCCTCATAGGTCATTGGCGTGGCTTGTCCACCCGCAGGCAGACGACCCTGCCACAGTTTCTCGCCGTTGCTCATGTTGTATGCGCGCAGGTAGTTATCGGCAGTCGCGCCAATGAACAGCACGTTACCGGCGGTGGAGATTGGGCCACCCAGCATCGGCATACCCATATTGAACGGCACCGGGATCGGCATCGGGAACGGCATGCTGTCCTGTGGCGTACCAATACGTTTTTTCCAGACGACCTGATTGGTCTTCAGATCCGTTGCTGCGATATAACCCCATGCAGGCTGTTTACACGGCAGGCCAAACGGAGAGAGGAACGGGTTCAGCGTCACGCCATACGGCACGCCGTACTGCGGCTGAATACCGGACTCTGTACCTGTACCCTGAGCGTCTTTCGGCTGCTCCATCGGGTTGCCTGGGCCACGTGGGATCAGCTTCGACACAAACGGCAGCGCCATCGGGTTAGCAATTGCCACCTGACGGTTTGGATCCACCGAGATACCGCCCCATTCGAACATCCCCAGGTTACCCGGGAACACCAGCGTGCCCTGCTCGGATGGTGGTGTGAAGATGCCTTCATAGCGCAGCTGATGGAACATCACGCGGCACACCAGCTGGTCAAACATGGTGGCACCCCACATGTCTGCCCCGCTGAGATCTTTCTTCGGACGGAAGCTCAGATCAGAGAACGGCTGGGTTTTAGTAACGTAATCGCCTTTCGCTGCGCCCTGCGGAACCGGTTTTTCCGGTGCCGGCACGACCAGCTGGCCGTTACGACGATCCAGTACAAAGATATTACCGGTTTTTGCCGGGGCGTAGATCACCGGTACGGTCTGGCCGTTAACGGTGATGTCAGCCAGCGTCGGCTGGGACGGCAGATCCATATCCCACAGATCGTGGTGAACGGTCTGGTAGCTCCATGCCAGTTTCCCGGTGGTGGCGTTCAGCGCCAGTACGGAGCTGGCATAACGTTCCTGTTCCGGTGTGCGGTTACCGCCCCAGATATCTGGCGTGGTCACGCCCATCGGCAGATAGACCAGGTCCAGCTTCGCGTCATAGGCGGCTGGCGCCCAGGAGTTCGGTGAGTTGAAGGTAAAGGTGTGCTCATCCGACGGGATAGAGTTTGGATCTTTCGCACCCGGGTCAAAGGCCCACAGCAGCTTACCGGTGTTAACGTCAAAACCACGGATTACACCGGAGGTTTCACGGGTAGAGAAGTTATCCGTTACCGACCCGGCGATCACGATGGTTTTATCGGTGATGATCGGCGGAGAAGTTGGCTCATACAGACCCGGAGTTTGATCCGGCATGTTGGTCTGCAGATTCAGGATACCTTTGTTGGCGAAGGTTTCGCACAGCTTGCCGGTCTCAGCGTTGAGGGCAATCAGGCGACCATCGTTCACTGGCAGCATAATGCGGCGCGGACAATCAGCAATGACTTCCGGGCTGGCATTATCGGCACGCGCTTCGTGGTAAGAGACGCCACGACAGGTTACGTGCTGGAACGAGGAGTTAGGTTTAAGCTGCGGATCGTAGTGCCATTTCTCTTTACCGGTAGCCGCATCCAGTGCAAACAGACGTTGGTGAGCGGTACAGAGATACAGCATGTTGCCAACTTTAATCGGGGTAACTTCGTTGGTCAGTTCGCCCGGATCGGTCGGCAACTTCAGATCGCCAGTACGGAATACCCAGGCCTCTTTCAGCTTGTGTACGTTATCGGCATTGATCTGCTTCAGTGGCGAGTAACGTTGGCCTTCCTGGTTACGACCGTAGGCAGGCCAGTCGCCATCTGCGACCTCAGAGATGGCTGCCGCCGGGGTAGCGTCGGCACTCAGGGTACCTTTTACTTCCTGCGGATCGTTGAAACCCGCCCAGGTCAGGATGCCACCGCTAATCAGCAGCGCCACGACCAGAGCAGTCACCGCCCCGCCGGAACGCACGAACAGTCGACGCCAGACGAAAGGCAGGATCAGCCAGATACCGAAGAAGACCAGAATATCGCTACGCGGGGTCAAGGCCCAGAAGTCGAAGCCGACCTCCCAGACGCCCCAGATCATCGTGGCAAGCAGCAGGGCGGCATAAAGCCACAGTGCCGATTGTTTACTGCGCCATAACATCAGGGCGACACCCAGCATCACTACGCCAGCAATCGGGTAGTACCAGGAACCCCCAATGGCTACCAGCCAGACTCCACCTATTAGCAGGTAAAGCCCGCATAAGGCTGCGAACAGCGCTGTTAGCTTCACGAGTAACCGTGAAGGTTGAACTTTTGTTTCCGCCATAAAAAGTACTCTTTAAGTTTGTTAATTTTTTGATAGCAATTAATTATAGGACTTAACAAGTGTGATCGGAATCACAAATCTGGCTTTTATGAACAGATGCGCCAGGCGGATCCATTTGCTGGTATACTTCAGGGCTTATGTAGCGATGCCGGACGTGAAGCCATCGGCATTGAGAAATTCGTTATAAAAACATACGGTTAGTAAAATGAAACATACTGTTGAAGTGATGATCCCGGAAGCGGAAATCAAAGCGCGTATCGCCGAACTCGGTCGTCAGATCACCGAACACTATAAAGACAGCGGCAGCGAGATGGTGTTAGTGGGTCTGTTACGCGGTTCCTTCATGTTTATGGCCGATCTCTGCCGCGAAGTGCAGGTCTCCCATGAAGTCGATTTTATGACCGCCTCCAGCTATGGCAGCGGTATGTCGACGACTCGTGATGTGAAAATCCTTAAAGACCTGGATGAAGATATTCGCGGCAAAGATGTTCTGATTGTTGAAGACATCATCGACTCCGGTAACACCCTGTCGAAGGTGCGCGAAATTCTCAGCCTGCGTGGCCCTAAATCGCTGGCGATTTGTACCCTGCTGGACAAACCGACCCGTCGTGAAGTTCAGGTTCCCGTGGAGTATGTCGGCTTCTCAATCCCGGACGAATTCGTGGTGGGTTACGGCATTGACTACGCGCAGCGCTACCGTCATCTGCCGTATATCGGCAAAGTGGTGTTGCTGGACGAGTAAACGAGTTGGGTGCGGCTTGATACCCTCACCCCAGCCCTCTCCCACAGGGAGAGGGAGCAAAGCCAAAAAACGGCAACCGGGTTGCCGTTTTGCTTTTACCTCGGCACCACCCGGCTTTTTTGCAGGCTTACTTGTGGTTTTCGTGCTTCTGAGTCAGGTTACAGATGCCCCGACGGTAGCGCTGTTCCAGGGTTTCCCGGTTGGTGGCGGTCACTTCCAGGTCGCGCAGCAGGCCATCGTGAATACCGTACGCCCAGCCGTGGATCGTCACTTTCTGCCCGCGCTTCCAGGCGGATTGCATAATGGTGGAGTGGCCCAGGTTGTATACCTGTTCCATTACGTTCAGTTCACACAGGGTATCCAGGCGACGCTCCTGCGGCATTTGCCCCAGCAGTGAGCTATGTTTGAACCAGATATCACGAATGTGCAGCAGCCAGTTGTCGATCAGACCCAGTTCCGTGTTCTCTACCGCCGCCTGTACGCCGCCGCAGCCGTAGTGGCCGCAAATAATGATGTGTTCGACTTCCAGCACATCAACCGCATACTGCACCACGGACAGACAGTTCAGGTCGGTGTGGATCACCAGGTTGGCGACGTTACGGTGTACAAAGAGTTCGCCCGGTTCGAGGCCCGTCAGACGCTCAGCCGGAACGCGGCTATCGGAACATCCAATCCACAGAAAGCGTGGCTTCTGCGCTTGAGACAGTTTCTCAAAAAATCCGGAATCTTCTTCCAGCAGCATCTTTGACCATAGTGCGTTATTGCTGATGAGTGTATCTATGTCGTTCATGGAGGTTAACGGCCTGTAACCGAGTGATTGCGTTGCGCTAATATAGGGTAACTCGACTTTTTATGAAACCACACAACGTGTGTCAGAACTATAGGTAGTCTAATTCATGGCGATTGCACTTGAGCTTGAGCAACTAAAAAAAACCTACCCGGGCGGCGTCCAGGCGCTGCGCGGGATAGATCTCAAAGTAGAAGCCGGTGATTTTTATGCGCTTCTGGGGCCTAACGGGGCGGGTAAATCCACCACCATCGGCATCATCAGCTCGCTGGTGAACAAAACCTCCGGTCGGGTGAGCGTGTTTGGCTACGACCTGCAAAAAGACGTAGTGAACGCCAAGCGCCAGCTGGGGCTGGTGCCGCAGGAGTTCAACTTCAATCCGTTTGAGACCGTTCAGCAGATTGTGGTGAACCAGGCGGGTTATTACGGCGTGGAGCGTAAAGATGCAGTTGAGCGCAGCGAAAAGTACCTCAAACAGCTCGATTTGTGGGAAAAACGCAACGAACGTGCGCGGATGCTGTCAGGCGGTATGAAGCGTCGTCTGATGATTGCCCGTGCGTTAATGCACGAACCAAAACTGCTCATCCTCGATGAACCGACCGCAGGGGTGGATATTGAACTTCGCCGCTCGATGTGGGGCTTTTTGAAGGATTTAAACGATAAAGGCACCACTATCATTCTCACCACCCATTATCTGGAAGAGGCCGAGATGCTGTGCCGTAACATCGGCATCATTCAGCACGGCGAGCTGGTGGAAAACACCTCGATGAAGAACCTGCTCTCCAAGCTGAAATCAGAAACCTTCATTCTCGATCTGGCGGCCAAAAGCGCGCTGCCGAAGCTGGAAGGCTATCAGTACCGGCTGGTTGATACGTCAACGCTGGAAGTGGAAGTTCTGCGCGAGCAGGGGATCAACAGCGTCTTTAGCCAACTGAGCCAGCAGGGGATTCAGGTATTAAGTATGCGTAACAAAGCAAACCGACTGGAAGAGCTGTTCGTCTCGCTGGTCCATGAGAAACAAGGAGATCAGGCATGATGCAGCTTTACTGGGTGGCGCTGAAAAGTATTTGGGCCAAAGAGATCAACCGCTTCATGCGCATCTGGATCCAGACGCTGGTGCCGCCGGTGATCACCATGACTCTCTACTTTATTATCTTCGGCAACCTGATTGGCTCGCGGATCGGTGAGATGCATGGCTTCACCTACATGCAGTTTATCGTGCCCGGCCTGATCATGATGGCGGTGATCACCAACGCCTACGCCAACGTGGCCTCGTCGTTCTTCAGCGCCAAGTTCCAGCGCAACATTGAAGAGCTGCTGGTGGCGCCGGTGCCCACTCACGTTATCATCGCGGGCTACGTCGGCGGCGGGGTGGCGCGCGGCCTGTGTGTCGGTGTGCTGGTCACGGCGATTTCGCTGTTCTTTGTGCCGTTCCAGGTTCACTCCTGGCTCTTCGTCGGCCTGACGCTGCTGCTGACGGCGGTGCTCTTCTCGCTGGCCGGTCTGCTGAATGCGGTATTCGCCAAAACCTTTGACGATATCAGCCTGATCCCGACCTTCGTCCTGACGCCGCTGACCTACCTCGGCGGGGTGTTCTACTCCCTGACGCTGCTGCCGCCGTTCTGGCAGGGGCTGTCACACCTGAACCCTATCGTCTATATGATCAGCGGTTTCCGCTTTGGCTTCCTTGGCATTTCCGACGTACCGCTGGCAACCACCGTCGGCGTGCTGGTGATCTTCATCGTGGCCTTCTATCTGCTGTGCTGGAACCTGATCCAGCGTGGACGCGGACTGCGCAGCTGATCCTCAGGCCCGGCGGCACTCTGTTGCCGGGCCGCTTTATTGACGCTTATCACCCCCGTACTCTCCTGACTCCGTTAGACTACCCCTTTCTGATGAGAGGTGACGATGCTGGGTTGGGTAATCACGTGCCATGATGAACATGCGCAGGAGATGGCGGATAAACTCGCCGTCCGGTTTGGGCCGCTGGAACAGTGCCAGGTGGTCAATTTCTGGCGCGGATTAAGCTGCAATATGCTCAGCCGTATGCTGTGCGATGCCCAGCATCGGGCCGACAGTGGTGACGGGGTGATTTTCCTGACCGATATCTCCGGCGCAGCCCCTTATCGTGCGGCGGCACTGCTCAGCCACAAGCATGCCAACTGCGAAGTAATATCCGGGATAAGCTATCCACTGCTGGAGTTGATGTACCCTCTGCGGGAGATCACCGACAGCATCGGCTTTCGCGAGACCATCGTGGCCCGCGGCGCACCGGAAGTGAGCAGCCTGTGGCATCAGCAACAGAAAAACCCGCCCTTTGTCCTGCTTCACGAGCTGTAGAAATATTAATCATGGGTTTTGCTGCCGCTTTTGTTACAATGGCGTCCGATTTTCGTATTGAATAAACCCCTATGTTCTCGCGTATTTGTCTCCTGTTTTTGCTGCTGGTTTCCGGCGGCGTGTCTGCCAGTCTGCTCAGCCAGCCAGGGCTCCCGCCCCGCTATATGCAAACCACCGAAGATGCCGCCATCTGGGCGCAGGTGGGCAATAATGTCGTCACCGTCGGCAACGTGCGTGCCGGACAAATCATTGCAGTGGTGCCTACCGCCGCGGATTACTATGAGTTCCGTTTTGGCTTTGGCACGGGCTTTATCGACAAAGGTCATCTCGGCGAAGTGCAGGGCAAACAGCGCGTGGAGGACAGCCTGGGCGATTTGAACAAGCCGCTCAGCAACCAGAACCTGATCACCTGGAAGGATACGCCGGTCTATAACGCGCCCAATGCCGGAAGCGCGCCGTTCGGCACCCTGGCGGACAATCTGCGTTATCCGATCCTCAGCAAACTGAAGGACCGGCTTAACCAGACCTGGTATCAAATCCGCATCGCCAACCGCCTGGCCTGGGTCAGCAGCCTGGACGCTCAGGAAGATAACGGTCTGCCGGTTTTGACTTATCACCATATCCTGCGGGACGAAGAGAACACCCGTTTTCGCCATACCTCAACCACCACCAGCGTGCGCGCCTTCAATAACCAGATGGCCTGGCTGCGCGATCAGGGTTACACCACCCTGACGATGTACCAGCTGGAAGGCTATGTGCGTAACAAAATGAACCTGCCGGCTCGCGCGGTGGTGATCACCTTTGACGACGGCCTGAAGTCGGTCAGCCGCTACGCCTGGCCGATCCTGAAGCAGTACGGTTTTCACGCCACGGCGTTTATTATCTCCTCGCGGATCAAAGCCCATCCGCTGAAGTGGGACCCCCGATCGCTACAGTTTATGAGCATTTCCGAGCTGCGCGAGATCCAGGATGTGTTTGACGTCCAGTCACACACCCATTTTCTGCATCGGGTGGATAACTACCGTCATCCCATCCTGCTGAGCCGCACCTACCAGAACGTGCTGATGGATTTTAAACACTCCCGTCGCGCGCTGGCGCAATTCAACCCGCACGTGCTGTATCTCTCGTACCCGTTCGGCGGCTATAACGATAACGCGGTTAAAGCGGCCAACGACGCGGGCTTTCATCTGGCGGTGACGACGGTGAAGGGGAAGGTGAAACCGGGGGATAATCCATTCCTGCTGAAGCGCTTATATGTGCTCAGAACGGACTCGTTAGAGACGATGTCGCGGCTGATCAGTAATCAGCCGCAAGGATAACGATCAGGCGACCTGAACCGGAATCGCTTTCGCGGTACGTTTCATGTCGTTATCACCTTCAAAGTAGGCGACTTTTGGCTGCCAGCGGCGTGCTTCTTCATCGGACATCATGACAAAGCTGGCGATGATGACAATATCACCCACGTTGGCACAATGCGCTGCCGCACCGTTGACGGAGATAATTTTAGAACCACGTTCAGCCGCGATAGCATAGGTTGAGAAACGATTGCCGTTACTCACGTTCCAGATATCAATGGCTTCGTTTTCAAGAATACCCGCTGCGTCGAGAAAATCCTGGTCGATCGCGCAGGAGCCTTCATAGTGCAGATCGGCCTGCGTGACTTTCACACGGTGAAGCTTACCTTGCAGCATTTTGCGAATCATGACGTTACCTTAACTCTTTATCGTATCCCCTCCCGAAGAAGGGGCGGAGGAAAACTAATCCGTTAGCATGGTTATGCTCAGTGCTTACTGAGCCAGTTCAACTACAGTGTTGTCAATCAGGCGCGCCTGGCCGAGCCATGCGGCCACCAGGATCACCGCGCGCTTGCTGTCAGACGAGAGCGCCAGCAGGGTGTCAGCATCGCGGATCTGCACATCGTCAGCCCGAAGGCCCCGATCGTTCAGCGCCTGTTCCGCCAGAGCCACGATCTCTTCGCTGTTCAGTTCTTTGCTTTTCAGCTGGGTCGCCATGGTGCTCATCACCTGGTACAGGCCCGGGGCGATTTTACGTTGTTCGGCGGTGAGGTAACCGTTGCGCGAACTCAGCGCCAGGCCATCTTTGGCCCGCACGATCGGCACGCCAACGATCTCGATGTCGTAGCCCATGTCGGCCACCATTTTGCGGATCAGCGCCAGCTGCTGGAAATCTTTCTCACCGAAGCAGGCAATATCCGGCTGCACCAGGTTAAACAGCTTGCTGACGATGGTCGAGACGCCGCGGAAGTGACCCGGACGGCTGGCCCCTTCCAGCATGGTAGAGATACCCGGCACGTCGACAAAAGTGGTCTCTTCCGTGCCTTTCGGATAGACATCGTTTGGGGCCGGGGAGAAGACGAAATCCACCTTATGCTTTTTCAGCTTCTCGCAGTCTTCCTGCAGCGTGCGCGGGTAGCGCGCCAGGTCGTCGGCACGGTCGAACTGCATCGGGTTAACAAAAATACTCACCACCACCACATCGGCGCGGGCTTTGGCTTCGTCCACCAGCTTCATGTGGCCGTCATGCAGGTTGCCCATGGTAGGCACCAGCGCGATACGTTTACCTTCCTGGCGCAAACGGCGAATGTGCTGGCGCAGCAGCAGCAGGGTTTCAATGATTAGCACGACAAGACTCCTTACTGGAAACTGTGTTCTTCACCCGGGTAAACACCCGATTCAACGTCGGCAATATACTGCCTGACCGCGCCGCGGATGTCGCTGGCGCCGCTAAGGAAATTCTTCGCAAATTTCGGGATGTGCCCACCAGTGATACCAAACGCATCATGCATTACCAGGATCTGGCCATCGGTAACGTTACCGGCGCCAATGCCGATCACCGGGATCGTCAGCGCGTCGGTGATACGTTTTGCCAGTGCGACCGGCACGCACTCCAACACCAACAGCTGTGCTCCCGCGGCTTCAAGGGCGAGCGCGTCATCAAACAGCGTCTGGGCGGCGTCGCCGCGCCCCTGCACCTTATAGCCGCCAAAGATATTCACCGACTGCGGGGTTAATCCGAGATGGCCGCAGACCGGCACCGCGCGCTCGGTGAGCATGCGTACGGTCTCAACCAGCCAGGCGCCGCCTTCCACTTTGACCATATTGGCCCCGGCGCGCATCACCGTGGCGGCATTTTCAAACGCCTGCTCCGGTGTGGCATAAGCCATAAACGGCAGGTCGGCGAGCAGCAGGCAGGCGGGCGCTCCGCGGCGCACCGCCCGGGTGTGATAAGCAATATCGTCTACCGTCACCGGCAGGGTGGAGTCATGTCCCTGGACCGTCATCCCTAACGAGTCGCCAACCAGCATGACGTTAATGCCCTCTTCGGCAAAAAGTTTGGCGAAGCTGTAGTCATAGGCGGTAATAGTGGCGAAGCGCTGCTTGTCCTGTTTGCATTTCTGCAAGGTGGCGATGGTGGTTGGTTTCATACTGTTTCCTGATAGCCCAAAGCGAATCTTTGCGCATTCTAACAGTAACATTCGAGGGAACAATGATTTTAGGTAACCGATTAACCACAAATATTTCAGGGTTAATAATTAAAAATTTCGTGTTACCAGTGGGCAGGTTTTTCGGCGTTCAACTGCGCCAGCAGGGCGCTTAAATGTTCGCCGTCGGGGAAGGTGAGGTCAGGGGCGATTTCAAACAGCGGCCAGAGCATAAAGCCGCGGCGTTTCATATCGTAATGCGGCACCGTAAGACGCTCGGTGTGGATCTGCGCATCACCAAACAGCATGATGTCTAGGTCGAGCGTGCGCGGTCCCCAGCGTTCTTCTTTACGCACACGCCCCTGCTGCAACTCGATGCGCTGGGTGTTGTCCAGCAGCGCTTCGGCACTGAGCACGGTTTCCAGCGCGATGGCGGCATTCAGGTAGTCGGGCTGATCCTGCGGGCCTAGCGGGGGAGTGCGGTAAAACGAAGAGAGGGCGACGACGCGGGTCTGCGGGATGTCGCCCAGCGCCTGAACGGCAGCATTCACCTGCTCCAGCGGAGAGGCCAGATTGCTGCCGATAGCGATGTACGCAAGCGTCATGCTGCGCCTTCGCGGCGTGGAGCGCGTTTGCGCGGACGACGATGGCGGCGACGCGGCGCTGGCTCTTCATCCAGCTCGCCCAGCATGTCTTTCTGCGCCGGTGGTGCAGAGACCTGGAACTCACCCCACCACTGCACCAGAAGCTGCAGTTCGCGGTTGTTTTCCGCTTCGGCACGCAGGGCCATCAGATCGTAAGCTGCGCGGAATTTTGGATGCTCCATTAACTTCCAGGCACGTTTACCCTGACGGCGGGACATCCGCAGCTGAAGCTGCCAGATATCACGCACCAGCGTGGTAATACGTTTCGGGATAGCCAGCGAGCGGCAGGCTTCATCCAGCACATCGTTGGCGGCCAGCGCAAAGGCATCGTAATAGGCAAGGCCGCTTTCCTGGGCAATCTTCTGCGCGGTTTCCAGCAGCGGATACCAGAACATCGCGGCAAAAAGGAACGCCGGGTTAACGCGCATATCGTTCTGAATGCGGTTATCGGTGTTCTTCAGCACCTGATCGATGATGCGTTCCATGGCGCTGTCACCTTTTTCGGTGAAGTTGCGCGTGATGGTCGGGAACAGAGGCTGGAACAGGCTGTATTCGCGCAGCAGCTGATAGGTAGCAAAACCATGGCCCGCCTGCAGCAGCTTCAGCGACTCTTCAAACAGACGCGCCGGTGGCACATCGTTGATAAGCGTTGCCAGGCGCGGGATCGGCTCGGCGGTTTCTGGGCTGATGCGCATATCGAGCTTGGCGGCAAAGCGCACGGCGCGCAGCATGCGCACCGGATCTTCACGGTAGCGCGTTTCCGGATTGCCGATCAGGCGGATCAGACCCGCGTTCAGGTCCGGCACGCCGCCGACGAAATCGCGAACGGTAAAGTCAGCCACGCTGTAATAGAGGCTGTTGATGGTGAAATCGCGACGCTGGGCATCTTCTTCGATAGAGCCAAAGATGTTGTCACGCAGCAGCATACCGTTCTGACCTTGTTGAGAGGTCGTGCGGTCTGATGGGGTGCCTTCGTGATGACCACGGAAAGTAGCGACTTCGATGATTTCTGGGCCAAACATGACGTGAGCAAGGCGGAAGCGACGACCGACCAGGCGGCAGTTACGGAATAATTTACGCACCTGCTCAGGGGTGGCGCTGGTGGTCACGTCAAAATCTTTTGGCTTTTTGCCCAGCAGTAAGTCACGCACCCCGCCACCAACAAGATAGGCCTCATAGCCGGCTTTATTCAGGCGATAAAGGACCTTCAGGGCGTTTTCACTGATATCTTTGCGGGAAATAGCATGCTGCTCGCGCGGAATAACCGACATCGTATTTTGAACAATGACGTCTTCCGCCATGCTCTCATCGCGGCTCAGCACCTTACGGCAAAAATTAGCGACTCGGGTAAAAATAGTACACCTCGGTAGTGTGTGTTTCAGAATTCAGGACAAAAAATAGCGGCTAATCATAGCTCAGCGAGACGCATTTGAGAATGCTGGATTTTCGGCACGCGGTTTAGCGACCACCGGGAGACCGCTTTTGCCAGTAATTCCTCGGTTCGCAGATCCTGCCACTCATGTGTTACATCCTGGTTTAGAAATTGTAAAGCATTGATAAGAACAGGGCGAGGATCGCCTGTCGGTAATGCCGGGGCATGATTCTGTTTCGAGAGTTTCATCCCTTTTTCATTCACCACCAACGGCAAATGGATATAGTCCGGCACCGGCCAGCCAAATAGCTGGTAGAGCGAAATCTGCCGCACGGTGGGTTCGATCAGATCGGCACCGCGAACAATTTCATTTACTCCCTGGAAATGGTCATCCACTACGACCGCCAGGTTATACGCAAACAGCCCGTCGCGCCGATGGATAATGAAATCCTCGCCCGCCAGCCGGGGATCGGCATGGAGTTCGCCCTGTAGCTGGTCGGTAAACCAGGTCACCGGGTGCTGCTGCACCACGCGCACCGCCGCGTTTTCCGGGCTGTGATGCAGGGTGCGGCAATGGCCGTCATAGACGCCGCCGACGCTCTGAATGCGCGCGCGGGTGCAGGTGCAGTAATAAGAGAGTCCCTGGGCGTGCAGCCAGGCCAGGCGTTCGCGATAGGCATCGTGACGCTGCGACTGCCACAGCACGTCGCCGTCCCAGTGCAGGCCGTAATGTTCCAGCTGACGCAGAATAGTCTCTGCTGCACCGGGAACTTCACGCGGGGGGTCAATATCTTCGATACGTACACGCCAGATACCCTGTCGGGCACGGGCTTGCAGATAACTGCCAAGTGCGGCAATGAGCGAGCCAAAATGCAGTTCGCCAGAGGGGGATGGCGCGAAGCGCCCAATATAGTCAGCAGGCATAATTACACAGCGCAGAAAGTAATCAGGCGGGAGAAGACTCCCGCCTGTGATAGCGTTATGACAGGGTCGGAATTAACCGGCCATCTGTTTTTCGCGGATTTCTGCCAGCGTTTTGCAGTCGATACACAGGTCGGCTGTTGGACGGGCTTCCAGACGACGAATGCCGATCTCGACACCGCAGGACTCGCAGAAGCCGAAATCTTCGTCTTCGACTTTTTTCAGCGTCTTTTCAATTTTCTTGATCAGTTTGCGTTCGCGGTCACGGTTACGCAGTTCAAGGCTGAACTCTTCTTCCTGGGCGGCACGGTCTACCGGGTCCGGGAAGTTAGCGGCTTCGTCCTGCATATGCGTAACGGTGCGATCGACTTCATCCCTAAGTTGATTACGCCATGCTTCAAGGATTCGCTTGAAGTGCGACAGCTGGGCTTCGTTCATATACTCTTCGCCCGGCTTCTCTTGATACGGCTCCA
The DNA here is from genome assembly GCF_050435045.1 of Leclercia sp. 1548. Lineage (NCBI taxonomy): Bacteria > Pseudomonadati > Pseudomonadota > Gammaproteobacteria > Enterobacterales > Enterobacteriaceae > Leclercia > Leclercia sp. 1548. The sequence goes on along the minus strand of NZ_JBNDJP010000003.1, from coordinate 60,851 downwards.
CCCCAGCGATGGCGAGAATACTCAGGGACGATGTTTTACGGTTTTGCCCTTCTTGCATGTTGCTTCTCCTTAACACGCACTATCGATCCCCGTGTTGGGGGAAAAATCAGGCCGCTATAAATAGCAGATGCTTTTCCGTAAGGCAATTATCTAAACGTAACACTTGACAAGCCTGTGAGGAAAAGCGTATTTGCGCACACGACCAGAACACTTAATAAACAACGCTCAACCCCTTTTATAACGTGACGGGAAGAGCGGATCTCAGAGTTATATTATCGGCAGAAAGTTCCGCTTTATAAGCCAAAACCTCTACCCCCTGCTTTTGTGCCTCATTCAACAGTTGCGCGTACTTAGGGTCAATATGGCGGGCAGGTGAGAATTTTCCAATTGCGCTGTGCAATACCGCAAAAAACAGCACGGCGCGCTTGCCTTCTGCCGCCACACTAATCAACTCCCGGAGATGCTTCTGCCCTCGCAGCGTTACCGCATCCGGAAAGTAGCCATTATCCCTGTCAGCTAACGTTACTGATTTCACTTCAATATAGCACTCGGGTTGATCCTCTGCCTGCAACAGAAAGTCAATTCTGCTGTTTTCAGCACCATATTTCACTTCAGTTTTTAAGGAATTGTAGCCGCGCAGTTCAGGAATTAAATCCAGACTAATCGCCTCTTTCACCAACTGGTTGGCGCGCAGCGTATTGACACAAATATATTCTCCCCCGGCGGTTTGCGTTATTTCCCAGGTATGAGGATATTTACGTTTGATATTGAGAGAGGTGGAGTACCAGACGGTATCCCCGGGGGTCGCGCAGCCGGTCATTGCCCCGGTATTCGGGCAGTGCAGGGTGAGGGCAACGCCCTCCGGCGTTACCACGTCGGCCAAAAAACGCTTGTAGCGCTGCACCAGCGTGGCGGGTTGTAGGGCAGGGGTAAACTGCATGCAGATTCCTTGTTATTCGGTAAGCGTCCAGCGCTGGAGCGGCGTATAGCGCGTGCGCCCGCCAGCAAAACGGCTCTCGTAGAGGACAAATTCCTTCACCGGAAACGCCCAATGAAAACCCGGCGGCGGAATGGCAACCGCGTGGCTGGCATCGCGCAGCAGGGTGATATGGGGGTGAAATGGCTGCGGGCTTTGATAGCAACCGCTGCGCGCCGCCTGGGCACGCAGCATATTGGCTAACTGCAATAATCCCCGCGGCGGCTGGCGCGTACCCAGCCAGAGCACGCGGGAGCGCAGCCACTGTCCGGCATCGTCCAGCGTCAGGGTAAACCCCGGCTGGCGGATACGCCCGGCCATGGCCGCCAGCGCCTGACGTTTTTCGTCGCTGACCTCCCCTAAAAACGCCAGCGTCAGGTGCAGGTTGGCCGCCGCCACCGGACGGCCTGCTTCCGGCGCGAAATGGTCGGCGCGCCAGCGCACGACCTGGCGCTGGATTGCGGCAGGCATTTCAATGGCAAAAAACAGCCTTTTCGACTCAGACATACGGGGCACTCGGTAATGAATTGTGGCGATGCTACAATGTACGCCGTCTAAAGTTAACCCTCTGGAGCCATTCGTGTCCTTGTTGCCGGTCGCCGCTGTCCTTCCTGAACTTCTCCTCGCGTTACAACACGCCCCCCAGGTTCTGCTTACTGCGCCCACCGGTGCGGGGAAATCGACGTGGCTGCCGCTGCAAATCCTGGCGCAGGGGGGAATTAACGGCAAAATTATTCTGCTCGAACCGCGCCGGATCGCCGCCCGTAATGTCGCGCAGCGGCTGGCAGATTTGTTGGGTGAAAAGCCGGGGGAGACGGTGGGTTACCGGATGCGCGCCGAAACCTGCGTGGGGGCGAATACCCGGCTGGAGGTGGTCACCGAGGGGATCCTGACCCGGATGTTGCAGCACGATCCCGAGCTGACCGGCGTGGGGCTGGTGATCCTCGATGAGTTCCACGAGCGCAGCCTGCAGGCGGATCTGGCCCTGGCGCTGCTGCTGGATGTCCAGCAGGGGCTGCGTGAAGATCTCAAACTGCTGATCATGTCCGCGACCCTGGATAACGATCGGCTCCAGCGTCTGCTGCCTGAGGCGCCGACCCTCGTTTCTGAAGGGCGCACCTTTCCGGTTGAGCGACGCTATCAGTCGCTACCGGCGCAGATGCGTTTCGACGAAGCGGTGGCGGTGGCGACCGCCGAGCTGCTGCGTCAGGAGCCTGGTTCGCTGCTGCTCTTTTTACCAGGCGTTAGCGAGATCCAGCGCGTGCAGGAGCAGCTCGCCCGTCGTGTAGCCAGTGACGTGGTGCTCTGTCCGCTGTATGGCGCGCTGTCGCTGACCGAGCAGCGTAAGGCGATCCTGCCCGCCCCGGCCGGACAGCGCAAAGTGGTGCTGGCGACCAACATTGCGGAAACCAGTCTGACGATCGAAGGCATCCGGCTGGTGGTGGATTCGGCCCAGGAGCGGGTAGCGAATTTCGATCCGCGCACCGGCCTTACCCGGCTGGTGACCCAGCGCGTCAGCCAGGCGTCGATGACCCAACGCGCCGGGCGTGCCGGGCGACTGGAACCGGGCATCTGCCTGCACCTGACGCCGTTCGAGCAGGCCGAGCGCGCGGCAGCCCAGGGCACGCCGGAAATTTTGCAAAGCGATCTCAGCGGGTTGCTGATGGAGTTGCTGCAGTGGGGTTGCCGGGATGCGGCGCAGTTGAGCTGGCTGGATCTGCCGCCTGCGACTAACCTTGCTGCGGCCCGCCGCCTGTTAACCCAGCTTGGGGCGCTGGCGGGGGAGCAACTTACCGCTCACGGGCAGAAGATGGCGAAGCTCGGTAGCGATCCGCGGCTGGCGGCGATGCTGGCCAGCGCCGTGGGTGAAGACGAAATTGCGACGGCGGCAAAACTGGCGGCTATCCTTGAACAGCCGCCGCGAGGCAGCAGCAGCGATCTGGCCCAGGCGTTCTTACGCAATCAGCCGGAGTGGCAGCAGCGCGCCCGGCAGTTGAATGCGCGGCTCAACAACCGCGGCGGGACCCCGGACAGCGACCACGTTCCCGCGCTGCTGGCAAAAGCGTTTCCCGACCGGATTGCCCGCCGTCGCGGGCTTGATGGCCGCTACCAGCTGGCGAACGGCATGGGGGCCATGCTGCAGAGCGATGACGCCATGACCCGTCACGAGTGGTTGATTGCGCCGTCACTGCTGCAGGGCAGCCAGTCGCCGGACGCCCGCATTTTGTTGGGCTTAGCCGTGGATATTGATGCCCTGATAACTGCCTCCCCTTGCCTGGTGACGCAGTCTGATACCGTCGAGTGGGATGATGCCCAGGGTACGCTGAAGGCTTTTCGCCGGGCGCAGATTGGCCGCCTGACGGTGAACGTGAAGCCGTTGGCGAAGCCGTCGGAAGAGGAGTTGCATCAGGCGATGCTCAACGGCATCCGTGATAAAGGGCTAAGCGTGCTGAACTGGACCCCTGAGGCGGAGCAGTACCGAATCCGCCTGCACTGCGCGGCGCAGTGGCTGCCGGAGTTTGACTGGCCCGCAGTAGATGAAGCGTCGCTGCTGGCCAATCTGGAAAACTGGTTACTGCCGCAAATGCATGGCGTACACTCCCTGCGCGCGTTGAAAGCGCTGGATGTTAAGGTGGCGTTACAGAACTTAACCGACTGGTCGTTACGTCAGCGTCTGGATACTGAGCTTCCGGGGCATTACACTGTGCCGACCGGCAGCCGGATAGCCATTCGTTATCATGAAGATAATCCTCCGGCGCTGGCGGTACGGATGCAGGAGATGTTTGGCGAGGCGACCACGCCTGCCATTGCGCAGGGCCGTGTGCCGCTGGTGCTGGAGCTGTTGTCACCGGCCCAGCGCCCGCTGCAGATCACTCGCGATCTGGGGGCTTTCTGGGCTGGAAGCTACCGCGAGGTGCAAAAAGAGATGAAAGGACGCTATCCGAAGCATGTCTGGCCGGACGATCCGGCGAATACCGCGCCAACCCGGCGCACGAAAAAGTATTCGTAACGGCGCGGGTGCGCGCTAAGGCCTTCATCCCGGCCTTCTCCTGCAAGGAGAGGGCATAAATTTTGAGAGATTTCTTCTTCCTCCATCAGGGGGAAGAACTGAGAATCGGGCCCTTGCGCCTGATAGTTGCGGAGAGAGAGCATGGCGGGGAATGACCGCGAGCCAATAGGACGAAAAGGAAAACCTTCGCGTCCGGCGAAAGAAAAAGCAGGCCGTCGTCGCCTCAGTGATGAGGAGTATGACGACGTTGATAATGAGTATGAGGATGAGGCGCCCGTGCCACGTAAAGGAAAAGGCAAAAAAGGTAAACCTCGCGGCAAACGCGGCTGGTTCTGGCTGCTGCTGAAGCTATTTATTGTTTTCATCGTCCTGCTGGCGATCTACGGCGTCTATCTGGACCAGAAGATCCGTAGCCGTATCGACGGTAAAGTCTGGCAGCTGCCAGCGGCGGTGTATGGCCGGATGGTCAACCTCGAGCCGGAAATGACCATCAGCAAGAACGAGATGGTCAAGCTGCTGGAGGCCACCCAGTACCGCCAGGTGACGAAGATGACGCGTCCCGGCGAGTTTACGGTGCAGGCGAAAAGCATCGAGATGATCCGCCGTCCGTTTGACTTCCCGGACAGCAAAGAGGGGCAGGTGCGCGCGCGTCTGACCTTCGATGGCGATCATATCGACACCATCGAGAACATGGACAACAACCGTCAGTTCGGTTTCTTCCGTCTCGATCCGCGACTGATCACCATGCTCTCCTCGCCAAACGGCGAGCAGCGTCTGTTTGTCGCGCGTAACGGTTTCCCGGATCTGCTGGTGGATACCCTGCTGGCGACCGAAGACCGTCACTTCTATGAACATGATGGTGTCAGCCTGTACTCCATTGGCCGTGCGGTGCTGGCGAACCTGACTGCCGGACGGACGGTGCAGGGGGCAAGTACCCTGACCCAGCAGCTGGTGAAAAACCTGTTCCTCTCCAGCGAACGCTCCTACTGGCGTAAGGCCAACGAAGCGTACATGGCGGTGCTGATGGATGCCCGCTACAGCAAAGATCGCATTCTTGAGCTGTATATGAACGAGGTCTACCTCGGTCAGAGCGGCGACAATGAAATCCGCGGCTTCCCGCTGGCGAGCCTCTACTACTTTGGTCGTCCGGTGGAAGAGCTGAGCCTCGACCAACAGGCACTGCTGGTGGGCATGGTGAAAGGGGCGTCGATCTACAACCCGTGGCGTAACCCGAAACTGGCGCTGGAACGCCGTAATCTGGTGCTGCGTCTGCTGCAACAGCAGCAGGTGATCGACCAGGAGCTGTACGACATGCTCAGTGCGCGTCCGTTAGGCGTCCAGCCGCGCGGCGGTGTGATCTCCCCGCAGCCTGCCTTTATGCAGATGGTGCGTCAGGAGCTGCAAACCAAGCTGGGCGACAAAGTTAAAGATCTCTCCGGCGTGAAGATCTTCACCACCTTTGACTCAGTGGCGCAGGACGCTGCAGAGAAAGCGGCGGTGGAAGGCATTCCGGCGCTGAAAAAGCAGCGTAAGCTGAGCGATCTGGAAACCGCGATGGTGGTAGTCGACCGTACCACCGGTGAAGTGCGGGCCATGGTCGGTGGGGCAGAGCCGCAGTTTGCGGGCTACAACCGCGCAATGCAGGCACGCCGTTCGATCGGCTCCCTGGCAAAACCGGCGACCTATCTCACCGCGTTAAGCCAGCCGAACCAGTATCGTCTGAACACCTGGATTGCCGATGCCCCGATTGCCCTGCGCCAGCCAAACGGACAGGTATGGTCGCCGCAGAACGACGACAAACAGTACAGCGGCCAGGTCATGCTGGTGGATGCCCTGACGCGTTCCATGAACGTGCCGACGGTCAACCTCGGGATGGCGCTGGGTCTGCCAGCCGTTACCGATACCTGGCAGAAGCTGGGTGTGCCGAAAGATCAGCTGCATCCGGTTCCGGCCATGCTGTTAGGGGCGTTGAACCTGACGCCGATCGAAGTGGCGCAGGCGTTCCAGACCATCGCCAGCGGCGGTAACCGTGCACCGCTCTCTGCGCTGCGTTCGGTGATTGCCGAAGATGGCACCCCGCTGTACCAGAGCTTCCCGCAGGCTGAGCGTGCCGTACCGGCGCAGGCCGCGTATATGACGCTGTGGACCATGCAGCAGGTGGTGCAGCGCGGGACCGGTCGCCAGCTTGGCGCGAAGTATCCGGGTCTGCATCTGGCGGGTAAAACCGGGACCACCAACAACAACGTCGATACCTGGTTTGCGGGCATCGACGGGCGTGAAGTGGTGATCACCTGGGTAGGACGCGACAACAACCAGCCGACGAAACTGTATGGTGCCAGCGGGGCGATGTCGATTTACCAGCGCTATCTGGCTAACCAGTCGCCGGTTCCGTTAACCCTGACGCCACCGGAAGATATCGTGAACATGGGCGTGGATGAGTCGGGTAACTTCGTGTGTGGTGGCGGAATGCGTAGCGTTCCGGTCTGGACCGCGAACCCGGACTCCCTGTGCCAGGCGCCAGTACCGGAGCCGACGGGCAACCCGTTTGAGCAGTCTTCTCCTCAGCAGCCGCAGCAGCAGCAGCAACAACAGCCGCAGCAGCAGAATGAGAAGAAAGACAGCGACGGTGTCGCAGGCTGGATCAAGGATATGTTCGGCGGTAATTAATCATCAGTCCCTCTCCTGCGGGAGAGGGACTTTTCACCTCAATTCAACATCCCTTCAACAGTAAAACCCCTCGTTTATTAACCCTGCATTTTCCATTGTTTAATTCTTATACCCTCAATTCCTGTAGGGCCGCATATCACTTGCTATGCCGTGAATGTTTCGCATAATATGCTGCGGTCATAATAATAATTCTCGTTTACGTTATCATTCACGCTTCCATCAGAGACATACCAATGGCGCATTCAAAAACTGCTCAGCCAATGCAATCTTCGCTGCGTAAAATCGCAGTCGTTGTAGCCACAGCGGTTAGCGGCATGTCTGCTTACGCTCAGGCTGCTGACACCCCTAAAAAAGAAGAAACCATCACCGTAACCGCAGCACCTGCTGCGCAGGAAAGTGCCTGGGGTCCGTCACCGACGATTGCGGCAAAACGCACCGCAACGGCGACCAAAACAGATACGCCTGTTGAAAAGACACCGCAGTCTATTTCAGTGGTAACCCGTGAAGAGATGGATATGAAGCAGCCGGGCACGGTTAAACAAGCCCTGGCCTACACGCCAAGCGTCTTTGCTACACGCGGTGCCTCCACGACCTACGACGTGGTCTCTATTCGTGGCTTCACGACTTCCAGCACAGTGAATACTAACCAGTATCTGGATGGGATGAAGCTGCAGGGTGATAACTATTCTGAAGCGTCCATGGATCCGTATTTCCTTGAACGTGTTGAATTACTGCGTGGCCCAACATCCGTCCTGTACGGCAAAAGCCACCCAGGCGGCGTGGTAAGCATGGTCAGCAAGCGCCCGACCACCGAGCCGCTGAAAGAAGTTCAGTTCAAGATGGGTACCGATAACCTGTGGCAAACCGGGTTTGATTTCAGCGATGCGATCGACGATGACGGCGTGTGGTCATACCGCCTCACCGGGCTGGGCCGCAGTGAGAATGCGCAACAGGAGATGGTTAAGTCTACCCGTTACGCTATTGCTCCATCCTTTAGCTGGCGTCCTGACGACAAAACCGATTTCACTTTCCTGAGCAACTTCCAAAGCGATCCGGATGCGGGCTATTACGGCTGGCTGCCGCGGGAAGGTACAGTAGTGCCTTACTATGACGCTAACGGAAAGGCACACAAGCTGCCGACCGATTTTAACGAAGGTGAAGAAGACAATAAGATCTCCCGTCGTCAGAAGATGGTGGGTTACAGCTTCGCGCATGAATTTGACGATACCTTTACCCTGCGTCAAAACCTGCGTTACACCAAAATCAACACGCTTTACCGCTCGGTCTACGGCAACGGATATATCGCCCCGGCACAAATTAGCCGCGCCTATGTACGTTCTGATGAAGATCTGAACTCGTTCACGGTAGATACCCAGCTTCAGTCCAAATTTGCCACCGGTGCCGTCGATCATACTCTGTTAACGGGTGTTGATTACCTGCGCATGCGTAACGACATTGATGCTGACTACGGCACCGCTGACCCTATCAGCATGACCAATCCGCAGCATGACAACGCGAATATCAATGTGAACTTCCCGTATGCCGTGCTTAATCGTCAGGAACAAACGGGCCTGTACGCACAAGATCAGGCTGAATGGGATAAATGGGTTCTGACTCTCGGCGGACGCTATGATTTCGCTAAAACGTCCACGCTGACACGTTCCTCTAACACTACGGCCGAAATCAACGATCAGGCGTTCACCTGGCGTGGTGGGATCAACTATCTGTTCGATAACGGTATCACGCCGTACTTTAGCTACAGCGAATCCTTTGAGCCAATCTCCGGCGGAACGCAGGGCGGCAAGCCTTTCGATCCGGCGCGCGGTAAGCAGTATGAAGCGGGCGTGAAATACGTACCGAAAGATCTGCCTGTTGTTGTGACGGCTGCCGTGTACCAGCTGACCAAAAACAACAACCTGACTGCCGATCCGGCGAACCCGACCAGTGGCTTTAGCGTGCAGGGCGGTGAAATCCGCTCACGTGGTTTCGAACTCGAAGCCAAAGCCGCGGTATCAGCCAACGTTGATGTGACGGCGTCCTACAGCTACACCGATGCAGAATACACACACGATACCTGGTATGAAGGCCGTCGTCCGGCGGAAGTGCCACGTAACATGGCTTCTCTGTGGGCGGATTACACCTTCCACGAGACGGCACTGAGCGGTCTGACTGTGGGTGCAGGTACGCGTTATATCGGTAACACTGTTTCCTACTATTCCGCCGCCTCTCCAAAAGCGTATCAGTCATTTAACGTGTCGGGCTATGCGCTGGCGGATGCGACCGTGAAATACGATCTGGCGCGCTTTGGGCTGCCGGGTTCATCAGTCGGTGTCAATGTGAACAACATCTTTGATCGCGAATACGTCTCCAGCTGCTATAGCGAATATGCATGCTACTGGGGTGCAGAGCGCCAGGTTGTTGCGACCGCGACCTTCCGCTTCTGATCTTTAAATTTGGGCACGATTTTCGTGCCCTTTTCTTTACTTAAGTTGGCTAACATGCAGGAAAACAACCCGCAATCTGATACCACTTTTGCACTCGATAGCATCTCCTTTCGCGTTCCCGGACGCACGCTGCTGCATCCACTTTCGCTGACCTTTCCCGCAGGCCAGGTGACGGGTCTGATCGGCCATAACGGCTCCGGCAAATCCACCTTACTGAAAATGCTTGGCCGCCATCAGCCGCCGTCTGAGGGCGATATTCTGCTCGACGGACAGCCGCTGGAGAGCTGGAACAGCAAAGCCTTTGCCCGCAAGGTCGCCTATCTGCCCCAGCAACTGCCACAGGCGGAAGGTATGACCGTGCGCGAACTGGTGGCGATTGGCCGTTATCCCTGGCACGGTGCATTAGGCCGCTTCGGCGTGGCCGACCGCGAGAAAGTGGAAGAGGCGATTACGCTGGTAGGATTAAAGCCGCTGGCCCATCGTCTGGTGGATAGCCTGTCCGGCGGCGAACGCCAGCGCGCGTGGATCGCCATGCTGGTGGCGCAGGACAGCCGTTGTTTACTGCTGGATGAACCGACCTCGGCTCTCGACATTGCCCATCAGGTGGACGTGCTGGCGCTGGTGCATCGCTTAAGCCAGCAGCGTGGGCTGACGGTGATTGCGGTGCTGCACGACATCAACATGGCGGCGCGTTACTGCGACTATCTGGTGGCGCTGCGCGGTGGCGAGATGATTGCCCAGGGTACGCCTGCCGAGCTGATGCGCAGTGAAACGCTGGAACACATTTACGGGATCCCAATGGGGATCCTGCCGCATCCTGCCGGAGCGGCACCGGTGAGCTTTGTCTATTGATGCCTGAGTTAACACATATTAGCCGTCGTCGTCTGTTGACGGCCATGGCCCTCTCGCCGCTGCTGTGGAAAATGGGCACGGCGCATGCCGCCGCGGCCGTCGATCCTCATCGCATTGTGGCCCTCGAGTGGTTGCCGGTCGAGCTGCTGCTGGCGCTTGGCGTCACCCCCTACGGCGTGGCCGACATTCCCAACTACAGCCTGTGGGTGAACGAGCCTCGGCTGCCGGAAACGGTGATCGACATTGGCCTGCGTACCGAACCCAATCTCGAACTGCTCACGCAGATGAAACCGTCGTACCTGGTCTGGTCGGCAGGGTATGGGCCATCAGAAGAGAAGCTGGCGCGGATTGCGCCGGGGCGCGGGTTCGCCTTTAGCGACGGTAAAAAACCCCTGGCCAACGCCCGCAAATCCTTAACCGAGATGGCACAGCTGCTGAACATGGAAGCGGCTGCCCGATCGCATCTGGATCATTTTGACAGCGTGATCGACAGCTACAAACCGCGTTTTGCTGGCCGTGGCGACCGACCGCTGCTGATGGTGACCCTGCTCGATGCCCGCCATATGCTGGTGTTTGGCAACAACTGCCTGTTCCAGGAAGTGCTGGATCGCTATGGGATTAAAAACGCCTGGGAAGGGGAGATGACCTTCTGGGGCAGTACCACCGTGGGCATCGACCGTCTGGCCATGTTCCGTGATGTGGATGTGCTGTGCTTCGATCATGGCAATGAGCGCGAGATGCAGACATTAATGGCGACGCCGCTGTGGCAGGCGATGCCGTTTGTCCGCCAGCAGCGCGTCAAGCGCGTGCCCGCGGTGTGGTTCTACGGCGCTACCCTGTCGGCGATGCACTTTGCCCGTGTGCTGGACAGCGCGCTGGGAGGCCAGGCATGAAGTCACGGATAACCCTTTTCCCGGCGCTGCTGATGGCGCTGCTACTGGTGGTCGCGCTGGGCCTAACCTGGTGGAACCTGAATCTGGCGCTGCCGCGCGCGCAGTGGGGGAGTGCCTTAATCGCCCCCGATATCGACAATATTCAACAGATGCTGTTCCACTACAGCCTGCTGCCGCGGCTGGCGATCTCGCTGCTGGTGGGCGCAGGGCTTGGGCTGGTGGGCGTGCTCTTCCAGCAGGTATTACGTAACCCGCTGGCAGAGCCGACGACCCTTGGCGTGGCGACGGGTGCCCAACTGGGGATGACGATTATCACGCTGTGGGCGCTCCCGGGCGTACTGGCGGCGCAGTTTGCCGCGCTGGTGGGTGCTTGCGTCGTCGGTGCGATTGTCTTTGGCGTGGCCTGGGGTAAACGCCTCTCGCCGGTGACGCTGATCCTCGCCGGGCTGGTGGTGAGCCTCTACTGCGGCGCGGTCAACCAGCTGCTGGTGATCTTCCATCATGACCAGCTGCAGAGCATGTTCCTCTGGAGCACCGGGACGCTGACACAAACCGACTGGAGCATCGTCCAGCGTCTGTGGCCGCAGCTGCTCGGCGGCGTGCTGTTGACCCTGCTGCTGCTGCGTCCGCTTACCCTAATGGGGCTGGACGATGGCGTGGCGCGCAACCTCGGTCTGGCGCTGTCGCTGGCCCGTCTGGCGGCGCTGACGCTGGCGATTGTCATCAGCGCCCTGCTGGTGAATGCGGTCGGCATCATCGGTTTTATCGGCCTGTTCGCGCCGCTGCTGGCAAAAATGCTCGGCGCGCGCCGTTTGCTCTCCCGGCTGATCCTCGCCCCGCTGATTGGTGCCCTGATCCTCTGGCTTTCTGACCAGGTGATCCTCTGGCTGACGCGGGTATGGATGGAAGTCTCGACCGGTTCGGTCACGGCGCTGATTGGCGCGCCGCTGCTGCTGTGGCTGCTGCCACGCCTGCGCAGCATGAGCGCCCCGGCAATGAACGCGGGCGATAAAGTGAGCGCCGAGCGTCATCATGTCTTGTGGTTTGCCCTGGCGGGTGGCGCGGTACTGATGCTGGCGGTGATTGCGGCGCTGGCGTTTGGCCGTGATGCCCAGGGCTGGCACTGGGCGAGCGGGGCGATGCTCGATGAGCTGCTGCCGTGGCGCGCGCCGCGTATCTTCGCCGCGCTCATTGCCGGGGTGATGCTGGCGGTAGCGGGCTGCATTATCCAGCGTTTGACCGGCAACCCGATGGCAAGCCCGGAAGTGCTGGGGATCAGCTCCGGCGCAGCGTTCGGCGTGGTGTTGATGCTCTTCTTCGTACCGGGTAATGCCTTCGGCTGGCTGATGCCTGCGGGCAGTATCGGTGCGGCGGTCACGCTGCTGATCATCATGATTGCCGCCGGACGGGGCGGCTTCTCGCCGCACCGGATGCTGCTGGCGGGGATGGCGCTGAGTACCGCCTTCACCATGCTGCTGATGATGCTGCAGGCGAGCGGCGATCCGCGGATGGCGCAGATCCTGACCTGGATTTCTGGTTCAACCTATAACGCCACGAATGAACAGGTAGTGAGCACGGGAGTGGCGATGATTATCCTGTTGGCCCTGGTGCCGCTGTGTCGTCGCTGGCTGACGGTACTGCCGCTGGGGGGCGACACAGCGCGTTCCGTGGGGATGGCGCTGAGCGCCTCGCGTATCGGCCTGCTGTTACTGGCGGCCTCGCTGACGGCTACCGCCACCCTGACCATTGGGCCGCTGAGCTTTATCGGACTGATGGCACCGCACATTGCGCGGATGATGGGATTCCGCCGGACGATGCCGCATATTGTGATGTCGGCCTTAACGGGGGGGATCCTGCTGGTGTTCGCTGACTGGTGTGGCCGGATGGTGTTGTTCCCGTATCAGATCCCGGCGGGGCTGTTGTCCACCTTTATCGGGGCGCCTTACTTTATCTATCTGCTGCGCAAGCAGAGCCGATAAAAAAAGCCGGGTGGCGCTAACGCCCACCCGGCCTGCGGTTGATTTGCTGCCTCTTCCTGTGGGAGAAGAGTGGGGTGGGGGCATCCGGCCGCACCCCGCAAACCTTATCAGAGCTTCGCAAACACCCGACGCGCTGCGTCGATGGTGTTATTGATATCCTCTTCGCTGTGCGCAACCGACATAAAGCCTGCCTCAAACGCTGATGGTGCCAGATAAACACCTTCCTCCAGCATCAGATGGAAGAAACGCTTGAAGCGCTCAACGTCGCACTTCACCACATCCTGATAGCAGGTCACGGTTTTCGCGTCGGTGAAGAAGATGCCGAACATGCCGCCGACATGGTTCACCACCAGTGGAATACCCGCGTCTTCAGCCGCCTCCAGCAGGCCGTTTGCCAGCTGGGTGGTACGCTCGGTAAGGGTGGTATGAATACCCGGCTGCGCCACTTCGGTTAAGCAGGCGAAACCGGCCGCCATGGCAATCGGGTTACCAGAGAGCGTACCCGCCTGATAGACCGGGCCAGTTGGCGCCAACGCGTCCATTACCTCTTTACGACCGCCAAAAGCCCCCACCGGCATGCCGCCGCCGATGATTTTGCCCAGACAGGTCAGGTCCGGCACCACGTCGTAGTACGCCTGTGCGCCTGCGAGGGCTACGCGGAAACCGGTCATTACTTCGTCGATAATCAGCAGCGCGCCGAACTCGTCGCATAGCGCACGCAGACCCTGCAGGAAGCCAGGCTGCGGTGGAATGCAGTTCATATTGCCTGCCACCGGTTCGACGATAATGCAGGCGATCGCCTGCGGGTTCAGTTCAAAGGCTGCGCGCACCGAGTCGAGATCGTTATAGGTGCAGGTCAGGGTGTGCTTCGCAAAGTCTGCCGGCACGCCCGGAGAGTTCGGCTGGCCGAGGGTCAGCGCGCCAGAACCGGCTTTCACCAGCAGGCAATCCGCGTGGCCGTGGTAGCAACCTTCGAATTTGATGATTTTGTCGCGGCCAGTAAAGCCACGCGCCAGACGGATGGCGCTCATGGTCGCTTCGGTACCGGAGTTCACCATGCGCACCATATCCATGGTTGGCACCAGCTCGGTTACCAGCGCCGCCATTTTTACTTCCATCTCGGTAGGTGCCCCGAAGCTTAACCCGCGCTGCGCCGCTTCGATCACCGCGTTGCGGATGGCCGGGTGATTGTGACCCAGCACCATCGGCCCCCATGAGCCGACATAGTCGATATAGGCTTTACCATCCACATCGTACAGATAGGCGCCATCGGCACGTTCGATAAACAGCGGTGTCCCGCCCACGCCGGTAAAGGCACGGACCGGGGAGTTAACACCGCCAGGGATAAGCTCGCGGGCTGCACTGTAGAGGTTTTCAGACTTGCTCATGGCGTGGTTCCTGGCTCGTATAAAATGATTAAGCCCGCTATTCTAAGTGATTCGTGGAAGGTTATGAAATTTTTGCCCCATTAATGCATTAACAATTGTTAAGCAATTTTCCGAAGACGGCCGGGCGGTCTCTGGTAAACTCCCTGTGGCGATTTGTATGACGAAAACTAACAGGCCATGAAAGCAGATTCTCCCTCATTTGAACAACAACAGTTTGCGCGTGCGCGATCCCGTATCAGCATCCGGCGGCTGCTCAATCGCGACAAAACCCCGCTGGCGATTTTGCTGGGCGCAGCGGTAGTCGGCACGCTGGCGGGGCTGGTGGGCGTCGCATTCGAAAAAGCCGTCAATGCCGTGCTTAACTGGCGTATCGGCACCGTTGCGGGTTATGCCGATCGTGAAGGGCTGGTCTGGCTCCTGGCGTTTGGTTTATCCGCTCTGTTGGCGATGGTCGGTTATTTTCTGGTGCGTAAATTCGCCCCGGAAGCGGGCGGCTCGGGGATCCCTGAGATAGAAGGGGCGCTCGAAGAGCTGCGCCCGGTTCGCTGGTGGCGCGTCCTTCCCGTTAAGTTTATTGGCGGAATGGGGACGCTGGGTGCGGGGATGGTGCTTGGGCGAGAAGGGCCGACCGTACAGTTGGGCGGTAATATTGGCCGTATGGTCAGCGATCTGTTCAGGATGCGCAGCGCCGAAGCACGCCATACGCTGCTGGCAACCGGTGCCGCCGCGGGGCTTTCCGCCGCGTTTAATGCCCCGCTGGCGGGGATCCTGTTTATCATCGAAGAGATGCGGGCTCAGTTTCGCTATAACCTGATCTCGATTAAAGCGGTCTTTACCGGCGTGATTATGTCGAGCATTGTCTTCCGGCTTTTCAATGGCGAAGGGGCAGTTATTGAGGTCGGTAAATTGACCAACGCGCCGGTCAATACGCTGTGGTTGTATCTGATCCTCGGCATGATTTTTGGCATTGTAGGCCCGCTGTTTAATGCCGTTATTATTCGCGCTCAGGATATGTTCCAGCGGATTCACGGCGGCAACACGACCAAATGGGTGCTGGTGGGCGGCCTGCTGGGGGGCGTGTGCGGCGTGCTGGGCTTTATCGAACCTAACGCGGCAGGCGGTGGCTTTGGCCTGATCCCCATTGCGGCGGCGGGTAATTTTAGCATCGGCCTGTTGCTGTTTATGTTTATCTCCAGGGTGATCACCACCGTACTCTGCTTCTCCTCCGGCGCGCCTGGTGGCATTTTTGCCCCGATGCTGGCGTTAGGTACGTTGCTGGGAACGGCCTTTGGCATGGCTGCCGCCGCAGGCTTCCCGGCGTATCATCTTGAGGCTGGCACCTTTGCCGTCGCCGGAATGGGGGCGCTGCTGGCGGCATCGTTGCGCGCGCCACTGACCGGGATCGTGCTGGTGCTGGAGATGACCGACAATTACCAGCTCATTTTGCCAATGATCATTACCTGTCTGGGGGCCACACTATTAGCCCAGTTCCTCGGCGGAAAACCGCTATACTCCACCATTCTTGCCCGTACCCTGGCGAAGCAGAATACTTGAATGAATTACCAGGGTATTAGATAATGGCAACAAGAATTGGGTGATTTTTACCCACTAGCAGTATTCATGGGAGCATAAGATGAGTGATGACGTAGCGCTGCCGTTGCAGTTTACCGAAGCAGCAGCCAAAAAAGTAAAAGACCTGATTGCCGATGAAGACAACCCAGAGCTGAAATTGCGTGTTTACATTACCGGCGGCGGCTGCAGCGGCTTCCAGTATGGTTTCACCTTTGACGATCAGGTTAACGACGGTGACATGACCATCGAGAAGCAGGGCGTTGCGCTGGTCGTTGACCCGATGAGCCTGCAGTATCTGGTGGGCGGCGCGGTGGACTACACCGAAGGTCTGGAAGGTTCCCGCTTTGTGGTGACCAACCCGAACGCAACCAGCACCTGCGGGTGTGGCTCGTCGTTCAGCATTTAAAAGTGTGTGGCCGGGTGCCCTCACCCCGGCCCTCTCCTTACCGGAGAGAGAGCAAACATTAAAAACGGCAACCCTGGGTTGCCGTTTTGCTTTTATGACCTGGCGTTATCATCCAGCGCAAAGGTGGGTAGCTTCAGGTGCCAGCGAATGGCCGCCAGCCGGATCCCCAGCGTGACCACCATCCCCAGCATCGCCGCCTGTTCCAGCGGAACCTGAAATGTGTACCAGGCTGTGGCGTGGACGATCCCACCCAGAATACAGGCGGTGGCGTAAATCTCGGTTCTCAGGATCATCGGCACTTCGCGTGCCAGAATATCGCGGATAATCCCGCCGCCCACGCCGGTGACCACCCCCATACAGATCGCGACCATCGGGCCGGTGCCAGCCATAAAAGCTTTGTTAACCCCAATGCCGACAAAGACCGCGAGGCCTACCGCATCCAGCACCGGTAGCAGCCATTTAGGCAGGCGGCGCGGCTGACGGACCAGGATAATGGTTAACATGCAGGTGACCATCGCCACCACCAGATCGGTAGGATCTTTGACCCAGAAAACCGGGCCGTGATCGAGCGCCATGTCGCGGATCGTTCCTCCGCCCACGGCGGTGACGACCCCTAACACCAGCACGCCAAACGGGTCCATACGTAATTTACCGGCCAGCAGAACGCCGGAGATCGCAAAAACGGCTGTGCCGAGAATATCCAGCCAATAAACGAGCATCGTGATCCTCGAGAAAATTAGTGGCTCTGCGACAGCGCAGAGCAGAGTTGTTTTGCGGCGAGGATAATACGCGGGCTTGCGCGCTCAAACCAGTCGCTGTTCAGCGCAATCACCGGTATTTTTAGTTGGCTGTGCCAGTATTGTTCTATTTTAGGAATATCGCCCGCAGAACCGGCCACCACAATCGCCTGAGGCTGGCGCGCCAGCACCTGCTCGCGGCTCACCTGGGGCCAGGGGACACGGCTGGACGCGAAGATATTTTCTCCGCCACACAGTTCAACTACCTGATGTTGCAGCGATCCCCGGCTTGTCGTGAACAGCGGCTGTTGGCCGAACTGAATAAATACCCGCTTTTTCGGCAGGGTGCCGTAAGCCGCTTTCAGGGCGGCATAGTCGGTCAACATTTTTTGTGCGGCCTGTCGGGCCTGGTCTGGCGTCGGACTCCAGGGCGCAAGATCGCCAAGGGCCTGCGCGATATGTTCAATGCTGGTGGCATCGATCCACTGTACTTTTATCCCGAGCGAGGCCAGCTGGTTCACCTGCCGTTCCGCGTTGCCGCCGCGCCAGGCCAGCACCAGATCGGGCTTCAGGGCGACGATACGTTCAACGTTCATGCCTTGCCAGGTGGCGACCTGCTCAATCTTTGCCGCTTCGGGGGGATAATCGGAAAAGCTGCTGACCCCGATGGGGGTGATCCCGGCGGCAAAGGCCAGTTCGGTATTGGCGGGGGAGAGGGTAATAACACGCGGCGCGGCCAGAAGCCACGCCGGTGCCAGCAGAAACAGCGCCAGAAGCGCCCTGACGAGCAGCTTAACCACGCGCCAGTTTCTGCACCAACGTCTCAACCATCAGGCTGGACTGTTTGGCAGCGACCACGAGGAACTCGTCGAAGCTCAGGTGAGACTGCTGATCCGCGACGTCGGAGATGGCGCGAACCACCACGAAGGGTACGCTGAAGTTATGGCAGACGTGGGCAATGGCGGTGGCTTCCATCTCAACGGCAATCGCCTGCGGGAAGTTATGGCGGATTTTCGCCAGGTTCACGGAACCATTGATAAAGGCATCGCCGCTGACAATCAGGCCACGCACGGCGTTGAGGTTCAGTTCCGCGATGCAGCTTTCTGCGGCGGCAATCAGCTTATCATCGGCTTTGAAACCGGCCGGGCAGCCCGGGAGCTGGCCGTATTCGTACCCGAAGGCGGTGACATCGGCGTCGTGATAGCGCGCTTCGTCAGAAACCACGATATCGCCCACTTTCAGGGTGGAGGCCAGGCCGCCCGCAGAGCCGGTGTTAATGATCACGTCTGGCTTGCAGCGTTCCAGCAGCAGGGTTGCGCCCAGCGCGGCGGAAACTTTACCGATACCCGATTTCAGCAGAGCAACTTCAGTACCGTTCAGCGTGCCGGTGTAGATCTCGCAGCCACCCAGAGAGAGGGTCTGACGGTTCTCAATTTTGTCACGCAGCAGCGTAACTTCTTCTTCCATTGCTCCAATAATACCGATTTTCATAGATTTACTCGCGATGTGCCTTGTTAAGATGCATAGTCTATCATGCGCTTCAGGGGAAACGCATTCTCACGCGGGGGAGCACATGGCACCAATCGACTTTCGCACCAAAATTAACTGGCACCGCCGGTACCGCTCTCCGCAGGGGAAAAAGAGCGAACATGAGATCCTGCGGATCTTCGAAAGTGACCGCGGGCGCATCGTCAACTCGCCGGCGATCCGCCGCCTGCAGCAAAAAACGCAGGTTTTCCCCCTCGAACGCAACGCCGCCGTGCGCACCCGCCTGACCCACTCCCTGGAGGTGCAGCAGGTAGGGCGCTATATCGCCAAAGAGATCTTAAGCCGCCTCAAGGAGCAGCGCCTGCTGGACGCCTACGGGCTGGATGAGCTGACCGGGCCGTTTGAAAGCATCGTTGAGATGGCGTGCCTGATGCACGATATCGGTAATCCCCCCTTCGGTCATTTTGGCGAAGCGGCCATCAATGACTGGTTCCGCCAGCGCCTGTTCCCCTCCGATGCTGCCAGCCAGCCCCTGAGCGACGATCGCTGCAGTGTGCAGGCTCTACGGTTGCGTGAAGGCGAAGAGACGCTGAACGGATTGCGACGCAAGGTACGTCAGGATCTGTGTCATTTTGAAGGCAATGCTCAGGGTATCCGTCTGGTGCACTCTCTGATGCGCATGAACCTCACCTGGGCGCAGGTGGGGTGCATTCTGAAATATACCCGCCCCGCCTGGTGGCAGGGCGACCCGCCCGAGACGCACAATTACTTAATGAAAAAACCGGGCTACTATTTCTCGGAAGAGGCGTATATCGAGCGGCTCCGGCAGGAACTTTCTCTCACGCCCTATGGCCGTTTTCCATTGACCTGGATTATGGAAGCGGCAGACGATATTTCCTATTGTGTGGCCGATCTGGAAGATGCAGTAGAGAAAAGAATATTCAGCGTCGAGGGGCTTTATCAGCATCTTTATGATGCCTGGGGCAACCACGAGAAAGGGTCTTTATTTTCCCAAGTGGTGGAAAATGCCTGGGAGAAATCACGCTCCAATTCCCTCAGTCGTAGCACTGAGGATCAGTTCTTTATGTATTTACGCGTCAATACATTAAATAAACTGGTGCCCTATGCGGCTGAGCGTTTTATCGACAATATCGATCAGATTTATCACGGTGAATTCAATCATGCGCTACTTGAAGACGACAGTAGCTTTAGTCAACTGCTTGAGTTATATAAAAATGTCGCCATGCGCCATGTCTTCAGCCACCCTGAGGTCGAGCAGCTGGAATTACAGGGATATCGGGTGATCACCGGCCTGCTGGAGATCTACCGTCCGCTGCTACAATTATCCGCGGAGGAGTTCAGCGAGTTGGTAGAAAAGGAGCGGGTCCGCCGCTTACCGATTGAATCCCGGCTATTTCATAAACTTTCACCGCGCCATCGGCTGGCGTATGTTGAGTCGGTCAGTAAATTTGATCGGCAGCAGCCAGACTGGCCGGTGCTGGAGTTTTATTATCGCTGCCGCCTGATTCAGGACTATATCAGTGGAATGACAGACTTATATGCCTGGGATGAATACCGCAAGTTGATGGCAGTGGAATAAGGCTGAGTTTTGTAAAGACGGACAATAAATTTTTACTTTTTCCAGAAACTTAATGCCGGAACTAAGCGCGTCGAAACGAATCTGATATACACAGCAATTGTGCGTGACCTGTAAATCGAGATTAAGAAACATGAAAAAAACCACTTTAGCAATGAGTGCACTGGCTCTGAGTTTAGGTTTAGCGTTATCCCCTCTGTCTGCCAGCGCAGCAGAGACTGTCTCTTCCGCAGCCACTGCGCAACAGATGCCAAGCCTGGCACCGATGCTGGAAAAAGTGATGCCTTCGGTGGTGAGTATCAATGTCGAAGGGAGCACCACCGTCAACACGCCGCGCATGCCGCGCAACTTCCAGCAGTTCTTCGGTGACAACTCGCCGTTCTGCCAGGAAGGTTCGCCATTCCAGAGCTCACCGTTCTGCCAGGGCGGGGCGGGTGATGACAACGGCGGCGGCCAGCAGCAGAAGTTTATGGCGTTGGGTTCCGGCGTAATCATTGATGCGGCCAAAGGCTATGTCGTCACCAACAACCACGTGGTGGATAACGCCAGCAGCATCAAAGTTCAGTTGAGCGACGGGCGTAAGCTTGACGCCAAAATGGTCGGAAAAGATCCGCGCTCTGATATCGCTCTGATTCAGATTCAGGATCCGAAAAACCTGACGGCGATTAAGCTGGCTGACTCAGACGCGCTGCGCGTCGGAGACTACACCGTGGCGATCGGTAACCCGTTTGGTCTGGGTGAGACGGTCACCTCCGGTATCGTTTCTGCCCTTGGCCGTAGCGGCCTGAATGCGGAAAACTATGAAAACTTTATCCAGACTGATGCGGCGATCAACCGCGGTAACTCCGGTGGTGCGCTGGTCAACCTGAACGGGGAGCTGATCGGGATTAACACCGCGATCCTCGCCCCGGACGGCGGTAACATCGGCATCGGCTTTGCGATCCCAAGTAACATGGTGAAAAACCTGACCGGTCAGATGGTTGAGTTTGGCCAGGTGAAACGCGGCGAGCTGGGTATCCTCGGCACCGAGCTGAACTCCGAACTGGCGAAAGCCATGAAGGTTGACGCCCAGCGCGGCGCCTTTGTCAGCCAGGTGATGCCAAACTCCTCCGCGGCGAAAGCGGGCATCAAGGCCGGTGACGTGATCACCACCCTGAACGGCAAACCGGTGAGCAGCTTCGCGGCACTGCGCGCAGAAGTTGGCTCCATGCCGGTGGGCAGCAAAGTCTCCCTGGGCCTGCTGCGTGAAGGGAAACCGGTCACGGTGACGCTGGAACTGCAGCAGAGCAGCCAGAATCAGGCGGGTACTGCTACCGCGGTCTTCAGCGGTATCGAAGGTGCGGATATGAGTAATAAAGGCCAGGATAAAGGCGTGTCGGTAGATAATGTCAAAGCCAACAGCCCGGCGGCCCGTATCGGCCTGAAGAAAGGGGACGTCATTATCGGTGCCAACCAGCAGCCGATTAAAAATGTCGAAGAACTGCGCAAGATCCTCGACAGCAAACCATCGGTGCTGGCGCTGAACATCCAGCGTGGCGACACCTCTCTCTATCTGCTGATGCAGTAAGTTGTTCTGCCCCTGTTTCTGTCTGGAAACAGGGGCGTTTTCATCCCTTTCTGTGAACCCTTCCACAAGTCCATACTTCTCCCTGTCAGTTTGTGCATCTGCACAATGCGGCGCGAATTAATCTTCCTTATGCTTGAGCGATGCTCAGAGGAGGGTGACATGGCTGGCTGGCATCTTGATACCAAAATGGCGCAGGATATCGTGGCGCGAACAATGCGCATCATCGACACCAATATTAACGTAATGGATGCTCGTGGCCGAATCATTGGCAGCGGCGATCGTGAGCGTATTGGGGAATTGCACGAAGGTGCGCTATTGGTGCTCTCTCAGGGGCGCGTGGTAGATATCGATGACGCGGTCGCGCGGCATCTGCATGGCGTGCGCCAGGGGATCAACCTGCCGCTGCGTCTGGAAGGCGAGATTGTCGGGGTTATCGGTCTGACCGGTGAGCCGGAATCCTTACGCAAATATGGCGAGCTGGTCTGTATGACGGCAGAGATGATGCTGGAGCAATCCCGCCTGATGCATCTGCTGGCGCAGGACAGCCGCCTGCGCGAAGAGCTGGTGATGAACCTGATCCAGGCGGAAGAGCATACCCCGGCGTTAACGGAGTGGGCGCAGCGTCTGGGCATTGACCTCAACCAGCCCCGCGTGGTGGCGGTCATCGAGGTCGACAGCGGTCAACTGGGCGTCGACAGCGCAATGGTCGAGCTGCAGCAGCTGCAAAACGCGCTGGCGACGCCAGAGCGTAATAACCTGGTGGCGATCGTTTCATTAACCGAGATGGTGGTGCTCAAACCGGCATTAAACCAGTTTGGTCGGTGGGATGCGGAAGATCACCGTCGGCGGGTGGAACAGCTGATTGCCCGGATGAAAGAGAATGGGCAACTGCGTTTCCGGGTCGCGTTAGGGAACTACTTTACCGGCCCCGGCAGTATTGCGCGCTCCTGGCGTACCGCCAGAACGACCATGATGGTTGGTAAGCAGCGTATGCCGGAAAACCGCAGCTATTTTTATCAGGATCTGATGTTGCCGGTGCTGCTCGACAGCCTGCGCGGTGGCTGGCAGGCCAACGAACTGGCGCGCCCGTTGGTACGTTTGAAAGCGATGGATAACAACGGCCTGCTGCGGCGCACGTTACAGGCCTGGTTCCGGCATAACGTGCAGCCACTGGCGACGTCCAAGGCGCTCTTTATTCACCGCAATACGCTGGAATATCGCCTGAACCGTATTTCAGAGTTAACGGGGCTGGATCTGGGGAATTTTGACGATCGGCTGTTGCTATATGTAGCGTTGCAGTTAGACGAGCAGAGATGACGTTGTTTGTCGGGTGATCCGGCCTGTACGGAAACGCAAAACGGCAACCAGAGGTTGCCGTTTTTAGTGTTTGCACCCTCTCCACGTGGGAGAGCGCCGGGTGAGGACATCAGGCCGCACCGGGAATTACTTGTTACGGGTCAACTTCTCAAGATCCGCTTCGATTTCCGTGATCTTGTGGGCAACGACGCTTTCCAGATGACGCAGGTCATCCAGGATCTTCCGCTTCAGATCCACCTCAGTGCGATCGCGCTGGCAAATCTGATCCAGCTCATCAATCACATAACGCAGATTAGGGCTGATCTCCTGCACTTCTTTGTAACCCTGACCGATGCCATCGGCAACGACAGTCTTACGCTGACGTGGGTACTTGAACTTCACGCTCTTGGCGAAGAACTCGCCTTTATCCTTGTGGAAATAGATTTTCAGGATATCGTTGTTGGCTTCCTGACGGAGGCTGTAACGGTCAATTTCATCAGGATTAGTAATGCCCAGACTTTTCAGATTATCGTACATAGCGGTACCCTTGATCTCAACATAACCCATGAATAATTCACGAAAAAATCTATTTTCGCCACCCTCAGATATAAAAAAAGCGGGGTTGCCCCCGCTTTTTGTTATACCCGATTAATCGATGGTGCGCAGCAGTTCGTTGATGCCAACTTTGCCGCGGGTTTTCGCATCGACTTTTTTGACGATAACCGCACAGTACAGGCTGTATTTGCCATCTTTTGATGGCAGGTTGCCGGATACCACCACTGAACCTGCTGGTACGCGACCGTAATGCACTTCACCGGTTTCGCGATCGTAAATACGGGTGCTCTGGCCGATGTAAACGCCCATAGAGATCACCGAGCCTTCTTCCACGATCACGCCTTCAACCACTTCGGAGCGTGCGCCGATGAAGCAGTTGTCTTCGATGATGGTCGGGTTCGCCTGCAGTGGCTCCAGAACACCACCGATACCCACGCCGCCAGAAAGGTGAACGTTTTTACCGATCTGCGCACAGGAGCCAACGGTGGCCCAGGTATCAACCATGGTGCCTTCATCAACGTATGCGCCAATGTTCACATAGGATGGCATCAGCACGGTGTTACGGGCGATAAATGCACCCTGGCGAACCGCCGCCGGTGGCACCACACGGAAACCTTCTTTCTGGAAACGCGCTTCGTCGTAATCAGCGAATTTCATTGGCACTTTATCGAAGTAGCGGCTTTCCGCACCGTCGATAACCTGGTTATCGTTAATACGGAAAGAGAGCAGTACCGCTTTCTTCAGCCACTGATGAGTGACCCACTGACCGTCGATTTTTTCGGCTACACGCAGCGCGCCGGAATCAAGCAGAGAAATAACCTGATTAACCGCCTCGCGGGTCACGGTATCCACATTTGCCGGAGTAATTTCGGCGCGACGCTCAAAAGCGGACTCAATAACGTTCTGTAACTGCTGCATAGTTCAACTCTTTCCAGGTAAAAAAAAACATCACCCTTTATCGTTTGGATTGAGGGCTGCTGTCAACCGTTGTTGCACTTCCTTCTGCAGGGCATTATTAAGCCCACGACGGTCGGCTGTGGCGATTATAAATAAATCTTCTACTCGCTCGCCAATGGTTGTAATTCTGGCGCCGTGCAGCGAAATTCCCAGATCCGCAAAAACCTGGCCAACCCTGGCAAGCAGGCCTGGCTGGTCGAGTGCGATCAGCTCAAGGAAGGATTTCCGGTCGGTATGCGTCGGCAAGAAATTGACCTCGGTATCGACGGTAAAGTGGCGCAGTTTGGCCGGTTGTCTCCGCGGCTGCGGTGGCTGCCAGCTGTGTTGGGTAATCGCCTGCTCCAGCCCGTAGCGAATCGGCTCGTGACGGTCGGCCGACAGCGGGCTTCCGTCCGGCTCCAGCACAATAAAGGTATCCATCGCCATGCCGTCGCGGGTCGTGAAGATCTGCGCGTCGTGAACGCTGAGGTTACGTCGGTCGAGTTCAGCACAGACCGCAGCAAACAGGTAAGCGCGGTCGGGGCTCCAGATAAAGATCTCCGTTCCCCCGCGGGTCGCCTGCGGGCTAAGCAGGATCAGGGGCTTAGACAGATCGTGCTGCAGCAGATGACGGGCGTGCCAGGCCAGCTGATTCGGGCTATGACGCACAAAATAGTTGGCGCGACAGCGCGCCCAAATCAGATGCAGTGCCTCTTCATTAATACTCTCCATCCGCAACAGTGCCAGAGCCTGCATCTGGTGATGGCGCACGCGTTCGCGCATGTCCGGCGTGCTCTGCATTCCGCGACGCAGCTGCTTCTCGGTGGCGAAATAGAGTTCGCGCAGCAGGCTCTGCTTCCAGCTGTTCCACAGCGTCTCGTTGGTGGCGCAGATGTCAGCCACCGTCAGGCAGACCAGGAAGCGCAGGCGATTCTCGGTCTGCACCTCTTCGGCAAACTGTTTGATCACCTCGGGATCCTGAATATCGCGCCGCTGGGCGGTAACCGACATCAGCAGGTGATGGCGTACCAGCCAGGCAACCAGTTGGGTTTCGCGCGAATTCAGCCCGTGCAGCTCGGCGAATTTCAGCACGTCCTCTGCACCCAGTATTGAGTGGTCGCCGCCGCGCCCTTTGGCGATATCGTGAAACAGGGCGGCAATCAGGATCAGCTCCGGGTTGGTGAGGCGTGGCCAAAGCTCGACGCAAAGCGGGTGGCGGCTGCGCACCTCTTCTCTGGCGAAGCTTTCCAGCTTCAGCATTACGCGGATGGTGTGTTCATCAACGGTATAGGCATGGAAAAGGTCAAACTGCATCTGGCCGACGATATGTGACCACTGCGGCATATAGGCCCAGAGTACGCTGTGACGGTGCATCGGCAGCAGCCCGCGGCTGACCGCACCAGGGTGGCGCAACATGCTCAGAAACAGCGAACGCGCTTCCGGGATATAGCACAGCGGCTGGTTAAGATGGCGGCGGGCGTGACGCAGGTGGCGCAACGTAGTGGAGTAGATCCCTGTGATGGTGCTGTTCCGCACCATGGTGTAGAACATCCGCAGAATCGCTTCCGGCTTACGGATAAACAGTGTCTCGTCACGCAGGTCGATCAGGGTGCCGCGCAGCTGGAATTCATCATCAATTGGACGCGGCTTTTCATCGGCGGTAAGCGCCAGGATCGCCTCATCGAACAGCTGCAACAGCATCTGATTCAGTTCACCCACGCGACGGGTCACGCGGAAGAAGTCCTTCATCATCTGCTCGACCGGTTCGTTACCTTCGCCGCTGTAGTGCAGGCGCTGGGCGACGCTTAGCTGGCGGTCAAACAGCAGACGGTTGTCGTAGCGGGTAACTTCAAGATGCAGGGCGAAACGGATGCGCCACAGCAGATGCAGACACTCATTCAGCTCGGTACGTTCGGCCTCGGTAAGGAAACCAAACCCGACCATCTCATCCAGCGAGGTGGCGCCGAAATGGCGGCGGGCGACCCATTGCAGGGTGTGGATATCGCGCAGGCCGCCCGGGCTGCTTTTGATATCCGGCTCCAGGTTGTAGCTGGTGCCGTGGTAACGCTGGTGGCGCACCTGCTGCTCATCGACCTTCGCGGCGAAGAACTTCTCTGATGGCCAGAAGCCGTCGCTGAAAATGTGCTTTTGCAGCTCCAGAAACAGGGCCACGTCGCCAATCAGCAGGCGGGTTTCAATCAGGTTGGTAGCGACGGTGAGATCGGATAACCCTTCCAGCAGACACTCTTCCAGGGTTCGCACGCTGTGGCCGATTTCAAGTTTGACATCCCACAGCAGGGTCAGCAGCTCACCGATTTTCTGCGCCTGTTCATCAGGCAGCTTTTTCCGGCTCAGGATCAGCAGGTCGATATCCGAAAGAGGGTGCAGCTCGCCACGGCCATAGCCGCCGACTGCGACCAGCGCCACATCGCCTAACTGACCAAAACCGTAGTCAATCCATAAGCGTTGCAGGAGCTGATCGATAAATTCCGTGCGCGCCTCAATAAGCGCTTCAGCGGAGATCCCGCTATCAAAGGCCTCCCCCAGCCAGCGCTGGAAGATATCGATATGCGCTTTGATGCCGGCGCAGGTCAGCTCGGCCGTCGGCCAGACGCCGGGGTTATCCGGCTGGCCAGGCAGGGTGGGGAGTGCCGTATTGGCATACTGTTCGGGTAAAAGGTTACTCATTGCGCGCCACCCATAAGAAAAAACGATAGCCATTAAAAAAGCCGGCATTTGCCGGCTTCTTATCATGCGTCTTGCGAGAGTATCGCCGGGATGGTGTCATCCTTGCGTAACGTCAAAATTTCGCAGCCGTTGTCGGTCACCACAATAGTATGCTCGTACTGGGCAGACAAGCTCCGGTCTTTAGTTTTCACCGTCCAGCCATCTTTCATGGTACGGATGCGGTAATCACCCGAGTTGACCATCGGCTCAATGGTGAAGGTCATGCCCGCCTGCAGCACTACACCGCCGTCATCCGCATCATAGTGCAGAACCTGTGGCTCTTCATGGAAGACACGGCCAATACCGTGACCGCAGTATTCGCGGACCACAGAGAAACCCTGTGCTTCAACAAATTTCTGGATCGCCGCACCGAGAGTACGCAGGCGAATGCCCGGCTTGACCATCTTCAGCGCCAGATAGAGGCTATCCTGCGTCACTTTACACAGACGCTCGCCCAGAATAGTCGGTTTGCCGACGATGAACATTTTGGAGGTGTCGCCGTGGTACTCGTCTTTAATGACGGTCACGTCGATGTTAACGATGTCGCCGTCTTTCAGCAGTTTTTCGTCATCCGGGATGCCGTGACAGACCACTTCATTAATAGAGATACACACGGATTTCGGGAAGCCGTGGTAGCCAAGGCAAGCGGAGACCGCCTGCTGCTCATTCACGATGTAATCATTACAGATGCGATCCAGTTCGCCGGTGCTAACGCCCGGTTTTACGAACGGCTCGATCATTTCCAGCACTTCAGCGGCCAGACGACCGGCGACGCGCATCTTTTCAATTTCTTCAGGTGTCTTAATAGAGATAGCCATGTAATCTGTCCATCAGTGTCGTTTTTTTCGACAATACTAGTCTAAGTGTTGTCAATGGTATCAGTCTGGCGCACATGCTGCCAAATTGAGATTCCCTCACCGCACACACCGCCAACAATTGTTGGTTTCGGGTAGCATTTTGTGGTATAAAGCGCGCCGGACTTCCGATCCATTTCAGATACACAGAATGGACGGGAGCGACAAATCTCACTTTGTGTAACAACACACACGTATCGGCACATATTCCGGGGTGCCCTTTGGGGTCGGTAATATGGGATACGTGGAGGCATAACCCCAACTTTTAAATAGAGGTTTTAAAACATGGCAACTGTTTCCATGCGCGACATGCTCAAGGCTGGTGTTCACTTCGGTCACCAGACCCGTTACTGGAACCCGAAAATGAAGCCTTTCATCTTCGGCGCACGTAACAAAGTTCACATCATCAACCTTGAGAAAACTGTACCAATGTTCAACGAAGCCCTGGCTGAGCTGAACAAGATCTCTTCCCGTAAAGGTAAGATTCTGTTCGTTGGTACTAAGCGCGCTGCAAGCGAAGCTGTGAAAGAAGCTGCTAACAGCTGCGACCAGTTCTTCGTGAACCATCGCTGGCTGGGCGGTATGCTGACCAACTGGAAAACCGTTCGTCAGTCTATCAAGCGCCTGAAAGATCTGGAAACCCAGTCTCAGGACGGTACTTTCGAAAAGCTGACCAAAAAAGAAGCGCTGATGCGCACTCGTGAGCTGGACAAGCTGGAAAACAGCCTGGGCGGTATCAAAGATATGGGCGGCCTGCCAGACGCGCTGTTCGTTATCGATGCTGACCACGAGCACATCGCAATCAAAGAAGCTAACAACCTGGGTA
Source organism: Leclercia sp. 1548 (assembly GCF_050435045.1). Taxonomy (NCBI): domain Bacteria; kingdom Pseudomonadati; phylum Pseudomonadota; class Gammaproteobacteria; order Enterobacterales; family Enterobacteriaceae; genus Leclercia; species Leclercia sp. 1548. Next base: position 32,081 of record NZ_JBNDJP010000003.1, on the reverse strand, counting down.
TCCCAGTATTCGCAATCGTTGATACCAACTCCGATCCGGACGGTGTTGACTTCGTTATCCCGGGTAACGACGATGCAATCCGTGCTGTTAGCCTGTACCTGAGCGCTGTAGCTGCTACCGTTCGTGAAGGCCGTTCCCAGGATCTGGCTTCTCAGGCGGAAGAAAGCTTCGTAGAAGCTGAATAATAAGGTTCTACCCCTTATTAGTACCGTGTATGAATAGGGGCCAATTATCGGCCCCTTTTTTCAATTTATACTGTTTGGCTTCTGGCCGGGCAGTTCACATCTCCCGAGGATTTAAGAATGGCTGAAATTACCGCATCCCTGGTAAAAGAGCTGCGTGAGCGTACTGGCGCAGGCATGATGGATTGCAAAAAAGCGCTGACTGAAGCGAACGGCGACATCGAGCTGGCAATCGAAAACATGCGTAAATCTGGTGCGATCAAAGCAGCTAAGAAAGCAGGCAACGTTGCTGCTGACGGCGTGATCATCACTAAGATCGACGGCACCTACGGCATCATTCTGGAAGTTAACTGCCAGACTGACTTCGTAGCTAAAGATGGCGGTTTCCAGGCATTTGCTAACAAAGTTCTGGACGCAGCTATTGCTGGCAAAATCACTGACGTTGAAGTTCTGAAAGCACAGTTCGAAGAAGAGCGTGTTGCGCTGGTTGCTAAAATCGGTGAGAACATCAACATCCGTCGCGTGTCTTCCCTGGAAGGCGACGTTCTGGGTTCATACCAGCACGGTGCGCGTATCGGTGTTCTGGTGGCGGCTAAAGGCGCTGACGAAGAGCTGGTTAAGCAGCTGGCAATGCACATCGCTGCAAGCAAGCCAGAATTCGTTAAGCCAGAAGACGTGTCTGCTGAAGTTGTAGAAAAAGAGTACCAGGTTCAGCTGGACATCGCCATGCAGTCTGGCAAGCCAAAAGAAATCGCAGAGAAAATGGTTGAAGGCCGCATGAAGAAATTCACCGGCGAAGTTTCTCTGACTGGCCAGCCTTTCGTAATGGATCCAAGCAAGTCTGTTGCTCAGCTGCTGAAAGAGCACAACGCTGACGTAACTGGCTTCATCCGCTTCGAAGTGGGCGAAGGCATCGAGAAAGTTGAGACTGACTTCGCAGCAGAAGTTGCTGCAATGTCTAAACAGTCTTAATCAGCGAAAAGAAGCCGCCTGAGGGCGGCTTCTTTTTGTGTACGTTACGTGTAAATCAGCCAAGTGCCTATAGTCTCTGTGCTGAGATGCGATATATCATGTCGCCAGAATTAACCCCCCATCTTAATCGTTGACAGTCCCAGGAAAGAAATATGGCTACCAATGCAAAACCCGTTTACAAACGCATTCTGCTTAAGCTGAGCGGCGAAGCGCTGCAAGGGTCGGAAGGCTTCGGTATTGACGCAAGCATCCTTGACCGCATGGCGCAGGAAATCAAAGAACTGGTTGAACTGGGCATCCAGGTTGGCGTAGTCATTGGCGGTGGTAACCTTTTCCGTGGCGCGGGTCTGGCAAAAGCAGGCATGAATCGCGTGGTGGGCGACCACATGGGTATGCTGGCAACGGTCATGAATGGCCTGGCTATGCGTGATGCACTGCATCGTGCCTATGTGAATGCGCGCCTGATGTCCGCTATTCCACTGAATGGCGTCTGTGATAACTACAGCTGGGCCGAAGCTATCAGCCTGCTGCGCAACAACCGTGTGGTGATCCTCTCTGCCGGTACGGGTAACCCATTCTTTACTACCGATTCCGCGGCCTGCCTGCGCGGTATCGAGATCGAAGCCGACGTGGTACTGAAAGCGACCAAAGTGGACGGCGTGTTTACTGCCGATCCGGCAAAAGATCCTGCTGCCACCATGTACGATCAGCTGACCTACAGCGAAGTACTGGATAAAGAGCTGAAAGTGATGGATCTTGCCGCCTTTACGCTGGCTCGCGACCACAAACTGCCGATTCGTGTCTTCAACATGAATAAGCCTGGTGCGCTGCGTCGCGTGGTGATGGGCGAAAAAGAAGGCACTTTAATCACGGAATAATTTCCGTCGACGATAAATACAGGTAAGATTCCGCTTTATTTTGTAGTGATATCTTACCTGGACGCGCCTTTGGCGTTGTCATGAATTAAACGCGACTATACTTAGCACACCTGTAGCGTAGTGCTGGTGGATAGTCTGCCTGAGACAAGTTTCCAAGGATTCGTAACGTGATTAACGACATCAGAAAAGATGCTGAAGTACGCATGGACAAATGCGTTGAAGCGTTCAAAACCCAAATCAGCAAAATTCGTACTGGCCGTGCTTCTCCAAGCCTGCTGGATGGTATCGTCGTGGAATACTACGGTACGCCAACGCCGCTGCGTCAGCTGGCGCAGGTTACGGTAGAAGATACCCGTACGCTGAAAATTAACGTCTTTGATCGTTCAATGGGCCCGGCTGTTGAGAAAGCCATCATGGCATCCGATCTGGGTCTGAACCCAAGCTCTGCAGGCACGGATATCCGTGTTCCACTGCCAGCGCTGACCGAAGAGCGTCGTAAAGATCTGATCAAAGTGGTACGTGGTGAAGCAGAGCAGGGCCGTGTTGCCGTGCGTAACGTACGCCGTGACGCGAACGACAAAGTGAAAGCACTGCTGAAAGACAAAGAGATCAGCGAAGATGACGATCGCCGCTCTCAGGACGACGTACAGAAACTGACCGATGCAGCCATCAAGAAGCTTGATGCGGCGCTGGCAGAAAAAGAAGCGGAACTGATGCAGTTCTGATTTCTGACGTAATCTGATAAAACGCCGTACAGAAGGCCCGATGGGCTTTGCTGGCGGCGTTTTGCTTTGCTGGTTTCACTACTTCTGGACAATTCATGAAGCAATTAACACTCCTCGGCTCAACCGGTTCGATTGGTTGCAGCACGCTCGACGTCGTTCGCCACAACCCTGAACACTACACCGTGACCGCGCTTGTCGCTGGAAAAAACGTTCAGCGGATGGTCGAGCAGTGTCTTGAGTTTTCGCCACGCTATGCGGTTATGGACGACGAGGAGAGTGCTCGCCAGGTAAAAGCGCTGCTGGCCGAAAATGGCAGTCGGACCGAAGTATTAAGCGGTCAACAGGCTGCCTGCGACATGGCGGCCCTGGATGAAGTAGACCAGGTGATGGCAGCGATTGTGGGAGCTGCGGGCCTGCTGCCGACGCTGGCGGCGATCGATGCCGGGAAAACGGTGTTGCTGGCCAATAAAGAGTCGCTGGTGACCTGCGGACGCCTGTTTATGGAGGCGGTAAAGCAACGCGGTGCGCGTCTTTTGCCGGTAGATAGCGAACATAACGCTATTTTTCAGAGTTTACCGCAACCGTTTCAGCAAAACCTGGGGTACGCTGATCTCGAGCAGAATGGCGTCTCTTCTATCCTGCTTACCGGGTCTGGTGGCCCGTTCCGTGATACGCCGTTGTCTGACCTGGTCTCAATGACCCCGGATCAGGCCTGCCGTCATCCGAACTGGTCGATGGGGCGTAAAATCTCGGTCGACTCTGCCACCATGATGAATAAAGGTCTGGAATACATTGAAGCCCGCTGGTTGTTTAACGCCTCGGCAGCGCAGATGGAAGTGTTGATTCACCCGCAGTCCGTGATCCACTCCATGGTCCGTTATCGGGATGGCAGCGTGGTGGCGCAGTTAGGCGAGCCAGATATGCGTACGCCTATCGCCCATACGATGGCGTGGCCAAACCGCGTCGTCTCCGGCGTGAAGCCGCTCGACTTTTGCAAATTAAGTGCGCTGACGTTCAGCGCGCCGGATTATCAGCGCTATCCATGCCTGAAACTGGCAATGGAAGCCTTCGAGCAGGGGCAAGCAGCGACAACTGCCCTTAATGCGGCGAATGAAATTGCTGTCGCCGCCTTCCTCGAACAACGGATCCGCTTTACGGATATCGCTGCGCTGAACCTGTCTGTTCTTGAGGCAATGGATTTACGCGAGCCGCAAAGTGTGGATGATGTGCTGACCGTCGATGCGAAAGCCAGACTCACGGCGCAAAAAGCGGTGACGCACCTCGCAAGCTGGTGATAATCCAGCCTCGGGTGGTCATGCTATTTGTTAGCGTTGTGCTTCAGTGATATAGTCTGCGCCACCTGATTGCGGGTAGTTGACGTTACGTGGTCAGGTAAGCCGTGGTATGACACGGCTTTTTTACGTAAAGGCTTCAGTATTCCTGAGTACCGTTAAATCCTTTCAGGGACCAAAAACGCGTTATGTTGTCTGCGAATCAACCAATAAGCGAGAACTTGCCAGCACATGGCTGTCGTCATGTTGCGATCATCATGGATGGCAATGGCCGCTGGGCGAAAAGACAAGGGAAGATCCGAGCCTTTGGGCATAAAGCTGGGGCGAAATCTGTGCGCCGCGCCGTTTCTTTTGCCGCTAATAACGGCATTGATGCGTTAACGCTCTATGCTTTCAGCAGTGAAAACTGGAATCGACCTGCGCAGGAAGTTAGTGCGTTGATGGAATTGTTTGTGTGGGCGCTCGACAGCGAAGTAAAAAGCCTGCACCGCCACAACGTTCGTCTGCGTATTATCGGGGATACCAGTCGTTTTAACTCACGTCTGCAGGAACGTATTCGTAAAGCGGAAGCGTTGACCGGGAAAAACACCGGCTTAACGCTCAATATCGCGGCGAATTATGGCGGACGTTGGGATATTGTCCAGGGTGTACGGCATTTGGCTGAACAGGTTCAGGAAGGGCTATTACAGCCGGACCAGATTGATGAAGAGGCGCTGAGTCAGCAAATCTGCATGAGTGAACTGACACCCGTGGATTTAGTAATTAGGACAGGGGGAGAACATCGCATCAGTAACTTTTTGCTGTGGCAGATTGCCTACGCCGAACTTTACTTTACAGATGTTCTTTGGCCCGATTTTGATGAACAAGACTTTGAAGGTGCGCTGCATGCCTTTGCCAATCGAGAGCGTCGCTTTGGTGGTACCGAGCCTGGTGGCGACAACGCCTGATGGGGGTAGCTTTTGCTGAAGTATCGCCTGATTTCTGCGTTTGTTTTAATACCTGTTGTCATCGCGGCGCTGTTTTTACTGCCACCGGTGGGCTTCGCTATTGTCACTCTGGTCGTTTGCATGCTGGCGGCGTGGGAATGGGGTCAGCTTAGCGGCTTTACTTCGCGTTCCCAGCGGGTATGGCTGGCGGTGTTGTGCGGCCTGATGCTGGCGCTGATGCTCTTTATGCTGCCAGAGTACCATCACAATATTCATCAGCCGATCATAGCAGGTTCGCTCTGGCTTTCGCTGGGATGGTGGCTTGCAGCCCTGCTGCTGGTACTCTTTTATCCCGGCTCTGCTTCGCTATGGCGCAATTCTAAACTACTGCGTCTCTGCTTTGGGCTGTTCACCATCGTTCCTTTCTTCTGGGGAATGCTTGCCCTCCGTACCTGGCACTACGACGACAACCCTTACAGCGGCGCGTTATGGCTGCTTTATGTCATGATTCTCGTCTGGGGGGCTGACTCTGGCGCCTATATGTTTGGTAAACTGTTTGGCAAACATAAACTGGCGCCAAAGGTCTCTCCGGGTAAAACCTGGCAAGGCTTTATCGGCGGGTTATTTACGGCGGCGATTATCTCATGGGGTTATGGCGTGTGGGCCAACCTTGAGGTGGCACCGGCAACCCTACTGGTCTGTTCTATCGTCGCAGCGCTGGCTTCCGTGCTGGGTGATTTGACCGAAAGTATGTTTAAGCGTGAAGCAGGGATCAAAGACAGTGGCAATCTTATTCCAGGGCACGGTGGTATCCTGGATCGTATAGACAGCCTGACGGCGGCGGTTCCCGTGTTTGCCTGCCTGTTTTTGCTGGTATTTGGGACGATTTAACGGAAGGTTTTATGCTTAGCATTCTCTGGAATCTGGCGGCGTTCATTGTTGCACTGGGTGTGCTTATCACGGTGCATGAATTTGGCCATTTCTGGGTTGCTCGGCGCTGTGGCGTACGTGTAGAGCGCTTTTCAATTGGTTTTGGGAAAGCGCTCTGGCGTCGTAACGACCGCCACGGCACAGAATTTGTTATTGCCCTTATCCCGCTCGGCGGCTACGTCAAAATGTTGGATGAGCGCGTAGAGCCAGTGGCGCCTGAAGTGCGCCACTACGCGTTCAATAACAAAACCGTCGGCCAGCGCGCCGCCATCATTGCTGCTGGTCCGGTGGCAAACTTCATTTTCGCTATCTTTGCTTACTGGCTGGTGTTTATCATCGGTGTCCCTGGCGTTCGTCCGGTTGTTGGTGAAATAACACCCAACTCCATCGCGGCAAGCGCGCAAATTAACCCAGGGATGGAACTTAAAGCGATTGATGGTATCGAAACCCCTGATTGGGATTCCGTGCGGTTACAACTGGTTGCCAAAATTGGCGATGAGCAGACCACCGTCAGCGTGTCACCTTTCGGTTCCAGTACGCGTCAGGATAAAATCCTGAATTTACGCAACTGGACCTTTGAGCCAGATAAAGAAGATCCTGTAGCGGCTTTAGGCATTCGCCCACGCAGCGCACAGATTGAACCGGTGCTGGCAGAAGTGCAGTCTGACTCCGCAGCGCGTAAAGCAGGTTTGCAAGCGGGCGATAGGATCGTTAAAGTCGATGGTCAACCTTTAACGCAGTGGATGACCTTTGTTACTCTGGTGCGTGATAATCCAGGTACGCCGCTGGCGCTGGAGATAGAAAGGCAGGGCAGCCCGCTCTCCTTAACGCTTATCCCGGATACGAAACCGGGTGGCGGAAAGGCTGAAGGTTTTGCAGGCGTGGTGCCAAAAGTCATCCCGCTGCCTGATGAGTACAAGACAATACGCCAGTATGGGCCGTTCAGCGCCATTCTTGAAGCCACGGATAAAACATGGCAACTGATGAAGCTGACCGTGCAGATGCTGGGGAAATTGATTACCGGTGACGTAAAACTGAACAACCTCAGTGGGCCGATTTCGATCGCTCAGGGGGCTGGGATGTCAGCAGAGTTCGGGGTGATTTACTATCTCATGTTCCTTGCGCTCATTAGCGTGAACCTCGGGATAATAAATCTGTTCCCACTGCCTGTTTTAGACGGGGGTCATCTGCTGTTTTTAGCGATCGAGAAGCTAAAAGGCGGGCCGGTATCCGAGCGAGTTCAAGACTTTAGTTATCGCATTGGTTCGATTTTACTGGTGCTGTTAATGGGGCTTGCACTTTTCAATGATTTCTCTCGGTTGTAAGAGAGTGTTAGGAAGAACGCATAATAACGATGGCGATGAAAAAGTTGCTCATAGCGTCGCTGCTGTTTAGCAGCGCGACCGTATACGGTGCTGACGGGTTCGTAGTGAAAGATATTCATTTCGAAGGCCTTCAGCGTGTCGCCGTTGGTGCGGCCCTCCTCAGTATGCCAGTGCGCCCAGGCGACACGGTTAATGATGAAGACATTAGTAATACCATTCGCGCCCTGTTTGCCACTGGCAACTTCGAGGACGTTCGCGTTCTGCGCGATGGTGATACGCTGCTGGTGCAGGTAAAAGAGCGTCCAACTATTGCCAGCATCACTTTCTCCGGCAACAAGTCGGTGAAAGACGACATGCTCAAGCAAAACCTTGAGGCCTCTGGCGTCCGTGTCGGCGAATCTCTGGATCGTACTACCCTGTCTGACATTGAGAAAGGGCTGGAAGATTTCTATTACAGCGTCGGTAAATACAGCGCGAGCGTAAAAGCCGTTGTCACCCCACTGCCGCGTAACCGTGTTGACCTTAAACTGGTGTTCCAGGAAGGCGTCTCCGCGAAGATCCAGCAGATTAACATCGTCGGTAACCATGCTTTCACCACCGATGAGCTGATCTCAACCTTCCAGCTGCGTGACGAAGTGCCGTGGTGGAACGTAGTGGGCGACCGTAAATACCAGAAACAGAAACTGGCGGGCGATCTCGAGACCCTGCGCAGCTACTATCTGGATCGCGGCTATGCGCGCTTCAACATCGATTCGACTCAGGTCAGTCTGACTCCTGACAAGAAAGGTATCTACATCACGGTTAACATTACCGAAGGCGATCAGTACAAGCTTTCTGGTGTTGAAGTGAGTGGCAACCTGGCAGGGCACTCTGCTGAAATCGAGAGTCTGACCAAGCTTCAGCCGGGCGAGCTGTATAGCGGTGCGAAAGTGACCAAAATGGAAGACGGCATTAAAAAGCTGCTCGGCCGTTATGGTTATGCTTATCCACGTGTACAAACTCAGCCTGAAATCAACGATACGGATAAAACCGTTAAGCTCCACGTTAACGTTGATGCGGGTAACCGTTTCTACGTACGTAAGATCCGTTTTGAAGGCAACGACACCTCTAAAGACTCCGTACTGCGCCGCGAAATGCGCCAGATGGAAGGGGCGTGGTTGGGCAGCGATCTGGTTGACCAGGGTAAAGAGCGTCTGAACCGTCTGGGCTATTTCGAAACGGTTGATACGGACACCCAGCGTGTACCAGGCAGACCGGATCAGGTTGACGTGGTCTATAAGGTCAAAGAGCGTAACACCGGTAGCTTTAACTTTGGTGTCGGTTACGGTACAGAAAGTGGCGTCAGCTTCCAGGTGGGCGTGCAGCAGGATAACTGGTTAGGTACTGGCTATTCTGTAGGTATCAACGGTACCAAAAACGACTACCAGACTTACTCTGAGCTCTCTGTTACTAACCCTTACTTCACCGTTGATGGTGTGAGTCTGGGCGGTCGTATTTTCTATAACGACTTTAAAGCGGATGATGCAGACCTGTCCTCGTATACCAACAAGAGCTACGGCGTTGATGGTACGCTCGGTTTCCCAATTAACGAATACAACACCCTGCGTGCTGGTTTAGGTTACGTGCATAACGACCTGTCCAACATGCAACCGCAGGTGGCCATGTGGCGTTATCTGGACTCTATTGGACAATCTGCAAGCACCTCCAATGATGATAACGGCTTTGCCGCAGATGACTTCACCTTCAACTATGGCTGGACGTATAACCGCCTCGACCGTGGTTTCTTCCCGACCGAAGGCTCACGCGTCAACCTGAACGGTAAAGTTACGGTCCCGGGCTCTGACAATGAGTTTTATAAAGTTACTCTCGATACCGCGTCATACTTCCCAATCGACGAAGATCACAAATGGGTGGTTCTGGGTCGTACGCGCTGGGGTTACGGCGACGGCTTAGGTGGCAAAGAACTGCCATTCTACGAGAACTTCTATGCAGGTGGTTCAAGCACCGTACGTGGCTTCCAGTCCAATAACATTGGTCCGAAAGCAGCCTATTACGGCGGTAATGACGAAGATAACTGCAATAAGTCTTCATCAAGCGAAGTATGTAGCTCTGATGACGCAGTAGGCGGTAACGCAATGGGTGTTGCAAGCCTGGAGTTTATTACCCCTACGCCGTTTATCAGCGATAAGTATGCCAATTCCGTACGTACGTCCTTCTTCCTGGACGCGGGTACCGTATGGGATACTAACTGGGAAAATACCAGTGCGACCCGGGCTGCCGGTATTCCAGACTACAGCGATCCGAGCAATATTCGTATGTCTGCGGGTCTCGCACTACAATGGATGTCACCGCTGGGGCCGTTGGTCTTCTCTTACGCCCAGCCGTTTAAGAAATACGAAGGAGACAAAGCGGAACAGTTCCAGTTTAACATTGGTAAAACCTGGTAATTGTCCGTTGCAAAGGAATGCGTTGGCAGTGTAGCGCTGACAACTGGCGATCGCAGGATCGCCTTGCCACGCAAAGAACGGTACCTTCGGGTACCAATGGGATGGTAAGGAGTTAATTGTGAAAAAGTGGTTATTAGCTGCAGGTCTCGGTTTAGCGATGGCAACTTCTGCTCAGGCTGCAGACAAAATTGCAATCGTCAATATGGGTAACTTGTTCCAGCAGGTTGCGCAGAAAACGGGTGTTTCTGCCACGCTGGAGAACGAGTTCAAAGGCCGTGCAAGCGAACTGCAAGGTATGGAAAAAGATCTGCAATCCAAAATGCAGCGTCTGCAGCGCGATGGTTCTACCATGAAAGCGAGCGAGCGCAGCAAACTGGAAAAAGACGTAATGGCTCAGCGTCAGACTTTCTCTCAGAAAGCGCAAGCTTTTGAGCAGGATCGTCAACGTCGTTCTAACGAAGAACGTGGCAAGCTGGTTACCCGTATCCAGTCCGCCGTGAAAGCTGTTGCCGCCGATCAGAACATCGATCTGGTTGTTGATGGCAACGCTGTTGCATTCAACAGCAGCGATGTTAAAGACATCACCGCTGATGTCCTGAAACAGGTTAAATAAGTAATGCCTTCAATTCGACTCGCTGATTTAGCTCAGCAGTTGGATGCAGAATTACACGGTGATGGCGATATCGTCATCACCGCTGTTGCGTCCATGCAGTCTGCTAAAGCAGGCACTATCACCTTCATGGTAAGCCCGAAGTACCGTGAACATCTGGCTCTTTGCCAGGCGTCTGCTGTCGTACTGACGCAGGACGATTTGCCGTTTGCCAAAGGTGCAGCGCTGGTAGTGAAGAATCCCTACCTGACATACGCCCGTATGGCACAAATTCTGGATACCACGCCGCAGCCGGCACAGAACATCGCACCCGGTGCGGTGATTGATCCGACGGCGCAGCTGGGTAATAACGTATCAATTGGTGCAAATGCGGTTATCGAATCAGACGTCGTGCTGGGCGATAACGTTGTCATTGGTGCCGGTTGCTTCGTAGGTAAAAAAACAAAAATTGGTGCAGGTTCTCGCCTGTGGGCCAATGTCTCCGTTTATCATGAGATCGAAATTGGTGAACAATGCCTGATCCATTCCAGCACCGTTATTGGCGCAGATGGTTTCGGTTATGCCAACGATCGTGGTAATTGGGTCAAGATCCCGCAGCTGGGACGGGTGATCATCGGCGATCGTGTCGAAATCGGCGCATGCACTACCATTGACCGTGGCGCGCTTGATGACACGATAATCGGTAATGGTGTTATCATCGATAACCAGTGCCAGATTGCACATAACGTTGTGATTGGCGACAATACGGCGGTTGCCGGTGGCGTTATTATGGCGGGCAGCCTGAAGATCGGCCGTTACTGTATGATTGGCGGTGCCAGCGTCATTAACGGGCATATGGAAATATGCGATAAAGTCACGGTTACAGGGATGGGCATGGTTATGCGTCCTATCACTGAACCGGGCGTTTACTCCTCAGGTATTCCGTTGCAGCCTAACAAGGTGTGGCGTAAAACTGCTGCCCTGGTGATGAATATTGATGATATGAGTAAGCGCCTCAAGGCCATTGAGCGCAAAATCGATCAACAAGACTAAGCGTTCACCCGTTAAACGCATACTTCCCGGCCTGTCGGCTTTCTTATAAACCGGCAGGCCGTGTTATTATTGCCATTCAGATATTTTGACAGGAAGAGTATTTTGACTACTGACACTCATACTCTGCATATTGAAGAGATTTTAGAACTTCTGCCGCACCGCTACCCGTTTTTGCTGGTAGACCGTGTGCTGGATTTTGAAGAAGGTCGTTTTCTGCGCGCAGTGAAAAATGTTTCTGTAAACGAGCCATTCTTCCAGGGGCATTTCCCTGGGAAGCCTATCTTCCCGGGCGTATTGATCCTGGAAGCGATGGCTCAGGCTACCGGTATTCTGGCGTTTAAAAGCGTTGGTAAACTGGAGCCGGGTGAGCTGTATTACTTCGCAGGTATCGACGAAGCGCGCTTTAAGCGCCCGGTTGTACCTGGTGATCAGATGATCATGGAAGTGACTTTTGAAAAAACGCGTCGCGGCCTGACTCGCTTCAAAGGCGTAGCTCTGGTTGACGGCAAAGTTGTTTGCGAAGCTACCATGATGTGTGCGCGTAGCCGGGAGGCCTGATACGTGATTGATAAAACCGCCTTTATTCATCCAACCGCCATTGTGGAAGAAGGCGCCGTTATCGGTGCTAACGTTCACATTGGTCCATTTTGTATTGTTGGACCCCATGTTGAAATTGGTGAGGGTACCGTACTGAAATCTCACGTTGTGGTGAATGGTCATACGACCATTGGCCGCGATAACGTGATCTATCAGTTCGCCTCCATCGGTGAAGTTAACCAGGATCTGAAATATGCTGGCGAACCGACCCGTGTGGAAATTGGCGATCGTAACCGCATTCGCGAAAGCGTAACCATTCATCGTGGCACAGTACAGGGTGGTGAATTGACGAAGGTGGGCAGCGATAACCTGTTTATGGTCAACGCGCACATCGCGCATGACTGTACCGTTGGTAACCGCTGTATTCTCGCCAACAACGCAACGCTGGCGGGACACGTATCAGTTGACGATCATGCCATCATTGGCGGCATGACCGCTGTCCATCAGTTCTGCATCATTGGTGCGCACGTGATGGTAGGCGGCTGCTCCGGCGTGGCGCAGGACGTCCCGCCGTATGTGATTGCGCAGGGTAACCATGCGACGCCGTTTGGTGTCAACATCGAAGGCCTCAAGCGCCGCGGCTTCAGCCGTGAAGCGATTATGGCTATCCGTAACGCCTATAAACAGCTGTACCGTAACGGTAAAACGCTGGAAGAGGCGAAGCCGGAAATCGCTGAACTGGCGAAACAGCACCCTGAGGTGAACGCGTTCGTGGAATTCTTCGCACGCTCAACCCGTGGTCTGATTCGTTAATGGTTGATAGTCGCCCGCTGACGATCGCCCTTGTCGCCGGAGAAACCTCCGGCGATATTCTTGGTGCTGGTCTTATTCGAGCGCTCAAAGCGCGCGTTCCCAATGCGCGCTTTGTCGGCGTTGCCGGTCCATTGATGCAGGCTGAAGGATGTGAAGCCTGGTACGAGATGGAAGAGCTGGCGGTGATGGGCATCGTTGAGGTGCTGGGGCGCTTGCGCCGTTTGCTGCACATCCGCGCCGATTTAACACGCCGTTTTACCGAACTTCAGCCCGATGTTTTCGTCGGCATTGATGCGCCTGATTTCAATATTACCCTCGAAGGGAATCTGAAAAAGCAGGGGATCAAAACCATTCATTACGTCAGTCCGTCCGTCTGGGCGTGGCGACAGAAACGCGTTTTCAAAATAGGCAGATCGACGAATCTGGTGTTGGCCTTCCTGCCTTTCGAAAAAGCGTTTTACGATAAATTCAACGTGCCGTGCCGCTTTATCGGTCACACAATGGCTGATGCCATGCCGCTGGACCCCGATAAAAATGCGGCGCGCGACGTGCTTGGTATTCCGCATGACGTGCACTGTCTGGCCCTGCTGCCGGGTAGTCGTGGGGCAGAAGTGGAAATGCTCAGCGCAGATTTCCTTAAAACGGCGCAGATCCTGCGTCAGACCTACCCCGATCTCGAAGTGGTCGTGCCGCTGGTAAATGCCAAACGCCGGGAGCAGTTCGAGCGCATTAAGGCCGAGGTCGCCCCGGATCTGCATGTTCATCTGTTAGATGGCAAGGGCCGTGAGGCGATGGTGGCCAGCGATGCCGCGCTGCTGGCATCCGGCACTGCCGCGCTGGAGTGTATGCTGGCGAAATGCCCGATGGTGGTAGGCTATCGTATGAAGCCGTTCACCTTTTGGTTGGCGAAACGTCTCGTGAAAACCGATTACGTCTCCCTGCCAAACCTGCTTGCCCGACGCGAGCTGGTGAAAGAGTTGCTGCAGGATGAGTGCCAGCCACAGGCGTTAGCCGCTGCGCTATTACCGCTGCTGGCCAACGGCAAAACCAGCCATGAAATGCATGACACCTTCCGGGAGCTGCATCAGCAGATCCGCTGTAATGCCGATGAGCAGGCGGCTGACGCGGTGCTGGAGTTAGCACAATGATGGAATTTGTTTACCCTCACACCCATCTGGTGGCGGGTGTGGATGAAGTGGGTCGTGGGCCGCTGGTGGGGGCCGTTGTCACTGCCGCGGTGATCCTCGATCCTGCTCGTCCGATTATCGGGCTGAATGACTCGAAGAAATTATCCGAAAAGCGCCGTCTGGCGTTATACAATGAAATTAAAGAAAAAGCGCTGGCCTGGAGTCTGGGGCGTGCGGAGCCGCATGAGATCGACGAACTGAACATCCTGCATGCCACAATGTTGGCGATGCAGCGTGCGGTAGCCGGGCTGAGCGTGGTGCCCGAATTTGTGCTGATCGACGGGAATCGTTGTCCGGCGCTACCCATGCCGTCACTGGCGGTCGTTAAAGGCGACAGCCGGGTAGCCGAAATCAGCGCCGCCTCGATTATTGCCAAAGTCACCCGCGATGCCGAAATGGCTGCGCTGGATCTCACTTTTCCCCAGTATGGCTTTGCCCAGCATAAGGGGTATCCTACCGCTTTCCATCTGGAAAGACTGGCTGAACACGGCGCAACTGAACATCATCGCCGCAGTTTTGGGCCGGTGAAACGCGCACTGGGACTGATGTCCTGAATCAAGACGCCAATAAGTAACGCGGAATCTGAAGATGGCTGAACCACGTTTCGTACACCTGCGGGTGCACAGCGACTATTCCATGATTGATGGGCTGGCGAAGACCGGGCCGCTGGTGAAAAAGGCGGCCGCGCTTGGCATGCCTGCGCTGGCGATCACCGACTTCACCAACCTGTGCGGTCTGGTGAAGTTCTACGGAACGGCGCACGGTGCCGGTATGAAGCCGGTGATTGGTGCCGATTTTCACGTTCAAAGCGAGCTGCTCGCCGATGAAATGACGCAGATCACCGTGCTGGCGCTGAATAACACGGGTTATCAGAACCTGACTCTTTTGATCTCCCGCGCCTATCAGCGTGGCTACGGCGCGCAGGGTCCATGGATCGATCGGGAGTGGCTGGCGGAGCTGAATGAAGGGCTGCTGCTAATCTCCGGCGGGCGTATGGGCGATGTTGGCCGCTGCCTGTTGCGCGGCAATGGCGCGCTGGTGGAGCAGTGTGTCGATTTTTATAAAGAATATTTTCCGGATCGCTTCTACCTGGAGCTGATCCGCACCGGCCGTCCTGATGAAGAGAGTTATCTGCACGCCGCGGTGGCGCTGGCAGAAGAGCATGGATTGCCAGTGGTGGCATCCAACGATGTGCGCTTTATCAATGCCGACGACTTTGACGCCCATGAAATTCGCGTCGCCATCCACGATGGGTTTACCCTCGACGATCCGAAACGCCCGCGTAACTATTCGCCGCAGCAGTACATGCGCAGCGAAGAGGAGATGTGCGAGCTGTTTTCCGATATCCCGGAAGCGCTGCAAAACAGCGTAGAGATTGCTAAACGCTGCAACGTCACCGTTCGCCTGGGCGAGTATTTCCTGCCGCAGTTCCCGACCGGCGACATGACCACCGAAGACTTCCTGGTCCTGAAATCGAAAGAGGGTCTGGAAGAGCGTCTGGAGTTTCTCTTCCCGGATCCGGCCGTTCGCGCCGAAAAGCGCCCGGAATATGACGAACGTCTGGATATTGAACTTCAGGTTATCAACCAGATGGGGTTCCCCGGCTACTTCCTGATCGTAATGGAGTTTATCCAGTGGTCGAAGGATAACGGCGTACCGGTAGGGCCGGGCCGTGGTTCGGGTGCCGGATCGCTGGTGGCCTATGCGCTGAAAATCACCGACCTCGATCCGCTTGAGTTTGACCTGCTGTTCGAACGTTTCCTCAACCCGGAACGTGTCTCGATGCCCGACTTCGACGTCGACTTCTGCATGGAGAAACGCGACCAGGTTATCGATCACGTGGCCGACATGTACGGCCGCGATGCGGTATCACAGATTATTACCTTCGGGACCATGGCGGCAAAAGCGGTTATCCGCGATGTGGGGCGCGTACTGGGGCATCCGTACGGCTTTGTTGACCGTATCTCGAAGCTGGTACCGCCTGATCCGGGCATGACCCTGGCGAAAGCCTTCGAAGCAGAGCCGCAGCTGCCAGAAATCTACGAGGCCGACGAAGAGGTCAAAGCGCTGATCGATATGGCGCGTAAGCTGGAAGGCGTCACCCGTAACGCCGGTAAACACGCCGGTGGGGTGGTTATTGCCCCGACCAAAATCACCGATTTTGCGCCACTCTACTGCGATGAAACCGGTTCGCACCCGGTCACCCAGTTCGATAAGAACGACGTAGAATACGCTGGCCTGGTGAAGTTTGACTTCCTCGGCTTGCGTACGCTCACCATCATCGACTGGGCGCTGAAGATGATCAACCCGCGCCGGGCCAAACAGGGCCTGGAGCCGATCGATATCGCCGCGATCCCGCTGGATGACAAGAAAAGCTTCGACATGCTGCAGCGTTCGGAAACCACGGCGGTGTTCCAGCTTGAATCCCGCGGCATGAAAGATCTGATCAAACGCCTGCAGCCTGACTGCTTCGAAGACATGATCGCCCTGGTGGCACTTTTCCGTCCGGGGCCGCTGCAGTCGGGGATGGTAGATAACTTTATCGACCGTAAGCACGGCCGCGAAGAGCTTTCCTATCCTGATGTGCAGTGGCAGCATGAAAGCCTGAAGCCGGTACTGGAGCCAACCTACGGCATTATCCTGTATCAGGAACAGGTTATGCAGATTGCCCAGGTACTCTCTGGCTATACCCTCGGCGGCGCGGACATGCTGCGTCGTGCTATGGGTAAGAAAAAGCCAGAAGAGATGGCCAAGCAGCGTTCTGTCTTTGAGGATGGGGCGAAAAAGAACGGCATCGACGGCGAACTGGCGATGAAAATCTTCGATCTGGTAGAGAAATTTGCCGGATACGGGTTTAACAAATCGCACTCCGCTGCCTACGCGTTGGTCTCCTATCAGACCCTGTGGCTCAAAGCGCACTACCCGGCAGAGTTTATGGCCGCGGTAATGACCGCCGATATGGATAACACCGAGAAGGTGGTGGGCCTGGTGGATGAGTGCTGGCGAATGGGGCTGAAGATCCTGCCGCCGGATATCAACTCCGGTCAGTACCATTTCCACGTCAATGATGACGGAGAAATTGTTTACGGTATCGGCGCGATTAAAGGCGTGGGTGAAGGCCCGATCGAAGCGATCATCGAGGCCCGTAATCAGGGCGGTTATTTCCGCGAGCTGTTCGACCTGTGCGCCCGTACCGATATTAAAAAGCTTAATCGCCGGGTGCTGGAAAAGCTGATCATGTCCGGGGCGTTTGACCGT
This sequence comes from Leclercia sp. 1548, assembly GCF_050435045.1. Classification (NCBI taxonomy): domain Bacteria; kingdom Pseudomonadati; phylum Pseudomonadota; class Gammaproteobacteria; order Enterobacterales; family Enterobacteriaceae; genus Leclercia; species Leclercia sp. 1548. The sequence continues at coordinate 14,967 of NZ_JBNDJP010000003.1, read as the reverse complement.
CTCGGGCCGCATCGTGCCGCGCTGATGAACTCGCTGGCCGATGCCCTGAAGGCCGCCGATCAGCACTCAAAAGCGGAAGCTATTGGTCAGGCGGATATGTTTGGCGTGCTGGCAGAAGAGCCGGAGCAGATTGAACAATCCTATGCCAGCTGCCAGCCGTGGCCGGAACAGACGGTTCTGGATGGTGAGCGTGAAACGCTAGGCCTGTACCTGACCGGGCACCCGATCAACCAGTATCTTAAAGAAATTGAGCGCTATGTCGGAGGCTATCGGCTGAAAGACATGCATCCGACAGAACGTGGTAAGATTACCACGGCTGCGGGGCTCGTCATTGCCGCGAGGGTTATGGTCACCAAGCGCGGCAATCGTATCGGCATCTGTACGCTGGATGACCGTTCCGGACGTCTGGAGGTGATGTTATTCACCGACGCACTGGATAAATATCAGCAGTTGCTGGAAAAAGACCGCATACTTATCGTCAGCGGACAGGTCAGCTTTGATGACTTCAGCGGGGGGCTTAAAATGACTGCCCGCGAAGTGATGGACATTGACGAAGCCCGGGAAAAATATGCTCGCGGGCTTGCTATCTCGCTGACGGACAGGCAAATTGATGACCAGCTTTTAAACCGACTCCGTCAGTCTCTGGAACCCCACCGCTCGGGGACCATTCCAGTACATCTCTACTATCAGAGGGCGGATGCGCGTGCACGGTTGCGCTTTGGTGCGTCGTGGCGTGTCTCTCCGAGCGATCGTTTACTCAACGATCTGCGTGGCCTCATTGGTTCGGAGCAGGTGGAACTGGAGTTTGACTAATACAGGAATACTATGAGTCTGAATTTCCTTGATTTCGAACAGCCGATTGCAGAGCTGGAAGCGAAAATCGATTCTCTGACCGCCGTTGGCCGTCAGGATGAAAAACTGGATATTAACATCGACGAAGAAGTGCATCGTCTGCGTGAAAAGAGCGTAGAACTGACGCGCAAAATCTTTGCCGATCTCGGCGCATGGCAGGTAGCCCAGATGGCGCGCCATCCACAGCGTCCGTACACCCTGGATTATGTCCGCCTGGCGTTCGATGAATTCGACGAGCTGGCAGGCGATCGCGCTTATGCCGACGATAAAGCTATCGTTGGTGGTATCGCACGCCTCGACGGTCGTCCGGTGATGATTATTGGCCACCAGAAAGGGCGCGAAACGAAAGAAAAAATTCGCCGCAACTTCGGGATGCCAGCGCCGGAGGGTTACCGTAAAGCCCTGCGTCTGATGGAGATGGCCGAGCGTTTCAACATGCCGATCATCACCTTTATCGACACCCCGGGTGCATACCCTGGCGTCGGTGCAGAAGAGCGCGGTCAGTCTGAAGCGATTGCCCGCAACCTGCGCGAAATGTCACGCCTGACCGTGCCAGTCATCTGTACCGTTATCGGTGAAGGTGGCTCCGGTGGCGCGCTGGCTATTGGCGTGGGCGATAAAGTGAATATGCTGCAGTACAGCACCTATTCCGTTATCTCCCCGGAAGGCTGTGCATCCATTCTGTGGAAAAGCGCCGACAAAGCGCCGTTGGCTGCTGAAGCGATGGGCATTATCGCCCCGCGTCTGAAAGAGCTGAAGCTGATCGATACCGTTATCCCGGAACCTCTGGGTGGCGCGCACCGTAAGCCGGAAGTGATGGCGGCCTCTCTGAAGGCACAGCTGTTGGCCGATCTCGCAGATCTCGACGTGCTGAGCAAAGAAGATCTGCTTAACCGTCGTTACCAGCGTCTGATGAGCTACGGTTACGCGTAAGCCAGGCCATACTCTGAAAAGCCGCACATCGTTGCGGCTTTTTTTATGCCTGCGATTTACCTCAACTATGCTTAGTGAATGTTTTTTAAGGAGGTAAACCGTGAACATCATTGCCATTATGGGGCCGCACGGCGTCTTTTATAAAGACGAACCCATCAAGGAGCTGGAGCAGGCGTTAACATCCCGCGGGTTTCAACTTATCTGGCCACAAAACAGCGCCGATCTACTGAAATTTATCGAACACAATCCGCGTATTTGCGGCGTTATCTTCGACTGGGATGAGTACGACCTCGAGCTGTGTAGCGATATCAATCAACTTAATGAATATCTTCCGTTGTATGCCTTTATTAATACGCATTCATCGATGGATATCAGCGCGCAAGAAATGCGTATGGCGCTGTGGTTTTTTGAGTATTCCCTTGGGGTGGCAGACGATATCGCCGCCCGTATCCAGCAATATACCGGTGAGTACCTTGATACCATCACCCCGCCGTTTACCCGTGCACTCTTCACCTATGTGAAAGAGGGGAAATACACTTTCTGCACCCCGGGCCATATGGCGGGAACGGCGTATCAGAAAAGCCCGGTGGGCTGTCTGTTTTATGATTTCTTTGGCGGGAACACGCTAAAGGCAGATGTGTCGATCTCGGTGACGGAGCTGGGATCGCTGCTGGATCATACCGGTCCACATCTTGAAGCCGAAGAGTATATCGCCCGCACCTTCGGGGCCGAGCAGAGCTATATGGTGACTAACGGCACCTCCACCTCGAACAAAATTGTCGGCATGTACGCCGCGCCGGATGGCAGTACTTTACTGATTGATCGCAACTGCCACAAATCGCTGGCGCATCTGCTGATGATGAGCGACGTGGTGCCGATCTGGCTATCGCCCACCCGTAACGCGCTGGGTATTCTGGGCGGTATCCCGCGCCGGGAATTCTCCCATGCGGCAATTGAGAGTAAAGTGGCGACCGTTCCGGGGGCAAGCTGGCCTGTTCATGCGGTGATCACCAACTCCACCTACGACGGCCTGCTGTACAACACCAACTGGGTGAAACAGACCCTGGATGTGCCCTCGATCCATTTTGACTCTGCATGGGTGCCCTATACCAATTTCCACCCGATCTATGCCGGTAAAAGCGGGATGAGCGGCGGGCGGGTGCCGGGAAAAGTGTTCTTCGAAACCCAGTCCACGCATAAGATGCTGGCGGCGTTTTCCCAGGCCTCGCTGATCCACATTAAAGGTGAATACGACGAAGAGACTTTCAACGAAGCCTTCATGATGCATACCACCACCTCGCCGAGTTACCCGCTGGTGGCTTCGATTGAAACCGCGGCGGCAATGCTGCGCGGCAATCCCGGTAAGCGTCTGATCAACCGCTCTGTTGAGCGCGCCCTGCATTTTCGCAAAGAGGTCCAGCGACTTAAAGATGAAGCCGACGGTTGGTTCTTTGATATCTGGCAACCGGACGATATCGACGAAGCCGAATGCTGGCCGGTTGCACCTGGGGAGAGCTGGCATGGCTTTCGCGATGCCGATGCGGATCATATGTTCCTCGATCCGGTTAAAGTCACCATTCTCACACCGGGTATGGATGAGCAGGGCGTGATGAGCGAGGAGGGGATCCCGGCTGCGCTGGTGGCGAAGTTCCTTGATGAGCGCGGTGTCGTGGTGGAGAAAACCGGGCCATATAACCTGCTGTTCCTGTTCAGCATTGGTATCGATAAAACCCGGGCGATGGGATTGCTGCGCGGGTTGATGGAGTTTAAACGCGCCTACGATCTGAATCTGCGGGTCAAAAATATGCTGCCGGATCTCTATGCCGAGGATCCTGACTTTTACCGCAACATGCGCATTCAGGATCTGGCCCAGGGGATCCATAAGCTTATCCGCCAGCACGATCTGCCGCGGCTGATGCTACAGGCGTTTGACGTTCTGCCGGAAATGAAGCTCACTCCCCATCATGCCTGGCAGCGGCAGGTGAAAGGGGAGGTGGAAACGGTCGATCTGGAGGATCTGGTCGGGCGGATCTCCGCCAATATGATCCTGCCCTATCCGCCGGGCGTGCCGTTATTGATGCCGGGAGAGATGATCACCGAGCAGAGCAGGGCGGTGCTGGATTTCCTGCTTATGCTCTGTTCGATTGGTCGTCATTATCCTGGGTTCGAAACCGATATCCATGGCGCCAAACGGGATGAAGATGGCAACTATCGGGTACGTGTCCTAAAAGCGCAGTGACCCCTTGCACGGCACGGGGGTTCGGATATAACGTTCAGGCACATTAAAAAGGAGAAACTATGCTGGGCTTAAAGCAGGTTCACCATATTGCCATTATTGCTACCGACTACGCCGTGAGTAAGGCGTTTTACTGCGATACGCTGGGATTTACCCTGCAAAGTGAGTTTTATCGCGAGGAGCGCGACTCCTGGAAGGGAGACCTGGCGCTGAACGGCCAGTACGTCATTGAGCTGTTTTCGTTCCCATTCCCGCCAGCGCGCCCGTCCCGGCCGGAAGCCTGCGGTTTACGTCATCTCGCCTTTAGCGTAGATGATATCGACCAGGCCGTGCAGCATCTCGACGCGCATGGCGTAAAGTGTGAAGCCATCCGCATCGACCCCTTCACTGGCAAACGCTTCACCTTCTTCACCGATCCTGATGGCCTGCCGCTGGAGCTGTACCAGCAGTAACGCTTGCCTCCCTGGGAATTGCCCGGTAACGTGCCGGGCATCTTCCTGCACAGATGATGACGATGACCACAGCCGATCTTCAGCTCGCCCTCCACCCATACCGCCGACTGCTGGTGGGATTTAGCGGTGGCCTGGATTCCACGGTTTTGCTGCATCAGCTGATGCGCTGGCGTGAACATGCACCCGACCTCGAACTGCGCGCTATCCACATTCACCACGGTCTCAGCCCACATGCTGACAGTTGGGTGGCGCATTGCCAACGCCTCTGTCACGAATGGGATATTCCCCTGATCGTGGCGCGGGTGATGCTGGCGGAAGAGGGGCTGGGGCTGGAAGCGCAGGCACGAAAGGCGCGTTATGCCGCTTTTCACGAGGCGCTGTTACCCGGGGAAGCGCTGGTCACGGCGCAACACCTGGACGATCAGTGTGAAACCTTTTTGCTGGCGCTCAAGCGCGGTAGCGGCCCGGCGGGACTGTCGGCCATGCCTGTGCGGGCACGTTTTGCCGATACCGAACAGATCCGTCCCCTGCTCGGCAAGACGCGAGAATCGCTGCTTGCCGAGGCGCAGCATTGGGGTCTTCGCTGGATTGAGGATGAAAGTAACCAGGACGACAGCTATGACCGCAATTTCCTGCGTCTGCGTGTAGTGCCCCTGCTGACACAACGCTGGCCCCATTTCGCACAAGCCACCTCCCGTAGCGCCACGCTGTGCGCGGAACAGGAGCAGCTCCTTGATGAGCTGCTGGCTGAGGAGCTGTCGTCCCTGGTTTCTGACGACGGGGCGCTGGCGATCGCGCCGCTGGAGGCGATGAGCGCGGTACGTCGGGCTGCACTCCTGCGAAGATGGCTGGCGGCACACGGGGCGTTAATGCCGTCGCGCGCTATGCTTACCCGGCTCTGGGATGAAGTGGCGCTTGCCAGGGAAGATGCGGCACCGCGGCTGCGTTCAGGTGAGGGAGAAATCAGGCGCTTCAAGGGGCAACTGTGGTGGGTAAAAAGCCACGCATCGCTTGCCGATCGGGTTATCGACTGGCCCTGTCTGGATCGGCCTCTGTTGCTACCGGAAGGGCTGGGCACTCTGCATCTCAACGCAGGCGGTAACTTGCGCCTGCCGCAGCCTGATGAGCCGGTGACGGTGCGCTTCCGGGCCAGCGGAACGTTGCACATTGTCGGGCGAAACGGGGGGCGTAAGATCAAAAAAATCTGGCAGGAGCTTAATGTTGCGCCCTGGCGTCGGGATGCCACACCGCTACTGTTTTATGGCGAAACGCTGGTGGCGGCTGCGGGCGTGTTTGTGACGCGAGAAGGCGTGGCGGATACGGATAAAGGTGTACAACTGGAGTGGAATACGTAACGGACAGCAGGCTGCCCGTTACAGAGGATCAGGACTCGCTCACCACGACGGTGCCGATTTCGGGATGACTGAAGCTGGCGATTTTATCGAGACGGAGTTCACGCGTTGCGCCGCCGTCCTCGACCACCAGGTACTCCACATTTTTACGGGATACCAGATCGTTCGCCTTTGCCTTCAGGACTTCGCCATCTTTTAACGTCAGCGTCAGAACCAAATGATGCTGGCAGGCGAGTTCGAGGTTGTCATAGTCATCACAATTGATGGGTTGATAAGTTTCATTCATTGACATAATCGCTCACCAGTAAATTCGCAGCAGCATAGGCTGCCTTTTCTCTGACCGATTCTGAAAGCGTGTCATCCGACGCTATTTCATTCAGAACTTTCAATACACAGCCCAACGCATCGGGGACATACCCCAGATCGCCGCTGGCAATTTCCGCATACCGTTTGCGAATTAGCTCACAATAATTATTCACATCCCCTCCTGCCAGCGCACTGACTTTACTGTGAGATACAATTAAGCCTACGAGCATTAACCCGGTTTAGCAAGGTGACTATACCATACTCATTTAAGCAATATCAGCAGGTTGATATAGCAGACATTCGCGAGCCTGTAACAGCCTTTTGGCAGAGATTTCGCTACAATGCGCACCTGATTCGAAAGGAGTTCTCTCATGGCGCTTAAAGCGACAATTTACAAAGCCGCGGTCAATGTGGCGGATTTAGACCGCAATCAGTTCCTGGATGCGACATTAACGCTGGCGCGTCATCCCTCTGAAACCCAGGAGCGCATGATGCTGCGTCTGCTGGCATGGATTAAGTATGCCAACGAGCGACTGCAGTTTACCCGCGGCTTAAGCGCGGAAGAGGAGCCAGAAGCCTGGCTGCGCAACGACCATATGGGTATCGATCTGTGGATTGAGCTTGGCCTGCCGGATGAGCGCCGTATTAAGAAAGCCTGCACCCAGTCTGCCGAAGTGGCGCTCTTCACCTATAACAGCCGCGCCGCGGAGATCTGGTGGCAGCAGAACAAGAACAAATGCTCGCAATTCAATAACCTGTCTGTCTGGTATCTGGATGATGAACAGTTGGCTAAGCTGAGTGCGTTTGCCGGGCGAACCATGATCCTGCAGGCGACGATTCAGGATGGTGCCATCTGGTTATCGGATGCTGAGAATAATCTGGAAATTCATCTTGTAGCCTGGCAGTCCCGCTCATGATTGTTGTGTCCCGAACGGTCAGCCTCCCTGATAATGACGTTGAGATCACCGCGATCCGCGCTCAGGGAGCAGGGGGCCAGCATGTGAATAAAACCTCAACGGCTATTCATCTGCGCTTTGACATTCGGGCATCCAGCCTGCCAGAGTACTATAAAGAACGTTTGCTGGCCGCCAGCCACCATCTGATCACCAGTGAAGGGGTGATTATTATCAAAGCCCAGGAGTACCGCAGCCAGGATATGAACCGGGAAGCGGCGCTGGCCCGGCTGGTGGCGGTGATCCAGGAACTCACGGCAGTGCAAAAAAGCCGTCGGGCGACCCGTCCGACCCGCGCCTCGAAAGAGCGCCGCCTGGCGTCTAAGTCACAGAAATCATCCGTCAAGGCGCTGCGTGGCAAAGTTCGCCGTCCTCAGGATTAACGGGCGACAGTTGAGATACGATAAGGAATAAAAAGTGAAATCAGCGATATTTTCCGTGGTGGCAGCAAGCGCGCTGTTCGTCCTGATGGGGTGTCATAACCGTGCTGAGATGGAAGTGCTGGAACCGACCCAGGCAGAGGCGTTAAAACCCATGCAGCAGAGCTGGCGCGGTGTCTTGCCTTGCGCTGATTGCGAGGGTATCGAAACCTCGCTGTTTCTGGAAAAAGATGGCACCTGGGTAATGAACCAGCACTATCAGGGCGCCAAAGCCCCTTCCACTTTTGCCAGCTATGGTACATGGGCCAGAACTGCCGATAAGCTGGTGCTGACCGATACGGCGGGCGAAAAGCGTTATTTCCGTGCCAAAGGCGAAGGGCTGGAGATGCTCGACATGCAGGGCAACCCCATCGTGTCACAGTTTAACTACACGCTGGCACCGGTAACCGCCGCGCTGCCGGCGACACCAATGGCGATGCGTGGCATGTATTTCTATATGGCTGATGCAGCGATCTTCACCGACTGTGCCACCGGCAAAAAGGTGAGTGTGGCAAATAACGCTCAGCTGGAGCGGGATTACGCAGCAGCGCGTGGGAATGATACTAAACCGGTGCTGCTCACGGTTGACGGTCACTTTACGCTGCAAGCCAACCCGGACAGCGGGGAAAAAATCAAAACGCTGGTGCCGGACCGCGACGCCAGGTTTGAAGCTGGTAAGAATTGCGACAGCAAATAGCTGAAATAAAAAACCCCGCTGAAGCGGGGTTTTTTGTGGCTTATGCCTTGATAGCTTTCACCAGGTAATCAAGCACCTCACCGGTCTTGATCATCTGTTTCTCGCCGTTACGACGGTATTTGTACTCAATTTCGTCATTGTCGATGTTACGATCGCCGATAACCACAGTGTGTGGAATACCGATCAGTTCCATATCGGCAAACATCACGCCCGGACGCTCTTTACGATCGTCCATCAGCACTTCGATACCCTGCGCACGCAGCTCGCTGTATAGCTTCTCGGCCAGTTCCTGGACGCGATAAGACTTGTGCATGTTCATCGGCAGGATTGCTACCTGGAACGGTGCAATGTTGTCCGGCCAGACGATACCGCGTTCGTCGTGGTTCTGCTCAATTGCAGCGGCTACCACGCGCGTTACCCCAATACCATAGCAACCCATGGTCAGGATCTGGTTACGGCCATCTTCACCCTGTACGGATGCGTTCAGTGCCTGGGAATACTTGTTGCCCAGCTGGAAGATGTGGCCCACTTCGATACCGCGTTTGATCTGCAGCACGCCCTGGCCATCCGGGCTTGGATCGCCTGCGACCACATTACGAATGTCAGCCACTTCCGGGGTCGCTACGTCGCGATCCCAGTTGATGCCGAAGAAGTGTTTACCATCAACGTTGGCACCGGCAGAGAAATCGCTCATTGCCGCAACGGTACGGTCAATCACTACCGGGATCGGCATATTGACCGGGCCGAGAGAGCCTGGACCGGCATTCACCACCGCGCGGATTTCTGCTTCGGTCGCGAAGGTCAGTGGGCTGGCAACCTGTGGCAGTTTTTCTGCCTTAACTTCGTTCAACTCGTGATCGCCACGCACCAGCAGGGCTACCAGCGGGTAGCTGCTGCCTTCAACCGCTTTCACCAGCAGCGTTTTAACGGTTTTTTCAACCGGCAGATTGAACTGCTCAACCAGCTCAGCAATGGTTTTGGCGTTCGGCGTATCAACCAGCGTCATCGCTTCAGTGGCTGCCGCGCGTGGCGTAGCGGGTGCCAGGGCTTCAGCAAACTCAATGTTAGCCGCGTAATCAGAGGTGTCAGAGAAGATCACATCATCTTCGCCGCTCTGCGCCAGCACCTGGAATTCATGGGATGCGCTACCGCCGATGGAACCGGTATCGGCCTGTACAGCACGGAAATCCAGACCCATACGGGTGAAGATTTTGCTGTACGCGTCGTACATCTTGTCATAGGTCTCTTGCAGTGATTCCTGTGAGGTATGGAAGGAGTACGCATCCTTCATCAGGAATTCACGGGAACGCATCACGCCAAAACGCGGGCGTACTTCGTCGCGGAATTTGGTCTGGATCTGATAGAAGTTCAGCGGCAGCTGTTTGTAAGAGCTGAGCTCGTTACGGATCAGATCGGTGATCACTTCTTCATGCGTTGGACCCAGAACAAATGGGCGCTCGCCGCGGTCAACAAAGCGCAGTAATTCCGGGCCGTACTGCTCCCAACGACCGCTCTCCGCCCACAGGTCTGCGGGCTGAACCACGGGCATGGACACCTCAATGGCACCGGCGTTATCCATCTCTTCACGCACGATGTTTTCGACTTTTCTCAGGACGCGCAGGCCGGTCGGCAGCCAGGTATACAACCCGGAGGCCAGCTTGCGGATCATCCCGGCGCGCAGCATCAGCTGATGGCTGATAACTTCGGCGTCGGCAGGTGTCTCCTTCAATGTGGAGAGCAGATATTGGCTAGTACGCATGTTGTTACGGTTCCATTTCGACGATTGGAACAGGCTGACAGGGCAGCCTGACACAAAAAAAGTGGTTTAGTTTACCAGTGTGGCAATGATGCCAAAAGAGAAGAGAATAAAATTACTGCGGCTCGAGGGCAAACACTTCAAAGCCCGCCGCCGTAACGCGCCAGCGAACATTGAAGTCCAGCAACAAGACGGCGTAACTTTTCCCGGCCTCTTCTTCCTTGCGATAGGCTGGGCGAGGATCTTGCGCCAGCACCTCGACGATAAAATCCCGTAGGCGAGGGTAACGCTTTTCCAGTTGGATTAACGTGTGAACCAGCTCGTCGGTAAAGTACACCGGCATATCCGCCTGAGGGGCAAGCTGGGCATAGCTGGCACGCGCATCCGGCAAGGCTTCGGCAAAGGGCAGATAGGGTTTGATATCCACTACCGGCGTGCCGTCGACCAGATCCAGACTGCCCAGTTCGAGAATCACCTGGTCTTTTTGACAGCGGATGCCTTTCAGTTCAACGAGCGACATACCGACGGGGTTCGGGCGGAAGGTCGAGCGCGTGGCAAATACCCCCATCCTGGCATTACCGCCGAGACGAGGCGGGCGCACGGTTGGCCGCCAGCCGCCAGCCATGGTCTGATGAAAGATAAACAGCACCCACAGGTGGCTAAACGCTTCCAGTCCGCGCACGGCATCGGCCTGATTATACGGCGCGAGCAAGTGAAGTTCGCCGCCACCGCTTTTTACCAGCCCAGGCTGACGGGGTACGGCAAACTTCTCTTTATAAGGAGAGCGGATAACGCCTATCTGCTCGAACTGGAACACACTCATTTTGCCGAGACGTTAAGAGCAGTACCTACGCAAACAGCCTGGCGGTAGCAGCCTGGCGTGCCGCTGGTGACTTCGCAGCTGTGCAGCAGAACCGCATTGGCCTTCATTTTTGAGGCATTGATCTGCATGCGTTTACGTGCCGTTGGGATATTCGGCGGAGAGTCCTGATTGCTGGCCTGGCAAGATTCGCCGGAGACTTCACCCAGATCGCGGAACGGTTTACCGATTAACGCTTCAGCGCTGGTATAGATTTTGACTGGCGCAGGGCGTGGCGCTTTTGGTTTTTCAGGCTCCACTTTTGGCGGGGTTGCTGTGCTTTTAACAGGTTCAACAGGAGATCTGCTTAGCATAGAACAGCCGCTCAGCATCAGTGCTAAAAGACAGATCGGTAAAGCACGCATAATATTTCCTCTATGAATAATCAAATCGTCAGTTATTGAATCAGTTGCCTGCATAAATGACAAGACGGGCTTTCGCCCGTCATGAATGATATTACACAAAGGTCAGATTACCAGCCTTTAACTGCTCCGCCGTTAAAGACTTTGTTGGCTTCCTGGTAAACTTCATCAGACTGGTAAGCCTGTACGAATTTCTTCACGTTCTCCGCGTCTTTATTATCTTCACGGGTTACGATCAGGTTCACGTACGGGGAATCTTTGTCTTCAACGAAGATACCGTCTTTGGCTGGCGTCAGGTTGATCTGGCTGGCGTAAGTCGTGTTAATAACCGCCAGGGCGATCTGCGCATCGTCTAGAGAACGTGGCAGCTGTGGTGCTTCCAGCTCAACAATTTTCAGGTTCTTTGGATTGCCGGTAACGTCCAGAACGGTCGGCAGCAGGCCAACACCGTCTTTCAGCGTAATCAGGCCCACTTTCTGCAGCAGCAGCAGGGAACGACCGAGGTTAGTTGGATCGTTAGGTACCGCAACCTGAGAACCGTCCTGCAGCTCTTCTAACGATTTAATTTTCTTGGAGTAGCCCGCGATTGGATAAACGAAGGTATTTCCTGCCGCAACCAGCTTGTAGCCGCGATCTTTGATCTGCTGATCCAGGTACGGTTTGTGCTGGAAGGCATTAGCGTCGATATCGCCTTTGCTCAGTGCTTCGTTCGGCAGAACGTAATCGTTGAAAGTTACCAGCTCGACGTCGAGGCCATACTTCTCTTTCGCCACTTTGGCTGCCGTCTCTGCAACCTGCTGTTCCGCACCGACGATAACGCCCACTTTGATGTGATTTGGATCTTTTTCATCCTGACCGCAGCCTACCAGTGCCAGAGAGCCAATCAGCGCGCCTACCGCAGCAAAGGTCTTCAATTTAAACGCCATGTTCTTATCCTTAACTCGTCGAGTTTGTATTGTGTAACGTTATTTGTGCGTAACTGCCCGGACGATGCGATCGCCTGAGAATTGAATGAGATAAACCAGTACAACCAGCAGGACCAGCACGGTATTCATAACAGTGGCATTGTAGCCAATGTAGCCGTACTGATAACCGATCTGACCCAGACCGCCTGCACCGACAGCGCCGCCCATCGCAGAGTAACCCACCAGGGTAATCAGCGTGATGGTTGCCGCATTCACCAGACCCGGCAGGGCTTCTGGCAGTAAGATTTTGCGAACGATCTGCATCGGCGTTGCACCCATGGCGCGTGACGCTTCAATCAGACCTGACGGGATCTCTAACAATGCGTTCTCAACCATACGGGCGATAAATGGCGCCGCGCCTACAGTCAGGGGAACGATAGCCGCCTGCAGGCCGATGGAAGTTCCAACAATAACGCGGGTGAAGGGAATCATCCACACCAACAGAATAATGAAGGGAATAGAACGGAAGATGTTCACCAGCGCAGAGAGCGTGCGATACAGTTTTGCGTTCTCGATAATTTGACCCGGGCGGGTGACATACAGCAGTACGCCTACCGGCAGACCAATGACAAAACCGAAAAAGCCGGATACGAAGGTCATTGCCAGCGTTTCCCATACGCCGCGTGCCAGCAACCACATCATTGCCTCAGACATAACCCAGTACCTCTACTTTTACATGATGCTCTTGCAGCCAGGCGATAGCGGCCTGGGTATCCTGTTGTGTGCCGTGCATTTCGGTCAGCATGATGCCGAACTTCACGCCACCGGCGTAATCCATCTGCGCGCTAATAATATTGTTGTTCACGTTGAAACGACGGGCGGTTTCAGACAGCAGTGGGGCATCCACTGACTTGCCCGTAAATTCCATTCGCAGCATTGGCACGCTGTCGGTTGTTGGAGAGCTTTTTAAACGCGCCTGATAATCTTCCGGGATATCCAGATGTAATGTGGCCTGAATAAACTGCTGCGCCAGCGGGGTTTTGGGATGCGAGAACACCTCGCTCACGCTGTCTTGCTCAATCAGTTCACCCTGACTGATCACCGCCACGCAGTCGCAAATACGCTTAACCACGTCCATCTCGTGCGTAATAAGGAGGATGGTCAGTCCCAGGCGACGGTTAATGTCTTTTAATAGTTCCAGAATCGAGCGGGTAGTTGCAGGATCCAGGGCGCTGGTGGCTTCGTCACAGAGCAACACTTTTGGATTGCTTGCCAGCGCACGTGCAATGGCCACGCGCTGTTTTTGCCCGCCGGATAAGTTAGCAGGGTAGATATCATGCTTATCGCTCAGACCGACCAGATCCAGCAGCTCAGTAACGCGACGTTTGATTTCGTCTTTTGGCGTATTGTCCAGCTCCAGCGGCAAGGCGACGTTGCCAAATACGGTGCGGGAGGAGAGCAGGTTAAAGTGCTGGAAGATCATGCCAATCTGGCGGCGAGCTTTGGTTAAATCCGTTTCGGAAAGGGTTGTCAGCTCCTGGCCATCAACCTGAACCTGACCTTTAGTCGGGCGTTCGAGCAGGTTAACGCAACGGATGAGCGTACTTTTACCTGCACCGGAGGCACCAATGACGCCATAAATCTGTCCAGCCGGAACATGCAGGCTAACGTTGTTCAACGCCTGAATGGTTCGGTTCCCTTGCTGGAACACTTTGGTGATATTCGAAAGTTTAATCATTAGATTATTTTTATCGTATGTAAGTTAGCCGTGGCATTTTCTGCTGCCTTATACGGGCGATGACCGTCAACAAAATGGATGTTAAGGCATCCAGACGTCTAAATCAATCCAACTCTGCGTGATGAGCACTTTATTGCGCGGTGATTCATGAGATACTAACCGGACATCCCTTTTCAGGAGCAAACCGGTGGCAAAATCAGTACCCGCAATTTTTCTCGATCGTGACGGCACTATTAATGTTGATCATGGCTACGTGCATGAGATAGACGAATTTGAATTCATCGATGGCGTTATTGATGCCATGCGTGAATTAAAAGAGATGGGTTTTGCGCTGGTGGTCGTCACCAACCAGTCAGGTATCGCGCGCGGTAAATTCACCGAAGCACAGTTTGAGACATTAACTGAATGGATGGACTGGTCATTGGCCGATCGTGGCGTCGACCTGGACGGTATCTATTATTGTCCTCATCACCCGCAAGGAACCGTGGACGAATATCGTCAGACCTGTGATTGCCGTAAACCGCATCCGGGCATGCTCATCTCGGCACAAGAGTTCCTTCATATAGATATGAGCGCTTCATATATGGTGGGCGACAAACTGGAAGATATGCAGGCAGCTGTCGCAGCAGGTGTCGGTCATAAAATTCTGGTGCGTACCGGCAAACCCGTTACGCCAGAAGCAGAAAATGCAGCGGATTGGGTGATTAATAGCCTTGCAGCACTGCCGGAAACCATCAAAAAGCAGCAAAAATAGGCGTTATGGCCAAAAGGTGAGCGGTTGAAATAAAATTGTCTTTTCCCGCTTGTCACCGCCAGAGAACTCCCTATAATGCGCCTCCATCGACACGGCAGATGTGAATCACTTCACACAAACAGCCGGGCCGGTTGAAGAGAAAAGCGTGAAATAATCGCTTGACTCTGAAAGAGGAAAGCGTAATATACGCCACCTCGCAACGGTGAGCGAAAGCCGCGTTGCACTGCTCTTTAACAATTTATCAGACAATCTGTGTGGGCACTCAAAGTGACATGGATTCTTAACGTCCTCGGACGAAAAATGAATACCAAGTCTCTGAGTGAACATACGTAATTCATTACGAAGTTTAATTCACGAGCATCAAACTTAAATTGAAGAGTTTGATCATGGCTC
>NZ_JBNDJP010000002.1:0-902559 GCF_050435045.1 Leclercia sp. 1548 | reverse complement strand
TGTCTGGCGTCATAGGGTAAATGTTCCGGTCCGTATTGCTCACCATAATCACCCATCAGAAATTCACCGCCTTTAACATAGACAAGATTTTCTTTGATCTCAGCGATAAAACTTGAGAGTTCTGCGCCAGGCTTCTCCGGAACTTTTGCCGCCTGTTTCTGCTGGTCGCATGAAATCAGCGGCAAAACTGCCAGCAACATTAAACCTGCTCTTATTGCATCTTTCATATATACCTTTTTAAATTTCAATAACGTTACTGTCGCTTACAGGGCTAAATATCATGGATTTAGGGTAAAAAAGATTATTCATCCTGTATAAGTTATAAAATGCAGTATTATTCATGGCAAGCGCATAGCCCCAGGAAGGTCTCATCTTTAACCTTTTGTATATTTTATCCATTTCTTTATCCTTGTTGACTCCCTCCTGCAGAAACTCTTTTAGCTCATTTATTTTCCTTTGAGCAACCATGTATCTTAATGCAGCATTACCTGAAGCTAAATCACTCCCGTCTACGTTACAATGGCTAAAAACCTGAAACCATTCACGTTGAGTTTGGATGCTATCCAGGATGGTTAATATAGCCTCTTTACGATCATGATAAATATCAAGCATAACCCGATTATCTAAATCCCTGTGATCGTTAAAGCCATGACGCGTGAGTAAATAAATTAAGATACCCTTAGCCTCAGGGGTTATTTTTAATAAATACTTAGGATTAGATAAAATACGATTAGCAATTTCGTTCCTTTTTTTCGATTCAACCATACCTTTTTCGAACGAAGTGACAAATTCAACGAACTCCAATTTAATGTTATCCACATCCGCTTGAAAAGTTTTCAATTCTGCCTCGAGTTTATCTTTTACCTCGGTTAAATATAAAACACTTATCTTTGTAAAAGCCTCAAATGCACGTTCTGAAATCACCTCAAAAAAAGAATAATCAAGGCCATATAGCTGGTAAACCAACCAGGCCCCAAAATCGTAAAGTTTATCGTAGTCAACTTCTGCTTCAAAAGCACCTTTGGCACCTGCGCCTAAACACAGGCTGGCGGCAATGCTGAAACAGAAGCGTCCATTGATAAAGTCACACTGAAACTTACCGCCGGCACCAAATCCCACCATTCCGACTATCGCTTCTGTAATGGAACAAAAGTCAACAAATTCGGCGGCCTCTTTGGCATCATCTCCTGTTTTTCCCTGATGGACCGTTAGCTCTACAGGCTGCAACCACTGAACCCCACCTTTCATTTTAAATTCTGCACGGGCCCCGGCAAATATTTCAGCACTGGCAGATGCACCTTCTTCGTTTTTTTCTCTGGCTCGATGAAACGCGGCGCCTGTAGAAGAATGTCGATTACTGAATCGAGGCAGGCGCCCTTCACGATCCCCTATAATTACCTGTTTTGCGCCAATGGTTGTTACCTGGACTTGTGCCTCAACCTGTAGTGATGCCCCCGCAAAACCGATAAGAGATGTCTCCAGATACATTCGCCACATGCCCATATTGAGAACTTTAGTCTTTCCGGGAGGAGGCAACATCTTCAAAGCCCAACCAATACGATCCGGCATAAAAAATTTTGCACTGGCCGTTCCTGATGCAACTGACAGAACTGTGCTATGCTCACCTTTAATTGTTAGTTTTCCGTTATAGGGATCCCATTCTCCTGATGCGCCAGTATTAGATGTAAAACGCAAAAATTGTGCGCCAAGGGATACATCAATGCTCTGACCGATTTCCTTTTCCATTAGCAAACTATTGTTCCAGGAATCAGCCCATTCACATAATGTCTTATCTATCTTACCAATATCTTTGACTTCAAATAAAACAACCCCTTTATTTTCAGCTTCAATTTTCCTTAACTGTTCTTTTATTTTTTGTGTATTTATACTTTTTATATTTCCATTCTGATCACGATTAAATATGCTTTCTTTCGCAGAAGCACGGTCACGCCCGCGTATACTGACCCGGTGTATATTTCCAGTACCCAAATTGTCAATGTAAGATTTTTTTACATATACATAACGACTCCCGATACCCTGACGGGCTCCTTGTTGTTTTTTTGTTTTTATCGGTATCAGCTCGACAATATCTTTGTAACCAGCACCTTCTGATTCAAAATCTCCTAGCTCTTTTTGTAAATCTTCTTTCTTATCTGCTAACTTTTTTTCCGCTTCTGATATATTAGCTTCAAGCTGAGGAAGTTCAGCAACTCTGTCAGGATGAGACATCATTTTCCCATAAGCTTCAATTGCCGATGAATATATCTCTTTTGCTTTATGAACTTTATCCACCAATATCATTAGCTTTTTGGCATGTTGCTCCAGATCAAATGCAATTTTTTCATTAAGAAGGATGAGGTCTTCTTTTTCAGCACTAAAATAAATCAATGTTGATTCGTGATGTGCTACAACAGCACTCTCTTCTTTTTTATTTAACGTACCTTCGGCAACTGGAGCTTCCTGCTCATTCATAGTTAAAACGTCCTTATTTATTCAAAAAACAATTTAATAGATTTAGAATCAAATCCATAATGGCATTGTGTGTAACCATTTTCGTCAGTCATACCACGAAGGGTTGTGCCTTCACTAGTTTCTATGCGATAGGATATAAACGCTTTTGGTTGGTTTGTGTTTTTATCTAAAATCTGGAATCGTTCATTCATAGGATATTTAAATTGAGGATCCTCAACCACCATAGGTTGAAGGGTTTTTTCAAGTGAAGATGCTCCCCCCCATAATATGCTGGCGCTTTTTAGATCAATTTTTCCGGGCGCACCAATTTCAACAGAGCCATTTTTAATTTTTATATATGCCCCCCCAGTACTGGTCAGGGTTATTCCCTGCGCAGCATTCAATACTATTTCATCATTAATGCTATTAAGATTCATAGATTTATCAGACTGAATACGTATCGCATCTGTTTGTGCTTGTATGTCTACAATGCCTCTGGCAGCAAATAGCTTTACACCCATTTTCTGAGCAAATAAACTTATCGCCTCGCCTGCCGCGACGGTTAGCCTTTTGAAAATACTCATATCTATATTTTCGCCTGCTGTAGCCGTCAATGTATGCCCGGACGACAACTGGATATTTTTGGGCGTTGTTAATGCAATTCCTGCTGGTGCTGATGCCAGAATCCCCGCCTCTTTTAACTGGTTCAGAGCCTGGTTGAGCTGATGTTGTGATGAACGGTCCGCATTAAGAGCCCCAGACACCGCGACACTTTGAGCCAGCGCAGTAACCAGTTCTAACGCACTTTGTAATTGTGCAACAGCGGCGGCCATATCAAGGGTTTCACCTTGTGCATTTGGCTGCACATCACCACTGATAAAAACACCCTTTCCACCACGGATAACTCCCCACGAGTCAGTTCTCAGCTCAAATCCTTCCCCCCTCAGTTTCTGCCCGGCATCCACGTTATGTCCCAGATTCAGCTGCGTCTTGCCACCATACTCGGTACTGAGCTTGATGTGCTCCTCGCCCCGCTTGTCTTCCATCCGCAGCTTGTTGTTCGTCGGCGTGCGGATCACGTTGCGGGTACTGTTTTTCTCAGTCACATGGTCAACGTGGCGGGAGTCGTGTAGGGCATGGGCGATATACGGACGATCCGGATCGCCTTCATGGAAGGCAATCGCTACTTCTGTCCCTTGAATTAACGGGAAGTGGAAGCCGTACACGTCACCGCCGTAAGGTTTGGCCAGGCGCACCGGCATGCTTTCCTGGCCCTGGGACTTGTCATCCCGGTCGGCGTCAAATTTCACCCGATAGAGACCGGATGCGTCCTGCCATGCATAGATATCATTCGCCTTTGCGCTGGTGACCCGCGCAGTCATGGTGCCGGTCACCTTCGGGCGCGGCAGTAGTGGCGGACGCCAGCACAGCGTCTCGCTGTAGGGAACCGCCAGTAGGGTTACCTGGAGTGCGTCCTTACGGCTGGCAGTGAACCCGACGGCGGTAAGCAATAATGGCTCCTGGAGTATTTCTGGCAGCGTCGGTGGCAGGCTGTCGGTGATGGTCAGTACCTGAGCCGGTGCAAGCATTACATCCGTGCTTTTACCGATGATGCGAACCTGCTCCGCCAGAAAACGTTCATGGTCGAGGCGGGCATAAAAGTTGGCCGTTTCTGCCTGCGGCTCAAACTTGTCGCCGCGCTCAAGGTGGCGCAGCCGGTAGTGATACACCTCGCCATAGGTCATCCCCTCGCCGTCGCCCAGCGTCATATCGGCCGGGGCGGACTGGAGCACGCTTTGCGCGTCACGGTGGTTGTAATCTTTCGCCGTGACGTTCGCTTCCACCACGTTGTGGGCGACGTTAAGCCCCCACACCGATTCCGCGCCGCTGTCGCTCATCCCGGACGGGCTGTTCACCGGAAGTCGCTTGCCGAAAATTAGCGCCCGCTGCGCATCGGCAAAGTGCACCACTTCCGTCTGGGCATCTTCCTGTAAAGTGAAGAAGTAGAATATCCCCACTTCCGCCAGCAAGCGCTGAATAAAGATCAGGTCGCTCTCTTGGTACTGGTTTATCTGCTCGCGCTTCGGGTAGCTCTGCTTCAGGTTAAACTCGTACTCCCAATCGTGCAGGCCATGCTCCTGCAACACCTGCTCCACCACCTCCGGCACCGATTTATTGACGAAAAAACGGTGGGAGCGATGCTGCTTGTCCAACAGGGAGAGAAAAGGTTTTAGCGTGATACGGTATAGCGTCTGGTCTGCAGAGCCGGACAATCTTCGGAAATCAGTAATAACACCGTGTACTTTTTTCTGCTCCGTCAGAGTCTCAAGTAAACCGCCGCCCATTGTCAGAGTGGCCGGCTTACGCAGCAACTGGCTGGCATCAAGATATTTGTTTGTACTGGTAAAAATAATGTCGTAACTGTACATCCGGCTCATACTTTCAGTTCCACTGAACTCTTCAACGTCCAGGGGCGACGAACAAGAGGGAATATCAAGCCGGTAGCGATTCAGTGTTCCTGATGCAGATAAAACGCTCTGCAGCGCATCAGTCAGATTCATTATTATTCATTCCATGAACAGATTCAAAAGGGGGCTCGCAGGAACCATAATGCCTGCGCTGATCATCCTGAGCATTATTGTTGCTCAACTCTCCATAAGGCCTCACCGCTTCCATGTCAGTAAGCGGAATAGCGAAAATACATTTGTTATGAATTTCTATCCCGGCGACCATTCTGCGCGGCGTGTCCTCATGACGTTTTGAACGCAGGACATAGCTGATTATATATTGCCCCTTATCCGGAAAAAGATAAAAAGATGGGGGGAGACACAGATAGCTATTTTCTATTCTTAGAGCCGGGCGAAAGATAATATTCTCCTGGCTCGGCAGAGTCCCTCTTGGATTAATTGCAATATTGACCGGTTGGTAGTCTTCTGCATCCGGCACAGCAAAACAGATATTCCCCCCCATAATGCTGACTGTTGTTTCTTCGTCGAATCGCCATCGATCCCCAGGACATCCCGTCAGTAAAGGGAGGGAGAATAAAAAAAGAAATGCTGAAAAATGATGTTGCCGGCCAATTTTTACCATGGAAACCCCCGCAACGTATTTTGATACAGTTGCCGGATAATCGGCTCGCTGATATTCCCATCAAGCGTAATGACATCCTGATCTCTGAGATCACACCATTTAGTGTATCCTTCAGCATTCAGAATAAAATGGTCAGCGATAATTTGTGCCTGCTGCTCCATAGGGTATTCACTCAAATAACGGCTATCCAGTACATAGTGGTAACTTACTGCCCAACTGACCAGGCCCCGCCCGATGACATTCAATCCCTTTTCTCGCTGCCAGACATGTGCCATTTCATGGATAAACATATGCTGATAGAAAGGAACAGTGTGTGAATAATCTTCCCGGTAGTGCTCGCGGAAATAAATTTCTCCATTCGGAGCCATCGCCGTATATTGATCCTGCAACCCAAAAGGAAGATAACTGTCAAAATGGATCCAAACTTTATGATAAGGGATCGTTGATCTGAATACAGACTTCGCTAGCGCGATCTCTCCTGAAGTCAGTAACCGCAGCGTTCCTTCTTTCTTATCCTTTTTTTCTTTGTCCTTTTCTTTATCGTGGATGGTCATTATTCGCCTGCCTGCCGTAACTCTATGACAATCCCCCCATCTTCATCCCAGCCCAGCGTCAGGCACTGTGGCTTCTGCCCCGCCGCCATGTGCGTCAGCAGCTGCTGGCTCAGCACCGGCAAAATCTGCTGGTTCAGCAGGCTGTCGATGTTGCGCGCCCCGGTATCCGGCAGCAGGCAGGCGTCCGTCAGCGCGTCCATCAGGCTGTCAGCAATCACGGTTTTCATGCCATAGTGGCGCGCCAGGCGTTTGCTCACCTGGTTCAGCTTCATGCCAACAATGGTACGCATCGCCGCCTGGCCCAGTGGGCGGTAGATAACCGTCTGGAAGCGCGCCAGCAGCGCAGGCTGGAAGTGATCCCGCAGGATCGGGCGCAGTAATTCGTGCAAATCGCCGCCGGTGGCTTCTGGCTGTTCCTGTACAAGCTGCATCAGATGGTCGCTGCCGAGGTTGGAGGTCATCAGAATCACCGTGTTGCGGAAGTCGATTTCGCGCCCCTCACCGTCGCGCATAAACCCGCGGTCAAACACCTGGTAGAACAGGTTCATCACGTCCCGGTGCGCTTTTTCAACTTCATCGAGCAGCACAACGCTGTACGGGCGCTTGCGTACCGCTTCGGTGAGGATACCGCCCTGACCGTAGCCCACGTAGCCCGGCGGGGACCCCTTCAGCTGGCTGACGGTGTGCGGCTCCTGGTACTCGGAGAGGTTGATGGTAATCAGGGATTTTTCGCCGCCGAACAGCTCGTCCGCCAGCGCCAGCGCGGTCTCGGTTTTGCCGGTGCCGCTGGTGCCGACCAGCAGGAACACGCCCTGCGGGCCGTTCTCCGGCGCGAGGCCGGTTTTGGCGGTGCGCAGGCGCTGCGCAATGGCGTTCAGCGCCGCGTCCTGGCCAACCACGCGTTTCGCCAGATTATTTTCCAGGCTCAGCAGCTCCGTCTGCTCGTCCTTCATCAATGAGGAGAGCGGCACGCCGGTCCAGTCGGCGATCACCGTCGCCACGGTGCGGGTGTCCACATCCAGCCCCAACAGCGGATTGCCCTGGTGCACGACGCTGAGCTGTTCCTGCAACGCCGCGATTTCTGCCTGGCGGGAGATGTCCTGCCGACAGGCCAGCAAGTGTTCCGTGATTTTCAGCTCCTCGCCGTACCGGGTTTCCAGCGCGTCGAGTTCGAGGATGATGCGGATCTCCTCCTGCTCAATCGCTGTCAGACGTTCAGCATGGGTGCGGTTTCCCACCGCAATATCCTTCAGCAGCGCCTGCTTCTCCATGTTCAGCGCAGTAAGCTGCGCCTTCAGCCGGGTCAGTGGCTCCGGGATAGTGTCGAGGCTCATGCGCACGCGCGCGGAGGCGGTATCCAGCAGGTCCACCGCCTTGTCCGGCAACTGGCGGCCCGTCAGGTAGCGTCTTGAAAGGGCGACAGCAGCTTTTACCGCTTCATCGGTGATATGCACCCCGTGGTGTTCGGCGTAGCGGGACTTCAGGCCGCGCAGCATCAGGCAGGCGGTGTCGTCGTCCGGCTCGTCGACTTTTACCATCTGGAAGCGCCGCTCCAGCGCGGCGTCGCGCTCGAAGTACTGCTTGTATTCGCTCCAGGTGGTGGCGGCAATGGTTCTGAGTTCCCCGCGCGCCAGGGCGGGCTTGAGCAGGTTGGCTGCGTCCGCGCCGCCCGCCTGATTACCTGCCCCGATGATGGTGTGGGCTTCGTCGATAAACAGCAGCACCGGCAGCGGCGACTGCTGCACCGCCTCAATGATGTTTTTCAGGCGCTGCTCGAACTCGCCCTTTACGCCCGCGCCCGCCTGCAGCAGGCCGAGGTCGAGGGTGCGCACCGAGACAGGCTTCAGCGCGTCCGGGACATTGCCTTCACTGATACGCAGCGCTAGGCCTTCCACCAGCGCGGTTTTGCCCACACCCGGTTCGCCCACCAGAATCGGGTTGTTCTTGCGGCGACGGGAGAGAATATCCACCATCTGGCGGATTTCATTGTCGCGGCCGAACACTGGGTCGATTTTGCCTTCGCGGGCGCGGGCGGTGACGTCGAGGGTGAATTTATCTAGGGCATTCTGCAGCGCCGGGCTGAGCTCTCCCTCTTTTATATCCGCATTTACCGGTCGGCCCACAAACGCCACGTCATCACTGTTGCACAGCGCCGCTTCCTGCTGCATTTCCTCCCGTTCGTCGGACTGTGCGTCCAGCAGCCCACGCAGGCGCTCCAGCTGACTCTGCCCGGTGGTGGTCAGCGGCCACAGGCCGTCGCAGCGAACCAGCGACGGCTTTTCCACCACCGCCATCAGCAGATGAACGCTGCGGATCTGCGTTTCACCCGCCAGCGAGGCATGCAGCCACGCGTTCTGCATCAGTGTCTGCAGACTGTCCGAGAGCTGCGGACGGCTGCGCACCGAGCGCGGGAGTTTATCCAGAAAGGCCAGCAAATCCTGCCATATTGCATCCATATCCCACTCGTAGCGGCGGGCAATCACTGTGATGTCCCCCTCGCCCTGTTCCAGCAGTTTCAGCAGCCAGTGCTCGGGCAGAATTTCCGCATGTGCGCGGGTCTGGCACAGGGAGGCGGCGCCTTCCATCGCGCGGGCGCAGTAAGGGTTGAGACGACGTAACAGAACGGCTGGATTTTCCATGAGATTCTCTCTTTATCAGTTCCGGGCACGCTACCGCCCCTCGCTGTTTACTTACCAAAGCGCATCAGGTCAGGCAGGCGGATTGTATGTTTTTTGCTGAACGCCCGTTATGACAGGCGCTCAGCAAAAAAAGCAGACGGAAAACCGTCTGCCCGGGTCATTACGCGGTGGTGCGTTCGTTCCAGGAATCGGAATGAATGATGTTGCCGTCTTTGTAGGTCCAGGTGATTTTTTCGTAGCGCAGCTCAATCTGTTCCAGATGGTTGTGCTTCTCGAAAGCCGGATCCTTGATGTCGTGCATCTTCGGATTCACCTTCACTAGCTTCACGTTCTCAAGCTTCGTGTTGAAGTACTCCACTTCCTGGCCGGCGTCGTTGATTCTGTACCACTTGAATTCGGCCGATTTCAGGGTCTGACCTGTGGTCACAGCCTTGTAAAGGTACGGGCTGGAGGAGTCGATTTCTTTGGTAAAGAGGAACGGCGTATGGATACGCGTGCCGGTCAGCTTGCCGGTGTTATTGTCGGTCGGGATGTACAGGTTATGCTCCTGTGCAACCACTTCGATGCTGCCTTCACGGTCTTTAACGTCTACGGAACCTTTAATGTCCGCACCGCCGTCGTCTTTCAGCCACAGATAGACAGGAATTGCCATGTTAATTACTCCATTTTAAGTTTTGATACGTCATCATCCTGAGATGACGCGGGGGTTTCGCCCGGTAACTGGCAGGCATTTGCCTGTGGCACCAGACTGATTTCGACACGGCGGTTAAGCGCCCGGCCTTCCGTCGTCTCATTTGTTGCGACCGGGCGGCTTTCACCATAGCCTTGTACTGCAAAACAGCTTTCCGGTACGTCACCGGTATCGCGCATCCAGTCCCGGACAGACTCAGCGCGTTTCAGGGACAGTACCTGGTTGGATTTGTCATCGCCGGTGCTGTCGGTATGACCAGCCACCACAATCAGCCAGCCGGGCTTCGCCTTTATATCCACCAGCGAGTTCACCAGCAGTTTTGTCGAGCCAGGTTTCAGCGCCCATTTGCCTGTGTCGAACAGCGACATGCTGTCGAGGCGGACGGTCTGCGGGCCCTGCACGACTTTCTTAATTACCGGACGCGGTGGCAGTGGCGGTGCCTAGTCACTAATGGCCGCTTCAACTGGGGGGATCAGCCGCATCCCCTGATACAAACCCAGCCCGTAACGCTGCGGTTCGCCGCGACGTAACCAGTTGTCCAAAAGACGGCTATCCGCACGCAGGCGCTGCTGAGCCTGCAGTTTCGGTGCGGGCGGCGTGCCGCTGAGACGGTGATAGACGGCAAGGTGGTCACCCACGCTGCGTACCAGGCGCTGGTTATTAATAAAGGAGGCCAGCATTGCCAGCGCGAGAAAAACAAAACAGATAGCACCGGCCAGCCGGGTATCCTGCATCCGACGGCTCACGCCGTGATGGCGTGGCAACGACGCCAGTAACAGATCAGGCAGCGGTAACAAGTCATCCGCTGCGCCACATGACGGAGGTAATGTGGTTGTTCCTGCTATCTGACGCGACCAGAGGTTTTCCGATACCCCGACTACAGGAGTCAGACAGATGCCAACAGCACAGAGATTGCAGGCGGGGAGTTCCTCCTGACGCGTGCGAAGCGGCCGAAAGAGAAGCGTGTTGCTCAACCTGAGCACGCTGTCGAGCCATAGCACATTAGCCAGACGGACGTCATCCCCCACAGCTTCCTGCTGCCAGCCAGTTACCGGCAGGGCAACCTGGCCGTTCTGGCGAGCACGTATGCCAGGCAGGTCAGGCGTGACGGTAAACCACAGCACCTCATCCGAATGCTGAACAGGCGGTGACACCCAGACCACACCCCAGATAGGCGGCAGGCCGTTCAGCCAGGTTCGGCACCGGACGATACTACGTCGCCAGTGGCGAAGCGCCTGCGCACACGTTTCTTCTGAAATGTGCTGTTCCGGTGTCATCGCCAGCATTACCGAAACCTGTGACACTAGCGCCGGACGAACAGCAGCCAGATGCTGCGCCAGCAGCGGCAATGCCTCAGCACTCTGTACCTGCAGATACCAGCCGTGGCGAGTTTCACGCCAGACCGTGTTACCGGAAAACAAGGAGGTGGTATCGCCGCATACCAGCACCACCGCACCCTGAAAATCTTCCGGCGGCAGGCTGTGCTCCGTTATCGTTTCACTGATGGCCCGGCACTGCAGATGCAGCCGCCACTGACGCCAGAAAGCCACAACGCCCGCCAGCAGAATACACAGGCTCAACGCGAGTCGACTGCTGGTCGAAAGTGGCCAGAATCCCAGCACCAACCACAGCGCCAGAAGAAGGGCTAACGCCGTGAGCAAACCACGGGAGAGTTCACGCATTCGCTAGCCCTGCCCTGCAATCCGGGCCACCATCTGAGCCAGGGATGATGAGAAGATAAGCCACAGCGCGGCAAGCACCACGATACCTGCAGCCCAACCCAGCCAGTACAGCCGTCGTCCGCTGCGCAGGCGCGATGCCCGCACAACTACCGGTGCGTCCTCAGTCAGCGCAAAAGGCGGCACGCGTTCGCTGAGTGCACGCACCACGTCCTCCCGCCGTTCGTCGTCCTGATCACGGTACTGGCCGACAAAGCCCAATTGCAGGGTCCGGTACAGGCAGGTCAGCACCGCGTTATCTGGCGCGGGTTCACGCAGAACGGTGCGGATAAGCTCCCACAGCTCTTCCCCTGCATTCAGGGTGCTGAAGAACCGCGCCTGTAACGGATCCTTGCGCCACTTACGGTAACCATCGTCCTGTCTGTCGCGGTTCAGCACGCTCTCATCCAGCAGGGCGCAATAAGCGTAAAGCATGCGATCGCAAGAGCCAGCACTGTATCCCCCGTCCGTTAAAGCCTCGCGGGCCTCCGCGACCCAGCGGCAGGCGCGACGGTAAAGCGCATCACCGTCCTGAATCTCCTGCCCGCTGCGCAACTGGCTGACCATCAGCCAGCCCGGATAAAACGTTTTATTGATCAAATCCAGATTCATCATGTTCATGAGCGCAGCACCGCAAACAGTTCCAGCTTCACGTCACCGAGCGACTCCGGCGTATAGAAGGTACAGTTTCCGGCATCCAGCATCGCGCGGGCCGCCGCAGTAGAAAGATCGAGCGCAAAATACTGGTTTTCCAGACGCACCGGGATGGCTGCCGGGACGTGGCTCAGGGGTTTAATCACCATCCCACTCAGTGCAATGTTAACGACTTCAGATACGTCGTCATGGCTACCCGCCTTGCACAGCTGAGGGAAGCGCGTCTGCAGTTCGTGGTTTGGCATGGAGGAGCGCACCGAGAGATAGAAGTCTGCCCCTTCACGCAGCCTCGCGTCGTGCAGTCTGCCGCGCCAGATTTCTCTGTCCTCGCCCTGTTCGAGCGAAATGGCAACAACGCGGGACGGCAGGCTAGCTTCCAGCAGACGATCCAGCAGGGTAAACAGCGGCGGAAATACATCTTCCGGGGTATCGTGCCGGTAGAGCGGGATATCGTCGGCGTTATGTTCGAGAGAAAAGGTCAGCAGACTACCGGCAAGCCTTGCCAGTTCACGGTACAGCAACTCGGGATGGCGGGATGGTGTCTGGTGCAGCTCCGTCAGCACCGGCTCCGCACTGTTGAGCGCATTCAGCAGCCAGAACAGGGAGACATCCGCCACTGCGAAGTCCGCCATCCGTTTATTACTTTCCCGTCTCATCGCCATCAGACGCTTGCGGCGGGCCTGCAGGCGGTGCAAGAGTTCACCCAGTTCGCTGACCAGCGCAGGACTTGCCGACAGCGAAAGCATTGGAGGAATGAAATCTCTGTCCAGGCTCCACAGCCCCTGCACATTACGGGTGACTCTGGCCACCGGACAGGTCAGATAGGCTGCATTTTCCTGGGTGGATAGACGCAGCGTCAGCGCATGACGCAGTACAGCCAGATCGCTGCGCTCATGGCCAGCCAGCTCCTGGACTGTCACTCGCTCTGACTGCCAGCGACGTGGACGGGCACTGTCGCACCCGTCGTCCAGATTACCGCCATTCGCACTAAGCAGCGGCAGGCACAGCAGCACCTCAACACTCTCCAGCCCTGTCGCGGATAAATCACAGACCGGCGGCAGGTTATCCGCCAGGTCTGTATCTATCAGCGTGCCATCCGCAAAGCGTACCGCCATACGGACGGCATTAAGCCTTGCGAGTGTGAGCGCGCTGTCATCAAACTCCGCACACAGCACACCCCAAGGGTGCGCCAACACCATCCGCGCAACGGTATCCGCAACGTGTGCATCCCAACGTGACTGCTGCTGGAACTGCTGCGGGGCCAGAAAGGCCCCGTCTTCCCATAACGGGCGAAAGATTTTCATCCCTGCTCCTGCCTTATGCTTTCGCTTTCGGCATCTGGCTGACCAGCGACAGGTTCACGTCCATCCCTTCCACCTGGAAGTGGGGCACGGCATACAGACGCACGCGGAAGAAGCCAGGATTGTCCTCGATGTCTTCTACCACTACCTTCGCATCGCGCAGCGGGTGTGACGCCTGCAGTTCGTCGCCCGGATCGGTCATTTCCGTCACCAGCCCTTTCACCCAGGTGTTCAGCTCCAGTTCCAGCATGCGGCGGTCCTTCGTCGTACCGATGTTCTCGCGCTGGATAAGCTTCAGGTAGTGCGCAATACGCGACAGCAGGAAGATGTACGGCAGGCGCGCGTTGATACGGCTGTTGGCGGTCGCATCGGCGGTGTCGTACAGCGCTGGTTTCTGGGTTGAGTTGGCTGAGAAGAAGCAGGCGTAATCGCGGTTTTTGTAGTACGACAGCGGAATGAAGCCGAGATTAGCAAATTCAAACTCGCGGGTTTCCGGGATCATCACTTCAGAAGGGATCTTCACCTGGTTGCCGGTACCCAGATCGTACAGATGGATCGGCAGGTCTTTCACTGCACCACCGGCCTGCGGACCACGGATCTGCACGCACCAGCCATTGTTGATGAAGCTCTTAACCATGTTAGAGGCGAAGGCAAATGATGCGCTGGTCCACAGGTATTTCTCGTGATCCGGCCCTTTTACCTGTTCAACATAGTTAAAACTGCGCACTGGCACGGTATCCGGGCCATAAGGCAGGCGTCCCAGTACGCGCGGCATTACCAGCCCGATATAGCGGGAGTCGTCGGTATCGCGGAAGGATTTCCATTTGATGTACTCGGCACGATCGAAATAGTTGCCGATATCTTTAATGGCAGCCACTTCTTCCATAGACTCTTTCAGGAAGAATTTCGGGCCGACGGAGCCGATAAACGGCATGTGCGCCGCGGCAGACACTTTGGAGATATTACGCAGCAGCGCAACGTCCTGCGGGCTGGCGTCAAATTCGTAGGAGGAAATGACCGAGCCGATCGGCTCGCCGCCTGGGGTGTCGTACTCGGCGGTATAGGTGTGCCAGTAAAGACCGCTCTGGATAAGCTCAGGCGCATCTTCAAAGTCCTGACGCAGATCGTCTTTCGACACATCCAGAATTTCTGTTTTGACGTTCTGACGGTAGTCAGTGTTGTCGACCAGCTGTTTCAGGCCGCGCCACAGGGACTCCACCTTCTGAAATTCCTGATGGTGCATCACCGCATCCAGCTGGCGGCTGATTTGATAATCCAGCTCCGCGATGTGGTGATCAATCAGCGTTTTGTCGAGCTTTTCCACTGGCTGACCGGATTTACGGATACAGTCCATAAATACCTGCATCGCGGCCGTCAGGCGTTCACCTGCAGAAGCATCAGCGAGCGCAGCATCATCCAGAAACGCATTAATATCCCCGAGGCTCGATGCCGGGGTGAGGTTGATTTTTTCAAACAAGGAGGCGTAAACGCCCTCTTTTTCCAGTACGGTGGTTTGCCCCTGAGCAGAGCCAGTTTCAGTATTTACAGACATCAGCATATTCCCGGTTAATCCATTAAAAGAGATGCCCAAATTTTATTTCGGGGCAAGTGCACTCATTTCGTCACGTAATTCCTGAGACAGCGCCGGGTCCTTAAGGATTTTCTCAAGCTCTTTTCTGAAAGTGGCGTTATCAAGAAGATTGGATTTCAAATCGCGTAATAAATTGCGCATTGCCAGCATCGCGCGAAGCTGAGGAATTTGACGGGCAACCTGTTCGGGTTCGAAATCTTTCATACTGGAAAAATGTAGGCGGATATTTTCTTCTACCCCCTCGCCAGCCAGAGTGTTCTGCACGGCCAGGTTAATTTCCGGGTTAAATTCTGAAAGTACACTGTCGAAGTTATTTTTATTGATGTTAACCTTTTTGCGTTCAGATAACGGCCTGTTTTCTTTGCCATTACTAAAATCACCAACGGTCAAGAGCTTAAGCGGTAGCTCAACTTTCTTTTGCGCGCCCCCCGTATGGAGAGCCAACTTGAGATTTATACGTGCCTTGGGCACTTCATTCTGAAATGTATCAGCCATAGCAGTCCCTTTTCCTTAAGGAATAGTTATTAAGTAAAACTTCATTTTTGCGCAGGTGATATTAGAACAAGTGATTACAATGAATCAACTCACTCACAGTCCAAAAGTAGACATTGTTTTAAATATTACCACTAATAACCGGCGGTGAACCTTATTAAACAACCGATATATATTCATCGCCATGATCATTCGTGCCTTAATAAAATGTAGCCAATCCTATTCGGGAATAAAATATCATATTTAGATTGTATTACTTCAATGGAAATGGATGAAATTTATTGATACCTGTGCAGACATGATAACCCACGCTATCATGCATTATCATTTTCTCTTTAACTCGATTTAGCCGAGACTATCTTAGTCTTAAAGGCGATTTTCGGGCCGATATCATCTGGCAGACCAGGGCTACCGGGCGCAACGCCATTCACCATAATACCACCGCTGATGTCTGCATCGTACAAGGGCGCGATTGACCCTAACACCGCCGCCTTAATACAGTGGCTACAGGAACCCCACATCTTTACCCACGCGCATTGCGGCGTCATTACTCCAATGATGAGCGCTATCGACTCGCCCAATTCTGCGCTTCATGTTTCATGCGGGCCGCGGGTGCTGCGCTCCTTACCCGCGCACAAGCTGGAGGTATGGCACATTCCGATTATGATGGCGCTGAACGGATCGCCATCATAATCCTCTGCCCGACTTCCTTCAGCAAAGGCGAGTAACCGCGCGTTCCACACAGCCGCCATCCGCTCGTTTGCCCGCTCTCGGACTCCCGGTCTGAAAGATCGCGGGATTCGGGTGAACCAGGTTTCGCCGGGGGTGTTCTTCACCCCCCGCCATGCAATCTTATCTGCATGCCAATGACGGTATCGAGAGGGGTTAAAAATACGGCGTCGCTCGAACGGCTCGAAGAGGTGGATGAAGTGGCTACAGCGTTGCTGTTCCTGGCCTCTGACGAGAGTCGATTTGTTGCAGGTGAAGCGCTATTCGTGGACGGTAGCATTATGGCGGTCTGACGCGCCGCCATAAGACAGCGATTGTCTTACCTGCTCGTCAATTTTACGACGGCTTTCGTTATTGGCCGGGTTAAATATCAGCATCGCCAGATCGGGCCGCCCCTCGACCATGAAGGTTGAAAATTCCAGGTCAATAGCCCCCACCTGTGGGTGATAAATGCGCTTTATGCCCTCGCCGTGGCTGGCGACATCGTTGCTGCGCCACAGGAGGTCAAATTCGGGGCTCCGACTGCAAAGCTCGCCAATCAGGCTCGCCGTTTCTGCCGATTCCCCCGCCCGCGCCACGTCGGCACGAAAGGCATTCACCACCAGCCGGGCCACCGTCTGCCAGTCGGCCTGCATTTCACGTACCTGCGGGTCGAGAAACAGCCGACGCAGCACGTTACGCTGTGAATACGGTAGCTGCCCATAGTCGGTCAACACGCAGGCGGCGGCGCGGTTCCAGGCGATAACATCCCAGGTGATGGTTTTGATAAGCGCCGGAACGCCGAACGCCTCCAGCACCCGTTGCAGACGCGGCGTGATATCCGTGGAGAGCGTGAAATGCGTTTCTGGCGGATGACCGAAAGCCAGAATAAACAGATGCTCGCGCTCGGGCCCCGTCAGGCACAGCCCACTGGCGATACGGTTGAGCACCTCACGCGACGGCGCACCGCCGCGTCCCTGTTCAAGCCAGGTGTACCAGGTGGGACTGATATGGGCAAGCTGCGCTACCTCCTCACGGCGCAACCCCGGCGTACGCCGTCTGCCGCCGATAAAACCAAACGCTGTCGGATCAAGGCGCAAGCGTCGCGTCCGCAGAAAATCGCCCAGCGACTGCATTGTCATCGGCATCATCGTTATCCTGTTAAGATTTATACCCTGATAAGGTCCCTACTTTTACCGTTTCACTATAGCGCTACTCTGGATGGCAACCCAATCTGGAGGTGGATTATGCAAGTATTTTTGACAGGTGCGAGCGGGTTTATCGGTTCGCGGATTCTGGCTGAACTGGTGACAGCCGGCCATCAGGTGACGGGCCTCGCCCGCTCGGAAAGCAGCGCGCAGGCACTTAAGGCCGCGGGGGCCGACGTCCATCGCGGTACGCTGGAGGAGCCTGAAACCCTGGCCGCCGCCGCGCAGCGCGCCGATGCGGTGATCCATACCGCGTTTGACCATAACTTTCACCGTTTCGTCGAGAACTGTGAACAAGACCGGCGGGTTATTCATGCGCTGGGCCAGGCGCTGGAGGGGAGCGATCGTCCGCTGATAATCACCTCCGGCACGGGTATGGGCAATGACGGCTCCACAGCGCTGGCGCGTGAAGATCAATTTAAACCTGATAACCATAATTCTCGCGTGGCCTCTGAAGTGGCAGGCGATGCGCTACTGGCGCAGGGCGTGGATGTGCGGGTGGTGCGTCTGCCGCAGGTGCATGACACTACCCGCCAGGGGCTGATCACACACTACATTCAACACGCTGCTGAAAAAGGTGCCGTAGCCTGTATTGGCGAAGGCAATAATTGTTGGTCGGCGGCACACGTCAACGATGTCGCCCGATTGTATGTGCAGGTGCTGGAACAGGGCGAACGCGGCAGGCGCTACCATGCCGTCGCGGAAGAAAGCGTTGCCACACGGCAGATTGCGCAGGTGGTCGCCGATAAGCTCGGTCTGCCTCAGATCTCGCTCTCTGCGGCTGAGGCCGATGCACATTTTGGCTGGTTTGCGCTGTTTGCCGCCATGGATCTGCGCGCGTCATCTGACTGGACCCGCCAGCAACTCTGCTGGCACCCCACTGGCCCCGGCCTGCTGGAGGATTTGCAAAACATGGATTACGCACCGCTGTTAGCGTCTCGATAGTTCTTTTTCCCGGCTCCACCATTGGGGAGCCGGATACTGGTCTGGCAGAAGGAACGATGTACCTTCGACGCCTGCCAGCGACAGTTCTTCTTTTCTTCCATGTCCAGTGAGCCTGCTGATAAAGTCAGTCAGCCGAACAGCGTCCTGTGGATGTTGCCTGGCAAGATAGGCCTGCAAGTCTTTTTCAGCGACTGAAAGAGAAACTGGCGCGAAGAATCGCGCCAGTTTCGTTTTTAGGAGAGGTCACTTTAGTCTAAAAGGCGATCCTGCCCATCAATGCTTCTCGATATACATCGTCCGGCTGTACGCCACGTCTTCCGGGTTGTTGATGGGATACCCTTTCACCCAGGGCTTGATTAGACGCCCATTGGTGTACTGGTAGATCGGCGCAATAGGCGCTTTCTCCGCGAGGATTTTCTCCGCTGTATTGTAATCTGCATTACGGGCCTTGACGGTGGTCTCCAGCGACGCCTGATTCATTACCTTGTCATACGCCGGATCGTTGAAGCGCGAGATGTTGCCGGTATGCGTGGAGGTCAGCAGCGAAAGGAAGGTTGACGGCTCGTTATAATCCCCCACCCATGAGGCGCGGATCACATCGAAATTGCCGGTATTGCGGCTGTCGATATAGGTTTTCCACTCCTGATTTTGCAGCTTCACATCGACACCCAGGTTCTTTTTCCACATCGATGCTACCGCGATGGCAATCTTCTGGTGGTTTTCCGATGTGTTGTACAGCAGCGTTAGCTTGAGCGGTTTCTGGGCATTGTAACCCGCCGCCTGCAACAGCGTTTTGGCCTGCGCGTTCATCTCTTCCTGGCTCATCTGCTCAAAAGGCGATGGCTCAGGGGTAAAGCCTGCGGTCACGTCCGGGGTGAAGTGCCATGCCGGTTTTTCGCCTGTACCCAGTACTTTCTCGGCCATAATCCGCCGATCGATGGTCATGCTCAGCGCCAGACGCACCCGGGCATCCGCCGTCGGGCCTTTCTGGGTGTTAAAGGCATAATAATAGGTGCCCAGCTGCGGCGGGGTGTAAACCTGCCCAGGAATGTCTTTCAACAGCTTCTGGTAGAGGTTTTTCGGGAATGACTCGGTGATGTCGATATCGTTCGCCAGATAGCGCTTGGTGGCGGACGACTCCTGGTTGATCGGGATAAAGGTCACTTTCTGCAACACCGTTTTGTCATTATCCCAGTAATGGCTGTTGCGCTCGACGACCAGTTTCTCGTTAACCACCCGGTCTTTCAGGATGTATGCGCCATTACCCACCAGCGCACCGGGACGGGTCCACTCCGCGCCGCTCTCCACGTTAGCTTTTTGGACGGGATAAAAGGCGAAGCTCGCCGTCAGGTTGGCAAACCACGGCAGCGGTTTATCCAGCTGAACGCGCAGGGTTCTGTTATCCACTGCGGTCACGCCCAGTTTGTCCGGCGTGGCCTTGCCGTCGATGATAGCCTGCGCATTACTAATCCCGGCCAGCGCTGCAAACCAGGCGAAGGGGGACGTGGTTTGCGGATCCACCAGGCGCTGCCAGCTATAAACGAAATCCTGTGCGGTGACAGGCGTACCGTCAGACCATCTGGCGTTCTCGCGCAGGGTAAAGGTCCAGGCGCGGTTATCATTACTCTGCCAGCTTGTGGCCACCCCCGGCACCAGTTCGCCCTTTTCATTCTGATTGACCAGGCCTTCGAACAGATCGCGGATCACCTGAATCTCAGGCAGCCCCACCGCTTTGGCAGGATCCAGCGAGGCGGGTTCATCTTTAATATGACGCACCAGCTCCTGCTTTGGCGCCAGTGTCGTCCCGGAGGGAACATCCGCAGCAAACGAATAAGAAGAGAGGCCACACAACCACAGGGCAGAACAAATCAACGAAACCGGATGCTTCATGAGATCCCCTTTGAAATGATGGGTAACAAGCAGATGCGTAATTATTTGTTTCGGAACAGGGAAATGCAAACAACTTCCGTCGGAAAGTTGATATCTGCCGATTTTGCCCCGACGCTGAAACTATTTGATAAACCGCGTATTTTGCACAACACTGCCAGTAGTATAACTCTGATTCAGGAACGTCTATGTCCCTCACTCGCCCCAGAACGGAACGTGGCGCTTTCCCGCCCGGAACTGAACATTATGGCCGTTCATTCCTTGGCGCGCCCTTGATCTGGTTCCCTGCGCCGCAGGCCGATCGTAACAGCGGCCTGATCATTGCCGGAACGCACGGGGATGAAAACTCCTCGATCGTGACCCTCTCCTGCGCCCTGCGCACTCTGGCGCCTGAGCTGCGTCGCCACCATGTCGTGCTCACCGTCAACCCGGACGGCTGTCAGCTGGGGCTGCGCGCCAATGCCCGTGGCGTGGATTTAAACCGAAACTTCCCGGCGGCAAACTGGCGGGAAGGTGAGACGGTCTACCGCTGGAACAGTGCGGCCCAGGACAGGGATGTGGTGTTATTGACCGGTGAAAAACCCGGCTCGGAGCCGGAAACGGAGGCGCTATGCCACCTGATCCACAAACTGCATCCTGCCTGGGTGGTGTCGTTTCACGATCCGCTGGCTTGCATTGAAGATCCGGCCCACAGCGCACTGGGGCGCTGGCTGGCGGATGCGTTTTCGCTACCGCTGGTTACCAGCGTCGGTTATGAAACACCGGGGTCGTTCGGCAGCTGGTGCGCTGATTTAAGCCTGCACTGTATCACCGCCGAATTCCCGCCAATCTCGTCCGACGAGGCCAGCGAGAAGTACCTGAGAGCAATGACCGATCTGCTGCGCTGGGAGCCTCAGAGATGAACCACGCCGGTGGTGTAATGCAGCGCCGGTGAAACGTCCACCGCCAGCCAGGTCGGGCCATCCAGATCGGCAAACTGTACCTCGCCCGCCAGCGGCAAAGCCGCATTAATGGCACGCGAGGTGCAGAGCATACAGCCGAGCATCAGTGCAAAACCGTTCTCCCGCGCTTCGGCGGCCAGCGCCAGCGCTTCGGTGATCCCGCCAGTTTTATCCAGCTTAAGATTCACCATCTCGTAGCGCCCTTTCAGGGTGGGCAGACTTTCGCGCGTATGGCAGCTCTCGTCGGCGCAGATGGGGAGCGGATGAATAAAATTCGCCAGCGCCGCATCGTCACCCGCAGGCAGGGGTTGTTCAAGCATGGCGACATCCAGATCCGCCAGCAGCTGACAGCGGGCGGCAAGTCCTTCGCCGTGCCAGGATTCGTTGGCATCGACGATCAGCGTGGCCTGGGGCACAGCAGCGCGAATGGCGACCATGCGCTCGCTGATCAGACGATCGTCCAGCTTCACTTTCAGCAGCCGCGCCCCGGCGGCATACAGGGCTTTGGCGCTGGCGGCCATTTGCGCGGGTTCGCCGATCACCACCGTCTGCGCGGTCACTACCGTTTGCGGTAATGTGACTCCGGCCAGGGTCGCCAGCGGGATGCCCTGCTGGCGCGCGGCTAAATCCCAGAGGGCGCAGTCAACGGCATTGCGTGCCGCGCCCGGTGGTAACAGGGTTTGCAGGGCTTCACGGCTAAGCCCGCGCTCCAGTTCTGGTGCCAGGGCCATGATCTGCGCCATCACCGAGGCGATGCTTTCACCATATCGCGGATAAGGCGTACACTCCCCCACCCCTTTGACACCCTCTTCCTCTATTTCGACTACCACCACGCAGGCCTCGCTCCGGGCTCCCCGGGAGATGACAAACGGCGTATGCAATGGCCAGGCTTCTTCATAAACCTTGAGAGTTCTCATCACTCACTCCTGTATAGCGGCTTCGCGTAAATAGGGTTTGCTGTGATATTGGCTGATGACATACACTAACGGCGACGTTAACTATATGTAAACAGGAAGATAACTATGTCACAACTCGTTCATTTCCAGGGCAACCCGGTTTCTGTTGCAGGATCCATTCCTCAGACTGGCAGCAAAGCGCAGGCGTTTACGCTCGTGGCAAAAGATCTGTCTGACGTCGTGCTGAGCCAGTTCGCCGGCAAGCGTAAAGTGCTGAACATTTTCCCAAGCATCGATACCGGCGTGTGTGCCGCATCTGTGCGTAAATTCAACCAGCTGGCGACTGAGATGGACAACACTGTTGTGCTGTGCATTTCCGCTGACCTGCCGTTCGCCCAGTCCCGTTTCTGCGGTGCAGAAGGCCTGAGCAACGTTATTACCCTTTCCACCCTGCGCAACCCGGAATTCCTGGAGCAGTACGGTGTGGGCATCGCTGAAGGCGCCCTGAAAGGCCTGGCTGCTCGCGCGGTTGTGGTAATCGACGAAAACGACACTGTCGTGTTCAGTCACCTGGTGAATGAAATCACCACCGAGCCGGACTATGCTGCTGCGCTGGAAGCGCTGAAAGCGTAAGACCAAAAAGAAAGCCTCCCTGCGGAGGCTTTTTTGTTTTTACTCGTCGCCTTTCTTCTGGCTCAGACCGTACTCGCGCAGTTTATTGGCAATGGCGGTATGGGAAACGCCCAACCTTTTCGCCAGCTTACGCGTGCTAGGGTAGTTACGATACAGCTGCGTCAATACCGAACGTTCAAAACGGCTGGTAATGTCATCCAGCGAGCCTTCCATCGCCTCTTCGCCCACCGCCACCGTACCGGCGTCATAATCCGGCAGCAAAATGTCCTGCGGCCGCAGCTCATAGCCTTCAAGCTGGGTCAGCGCGCGATAGATCGCATTTTTCAGCTGTCGAATATTGCCCGGCCAGCCGTAGCGGGTAAGAACGGTGTTGAGATCGGCTGAAAACTTCGGTCGCGGGATGCCTTGTTCATCGGCAAAGCGCGCCACAAACAGCTCGGTGAGCGGCATGATGTCCTGCGGGCAATCGCGCAGCGGCGGAATATTCAACGTCAGTACGTTAAGGCGATAATAGAGATCTTCACGGAAGACGCCCTTCTGCACCAGCTCAACCAGGTTCTTCTGAGTGGCACAGATCACACGCACATCCACATGCACCTCATGATCTTCCCCCACCCGGCGGAATGTGCCGTCGTTAAGGAAACGCAGGAGTTTGGCCTGCATCCGCGGCGACATTTCGCCAATTTCATCCAGCAGCACTGAGCCGCCGTTGGCCTGTTCAAAGAAGCCTTTTTTGCCTTCCGGGGCGTGGCCGAACAGCTCGCTTTCAACAGCATCTTCCGGGATGGAAGCACAGTTCAGCGCCAGATAGGGTTTGCCCGCGCGCGGGCCTGCCTGATGCACCGCATGAGCCAGCAGATCTTTGCCGGTGCCAGTTTCTCCGGTGATGAGCAAAGGTGCCGTCAGATTCGCCAGCTTACGCGCCTGCTCCACCACGTGGCGCATTTTCGGGCTGACGGCGATGATCTGGCTGAAGGCGCTGACATCCTGGCTGGACAGGTTTTGCAGCTGACGCCCCATGCGAACCGTCGAGCGCAGCATGATCACTGAGCCGGTCAGGGTGCGGTCGTCGTTGTCGCCCTGCAGATAGACCGGGGTGAGTTCCATCAGGAAGTTCTGCCCGTTGATGATCACATGCTCGCTGTGGGTGGATCGCGGGTTGCTCTCCAGCCAACGCTGGAAGTTAAAGCCGGGGATCAACTGGGCGGCATTGTGGCTGCTGAGCTTGTCCTGCTCCTGGGCAAACAGCTGGCAGCTCGCCAGGTTAGCCCGGTCGATTTTGCCTTTCAAATCCAATGATAAGAACGGCTCCGGCATCGCTTCCAGCAGCGCGCTGAGGGCCAGATGTTCACGCTCGGAGGGCATCCAGGGTACGGTGCGCACATCCGTAACGCCAGCGATACGGCGAATTTCGGCCATTAAGCTGCTGAAGGTATCGAATGCAATTTCGGCAAAGTTCAGGTAAATCTTCCCGATTGGGTCGATCTCGATGCCACGCAGATCAATGCTACGCAAAACAAGGAGATCAAGTAACTCGCGAGTCAGGCCGAGACGGTCCTTACAAAATACTTCCAGACGCATGGGAAAATCACTCTATAAGCCAGTAACCCTGAAATGATAAGCCAGATATTGGTAATCGGGAAGATAGCTGTCAACAAATATTGACAGCTTGTGAACCTCATGACGGAATATTGTGCGAGAAGATGTAACTACTGCGGTTTTTTGTTGAGGGTTTCTTTCAGCTGACCAATCAATTCCCGGCGGAAATCGCCCAGGCGTGGTTTATCCTCCGCTGTCCACGGCAGAGGACGGCACAACTCCATCGCTTTGATCCCAAGTCTTGCAGTCAGCAATCCGGCGCCAATTCC
Source organism: Leclercia sp. 1548 (assembly GCF_050435045.1). Lineage (NCBI taxonomy): Bacteria > Pseudomonadati > Pseudomonadota > Gammaproteobacteria > Enterobacterales > Enterobacteriaceae > Leclercia > Leclercia sp. 1548. The sequence goes on along the minus strand of NZ_JBNDJP010000002.1, from coordinate 878,292 downwards.
CTGGGCAGCGCGGGCCGAGAGACGTGCGGCCAGATCCTGCGACATCCAGTCCATGCCTACTTCACGTACCACCTCACTGGCTCCGGCAAAGGCCATATTCAGCAGCACGAGGCGAAACAGACGCAGACGGCTGTAATAGCCCAACTCAATGCCGTACAGGGCGGCGATACGATTGATGAGACGCAGGTTGCGCCAGGCGATAAAGGCCATGTCCACCAGCGCCAACGGGCTGACGGCAATCATCAGGGTCGACTCAGCCGCCGAGCGGCTAATCTCCCGCCGCGCCTGGCTGTCCAGCACCGGCTGGACCAGATGGGCATACAGCGAGACCACTTCCCGGTCATTCTGCGTTTCATGAATAGCGGCATACCAGCGTTGCAGTGCCGGATGAGACTGATCCAGCCCGGCCTGCTTCGCCAGTTTTTCGCAAAACACCCGTCCGTGGCCGGTGCCGTGGCTCTGCATCAAATCACGGGCTTCATCACGTTCGTGTGCGCGCTGGCGCAGTCGCCATAAGCGGCGCCACTCGGTGGCGATGGAGCCTACGCCTGCCCCGACGATCAATGCCCCGGCCGCACAACCGCCCAGCGCCACCCAATCCTGGGTTTGCCAGGCATTCATCGCCCACTGCACGCCCTGCCCGACAACCGTGACACCGGCAACTACCAACCCGGCGCTCACCATTCTGCGCCACAGGCTGCGTTTAGGACGTAGCGCCGCTTCGACCACGGCTTCAGCTTGCCCCTCTTCGGCGGGGAGCATATCGGAAACGACCGGGGAAAACTGTTCTGCCTGGGTCGTATTGAAGGTTTGGGCGGCCTTGAAGGCCTCCTGCTGTTCCTGCTCCAGCGTACCGCTAAAATCCATACGCGGTTTTAAGGGTTCGGTCATCGCAATTTATCTCCAATTAAAAACTCCAGCGCGGCATCGAGGCGAATGTGCGGTAGCGGCTGATCGACCGTCATAACCTGCGGGCGAAAGGCTTCGAACTGGAAGCCCTGCTTTTCCCAGAACGCCTGGCCGGGCAGCCGGGCAGGCACCTCGCCGGGATAGACTGTTAACGGCGCACCATCACTCAGACGATGACCGCGCAGCGCCGGGATCTTGTCGCCATTGACGTCAATCAATCCGCTCTGGGTAGCCTGCACCGAGGCCAGTCCCAGACAATCCATGCTGATACCTTCAAACGCCGCGTTTTGCCATGCATCCTGCACCAGTTGCTGTAACAGCGAGACCATATTGGCATGCTGATCCACCGTAACGTGGTCCGCCTTGGTGGCGGCAAACAGCAGCTTGTCGATGACTGGCGAGAACAGGCGGCGGAACAGCGTGCGCTGTCCATAGTGGAAACTTTGCATCAGCTGGGTGAGCGCAAGGCGCATATCGTTGAAGGCCTGCGGCCCGCTGTTGAGCGGCTGCAGGCAATCCACCAGCACAATCTGGCGGTCGAAGCGTAAAAAATGGTTGGTATAGAACCCTTTCACCACTTTTTCACAGTAATAGTTGAAACGCTCGCGCAGCATCCCGACGTTGGTCTGTTTATCCGCCTGGGCGAGCTTCGATTCACCGAAGGCGTCCACGTCCGGCCATGGGAAAAATTGCAGCGCCGGGGCGCCTGCCATATCCCCTGGCAGCACAAAGCGGCCCGGCTGGATAAAGTGCAGCCCCTCTTTCTTGCATTGATGCAGGTAATCGGTCCAGGCTTCCGAGATGGCCGCCAGTCGGTTTTCGTCGGCGGGTGCCAGTGGATCCAGTCCCTCACACAGGGTACGCCAGCGGGCTGACCAGGCCGCGCGTTGTCCCTGTAATAAACCGGTCATCTGCCGCGACCAGCTCAGGTAATCCTGCGTCAGCATCGGCAGATCGAGCAGCCATTCGCCAGGATAATCGACAATCTCCAGATAGAGGGTGGAGGTCTCTGTAAAGTGACGCAGCAGCGAATCGTTCGAACGATAGCGCAGCGCCAGGCGGATTTCGCTCACGCCACGGGTCGGCGTTGGCCAGGTGGGCGGAGAGCCATACAGCTGGGCCAACCCTTCATCGTAAGTAAACCGGGGTATGCCAAAATCACGCTGCGGCACACGCTTCACGCCAAGAAGACGCTCTTCGCGCACGGCGCTGAGCAAGGGTAAACGCGCCCCGGCATGCAGGTTAAGGAGCTGATTGACCATCGCCGTAATAAAAGCCGTTTTACCGCTGCGGCTCAGGCCGGTGACCGCGAGGCGCAAATGACGGTCAACCCCACGATTGATCAGAGAATTGAGTTCACTTTTAAATCGCTTCATCTCGGTCCTTCATTGCCTGACAGTATGGAATAACTTGCTTCAGAATACAGTAAATTGGGGCAGATCGTTGATTATCAATTCATAATTATTGCTATTGCCGTTTTTTCTCCAGTAAGATGACCCGCATTGCCGTCTATCGGAGCGAGTAAGGTGTATGTCACCCACCATTTATGATATTGCGCGAGTTGCTGGCGTTTCGAAATCAACCGTGTCCCGGGTACTGAATAAGCAAACGAATATTTCCCCTGAAGCCAGGGAAAAAGTGTTGAAGGCGATTGAAGAATTAAATTATCAGCCTAATAAGGTTGCCCGCGCTCTCACCTCTTCTGGCTTTGACGCCATCATGGTTATTTCGACCCGCTCAACGAAAACGACTGCAGGCAATCCTTTTTTCTCAGATGTCCTTCATGCCATTACGGCAAAAGCAGAAGAGGAAGGGTTTGACGTCATTTTGCAAACGTCCAAAAGCAGTGAAGACGATCTGTTGAAATGCGTGAACAAAATAAAACAAAAGATGATTAAAGGGATCATCATGCTAAGTTCTCCGGCCAATGAATCCTTTTTCTCAACGCTGGACGCGTATGGCGTACCGGTGGTGGTAATCGGTAAAGTCGTGGGTGAATTTCAAAATATCTACTCTGTCGATACCGATAATTTTCACGACAGTGCCACCTTGACAGAGGCCTTTATTAAGGCCGGCCGACGCAAAATAGCCTGCCTGCACGCGCCGCTTGATTACCACGTTTCTATTGATCGTCTGGCAGGTTATAAAGCCAGCCTGGAAAAAAATCATATTGCTATTAACCCGGCGTGGATCGTTGATGGGGGATATACTCACGAGAGTGCCCTGTCGGCCGCCCGGGAATTACTTTCATCAGCTACGCCACCGGATGCGGTATTTGCCACCGACAGCATGAAGTTGCTCAGTCTTTATCGTGCAGCGGAGGCGTTAAATGTGGCCCTCCCGGAACAGGTTGCAGTGGCGGGTTACAGTGATCCCATGCTCTCTCTCATTTTGACACCTGCTCCCGGGGGGTTTGATATCCCAACCCGCAGACTGGGTGAAGAGAGTTGCAATCTGCTGTTCAACCGTATTGCAGGTAAACCCGCCTCCCATAAAGTGTTGGTTGAAACCCACTTTTCATTTGCTGACTCCGTTCGTTAAAACCAGGGGCCGTAGCCCCTGGTAAGCAGCCTGTCAGAACGCGTAATTTACGCCAACACCAGCGTAGTGGAAACGATCGTTCTTGCCTTCATCGTGGTTTTGCCACTCATAGGCATATTCCAGCGTCATGGATAAACCATTGTTGAAATCATAGGCATACAAGAGACCCAGCCGGTTAAAATCATGCCCTTCACGGGAAGGATCGTCCTGCCAGTCCCAGTTCGACCAGCGGTCCAGACCCAGGCGAGTATAAGGCGTTAACGTGGTTTGCCCCATTGAAACAGGCAGATAGGCGCGAATCTCCTGGGTAGCAAATTCACCATTATTACGCGAACCATCCATATTAAATCCGCGTTCTAAATAATAATTTATTTTCGCGGAGAAAATATCGTTAATGGTCCAGGTAAAGCCGGTTTCCGTTTCAACACGGCTGTCAGCATAGCCTGTTTTTTCAAGATCGTTAGCAAACTGATACATGGCTAACCAGCCGCTAAAACGCCAGTCATCGGTTAATTTTACATCCCAGTCAGGCTGGATTTTATAGCGCTGCATATTCGCGCTGCCGTCTTTAGCGCCGTGCTCATCTTTAAAGTGGTAGCCATAATTACGAAAACCGCCGGTCAGGCCGAGCGTCAAATCATCGGTACCGATAAAACGATAGCGCAATTCGAATTCTGGACGATCAAAATAACTGCCGCGTGTCATGCTACTATACTCAACCGTGCCCTCCTGATACATGGCAAGCGAGAACGTCCATGCATCCCAGGTTGCATTAAACCATACGGATGGTTCATATAACCCATCTTTATCTTCGCCCTGGCCTTCGACGTTTTCAATTTCGTACATGGCCCCAATATTAAATTCCCACTGTTTCGCCGTTTCGGTTGCTTGTGCGTAGCTAACCCCTGCGCAGAGAACAAGCGCAGCACTTTTTAGTAGAGTACTCATTAAAAATATTCCCTCATTATTAACAGAAAAAAACCGGAAATTCGCATTTCCGGCCAACACGCTTATTATCGAATAGCCATTTCAGTCTCAGCGTCAAAGAAATGGCACTTATTCATATCGAACTGGATACCGATATTATCTCCTGCCGCATAGTCATTCGCCGCACCGGCGCGGACAACCAGCTCATGCCCGCCGACGCTGGCATAAAGCATAAACTCAGCCCCGGTCAGTTCAGCTACGCTGACTTTGGCGTTAATGCTTTCATGTCCGCTTTGAGGGGTAACAATATCTTCCGGCCGGATGCCAAATACCACGGCTTTACGCTGATAACCTCCCGTATTCAGAGCCGCAAGCTTGTCCTCAGGTATAGCCATACGTAATGTTTCGGTCACGAAATAACCATCGTCTATCGCACCGCGAATGAAATTCATCGCGGGGGAGCCGATAAAGCCAGCCACGAACATATTGGCCGGCTCGTTATACACCTGCTTTGGCGCCCCAACCTGCTGAATGATACCGTCCTTCAGGATCACAATACGGGTCGCCATGGTCATGGCTTCCGTCTGATCGTGGGTGACGTAAATCACGGTGGTGTTAAGCTTCTGGTGTAATTTGCTGATTTCAGCACGCATCTGTACACGGAGCTTGGCGTCGAGGTTTGAGAGCGGTTCATCCATCAGGAACACCCCGGCTTCCCGGACGATCGCCCGGCCTAACGCCACGCGCTGCCGCTGGCCACCGGACAAGGCCCCAGGCTTGCGCTTGAGGTAGTCGCGTAAGCCCAGGATCTGGGCTGCCCAGTTAACCCGCTCCTCGATCACCGCTGGCGCGATTTTTTGCATCTTCAGGCCAAACGCCATGTTGTCGTAGACCGTCATATGCGGATAGAGCGCGTAGTTCTGGAAAACCATGGCGATATCACGGGATTTAGCCGGAACATCGTTCATGCACACGCCGTCGATCACCAGCTCGCCAGCGCTGATCTCCTCCAGCCCGGCAATCATGCGCAGCGTCGTCGATTTGCCGCATCCTGAAGGTCCGACGAAGACAATAAACTCTTTGTCCTCAATTTCGAGGTTGAAATCCTTCACCACGTGAACGTGGTTGTCATAGATTTTCTGAATGTGTTTCAGGGAGAGTTGAGCCATTGTTAGTTCCTTATCAGTACCGTCCGCGAGGCCCAGAAATCTGTCAGGCATTTCCAGGTCAGTTCCCGCGTTGAATGAAGTTGTATTCCCGCCTCATCGAGGCCAGGCCCAATCCCCACCGACAACATTCCTGCCGCGTTGATTGCCTGAATACCCGCGGCGGCATCTTCAATACCGATGGCCTCCCGTGGAGAGACATTCAGTCCCGCACAGGCGGCAAGGAAAATCTCCGGGTCCGGTTTGGAACGGGCAATGCGGGAAGCATCGGCGCAAAAATCAAACGCATGGTCTATACCCAGCGCCTGCAATATTCCCGGGGCATTCAGAGACACGGAGGCGAGGCCCGTTTTGACATTCGCCGCCCGGATCCCGGCAAGCACCTCGCGGATCCCCGGCAGCAGCGAGTCCTGCGTCAGCGAGGCTAACGACCGGACATAGAGAGCGTTCTTTTTAGCCGCCAGCGCCAGGCGTTGCTGTTCGTTAAACGCCCCCTCTTTCCCGCCATAGCGCAGGATCCGCTGCAAGGAGTCCATGCGGCTAATTCCCTTGAGCTCTTCATTGAAGGTTTCGTCAATGGATATGCCAATCTCCTGCGCCACGGTACGCCAGGCCAGAAAGTGGAGGTGCGCAGTGTCGGTAATCACGCCATCCAGATCGAATACAACCGCCTTAAGCATCATGGCTTCCCTCCGTGGTAGCGGTCCCAGTAACAGATGTCATAAAGTCCATGTAAGCAAAAGCCTGCGCCCCCGTTACGCTAAGGTTTTTGCCCCATAGCGTTAAGGTGACAGGTGCCGAGGTCTCAACCGTTAACGCCTCATTTTCAACGGTGAAGCGCATGTTTGCGTTCCGCCAGCGCAACGGGAAAATGAGTTTTTGCCAGTGGGCAGGAAGTTTCGGCGCCAGATGCAGTTCCCCGTCCACAATCTGTACACCCGCAAATCCCTGAACGACGCCAGACCAGATAGCACCGGTCGCGGCGGCATGAATACCGTCATCGCTGCTGTGCGGATCGTCACCCAGATCGATAGCAACACCGTCACGCCAGAAGGCGTAAGCCCCTTCCGTATCCCCGCAACGCGCGGTGACAATCCCGTGGATGGTTTTACTGAGCGACGAGTCGTGGATGGTGCGCGACTCGTAAAACGCCAGATTGGCGGCACACTGTTGTGAGGTAAAGCGTTCCGGCAACAGGTAGTTGAGCATGACCACATCCGCCTGCTTAAGGATCTGCATCTCGTTCACTTCAGCGCGTGAATAGTCCAGCAGGATGGTCTGTTTCCCCGCCTGCGCTTTGTAGCGGCTCAGGTCGATAGCCGGTTTTGCCATAAAGGTATCATCCTGTGGGATTACACCGTCGGCATTGGCTTCCGGTAGCCATAAGCGCGTCAGAAAATCGGCGGCCTTTTCCGTAAAACGCACATCTTCACGGTTAAACATCGACATAAACCGGCAAGCGCTGGCGACGTTATGCCAGGCCAGGTAGTTGGTATAAGCGTTGTTGTTCACGTGTTCCGTGTATTCATCCGGCCCAATCACGTCATGGATTTCGAGACGCCCTTTGACGTCGGTGGCCCGCCCCATCCAGAACGACGCGGTTTCCATCAGCAGCGTCACCCCTTCATTACGCATAAAGGCGTCATCCTGCGTCGCCTGCCAGTAAGCGACGACGGCCCAGGCAATATCTGCCACGATGTGATGTTCGGCCAGCGCGGAGGCCACCTTCTGGCGTACCCCCGTGCGAATATTGATCGCCGCGAACTCTGGCGTCTCTTCCTCCCCGCTTGCTGCGCTTTCCCAGGGGAACAGCGCACCAGGCCAGCCGTTACGACGGGCCTTCGCGCGTGCGCCCGGGAGGTTCAGCCAGCGGTAACGCAGCAGACTGCGTGCTGTCTGCGGACGGTTGAACAGATGGAAAGGCAGAAGGAATATTTCGGTATCCCAGAAGACGTGGCCTTTATAGCCCTCACCGGTCAACCCTTTGGCCGCGATGCTGCATCGTTCGTCATGGGAAGGCGTCATGGCTGTCAAATGCCAGACCGCGTAATCCAGCGCCATCTGGTCCTGGTGTTCCGTGGATGCCACCTCCACCCGGCAATTGCGCCAGACCTTCTCCCAGGCGCAGGCTGAACGCGCCAGCAAAGAGGCGTAACCGCTGTTGGCACAGGCTTTAAGTTCGGCCAGCGCATGACGGGCGAAGGTTTCCACGGAGAGCGCCCTGTCGCTGCGGTGAGCCACCCACACCAGTTTCTCGAGCGTGACGGTCTCCCCGCGGGGAACCGTCAGCGCATGGTGAACCTGGACGCGGCGATTTTTGGCGGTGAAGCAACTGTCGCTGTCTGCTGAAAGGCGACAGAACGCGGAGATCACCACATCAGATGCATGGTCCTGTGTTTCGTAAATCCCCTGCATATAGTGCTGGTCAAATACCCTCACCGACATCTCATCCAGATGCTGCCTGCCGCTGTTGGTTTGAGTGGCGTCGATGCCAGTTTTCAAACCCACCTGCGCGGAGGCATCCAGTGGCGTGATGGCGAGTTGCATTGCCACTAACGGCAGAGGATCCAGCGCAACAAAACGGCGGCTTTCCAGCCGGTAGTCTTTCCCTTCAGGCGAGCGCCAGACGACGCTGCGACGCAGCTCGCCGTTGGCAAAAGCCAGCTCGCGTTGCCAGCTCAGGATCTCACCGGATAACAGGCTGAAGTTCTTGCCATCCAGCTCGATATCAAAACCGATAACATCCGGGAGATTAACCAGTTCGTTGGTCTCGTTACGACCCGCGCGATGGTAGAGGCCAGCAAGGTACATCCCTCTGGTTTGCCGGGTGTAATCTTCCTCATGCGTGGCGCGAATGCCCATATAGCCGTTACCGCAGGCCATAATGGACGCGTATTTATTCAGGCTGTGCGGGCAGAAGCCCGGATCGGTTAATACAGACAGGTTCAGCATAACGTCACGCTTTCCCCTTTTTCGGCGGATTCATACAGTGCGGCAACTAATTGCTGGATCACCAGCCCCTGCTCCGCATCGGCGATCATGACCGGCTCCCCCAGCACGTGACGAACAAAGGCATCCATGCTGCGTAAATGCCGCTGGTCGTCAGCCTCTTCACGCTGGGTAAGGGTCTGTAACACACCAGCGTCATCCTGGTAGATATGGGCCGGAAACAGCGTTGCACCTGCCTTCTCACCGCAGAAGGCGACATTCATGATCGACTGCTCGCGGATATTCAGGGCAAAGGAGGTATCCAGACGCAGGATGCCGCCGTTGCAGAATTCGATCGTGCCAAACAGGGCATCCTCAACGGTAAATTGCGCAGGATCCCACGCGCCGAACTGGCCGCTGTTTTTATGGGTGCCCAGCTTCTGAAAGCTGTGCGCCGTGACGCGTTTTACCTGCGGGAAACCCAGCACATACATCGCGGCATCCAGCATATGAATACCGATATCAATCAGGGGGCCGCCCCCCTGCAGCGATTTGTTGGTAAAAACGCCCCATCCGGGTACACCGCAGCGGCGCAGCGCCTGCGCCGTGGTGAAGTAAATTTCACCGAATGTTCCGCTCAGCACCGCCTCACGCAGCAGTTGCGTATCGAGTGCAAAACGATGGTGAAAATCATACGCCAGCACTTTGCCCGCCCGGCGGGCCGCGACGCGCATTTCATCGGCCTCTTGTGGCGTCATGGCGGGTGGTTTTTCACACATCACATGACACCCGGCATTCAGCGACATCATGACATGTTCAAAATGAAAGCGGTTGGGGGAACAAACGCTCACCACATCCGGTTTAACCGCCTGTAGCATCTCTTGTGCGTCCTGCCATGCCGCAGGGATAGCATGATGTTCCGCGAACGCCTGTGCCTGCTCCAGGCGGCTGTCCATGACAGCCACCATCTGAACATCGCTGCGCGTGGCGTAATACGAGGCATGCACTTTATCCGCGACCTGCCCGGCACCAATGATGGCGACGCGCAGGGGCGAAGGTGTTGAAGCACTCATCACGCTCGTCATCCTTAGCATTCACGCAAATAAGTGAGGGAATCCTGATAAGCCTGCGCAGGATCGTCGGCACGAACACGGCACTCATACACCACATAACCCTGGTAGTTATCGGCACGCAACTGATCGAACAGGCTGGCAAAATCCAGGTTGCCGCTTCCCGGCTGATAGCGATGGTTATCCGCGATATGCACATGCCCCAGCAGATCGCGGTTGTGGTGCAGCGCATCGGTTAGCGAATCTTCTTCAATGTTCATATGATAGAAATCGCCGATGATCTGCACGTGCTTCAGGGCATTCTCTTCGATGTAGCGACGGGCATCGGCCAGGGTGTTGATCATGTGGTCCTGATAGCGGTTTAGCGGCTCCAGGTAGACGGTGGTCCCGGTGCGCGCAGCCACCTCGTCCAGCCAGCGCAGGGAAGCGTTTACCGCTTTGCGATCGCCGTCGAGGCTGCGCGGTGAAGTCATCGGTGGCAGGCGGAAGGTAAACATCCCCCAGGCCGCCGGAACGATAATGCCCTTCCCGCCCACGTCAGCGAGCGCTTCAAGAATGCGTTCAATCTGCTGTAAGCCGTTCAGACGACGCTCTTCAATGAAGTCACCAATCCAGCCGTCGTAGCCGCCGCAGGCCGTCGTCACCGGCAGACCCGTGGCTTTGATTGCGGCTTTCACTTCATCGAGGTTATCGACCAGCAGTTTGCCGTCAATTTCGTAGCCATCAAAACCCATCGCTTTGATGAACTGAAATTTCTCCATAATGTTGGTCGGGAAAAAGGCCTGGTTTTGTGTTGCGATCTTCATTATTTGCTGTCCTTAGCTTAAAAAGTGACGCCCATTTTGATACTGAGTTCCGGGTGCTGATCGACATACTTCATATAGCTTTCCGGGCTGGTGGTGAAGGTCACGACCGGGTCGATCAGATCTTCACAATTCAGATAGCCGTTCATCAGCAATTCCCAGCAGGTCTCTTCGATACGCTTACGGCTCCAGCGCGGGTAATCCGGGTTGGGTTCACTGCAGGCGCGGGAGAAGACAATCTTTGCGTTGTTGAAATGCGCTTCGCGACCGAGGTTGAAACCCGCGGCAAACGGCTTAGCGAACGCAACGTAAGAGATCGTTCCGCCGTAGGCGAGTCCGCGCAGCGCAGACTGCAACGCATCCGCAAAACCGCTGGTCTCAATGATTACGTCCGCGCCCTGCTTACCGGTCAGTTTTTTGATTTCCAGGCCAACATCGGTACCGATTGGGTTCAGACAGTGATCCGCGCCATGACGGCGTGCGATCTCACAACGATGTTCGATAGGATCGACACCGATGACGACTGACGCCCCGGCTTTTTTTGCCAGCTGAATGGCAATCTGTCCGATGGCACCCAGACCGACCACAACGACAAAGTCGCCCACACGGACGTTGGCATCGCGCACACCGCTCATGGCGAACTGCGCCGGATCGTAGCAAACGGCGTTTTTCCAGGAGGCGCCCTGCGGCATTTTGCGCAGTTTGTAGTTGTCTACGGCATTGACGATCACCGTCTCCTGCAGCGGACCGTAGCAGCAGACGCTGTCGCCGATCTGGTACTCCGTCACATCCTCGCCGCATTCAATGATTTCGCCCACGACCATATTGCCTAACTGGAACTTGCCGAACTCGATCCCGCGGGCTGCGCCCTCTTCACGCGGGGTAAACATCTGCCATTCCGCGTTAAACTCTTCGTCGATAAAGGGACTCGCCGCACGAAAATCCACCACTTCGGTGCCGTGTTTCGGCGCGCCGAAACGGACGCGAATTTTGACTTCATGTGCCGCCACAGGACGATCTTCATAGTCCACCAGCGCCGCCACGCGCGGCGCGATCGCAACTAACTTCTTCATGATTCACTCCTTGTTAAAATCGGCCGCCTTAGCCCTTAACGCCACCGGCGGTCAAACCACTTTTAATAAAACGTTCAGACAGCGCGTACATGATGACCACCGGCAGTGCCGTCACCAGCGATGCCGCCATCATGCGACCCCAGATGTAATCCGGCGTACTGAAGAGGGTGTTCAGCCCGACAGGCAAGGTGAAGTTGCTGGCGCTGGACAGGAAAATGGAGGCAAACAGATAGTCGTTCCACGCCACCATAAAGCAGTAGACAAAGACCGACACCAGCCCGGAAATCGCCAGCGGCACGGTGATGCGGAAGATGATTTGCAGGCGGTTCAGGCCATCCATCATCGCGGCTTCTTCTATTTCGTCCGGGATGGTGTCGAAATAGCTGCGCAGCATAAATACCGCCGTCGGTAAGGTCTGGGTCACCATGGTGATGATGAGCGCCAGTTCGGTGTCATAAATGCCTAATGCGGTAATGATTTTGAACAGCGGTACCACCAACAAAATCCCGGAGAACATGTAGACGGTGTAAAAGCTCGCGTTGATCGTCGCGCGCCCTTTGAAACGCAGTTTGGAGAGTGCGTAAGCGCCCAGCGTGCCGAGGAAAACGGCAATGACCGACGAGGTTAACGACACCACCATGCTGTTCCGAAAGTAATCCACAAACGGGAAGATCAGCGGATTAAAGATGTCGACATAATGCTGTAGCGTCCACGCCTGCGGCAGAATGGTCGGATGGAGCGATATCGCCTCTTTCGCGCTCTTGAACGAGGTCATCAGCATCACGAAGAACGGGAACAGCGTGATAATCAGGAATACCGCCAGCCCCAGGTAGAAACCAATCCGGCCCAGGACGCGTTTATTTGTTGCCATTGAGATTTACCCTTTTTCTGGTGAGCAAAATGACGGTGAAGATGATCACGAACAGCACGACAGAAATTGCGGCGGCTTTACCCAGATCATTGAATGCAAAGGCGGTCTTGTAGAGATAGACGCCCAGGATATCGACCTTGGTGGTGAGCAGATACACATCCGCAAACATGTAGAACATCCAGATGGTTCGCAGTGTGATAACCGTGGCCAGTACCGGCATAATCGCGGGCAATGTGACGATGCGAAAACGCTGCCATGCATTCGCGCCGTCCATTTCAGCCGCTTCGTACAGCGACTTATCAATGGTCTGCAATATCGCGAGGAACGAGATAAACGCGTACGGGAAGTAGCGCCAGATGGCGAACAGCACCACCAGGACAAAACTGCTGCCTGGGTTGTCGAACCACAGCGGCGCCTGGTCATACAGATGCAGCAGATCCACGCCCAGATAGTTCACAATCCCATAGCCGTTGTTGAACATGTACTTCCAGGCAAACACCAGTGAGATCGACGGTGTTACGTAAGAGAGGATCACCAGAGAACGCGCCGTTTTGCGCAGGCGAAACTCCCGATTAAAGAAGATGGCAACGGCCAGCCCTAACCCGGTGCTACCTATGACCACCAGCGCCGTATACCAGAAGGTCATCCACAGCGAATGCCAGAACGCCGCGTCACTCAAAATACGGATGTAGTTATCGAACCCGACAAACACCGCACTGACTCGCGGGTTTAAGGGCAAGCGTAAAAAACTGATTTCAATGTTGGAAATCATCGGCCAGGCCACAAGGCCCCCCAGCAAAATCAGGCTGGGGGCCAACAGCAGCATGGCGAAAGGCATATCTGATCGACCAGAAAACAACGTCTTCATAATTCCCTTCCGCAGTGCGCTCCTATCGTTGTGAAATCAGGTCAGTCAGTCGCGTCTGGCTATTGCTTAACGTTTCGCTGAGATCCTGTTGCCCCACCGTCACGTTATGCACCATGGAACTGATGATGCCGGAACCCGTCACGTCGCCCATGCGGGTGAAATTTTTATCTCCCACGGCGCCAAACACCTGCACATTCGGGAACTGCGCGATCAGCTCATAAGGCAGTTGCCCAAAGGCCTTGATCACCTCGTTGTTTTTCCAGGTTTCGGTGCCGACCACCAGCTTGTTCACCGGCAATGCCGCGCCCGGGGACATCATGACCCAGTCGGTGGCGGTTTGAGCCTGTTCCATCCAGGTAACAAATTTCTCTGCCGCTTTGGTTTCTTCTTCGGTTTGACCGGTAGTGATGGTCAGCGAAGTGACCATGCCGTAGACCGCAGAGGAGGTTTCAGTCGGGACGACGAATCCCAGATTGGCGGGATTTCCGTCTTTGAAGACAGCCGGCAGGATGTAGGTGGAGTAGACGGCCATTGGCGCAGAGCCATTCATAAAGGCGTCTTTGATCTCCATAACATCGTTCGATCCCGGCATGGTGGTCGCCGCCAGCTCTTTATAAAACGCCAGCGCTTTGGCCATTTCCGGCGTGTTAATTTCGACATCACCTTTGGCATTAAACACGTTTGCACCACCCGACAGAGCAAACTGCGAGAACGCTTGCTCAGTCATCACGCTTTCAGCAGTAGGCAGGGCAATGCCGTAATGTTTACTGGCCGGATTGTTCAACATCTGGCTGGTTTTCAGCAGCTGTTCCCAGTTTTTCGGCTCTTCAAGACCCGCTGCCGCAAGTACGTCCTTGTGGTACCAGACGCCGGAAAGCCAGGCGCTGATCGGCACACCCGTCCAGGCTTCGCCATCTTCAGTGCGAACGACGCGCAGGATCCCGTCGTAGAAGGTGTTTTCGCCCACGGCATTAATGGCTTCGCTAATAGCAGCACGATCCAGCAGCTGCTCTTTATCCATGACTTTGGCGTAATCGTGGCTGACTTCGATTACTTCAGGCAGGGCGCCGGTACGGGCCAGCGTAATCACCTTGGTGTTATAGGCATCCTCTTCCACCGGCACCTGTTTCACCTTGATGGTCGGATTCTCTTTCTCGAATTTCTCAATCAGTTTTGTAATAACCGCCTGTCGCTCCTGTTCGACAGACGAGTGCATAAACTCAATGGTGACGTTAGACTGTTGGTCTTCCTTGCAACCTGATAACAGGGCGCACGAAACCAGTGCTGATATCAGCACAATTCTGGGCATTTTCATTTTTTAGGTCCTTTTTAGTTTTCTTTAATCCACATGACCTGCCATGGATTTAGGGACAGAGTCGTACTACGAATATCCTCTCCGGCGATTAACTCCCTTCCGGTTTCAATATCTGAATGAATATTTTGCTGGTGATTGCTGAAATTAAATAATGCAGTAATGCGCTCGCCATTATCCGCAGTACGAATAATTTTGAAAACATGCGCGCCTGACGTTTCGAAAATCGTCTGACTGTCTGGATGGAAGGCTTTTTCTGTCCGACGAATCGCAATCAATTGTGTCAGTCGATGGTAAATGCTATGGCGAAGGCTCTTGTTATCCTCAAGTTCGGCATCTATTTCACCGACGCGGTATTTTTTCCGGTTGATGGCGCGGTTATACCCCAGCCGCTCTACCCCGTCATAATCGTTACGTGAACCCAGAATACTTTGGATATACACTGCAGGCACGCCCGGGAAACTTAACAGAACAGCATGAGCAAGAATAAATCGGGCGATGCGCTCATTATCCTCACTCTCCTTCGCACTTAACGCATCGAGATAGGTCACATTAATTTCATAGGGGCTTCGGGTGCCATCAGGATTATTTTTCCAGTTAACCAGCGCCCCTTCTTGTTGCAATTTCTCTACCAGCGAGAGGATCTCTGACTCCGGTAAAATTCCGCGTAAAGGATTAAGGCCGATGCCGTCATGCGAAGCCAGGAAGTTAAACCAGGTGGTTTTCATGGAAGGCAGCTTCAGCGATGACGCCCACTGACAGAGCGCCCGGACATCCTGACAATGGACGGCGTGCAGCACAAGCGGAGGCAGAGAGAACTGATAAACCATCTGCGCTTCATTTTCACCATCACCAAAGTAAGAGATGTTGTCTTTATGCGGAACGTTTGTCTCCGTAATCAGCACCGTACCTGGAGCCACCCTGTCCGTGATGGCGCGGAAAAGCTGAATAAGGCGATGCGTTTGTTCCAGATGAATGCAGTTTGTTCCAGGGATTTTCCACATAAAGCCGACGGCATCCAGGCGGATATAACGAGCCCCTTCCATAAGGTAATGCAGCAGCACATCCACCATCGCAATCAGCACTTCAGGAGAGGCGAAATTGAGATCGATCTGATCTTCGCTGAAGGTGGTCCAGAGATGGCGGACGCTGCCATCATGAAGCGTGAAAGGTGTCAGAAGGGGTAAAGCCCGGGGCCGTGTCACTGCGGACAAATCGGTTTCAGGATCGACGGAAATAAAGAAATCTTCATACCCCGGCGTCTGGTTAATATAATTTTCAAACCATTTACTTTTCGCCGACATATGATTGCAAACGAAGTCAAACATCAAGCTGGCTGACTTTTTTAATTCCGCGACATCACGCCACGAACCCGTCTCAGGTGCAACTTCATGATAATCGATGACGGAAAAACCATCGTCAGAAGACCAGGGGTAAAAAGGCAGAAGATGGACATGAGAAAATGAGCGAGAGAGCCACTCATTATAAAATCGGGTAAAAACCGGGAGAGCTTTCTCCCCTGGCGCAGAGAACTGATCGGCATAAGTAATCAGGACGATATCTTTTTCATCCCAGCCTGCTTTACTCTTTCCCGTAATTACAGACCCAGCGTTGTCAATTTTCTCAAGCAGCACCTTTAAATGCGCCTCAGAAAAAGACTCTCCGTAAACAAAGTTTATTAAACTCTTAATTTTAGCGTTCACATTGTTTTCCATGGTAGCGGTCCCACGGAGGGCAATCTACTCCCATGAAAAATATCTGTCAACGGACAAGCAAGGAGAAAAAGGGATTCGCAAAGCAGCTCAGCGCATTATTGTGAACTGCCGCAAAGAAAGCAGGAAATCAGAGAAATGCTACCTGCCCTCTCCATATAAAGGAAAGGGCTCAGGTAATAGGGAGATCAGGAGAAGTAACGACGGGAAACGCGGTTTGCCAGCTTCTTCAGCATGGGCTCCAGCGCCACAGCCAGTAACATTCTTACCGGCTTACGCGCAACAGACTTAATGGCCCAGCCCGCGACGCCTGCCGGGCCGTAACGCAGTGCAGTCAGTAAAACCAGCTTCCCTGCGAATTTCAGGCCCGGCTTAACCTGCTGTCCGGCCTGTTGCCAGCGTTGATTCATATGAGTTCTCTCAGTTAAAGCTGACGAAAACGGCTTCGCAGCGAGAAAGTGTCAGAGGTGACATACCGCTCCATCTCACGCAGGCGTTGCTCGCCTGCCGACAGTTGGGCATCCACCGCGTCCAGCAGTTCACTGCTGGTTGGGGCATTCTCATCGCTCATCGCGCTGTCAGGCATAGGGTCCAGCACGAAAGATAAAATGATGTAGGCCACCAGGGTAATAAACGCCAGACCAAAGAAAATGGAGAGCACCGTCACCACGCGTACCAGCTTTACCGGCACGTCGAGGTAGTGCGCCAGGCCGGCGCAGACGCCGCGTACCATCCCCTGCTGGGGGATACGCCACAATTTTTTATTCAGGTTCAGTCCGGCCATTAGCGATCCCTCCAGTTCGGATGTTCCGCATCCAGGATCGCTTCCAGCGCCTGAATACGTTCACGCATTTTATTCGCTTCCTGGGTCAGTTGCGCCAGACGCTGTTGTTCGCCTTGCGACAGCTCGCCCCGGGAAGAACGGTTGCTGTAATGCAGCCATAACCAGATCGGCAATACAAACAGCACAAAAATGGTTAGCGGAATGGCAAGAAAAAGCGCGCTCATGTCTACTCCTTGTCTTACGATGAGTGGCGGCGCCAGCTGGCGCCGCAGGTATTATTATTGATTGTCTTGTTTCATTCTGGCCTTCAGCGCGGCCAGTTGCTCGCTGATTTCATCATCCGCTTTCAGATCGGCAAACTGCTGATCCAGCGTCTTCTGTTTGCCAAAGCTGTGGCTTTCGGCTTCGGCTTCCATCTGATCGATACGACGCTCAAATGACTCGAAACGGGCCATGGCTTCATCGATCTTGCCGCTGTCCAATTGACGGCGCACATCGCGTGAAGAGCTGGCTGCCTGGTGACGCAGCGCCAGAGCCTGCTGGCGGGCGCGGGTTTCGCTCAGTTTGTTCTCCAGCTCCGCAATCTCTTTTTTCATGCGGGTGAGCGTGTCATCTACCAGCGTAACTTCCTGCTCCAGCGTCGCGACGATGTCAGTCAGCTTCTGTTTTTCGATCAGCGCCGAACGGGCCAGATCGTCTTTATCTTTACGCAGCGCCAGTTCGGCTTTTTCCTGCCATTCGCTTTGTTGGGCAGTCGCTTGTTCAATGCGGCGAGAAAGTTGCTTCTTCTCTGCCAGCCCACGGGCGGAGTTTGAACGTACTTCCACCAGCGTATCTTCCATCTCCTGAATCATCAGGCGCACCAGCTTCTGTGGATCTTCCGCTTTTTCCAGCAGCGAGTTGATGTTGGCGTTCACGATGTCGGCAAAACGAGAAAAAATACCCATAATTGAATCCTCACATTTCTGTTATCGGGCTAAGCCCTGCTGCATAGCTAATACAATTCCCGTGCCAGTTTTTTATCTTATTGATTTTATGAGAGGTGATTGCTTTTTCACCCGTTCCACTCTACTCTCGCTTAGTGAATCACACCACTAAATGGTTAATTTCATCATGTCTGAATTTAAAGATACTTTATTAGGGGAAGCGAACAGCTTTCTTGAAGTCCTGGAGCAGGTTTCCCGCCTGGCACCGCTGAATAAACCGGTATTGATCATCGGGGAGCGCGGCACCGGGAAAGAGCTGATTGCCAACCGCCTGCATTACTTATCCGGGCGCTGGGACGGCCCCTTTATCTCCCTGAACTGCGCCGCACTGAACGAAAACCTGCTTGATACCGAACTGTTCGGTCATGAGGCGGGGGCCTTTACCGGGGCGCAGCGTCGTCACCCCGGACGTTTCGAGCGCGCCGATGGCGGTACGCTGTTCCTCGATGAGCTGGCCACCGCCCCGATGCTGGTGCAGGAAAAACTGCTGCGCGTGATTGAATACGGCGAGCTGGAGCGCGTGGGCGGCAGTCAGCCGTTGCAGGTCAATGTTCGTCTGGTCTGCGCCACCAACGCCAACCTGCCGGAGATGGTCGAGCAGGAGCGGTTTCGCGCCGACCTGCTGGATCGGCTGGCCTTTGATGTCGTCAATCTGCCACCGCTGCGCGAGCGGCGCAGCGATATCATGCTGCTGGCCGGGCAGTTTGCCATTCAGATGTGCCGCGAGCTGGGGCTGCCCCTGTTTCCCGGTTTCAGTCAGCGCGCCCGTGACACGCTGCTCGACTACCGCTGGCCGGGGAACATCCGTGAACTGAAAAATGTGGTTGAGCGTTCCGTCTATCGCCATGGCAGCAGCGAAACCGAGCTGGATGAGATTGTGATCGATCCGTTCAGTCGTTCCACCCCCTCTCCCGCCGATAAGCCCCATTCCGCGGCGTCGCCGGTCCTGCCGCTGGATTTACGCCAGTTCCAGCAGACGCAGGAGAAGCAGCTGCTGGAGCAGAGTCTGCGGGAGGCAAAATACAATCAGAAACGCGCGGCTGAACTGCTGGGGCTGACCTATCACCAGCTAAGGGCATTGCTCAAAAAGCATCAAATGCGCTGACAATATCAGCACTTATCCGCAGACATTTTTACGAAGCAGGTGTAAGTGCGATACACTTTGCAGATCGTCACTAAAAACCTTAAAAATTATGCGTCTGGTTTTCTCGTCCCTGATTGCGCTCGGCCTGTTATGTAGCCAGGCTTTTGCTGCCCCCACGTCTGTGGATGGCGCTGATATTCGCGACAGCGGCTTTGTCTACTGCGTCAGTGGGCAGGTCAACACCTTCAACCCGCAAAAAGCGAGCAGCGGCCTGATTGTTGATACTCTCGCCGCACAGCTGTACGACCGCCTGCTGGATGTAGATCCTTATACGTACCGCCTGGTGCCAGAGCTGGCCGAAAGCTGGGAAGTCTTAGACAACGGCGCCACCTACCGTTTCCGTCTGCGCGACGATGTGAGCTTCCAGTCCACGTCATGGTTTAAACCTACCCGTAAACTCAATGCGGATGATGTGGTCTTCACCTTCCAGCGCATTTTTAACCGCGACGATGAGTGGCACTACGTTAACGGCGGCAGCTTCCCCTATTTCGACAGCCTGCAATTTGCCGATACGGTGAAAAACGTGCGCAAGCTGGACAACCGCACGGTGGAGTTTACCCTCGCTCGCCCGGATGCCTCCTTCCTGTGGCATCTTGCAACGCATTACGCCTCGGTGATGTCCGCCGAATATGCCACCCAACTGACCCTGCAGGATAAACAGGAGCTGATGGACCGCCAGCCGGTGGGCACCGGTCCGTTCCAGGTTGCAGAGTATCGCGCCGGGCAATATGTGCGTCTGCAACGTCATGACAAATTCTGGCGCGGCAAACCGCTGATGCCACAGGTCGTGGTGGATTTAGGTTCCGGCGGCACGGGCCGATTATCGAAGCTGCTCACCGGTGAGTGCGATGTGCTGGCCTGGCCGGCCGCCAGCCAGCTGACCATCCTGCGTGACGATCCGCGTCTGCGCCTGACCCTGCGTCCGGGCATGAACATTGCCTATCTGGCATTTAATACCAATAAGCCACCGCTCAATAACCCGGCGGTGCGGCACGCTCTGGCGCTGGCGATCAATAACCAGCGTTTGATGCAGTCCATCTATTACGGTACAGCAGAAACCGCCGCCTCAATCCTGCCCCGCGCCTCGTGGGCTTACGATAGCGAGGCTAAAATTACCGAATACAACCCGGATAAAGCCCGCGAACAACTCAAAGCGCTGGGGGCGGATAATCTCACCCTGCAGTTGTGGGTCCCTACCAGTTCTCAGGCCTGGAACCCCAGCCCGCTTAAGACCGCTGAGTTGCTGCAAGCCGATCTCGCTCAGGTGGGGGTCACCGTGGTGATCGTTCCGGTGGAAGGCCGTTTTCAGGAGGCGCGCCTGATGGATATGAACCATGATTTAACCCTGGCAGGCTGGGCAACCGACAGTAACGACCCGGACAGCTTCTTCCGGCCACTGCTGAGCTGTGCAGCGATCGATTCGCAGACCAACTATGCCCACTGGTGCCACCGCGAGTTTGATGACATTCTGCGCAAAGCGCTGTCAACTCAGCAGCTGGCGTCACGCATCGATGCCTACGATGAGGCACAAACGATTCTGGCCAAAGAGTTGCCGGTGCTGCCGCTGGCCTCCTCTCTGCGTCTGCAGGCGTACCGTTACGATATTAAAGGGCTGGTGCTTAGCCCGTTTGGCAACGCGTCCTTTGCCGGTGTCTCTCGTGAGAAGCAAGAAGAGGTGAAAAAACCGTGATTATTTTTACCTTACGTCGGCTGCTGTTGCTGCTCATCACTCTCTTCTTCCTGACCTTTGTCGGCTTCAGTCTGAGCTATTTCACGCCGCATGCGCCGCTACAGGGCGCCTCCCTGTGGAATGCGTGGTGGTTCTGGTTTGAAGGGGTGCTGCACTTTGACTTTGGCGTCTCCAGCATTAACGGCCAGCCCATCGCTGAACAGCTGAAAGAGGTGTTCCCCGCCACGATGGAGCTGTGCATTCTGGCGTTCGGTTTTGCGCTGGTAGTAGGCATCCCGGTGGGGATGCTCGCCGGGATCACCCGCAACAAATGGCAGGATAAATTCATCAGTGCCATCGCCCTGCTCGGCTTTTCGGTACCGGTATTCTGGCTGGCGCTGCTCTTGACGCTCTTTTTCTCACTGACGCTGGGCTGGCTGCCGGTGTCCGGGCGTTTTGACCTGTTGTATGAGGTGAAGACGGTGACCGGTTTCGCCATTATTGACGCCTGGCTCTCAGATTCGGTCTGGCGGCATGAGATGATTATCAGCGCCGTGCGCCACATGGTGCTGCCGGTGCTGGCGCTGGCCGTTGCGCCGACCACCGAGGTGATCCGACTGATGCGCATCAGCACCATCGAGGTGTTTGATAAGAACTATGTCAAAGCCGCTGCTACGCGCGGGCTGTCGCGGCTGACGATTTTACGTCGCCATGTTCTACATAATGCCCTGCCGCCGGTGATCCCGCGGCTAGGCCTGCAGTTTTCCACCATGCTGACCCTGGCGATGATCACCGAGATGGTCTTTAGCTGGCCGGGCCTGGGCCGCTGGCTGATTAACGCCATCCGCCAGCAGGATTACGCCGCGATCTCCGCAGGTGTGATGGTGATTGGCGCGCTGGTGATTATTGTTAACGTGATATCCGATATTTTGGGCGCTATGGCTAACCCGCTGAAACATAAGGAATGGTATGCCTTACGATAGCGTATACAGTGAAAAGCGCACGCCCGGGGCGTTGCGCACCGTGTGGCGTAACTTTTATGGCGATACCACGGCGATGATCGGCCTGTACGGCTGCGGCGGCCTGGCGCTGCTCTGCGTCCTGGGATCCTGGTTTGCGCCCTACGGTATCGACCAACAGTTCCTCGGCTATCAGCTGTTACCGCCCTCCTGGTCACGTTACGGCGAAGTCTCGTTCTTCCTCGGTACCGACGATCTCGGGCGCGATGTCTTAAGTCGCCTGCTGAGCGGCGCAGCACCCACGGTCGGCGGCGCGTTTGTGGTCACCCTGGCGGCCACCCTGTGTGGGCTGGTGCTGGGCATTGTCGCCGGGTCAACCCACGGCCTGCGCTCGGCAGTGACAAACCACATTCTCGACACCCTGCTGTCGATTCCGTCGCTGCTGCTGGCGATCATCGTGGTGGCGTTCTCAGGCCCGCACCTGACCCACGCTATGTTTGCGGTGTGGCTGGCGCTGCTGCCGCGCATGGTGCGCTCGGTCTATAGCCTGGTTCACGATGAGCTGGAAAAAGAGTACGTGGTTGCCGCCCGTCTGGATGGCGCCACTACCTTAAATATTCTGTGGTTCGCGGTGCTGCCTAATATCGCCTCCGGGATGGTGACCGAGATCACCCGCGCGCTGTCGATGGCGATCCTCGATATCGCTGCGCTCGGTTTTCTCGACCTGGGCGCGCAACTTCCCTCCCCGGAATGGGGGGCAATGCTGGGCGACGCGCTGGAATTGATCTACGTGGCGCCGTGGACGGTGATGCTGCCGGGCGCGGCGATCATGATAAGTGTGTTACTGGTGAACCTGCTTGGCGACGGCATTCGTCGCGCCATTGTGGCGGGGGTGGAATAATGCCATTACTGGACATTCGTAATCTGACGATTGAAATAAAAACCAGCGAAGGCTGGGTGAAAGCGGTTGACCGCGTCAGCATTACCCTGAGCGAAGGCGAGATCCGCGGACTGGTGGGCGAGTCTGGCTCGGGCAAAAGTTTAATTGCCAAAGCCATATGCGGCGTGGCGAAAGATAACTGGCGCGTCACCGCCGACCGGATGCGTTTTGATGATATCGACCTGCTGCGCCTCTCCGCCCGCGAGCGGCGTAAGCTGGTGGGCCACAACGTGTCGATGATTTTTCAGGAGCCGCAGTCCTGCCTCGATCCGTCCGAACGTGTTGGTAAGCAGCTGATGCAGAACATTCCCGGCTGGACCTATAAAGGCCGCTGGTGGCAGCGTTTTGGCTGGCGCAAACGCCGGACCATCGAGCTATTGCACCGGGTGGGCATTAAGGATCACAAAGACGCCATGCGCAGCTTCCCGTATGAGCTGACCGACGGCGAGTGTCAGAAAGTGATGATCGCCATTGCGCTGGCCAACCAGCCACGCCTGCTGATTGCCGATGAACCGACCAATGCGATGGAACCCACCACCCAGGCGCAAATTTTCCGCCTGCTCACGCGGCTGAACCAGAACAACAACACCACTATTTTGCTGATCAGCCATGACCTGCAGATGCTGAGCAAATGGGCAGATAAAATTGACGTGATGTACTGCGGACAGACCGTGGAAACCGCCGGCAGCGAAGATCTGATTACCATGCCACATCACCCCTACACCCAGGCGCTGATCCGGGCGATCCCCGATTTTGGCAGCGCCATGCCGCATAAAAGCCGCCTCAACACCTTGCCGGGGGCGATCCCGCTTCTTGAGCATCTGCCGATTGGCTGCCGCCTGGGGCCACGCTGCCCCTATGCGCAGCGTAAATGCATTGAAACCCCGCGCCTTGCCGGGCCGAGGAACCACCTCTTTGCCTGCCATTTCCCGCTGAACATGGAGAAAGAGTGACATGGTCGAAACCTTGCTGGAAGTGCGCAACCTGAGTAAGACCTTTCGCTATCGCACCGGTTTGTTCCATCGCCAGACCGTCGAAGCGGTAAAGCCGCTGAGCTTTACCCTGCGGGAAAAGCAGACCCTGGCGATCATCGGCGAGAACGGTTCGGGGAAATCAACGCTGGCAAAAATGCTGGCCGGTATGATCGAACCCTCTGATGGCGACGTACTGATTGACGACCATCTGCTGAAATTTGGTGATTACTCGTTCCGCAGTCAGCGGATCCGCATGATTTTTCAGGATCCTTCGACCTCGCTGAACCCGCGCCAGCGTATCTCGCAGATCCTCGATTTTCCACTGCGTCTGAATACCGATCTGGAGTTCGAAGCGCGCCGTAAGCAGATAATTGAGACCCTGCGGATGGTTGGGCTACTGCCGGATCATGTCAGCTATTATCCGCATATGCTGGCACCCGGCCAAAAGCAGCGTCTCGGCCTTGCCCGCGCGCTGATCCTGCGGCCAAAAGTCATCATCGCTGACGAAGCGCTGGCCTCGCTGGATATGTCGATGCGTTCACAGTTAATCAATCTGATGCTGGAGTTGCAGGAGAAACAGGGTATCTCGTATATCTACGTGACCCAGCATCTGGGGATGATGAAGCACATCAGCGATCAGGTGATGGTGATGCATGAAGGCTCGGTAGTGGAGCGCGGCAGTACCGCATCGGTGTTGGCCTCGCCGCTTCACGACCTGACAAAACGTTTAATTGCCGGGCATTTTGGCGAAGCCTTAACCGCCGATGCATGGCGAAAAGACCGCTGACCTGCCCCGTATGGAGTGGTCGGATTAACACTGTACGCGACACATGCTATTATCGCCGCGTTTTAACGACGGTTGTCCAAACAGATGACAGCCGCCACAACAATGAATATAAGGATTAGAGCTATGGGTTTTCTTTCCGGTAAGCGCATTCTGGTGACTGGCGTTGCCAGCAAACTGTCCATCGCATACGGCATCGCACAGGCTATGCATCGCGAAGGCGCTGAGCTGGCATTCACCTACCAGAACGACAAGCTGAAAGGCCGCGTAGAAGAGTTTGCCGCGCAGCTGGATTCCAGCATCATTCTGGAATGCGACGTTGCACAAGATGAAAGCATCGACGGCATGTTCGCTGAGCTGGCAAAAACCTGGCCGAAATTTGACGGTTTCGTTCACTCCATCGGTTTCGCACCAGGCGATCAGCTGGATGGCGACTACGTGAACGCGGTCACCCGTGAAGGCTTCAAAATTGCCCACGACATCAGCTCCTACAGCTTTGTGGCGATGGCGAAAGCCTGCCGCAGCATGCTGAACCCGGGTTCTGCTCTGCTGACCCTGTCCTACCTGGGTGCTGAGCGCGCCATCCCGAACTACAACGTGATGGGCCTGGCGAAAGCCTCTCTGGAAGCAAACGTGCGCTACATGGCGAACGCTATGGGTCCTGAAGGCGTGCGCGTCAACGGTATCTCTGCGGGTCCAATCCGTACTCTCGCCGCTTCCGGCATCAAAGACTTCCGTAAAATGCTGGCGCATTGCGAAGCCGTTACCCCAATCCGTCGCACCGTTACCATCGAAGACGTGGGTAACTCCGCAGCCTTCCTGTGCTCTGACCTCTCTGCTGGCATCTCTGGCGAAGTGGTTCACGTTGACGGCGGTTTCAACATCGCTGCAATGAACGAGCTGGAAATCAAATAAGTTCGTGCCCTTCCCGCTCCGGCGGGAAGGTGTGCCCGGCAGCACCTGTCTGTCGGGTTTCTCCCGCTGTTTTTCCCCTCGTTATTCCGTTCCGCTATTTGTTATCACCTAACAATATTTTTCCGCTTATCCGCCTTACGCCAGGATATTGATCGCTATGTTGAGATCAAGGAATGCACATGGAACAACGCCGTATTTCTGGCAAAGGCCACTGGTATCATGAGACCCAGTCCAGTAGCAGCCCGACGGAAGTCCTGCCTTTGGTTCCCGAAGCCGCACAGGTGGCGGATCGTTTTTTGTTGAACCTCGCCTTACCGGCCTCGCTGCTGGCGGCCTGTGAGCGCTGGTTGACCCCGGCCCGGGCGCTGTGCGACCTCTTTTTCCCACGCGCCGTGCCGGTAAATCGCCTGCGCACGTTCAGCGCGTATGACCGGTTCAGCACGGCCCTGACCGTGGCACAGGTGTGCGGCGTGCAGCGGCTCTGTAATCACTATGCCGCGCTACTTGCCCCCCTCCCCGGTCCTGACTCCTCCCGTGAAAGTAATCGCCGCCTCGCCCAAATCACTCAGTATGCCCGCCAGCTTGCCAGCTCACCCGATGTGATCGACAGCAAGGCACAGCAGGAGCTGGATGACGTGGGCCTGACGGTCTACGACATTGTGACCATCAATCAGATTATCGGCTTTGTTGGCTTTCAGGCGCGAGTCGTGGCGGTTTTCCAGGCCCTGCTCGGGCATCCTGTTCGCTGGCTGCCCGGACACCACATCCCGCCGCACGCTCTGATAGACGATAATGTGCTGAACATGGACGCCTGGGAGCCTGTTGTCCCGGGCGTTGAGCAATGCAATGCCAGTGCACAACAGCTGGCATCGCTTGAGCGCTGGCAGGCCGAGCCGCTGTTGCAGCAGCTCACGCCGGTGCTGTGTCATGAACCGGCGATCCTCGATTACACAGGTGAAATTCTGGTCAGCGGGATCCATGCCGCACAGACATCTCCTGCCCTGGATGAGCCAGTGAGACGCGCGATAGAGCAGCTGGCGCGCTCGCCGGATCAGTTCAGCGCTGCGCAATTTACCCCGTTAACGGATGAGGGGCTTTCCCCGGCTCAGGCTATCAACCTGCTGACCTGGAGCGCTTTTTGCGGCTGGTTGAACCGTCTGAAGATCGCCATTGGCAGAGGCGAATAACCATACTAATTACCTAAAGAGCGCTTGCTGTAGCAGTGAGATTCGCGTAAAACTGTCAGCCGCTCAATGGCTACGAAAATAGATCACTATGCTCCAGGACAACCCGCTGCTAGCGCAGCTTAAACAGCAACTGCATTCCCAGACGCCACGTGCTGAAGGGGTGGTAAAAGCCACGGAAAAAGGCTTTGGCTTCCTTGAAGTCGATGCGCAGAAAAGCTACTTCATCCCGCCTCCGCAGATGAAGAAAGTGATGCACGGCGATCGTATTACCGCTGTGATCCATAGCGAAAAGGATCGTGAATCCGCCGAGCCTGAAGCGTTGATCGAACCCTTCCTGACCCGTTTTGTCGGTAAGGTACTGCGTAAAGATGACCGTCTGTCCATCATCCCGGACCATCCCCTGCTGAAAGACGCCATCCCTTGCCGCGCCGAGCGCGGTGTCGCGCATGATTTCAAAGAAGGTGACTGGGCCGTGGCTGAAATGCGCCGTCACCCTCTGAAGGGCGACCGCGGTTTTTATGCTGAACTGACCCAGTTTATTACGTTTGGCGACGATCATTTCGTGCCATGGTGGGTTACGCTTGCACGTCATAACCTGGAAAAAGAAGCCCCTGAAGGCGCGGCGACGGAGATGCTGGACGAAGGTCTGACGCGTCGCGATCTCACTGCGCTCAATTTTGTCACCATCGACAGCGCCAGCACCGAAGATATGGATGACGCGCTGTATGTGGAAGAGCAGGCTGACGGCAAACTGCTGTTAACCGTGGCGATTGCCGATCCGACGGCCTGGATTGCTGAAGGCACCCCGCTGGATGAATCGGCTAAAATCCGCGCCTTCACCAACTACCTGCCGGGCTTTAACATTCCGATGCTGCCGCGCGAGCTGTCTGATGACTTATGCTCGCTGCGAGCCAACGCCGTGCGTCCGGTCCTCGCCTGTCGTATGACCATCGCCAGCGATGGCACTATCGAAGAGAACATTGAGTTCTTTGCCGCAACCATCGAGTCGAAAGCCAAGCTGGTGTACGACGAAGTCTCTGACTGGCTGGAAAACAGCGGTAGCTGGCAGCCTGCCAACGACGCCATTGCCGAACAGATCCGTCTGTTGCAGCGCGTCTGCCTGAGCCGCAGCGAGTGGCGTAAGACCCATGCGCTGGTGTTCAAGGATCGCCCTGACTACCGCTTTATCCTCGGTGAAAAAGGCGAAGTGCTGAATATCGTTGCTGAGCCGCGTCGCATTGCTAACCGCATCGTTGAAGAGTCAATGATTGCGGCCAACATCTGTGCGGCCCGCGTGCTGCGCGACCAGCTCGGTTTCGGTATTTATAACGTGCATACCGGCTTTGATCCGGCAAACAGCGAAGCGCTGGCTGCCCTGCTGAAGACCCACGACGTGCATGTCGATCCGCAGGAAGTGCTGACGCTAAACGGCTTCTGCAAGCTGCGTCGTGAGCTGGATGCACAGCCATCTGGCTTCCTCGACAGCCGCATTCGCCGTTTCCAGTCTTTCGCGGAGATCAGCACCGAACCTGGCCCGCACTTTGGTCTGGGTCTGGAAGCTTATGCAACCTGGACATCACCGATCCGTAAGTATGGCGATATGGTGAACCACCGCCTGCTTAAAGCTATCGTCAAAGGTGAAACCATTGCCCGTCCGCAGGACGAGACCACCGTGCAGATGGCAGAGCGTCGTCGTCTTAACCGCATGGCGGAGCGCGATGTGGGTGACTGGCTGTATGCCCGCTTCCTGAAAGACAAAGCCGGGACTGACACCCGTTTTGCGGCTGAAATCATCGATATCAGCCGCGGCGGTATGCGCGTTCGTCTGGTGGATAACGGCGCCGTGGCATTTATTCCGGCACCGTTCCTGCACGCCGTGCGTGATGAACTGGTCTGCAGCCAGGAGAACGGCACTGTTCAGATTAAAGGCGAAGTGGCTTACAAGGTGACCGAGGTTATCGACGTTACTATCGCTGAAGTCCGCATGGAAACACGCAGCGTTATCGCCCGCCCTGCGGTCTGATAGTTCGCTGCGAAAAAGTCGGACTCACCCCACCGGGTGGTCCGACTTTTTTATTACCTCTAAAACCTGATACTCATCACTTTTACTTATCTTTTCCTGCCAAATTTGCCAAAAGCGATCACAATTATTTGCGACGGGCGGGTTCACGCCATTTTGTGTTCTCAGAATATTCATTCGCCTGTATCCTTTTTCGCCATTCTCGTTCTAATATAAGAATACTGGGAAAAAACAATAAGTTTAGCCTTGAATCAGCGCCGTTTTAACGTGATTAAACCGACTGAAAATGCACATTGTGTGCAATTGAGTGCGCCTGGGAGAGAGCATGATTGACGATGTGGAGCAAAATTTGCTGTTTCGTTACATGGGCACCCACAGTCCCTGGTGGCGGTTAACGGCAGACAGCAATGCGCTTCATCTTGCGGCCAGTGAAAGCGCAGATACGACGCAAGTAGTCGCCCTGACCGACGAACAGGCAAATCATATTCGCCAGATGACGGTGATTACCTCCAGCATTACCATGACGCTCTCCCTGTACGGTTCCGAAGTACCTGTGCATCTGGTGGGCCGCAAGATTACTAAAAAAGAGTGGGCCGGCACCGCCTCTGCCTGGCACGACACCCCTTCTGTTGCCCGCGACCTGGCGCAAGGTTTATCTTTTGCTGAACAGGTGGTTTCCGAAGCCAATTCAGTCATTGTCATCCTTGACCGACACGGCAATATTCAACGCTTTAATCGTCTGAGCGAAGAGTATACCGGGATGAAAGAGCATGAAGTTATCGGCCAGAACGTCTTCAAATTGTTCATGAGCCGTAGCGAAGCCGCCGCCTCCCGCCGTAATATCAGCGGTTTTTTTCGTGACGGTAGCTCCTATGAAGTGGAACGCTGGATCAAAACGCGCAAAGGGCAGCGCCTGTTCCTGTTTCGCAATAAATTTGTGCACAGCGGCAGCGGCAAAAATGAAATTTTCCTTATCTGTTCCGGGACGGATATTACTGAAGAGCGCCGCGCCCAGGAGCGACTCCGGGTGCTCGCCAATACCGATACCATCACCGGCCTGCCAAACCGCAATGCCATACACGATCTGATCAGTGCTGCGATCGACACGCGTGGCGAGGGCCAGGTGGGTGTGGTCTACCTTGACCTCGATAATTTCAAAAAAGTGAATGACGCCTACGGACATATGTTTGGCGATCAGCTTTTACAGGCCGTGGCGCTGGCGATCCTCAGCTGTCTGGAAGAGGGCCAGCTTCTGGCTCGTCTGGGTGGCGATGAGTTCATCGTGCTGGCGACGAATACCTCGCAGGGCGCGCTGGAGGCTATGGCCTCGCGGATCCTGACCCGCCTGCGCCAGCCCTTCCGCATTGGTTTAATCGAAGTCTATACCGGCTGTTCGCTGGGTATTTCTCTCGCCCCGCAGCACGGGACCGATCGCGAAAGCGTGATCCGCAATGCCGACACCGCCATGTACACCGCCAAAGAGAACGGGCGCGGTACGTTCTGCGTCTTTTCGCCAGAAATGAATCAGCGTGTTTTTGAATACCTGTGGCTGGACACCAACCTGCGCAAGGCTCTGGATAACGACCAGTTGGTGATCCACTATCAGCCAAAAATCACCTGGCGCGGCGAGGTCAAGACCCTTGAAGCGCTGGTTCGCTGGCAGTCGCCGGAGCGCGGGCTTATCCCGCCGCTCGAATTTATCTCCTATGCCGAAGAGTCCGGGCTTATCGTGCCGCTGGGCCGCTGGGTCATGCTTGATGTGGTGCGCCAGGTCGCTAAATGGCGCGATAAAGGTATTAACCTGCGGGTCGCCGTTAACGTCTCGGCCCGCCAGCTGGCCGATCAGACCATCTTCAGCGATTTGAAACAGGCCCTGAAGGACCTTAATTTTGAGTACTGCCCGATTGATGTGGAGCTGACGGAAAGCTGCCTGATTGAGAACGAAGAGCTGGCGCTATCGGTAATTCAGCAGTTCAGCAAGCTGGGGGCGCAGATCCATCTCGATGATTTTGGCACCGGTTACTCCTCGCTGTCGCAACTGGCCCGCTTCCCCATCGATGCCATAAAGCTCGATCAGGCGTTTGTACGTGATATTCATAAGCAGTCGGTTTCGCAGTCGCTGGTGCGCGCGATTGTTGCCGTCGCCCAGGCGCTGAATTTGCAGGTCATAGCCGAAGGGGTAGAGAGTGCTAAAGAAGACGCCTTTCTGACGAAGAATGGCGTCAACGAACGACAGGGTTTTCTTTTTGCTAAGCCCATGCCCGTTGTCGCATTCGAGCGATGGTTTAAACGTTATCAGTCACGCAATGCGCGTTAGCTGGCTTTACGCAGGCCTGATGCGGTGTGGCGGTCCTGGAGCTGAACCAGCCGCTGCATATAGGCCACGTCTTTCGGCTGCAGGCAGAATGCAGCCTCCACCCAGTCTTCCGTGATGTCCATTAACTCACTGCGTGGCAACTGCATGACCCGCTGACGGGCGCGCAGCATGGCTCTGACGCCGTTCATTTTAGGCTGTAACGTGTCGATAAAGGTACGTGTCGCCACGTAGCCCTGACCGGGTTCGAACAGAACATCCACCAGCCCCTGCTGCTCATACCATTCCGCCGTGTGTGACTCCCCTTTATAGATCAGCTCCTCGGCCAATTTCATGCCGGAACGGCGTGCCACCAGCGAGTAGCCTCCCATGCCCGGGAACAGATTAAAGGCGATCTCCGGGAAGCCTAAGCGCGCGTCCCGCTGCGCCAGTAAAAAGTGGTGCGCCAGCGCGGCTTCGAATCCACCGCCAAGCGCACTGCCTTCTACCATCGACAGGGTGATCGCCCCGGTATCGAAGCCTCGCGACGCAGCATGAACACAGTCCACACAGGCGCGGGCATACGCCCGTAGCGCTTCGCGACGGCCATTCTCAATGCAGTCAACAAAGAAGCGTAAATCACCGCCGGTGTTGTACATATCCGGCACCAGCGATCCGGTCACCCAAAAATCAACGTCAAACCCGGACTGCCTGACCAGCCAGGACAGGTTCATGATCTCCTCAATCAAAGCATGATTGAAGCAAGGGCGTGGCTGTGCTCGCAGCATCATCCACACAGTACGTCTTTCCTCTTCGTAGTAACCTGCGAGCTGGGTGAATCGTGCAGAATCAGTAAACAGTTTACAGGTAGCCTGATTGATAATTGTCATAGTCTAATTCCTCATAGAAAAAAGCGCCTTGCGCGCAGAATTAGACTAATCCACTACCTAACTCCCCTGTATAAAGAAGTATCAAAATATCACTACCATTAATGGACTTTCGTTTGCACACTTTTTCCCTTCTCTTTTGCCTTCAATTTCTGCATCATTGAATTTATTCACTTTTCATTTAGGGATGAGGTTATGTCTGATATCGATGCACTGAAAGTTGCCCAACGTATTGATACTGTGCTGGATATTCTGGTTGCAGGTGATGTGAACTCTGCTCTGCGTAATCTCGAAATATTAAAATCAGAATTACTGGCTCAGGCGGGTGCGCAGAAAGATACCGATGAAGTCCCGCCTAAATCGCCGTGGGAAGTTTAAAGACCTCAGCAGCTCACGTAGTTATGTCAGTTTTCAACTAACGGCTGCGCCGTTTTAATTTGGATACTATGAATTCCCGACAACAAATAATATTACAGATGGTGATCGACACAGGACGTGTAAGCGTCGTTGATCTGGCTAAAAGCACTGGCGTGTCTGAAGTCACTATCCGCCAGGACCTCAATCTTCTGGAAAAAATGAGTTATCTGCGCCGCGCGCATGGCTATGCCGTGCCGCTGGACAGCGAAGATGTCGAAACGCGCATGATGAACAACTACGCCCTGAAACGTGAGTTGGCGGAGTTTGCCGCTTCCCTGGTGAATAACGGCGAAACGGTGTTTATCGAGAACGGCAGCTGTAACGCTCTGCTCGCACGTACCCTGGCCGAGCAGAAAGAGGAAGTCACCATCGTGACGGTGAGCAGCTACATTGCTCATCTTCTGAAAGAGACGCGCAGTGAAGTCATTTTGTTGGGCGGCATTTATCAGAAAAAAAGCGAAAGCATGGTGGGTCCGCTTACGCGCCAGTATGTTCAGCAGGTTCATTTCAGCAAGGCCTTTATCGGCATTGATGGCTGGCAGCCGGAGACCGGTTTTACCGGGCGTGACATGATGCGCTCGGATGTGGTGAACGCGGTGCTTGAGAAAGGTGGCGAGACGATTGTGCTGACCGACAGTACCAAGTTTGGCGCAGTGCATCCCTACACTATGGGGCCTGCCTCCCGCTTTAGCCGGGTAATTACCGACGAGGGTATTAAAGCGGTCCACAGTGAGAAATTGCAGCATGACGGACTGATCGTCGACATCGTTAAAAAACCTGTCTGATCCCCCTCCCTGCGCCCGGTTCGTCGGGCGTGTTACTGCCCTTTCGCTCTGAGATTATTCTGAACCATCCTTTAAGACTATTTACCTGTTGGATCAGTGATAAAGACGTAAAATTAATGTTAGCGATATAACAGGAAGTAACTATCACCTGCGTGATTTCGTAACGCCTGCGCGAACAGTTTCATGGAAAACGGGCTAAATAGTTTTACACTTATTTAGGCAGAGTCATTTCCATGGATCACTATTTCAGGAGAATGAGTTATGTCAATTAACAGCAAAAAATTATCCGCTGCTATGCTGGCTGTCACGCTGGCGTTATCACTGAGCGCATGCTCTGGCATGAGCAAACAAAGTCGTAACACAGCGATTGGTGCTGGTGCTGGCGCAATCGGTGGTTCTGTCTTAACTGATGGTAGCGCCCTGGGTACCTTAGGTGGTGCCGCGGTGGGTGGGATTATCGGTCACGAGGTAAGTAAGTAAAGTAATACCGATTGCCATCGCAGTCAATTATAAGACATTGTTATTTATAGTCTTATAAAAATATAAGAATATTAAGCCACGGCTCCGGCCGTGGCTTATTTTATTGTTTAGCGTCAGCCGCCCGCTAATTTCACTTTCATTCCTTTCGCTTCCAGCAGGGATTTAATGAGATCCCGCTTATCGCCCTGGATTTCAATTACGCCATCCTTAACTGACCCGCCGCAGCCGCATTTTTTTTTCAGCTCTGCGGCAATCGATGCGAGGGTAGCATCATCGGCATCAATGCCGGTCACCAGGCATACGCCCTTCCCTTTACGCCCGCTGGTCTGGCGTTGAATGCGTACAATGCCGTCGCCTTTCGGGCGCTCAGCAACCGCTTTTGGTTCATCAATGCGCCCGGTATCGGTCGAATAGACCAAGCGACTGTTGGTATCGCGCATTACGCCCCCTTGTGAAGTGATGCGTTGATGGCTTTCAGGGTTTGCGCCGGATCCGCAGACTGGGTCACCGGACGACCAATAACCATATAGTCCACGCCCGCCGCCAGCGCCTGCTCCGGGGTCATAATGCGGCGCTGATCGCCGGCATCGCTACCCTGAGGACGAATACCTGGCGTGACCAGCTTAAAGTCCTGCCCGATGGCGTTTTTGAAGCGCACCGCTTCCTGGGCAGAGCAAACCACGCCATCAAGTCCGCAGTTGTGGGTCAGGCTTGCCAGACGCTCAGCATGTTCGGCGGGTGACAGTGTCACCCCCAGATCCAGCAGGTCGCTGGCTTCCATGCTGGTCAGCACGGTGACAGCAATCAGTAATGGCGCGTCTTTACCAAACGGCAGCAGGGCTTCACGGGCTGCGGTCATCATTCTTGCCCCTCCGGAGGCATGAACGTTCACCATCCACACTCCCAGCTCGGCTGCCGCCGCGACCGCATGGGCCGTCGTGTTAGGAATATCGTGGAATTTCAGATCCAGAAAGACATCGAAGCCGCGCTGCTGCATATCACGCACGATTTGCGGGCCAAAAAGCGTGAACATCTCTTTGCCGATTTTCAGGCGGCAGTCGCGTGGGTCAATACGATCAACGAACGCAAGCGCGTTATCGCGATTGTTATAATCCAGGGCGACAACAACAGGAGATTCAGTAACTGCGCGGGAAGAAGAGGGAGCTACAGACGTCATGACCGGACCTTCTCGTCGATGGGCGCCGCATCGGCGCGGGAATGTTAAACGGCGTGCATTCTACCTGTGCATCGCTGAAATTAACAGGTTCCATTTCCATTCCTGCCAGGCCACAGCGCGCACCAGCCAGAACGAAAAACGCCTATAAGTATGTTGTAACTAAAATGGTTTTTTTTAAAAATTACTGCCCATCCAGGCCGCGAATCGGCTTAATGGTGGACCAGGCGCGGCACGACGGACAGTGCCAGTAGAGCGTATAGGCGGTGAAACCACACTTCTGGCAGCGATAGCGCGGCTTACTGCGGATCTGTTCGCCAACCATGTCGCGCAGCACCATCAGGCTCTCTTTAGCGCGCCCCTCCTCCGCATCGTTCAGGTGATAATCCATCAGCTTATGGAAGACGCGCATGGTGGGATGGCGCTGAAGCTGCCGTGTAATATAGACCTGCGCCGTGTCAGTGCCTTCGTGATCCTGGACGACATCCGCCAGCATTAGCTCCGCATAAGCGCCGGTATTCTCTTCCACGCAGCGGCGCAGGAAGGCTACCCACTCTTCAACCATACCCAGTTGCTGATAGCAGGTTTGCAGCATCTCGAGGGTTTCGCTGACCAGCTCTTTATCCTGATCGATCACCCGCAGCAGACTCTCTACCGCCTTCTGATAATCGCCTTTTGCCATGTAAACGCGACCCATCATGATGGAGACGCGTGCGCTGCTGCGATCGGCGGCTGCGCCCTTCCTGAGGAGCGCCATGGCTTTATCCATGTCTTCATTGCCCATCTGCTGCAGAGCCAGCTCGCAATAGAAATGGGCGATTTCAACACGCTGTTTATCTTTACCCAGCTTCACCAGGCGTTCCGCAACATCGATCGCTTTCTGCCATTCGCTGGTAGCCTGATAAATCTGGAGAAGCTGTTGCAGGGCGCTGATACGGAAATCGGTTTCGTCCACCAGCTGGTTGAACATTTCTTCGGCGCGATCGTACAACCCTGCCGCCATGTAGTCGCGACCAAGTTGCTGTACAGCCAGCAGACGCTGCTCATAGGTTAATGAGGCGCTTTCCATTAAGGTCTGGTGGATGCGGATGGCGCGGTCAACTTCTCCGCGGGAGCGGAACAGATTACCGAGAGTAAGATGGGCCTCAACGGTCCCGGTATCCTCTTTCAACATCTCGAGGAACAGGTCTACCGCTTTATCTTGTTGGTTGCTCAGAAGGAAGTTAACCCCGGCGACATAATCGCGTGAAAGGCGGTTAGCTTCATCCTGTTTTGTTTGTTGCGCACTTCTGCGGCCCATATACCAGCCATAGGCTGCGGCTACAGGCAAAAGCAGAAACAACAACTCCAGCATCTTCGATTATTCCTTCGCTACCGGCACACCTGAACTTACCGGAACGTCGGTCGGGGGCGCAATTTGGTATTCAAGACGTTTAATTTTACGTTCGGCACGCGCCAGCGATACTCGCACTTTCAGCCAGAACAGGCCGCAAATAAGCCAGCCGATTGCAAACCCTGCCGCAAAAAGTACCGCAAGCAGGCTGGAAATCCGATATTCGCCTTGCGCCAGCAGATAATTAAACGTTACCTGTTGATCGTTTTGCGCACCCAATGTGACGGAAATGACAAAAATCGCCAGCACCAGTAAGAAAATGAGTAAATATTTCACATTACTTCCCGTTATGTGGTTTGAGCGAATAAAGAGTGTTCAACATAGCGTAGCCAGCCTTATAAACTACCATTTTCAGGACGGGCGCGAAACGGAAAAAGCATCGCGCCACGGTTAGATGTGCGACTAAATATGAGAATTTCAACCGCTGTCAGCTTTCCTGGTCTCTGTCGGCTATTTCCCGCTTCTCTTCTACCGGCGGCGTGAGTGGGCCGCAGACGCGCTGAGCAAGCCAGGTGGCGCAGGTGATGAGTAGCCATGACATCAGAGTGGCTACCACCAGGTCCCGCGGCCAGTGCATGCCGAGCAGCAGGCGGCTCCCCATGACTCCCGTCGCCCACACCAGCAGAAACGCGATGGTTAATGTGCGCCGACGCGGCCACAGCAGCCCTACCCCCAACAATGCCCAGCTTGCGGCAAACATCGTGTGCCCGGACGGAAAGGCAAAGCCAGTCTCTTTTTGCCAGTGCTTACGTAAGAATGTCGGGACAGCCTGCTGTTCAGTAAGCTGTTCTTTCACCAGCTCACCGCGTTCTTTACGCTTTAAATTGTAGAAGTCGTCGACCGGCACATGGTGAGTTTTTTCCAGCCAGACGACAAATGGACGCGGCTCCTGCACCCGATCTTTCACCCAGGATTTGAGTCCCTGGCCGACCAGAATCACGCCAGCGAGAATGGCAAAGAGCATGATGGCGGGCCGCAGGCGGAAACGCAGGCACCATAAAAACCAACCGCACAAGAGCGCATGCGTAATAATGCCCCAGGGTTGGGTGACCGTTTCCGTGATCCAGAACAATGCCTTCAGCCAGGCGCTATTTGTGCCAGGCTCCCATTGCCAGCCTGATATCCATACAGCCACAGGCATAATGAGTAATATCCCTGCGCCAACCGCCGTACGGCGGGCAATAGAAAGCATGTCATCTCCTTTTTTCGGTAAGCCCCACAATCATAACCGAAAAATTACGGCTGCGTAAAAATGTCGGATTGTGCGTTTAACGTTCGTTAAGCTGGCGGTGATTAGGTGAACCCGCGCAGCTTGTGGCAAAATAAGTCAATACCGACAGCCAAACAGGCAACAGACACAAGGCGTGTCAGCATTTTCTGGAGAATCACATGCAGCTTAAACGTGTGGCAGAAGCCAATCTGCCAACCCCATGGGGCGATTTCCTGATGGTGGGTTTTGAAGAACTGGCAACCGGGCAGGATCACGTTGCGTTAGTGTACGGAGATACCTCCGGGCAGACGCCGGTACTTGCTCGCGTTCATTCCGAGTGTTTGACGGGTGATGCCCTGTTTAGCCTGCGCTGCGATTGTGGTTTTCAACTGGAAGCCGCCCTGTCGCATATCGCGGAAGAAGGCCGCGGCATCCTGCTGTATCACCGCCAGGAAGGTCGTAATATCGGCCTGCTGAATAAGATCCGCGCCTATGCCCTGCAGGATCAAGGATACGACACCGTAGAAGCCAACCACCAGTTAGGTTTTGCAGCCGACGAGCGTGATTTCACCCTGTGCGCCGATATGTTCAAGCTGCTGGGCGTGGATGAAGTGCGTCTGCTGACTAATAATCCGCGTAAAGTCGAGATCCTCACCGAAGCCGGGATCAACATCGTGGAACGTGTGCCGCTGATCGTGGGCCGTAACCCGAACAACGAACATTATCTGGATACCAAAGCGGCGAAGCTCGGGCACCTGCTTAGCGAGTAACAATAACAGCCCGGCAACACGCCGTGTGCCGGGCTGATTAACGCGCTTTACTTCAGCATATTACGAATCACATAGTGCAAAATGCCGTCGTTCTGGTAGTAGGTTAGCTCAGTTGCGGTATCAATTCGGCAGCGACAGTCCAGCATCTCCGTCTGCCCATCCGCCCGGGTCAGTTTGACTGGCACGGTGGCGCCTGGCGTCAGATTTTGCAGATCCGCGATATCGATCCGCTCTTCCCCCGTCAGCCCCAGTGTTTTACGCGATGTCCCTTGCGGGAACTCCAGCGGTAAAATCCCCATCCCGATAAGGTTTGAACGGTGGATACGTTCAAAGGACTCGGCGATCACCACGCGTACGCCCAGCAGTCGAGGCCCTTTTGCTGCCCAGTCGCGACTGGAGCCGGAACCGTACTCTTTCCCGGCAATCACCGCCAGCGGCGTGCCTTCCTGCTGATACTTCATGGCGGCATCGTAAATCGAGATCACTTCGCTGCCCGGCAGATGGCGGGTCATCCCCCCTTCTACGCCAGGGACCATTTCGTTGCGGATACGAATATTGGCGAAGGTGCCGCGCATCATCACCTCATGGTTACCGCGACGAGATCCGTAGGAGTTGAAGTCACGTCTCTCAACGCCACGACTCTGCAGATACCGTCCTGCCGGGCTATCCGCTTTAATGCTCCCCGCCGGGGAGATATGGTCGGTCGTCACCGAATCGCCAAGGATGGCCAGCACGCGAGCGCCGTGAATATCTTCCAGCGGCTTAGGTTCCGCCAGCATTTCGTCGAAGAAAGGCGACAGACGGATGTAGGTAGAATCATCCTGCCAGCTGTAGGTATCCGAGCGCGCCACTTCAATGGTTTTCCACTCTGGCGTGCCCTCAAACACCTCGGCATACTCTTTGCGGAACATATCGGTAGAGACTTTTTCCACCGCCAGGGCAATCTCCTGCGCCGAGGGCCAGATATCTTTCAGATAAACCGGATCCCCTTTGCGATCGTGTCCCAGTGGGTCGGTCGCCAGGTTGATGTTCATATTGCCAGCCAGGGCGTAGGCCACCACCAGCGGTGGTGACGCCAGCCAGTTGGTTTTGATCAGCGGATGAATACGACCTTCGAAGTTTCGGTTGCCGGACAGGACTGCCCCTACCGTCAGATCGCCCTGCTTGATGGCCGTTTCGATTGGCTCCGGCAGCGGCCCCGAGTTACCAATACAGGTGGTACACCCATAACCCACCAGGTTAAAGCCAAGCTCATCCAGATACGGCGTTAACCGGGCCTGGGCCAGATAATCGGACACTACTTTAGAGCCAGGGGCCAGCGAGGCTTTTACCCACGGCTGGCGTTTCAGCCCAAGGGTAACGGCTTTTTTCGCCAGCAGTCCGGCCGCCATCAACACGCTGGGGTTCGAGGTGTTGGTGCAGGAGGTAATGGCCGCGATCGCCACCGCACCATCCGGGAGCTGGTACTGATGGCCGTTCATTACGTAATCAATGGGGCGGCTATCCTTTTGCGCGGTATTGACCTCAAGCTCTGTGCTGGCGGCAAACGCCTTCGGCACATCGGCCAGCGCCACGCGATCCTGCGGCCGTTTCGGCCCGGCGAGACTGGCTTCCACTTCGCCCATATCCAGCGCCAGGGTGCTGGTGAACACCGGTTCATCACCCGTGTTACGCCACATCCCTTGCGCTTTGGCATAGGCTTCAACCAGCGCAACCTGCTCGCTGCTGCGCCCGGAGAGGCGCATATACTCCAGCGTCACACCGTCGATTGGGAAGAAGCCACAGGTCGCGCCGTATTCTGGCGCCATGTTAGCAATGGTGGCCCGGTCTGCCAGCGGCAAGGTGTCCAGCCCGTCACCATAGAATTCAACGAATTTGCCCACTACCCCGTGCTTACGCAGCATCTGGGTAACAGTGAGCACCAGATCGGTGGCGGTAATGCCTTCACGCAGTTTACCGGTCAGCTTAAAGCCGACCACGTCAGGGATGAGCATGGAAACCGGCTGACCGAGCATGGCGGCCTCGGCTTCGATACCCCCTACCCCCCAGCCCAGTACGCCAAGGCCATTGATCATGGTGGTGTGCGAGTCGGTGCCGACCAGCGTATCCGGGTAGGCCACCCACTCTTTATCCTGCAGTTCGCTCCACACCGCTTTGCCAAGGTATTCGAGATTGACCTGGTGGCAGATACCGGTGCCGGGCGGGACAACGCTAAAGCGGCTGAAGGCTTGCTGGCCCCACTTCAGAAACACATAACGCTCGTGGTTACGCTCCATCTCCAGGCGCACGTTCTCTTCGAACGCTTCATCATCGCCAAAGTGGTCCACGGTGACCGAGTGGTCGATGACGAGGTCCACAGGAGAAAGCGGGTTCACTTTGGCAGTATCGCCGCCAAGACGTTTAACCGCTTCACGCATCGCCGCCAGATCGACCACCGCCGGAACGCCAGTAAAGTCCTGCATCAGGACCCTGGCCGGACGATAGGCTATTTCCCGGTCGGCATGGGCATTTTGCAGCCACCCGGCGAGCGCATGAATATCCTCCGCGGTGACAGAGACGTCATCCTGCCAGCGCAGGAGGTTTTCCAGTAATACTTTAAGCGACTTGGGTAAACGTGCGATGTCCCCGAGTTCCCTGGCGGCCAGCGGCAGGCTGTAGTAGTGATAAGTTTTGTTCTCGGCCTGCAATGTGTCCTTACTGGCTTCGCGTAAGGTTAACGACATAAGCTCCTCCTTAATTACCGGGATTGCGATGCCCTGACCTTTATCAGGGCCGTAATTAAAGATAACACATCGTCACCGTAACGATTTGATAACAACCCAAATGGACAAATTTGCAGACTTATGGAAGGGTGAAAAACAAAAAGCCCCGCTTAAGCGAGGCTTTTATTTCAGTGTAGGGTGAGCCAGATCAGCTGGCACCAGAAGAGAATCGACAGGGAAAACGCGGCGATCCACGACCAGTATTTGGCTCCAGATATATTGTTCATGATTGTGACACCTGTCTTTATTTATTTGTTTACGGCTGAGTCTGGCTCAGTTCGGTATTGCTAATGTGTATTTATGTAAGAGTACAAAAGCGCACTGGATTATTAACGCGCTATGCCTGAGCGGCAGAATTATTGTTTTTTGGTATCGTCTTCTGCGAACGAATCAATGAAAGCTTGCTGTTGCGGCGACAGCGTCCAGGAAGCCGGAATGTGATCTGTCACGGCTTTACGGACTTTGCGGCGAGTGTCACGTTGCTGACACATAGGTTTCACTGCTTCACTACGCCCCTGTACCGTCATCTTTAACCCCAATATTTCCAGACCAGTAATGCCACCACGACCCAAAACAGGGTGGAACCGAGAAACACCGCCAGCCAGGCTTTACGCTTAAGTCCTGGGTCCCGTTGCGGCTCGTGACGTCCTGACGGCATTGCTAACCTCATACAATCGATATCACTTATCATTTAGATACCAAACAATTGGTATAAGTAATCATGGTTGAGATAAATCCTAAAGAAACTTTAGTTGAAAATCCAGCGAATTTACGAACTCTGTACCGTGAAATATCTAATCTTTTGAGCGGAAATATATAAATGAAACGAGGTGTTTGCGTAGCGGCTATTTATTTTCTATTTTTGTTGTCTTTTTGTAAGCGGGTCGGGCAAAAAGCGTCATAACGCTCTGGCTAATCTGATGATCAAACAGCGGAAAGCGGGCTTTAATACAGATGAGGGCGGGAATAACGGTATCTTTCCCGCAGGAAAGATACCGGAGGGGATTATTTTTCTGGCAGCTTAATATCTTTAAACATCGCTTCGATGTCTTCATTAGAACGCAGGGCAACTGCCGTATCCACGACATCACGGGTTAAATGCGGCGCGAATCGCTGAATGAAATCATACATATAGCTACGCAGGAAGGTGCTACGGCGGAAGCCGATTTTCGTGGTGCTATGGCCGAACACTCCTTGGGTATCGAGGCGTACTAAATCGGGATCGGCAACCGGATCTACCGCCATGCTGGCAATGACCCCTACCCCCAGCCCCAGTCGCACATAGGTTTTAATCACGTCGGCATCGGTGGCGGTGAAGACGATCCGCGGCGTCAGGCCTGCGCGATTAAAGGCCGTATCCAGTTCAGAGCGGCCAGTAAAGCCAAAGGTGTAGGTCACCAGCGGATACTGGGCAAGCTCTTCAATAGAAACCGATGTTTTAGCCGCCAGAGGATGTTCCGGGGTCACCACAATCGAGCGGTTCCAGTGATAGCAAGGCAGCATGACCAGATCGTCATAAAGATGCAGCGCCTCGGTGGCGATTGCAAAATCCGCATTGCCTTTGGATACTGCCTCAGCAATCTGCGTCGGTGAGCCCTGATGCATATGCAACGAAACGCGAGGATAACGCTCAATAAAGCCTTTGATCACGCCAGGCAGTGCGTAGCGCGCCTGCGTGTGGGTGGTGGCGATATACAGGGAACCTTTATCAGGCCAGGTGTGCTCGCCTGCCACCGATTTGATGGCATCGACCTTCGACAGCACTTCGCGAGCGATACGGATAATCTCTTGCCCCGCAGGGGTAACCTGAGTGAGGTGTTTGCCGCTACGGGCGAAAATCTGGATCCCCAGCTCATCTTCAAGCATACGCACCTGCTTACTGATGCCGGGTTGCGAGGTATAAAGACCTTCTGCAGTGGAAGAGACGTTAAGGTTGTGGTTGACCACCTCAACGATATAGCGAAGCTGCTGTAGTTTCATGCCGGACCATCCGATTGAGCGCACACGGGCAATCGCTTAAGACGATTTGATAATAAGAAAAGGATTAACTATAACCACTATATCATTTATATCTTTGCTGTATAGCCCGTAACAAAAAATAATAAACAGGCAATAAAAAAGGGCCGGATGTCCGGCCCTTTTACAGGTAAGTTACGGTAATTAAGGATTATTTCTTACCTTCAACCCATTTTCCGTCAACATAAAATGCTGACCAGCCGGTCGCTTTACCGTCTTTTTCAGCAGCAACGTACTGCTGCTTGGTTTTA
Source organism: Leclercia sp. 1548 (assembly GCF_050435045.1). Classification (NCBI taxonomy): domain Bacteria; kingdom Pseudomonadati; phylum Pseudomonadota; class Gammaproteobacteria; order Enterobacterales; family Enterobacteriaceae; genus Leclercia; species Leclercia sp. 1548. The sequence goes on along the minus strand of NZ_JBNDJP010000002.1, from coordinate 835,312 downwards.
CGGCTAAAACGCACGACCGTCTTATTGCCTTCAGGATCCTGCTGCGGCGCATCGGCAAGATAGCGCAGCTTTTCGGCCAGGCGATCGCGGAAGCGGTACAGTTCTTCCACCAGCGGCGCACGGGTCTCACGTGATTTCGGGAAGGTGTTAGCTGCCAGGAAGACACCCGCCGCGCCGTCACGCAGGACGAAATAGGCATCGGACTTCTCGCAAGGCAGCTCCGGCAATGGAACCGGATCTTCCTTCGGCGGTGCCACTTCACCGTTACGCAGGATCTTACGTGTGTTTTTACACTCGTCGTTGGTGCAGGCCATGTATTTACCAAAACGCCCCATCTTCAGGTGCATTTCAGAGCCACATTTTTCACACTCCACGATCGGACCGTCATAGCCCTTAATGCGGAATTCGCCCTCTTCGATCTCGTAGCCGTCACAGGTCGGGTTGTTACCGCAGACGTGCAACTTACGTTTCGGATCGATCAGGTAGCTGTCCATCGCGGTGCCGCACTTGTTACAACGGCGCTTGGCACGTAATGCGTTCGTTTCCGCGTCGTCGCCTTCCAGCACGTTCAGGACTTCGTTTTCCGGCACCAGGTTGATGGTGGTTTTGCAGCGCTCTTTCGGTGATAAGGCATAGCCTGAGCAGCCGAGGAACACGCCGGTGGTCGCAGTACGGATCCCCATCTTGCGTCCGCAGGTCGGACAGTCGATGCTGGTCAGCACCATCTGGTTCGGCTGCATACCACCCTCTTCAGGGTCTTTCTCTGCTTTTTCCAGCTGGTCGGTGAAGTCGCCGAAGAAGCTATCGAGCACCTTCTTCCACTCGGCTTCGTGGTTAGCCACCTGGTCAAGGCTGTTTTCCATCTGCGCGGTAAAATCGTAGTTCATCAGATCGCGGAAGTTAGCTTCCAGACGATCGGTGACAATTTCACCCATTTTCTCGGCATAGAAACGACGGTTTTCCGTACGCACATAGCCGCGATCCTGAATGGTCGAAATGATCGACGCATAGGTAGACGGGCGACCGATACCGCGTTTTTCCAGCTCTTTCACCAGCGAAGCTTCGCTGAAGCGTGCCGGTGGCTTGGTGAAGTGCTGAGCCGGGGTCAGCTCAATCAGGGAGAGCTCATCCCCTGCGTTGACCGCTGGCAGCGTTTTATCTTCATCGCCCTTACGCAGCGCAGGCATCACCTTCGTCCAGCCATCGAAACGCAGAATACGACCACGCGCTTTCAGGCGGAAATCGCCCGCACCGACGGTGAGCGTGGTGGAGTCGTACTGCGCTGGCGTCATCTGACAGGCGACAAACTGGCGCCAGATCAGCTGATACAGCTTCTGCGCATCGGCTTCCATATCTTTCAGGGATTCGGCCAGCACAGCAACATCGGAAGGACGAATCGCTTCGTGCGCTTCCTGCGAGTTCTCTTTGCTGTTGTACTGGTTGGCGCTCTCCGGCAGATATTTTTTGCCGAAGTTATCGCCAATGTAACCACGCACCATGTTGACGGCGTCCTGGCTCAGGTTGGTAGAGTCAGTACGCATATAAGTAATGTGACCAGCTTCATACAGACGCTGAGCCATCATCATGGTTTTCTTCACGCCGTAACCCAGACGGGTACTTGCCGCCTGTTGCAGCGTGGAGGTAATAAAAGGCGCGCCCGGCTTGCTGCTGGTCGGTTTGTCTTCACGATCCAGGACCTGATAGCGGGCTTTCTCCAGCAGCGCCACCGCGGCCATTGTCTGTTCGCGGTTTTCAGGGCGGAACGGCTTATCGTTCTGGTGCGACACTTCCAACGGCAAGGTATCGCCGCTCGGCGTGGTCACGCTGGCGTCAATTTCCCAGAACTCTTCCGGCACAAACGCTTTGATTTCGCGTTCACGTTCGACCACCAGACGTACGGCAACGGACTGTACGCGGCCTGCTGACAGACCACGGGCAATCTTTTTCCACAGCAGTGGAGAGACCATGTAACCCACGACGCGGTCCATAAAGCGGCGCGCCTGCTGGGCGTTAACGCGGTCGATATTCAGCTCGCCCGGCTTTTCAAATGCCTGACGGATCGCGTTTTTAGTAATTTCGTTGAACACCACGCGGCTGTAGCGGGTGTCATCTCCCCCGATCACTTCCCGCAGGTGCCATGCAATGGCCTCCCCTTCGCGGTCAAGGTCGGTTGCGAGATAGATGTGGTCGGCTTTTTCCGCCAGCTGTTTCAGCTCGGAGACGACTTTCTCTTTACCCGGCAGCACTTCGTACTGTGCCTGCCAGTTATCCCATGGGTTAACTCCCATACGATTAACGAGCGCGCTACGTTCATCCTTTTTAGGCTTTTTGGCCCCTTTGGTGGAGGTAGAGTCGGCGCTCTTCTTGGCTGAGCCACTGGTCGGCAGATCGCGGATATGACCAACGCTGGACTTAACCACGTAGTCACTACCCAGATACTTATTGATCGTTTTGGCTTTTGCCGGGGACTCAACGATAACGAGAGCTTTACCCATATTCACCTTTACCTAATTTGTTTCTTCCAGGAATACGTCGCGTGAGTTCACCTTCCACTGGCGACGAGTCATCTATATAACGACGCCATCAGTGGTTATCAACCCCTTTTCGGGCAAGTCGCTAAAAACGACCTCAGCCAGGTAGTTGAGTTTACGGGCTTTTTCTCGCTCCGGTGTGACTGCACGACGAGATTTAGGTCGAATGTCAAGCAAATCTATTGCCAGAATGACGAAAGCGCACACTCTACCTGATAAAATCCGTTACGCAACTTTATTAGCATGCAAAAGCAAATCACGCCAGCGCTGTCCGTCTTGCCCTGCATGCCGAAAAATGGGGAAAATTTGCTCCTGAGACCGCGGCGGCGTAGACTAATACCACTGTTTAAGGAGGGGATAATGCAGCAAACAACCCAACCCATCGACCGCGTAACCTTGCTTGCCGAAGCCAATAAACTTATTCGCGAACATGAAGACACCCTGGCAGGGATCGAAGCCACTGGGGTGGAACAGCGCAACGGCGTGCTGGTATTCAGCGGCGAGTACTTTCTCGATGAGCAGGGGTTACCCACCCCACGCAGCACGGCGGTATTTAACATGTTTAAATACCTGGCCCACGCGCTCTCGGAAAAGTATCACCTGGTCGACTGATGCAAAACGCGAGGCACTGGCCTCGCGTTTTTATTTACAGCAGGGGTTTTTGTCCACGCTGCAGCCAGCGTAGCAGAAGACGGTCCGCACTCTCTGCGGCGCTGTTGGTAAAGCGATCCATTAGCTTTTTGCGTCGCGTATAGCGCACGCCGACCAGTTCACGGCCCTCCATCAGTCCCAGCAGGAGATCGTCACTGGTTCCCACCTGATCCACCAGCCCTTTCTCCAGCGCCTGGGTGCCGTACCAGTGTTCGCCAGTGGCGACCTGGTCGATATCCAGGGTTGGACGCATCTGCTGCACAAAGCTTTTGAACAGCTGATGGGTGTCATTAAGATCTTCGCGGAACTTCTGACGCCCCTCTTCAGTATTTTCGCCGAGCAGGGTCAGGGTGCGCTTGTACTGACCTGCGGTGTGTAACTCGACGTCAATATCTTTGTTTTTCAGGAAACGATTGAAGTTAGGGATCTGCGCTACTACGCCAATCGAACCAATAATAGAGAAAGGTGCGGCGACAATTTTGTCGGCCACGCAGGCCATCATGTAGCCACCGCTGGCGGCGACCTTATCTACCGCTACCGTCAGTGGGATCTGCTTGTCGCGCAGGCGTTGCAGCTGCGACGAGGCCAGACCGTAGCCATGCACCACCCCACCCGGACTTTCAAGACGCAGCACAACCTGGTCTTCGGCTCTGGCCACCGCCAGCACGGCGGTGATCTCTTCGCGCAGAGATGAAACCTCATGCGCATCCATGCTGCCTTTAAAATCGAGCACATAGACCCGCGGTTTTGCCGCTTCCGGGCGCTGCTCAAGTTTTGCTTTCTGCTTTGCGGCTTTCGCGTCAAGCTTGTGCTTTTTCTTCTGCGCTTTGTGCCACAGCTTTTGCTGATGCGCGTCGAGCAACGCCACCGACATCTCTTCCTGCATCTCCGTGTACTGCTCGCTCAGCCGGGTAATCCGCAATTCGCCGCGCTGACGTTTGCGCTGCGTCAGGTTGACAATCAGAACTGCGATCACCGCAATGGCCATCACCACTGTTGCAATTTTGGCCAAAAATAAACCGTATTCAGAAAGTAATTCCACGCGTCCACCTTGGTTTAACCACTTGTTTTCACACCCAGTGTACAACAGCCTTCACCAGGCGTCTCTCATCTGACGATATCCTTGCGAGGCGTCTTCAGGAATGGGAATTTCACGGAAAAACATTTGCAAATTGTTAATTTTACAGTGAACTCTCCGGATGACTGATTGAAATCCTTGTCGCTTTCGGGCATAAAGCCGAAAAGAGACCGCACAGCATGGGCCGCGACAGCGCGAGCCAGAGGAGTGACCTTGCACTATCAACCCAAGAAAGATCTACTGCAAAACCGTATTATCCTGGTCACGGGTGCCAGCGACGGTATTGGCCGTGAGGCGGCGCTGACCTACGCACGCCATGGCGCGCGCGTTATCCTGTTGGGGCGTAATGAAGAAAAACTGCGTGACGTCGCCAGAACCATCGCCAGCGAGGGCGGCGCGCCGACACATGAATATACACTTGACCTGTTAACCTGTACGCCAGAGACGTGTCAACAGCTTGCCGGGCGCATTGCCGAGGATTACCCGCGTCTGGACGGGGTGTTGCACAATGCCGGTTTCCTGGGCGAGGTGCGCCCGATGGAGGAGCAAACCCCGGAGATCTGGCAGCAGGTGATGCAAGTGAACGTCAATGGCACTTTTTTCCTCACCCAGGCGCTGCTTCCTTTATTACTGCAATCTGATTCTGGCTCGCTGGTGTTTACCTCGTCCAGCGTCGGACGCCAGGGACGGGCCAACTGGGGCGCTTATGCCGCCTCGAAATTTGCCACCGAAGGGATGATGCAGGTGCTGGCTGAGGAGTATCAGAGCCGCCACCTGCGCGTCAACTGTATCAACCCCGGCGGCACCCGCACCGGCATGCGCGCCAGCGCGTTCCCGAGCGAAGATCCGCTTAAACTGAAAACGCCCGCCGACATCATGCCGCTCTATCTGTGGCTGATGGGGGATGACAGCCGCCGTAAAACCGGCATGACCTTCGATGCCCAACCCGGCCGTAAACCAGGAATTTCGCAATGAGTGATGAACGTCATCAGCAGCGCCAGCAGCGCCTGAAAGAGCAGGTCGATGCCCGTGTTGCCGCCGCGCAGGATGAGCGCGGGATTATTATCGTCTTCACCGGCAACGGCAAAGGCAAAACCACTGCCGCCTTCGGTACGGCGACCCGCGCCGTCGGTCACGGGCAAAAGGTAGGCGTGATCCAGTTTATCAAGGGAGAGTGGCCAAACGGCGAGCGTAATCTGCTTGAGCCTCACGGCGTTGAGTTTCAGGTGATGGCAACCGGCTTTACCTGGGATACCCAAAACCGCGATACCGACACCGCTGCCTGTCTGGCTGTCTGGGAGCAGGCGAAGCGTATGCTGGCCGATCCCACGCTGAACATGGTGCTACTGGATGAAATCACTTATATGGTGGCTTACGACTATCTGCCTTTGCAGGAGGTGCTGGACGCGCTGAACAACCGTCCGGCGCACCAGACGGTGATTATCACCGGGCGCGGCTGTCATCGGGATATTCTGGAGATGGCGGACACGGTCAGCGAACTACGCCCGGTCAAACATGCCTTCGATGCTGGCGTGAAAGCGCAAATCGGTATCGACTATTAAGAAAAAACCCGGCAATGCCGGGTTTTGTTTTTTTAGCCGTTGTTGTTACGGCTGCCAGAGCGGCGATTGCTGCTGACCTGGCTGTGACGTTTGACTGCCCGGCGGATCTGATTCGCTTTCATGCGACGCCGATCTTTTTCCACCGCCACTTTAGAGGTGGTTTCCGGGGTCAGCTGCACCAGTTCACGCAGGTAGTTGGTCTGGGTTAAATCCAGCTCGGTATAGCCGCCACGCGGCAGCCCTTTCGGCAGCAGAATGTCACCGTAACGCACGCGGATCAGGCGGCTCACCTGCACACCAACGGCTTCCCACAAACGACGTACTTCGCGGTTACGACCTTCGGTCAGGGTGACGTTGTACCACTGGTTAATCCCTTCCCCACCGGTAAATTTGATGGTCTTGAAGGCGGCCGGGCCATCTTCAAGCTGTACGCCCCGGGACAGGTCGCGGATTTTGCTGTCGTCAACTTCACCAAACACGCGAACCGCGTACTCACGCTCCACTTCACGGCTTGGGTGCATCAGACGGTTTGCCAGCTCACCGTCGGTGGTGAACAGCAGCAGCCCGCAGGTGTTCACGTCCAGGCGACCTACAGCGATCCAGCGCGCACCGCGCAGTTTTGGCAGGCGGTCAAACACGGTAGGACGGCCTTCAGGATCGTTGCGGGTGCAAAGCTCGCCTTCCGGCTTGTAGTACGCCAGCACGCGGCAGATTTGCTCGGCAGACTCTTTTACCGAGATAAGATGGCCATCGATACGAATTTTCAGGCCTGGTACGATTTCCACACGATCGCCCAGGGTGGCGATTTTACCGTCCACACTGACACGACCTGCTTCGATAATGGTTTCGATTTCACGGCGTGAACCGTGGCCGGCGCGGGCCAGCACTTTCTGTAATTTCTCGCTCATTGAGCTTCCTTCAGGTGTCGCCTTCACAGGCGTCTGGTATACTTTCGAAAACAATGAGTTAAGTTTAAAAAACATTAACTCACTGATCTGCAACTATTTCATAGCACACAAAATGGCGGACAAGGTGTCGCACCCAGTGATTCATGGCCGCACATACTACATGAATTTTAGACTAAATGATTCAACAAGTTTTGCGCGGCGGCGTTCTGGCACTGTTAACCTGAAGTAAACCCAACGGATTGACCCTCTCGTACAGATGGGCTGTCGGATTATGTTATGCCGTAGGGCGCTCATTCCAGGCATCTGTGTGCTGAATGTTGCCATCCACTATGCGCCAGGTGATTTTTTCATACTGAATGCTGACGCTTTCTACATGGTTCATTTTGTCGTTGCCCGTGAGTTTAACGTTCGGCACAGCGCAGTTCACGCCGGTGATCTTCACGTTTTCCATAAACACCGTGTAATAGCAGACTTCCTGCCCGGCATCGTTGATATGGTAAAACTTGATTTCCGCGCTTTTTAACGTCTGGCCTGTAGCGGCTGCTTTATACAGATAGGGCGTTGAGCTATCCACTTCCTTTTCAATCATCATGGATGAGTGCTGGCGGGTTCCGGTGATTTTCCCATTGGCACTGTCTACTGGCAGGTTAATGCCGTGGCTTAACCCGATTATCTCTATGCTGCCTTCACGATCTTTGACATCTACGGAGCCTTTAATATCTGCACCGCCATCGTCTTTCAGCCACATATACGGAGGGATTGGCATTTTATTTTTTCCTTAATTTTTTTATTAACTTCATTGTCATTACATAGATAAATAGAGTGACAGGCAGGATAGCGGTTAGATGAATGTAAAAATAAAGATCATAAAAATTATCCGCACCAATTTCGCCAGGCCCATAAATAGCATGACCAATATGTGTCGCCATGTCATCGTTGAACCAAAGCTCAGGATCACCCGTACAGCGACCAACAATCACAAACAGTATTATAAAGTAAATAAATTTACTTAACTTAAGAACAAGTATTGTTATAGCCACCAGCTATTACCTCCACCCATCCTCGTGCCATCAACCGTCGCATACAGGGCACCTGAACGAGGGAGGTATTCATAAGCGCATTATGAATCATCGCAAAGTCAGAAGCATGGGCGATTGTTATGCAGCCTTTTGACGACATACCGGGGTGCAAACGGAAGCTACCGCGCTTTACGCCATCTATCCAGGTTTCATCGTCGATTCCCCAATCATCTCGCCACAACGCAAACCAATCCGATTTCCCAAAAGGGCTGATGTTAAATGCTCTCCGGGTTGAATCTATAATTTCCAGTTTCTTTTGTGATAACCGGTTACCCTCTTTCCGATCTACAATCCAATACTTACCAGGAGGAATTGGGCCATTGTCAGGAATATTCCTACATCCCCCATTATTACGGCATGTTCCTTTACCCGAGTGAGCCATAAACACGCCCACGCCATACAGATTAAAAGGTACATAATCTGCCCCGTTCAGAATCAACTTTCCATGTAACGCCATCGACATTTCCATATCTAAAAATGGTATTCGCTTATCATATATCTACATATTCAGGCATGGGCAAGACTATTCCGTGCACAGAAAGATTTTCAGATAATAATAAGATAATAAGTAAAGGAAGGCGTAAATAAGCAGAGATGAGTAATGGGCCATTATAGCGAGGAAAAAACGCTAATGAGATGGCCCATAAAAATAGGAATTACAGGAAAGGTTTTACGTCACCTACCCCTTCGCGCAGCACGACCGGGGCATCTTCGGTTAAATCGACGACCGTGGTCGGCTGTTGGCCAAGGTAGCCGCCGTGAATCACTAAATCCACCTGTTTTTCCAGACGGTCTTTGATCTCATCCGGGTCAGACTCGGTAAAGTCGCTACCCGGTAGCATCAGGGATGTGGAGAGCATCGGCTCACCCAGCGTTTCGAGCAGCGCCTGCGCAATCGGATTAGAGGGCACTCGCATCCCGATGGTTTTGCGTTTTTCCTGCAGCAGGCGGCGCGGCACCTCTTTGGTTCCCTTCAGGATAAAGGTGTAGTTACCCGGGGTGTTATTTTTGATCAACCGAAACGCCACGTTATCGACGTAAGAGTAGGTAGACAGCTCAGAGAGATCGCGACACATCAGGGTGAAGTTATGCCCGTTCGGGAGGTGGCGGATCCGGCAAATGCGCTCCATCGCGCTTTTATCTTCAATCTTACAGCCCAGCGCGTAGCCCGAATCGGTTGGATAGACGATAACCCCGCCCTTACGCACGATCTCCACGGCCTGATTAATCAAACGCGGCTGCGGATTGTCAGGATGGATATAAAAAAATTGACTCATACTTCCCTCTCTTCAATTGGCGTTGGCTGTTCCCAGAGCTGCCACACTGGCTCGACGCCGGCGGGTAACCACAGCTTGCGTCCCAGCTCGATCCAGGGACAAGGCTGATGGAAATCAGAGCCCTGGGAGCCAAGGAGGCCGTACTGGCGGGCATACTCAGCCAGTTGACTGCGCTCGTTGGGCGCCTGCTGACACTGCGCGACTTCCATCGCGTCTCCGCCGTGTTCGGCAAAGTATGCCAGCAGACGTTTCAGCCATTTGGCGGAGAGGTTATACCGACCGGGATGGGCCAGCACCGCCTTGCCGCCAGAATGATGAATGACATCAATAGCTTGTTCTATTGTACACCACTGGGGAGGAACGTATCCGGTTTTCCCCCGTGCGAGGTATTTTTTAAACACATCCGCAATGTTATTCGCCTTTCCGGCCTCAACCAGAAAACGGGCAAAGTGCGCCCGGGTTACCGCGCCGCCTTTTGCCAGGCGGAGTGCCCCTTCCCAGGCACCGGGAATATGGGCTTTGTCCAGCCGTTCGGCGATCAGTTCGGCCCGCAGCACGCGACGCGCCTTCTGCTCGTCCAGCAACGTACGCATGGCAGGGTTCTCAATATCGATGTTCAACCCGACGATATGGATCTCATGATTTTCCCAGACGGTGGAAATTTCCACGCCCGTTATCAGCGTAAGCGGCAATTCAGTGCGGACAATTTCTGCCCGCGCGGCTGCAATGGCCTCGGTGGTATCGTGATCGGTGATCGCCAGCGTGCCCACACGCATCTCGTGGGCGCGATGGACAAGTTCTTCGGGCGTAAGCAGGCCGTCAGAGGCCTGAGTATGGCTATGTAAATCGTAAATCACTGCGTAATTCGTGTCGCTCAAAGCGGCTCCCGTCACTCTTCTTCAATATCTGCGCCGCCATAATAACGGTATGTGGTGAAATTCTGAAATCGGGGGGTTGACATTACACCATCGAACTAGTTAACTAGTACGAAAGTTCACTCAACGAGGTATCTGAAAATGACCGCACATTTCACTCTGCATGGCTGGTGGCGCACTTCCTGAAATTCGGGCAGTGTCGTACGTCTGCAATGTGCAAACAGATACCTGGCCCGCCACTGAGCGGGCTTTTTTTTGAACAGAATAAAGAGAACAAAAAATGCAAACAGCCAAACCGAACCTCGAACTGCTGACCCGTGAGGCGGCCTATCGCCACAACCCTACCACTCTGTTCCATCAGGTCTGCGGCGCGCGCCCTGCCACGCTGCTGCTGGAGTCTGCGGATATCGACAGTAAGGATGACCTGAAAAGCCTGCTGCTGGTGGATAGCGCCCTGCGCATCACCGCCCTGGGCGACACCGTTACCCTGAAAGCACTGTCCGAAAACGGCGCAGCGCTGCTCTGTTTGCTGGATGACGTGCTGCCTGCAGGCATTGAGAATGAGCATCGCCCGGATATGCGGATCCTGCATTTTCCGCCGGTCAGCCAGTTGCTGGACGAAGATGCCCGCCTCTGCTCGCTGTCGGTCTTTGACGCCTTCCGCCTGTTGCAGAACCTGGTGAATGTGCCGGAACATGAACGCGAAGCAATGTTCTTCGGCGGGCTGTTTGCCTATGACCTGGTGGCCGGTTTCGAAGAGCTGCCTGAGCTTGAACAAGGTAACCGCTGCCCGGACTACTGCTTCTACCTGGCAGAAACCTTACTGGTGATCGACCACCAGAAAAAATACACCCGCATTCAGGCCAGCCTGTTTACGCCGTTACTGTCTGAGAAACAGCGTCTGGAGCAGCGCATTGCCCAGTTGCAGGAGCAGATGAATGAAGCGCCACCGGAGCTGCCGGTACAGCGCGTGGAGCAGATGCGTTGCGATGTCAGCCAGACGGACGACGAGTACGGCGTGGTGGTTCGCCAGATGCAAAAAGCCATTCGTGCGGGCGAGATTTTCCAGGTGGTGCCATCCCGTCGTTTCTCCCTGCCCTGCCCGTCTCCGCTGGCGGCCTACGACGTGCTGAAGAAAAGCAACCCCAGCCCGTACATGTTCTTTATGCAGGATAATGATTTTACGCTGTTCGGCGCCTCGCCGGAAAGCTCCCTGAAGTATGACGCCACCAGCCGCCAGATTGAAATCTACCCGATCGCTGGTACCCGCCCGCGCGGCCGCCGTGCAGACGGTTCTCTGGACCGCGATCTGGACAGCCGGATTGAACTGGAGATGCGCACCGACCAGAAAGAGATGTCCGAACACCTGATGCTGGTGGATCTGGCACGCAATGACCTGGCGCGCATCTGTACGCCGGGCAGCCGTTACGTAGCCGATTTAACTAAAGTTGACCGCTACTCCTTCGTGATGCACCTGGTCTCCCGCGTGGTGGGCGAGCTGCGTCAGGATCTGGATGTGCTGCACGCCTATCGCGCCTGCATGAACATGGGCACCCTGAGCGGCGCGCCGAAAGTACGCGCCATGCAGCTTATCGCCCAGGCCGAAGGCCGCCGTCGCGGCAGCTACGGTGGTGCGGTGGGCTATTTCACCGCCCACGGCGATCTCGATACCTGCATTGTGATCCGCTCGGCCTACGTCGAAGAGGGCATTGCCACCGTCCAGGCGGGAGCAGGCATCGTGCTCGACTCTGTTCCGCAATCTGAAGCTGACGAAACCCGCAATAAGGCCCGCGCGGTACTACGCGCAATTGCGACTGCCCATCACGCACAGGAGATTTTCTGATGGCTGACATTCTGCTGCTCGATAATATCGACTCATTTACCTACAACCTGGCGGATCAGCTGCGTGCTAACAGTCACAACGTGGTGATTTACCGTAACCATGTCCCGGCCCAGACCTTAATCGATCGTCTGGCGACCATGCAAAACCCGGTGCTGATGCTCTCCCCGGGGCCAGGCGCGCCAAGCGAGGCGGGCTGTATGCCGGAGCTGTTAACCCGCATGCGCGGTAAGCTGCCCATCATTGGTATCTGTCTGGGCCACCAGGCGATTGTCGAGGCCTACGGTGGTTACGTCGGCCAGGCCGGCGAGATCCTGCACGGGAAAGCCTCCAGCATTGAGCATGACGGCCAGGCCATGTTTGCCGGGCTGATGAACCCGCTGCCGGTGGCGCGCTATCACTCGCTGGTGGGCAGCGATATCCCGGCGGGGCTGACCATTAACGCCCATTACAACGGGATGGTGATGGCGGTGCGTCACGATGCTGACCGGGTTTGCGGCATGCAGTTCCACCCGGAATCCATTCTGACCTCTCAGGGCGCGCGTCTGCTGGAGCAAACGCTCAACTGGGCGCTGCAGAAGCTGGAGCAGACCAACAGCCTCCAGCCGATTCTGGAAAAACTCTATCAGGCGCAGACCCTGAGCCAGCAGGAGAGCCATCAGCTGTTCTCCGCCGTGGTGCGCGGAGAGCTGAAGCCCGAGCAACTGGCCGCCGCGCTGGTAAGCATGAAAGTGCGTGGCGAGCAGCCGCAGGAGATCGCCGGTGCTGCCACCGCCCTGCTGGAAAACGCCGCTCCGTTCCCACGTCCTGATTATCTGTTCGCAGATATCGTCGGGACCGGTGGCGACGGCAGCAACAGTATCAACATCTCCACCGCAAGCGCCTTTGTGGCGGCGGCCTGTGGGCTGAAGGTGGCGAAACACGGCAACCGCAGCGTCTCCAGCCGTTCCGGCTCCTCGGATCTGCTGGCCGCCTTCGGTATCAATCTGGATATGAATGCAGAGAAATCCCGTGACGCGCTGGACGAACTGGGCGTCTGCTTCCTGTTCGCGCCGAAATACCACACCGGGTTCCGCCATGCGATGCCGGTGCGTCAGCAGCTAAAAACCCGCACCCTGTTTAACGTACTCGGGCCGCTGATCAACCCGGCGCATCCGCCGCTGGCGCTGATTGGCGTCTACAGCCCGGAACTGGTGCTGCCGATTGCCGAAACCCTGCGCGTGCTCGGATATCAGCGTGCCGCGGTAGTGCACAGCGGTGGGATGGACGAAGTTTCCCTGCATGCGCCAACCCTGGTGGCCGAACTGAATAACGGCGAAATCAAAAGCTATCAGCTTGAAGCGGCAGACTTTGGCCTAACGCCCTATCACCAGGCGCAGCTGGCAGGCGGCACCCCGGAAGAAAACCGTGACATTCTGACGCGCCTGTTACAAGGTAAAGGTGAGCCAGCGCATGAGGCCGCTGTTGCCGCCAACGTCGCCATGCTGATGCGTCTGCACGGCGAAGAAGATCTCCAGATTAATGTGCAAAAAGTGATGGCCGTGTTGCGCTCTGGCGCAGCCTACGACCGAGTGACCGCACTTGCGGCAAGAGGGTAAACAATGCAGACCGTATTAGCGAAAATCGTTGCCGATAAGGCCATCTGGGTTGAAGCGCGTAAACAGCAGCAACCGCTCGCCAGCTTCCAGAATGAAGTGGTACCGAGCAGCCGTCGTTTTTATGACGCCCTGCGGGGCGCGCGCACCGCGTTTATCCTGGAGTGCAAAAAGGCCTCCCCGTCGAAAGGGGTGATCCGCGATGATTTCGATCCGGCACAGATTGCCGCCATTTATAAGCACCACGCCTCGGCCATTTCGGTGCTGACCGATGAGAAATATTTCCAGGGCAGTTTTGATTTCCTGCCGATCGTCAGCGGGATCGCCCCACAGCCGATTTTGTGCAAAGACTTTATTATCGAACCGTATCAAATCTGGCTGGCGCGCTTTTATCAGGCCGATGCCTGCCTGCTGATGCTCTCGGTGCTGGATGATGAACAGTACCGCCAGCTCGCTGCCGTCGCACACAGCCTGAACATGGGCGTGCTGACCGAGGTGAGCAATGAAGAGGAGCTGGAGCGCGCCATTGCTCTGGAGGCAAAAGTGGTGGGCATTAATAACCGCGACCTGCGCGATCTCTCTATCGACCTTAACCGCACCCGCCAGCTGGCGCCGCGTCTGGGGGCAGGCGTGACGGTGATCAGCGAGTCCGGCATTAACAGTTATGCCCAGGTTCGCGAGCTGAGTCACTTCGCTAATGGCTTCCTGATTGGCTCTGCCATGATGGAGCAGGCAGATCTTAGCGCGGCGGTACGTCGCGTTCTGTTGGGTGAGAATAAAGTGTGCGGCCTGACGCGTCCCCAGGATGCCGCCGCGGCATATGAAGCAGGCGCGATTTACGGCGGGCTGATTTTTGTTGAGTCCTCCCCGCGTAACGTCAGCGAGTCCCAGGCGCGCGACGTGATCGCCGCCGCCCCACTGCAGTACGTGGGCGTATTCCGCAATGCCGCCATCGAAAAAGTGGCGGCCACTGCCGGGGCACTCTCTCTCGCTGCCGTACAGCTGCATGGCAGCGAGGATCAGGACTATATCAATGCCTTGCGCGCAGTGCTGGAACCCCAGGTGCAAATCTGGAAAGCACTGAGCGTGGCCGAGATCCTGCCGCCGCGCACGCTGCAGCATATCGATAAATATGTTCTGGATAACGGCCAGGGCGGAACCGGGCAGCGCTTTGACTGGTCGCTACTTGACGGTGAGAAGCTGGATAACGTCCTGCTTGCCGGAGGTTTAAGCCCGGACAACTGCGTTGAAGCCGCTAAAGCGGGCTGCGCAGGTCTCGATTTCAATTCAGGCGTTGAGTCGCAGCCGGGCATAAAAGATGCCAGCAAACTGGCTTCGGTGTTCAAAACGCTGCGTGCATATTAAGGAAGAGAAGATGACCACATTATTAAACCCTTACTTTGGCGAATTCGGTGGCATGTATGTGCCGCAGATCCTCATGCCCGCCCTGCGTCAGCTGGAAGAGGCGTTCGTGAGCGCGCAAAAAGATCCGCTCTTCCAGGCTGAATTTACCGACCTGCTGAAAAACTATGCCGGTCGTCCAACGGCGCTGACCAAATGCCGCAACCTGACCGAGGGCACGAACACCACGCTGTACCTGAAGCGTGAAGATCTGCTCCACGGCGGCGCGCATAAGACCAACCAGGTGCTGGGTCAGGCGTTGCTGGCAAAACGGATGGGTAAAACCGAAATCATTGCCGAAACCGGCGCCGGTCAGCACGGCGTGGCCTCGGCGCTGGCCAGCGCCCTGCTCGGCCTGAAATGCCGCATCTATATGGGGGCAAAAGACGTTGAGCGTCAGTCACCGAACGTCTTCCGTATGCGTCTGATGGGCGCGGAAGTGATCCCGGTGCACAGCGGCTCGGCCACCCTGAAAGATGCCTGTAACGAGGCGCTGCGCGACTGGTCCGGCAACTATGAAAATGCCCACTATATGCTGGGCACCGCGGCTGGCCCGCACCCGTTCCCGACCATCGTGCGTGAATTCCAGCGCATGATTGGCGAAGAGACCAAAGCGCAGATCCTCGAAAAAGAGGGGCGTCTGCCGGATGCGGTGATCGCCTGCGTGGGCGGTGGCTCCAATGCCATCGGCATGTTTGCTGATTTTATTGATGACGCCCGCGTGGGGCTGATTGGCGTTGAACCAGCAGGTCACGGGATTGAGACCGGTGAACACGGTGCACCGCTGAAGCATGGTCGCGTTGGCATCTACTTCGGTATGAAAGCGCCGATGATGCAGACCGACGAAGGGCAGATCGAAGAGTCTTACTCCATTTCTGCCGGGCTGGATTTCCCGTCCGTTGGGCCGCAGCACGCACACCTGAATAGTATCGGTCGCGCCGAATACGTGTCGATTACCGATGATGAGGCGCTGGACGCGTTTAAGACCCTGTGTCGCAAAGAGGGGATCATCCCGGCGCTGGAGTCTTC
Organism: Leclercia sp. 1548; assembly: GCF_050435045.1. Taxonomy (NCBI): domain Bacteria; kingdom Pseudomonadati; phylum Pseudomonadota; class Gammaproteobacteria; order Enterobacterales; family Enterobacteriaceae; genus Leclercia; species Leclercia sp. 1548. The sequence continues at coordinate 819,486 of NZ_JBNDJP010000002.1, read as the reverse complement.
TCACGCGCTGGCCCATGCCCTGAAAATGATTAAAGACAACCCGGAAAAAGAGCAACTGCTGGTGGTGAACCTTTCCGGTCGCGGTGATAAAGACATCTTCACCGTTCACGATATTCTGAAAGCACGAGGGGAAATTTGATGGAACGTTACGATAACGTGTTTGCTGAGCTGAAAGCCCGCAAGGAAGGCGCCTTTGTTCCCTTCGTTACACTGGGAGATCCGTCTCCTGAGCAGTCGCTGAAAATCATCGACACGTTGATTGAAGCGGGTGCCGATGCGCTGGAGTTGGGCATTCCCTTCTCTGATCCGCTGGCTGACGGCCCGACCATCCAGGCTGCCACCCTGCGCGCTTTTGCGGCAGGCGTGACCCCGTCCCAGTGCTTTGAGATGCTGGCGACCATTCGCCAGAAATACCCGACTATCCCCATCGGCCTTCTGATGTACGCCAACCTGGTCTTCAACCGCGGCATCGACGAGTTCTACGCCGAATGCGCGCGCGTGGGAGTCGATTCGGTGCTGGTGGCAGATGTGCCGGTAGAGGAGTCAGCCCCGTTCCGTCAGGCGGCGATGCGTCATAACGTCGCGCCGATCTTTATCTGTCCGCCGAACGCCGACGATGAACTGTTGCGCCAGATCGCCTCTCACGGCCGCGGGTATACCTATCTGCTGTCCCGTGCCGGGGTAACAGGTGCAGAGAACAAAGCGGCCCTGCCCCTGCATCATCTGGTGGAAAAACTGTCAGAGTACAACGCTGCCCCACCGCTGCAGGGCTTTGGTATCTCGGCCCCTGAGCAGGTCTCTGCGGCGCTGGGTGCCGGCGCGGCGGGGGCCATTTCCGGTTCGGCAATCGTGAAAATCATCGAAAACAACGTCAATACACCTGAGAAAATGCTGAGCGAGCTGAAAAGCTTCGCCAGCGCCATGAAAGCGGCGACCCGTCCACAATAACCGAACCGCCGTCTGGTTTTGCCAGACGGCGGTTCGCATAAATTGATCCTGTCGTGCTTTCCTGCATTTAACCCTTTTCAAATATGTTTCCCGGCGTATTATCCCCTCCTCTAATAAGGCTTCCTCCTTAAACCTTCTGAGTTCAGAGGCTTAACTATGTCATGGCAACACTTTAAACAGACTTATTTAATTAAGTTCTGGTCCCCCGTTCCTGCGGTCATTGCGGCAGGCATCCTCTCCACCTACTACTTTGGCATCACCGGTACCTTCTGGGCCGTTACCGGCGAATTCACCCGCTGGGGCGGACAGTTACTGCAACTGGCAGGTGTTCATACCGAAGAGTGGGGCTACTTTAAACTGATCCACCTTGAAGGCACCCCGCTCACCCGTATCGACGGCATGATGATCATCGGCATGTTCGGGGGCTGTTTCGCCGCCGCGCTGTGGGCCAACAACGTTAAACTGCGTATGCCGCACAGCCGGATCCGCATTGCCCAGGCGGTTGTTGGCGGCATTATTGCCGGATTTGGCGCGCGTCTGGCGATGGGGTGTAACCTGGCCGCCTTCTTTACCGGGATCCCCCAGTTCTCTCTGCACGCCTGGTTCTTTGCTCTGGCCACCGCCGTCGGCTCATACTTTGGCGCACGCTTCACGCTGCTGCCGCTGTTCCGTATTCCGGTCAAAATACAAAAAGTGAGTGCCGCTTCGCCGCTGACCCAGAAGCCGGATCAGGCGCGTCGCCGCTTTCGTCTGGGAATGCTGGTGTTCTTCGGGATGCTGGCCTGGGCGCTCTGTACCGCGCTGAATCAGCCTAAACTTGGTCTGGCAATGCTGTTCGGCGTCGGCTTTGGCCTGTTGATCGAGCGGGCGCAGATCTGCTTTACCTCGGCGTTTCGCGACATGTGGATCACCGGGCGCACCATGATGGCCAAAGCCATCATCGCCGGAATGGCAGTGAGCGCCATCGGTATTTTCAGCTACGTTCAACTGGGCGTGGCGCCCAAAATCATGTGGGCAGGTCCAAACGCCATTATCGGCGGGCTGCTGTTTGGCTTTGGGATTGTGTTGGCAGGCGGCTGCGAAACGGGCTGGATGTACCGCGCGGTGGAAGGCCAGGTGCACTACTGGTGGGTGGGCCTGGGTAACGTGATTGGTTCCACGCTGCTGGCCTTCTACTGGGATGATTTCGCGCCTGCGCTGGCTACCAACTGGGACAAAGTCAATCTTCTGAACACCTTTGGTCCGCTGGGCGGGCTGCTGGTGACCTATCTTTTGTTGTTGATCGCCTTTTTACTGGTGCTGGCGCAGGAGAAACGCTTCTTCCGTCGTGCTGCCGTGAAAACTGAACTTCGTGAGGATGCCGCATGAAAGAGATCGTTCCTGACTACCGCCTCGATATGGTGGGTGAGCCTTGCCCCTACCCGGCTGTCGCGACCCTTGAAGCGATGCCGCAGCTGAAAAAAGGTGAGATCCTTGAGGTGGTGAGCGACTGTCCCCAATCCATCAACAATATCCCGCTGGATGCCAAAAATCATGGCTACACCGTGCTGGATATTCAACAGGATGGACCGACGATCCGCTATCTCATCCTGAAATAACGACAGGGTGGCGACAGGCCACCCTTTTTTATCCCCCCGCTAATACCCGCCTATTTAGATTTGACTTATACCGTAGGGTCTTAAGTATTAATCTCATTTTCTTCAGGATATCCCCATTGAGTCTATGCTTAACATTGACTACAAAAGGAGAACGTTATGTCAGACCAAAATCTTGATAATGATGCACAATATGCTGGTGAAAAAGCGAAGAACAAGCTGGATGAGGCGGCTGGTGCTGCGCAGCAGCAGTTTGGTGAATTTGTTGATTCGCCAAAACATCAGTTAAAAGGTGCCGGGCGCAAATATGCCGCGCAGGCAAGTGACGTAGTGACTGATGTTACCGATGCAGTGAAAAATAATCCCCTTACCGGCCTGATTGCCGCAGGCGCAGTAGGTATTGTCCTCGGCCTGTTGCTGGGTCGTAGATAAATAAAAAAGGCCCTTCGGGGCCTTTTTTACGTCAGAAGCGATATCCCGCCGAGAACATAAACACCCACGGATCCAGACGGGTATTGATATTTTGCTGCTGATCCCCCGCCTTAAAGCGCACTTCGGTGTCGATATCCATGTACCAGACCGACATGTTAATCAACCAGTCGCGGTTGATGAGATAATCCAGGCCCGCCTGCCCCGCCATGCCCCATGAATCTTTCAGACTCAGATCGGAAAGGCCCGCGGCTTTACCGGTGTCGTTAAACTTTTCGTCAAAGAAGGTGGTGTAGTTGACCCCGGCTCCCACATAGGGGCGCACTTTGCTGCTGGCGTCACCGAAATACCACTGGGCCATCAACGTGGGCGGCAGATGATGAACCGTGGCGATGTCCCCGGTTGGGCCAGTCCCGACCTTGTGACGAAACGGCGTGGCTGCCAGCAATTCAACGCCAACGTTGTCGGTGGCCATCCAGGTAAAGGTCATTCCGGCCTGGGTATTGTTACTGACGTTGAATCCGCCCAGGCCCAGAACATTATCCGAGCCTTCCGTAGGACGTACCGTGGCAGATCCCAGGCGGAAAAAGAACTCACCGGCTTCGTGTGCAACGGCACCGCCGGAAAACGTACCCAGAATCAGCGCTGCTATCACTGCTTTTTTCATATCCACTCCCTCGTTATGGTTTTATTCGAGAACGGAATATACCTACAAATGATTAATAAGTGATCTCGCAGGGATCACATTAAATTCAGCAATTTAACATTCATTGATCTAAATTAATTTTTTTAACCGTAGGCAAAAATTGGTAGTCGGTGTCTGGATCAATTTCGCGCTTTCGGACAAATAAAGCGCAGTGGGAAAACACACGCGCAAAATTCCAGCGACGCATTACGGGCGCTTTACAAAGATATGCTTTTCCATACAACCCTTGATACTGCCACCGGGCAGTTATCCAGGGTACAATTGCCCGCTAATTAACACCTGCAATACTCAAGGAGAGTGCATGTCTATCACGGCGAAGTCTGTCTACCGTGACACGGGGAATTTCTTCCGCAATCAGTTCATTACCTTTTTACTGATCGCCTTGTTGTGCGCATTAATCACGGTGGTACTTGGTCATGCCTTTTCGCCGAGTGAGGAGCAAATTGCCAGCCTGAGTCAAGGCGATCAGATCGCCAGCAGCGTCGGGCTGTTTGAGATGGTGCAAAATATGACCCCAGAGCAACAGCAGATCCTGTTGCGCGCCTCTGCGGCCACCACCTTCTCAGGATTGATCGGCAATGCCATTCTGGCAGGTGGCGTACTGTTAATGATCCAGCTGGTGTCTGCCGGGCACCGCGTCAGCGCCCTGCGGGCGATTGGTGCCAGCGCGCCGCTGCTGCCGAAACTGTTTATCCTGATCTTTTTGACCACCATGCTGGTGCAATTGGGGATTATGCTGGTTGTGGTGCCGGGCGTGCTGTTATCGATTGTGCTCGCCTTCGCGCCGATTATGGTGGTGCAGGACCGAATGGGCATTTTTGTCGCCATGCGTAGCAGCATCCGACTGGCATGGTCTAATATGCGTCTGGTTGCCCCGGCGGTGATGAGCTGGCTGCTGGCTAAGACCTTGCTGCTGCTGTTTGCCCCGAACCTGTCCGTGCTGACCCCGAACGTCGGTGCCGTGGTGGCCAATACGGTTAGCAATCTGATCTCAGCGGTATTACTGGTCTATTTGTTCCGCCTGTATACCTTAATTCGCCAGTAATTTTTCTGATGGCTCCGGCGCCACGCCCGGGCCATCGCAGATGATGGAATCGAAGAATGAAGCAGTTTCTTGATTTTTTACCCCTGGTTGTCTTTTTTGCCTTCTACAAGCTGTATGACATCTACGCGGCAACCACCGCTTTGATCGTTGCCACCGCAGTGGTGCTGATCTACAGCTGGGTGCGCTACCGCAAGGTCGAAAAGATGGCCTTAATTACCTTCGTGCTGGTGGCCTTTTTTGGCGGGTTGACCGTCTTTTTCCACAACGATGAGTTCATCAAATGGAAAGTGACCGTCATCTACGTGCTGTTTGCCGGTGCCCTGCTGTTCAGCCAGTGGGTCATGAAAAAGCCCCTTATTCAGCGCATGCTGGGTAAAGAGCTGGACCTGCCGCAGAGCGTCTGGTCGCGTCTGAATATCGCCTGGGCGGTGTTCTTTATTCTCTGTGGCCTGGCGAATATCTATATCGCCTTCTGGCTGCCGCAGAATATCTGGGTCAACTTCAAAGTGTTTGGTCTGACCGCGTTAACGCTGATCTTTACCCTCCTGAGCGGTGTCTATATCTACCGCCATATGCCGCAAGACGATAAGCATTGATCCACCGGCCAGCGCACATCCCGCGCTGGCCACTTCGTTATAAGCTGAGAAAATAATGACAACACAAGACGCCCCGCAGGGCGAACTGGTCTTACGTACGCTGGCAATGCCTGCCGATACCAATGCGAACGGTGACATTTTTGGCGGCTGGCTGATGTCGCAAATGGATATGGGTGGGGCAATCCTCGCCAAAGAAATTGCTCAGGGCCGCGTGGTGACGGTCCGGGTTGACGGCATGACCTTTCTGCGCCCTGTCGCGGTTGGGGACGTGGTGTGCTGCTACGCGCGATGCGTAAAGCGTGGGAATACCTCGGTGTCGATCAACATCGAAGTGTGGGTAAAAAAGGTCTCCTCTGAGCCTATCGGCCAGCGTTACAAAGCGACCGAAGCGCTGTTTATCTATGTCGCGGTGGATAACGACGGGAAACCACGTCCATTGCCTCAGGCCTGACATTCAGGCCAAAAAAAAGCCTCCATCTGGAGGCTTTTTTATTTTATTCCATCTGTGCCCCGCCGTTGAGGCGGAAGACGATATTCACGATCAGCCCGCGGCCTGGCTTACCGGGTTCGTAACGCCATTTGCGCATTGCGGTTTTCACGTCCCGCTCAAACATATTCGATGGCTGCGCGGAAAGGATTTCGACATTATCCACCCGTCCGTCTGCGGTCACGTCAAACTTCACGCGAACACGCCCTTCGATGCGTAAAGCCTGCGCACGCGCCGGGTAGACCGGCTGGTTACGGCTCAGCGCACGTGGGCCGGAAGGGGTCGTCACAACGGGCTTCGCGGTGGCCGGGGACGAGTTCATCACCGGGCGAGCCGGGGCCGCTCTCTCAACCGGCTGGGTGGTGCGAGGCTCGACCGGACGCTCTTGACGCCTCGGACGCTCTTCCACTTTTTTCTCCGGTTTTGGTTTCGGCTTCGGTTTTGGCTTAGGCTTCGGCTCCGGTTTATGGATCACCACAGGCGCTTCTTTAGGGGGTTCAGGAACGATTTCTGGTTCCGGTTCCGGCTCGGGTTCTGCAACAGGCTCTGGTTCTGGTGGTGGCGCAACCTGTACAGGCTCCAGCTCTGCAGGCGTTACCATGGTCACAGAAATCGGCTGCGCGGGCGCTGGCATTTCAATAACCTGATGTACCGATGTGTAAAGCAGACCCGCCACGACGGCTCCATGAATTCCGACAGACAACAGCGTCGGCCAGGGAAAGCGGCGAGGGAGTTCAAGGGTCATTGAAGTCATAATCGTTTCAGTTAAAAAGCCAGGCCCTGATTTTAAATGCAAATAGCAATCATATTCAATAAGGCAGTTACACTTCGCCCGAATTAACCGTCCAACAGGCGAAAAAAGGCACGTAGCGAGCAGGGTTTTAACAATGTCGCTATCTTTGCATTGCAGTCCCCTGCACTTTCACATAACGTAATTCCTACTTTTATTGGCTAAGGAGCTTTGCCGTGCTTTATGTGATTTTTGCTGCAGATGTTGCTGATTCTCTGGAAAAACGCCTCTCCGTGCGTCCTGCCCATCTGGCGCGCTTACAACTGCTGCATGACGAAGGCAGATTGCTGACCGCCGGGCCAATGCCTGCCGTCGACAGCAACGATCCGGGTGCGGCAGGCTTTACCGGCTCGACGGTGATTGCCGAGTTCGAATCGCTGGAAGCGGCACAGGCCTGGGCGCAGGACGATCCGTACGTGGCAGCTGGCGTGTATGATAACGTCGTGGTGAAGCCCTTTAAAAAAGTTTTCTAGGATAAAAAAAGGCTCCTTACAAGGAGCCTTTTTTGTTAGTGCAGCGATGCCAGCCGCGCCGCGAACCCGACAAATAACAAACCTATCAATCCATTCCCCAGCTTCGCCAGTTTCTTTTTTGTCTTGAGGTAGCGGGTGACAAACGCCCCGGAGAAAATCAGGAAGCTCATATAGATAAAGCTGATGATCTCCAGCGTGACCGCGAGGATCATAAACGCCACGCCGGTGTTATTAGCCTGAACGTCAATAAACTGCACAAAGAACGAAACATAAAACAGGATCGCTTTCGGGTTGGTCATACTCAGCACCAGCGAGCGTTTCATAATGGTTTTTGCCGGCTCGATACCGCCCGCTTCGCCTTGTTGTTTATGTTTGATAACCGACCAGAGCATCTTGCCGCCCAGCCATAATAAATAGAACGCCCCAAGATAGCGGACAATATTGAACAGCACAGGGGTAGTCTGAATAAGCGCCGCCACACCTGCCCACGCAAGAAACATCAGCACCGCATCACCAATAAACACGCCGCTGGCCGCCAGATAGCCTTTCTTCACGCCGTGACCAATACCGGTTTTTAAGACAAACAGCGTATTCGGCCCTGGAACCAGAACAATGAAAATGGCCCCGACAACGTAGGTCCAGAAATTAAGCACACCGAAATCCGCAAACATTTCATCCTCCTTTTCGAAACAGCGAATAAATAAAAAACATCGGGCACCTCTGAGGGTGCCCTTGTGTCATTCAGTAATCCTGAACGGCGAACAGTAACGCATTGCGATGACGGTTCATACTGCATTTTCTGATGGCGTGGATACGCATATTACGGCGGGATTGTGCTTCCAGCCAACGCGCTTTGCGACGACCTGTCTGTCGCAACATGCGCCAGCGCCCTACTTCTGTTCTACTGCGCTTCATGTTAACAACTCTTACTAAAACAGAGCGCTCATTATAGACCCTTGCCTGCGGCAAACCAGTGCTTTTATCTGGGGTTTTTATTTGCCAGAAATATCCTGACGCGTAAACTCTTAACAATACGCTTTCAAAAGGATTTTTTATTATGACAACCTTCTACACCGTGGTGAGTTGGCTGCTCATTCTGGGATACTGGCTGCTCATCGCAGGTGTAACATTACGCATCCTGATGAAGCGCCGAGCCGTTCCCTCCGCCATGGCATGGCTGTTGATCATTTTTATCCTGCCGCTGGTGGGTATTATTGCGTATCTCTCCTTTGGTGAGCTTCATCTCGGTAAACGCCGGGCGGAGCGCGCCCGCGCCATGTGGCCCTCCACCGCAAAATGGCTCAACGATCTCAAATCCTGCAAACATATCTTTGCCGAAGAGAACAGCGACGTCGCCGCCTCCCTGTTTCAGCTCTGTGAGCGCCGCCAGGGCATTGCCGGGGTGAAAGGCAATCAACTTCAGCTGATGACCACCTCCGATGACGTGATGAATGCGCTGATCCGCGACATTCAGCTAGCGCGCCATAACATCGAGATGGTGTTTTACATCTGGCAGCCGGGCGGCATGGCCGATCAGGTTGCTGAGTCTCTGATGGCCGCCGCGCGCCGGGGCATTCACTGCCGTCTGATGCTCGACTCCGCCGGTAGCGTGACCTTTTTCCGCAGCAACTGGGCGTCGATGATGCGCAACGCCGGGGTGGAGGTGGTCGAAGCCTTAAAAGTGAATCTGCTGCGTGTGTTCCTGCGCAGGATGGACCTGCGCCAGCACCGCAAAATGGTGCTAATCGACAACTACATCGCCTATACCGGCAGCATGAACATGGTGGATCCGCGCTTCTTTAAACAGGACGCTGGCGTGGGCCAGTGGGTCGATCTGATGGCCCGTATGGAAGGCCCGGTCGCGACCGCGATGGGCGTGGTCTACTCCTGCGACTGGGAGATCGAAACCGGTAAACGCATTCTGCCCCCGCCGCCTGATGCCAATATCATGCCGTTTGAGCAAGCCAGCGGGCATACGATTCACACCATTGCCTCCGGCCCCGGTTTCCCGGAAGACCTTATCCACCAGGCGCTGCTCACTGCGGCCTATTCCGCCCGTGAATACCTGATCATGACCACCCCCTACTTTGTGCCGAGCGACGATCTGCTGCACGCCATCTGTACCGCCGCCCAGCGCGGGGTTGATGTCAGCATTATTCTGCCGCGCAAAAATGATTCGGTGCTGGTAGGCTGGGCCAGCCGGGCCTTCTTCAGCGAGCTGCTGGCCGCCGGGGTAAAGATCTATCAGTTTGAAGGTGGGCTGCTGCACACCAAAAGCGTGCTGGTGGATGGCGAACTCAGTCTTGTGGGGACGGTTAACCTCGATATGCGCAGTCTGTGGCTCAATTTTGAGATCACCCTGGTCATCGATGACGCCGGATTTGGCGGGGATTTAGCCGCGGTACAGGATGACTATATCTCGCGCTCGCGCCTGCTGGACGCGCGTTTGTGGGTGAAAAGGCCGCTGTGGCAGCGAATTACCGAACGACTGTTTTACTTCTTTAGTCCGTTGCTGTAAAACGTGCCCAACCAACGATGTTTAACAGGTAGTCATCATGGAAATGGATCTGAACAATCGCCTGACCGAAGACGAAACGCTCGAGCAGGCTTACGATATCTTTCTTGAACTGGCCGTCGATAATCTCGACCCGGCAGATGTCATTCTCTTTAATCTGCAGTTTGAAGAGCGCGGCGGTGCCGAGCTGTTCGACCCGTCTGAAGACTGGGCCGAGCATGTGGATTATGACCTGAACCCTGACTTCTTCGCTGAAGTCGTCATTGGTCTGGCCGATACCGACGGCGGTGAGATTAACGACATCTTTGCCCGCGTCCTGCTGTGTCGCGAGAAAGACCACAAGCTGTGCCACATTCTTTGGCGGGAATAACATCTGCCGCGAATAAAAAAGGCTGCGAATGCAGCCTTTTTTATTACATGTTAACCACTCAGAGCGGGTCGACCTTCAGACAGGAGACCGCATGACGGAAGCTGCCTTCCAGCACCGGACGGGTTTTCGCGCATTCCGGCCCGGCCATCGGGCAACGGGTACGAAATACGCAGCCGGACGGCGGATTGATCGGCGACGGCAGTTCCCCTTCCAGAAGCTGAATAGTTTTATTCTTCTCCAGATCGGGATCCGGGACCGGCACCGCAGACATCAAGGCTTTGGTATAAGGGTGCAGCGGGTTGTGGTACACCTCATCATAGGTGCCCAGCTCTACCGCATGGCCGAGATACATCACCAGCACGCGATCGGAGATGTGCTTCACCACCGCCAGATCGTGAGCGATAAAGATCAACGACAGCCCCATCTCACGCTGCAGTTTTTGCAGCAGGTTAACCACCTGCGCCTGGATAGATACGTCCAGCGCCGAGACCGGTTCGTCACAGATAATCAGTTTCGGCTCGAGGATCAGCGCACGGGCAATCCCGATACGCTGGCACTGGCCGCCTGAGAACTCGTGCGGATAACGGTTGATGAGGTTTGGCAACAGCCCCACTTTCATCATCATCGCCTTCACGCGATCGCGCACTTCGGTACGTGGCATTTTCGGATGATAGGTGCGCAGCGGCTCGGCGATGATCTCGCCAATGGTCATGCGCGGGTTCAGGGAGGCCAGCGGATCCTGGAAAATCATCTGAATGTCGCTGCGCACGTCGCGCCACTCGTCAGGCTTCATCCCCAACAGATCTTTACCCAGCCAGGCCACTTTGCCGTCTGTGGCTTTGACCAGCCCGATAATCGCACGGGCAAAGGTGGATTTACCGCAGCCCGACTCGCCCACCACGCCGAGCGTCTCCCCTTCGTACAGACGCAGGGTTACGCCATCCACGGCTTTCAGGGTTTTTGCCGGCTGCCAGAACCACTGCTTGCCATCTTTAATGTCAAAGTGGACTTTCAGATCCGCGATTTCGAGCAGGACGTTACGTTTTTCGTCAATGACAGTCATACCAGCTCCTCGTACGGCTTAAAGCAGGCACGCAGACGGCCTGGGGCAAACTCTTCCAGCGGTGGCGCGCTGTTGCAGATCTCCATCGCGTGTGGACAACGCGGCTGGAACGGACAGCCTTTTGGCAGACGCAGCAGGTTTGGCGGGTTGCCCGGAATAGTCAGCAGCGACTCGCCTTCCGCATCAAGACGCGGTACGGCATTCAGCAGGCCGATAGAGTACGGGTGCGCCGGGTGGTAGAACACATCCCGCGCGTTTCCGTACTCCATGGTGCGGCCAGCATACATTACCAGCACTTTATCGCAGATGCCGGCCACTACGCCCAAATCGTGGGTAATCATAATGATCGCCGTATTGAACTCGCGCTTCAGCTCGTTCAACAGGGTCATGATTTGCGCCTGAACGGTAACGTCCAGCGCGGTGGTTGGCTCATCGGCAATCAGCAGTTTTGGTCTGCACAGCAGCGCCATGGCTATCATAACGCGCTGGCGCATACCGCCAGAGAACTCATGCGGGAACATGCGCATACGCTTACGCGCTTCCGGCATTTTCACCGCATCGAGCATTTTGACCGACTCTTCAAAGGCTTCGGCTTTGCTCAACCCCTTATGCAGCATCAGGACTTCCATCAGCTGCTCGCCGACGCGCATGTACGGGTTCAGGGAGGTCATCGGATCCTGGAAAATCATCGAGATCTGCTCGGCACGCAGCTTGTTCAGCTCGTTCTCCGGCAGGTTAAGGATCTGTTTGCCGTTAAAGGTGGCAGACCCTCCGATGACGCCATTTTGCGCCAGCAGGCCCATCAGCGCAAAAGCGGTCTGGGATTTACCGGAACCGGACTCACCCACGATACCCAGCGTTTCACCGGCCCGCAGACTGAAGTTGAGATCGTTTACGGCGGTCACATCGCCATCCGGCGTTTTAAAGGTGACGCGCAGATCTTTCACATCCAGCAGAGCATTGCCCTGCTGATGCATTTGTGGCGCAGATGCCGTTTCAATAATGGTCATGGCGGCGCTCCTTAACGGTCTTTCGGGTCGAGGGCATCACGCAGGCCATCGCCGATAAAGTTGAAACAAAACAGTGTCACGACCAGGAAACCTGCCGGGAACAGCAGCAGCCACGGTGAAACCTCCATCGAGTTCGCGCCATCGCTCAGCAGCGCACCCCAGCTACTCAGTGGCTCCTGGGTACCCAGGCCGAGGAAGCTGAGGAAGGATTCAAACAGGATCATGCTTGGCACCAGCAGGGAGGCATAGACCACCACCACACCCAGTACGTTCGGCACGATATGACGCACCACGATATTGCCGGTAGAGACCCCACCCACCTGCGCTGCTTCGATAAACTCTTTGCGCTTCAGGCTCAGGGTCTGACCACGCACGATACGCGCCATATCCAGCCAGGAGACCATGCCGATGGCAACGAAGATCAGCAGGATATTCTGACCGAAGAAGGTCACCAGCAGGATCACGAAGAACATGAACGGGAAGGAGTTGAGGATCTCAAGGATACGCATCATCACTGAGTCTACTTTACCGCCGAGATAGCCTGAGAGCGATCCGTACAGCGTACCCAGAATCACCGCCACGAAGGCTGCGGCGATCCCCACCATCAACGAGATACGCCCACCGATGGCCACACGGACCAGCAGGTCACGCCCGGAGGAGTCGGTACCAAAATAGTGACCCGATTCGCTATCCGGCGCGCTGGACATCATGCCCCAGTCGGTATCGAAGTAGGTGAACTGCGACAGCATAGGTGCAAAGGTCACGAACAGAGCGATAATCACCAGTACAATCAGGCTGGCAACCGCCGCACGGTTGTGCATAAAGCGACGGCGGGCATCCTGCCAGAGACTGCGTCCTTCGACTTCCAGTTTTTCACTGAAGTTTTCCAGCGCCTCGCTGTTTTTCTTACTTAACATCATGGCGAGCTCCAGTGTCAGTAGCGGATTTTCGGATCGATAACGGCATACAGCACGTCAACAATCGCGTTAAAGAAAATGGTCAGCGCACCGACGAGAATGGTCAGACTCAGTACCAGTGAGTAGTCGCGGTTCAGGGCACCGTTAACAAACAGCTGACCGATACCTGGCAGACCATAGATGGTTTCGATAACCATTGAACCGGTAATGATACCGACGAACGCCGGGCCTAAATAAGAGAGAACCGGCAATAACGCAGGTTTTAATGCGTGACGGAAAATAATCCGACGCATCGGCAGCCCTTTTGCGCGCGCGGTACGAATGAAGTTAGAGTGCAGGACTTCAATCATCGAACCACGGGTGATACGCGCGATGCTGGCGATATAGGCCAGTGATAAGGCCACCATCGGCAGGATCATGTACTGCAGTGCCCCACCGTTCCAGCCACCGCCGGGCAGCCATTTCAGGGTGATGGCAAATATCATCACCAGTAAGGGCGCGACGACAAAACTCGGTATGACGACACCGGTCATTGCCACCCCCATAACGGCATAATCCCATTTGGTATTTTGATTCAGCGCGGCAATGACGCCCGCCGTAACGCCAAGAATAACGGCCAGTAAAAATGCCGCGGCGCCTAATTTAGCCGAAACGGGGAAGCTGGAAGCCACCAAATCGTTTACGGAATAATCTTTATATTTAAATGACGGTCCAAAATCGCCATGCGCCAGCTGCTTCAGATAATTGAAATACTGGGTGGAGATCGGATCGTTTAAATGATATTTCGCTTCAATATTCGCCATCACTTCTGGCGGCAGCGTACGTTCACCGGTAAATGGACTGCCCGGCGCGAGACGCATCATAAAGAACGAGATCGTTATAAGAATAAAAAGCGTTGGGATCGCTTCAAGACAGCGACGTAGGATAAATTTCAACATTGCCCGTACCTTCTGGCGTGTGCCTATATAGTATTACGATGAGTAGACACCGTGGGGCGAGCATCGCCCGCCCCACTCATTGCCATTAATGCTTGATAATATACAAGTTTTTGACGTAGATATTATCCATCGGGTCTTTACCGGTATAACCACCCACCCACGGTTTCACCAGACGGGCGTTCACGTAGTAGTAGACCGGGACGATCGCAGAGTCTTTATCGAGCTGCTGTTCAGCTTTCGAATACAGCTCAGCGCGCTGCGCTTCGTCCGTGACTTTCAGGGTATCGCCGATCAGCTTATCGAACTCTGCGCTCTTATAGTGTGCAGTGTTGTTCGAGCTGTCGCTCAGCATGGTATTCAGGAAGGAGGTCGGTTCGTTATAGTCCGCACACCAGCCTGCACGCGCCACATCAAAGGTGCCCTGATGACGGCTGTCCAGGAAGGTTTTCCACTCCTGGTTTTCCAGCTTCACGTTCGCACCCAGGTTTTTCTTCCAGATGGAGGAGACGGCGATAGCCAGTTTTTTATGCAGATCGGAGGTGTTATACAGCAGGCTAAAGGTCAACGGCTTGTCAGCGGTATAACCGGCTTCGGCCAGCAGTTTCTTCGCTTCTTCGTTACGTTTTTCCTGTGACCAGCCGAACCACTCTGGCTGAGTCAGTTTTGCACCATCGGTGTACGGTGGGGTGTAGCTGTAGGCTGGCAGGTCGCCCTGGTTTTTCACTTTGTTCACGATGATATCGCGATCCAGTGCCAGCTTAAGTGCGGTACGCACGCGAACGTCGGTGAATGGCGCTTTCTGGTTGTTGATTTCGTAGTAATAAGTACACAGATACGGGTCAACGTGCACTTCAGCTGGGATCTCTTTTTTCAGTTTCTGGAACAGTTCGATCGGCATGTTGTTATAGGTCATGTCGATTTCGCCGCTGCGGTAGCGGTTAACGTCAGTCACTTCAGACGAGATTGGCAGGTAGGTAACCTGGTTGATAACGGTCTTCGCGTTATCCCAGTAGTTGGTATTACGCTCCAGATCGATACGTTCGTTAACAACCCAGGCTTTCAGCTTATAGGCGCCGTTAGTAATGATATTGGCAGGCTGGGTCCACTTCTCACCGAATTTTTCAACCGCGGCTTTAGGCACCGGGGAAACGGACGGGTGTACCAACAGTTTGTAGAAATAAGGTACTGGCTCGCTCAGGGTGACTTCGAAGGTATTGTCATCGATCGCTTTTACGCCGAGGTCGGTAATCGGTTTTTTGCCGGTGATGATGTCATCAATATTGGCGATGTGGCCATACTGCAGATAGCTCGCGTACGGAGAGGCGGTGTTTGGATCCGCCAGGCGCTGCCAGCTATAAACGAAATCTTGTGCGGTAACCGGGGAACCATCAGACCATTTTGCGTCTTTACGCAGGTGGAAGGTCCAGACTTTAAAATCTTTGTTTTCCCATTTTTCGGCAACCCCGGCAACCGGGTGGCCGTCTACGTCAGTAACCAGCAGACCTTCGAACAGGTCGCGGTTAACGTTAGACTCCGGTACACCTTCAATTTTGTGCGGATCCAGAGACTGAACCTCAGCACCGTTGTTACGCACCAGCGTTTGCTTCTCCGCCAGTTGAACCCCAGCAGGTACGTCAGCAGCCATTGCAACGTTGCCCGCGATTAGCGCAGTTAGAATTCCCGCCGCGACCAGACTTTTTTTTGTGATGATGGACATTGTGTTGATACTCCACTCTTTATAATTACTGGTTTTTACCAGCCTGTTTAATTCCCCTTTTTGGGGTTCCCTGACAACGTAGGAGTTTATGCTGCTGTCAGGCGTTTTTACTTCTCGCTATCACCGACTTTACTATTACTAACGGCTCGTCTGGCCGCCTTGCGTCGATTCTTAACAGACTTCCCCTGTCGAAGCCTGTCTTAATTCTTTTAGATCAGAACCGTTAATGAAAAAGATTCTCATCTAATAGATTTCTGCGAAAAATATAAGGCCGGAAAGTATCAAATGGTTTTCACGGGTGCCAATACATTTTGCAAATTTGTTAACCAATTCTCTTTTACGGGAGATACCGTTACTCGGTGGGCTACCCTGCCGCGCATCAAAAGCGGAAAAAAGCTTCGCTATTCAATGGGATGTAGAAGGTTTACTCGACGATTGCGTCGCTGTGCTGAAGACGAAGCGTTGTTTGTACAAAAAATTAACAACTGTCTATTATTTAGCACATTCATCTAAATCATTTACCAAATTACTAATATCATCTCAGTTATCTCGCAGCAAGCCCCAGAGTATCGTGTGAGTAAAATAACAGTGATATTGCGTGGATTGTGTACAGTGCGATACAGGTAGGGTTGGCAAGTCGTTGATAGTTAACAAAACAAAATTATTAGCAAAATTTATTATAGTTAACGCGTTTTTCAACTTTCATTATATGATTTGCTAATATTGACAAAAAAACGGCGCCAGCTGGCGCCGCTCTTTCGTTTGAAAATGTTAATTCAATAACCCGGGGAAAATTGATTTCAGCCCGGTAACAATAAATTCAATCCCCAGCGCCATCAGCAGCAGCCCCATAATACGGGTGATCACGTTAATGCCGGTCTGGCCAAGCAGTCGTACCAGCCAGGGGGCAATACGGAATACGCCCCAACAGCAGAACGCAAACAGCGCAATGGCAATCGAGAAGCCAATAAGGTGCATCAGGTTATGGTAGCGCGTTCCCCAGACGATAGTGGAACTGATGGCACCCGGCCCCGCCATTAATGGCAAGGCCAGCGGCACCACACCGATACTTTCACGAATAGCGGTCTCTGATTTTTCTTGCTTGTTTTGTTTATCCTCTCCCAGCTTGCCGCTAATCATCGACATCGCGATTGTCACCACCAGGATCCCCCCGGCAATACGGAACGAATCAATAGAGATGCCAAAAATCTGCAATATAGAGTCGCCAAGATAGAGAGAGGTCAGCAGGATGATCGCCACCGACAGGTTTGCCGTCAGGTTGGTCTTATTCCTGGCCAGCGCGGTTTGATAGCTGGTCATGCTAATAAAGACGGGAATGATGCCCACCGGATTGACCAGCGCGAAAAGCCCGATAAAAAACTTGAAATAGGTTGGTAAATCAAAGAGCGATAGGCTCACAGTTAGCTCCGCTGATAAGCAAGACTCAAGACAACGTTATGGCAACGCCAATAACCGCGCAGAAGATACGCTTTTTATGCATGTACTTCACGACAATATTGCAAATTATAGTGATTTGACGCTGTAAAATATTTGTGTACTAAATGCATACCTGTAGTTCAATTGCTTTTGCAATTATTTAACATCTTTGGCAATGCCCCAAAATACCCCTGCTGAAAGGTATCAGCTTATGGATAAATTGATACAGATCATGTTTTCCGTACTCAGAAGTGAGTAATCTTGATGACGCCACCACGGAGATTCAGTATCTGAACGTAGGCTACTGATGGGAGGCTCTTTTAGTAAATCAGGGGTAAGATAAAAACGTTAACACCTTGTTTTTATGTAAGTTAAGCAAGTGGCAGAGGCGCTGACTATACTGTTTCCGTGTCGAGCAGCTGATTTACTAAAAGAGTTTAACATTATCAGGAGAGCATTATGGCTGTTACTAATGTCGCTGAACTTAACGCACTCGTAGAGCGCGTAAAAAAAGCCCAGCGTGAATATGCCAATTTCACCCAAGAACAGGTTGATAAAATCTTCCGCGCCGCCGCTCTGGCTGCTGCAGATGCTCGAATCCCTCTCGCTAAATTAGCCGTTGCCGAATCCGGTATGGGTATCGTTGAAGATAAAGTGATTAAAAACCACTTTGCTTCAGAGTATATCTACAACGCCTATAAAGATGAGAAGACTTGTGGCGTCCTGTCTGAAGATGACACGTTCGGTACTATCACTATCGCTGAGCCAATCGGCATCATCTGCGGTATCGTTCCAACAACCAACCCAACTTCTACTGCTATCTTCAAATCGCTCATCAGCCTGAAGACGCGTAACGCAATCATTTTCTCTCCACATCCACGTGCTAAAGATGCGACCAATAAAGCGGCCGATATCGTTCTGCAAGCCGCGATCGCTGCAGGCGCACCAAAGGACCTGATCGGCTGGATCGATCAACCTTCTGTGGAGCTGTCTAACGCACTGATGCACCATCCTGACATTAACCTGATCCTTGCGACCGGTGGTCCAGGCATGGTTAAAGCTGCTTATAGCTCCGGTAAACCGGCTATCGGCGTAGGGGCAGGTAACACCCCAGTAGTTATCGACGAAACTGCCGATATCAAACGTGCTGTGGCATCCGTACTGATGTCTAAAACCTTCGATAACGGCGTTATCTGTGCTTCCGAGCAGTCCGTTGTGGTTGTGGACTCGGTATACGATGCTGTCCGCGAACGTTTCGCCAGCCACGGCGGCTACATGCTGCAGGGCCAGGAACTCAAAGCCGTTCAGGACATCATTCTGAAAAATGGCGCACTGAACGCCGCCATCGTTGGTCAGCCAGCGTACAAAATTGCTGAACTGGCAGGCTTCACCGTTCCAGCTAGCACCAAGATCCTGATCGGCGAAGTGTCAGTGGTTGACGAGAGCGAGCCGTTTGCTCACGAAAAACTGTCACCAACGCTGGCAATGTACCGCGCCAAAGATTTCGACGACGCCGTTGTTAAAGCGGAGAAACTGGTCGCCATGGGCGGTATCGGTCATACCTCCTGCCTGTACACTGACCAGGATAACCAGCCTGAGCGTGTGGCGCACTTCGGCCAGATGATGAAAACTGCACGTATCCTGATCAACACCCCTGCTTCTCAGGGTGGTATCGGTGATCTGTATAACTTTAAACTCGCGCCTTCCCTGACTCTGGGTTGTGGTTCATGGGGTGGTAACTCCATCTCAGAAAACGTTGGTCCTAAGCACCTGATCAACAAGAAAACCGTTGCTAAGCGAGCTGAAAACATGTTGTGGCATAAACTTCCGAAATCTATCTACTTCCGTCGTGGCTCTCTGCCAATCGCGCTGGATGAAGTGATTACTGATGGCCACAAACGTGCGCTCATCGTCACTGACCGTTTCCTGTTCAACAACGGCTACGCAGACCAGATCACCTCTGTTCTGAAAGCCGCGGGCGTGGAAACTGAAGTGTTCTTCGAAGTTGAAGCTGACCCAACCCTTTCTGTTGTACGCAAAGGCGCAGAGCTGGCGAACTCCTTCAAACCAGACGTGATCATCGCGCTGGGCGGCGGCTCCCCTATGGATGCAGCCAAAATCATGTGGGTTATGTACGAGCATCCAGAAACGCACTTCGAAGAACTGGCGCTGCGCTTTATGGATATCCGTAAACGTATCTACAAGTTCCCGAAAATGGGCGTGAAAGCGAAAATGATCGCCGTCACCACCACTTCCGGTACCGGTTCTGAAGTAACGCCGTTTGCGGTTGTAACCGACGATGCAACCGGTCAGAAATACCCACTGGCAGACTATGCCCTGACCCCAGATATGGCGATTGTTGATGCCAACCTGGTCATGGACATGCCGAAATCACTCTGTGCGTTTGGTGGTCTGGATGCGGTAACTCACGCCCTGGAAGCTTACGTTTCTGTTCTGGCGTCTGAGTTCTCTGACGGCCAGGCTCTGCAGGCACTGAAACTGCTGAAAGAGAACCTGCCAGCGTCTTATAACGAAGGCTCTAAAAACCCGGTTGCCCGTGAGCGTGTGCACAGTGCTGCAACCATCGCCGGTATCGCGTTTGCTAACGCCTTCCTGGGTGTGTGTCACTCGATGGCGCACAAGCTGGGTTCTCAGTTCCACATTCCTCACGGTCTGGCGAACGCCCTGCTTATCTCTAACGTTATCCGTTATAACGCTAACGACAACCCGACCAAGCAGACTGCATTCAGCCAGTATGACCGTCCACAGGCTCGTCGTCGCTATGCAGAAATCGCTGATCACCTGGGCCTGAGCGCACCTGGTGACCGCACTGCGGCGAAGATCGAGAAGCTGCTGGGCTGGCTGGATAGCATCAAAGCTGAACTGGGTATTCCTAAGTCTATTCGCGAAGCTGGTGTTCAGGAAGCTGACTTCCTGGCACACGTAGACAAGCTGTCTGAAGATGCATTTGATGACCAGTGTACTGGTGCGAACCCGCGCTACCCACTGATCGCCGAGCTGAAACAGATCCTGCTGGATACCTACTACGGCCGTGAATACTCTGAAGGCGTAGCTGCACCAGCGGCACAACCTGCAGTAGTCGCGCCAGTTAAAGCAGATAAGAAAGCGAAGAAAAGCGCTTAATTAATCGTTAAATAAAAAACCCGCCTCGGCGGGTTTTTTTATGTCTGTTATTCAGAAAAGAACAGAGGGCGCAGAAATAGCGGGGTTAACGACGGCAGGCATCCTGAATGGCCGTCAGGGAGCCTACAACCAGCGCCTCTTTATAATGCTTACGACACACGGATACATAGCGTTCATTACCGCCAATCACCACCTGTTCGCCTTCTGCATAAGGTTTACCAGCCTGATCCAGGCGCAGCACCATACTCGCTTTACGGCCGCAGAAACAGATGGTTTTCAATTCAACCAGTTTATCTGACCAGGCCAGTAAATACTGGCTGCCAATAAAGAGTTCGCCACGAAAATCAGTACGCAGGCCGTAACAAAGCACCGGAATATCCAGCTCGTCCACCACTTCTGATAACTCATGAACCTGCTGACGGGTTAAAAACTGACTCTCATCCACCAGAACACAATGTACAGGCTGTCTGGCAAGCTCTGCGCGGATCTCTTCCAGCAGATTGGTTTGCGGGTTATATAGCTTGGCCGGTGAGGAGAGACCAATTCGCGAGCTAACCTTTCCGCTACCAAAACGGTCATCTATCTCTGCGGTGTAAACCAGGGTCTGCATACCGCGCTCCTGGTAATTGTACGAGGATTGCAGTAATGCGGTCGACTTACCTGCGTTCATTGCTGAGTAGTAGAAATACAGTTGTGCCATTGGCCGTTAAACCCTAATCATTGTGTATTATTACCGATGCGCGATTGTACCATATTTTGTCTGGTCTTCCGTGCTGTAGCGCGCTTTGCGGGCGATGTGACGCATTTTTATCACGTGCAGGATATACACCAGGCGGTGTGATGAGAGTGTAAGAGCATGAATTGAAGTACAGTATTAAAAACGGTAAGTTCAGGAAAATCCTATTATTTTAATGGCGTGACCGGGCCAAAAATGAAGCAGGAATAATTAGCAATTTCAGCGAGCAGTTGTCTTTTCAACACTAATACAAAAGGTTGATATTTATCCGGAGTAAGAATAATCGCGAACAAAATTGCCCCTCAAAAAAGAGTTCACCGTCAGGTTTACAACGCATCTTTTGATAACGCGGTCCTCATTTCACCCTTAGAATTTAAGTTAGCGGTATTAATAATAGAGACAAATATTAGGTGTTTTTTGAATTCCTTACATTCTGGCCTATTGCATATATGAATTTATGCCTCTATTATTACTTCAACAAACCCCCCACATTATAAGTTTGAGATTACTACAATGAGCGAAGCACTTAAAATTCTGAACAACATCCGTACTCTTCGTGCCCAGGCGAGAGAATGTACTCTGGAAACGCTGGAAGAAATGCTGGAAAAATTAGAAGTTGTTGTTAATGAGCGTCGTGAAGAAGAAAACGCCGCAGCAGCTGAAATCGAAGAACGTACACGTAAACTGCAGCAATATCGTGAAATGCTGATTGCTGATGGTATTGATCCAAACGAATTGCTGAACAGCATGGCTGCCGCTAAAACAGGCACCAAAGCTAAACGCGCTGCACGTCCGGCTAAATATAGCTACATCGATGAGAATGGCGAATCTAAAACCTGGACCGGCCAGGGCCGTACTCCAGCGGTTATCAAAAAAGCCATGGACGAGCAAGGCAAACAACTGGACGACTTCCTGATTAAGGATTAATTCAGCCAGTTGTCCGAAAAATCCCGCTTAATGCGGGATTTTTTATGCCTGTATTTTATACGGTGTGACATTCCGTTACATGCTGTCATATAAGCGTTAAGCCTTTCTATAAGCTTCTTCCCGCACGTTAAGGCTGGAAAGCCGCATAAAAAAACCGGTGTAGCCAGGCTATCACCGGTTTTTTGCTTAGCGCATCAGCGCCTGGTTAGTTTTTAATGCCCAGCGTCTCTTGCAGCCAGCCTTTAAATTCCTCACCCAGAGACTGGTGGCGAATACCATATTCAACAAAGGCCTGCATATAACCGAGTTTATTACCGCAGTCATGGCTCTTACCTTTCATATGGTAGGCTTCAACGGTCTCTTTCTCGATCAGCATATCGATGCCATCGGTCAGCTGAATTTCATCGCCAGCACCTGGAGGTGTTTTCGCCAGCAGTGGCCAAATCTCTGCACTCAGGACATAACGCCCTACTACAGCGAGATTAGACGGCGCTACATCGGCTTTTGGCTTCTCAACCACGCCTACCATTGGCACGCTGTCGCCCGGCTTCATGTCCACGCCTTTGCAATCAACCACGCCGTAAGCGGTCACATCTTCAACCGGCTCAACCATGATCTGGCTACTGCCCGTTTCGTCGAAACGTTTAATCATTTCTGCCAGGTTATCCTGGGACAAATCGGATTCGAATTCGTCGAGAATAACGTCCGGTAAAATAACCGCCACTGGCTCGTTACCAACAACCGGATGGGCACACAGCACTGCATGGCCAAGACCTTTTGCCAGACCCTGACGAACCTGCATAATAGTGACGTGCGGTGGGCAAATAGACTGTACTTCTTGCAGAAGCTGACGCTTAACACGTTTTTCCAGCATGGCTTCGAGTTCAAAACTGGTATCGAAATGGTTTTCGATAGAGTTTTTGGATGAATGCGTTACCAGCACAATTTCAGTAATGCCAGCGGCAATACATTCGTTGACCACATACTGGATTAATGGCTTATCAACGAGTGGCAGCATCTCTTTTGGAATTGCCTTCGTTGCTGGCAACATCCTGGTCCCCAACCCGGCAACCGGGATAACGGCCTTTGTCACTTTCGAATTTACGGCAGCCATTGAAACTCTCCTGTACTGTTCATGTTTTGAACTTTAGTCTGCATTAATAACGCGTTCAGTATATCAGCCAGAAGTTGAGGTCCGGGTCTGAAAAGGACGCGCTACCGCTTAATTAGGATAAATACGAAGAAAACGTACACCGATAGTAGCATTGCCGCTGAAACGGCGGTAAAGCTATCTACCGTTTAAATCGCAACTGATTATTCCGTGGACAACATTAAGCGCAACCGCCCTCCCGTCCCCCAAATTTGGCATTGCCATGAGGTGCAGCGGTGGCTTATTTGGTTGAGATACGTATTGCCTAACGTTCCTAACGGAACGCCGTTACTCACCTGAATATGATGTTCGCCAGTATTAAGCGTGGCATTCAGTCCGGCAGAGACCAAAATCAAATTTTTCAGGCCGCTGTGGTAATAACCAACCAGTAACGGAAATTGCCCGGGCAAACTTGCCTGACGCAGCAGCTGGTTTACCTGTTTAAGTAAACTCCCTAACTCTGGCAGGCGTTGTCCCTGATGAGAAAGTTGTTCCTGGAGCAAGCCATTAAACAGAGCGCGTAATAATAACGCCGCCAGCACGCCATTATCCCCCGCACGGGTAACGTCCAGACAATAAAACGCCAGGTCGTTATCAGAGAGTGGGGCGATATCCAGCACCAAGCCCGGTTGATCGGCGGCCATCAACTGACGGTAATTAACTTTGCACCCGGAGATGTTCTGTTGCACCGGCGGTTGCAGCTCCTGTAAAAGCTTTGCCGCCGCCGTTGGGTTATTAACCAGTGCATCCCAGTCCTGAAAAAGTCGCTCTTCTTCTTCTACCCGCGAATTAAACATATTGGGGTACAGGCATGCGAGGACAGTTTCACGCAGGCGGTTAAGATCCTTCACCGGCTTGAGCAGGACATCCTGCACGCCCAGACGCAACGCTTTCGCGATATCCGCCATATTTTCGGTCGCAGAAATGACGAGGATTGGGATCTGGTTTCCCGTATTACGGACATGCTCCACCAGCTTCAGGCCGTTCATACGCGGCATAGCGATATCGCAAATCATTAGATCGGGCTTAAGCCCTGCCATTTTTTCCAGAGCGTCGACTCCATCCCCTGCGAGTGCTGTAGTTGCTCCCAGTGATGAAAGCCACGAATCCAGTAGTGAGCGGAAAACAGGCTCGTCTTCAACTATAAGAATTTGTTTCCCGGCTAATGGCTGTGTCATGGTTTCTCCCGGCGCTGACAATAGATCAATAGTGGCATGCTATCGGTACTATCGCCTGTCAGATTTTGCTGAAGTAATCAAAAAAAAGCGTGCTCAGGCAGAAGCCCGCACCAAAGGTAATAATTCATCCATTTTCTTTTCGACTGCCTGCGCGCCAGCAGCTATTGCCGCTTCAGCACGATGGAAATCAAGTGTTGAAATTTGTGGACAAAAAGGTTGAATCAATATATCTGGCGGGTCGCCCGCCATTCGATTGCGTTTCAGGCGGTTTTCCAGCACCTGAATGGAGGTCGTCATAATTTCCATCGCTGTGGGCGCGGCAACCCGTTTACGTGTCGCCGCCCTGCTCAGGCGTCCACGCAAGCGCTCATGCCACGCGAGATCGTCGAGTGCGCCGTCATCCGTTTGGGTATTTACCGGCATCAGGTCCTGCTGCATCAGATGCGCATCATGCTGGAGATCGACCGCAATCACGATATCGGCCCCCATGGCGCGTGTCAGAGAAATTGGAACAGGATTTACAACACCGCCGTCCACCAGCCAGTAGCCATTGTGCGGAACCGGCGCCATCAGACCCGGCATACTACAGGAGGCACGAACGGCAAGATGGATATCGCCTTCGGTGAACCAGATTTCCCGGCCGGTGCTGAGGTTGGTTGCGACCGCACCGAAAGGCATCAGGCAGCTGGAGAATTCGGTCAGCGGCATTACCTGGCGAAAACGGTTAAAGACGCGTTCACCGCGTAATAATCCGCCACGTTGCCAGGAGAGGTCCATCAGGCGAAGGACGTCCCAGTAGCTAAAGGATCGTACCCAGGTTTCCAGCTCGGGGAGTTTGCCACACGAATAGGCGGCCCCTACCAGAGAACCTATTGAGCAGCCTGCGACAAGATCTATTTCGATACCTAAACGTTGTAAGGCATTGATCACACCAATATGCGACCAGCCCCGGGCTGCTCCTGAGCCCAACGCCAGTCCGATTTTTACTTTTCTCATTAGCCCTGTTTAATGTCCCCTGGATTCCTGGCATAGCGTCATTGCAACCGCTCAGTTAACATAGTGCTACCCTGGCGTTACGCGCCATTCATTTTTAATTTCAGGAAGAGCATTGTGTCACAACTCTGTCCCTGCGGTAGCGCTCTGGAGTATAGCCTATGTTGCCAGCGATATCTTACTGGAGAACAGGTTGCACCGGACCCGGCCTCACTTATGCGGTCCCGTTATGCCGCTTTTGTGATGCGGGACGCAGACTACCTGGTTAAGACCTGGCATCCCTCCTGCCATGCTACTGATTTTCGTCAGGAGATCGAGTCCGGCTTTGCGAATACGCAGTGGTCCGGCCTGACTCAGTACGAAACGGCAACGGGTAAGGATGAGAACGAAGGATTCGTCAGTTTTGTTGCCCGTTTTACCGAGCATGGTAAGGCAGGTGCCATCATCGAACGCTCACGTTTCTTAAAGGAGGGTGGACGGTGGTACTATATTGACGGTACGCGTCCACAGTTCGGTCGTAATGACCCCTGCCCCTGTGGTTCGGGTAAAAAATTTAAAAAGTGTTGCGGGCAATAAGGCCTGACGACACCTTTTCAGCAAACACGCAAAGGATTTTCCGGCAATGCAATCAACACAACGCAAAGTGCTGCGCACCATTTGTCCCGACCAGAAAGGGCTGATCGCCCGTATTACCAATATTTGCTATAAGCATGAACTGAACATCGTGCAGAACAACGAGTTTGTTGATCACCGTACCGGTCGCTTCTTTATGCGTACCGAGCTGGAAGGCATTTTCAACGACGCGACGCTACTGGCCGATCTGGACGGCGCGCTGCCAGAAGGATCTGTGCGCGAGCTGACCCCAGCCGGTCGTCGCCGGGTGGTAATCCTGGTCACCAAAGAGGCGCACTGCCTTGGCGATCTGCTGATGAAAGCTAACTACGGCGGTCTGGATGTGGAGATCGCCGCGGTCATCGGCAATCATGAGACGCTGCGCACCCTGGTCGAGCGCTTTGATATTCCGTTTGAGCTGGTCAGCCATGAAGGGCATACCCGCGAAGAGCATGACAATTTAATGGCGCAGGCCATCGAAGCGCATAACCCGGATTATGTGGTGCTGGCGAAATACATGCGTGTCCTGACGCCATCCTTCGTGGCCCGCTTCCCGAACAAGATCATTAATATTCACCACTCGTTCCTGCCGGCTTTCATCGGCGCGCGCCCTTATCACCAGGCTTACGAGCGCGGCGTGAAGATCATCGGCGCTACGGCCCACTACGTGAATGACAACCTGGATGAAGGTCCAATCATCATGCAGGACGTGATTCATGTCGATCACACCTACACGGCAGAAGATATGATGCGTGCCGGACGCGACGTTGAAAAAAATGTCTTAAGCCGTGCGCTGTATCAGGTGCTGGCGCAGCGTGTCTTTGTCTACGGTAACAGAACGATTATTCTTTAATCCTTTATAAAATGAATTGATTAGCTTTACGTCTTTGTGCGTAAAAAGCAGGCAAACGATTCAATTTAGCAAAGGAAGTCTTTACAGGGGCGTGTCATTTGATATGATGCGCCCCGCTTCCCGCAAGGAAGCAGGCCAGTAAAAGCATTACCCCGTGGTGGGGTTCCCGAGCGGCCAAAGGGAGCAGACTGTAAATCTGCCGTCATCGACTTCGAAGGTTCGAATCCTTCCCCCACCACCATTATTCACCACAGCGATGTGGTAACACCGATGAGATGCAGCAAAGTTTGCACTTATCGGGAAGGGTGAGAATCTTCGATCAAGGTTCGAGTCGAGCGTAAGCGAGACAACGTTGCCAAAGGCAACGGCCCGAAGGGTGAGGAACGAAGTGACGAATAATCCTTCCCCCACCACCATCTCCAGTAATACCTCAAAATATGAATTACCCCTGGTGGGGTTCCCGAGCGGCCAAAGGGAGCAGACTGTAAATCTGCCGTCATCGACTTCGAAGGTTCGAATCCTTCCCCCACCACCATCACTTCCAGATTAATCAAGATTTCCTGTTCGTACCATGCCTCATACATCTTCCGATGCAGGGAAGGATGAGAAGCTTCGACTAAGGTTCGATTCGAGCGTAGCGAGAAAGCGTTGCCGCAGGCAACGACCCGAAGGGTGAGGAGCAAAGCGACGAATTATCCTTCCCCCACCACCATCACTTCCTGATTGCTATAAACTTCCTGTTCGCACCATGCCTCATACATCCTCCAATGCAGGGAAGGATGAGAATCTTCGACTAAGGTTCGATTCGAGCGTAGCGAGAAAGCGTTACCGCAGGCAACGACCCGAAGGGTGAGGAGCGAAGCGACGAATTATCCCTCCCCCACCACCATCACTTCCTGATTGCTATAAACTTCCTGTTTGCACCATGCCTCATACTCTTCCAATGCAGGGAAGGATGAGAAGGTTCGATTCGAGCGTAGCGAGAAAGCGTTGCCGCAGGCAACGACCCGAAGGGTGAGGAGCGAAGCGACGAATTATCCTTCCCCCACTACCATCACTTCCAGATTGCTTTAAACTCCATATTCGCTCCACCTCACAACAGTTACAAAATAATCGCACCCTGGTCGCTTGCCACGTCAGGCAACGCCGTCACCCGGCATGATAGCTGCACCCCGGTAAATCCCTACAACGGCGGCAGCCGACGCGTGACCGGGGAGCTCTTCACAATCGAGGTATTACACTGGGCATGTTCTGCCAGTCCATCCAGCAATGTATCCAGCTGCTCTATCGAGCGCACCACCAGTCTGATGACAAAACAGTCCTCGCCGGTCACTTTGTCACTTTCTATGCACTCCGGCATCGCCTGGATATAGTTATCTACCTTATGTAATAACCCCGGCAATGGCCGCACGCGCACCATCGCCTGCAGGGTATACCCTAACGCCGCCAGGTTCACCCGGGCGCCATATCCCTGGATGACGCCCCGCTCTTCCAGCCTTTTAAGCCGCTCTGCCGTACTGGGTGAAGTCAGCCCAACCCGCCCGCTCAGCACCTTCAGCGACATCCGCGCGTCCTCCACCAGGCAGGCCAGAATCTGGCGGTCGATCTCATCGATAAGGTAATCCATAACATTCACCTAATTTATAAAAGCAAATCACCCCTACCACCTTAATTCAGCGCTGTTAAACCGCACGCTTTTTTTCAACAATAAAAGCATTAATCAGGAGGTGTACGATGCGTGAAATTCAACAGGGCGTCTGGCAAATGAGCCTGGCGATGCTTATCTCCGGTTCCATCGGCGCGTTTGTTTTGCTTTCAGGCTTGCCGGTAACAGAAGTGGTATTCTGGCGCTGTCTCATCGGCGCCATTGCACTGTTTCTCTTTATTCGATTCAGTAAGCACCCTTTTAGCCCGTTAACCAAAGTCACACTGGGTCTCGCTGTTCTCGGCGGCGTCGCGCTGGTGGTTAACTGGCTGCTGCTGTTTGCCGCCTTCGAACGTATCTCAATCGGTCTGTCTACGGTGGTCTATAACACCCAGCCCTTTATGCTGGTACTGATGGGCATGTTGCTGGGTGAACGGGTGAGCCTGGTGAAATGGGGCTGGTTACTTCTCGCCTTTGGCGGCGTCGTTATTCTGCTCTCCAGCGAACTGACTGGCGGACATGAAGCCGGATGGCTGGCAGGTATCGGCCTGGCGCTGGCCGCAGCCTTCTTTTACGCCCTCACCGCCATTATCACCCGAAAATTAAAGACCATCGCGCCTCAGCATATTGCCTTTATTCAGGTCCTGACTGGCGTGGTGATGCTCCTGCCGCTGGCGCAGATGCCAGCCTTCTCGACCGATTTCCCGTGGGGGATTTTATTGACGCTGGGCATTGTCCACACCGGGGTCATGTACCAACTGCTTTATAGCGCCATTCAGAAGCTCCCTACCCCCATTATCGGATCGCTGTCGTTTATCTATCCGGTTGTCGCGCTGATTGTCGATAATCTGGTGTTTAACCACGCGCTGAGCGTCACCCAGTTAGCTGGCGGGGCGTTAATTCTGCTGGCGGCAGCGGGAAATAATCTCGGCTGGGGCGAAAAAAAACCCCGCCAGAGCGGGGTTCAGATTAAAACAGCGGATTAGCGACGGGCACGCACGATCTGATATCTGCGCGTCAGGTACTCCACCGGCGCGCTCCAGATGTGCACCAGACGGGAGAACGGGAACAGCAGGAACAGCGTCATACCCAGCACCAGGTGTACGCGGAAGATAAAGGCCACACCGTCCAGATGCTCAGACGCACCGCCGTGGAAGGTCACCACGGATTGCGCCCAACCCACCAGCTTCAGCATTTCGCTGCCATCCATGTGTTGCGCAGAGAATGGAATGGTCAGCAAGCCCAGCGCGCACTGCACCATCAGCAGGGAGAGGATCAGAATGTCTGCCCCGGTGGTAGTGGCCCGCACACGCGGGCTGAACAGACGACGCTTCAGCAGCATCAGGCCACCCACCAGGGTCATCACGCCGCAGGCGCCCCCGGCAATCATCGCCATCTTCTGTTTTACGTCCATCGGCAGGAAGGATTCATACATCCAGTGTGGCGTCAGCATCCCGAGGAAGTGACCGGCAAAGATACCCAGGATCCCGATGTGGAACAGGTTCGATGCCATGTTCATCCCTTTGCGATCCAGCATCTGGCTGGAGGCGGCACGCCAGGTGTACTGACCGTAGTCGTAACGCAGCCAGCTACCAATCAGAAATACCGAACCCGCAATGTACGGATAGATATCGAAGAAGAACATATTCAGGAAGTGCATTATTGCTGTCCTCCGTTAGAGATATTCAAATATTGCGGGGCAACGGCACCGGCAAAACGACGCTGGTGAGCAGAGATTTCCGACTCGCCGCAGCTCTGGTCAGCAAAGAACTTCACCTGCTCCTCTTCCCAGACGGCATCCAGCGCCTGGGGAGTATCATCCCGGGCTTCATCCGCGATTTTCTCCGCCACTTTTTCACTGTCGACCGAGGCATTTGCCAGCTTCACCAGCAGATCGAACAGCACTGCGTAGCGGCTTTCACGCTGTTGCAGACGCGCTCCCAGCAACGCCAGGATTGGCGCGATATCCTGCAATCCGCCGAGCGCCTCCTCTTTCGGCAGTTGCGCCAGATACTCAAGGTACAGCGGCAGGTGATCCGGCAGCTCGCGGCTGTCGAGCTGCATACCATGCTGCTCATACTGTGACATCAGATCGACCATCGCCTGACCGCGATCGCGGGATTCGCCGTGAACGTGTTCAAACAGCAGCAGCGAGGTGGCGCGGCCGCGGTCAAACAGCTGGCTGTAGTCAGACTGGGCATCCAGCAGATCGCGCGCCAACAGATCGCGCAGGAAAACGCCCAGAATCTGGGCATCCTCTTTCTCCAGGTTTTCCGATGACGCGAGTGCATCGAAGAGTTCCTGTTGATGCTGCGCGAGCGCAGCATCCGGGTACTCGAGCAGACGCGAAACAATGACGAGTTCAATCATTGGTGCGGCTCCGTTTTGCTGGTCACATCCATCGCATCAATGCGGCGGCTGTTGAACAGGTTGAATTTGTTGTCTGAACCGTGGCAACCGTCGCCGAAGGTAAAGCCGCACCCGCTTTTTTCCGGGAAGGCTTCACGGGCCAGCTCACGATGGCTGCTTGGCACCACGAAACGATCTTCGTAGTTAGCAATGGCCAGATAACGATACATCTCCTGGGCCTGCGCCTCGCTTAAGCCCACCTCTTCCAGCGCGCGGGTATCGATGACGCCGTCAACGGTCTCCGCACGTTTGAAGTGGCGCATCGCCAGCATACGTTTCAGGGCCAGAAGGACCGGCTGGGTGTCACCTGCGGTCAGCAGGTTCGCCAGATACTGCACAGGGATACGCAGGCTTTCGACATCCGGCAGAATACCGTTGCTACCCAGCTCGCCCGCATCCGCCGCAGACTGAATCGGTGACAGCGGCGGCACGTACCAGACCATTGGCAGGGTACGGTATTCCGGGTGCAGCGGCAGGGCCAGCTTCCAGTCCATCGCCATTTTGTACACCGGAGACTGCTGCGCCGCGTCGATTACACTCTGCGGAATGCCGTCTGCCAGCGCCTGAGCGATCACTTTCGGATCGTTCGGGTCGAGGAACACGTCCAGCTGACGCTGATAGAGATCTTTCTCATGTTCGGTGCTTGCCGCGTTCTCAATGGCGTCTGCGTCATACAGCAGCACACCCAGGTAACGGATACGCCCTACGCAACTTTCGGAGCAGACAGTTGGCATCCCGGCTTCGATACGCGGATAGCAGAAGATGCACTTCTCGGACTTACCGCTCTTCCAGTTGAAGTAGATTTTTTTGTACGGGCAGCCGGTGATGCACATACGCCAGCCGCGGCACTTATCCTGGTCGATCAGTACGATGCCGTCTTCTTCACGCTTATAGATGGCGCCGCTCGGGCAGGTAGCAACACAGGCCGGGTTAAGGCAGTGTTCGCACAGGCGCGGCAGATACATCATGAAGGTGTTTTCGAACTGGCCGTACATCGCCTTCTGCATGTTTTCGAAGTTCTGGTCTTTGGCGCGTTTTTCGAACTCGCCCCCCAGAATCTCTTCCCAGTTTGGCCCGCTGGTGATCTTGTCCATGCGCTGGCCGGTGATCAGCGAGCGTGGGCGGGCGATCGGCTGGTGTTTGCTTTCCGGCGCGTTATGCAGGTTCTGATAATCAAAATCAAACGGCTCGTAGTAATCATCGATGCCCGGCAGATGCGGGTTAGCGAAGATTTTACCCAGCAGCAGCGCGCGGTTACCCATACGTGGCTGCAGTTTACCGTTGATTTTACGGATCCAGCCGCCCTTCCACTTCTCCTGGTTTTCCCAGTCGGTGGGGAAGCCGGTACCCGGCTTGCTTTCCACGTTATTGAACCAGGCGTATTCCATACCTTCGCGGCTGGTCCAGACGTTTTTACAGGTGACTGAGCAGGTGTGACAGCCGATGCATTTATCCAGATTCAGCACCATGCCGACTTGTGAACGAATTTTCATTTTACGCTCTCCTGTACCTGGTCATTACCTTCGCCGTCTAACCAGTTAATATTCTTCATCTTACGTACCACCACGAACTCATCGCGGTTCGATCCTACGGTGCCGTAGTAGTTAAAGCCGTAGGCCAGCTGCGCATAGCCGCCAATCATATGGGTCGGTTTCGGCGTAATACGGGTCACGGAGTTGTGGATCCCGCCGCGCTGCTCGGTGATTTCTGAACCCGGCAGGTTCACGATACGTTCCTGCGCGTGGTACATCATGGTCATCCCGGCAGGCACACGCTGGCTCACTACCGCACGGGCGGTGAGCGCCCCGTTGCTGTTGAACACTTCGATCCAGTCGTTATCTTCAATCCCCAGATCTTTAGCATCCGCCTCGCTCATCCAGACAATCGGGCCGCCGCGCGACAGGGTCAGCATCAGCAGGTTGTCGCTGTAGGTCGAGTGAATACCCCACTTCTGGTGCGGCGTCAGGAAGTTCAGCGCCTTCTCCGGGTTACCGTTAGATTTCTTGCCCATCACGGCTTTCACCGAACGGGTGTCGATAGGTGGACGGTAAACCAGCAGGCTTTCACCGAAATCACGCATCCACTGATGATCCTGGTACAGCGACTGACGGCCAGTCAGGGTACGCCATGGGATCAGCTCATGAACGTTGGTGTAGCCGGCGTTGTAAGACACATGTTCATCTTCAAGTCCTGACCAGGTCGGGCTGGAGATAATTTTGCGCGGCTGGGCCTGAATATCGCGGAAGCGGATCTTCTCGTCTTCTTTATTCAGTGCCAGATGCGTATGGTCACGACCGGTAAATTCACTCAGCGCCGCCCAGGCTTTCACCGACACCTGACCGTTGGTTTCCGGTGCCAGGGTAAGGATCATCTCTGCCGCATCAATCGCCGTGTTCAGCATTGGCTGGCCTTTGGCCGGGCCGTCTGCTTTGGTGTAATTGAGCTTACGCAGCAGATCCATTTCGCTCTGGGTGTTCCAGGCAATGCCTTTACCACCGTTACCGATCTTCTCCATCAGCGGGCCGATAGAGGTAAAGCGCTCATAGGTTGCCGGATAGTCGCGTTCAACCGGGATGATGTGCGGTGCGGTCACGCCCGGAATCAGGTCGCATTCGCCTTTTTTCCAGTCCTTCACGTCCAGCGGCTGGGCCAGTTCAGCGGCGGAGTCGTGCTGGATTGGCAGCGTCACCACGTCGGTCTCTTTGCCCAGATGTCCTACACAGACTTCGGAGAATTTCTTCGCGATATCTTTATAGATATCCCAGTCGCTTTTGGATTCCCAGGCCGGGTCAACGGCGGCTGAGAGCGGATGAATAAACGGATGCATATCCGAGGTATTCATGTCGTCTTTTTCATACCAGGTGGCGGTAGGCAGCACGATATCGGAGTACAGGCAGGTGCTGGACAGACGGAAGTCCAGGGTCACCACCAGATCCAGCTTGCCGTCCAGACCGTTATCTTTCCACTCCACCTCTTCTGGCTTCACGCCACCCTGCTTGCCAAGATCTTTGCCCTGGATACCGTTTTCAGTGCCCAGCAGATACTTGAGCATGTACTCGTGGCCTTTACCGGACGAGCCGAGCAGGTTGGAACGCCAGATGAAGAGGTTACGCGGGTGGTTTTTACCGTTTTCCGGCTGTTCCGCCGCGAAACGAATCGAGCCTTCTTTGAGGGATTTGACGGTGTAATCAACCGGCGTCATGCCTGCTTTCTTCGCCTCTTCTGCGATGCGCAGCGGGTTGGTTCCCAGCTGTGGTGCAGACGGCAGCCAGCCCATGCGCTCTGCACGCACGTTGAAGTCGATCAGGTGGCCGCTGTAGCGGGATTTATCTGCCATCGGCGACAGCAACTCCTGCGCGGTGACCGTCTCGTAACGCCACTGGCTGGAGTGGTTATAGAAGTAGGAGGTGCTGTTCATGTGACGCGCCGGACGCTGCCAGTCAAGGGCAAACGCCAGCGGCTGCCAGCCAGTCTGGGGACGCAGTTTTTCCTGGCCGACATAGTGCGCCCAGCCGCCGCCGCTCTGACCGACGCAGCCGCAGAAGATCAGCATGTTGATCAGCCCACGATAGTTCATATCGAGGTGATACCAGTGGTTCAGACCGGCACCCACGATGATCATCGAACGACCGTGAGTTTTATCCGCGTTATCGGCAAACTCACGTGCGGTGCGGATGATCTGCGCCCGCGGTACGCCGGTGATCTGCTCTGCCCAGGCCGGGGTGTAGGCTTTCACGTCGTCATAGTGCGTCGCACAGTTTTCATCGTTCAGACCGCGCTCCAGGCCGTAGTTGGCCAGGGTCAGGTCGTAAACAGTGGTCACCAGCGCGGTGGAACCATCCGCCAGCTGCAGGCGTTTTGCCGGCAGTTTGTGCATCAGGACGTTTTGCAGTTGGACCTTGTTGAAGTGCTCAGAGCCTTCACCGCCAAAATAAGGGAAGCCAACATCGGCGATCTCATCCTGGCTGCCCAGCATGCTCAGGCGCAGTTCGGTCTCAACGCCTGTCGTACCATCACGCTGTTCAAGGTTCCATTTACCTTTTTCACCCCAGCGGAAACCGATAGAACCGTTAGGCGCCACCAGCTCGCCGTTGCTGTTACAGGCAACGGTTTTCCATTCCGGGTTGTTTTCCTGGCCCAGCGCATCCACCAGGTCGGCGGCACGCAGCATACGGCCAGCGGCGTAGTAACCGTCGCGCTCTTCCAGCATGACCAGCATCGGCATGTCGGTATATTTGCGCACGTAATCGGTGAAGTACTGGCTTGGCTTATCGAGGTGGAATTCACGCAGCATTACGTGGCCCATCGCCAGCGCCATCGCGGCATCTGTACCCTGCTTCGGTGCCAGCCACAGGTCGCACAGTTTGGCGATTTCAGCGTAGTCCGGGGTCACGGCAACGGTTTTGGTGCCTTTGTAACGCACTTCGGTAAAGAAGTGGGCGTCCGGGGTACGGGTCTGCGGAACGTTAGAACCCCAGGCGATGATGTAGCTGGAGTTGTACCAGTCAGCGGATTCAGGCACATCGGTCTGCTCACCCCAGGTCTGCGGAGACGCTGGCGGCAGATCGCAATACCAGTCGTAGAAGCTCAGGCAGGTGCCGCCGATCAAGGAAAGGTAACGCGCGCCAGAAGCATAGGAGACCATCGACATCGCCGGGATTGGCGAGAAGCCCGCGACACGGTCCGGGCCGTAGGTTTTGACGGTATAGACGTTAGAGGCAGCAATCAGCTCGTTCACTTCCTGCCAGGAGGAGCGTACAAAGCCGCCACGACCGCGAGCCTGCTTGAAGCTTTTCGCTTTGTCGGCGTCTTCGATAATGGATGCCCAGGCATCAACCGGATCGCTGTGCTGCACTTTCGCTTCACGCCACATTTTCATCAGGCGTTTACGCATTAGCGGATATTTCAGACGGTTGGCGCTGTAGAGATACCAGGAGTAGCTGGCGCCACGCGGGCAGCCGCGCGGTTCATGGTTCGGCATATCCGGGCGGGTGCGCGGGTAGTCAGTCTGCTGCATTTCCCAGGTCACCAGACCGTTTTTCACGAAAATCTTCCAGCTGCATGAGCCGGTGCAGTTTACGCCGTGGGTGGAACGGACAACTTTGTCATGCTGCCAGCGCTGACGGTAACCGTCTTCCCAGTCCCGGTTGGTTTCCAGAACCTGGCCGTGCCCATCGGCAAAAGTCTCGCCCTTCTGTTTGAAGTAGCGAAACCGGTCCAAAAATTTGCTCATCGGGTATCTCCTGTGTGGAGCCTGTGGCTCTCTAAATCGACATTGCTGATTTGCAGCGAAGGTAACGCTATGAAAGATGGTGGGAATTGATAACGATCAAGTGGAACGGGGGATGTAAAAGGAGGCTAATCCTTGTCTACCCCTAAAGCGGTACAAGCATATTCACCGCAACCATCTGTTATATATCGTTATTTTTTATTTATCCTACAAAAGAGCGCGAAGCAGACAGGCGCGGTGGTATTAAGGGGTAGAACATCCTGTTCAGCGATGGCGATCACAGTGGCGACCACGATAGATGCGGTAACCACCATCAGTATGTTGTAACTAAATGTGCTCTAAAAAAAGCGCGGCACCAGGCCGCGCAAACGGATAATCAACTTACTTACTTTTTATTAGAATTGCGTCCGTATACCAGCCAGGTGACAAACACGCAGACGATATAGAAAACGAGGAACACTTTCATGGCGCCCGCCGGTGAACCGGTCAGATCCAGAGAGATGCCAAAGGCTTTAGGAATAAAGAACCCACCGATTGCGCCAATCGCAGAGATAAAGCCCAGCGCGGCTGCGGTGTCGGTGGCCGCTTCACGCATCGCCTGCTGTTCGTTGCCGCCCTGCGCTTTTACGCGATCCATCGTCAGCTTACGGAAGATGACGGAAATCATCTGGAAGGTCGAGGCACTACCCAGTCCGGCGGTCAGGAACAGGACCATGAACACCGCGAAGAAGGCACCAAAGTTACCGCCCACGCCGTTAACCGGCAGGGTCATAAACAGCAGGGCACAGAAGATCGCCATCACAACAAAGTTCACCAGTGTCACGCGGGTGCCGCCCAGACGGTCAGAAATCATCCCCCCGGTGGAGCGCGCCAGTGCGCCAATGAACGGGCCGAAGAAGGCATAGTGCAGGATCTGCACGTCCGGGAACTGGGTTTTCGACAGCATCGCAAACCCGGCAGAGAAGCCGATAAAGGATCCGAACGTCGCCAGATAAAGCAACGCCATGATCCACAGATGGGCGCGCTTCAGCACCGGCAGCTGTTCGCTCAACGAGGCTTTAGACGCCGCCAGATCGTTCATACCGAACCAGGCCGCCAGAGTAAATACCACCAGGAACGGCACCCAGATCCACGCCGCATTTTGCAGGAACAGGTACGAGCCATCGGCCTGCTCAACGCCCGCGCCACCAAAGGCTGCAAAGATAGAGACGGAGATCGCCAGTGGCGCAATCAACTGCATCACGCTCACGCCCATATTGCCCAGGCCGCCGTTGATGCCCAGCGCCCCACCCTGTTTCTGTTTCGGGAAGAAGAAGCTGATGTTCGCCATGCTGGAGGCAAAGTTAGCGCCTGCAAAGCCGCACAGCAGGGAGATAATCACAAAGGTGCTGAAAGGAGTAGAGGTATCCTGTACCGCAAAGCCCAGCCATACGCACGGAATAATCATGATCCCGGTACTGAAGGCAGTCCAGCGGCGACCGCCGAAAAGCGGCACCATAAAGGCATAAGGCACACGCAGCAACGCACCGGAGAGCGCCGGTAGCGCCGTTAACATAAACAGCTGGTCGGTGGTAAATTTGAACCCCACTTTTGGCAGGTTAACCGCGACGGCACTGAACAACATCCAGACGCAGAACGCCAGCAGCAGACAGGGAACCGAAATCCATAGATTACGACTGGCTATACGTTGGCCGCGCTGTTGCCAGAACGCCGGATCTTCCGGGCGCCACTCCGTAATAACCGGGCCAGAATCCCTTTCGGGGGTAGTTGAGTGACTCATAGACACCTCTGATTCTTAAAAGATGCTACAAAGATCAGGGTTTTAAGCAGACAGGAAGTTGATGTAAATCAAGGGGAAGGCGGGCAGATTCTGCGCCAAAAAGTCGCTATACTCCCTGGTGAGTAGCGTATTCCGTTAAAAAAGGTGTGGTTTTTCACGGCGCTGCTACTCCTGACTACCCCCCTCCTTCCATTCGTCCGATAAATGGCAATTAGTGGGTAATCCTTTTGGGGTATGGGTATACTCCAGGGGATGCCTGAGAATAGGCCGCTTGCCGGATTCAGGCATTGTCAGGAGCCAGACTGCCCTATGTTTAAACGCTGCTTTTCACCGCTAACGCTGGTTAACCAACTGGTATTGATTGTCATGCTGTCCACCGCAATTGGGGTGACGGGGATGGCAATTTCCGGCTGGCTGGTCCAGGGCGTTCAGGGCAGCGCGCACGCTATCAACAAAGCCGGTTCGCTGCGCATGCAGAGCTATCGTCTGCTGGCGGCGATCCCGCTGGAAGCCAAAGATCAGGGCCTTCTTACAGAGATGAACGCAACGGCGTTCAGCCCGGCACTGGAAAGCGCAGCACAACGCGATAATCAACAGGCGCAGCTGAAAGCCCTCCAGGATTACTGGCAAAATCAGCTGGCACCGGGGCTTCAGCAGGCGCAACAGCCTGACGCGGTCGCCAGTGACGTCGCGGCTTTTGTCAGTCGCATCGATAACCTGGTCTCCGCCTTCGACAGCAATACCGAACAACGCATTGAACGGGTGGTGCTGATGCAACGGCTGATGGTGCTGTTTATGGCGCTGCTGCTGGTGTTTACCATCCTCTGGCTACGTGCCAGGCTGCTGCACCCCTGGCGGCAGTTGCTGGCGGTAGCCCGCGCCGTTACCCAGCGCGATTTTACCCAACGCACCCACATCAACGGGCGCAATGAGATGGCTATGCTCGGCGAAGCGCTGAACACCATGTCCGGCGAGCTGGCCGAAAGCTATGCAGTGCTGGAGCAGCGGGTGCGGGAAAAAACCGCGGGGCTGGAGCAGAAAAACGAGATCCTCTCTTTCCTCTGGCAGGCC
Organism: Leclercia sp. 1548; assembly: GCF_050435045.1. Classification (NCBI taxonomy): domain Bacteria; kingdom Pseudomonadati; phylum Pseudomonadota; class Gammaproteobacteria; order Enterobacterales; family Enterobacteriaceae; genus Leclercia; species Leclercia sp. 1548. The sequence continues at coordinate 780,722 of NZ_JBNDJP010000002.1, read as the reverse complement.
AACCGCCGCCTGCACTCCCAGGTGCCGCTGTGCGAGCGCCTCTCGCCGGTGCTAAATGGGCTACAGAATCTGACCCAACTGCACGATATTGAGCTGCGGGTGTATGACAGTGAAGATGAAAAAAATCACCAGGAGTTTACCTGTCAGTCCGACGCCAGTTGCGATGAGATTGGCTGCCGTCTCTGCCCGCGCGGCCTGCCGCCGCTGACCACCAGCGGAACAACCCTGAAATGGCGCCTGGCCGATAACCTGACGCAGTACGGTATTTTACTGGCGACCCTCCCCGCCGGACGCCATCTTAGCCACGATCAGCAGCAACTGGTGGATACCCTGGTAGAGCAACTGACCGCCACGCTGGCGCTCGACCGCCACCAGGAAAAACAGCAGCAGCTGATTGTCATGGAAGAGCGCGCCACCATCGCCCGCGAGCTGCATGACTCCATCGCCCAGTCGCTCTCCTGCATGAAGATGCAGGTCAGCTGCCTGCAGATGCAGGATACCGACCTGCCCGAGAGTAGCAAACAACTGCTGAGCCAGATCCGCAACGAGCTGAACACCTCCTGGGTGCAGTTGCGTGAACTGCTGACCACCTTCCGCCTGCAGCTGACAGAACCCGGCCTTCGTCCGGCGCTGGAGGCCAGCTGTCAGGAGTTCAGCGCCCGACTCGGCTTTACCGTGTCGCTGGACTACCAGTTGCCGCCGCGTTTTGTGCCTTCTCACCAGGCCATTCATCTGCTGCAGATCGCCCGGGAAGCGTTAAGCAACGCGCTGAAACACGCCGGGGCGACGGCGGTTTCGCTCACCGTCAGTCAACACGACAACCAGGTCAAACTGGTGGTACGTGACAACGGCCGCGGCTTACCGGCCAACGCCGAACGAAGTAACCACTACGGTCTGATTATTATGCGTGACCGCGCGCAGAGTCTGCGTGGAGATTGCCAGGTCCGTCCCGGCGAGTCTGGCGGAACGGACGTTATTGTCACCTTTATTCCCGAAAAGCCTCTTTTCACTGCCCAAGGAGAACACCATGTCTAATCAGGAGCCAGCCACAATCCTGCTAATCGACGACCATCCGATGCTGCGCACCGGCGTAAAACAACTTATCAGCATGGCCTCGGATATCACCGTCGTGGGCGAAGCCAGTAACGGCGAACAGGGCATTGAACTGGCCGAAGCGCTCGATCCTGATTTGATCCTGCTTGACCTGAATATGCCCGGTATGAACGGCCTGGAAACGCTCGATAAACTGCGCGAGAAATCGCTCTCCGGGCGCGTGGTGGTGTTCAGCGTCTCCAATCATGAAGAGGACGTGGTCACTGCCCTGAAACGCGGCGCCGATGGGTACCTGTTGAAAGACATGGAGCCGGAAGATCTGCTGAAATCCCTGCAACAGGCGGCGGCGGGTGACATGGTGCTGAGCGAAGCCCTGACCCCGGTGCTGGCGGCCAGCCTGCGCGCTAACCGCGCCACCTCCGACCGCGACGTGAGCCAGCTCACCCCGCGCGAGCGCGATATCCTTAAGCTGATTGCCCAGGGCCTGCCGAACAAGATGATCGCCCGCCGTCTTGATATCACCGAAAGCACGGTCAAGGTGCATGTGAAGCATATGTTGAAAAAGATGAAGCTTAAATCACGGGTGGAAGCTGCGGTGTGGGTGCATCAGGAGCGCATTTTCTGAGTTTACTCGTCCGGCAGCAGCGCCCAGCGCGGATCCGCTTCGGGCAGGGCCAGTAGCGGCTGCGTCAGAGCCAGCGTGATCTCATTGGAAGAGACACGCTGCCCGGCTTTATCTTCCACCACCACTGACAACCGCCAGCGATTAGTCGCCCCCTCGCGGTTATCCCACGCTGGCAGAATAATGCTCCAGCCCTCGCTGTCATTAGCCTTCGCCGGTGAGGTCAGGCTCAGCGCCTGCGTGTCTCCCTGCCAGTTCAGGGTACGCACCCCATGACGGCTGCGAATATCCAGTTTCAGCACCACCGTTTCACCCGGCTTCAGATCCCATGGTGGCGTCGCCAGCCACACCGACAAGGTTTTACGCTGCCGGAACTCCAGCACCGGCAGATTCTCGCGTTCCGGCGGATCGTAGCGGCTGCCCCGCAGCGAGCGGCTGTCGATCACTTCGCTGGCAGAGAGTTGTTTTTTCAGCGGCACGCCAAAGCGATAGTTGAGCTTCAGGCCGAGATTGTTCTGACTCACCCCGCTCTCCCCCTGCTTGTGTGCGGCGGACAGGGTCACCAGCGGCACCGGGGTATAATCCAGCCCCAGATTAACCGCCAGTGGATTACGATAGCCGGTACCGGTATGAAACAGATCGACATTGTCGCCGTAGTATTGTTCAAAGCTGACGCTGGTATTGAGGTGATGATAGAACGGCAGCCAGGCTTTGGCGGTAATGTCGTAGCCGCGCGCCATGCGCTGCTCCTCTACTGCCGAGCTGTCACGCCAGCTGGCGAAGGGCTGATAGTAGTTGGCCGACAGCCGCAGGTATTCGCCCCAGGCTTCGGCACCCAGCCCGGCGCGTTGCAGGTTCTCATCCAGCAGGTTGTCGTAAAAGGTGTTGTAACCCAGCAGCCATTTGCCCGCCACCCAGCGCTGGCCGATGCCCGCGTTGCTCACCAGGCCGTCTTCCTGTTGGGTGAGACCCAACTGGCTCCAGGTCAGATAGTGGTTGTTATCCTGCCAGGGGATGAACCAGCTGCCCTTGCTGCCGGTGAAACGCCCTTCGTCGTTCACCAGCAGATCCACACTGGCGTTTCCCCAGGGAGAGAGCCACGACTCGATGTGCTGGTTGACCTCCTGACTGACCGCATCCCGCACCTGCCCGAGGGCAAACTGCCGGGCCTGCTCTTCGGTGGTGAGGCCATTGTCGGTCATGCTGGCCTCACCGAAGGCTTTCGCCATTTCCGCCAGGTGCTTTTCCGCTTCCCCGGTGGGGGTCGCCATACCCAGATCCGGCAGGCTGTCGCCGTTATTATCAAAGGGGTTTTGCGCCTGATGAACAAAGGAATTCGGGGCAGCCTGAACGGCTCCGGCATAACAGAGGAGAAGGCACAGCAAACGAATGCGGGGGGAAACAACCATCACCGTCGGGAAAGGGCACCTGTGTTAATAAAAAATAGAGTAAACACCTTAGCGCGATTGGGGAAAATTTTCAGCCATAAGGGAAATTTCAGGAATAACCTGAAAGGGTTCAGGCGATAAGTGTCGAATGACGCTACACCTACCCGGCCTGTGCGCCCTGCTGGCCTGATAAGCGTAGCGCCATCAGGCAGTTACACCCGTACAGAAAGCATCGCTTTCAGCTCCGGCACGCAGGAGCCGCAGTTGGTGCCGCAGCGGAGTTTCGCCCCCAGCGCCGCCGCCGAGTCGCATCCTCCCGCCATCGCTTCGCGGATAGCGTTTTCTCCCACGCTGAAACAGCTACAGATAATGCGTCCAGGCTCGACGTGCTCACCAGGCTGTTGCCCGTTCAGCAGGGCGTGACGTTCAGCCAGCTGCACCGGCGCGGTACGAAAAGCCTCTTCGATAAAGGTATGCGCCAGCACCGGCAACCCGGTGCCTTGCCAGAATCCTAACATCAGTGCCCCGTCATGCCAGGCCAGCACGCTGCTTCGCTCGCCGGTTTGTGCGATTTGCAGCTGCCAGCCCTGCCCGGTGCAGTGCGCCATCAGCCATTCCAGCAGCGGCTTATCTGCCGCCAGGGTCATGCGTGATACCCCGGCCGTCGCCTTCCGCCACCAGTGAACCCAGGTCGGCAGCGTCAGTTCTTCCCGGCTGTAAAGCTCCCCCTGCCAGGCAGGTTGCCACGGCATAAGCCGCACTGCGGTTTGCTTGCTCTCTGGCTGACCGGAATGCGGATCGCAACGCCCCTCCACCAGCGCATTCACCTTGCCCTGACGGGAGAAACAGCTGTTCCAGTGCATCGGAACAAACAGCTCCCCGTCCCGCTGGCCGGGATTGATCTTCGCGCGAGCCACCATCAAGCCGCGCGGGGCGCTGATGCGCGTCAACTGCCCCTCCTGCACCCCCAGCCGGGCGGCGTCCTGCGGGGAGATATCCACCGTCGGCTCAGCGAGGTGCTGCATCAGGCGCGGCACATAGCCGGTGCGGGTCATGGTGTGCCACTGGTCGCGGAGACGCCCGCTGTTGAGCATCAGGGGATAAAGCAGATTTGGCGTCGCGCCGTGCGGCTGCGGGGTGACCTGCACCCGGCGGGCGTGGCTTAACGCCTCGCGATTAATCGGCCACTGCCAGGGCGCCAGGGCATCCCACTCTGCGCGGGTGAGCTGCGCCAGCGCCGCCAGGTTCAGCTGCCGCTCGCCGTGGTTCTCAAAGGCCGTCAGCGCGGCGTGCTCGCTAAAGATGGCGTGGGGATGATCCCAGGCAAAGGCCGCGCCGTGGCCCAGACGCTGTGCAATGCGGGCGATGATCCACCAGTCGGGTTTTGCCTCGCCGGGGGCGGATAAAAAGGCCCGCTGGCGGGAAATACGGCGTTCGGAGTTGGTTACCGTCCCCTCCTTCTCTCCCCAGCCGAGCGCCGGAAAGCGGATGTGGGCGAAGCGGCTGGTGTCGGTGTCGCGCATCACTTCCGAAACCATCACCAGCGGGCAGGCCGCCAGCGCCTGACAGACCGCATGGCTGTCCGGGAGCGACACCGCCGGGTTAGTGCCCATGATCCATACCGCTTTCACCTCTCCGCGGGCAATGGCCTCGAACAGTTCCACCGCCATCAATCCGGGCGTTTGCGCCAGCCGTTCAGTTCCCCAGAAACGCGCCACCCGGCTCAGATCGTCCGGGGTAAAGTGCATGTGCGCCGCCAGTTGGTTGGCCAGCCCACCCACCTCGCGCCCGCCCATCGCATTGGGCTGACCGGTCAGCGAAAAGGGTCCGCAGCCGGGGCGGCCGATTTTGCCGCTCGCCAGATGGACATTAATAATCGCATTGCACTTGTCACTGCCGCTGGTGGACTGGTTGATCCCCATGGTATAGAGCGTTACCGCCCGCGGGGCAGCGATAAACCAGGCGTAAAACGTGGCGACGTCGTCAGACGGCAGCCCGCAAAACGCCGCGACCCGCTCAATCGACCAGTCGCTGCCCTGCCCTGGCTCGATAGCGTTCAGCAGGCCGACAAACAGCCCGGCATCGCTGCCCGGCGCCAGGGCCAGATGCAGGTCTGCAATCTCGCAGGTCGCGGTGCGCCGCGGGTCGATCACCACCACCTTCATCGCCGGATTAGCCGCCCGCGCCTGCACCAGCCGCTGATAAAGCACCGGGTGGGTCCAGGCGGCGTTAGAGCCGACCAATACCACCAGGTCGGTCTGCTCAAGATCCTCGTAGCTGCACGGGACAATATCCTCCCCGAAGGCGCGCTTGTAGCCCACCACCGCCGAGGACATGCAGAGCCGGGAGTTGGTGTCGATGTTCGCCGCGCCGATAAAGCCTTTCATCAGCTTGTTGGCGGCGTAGTAATCCTCGGTCAGCAGCTGGCCGGAGGCATAGAACGCCACCGCCTGGGGGCCGTAGGTGTCGATGATCGCCCGCAGGCGGGTGCTGGCGGTATCCAGAGCCTGTTCCCAGCTCACCGGCTGGTCGTCCACCTCCGGGTGCAGCAGTCGGCCCGCTAAGCCCGTTGTCTCCCCTAACGCCGAGCCTTTGACGCACAGTCTTCCGAAGTTGGCCGGGTGGCGGTCGTCGCCGCGCACGCTTACCTCGCCGTTTTCGACGCGGGCGATCACCCCGCAGCCTACGCCGCAGTAAGGGCAGGTAGTCCGGGTTTCACTCATGAGGCCTCCGCACGCATCACCAGCTCTTCGCTTCCTACCAGCACCCGATCACCGTCAATTTTCACCGGCCAGGCGCGTACCGCCACTTCGCCTGTATCGACCTGCCGTCCGTCGCGCAGGCGGATGCGTGTTTTGTACAGCGGGGAGATCACTACCGGCTCACCGCCAGCATCGCCGAGAATGCCGCGGGAGAGTACGCTGACGCTGCCGCCCGGCTCCCGATCTTCCAGCGCATAAACCGCCTTACCAAAGCGGAACAGCGCGATGTGCTCCCCACCCAGACGGGCGCCAATTCCGGCCTCTTGGGGGATCTCATCGAGGGTGCAGACCGCCTGCCAGCGTTTTGTTGCCACCGGGGCGGCATCGAGGGTGCGGAACTGCGCCAGACGACCAGGATCCTGCAAGGTGGTCTGCCATTCGCACTGATATGTATCCACCACGCGCTGCATCTCCTGCTCCAGCTCGTCGGCAATGCCGAGGCTGTCGTCGATGATCACTTCGCGGAGGTACTCCAGCCCGCCTTCGAGGTTATCCCGCCAGGTGCTGGTGCGCTGCAGGCGATCGGCGGTGCGGATGTAAAACATCAGGAAGCGATCGACATAGCGCAGGAGCGTGGCGTCATCGAGATCGCTGGCAAACAGATCCGCGTGGCGCGGCTTCATGCCGCCGTTGCCGCACAGGTACAGGTTCCAGCCCTTATCCGTGGCGATCACCCCCACGTCCTTGCTCTGGGCTTCGGCACACTCGCGGGTACAGCCCGACACTGCCATCTTGATTTTGTGCGGCGCGCGCAGCCCCTTGTAGCGATTCTCGAGGATCACCGCCAGCCCGGTGGAGTCCTGCACGCCGTAGCGGCACCAGGTGGAACCGACGCAGGATTTCACCGTGCGTAAGGATTTGCCATAGGCATGCCCGGTTTCAAACCCGGCATCGATCAGTTGCTGCCAGATCTCCGGGAGTTGCTCCAGCCGGGCACCAAACAGGTCGATACGCTGCCCGCCGGTGATTTTGCTGTAGAGCTGATAGCGTTTGGCGATCTGGCCGATGGCGATCAGCCCGTCGGCAGTCACTTCCCCGGCGGCCATGCGCGGCACGATGGAGTAAGTACCGTCTTTCTGGATGTTGGCAAAATAGCGGTCATTGGTGTCCTGCAGCGGCAGATGGGCCGGTTTCAGCAGGTATTCATTCCAGCAGGAGGCCAGCACCGATCCCACCAGCGGCTTACAGATTTCGCACCCGTGGCCCTGCCCGTAGCGGCTGATGAGCTGTTCAAAGGTATGGATGCGGTTGACGCGCACCAGGTGGTAAATCTCCTGACGCGAGTACGCGAAGTGCTCGCAGATGTCCTTTTTCACCTCCACGCCCTGGGCTGCCAGCTGGAATTCCATCACCTGTTTCACCAGCGCGCTGCATCCGCCACAGCCGGTGGCCGCTTTGGTGCACTGTTTTACCGCCCCGATGTCGGTCGCGCCGTTGCTCACCGCCTGACAGATATCGCCTTTGCTGACGTTATGGCAGGAGCAGATCTGCGCGCTCTCCGGCAGGGCCGCGACCCCCAGCGCTTTCGGCGCGCTGCCTGCCACCGCGGGCAGGATCAGGGTCTCGGGATCCTTCGGCAGGGGGATATCGTTAAGCATCATCTGCACCAGGGTCGCGTATTCACTGGCATCCCCCACCAGCACCCCGCCGAGCAGGGTTTTGCTGTCGGCGCTGACCACGATCTTTTTGTAGATCTGCTGCGGGCCATGGGTCCACTGGTAGCTTTGCGCCCCCGGCGTGCGGGCGTGGGCATCGCCGAACGAGGCCACGTCCACCCCCAGCAGCTTGAGTTTGGTGCTCATGTCTGCCCCGGTGAAGGCATTCGCCTCTCCGGCCAGGGTGGCCGAGGCTACCCGGGCCATTTGATAGCCTGGTGCCACCAGGCCGTAGATTTTCCCTTCCCACAGGGCGCACTCGCCGATGGCGAAAATGTCCTCATCGGAGGTGCGACAGTGGTTGTCGATGGCGATCCCGCCGCGCTCGCCCAGCACCAGACCGCAGCCCCGGGCCAGCGCGTCCTGCGGGCGGATCCCGGCAGAAAAGACCACCATGTCGGTGGCCAGCTCGCTGCCATCGGCAAAACGCAGCACCTTGCCCGCCCCGGTATCAACGATCTCCGTGGTGGCTTTGCTGATATGCACCCCCACGCCGAGGGCTTCGATTTTGCGCCGCAGCATGGCAGCGCCGTCGTTATCGAGCTGCACCGCCATCAGGTTCGGGGCGAACTCCACCACGTGGGTCTCCAGCCCAAGCTGTTTCAGGGCGTTGGCCGCCTCCAGCCCCAGCAGCCCGCCGCCGATCACCACCCCGGTACGTGAGCCTTTGGCGTGCGCAGCGATGTTATCCAGATCGTCAAGGGTGCGGTAGACAAAGCAGCCCGGCAGCTCGCGCCCCGGCACCGGCGGCACAAACGGATAAGAGCCGGTGGCCAGCACCAGTTTGTCCCAGTGGGTTTCATGTCCGCCAGCGGTGCGTACCACCCGGGCGTCGCGATCGATGGCGATAATTTGCTGCGACAGGCGCAGCTCAATACCGTTGTCGGCAAAGAAGTCGCCGGCCACCATCGACAGTGAGTCGGCGCTGCGTCCGGCGAAGTATTCCGACAGATGAACGCGGTCATAGGCGGCGTAGCGCTCTTCACCGAAGACCACAATCTGGTATTGCTGATGCAAACCGCGGTTCACGCAGTCTTCAAGAAAATGGTGGCCGACCATACCGTGCCCAACCACAATCAGAGTAGGTTTTGTCATCGCGTTTTGTCCTGCAACCTGCGGCTGCGTAGTGAATCGATCGAACAGCCAGTCCGCCTGAGCGGGTTCTGACGTAGCCAGTAAATCGGTAAGGGTGGCCGCACTGCGACACTCCCCCATCAGCAGCACGCCTGCCAGCGTGCCGTTGCGAACCAGTAAGCGGCGGTAGTGGTGGGTCAGCGGATCCCAGCTGGTCCACACCGCATCATTTTCCCGGGCAGTGATTTCTCCCACACTGAACAGCTCAACCCCGGTCACTTTCAGGCGCATGCCGGTTTGCATCGGGGTAAAGGGCGTCACACTCTCTCCGGCCAGACGCGCGGCGAGGATCCCGGCCTGGGCGAGACACGGAGCCACCAGCCCCCAGGTTTGCCCGTCTATTTCGCAGCACTCGCCGATGGCGCTGATGCCGCTTAGCGCGCTGCGCATCTGGTCATCCACCCGGATCCCGCGCCCGCACGGCACCCCGCTGGCCTGGGCCAGGGCAATGTTGGGGGTCACGCCGGTCGCCAGCACCACCCGCGTGGCCGCTAAGGTGCGCCCGTCACTGAGGGTGACGCTGTCGGCAGCAATCGCCGTCAGGCCGCTATTCAATTCACAGCCGATGCCCCGCTCTGCAAGCGCCTGCTCCAGCAGCAGCCCGGCCTGCTGATCCAGCTGCTGCTCCATCAGCCACGGACCACGATGAACCAAAGTGACGTTGTCACCGTGACGTTGTAACGCCGCGGCCGCTTCCACCCCGAGCACCCCGCCCCCCAGCACCACCGCCGGGCCGGGTGTCGTCAGAATGGCGTTCACGTCGTCGAGGGTGCGGAAGGTAAAGACGTGCGGCAGACCACTGCCAGATATCGGCGGTACAAAAGGCTGCGACCCGGTGGCGAACACCAGCTCATCCCACCCCATCAGTCGTTTATCGGTGCGCAGCATCCGCGCCGCGCACTCCACCGCCAGGACCCGCTCCCCGCTCAGCACCGTAACGCCGCGCTGCTGATACCAGGCCTCATCGTGCAGCCGGATGGCGGCAGCCTTTTTCTCGCCTCCCAGCACTGGCGACAGCTGTATACGGTTGTAGGCTGGCATCTGTTCGTCACCGATGACGGTGATCGCGTAGCGACCGGGCGCAAGGTCAGTAAGCGACTCAATCAGTCGCGTTGCCGCCAACCCGTTTCCAATGATGACCAGGCGCATGGTGGTGCTCCTCAGGCCGCTTTCGGCTGTTTTTCGTAGAGGAAATGAAGGATCTGCTGGCGCATATGGTGATAGCGGCTCTCCTCCGCCAGCTGCACCCGGTTACGCGGGCGCGGCAGGTCGACGCGCAATATCTCCCCTACCGTTGCCGCCGGGCCGTTGGTCATCATGAATACCCGATCCGAGAGCAGCACCGCCTCGTCAACGTCGTGGGTGATCAGCACGATGGTGGTGTTTAGCTCCTGCTGAATTTTCATCACCGAATCCTGCAGATGGGCGCGGGTCAGGGCGTCGAGGGCACCGAACGGCTCATCCATCAGCAGCACTTTCGGCTTCATCGCCAGGGCGCGGGCAATGCCGACCCGCTGCTTCATGCCGCCGGAGATCTCTCCCGGACGCTTGTCGATGGCATGCCCCATCTGCACACGATCGAGGTTGTGTTCAATCCACTCCCGACGCTCGGCCTTGCTCATGCTGCGGCGGAATACCTGATCCACCGCCAGCGCCACGTTGTCGAAGCAGGTCAGCCACGGCAGCAGGGAGTGGTTCTGGAACACCACCGCCCGCTCCGGCCCCGGGCCTGCGATCTCGCGGTTATCGCAGATCAGCCCGCCTTCGCTGGGCAGGGTGATACCGGCGATGAGGTTCAGCAGCGTCGATTTGCCGCAGCCGGAATGGCCGATCAAGCTGACGGTCTCCCCCTCGTGGATATCAAAAGAGACGTTCTGCAGTGCCAGAAACTCGCCGCTGGCCGTGGAAAAACGCTGGCTGACGGCCTGGACCTGAATTAATGGTTTCATATGCGCTCCTTATTTTTCCTGCCAGCTGAAACGACGGGCGATGAGCATCAGCCCCTGCTCCAGCAGCAAACCCACCACGCCGATAATGACGATGGCGATGAGAATGTTTTCGACGTTGAGGTTGTTCCACTCATTCCAGATCCAGAAGCCGATCCCCAGGCCTCCGGTAAGCATCTCGGCGGCGACAATCACCAGCCAGGCGATGCCGATAGAGAGGCGCACCCCGGTCAATACCGCGGGCAGCACGGCGGGAAACAGAATGCGGCGCATCACCGTCCACTCAGAGAGCTGTAACACCCGCGCCACGTTGAGGTAATCCTCAGGAATACGGCGTACCCCTTCGGCGGTGTTAATGACCATCGGCCAGATTGAGCAGATAAAAATGGTCCAGCTGGAGGCGGGTTCGGCTTTCTGGAACAGCAGCAGGCCAATCGGCAGCCAGGCCAGCGGGCTGACCGGGCGCAACAGGGCAATCAGCGGGTTAAACATGCGCGCCAGAAAAGTAAAGCGGCCAATCATAAAGCCCAGCGGGATCCCGACCAGCGCCGCCAGGCCAAAGCCCATCGCGACACGCTGCAGCGAGGCCAGTACGTTCCAGCCCACCCCCATGTCGTTCGGCCCGTCGCGGTAGAACGGATCGGCAAACAGGGTGATGGCCGAATCCAGCGTGCTGAGCGGCGTCGGGAAGCCTTTGCTGTTGATTGCCGCCAGTTGCCAGGCGATGACCAGCAGCCCGAGGCCGAGCAGCGCCGGGATAAGGCGTTGCAGCAGGTCGTTCATCCGGCGGGCAAAAGCGGGAGTGCGGCGGCGCGCCTGCACCGGCGGCAGCGCGATCACTTCCCCGCTGACCGGCGCAGCGGGTGCCGCTTTGGTGTTTACGTTTTTCATATCAAGCCCCTGTACGGTGAATAGCGAAACGGTTGGCGTACCCCTGAGGATCGGTGCCGTTCCAGACGGTGCCGTCCATCAGGGTGCTGCTACGCAGCGGCGACGAAGGTGCGCGAATGCCTCCCACCGCGCTGGCGGCGTCCTGCCAGACGTCGGTGCGATTGATGCGCCGGGCGATGGCGGCGTAGTCCGGGTCGGTTTTCAGCAGCCCCCAGCGGCGGAACTGGGTTAAGAACCACATCCCGTCGGAGTGCCACGGGTAGCTGACCGCCCCATCCTCAAAGAAGCGGATCGGATGGGCATCCTGCCAGCGCTGACCTACGCCATTGTCGTACTCCCCCAGCATGCGGCCGGTGAGGTACTGCTCTTTGGTGTTGAGCCAGGCGCGGCGGGCCAGCAGTTGAGCGGTCTCCTGCTTGTTCTGTGGCGAAGCATCGATCCAGCGCTGCGCCTCCATCAGGGCGCTGACCAGCGCCCGGGCGGTATGGGGATAGCTCTCTACCCACTCCCGTCGGGTGCCCAGGATTTTTTCCGGGTGTTCCGGCCAGATGGACTGGGAGGTGGCAGCGGTAAAACCAATGCGATCGTTAATGGCGCGGGCGTTCCACGGTTCGCCAACGCAGAAGCCGACCATATTGCCGATGCGCATGTTCATCACCATCTGCGGCGGCGGTACCACCACGGTGCGCACGTCGTCAAAGGGGTTAATGCCCGCGCTGGCCAGCCAGTAGTAGAGCCACATGGCATGGGTGCCGGTGGGAAAGGTATGGGCAAAGGTGAACGTGCCCGGTGCCTGTTGGCCGATGAGCCTCTTCAGCCCCTCGCCGTCGCGCACGCCCTGCTGCGCCAGATCGCTCGACAGGGTAATCGCCTGCCCGTTCTGGTTGAGGGTCATCAGGTTGGCCATGGGCTTAGGTTTGCCGGCGATCCCCAGCTCCAGGCCGTACAGCAGGCCATAGAGAATGTGCGCGGCATCCAGCTCCCCGGTCACCAGCTTGTCGCGAACCGCTGCCCAGCTGGCCTCTTTGGTGGGCACCAGGGTGAAGCCATATTTTTTATCGAACCCTTTATATGCCGCGATCGCCAGCGGCGCGCAGTCAGTGAGCGGGATGAAACCCACCCGCACCGTATCGAGTTCCGGTTTATCGGAGCCTGCGGCCCATGCGGCCTGCATGACGCCCGGTAACATCAGCGCCCCGCCTGCCAGCGCACTGGCCTGTAAAAAACGCCGCCTTGTCCATTCCACCATGCTCACTCCTGAAAAAAAGCCAAAAAAAAGCGCCCGGCAGTGCCGAAGCACTGCAGGACGCCTTTATCCTGAAGACCGTCGCACCGCCGTTGGCGCGTGGTCTCAAATTGTTAATTATCTAATGCAAAGGGGATGCCAGCTTTTAACGCCTTGCCAGACGGGCATTTTTTAATGGTGGGCGCTGGCAGCGCACCTCAATCATGCAAAGGTTGCCCATCGGGAGTGCAACTACTGCTGCCAGAGCGCCTTCACCGTGAGTAGCGCCCGGGCGATATCCACCATTCTCTGGTTCTTGTCCATCGCCATCTTGCGCAGCTGGCACCAGGCCTGCTCCTCGCTCATCTGCTGATGGGTCATCAGCACGCTTTTGGCTTTATCGATCACCTTGCGCTCCTCCAGGGTGTCGCGCATTGAAGCCAGTTGGCGGGAGAGTTGTTCGATCTCCCGCGCCTGCTGGCGCACCAGCGGCAGGAGCGGCTTTTGCGGATAGAGGGCCAGCGGCTCTTCCGTTGACGGCTCCTCCGGCAGGTCGTCGTCGGCCCGGCCAATCAGCGTCTCCACCGCCAGCATCAGATCGGCAATCTGCATCTCTTCGAGGGTGCGCAGGTGTTCGAGGCGCTCGGTCTGGAGCGAAAACCAGAGCAGCGCCAGCACGCCCTTATCTGCCGCAGGCTGCCGGGTGCAGGCCAGTCGTCGCAGCTGTTCAGTTTCGGCGCCCGGCACGCTGAGGGTGAAGTGGTCATGCAGGCTGGCGGGCGTCAGGGAGAGAAAAACGTCGAAGCAGGCCTGCTGCCCGTCGATGCGGTCCACCAGGGTCTGGCGCATCTCATCGCTGAAATAGCCCTGGGTGAAGCCTATCGCCCCCAGCGCCCGCTCCTGCCCGACCAGCTCTTTGCCCTGCATCAGGCTGTAAAGCGCGACAAACCTGCCGGCGATTTGCGGATCGTCAATGCTGTCGTTAAGTTGCGGCACGATACTGAGCAGGTTGCGCAGCGTGCGGCTGTAGCGCTCCATCGCGACATCGGCGGGCAGCGCACAGGCGGTAATGGCCTCGCGCAGCGCAGGAAGTTGCTCCAGGCTTTGCAGGGCGTTTGCGACCCGCTCGCTGAGGGCGCCGCTGGCCATCAACGGCGTACCGAGGGCCTGGAGCAGCGCCTTAAGATGATCGTCCACCAGTGCGCGGCTGGCTTTACACTCCAGGGCATACAGCGTGCCCTGTGAGCAGAGCCAGATATTGGAAGCCCCGCGCTCGCACTGTAGCATGTGTGCAAGATGGCTGATCCGGCTAACAAGCTGGCCTAACTGGGCCAGTTTGCACAGCTGCTGTTTACGCATCAGTCTGGCGTGCTGAAACCATGCGGTGGCGCCGGTGATAATCGTCATGCTTACTCTCCGGGTCAGTGTTTGACAGAGAGAAGCAATTTTCATGCCTTTTTAATTTTCAGGAGTCAAGATGCAGAAGATCGTGATCGTCGCCAATGGCGCGGCCTATGGCAGTGAGTCCCTGTTCAACAGCCTGCGGCTGGCAATTGCTCTACGCGAGCAGGAGAGCGAGCTGGATCTGCGCCTGTTTTTAATGTCCGATGCGGTCACCGCCGGGCTGCGCGGCCAGAAGCCTGCCGAGGGCTACAACATCCAGCAGATGCTGGAGATCCTCACTGCGCAAAACGTGCCGGTAAAGCTGTGCAAGACCTGCACCGACGGCCGCGGCATTAGCGCCCTGCCGCTGATTGACGGGGTGGAAATCGGCACCCTGGTGGAGCTGGCGCAGTGGACGTTATCCGCGCATAAACTATTAACTTTCTAATAATGATTTAACTAAAATATTATTTTCTTATGAGCGCGGTTCCAGCATCAAGTTTGCCTGCCCAATGCCGATAGGCTTCTTACAACAACACAGCAGGTATAACAATTATGTTCAGGTCAATTCGCGCTCGTATTATTGCGGCGACGGTCGGATGTCTTATCGCCGCGCTCATTTTGAACACCGTGATTAATTTCCAGGTCACGCGTCAGGATAATCAACAGTCGCAACGCGACATGCTGGCCAGCACCAGCGCCAGCCACAGCCTGGCGATAGCCGACTGGGTTAGCAGCAAAACCACCATTATTAACTCCCTGCAAAGCGTAGCCCTGAGCGACGATCCGGTGCCGATGTTTAAACAGCTGGCGCAGGCGGGCGGGTTTATCAACGTCTATGTTGGCTATGCCAGCAAAACCGCGAAGTTCTCCAATCCTGACGGCGTGCCCGCCGACTACGATCCCACGGTGCGTCCGTGGTATCAGCAGGCGGTAAACGAGGATCGCGCGATTGTTACCGCCCCTTATGTTGATACCGGAACCAAAAAGCTGGTGGTCACCTTTGCGGTCCCGGTGAAAGAGAACGGCGAGCTGAAAGCGGTGCTGGCGGGAGACGTGGCGATGGACAGCGTGATTGCCAACGTGCGCGGCATTCATCCAACGCCGGCCAGCAGCGGGCTGCTGATAGACAGCGACGGCACAGTGATCGCCGCCAACGATCCTGCCCTGACCCTGAAACCCTTTGCCGATGTCATCCACGGCGTTGACCTGAATATCCTGAAAAGCGGAAAGCGCGCCGAAGGTCAGTTTAACGACGCGGCGAAAACCTTTGCCGCCACCCCAATAGCCGGGACCCAGTGGCAACTGGTGGTCGCCCTTGACAGAGATGATGCGACCTCCGGGATGCGTACCCTGCTGAAAGCCTCTTCCCTGTCGCTGGTGATCCTGGTTCTGCTCAGTGCCGTTGTGGTTCATTTCGTGATTGCCCGCCTGCTGAAACGCCTGTCGGATATTCGCGATGCGATGCACGCCATCGCTAACGGCACTAACGATCTTTCCCAGCGTCTGCCGGAGAAAGGTGAGGATGAGGTAGCGCAGATTGCCCATGCCTTTAACGCCTTCAGTGACAAGCTCGCGGTGGTGATGGTGCAGCTGCGTGATGCCAGCGCCTCGGTGAAAAACGCCGCTCAGGAGATCGCCGCCGGTAACCAGGATCTCTCTGGCCGCACCGAGCGGGCCGCTTCCAGCCTGCGCGAAACCGCCAGCGCCGTGGAGCAGATCACCGCCTCTGTCGCCCAGTCAACCGAATCGGCCGCCATTGCCAATGCGCAGGCAGGCAAAGCCTCCGAGGCAGCCACCCGTGGCGGCAGCGTCGTCTCCCAGGCGATCACCACCATGCAGTCCATCGAAGCCGCATCCACCAAAATTGGCGACATCACCAGCGTGATTGACGGCATCGCCTTCCAGACCAATATTCTGGCACTGAACGCCTCGGTTGAAGCCGCGCGGGCGGGTGAACAGGGTCGTGGTTTTGCGGTTGTCGCAGGGGAAGTACGTAACCTTGCCAGCCGCAGCGCCCAGGCAGCCAAAGAGATTAAGAGCCTGATTGATTCCACCACCGACAGCGTGGCGACCGGTTCGCGCTTTGTACACCTGGCCGGACAGAGCATGGATGAGATTGTCACCAGCATCGGCAGTATGTCGGGCATCATGCGAGAGATCACCGTCGCCACCAGCGAGCAGATGAAAGGCATTCAGGAGATCAACCGGGCGGTAACGCATCTCGACAGCATGGTGCAGCAGAACGCCGAACTGGTGGTGCAGTCGGCCGCCGCGGCCAGCGCTCTGCAGGGTCAGGCAGGCGAGCTGGCTGAAACCGCCGGACATTTCCGCATTTAATGTTAACCCGATGCCTGAAGGCGGTGTAAAGCGATGCTGGCTGAACGCTTTCAGGCATATTGTCATTTTTGTTTAAGGGTTATGCCATTTTTTGATCAAAATCAGCACCCCTGACCTTCCCCTTTGGTGTTATGCCATGAGTGAATTGTGAACAACATCACGCTCAGGATTAACCGCAAGGAGAGCGTTGTTTCCATACAGGGGTAAAAAATGGCATTGGTAAAAGCAAGTCTGAAGTTGTTTGGTGGGGATACGGTGGTGGTACGTTGCTCAGAGCGTTGTCATATTCATCTGATGAGTAACAAAGCCCCACGCAAAACGCAGGCAGATATTCTAAGCGTGCAGAACCGGGATAGCGCCTGGCTCACGGTGCCTTATACCGGCATCTGGGAGGTGCTCATCGACAGCCACAGCCAGTCGCTTGAGCACTCCATTAGCTACGTTGCCGCCTGAGGCGAGATCGCCCGGTATGCTGTAAAGCTACCGGGCGTTTTTTCAGGCAAAGCCTGGGGTCAGCGGGCTGTCAGGCTGGGCGCCGTCCAGCAAGGCCCGCACACGCGATACCAGCTCATTCAGACAATCATCCCGCATGCCCAGTCGCGTCAACTCCTGATCGAGCGAGAACAGGTATTGGGCATTAGTCCCAAGCGGGCCGCTGGCCGTAGCAATCAGTGGCGCGATGACCTGCGCACGGGTGTCGGCTTCAAACAGCGGATGGCGCGGATCCATAATGAATACCAGCGCATTGACGGTGCGTCCGTCATCAAGTTCCAGCTTGCACCAGCTCGGCATATAGCAGCCGGTGATCATTTCGCGCTTCCACAGCAGAGACAACTCCTCTTCCAGGGTTGCATCTGGCAGGCGATAGGCCACGCCCGTGGTGCGTCCGCCCTCTTTCAGTGCAAGCATACGTCCAGGCTGGCAGGCGCTACCGCGACCGGCGGTCAGGCGCAGACAGAACGCGCGGTGCCAGCCCGGCAGGGTTCCGGTTGCCGATTCGACAAACTCCAGCGCCGGGTTCCACATCAGCGAGCCATAGCCGAAAAGCCACACCGGACCGTTGTCCGGGCGACAGGCAAGGGTTGCAGCCAGCGACGCCGCACGCTGCTCGGCTGACCACAGAAGCGATTCTTCAATCGCACCGAAGGCCGTTTTACAGTCGGCCTTCATAAGAAAATCACGCGTTAACATATTGCACCTCCGCCACTGCCTGCTTCCTTGCGCACACTTTTGTGAACCTTCCAGGTCCTTTTACTGCTCAATTAGAAAGCAGTAACGTGACGATATGCAATAAACTCGCCGGGTGCAATACAACTCCAGCGCAACCGCCTTAAAAGCTAACGCGCAGCGTGCAAATTTTTAAACACAGCCCAGTGTAAACAGGCTATTTCTTCGGGTGCCACTTATCATCGTCGCCCTTTTCGTAGTCGTTCTTCACGGCCGCCCAGGCCACGCGGTGGGCGGTCTCTTCCCGGCTGGCATCGCCCCGGCGATCTTCTTTATCCTTGTATTGATCCCAGGCGCTGTTGAACGCTTCTTTATAAATTTCCTGTGCATGGGCTGGCAGAACATGCTGGACGTTATCTGGTAAATCGCTTTTCGATTTATATGGCATAGCAAACCCCTCTTTTTAATCAATTATTAAGTGTGGTCGACAATGCCAGAGGCTTCCAGTCGAAATGATAATCGTGTAACTATTTTTCTTAATTCACTGTTATTAAGAATATATTTAACAATAAACAGCTATTATGAGGTTTTCAGACGATATTTTATCAATACCGTAAAATCAGGTAAAAGATAGCCAGAATTTAACGGTAATCTGTTAATTTAACGCCCTCTTTTTCTATCTATAATGACAAGCACCTGCAACTCTGGAGAATCACATGACAACCGCACACGAGACGGTGAAAACCCGTCACAAGGAGACGTCTCTCATTTTCCCGGTGCTGGCACTGGCCGTGCTGCTCTTCTGGGGAAGTAGTCAGTCGCTGCCAGTGGTCATCGGCATTAATATCCTTGCACTTGTTGGTATTCTGAGCAGCGCCTTCAGCGTTGTCCGTCATGCCGACGTGCTGGCTCACCGCCTGGGAGAGCCTTACGGCTCGCTGATTTTAAGTCTTTCCGTCGTTATTCTCGAAGTAAGCCTCATTTCTGCCCTGATGGCCACCGGCGATGCGGCACCTACCCTGATGCGCGATACGCTCTACTCCATCATTATGATTGTCACCGGGGGACTGGTCGGCTTCTCACTGCTGCTGGGCGGGCGCAAATTCGCTACCCAGTACGTGAACCTGTTTGGTATTAAGCAGTATCTCATCGCCCTCTTCCCGCTGGCGATTATCGTGCTGGTGTTCCCGATGGCGCTGCCGGGCGCTAACTTCTCCACCGGCCAGGCTCTGCTGGTAGCGCTGATCTCAGCGGCCATGTACGGCGTGTTTCTGCTTATTCAGACCAAAACGCACCAGAGCCTGTTTGTGTATGAGCATGAAGATGAGGGCGACGACGATGACCCGCATCACGGCAAGCCGTCCGCGCACAGCAACCTCTGGCATACCCTCTGGCTGATCGTGCATCTGATTGCGGTGATTGCGGTGACCAAGATGAATGCGGCCCCGCTGGAAACGCTGTTGACCGAACTGAACGCGCCAGTGGCCTTTACCGGTTTCCTGGTGGCCCTGTTAATCCTGTCTCCTGAAGGTCTGGGCGCGCTGCGTGCAGTGCTGAACAATCAGGTGCAGCGCGCAATGAACCTGTTCTTTGGTTCGGTGCTGGCGACCATCTCTTTGACCGTTCCGGTGGTGACGCTGATCGCCTTCCTCACCGGCAATGAGCTGCAGTTCAGCCTTGGGGCACCGGAGATGATTGTGATGGTAGCGTCGCTGCTGCTGTGCCAGATTTCGTTTTCAACCGGGCGCACCAATGTGCTTAACGGCGCTGCGCATATGGCACTATTTGCGGCCTATTTGATGACGATATTTGCCTGATGCTTCCAGTCTCTCCTCTCCCGCAGGCTGAGGAAGAACACAAAAAAAACGGCAACCTCAGGTTGCCGTTTTACTTTTATGGGGTGGTTCTTAATTAGTTGCTGGTATCCAGCTCATCAAAGCTCTTAACCAGGTCGTCAATGGCTTTGATTTGTTTCAGGAACGGTTCCAGTTTGTCCAGCGGCAGCGCAGACGGGCCATCGCATTTCGCGTTGGCTGGATCCGGGTGGGCTTCGATAAACAGCCCCGCCAGGCCGGTAGCCATACCGGCGCGCGCCAGTTCAGTCACCTGACCACGACGGCCGCCGGAGGCTGCGCCAAACGGGTCGCGGCACTGCAGAGCGTGCGTTACGTCGAAGATCACTGGCGACTGGTTAGAAACGTTCTTCATCACGCTGAAGCCCAGCATATCCACAACCAGGTTGTCATACCCGAAGTTTGCGCCACGGTCGCACAGGATCACCTGGTCGTTACCGCCTTCGATAAATTTATCGACGATGTTGCCCATCTGGCCCGGGCTAACGAATTGCGGTTTTTTTACGTTGATCACTGCACCGGTTTTCGCCATCGCTTCAACCAGGTCGGTCTGACGCGCAAGGAAGGCTGGCAGCTGAATCACATCGACAACGTCGGCTACAGGCTGCGCCTGGCTTGCTTCATGGACGTCGGTGATCACTTTCACGCCAAAGGTCTGCTTCAGCTCCTGGAAAATCTTCATCCCCTCTTCCAGGCCTGGGCCACGGTAAGAGCGAATAGAGGAGCGGTTGGCTTTGTCAAAAGAGGCCTTAAACACATACGGAATGCCCAGCTTCTGGGTCACGGTCACGTAGTGTTCGCAGATACGCATCGCGAGATCGCGGGATTCCAGAACGTTCATGCCGCCGAACAGCACGAACGGCAGGTCGTTCGCCACGTTGATATCGCCAATGCTAACCACTTTTTGTTTCATAGGATCGCCTTATTCAGGGGTGAATCGGAATTAAGATTAATGCAGTGTAATCTGTTTATGCGCGATGGAATTAATCTGCGCGCGAATCATCTCGCTGATAGGATCTTCCGGGCACTGCTCAACGAAATAACTCAAATCAGTCAGCGCAACGTGGTCACACTCAAGCTGGACGTAGATCAGACCGCGGTCGCGGATCTCATACGGATCTTCCGGGTTAAACTGCAGCAGCACCTCGCTGGCACGCAGCGCCAGCTCCATCTGCCGCTCTTCCATCAGCGCCGACTTTAAGGTGTCCAGCAGTTTGCGCACCACTTCAGCGTTATCCGCTTCGTCCAGATCTTCGTTGTACAGCTCTGCCATTGGGCTGATGTTGCCCTTCAGCCAGACATCCAGCGTGTGATCGTCGAGGGTGTCGCCATTGAACGGGTTGATTAACCACATTTCACCATCAAGCCACTCGGCGCGCAGCAGCATCTGCGTCGGGAAGATGACCGGCACCAGCGGGATATCCAGGCGGTGCGCCACCCATAATAAAATGGCCCCCAGGGAGACAGCGCTACCCTGACGGTTTTTCAGTACCTGATCGAGCCACAGCGCATCGGAGAGCCGATACACGCCACGCGTATCGCAAAAGCCCCATTCGCCGTAGAACAGCTCAATCAGTTTCTCCAGTTGCCAGTCCTGCGGGCGCGCCTGATTAATCTCTTCACGCGCCAGACTCACCAGATTCTCCAGCTCGTCGTAGACGTATTGTGAAATAAAATCATCGCGGATCATCTCTGATACTTTGATCATTCCATCGCACAACGGCACTTTGTTAAATTCGAAATCGGCCAAGGACTCCATGACTTACCCCAGTAACGGTATTCTTGTGGTGGCGAGTTTAATGATGATGTACAGCACCACCAGCCCCAGCAGAAAGGCGATAAACCCCACCTGCTGGCTGCGCGGGCGATGACGCCCCAGCGCAATAAAACCCAAAACGATGTAGATGATAACGCCAAACAGCTTTTCAGTCAGCCATGTACCGTTATCAGTAAATGGCAGATAACCCGTCACCCACATTAATCCTGCCCCCGACACAAAGAGAACGGTATCGATGCAGTGCGGCAGTACCCGCACCCAGCGGGCGTTGATCAGCTGATTATTGCTGTAACGCCACCAGTAACGCAGCGCAAAAAAACTGATGGTCAGGGTGACGGCGGCCAAATGCAAGGCGATCAGCACAGAGAAGCTATTCATGGCAGCTTGCCTGCGGTCAGACGCTCATTCCCGCCATAATCACGACAGGTTTCAACCTGGTCAAAACCTGCCTGCAAAAAGAGCGTACGCACGGCTTCGCCCTGGGTCCAGCCGTGCTCCAGCAGCAGCCAGCCGCCGCTCACCAGATGGTGACGAGACTGAGTAATGATATGGCTGAGATCGGCCAGCCCCTGATCGGCGGCAACCAGCGCGCTGAGCGGCTCGAAACGCACATCCCCTTCGGCGAGATGGGGATCTGCTTCATCAATATAGGGCGGGTTACTGACGATCATTTCAAACTGCCGGTCGGCAAGCGCGGTGAACCAGCTGCTGTGCAGCACCGTCACATTTGGCAACGCCAGGCGCTCAAGATTGCGCTGGGCCAACGCCACCGCATCGGGCATCACATCCACCGCAGTGACCTGACAGTCCGGGCGCTCACTGGCCAGCGCCAGGGCAATGGCCCCGGTGCCGGTGCCTAAATCAAGAATGCGCGCAGGCGCAGCGGGTAGTCTCGCCAGCGCCTGTTCCACCAGACACTCGGTGTCGGGCCGGGGGATCAGGGTGGCTGCAGAGACATACAGCGGCAGCGACCAGAACTCACGCTCCCCCACCAGATGCGCTACCGGCTCGCCGGTTTTACGACGGGCCAGGAGCTGTTCAAGCCGGGCTTGCTGGTCGGCGGTTAGCTCTGTTTCGCCAAAGGCGAGAATGTAAGTCCGTGCTTTCCCGGTCACATGCCCGAGCAGGATCTCCGCGTCGCGACGGGGGCTTTCGCCTCCCGCCAGCTCGCTTACCGCCTGCTGTAGCCAGTGCTGAAAATCCATTAATCCTGCTCTGCCAGCGCCGCCAGCTGATCGGCCTGGTACTCCTGCACGATAGGTTCAATCAGTGAATCCAGCTTGCCTTCCATGGTCTCATCCAGACGGTAGAGGGTCAGGTTGATACGGTGATCGGTCACGCGGCCCTGCGGGAAGTTGTAGGTGCGATTGCGATCGCTGCGATCGCCGCTGCCCAGCAGGTTGCGACGGGTCGACGCTTCGGCCTGCTGGCGTTTTGCCATTTCTGCTGCGTGAATACGCGCGCCCAGCACCGACAGCGCTTTGGCTTTGTTTTTGTGCTGGGAACGTTCGTCCTGACACTCCACCACAATGCCGGTTGGCAGGTGGGTAATACGGATCGCGGAATCGGTGGTGTTAACGTGCTGACCGCCCGCACCGGAAGAGCGGAAGGTATCGATACGCAGATCGGCCGGGTTGATGTCCGGCAGCTCGGCTTCCGGCAACTCAGGCATCACCGCCACGGTGCAGGCGGACGTGTGGATACGGCCCTGGGATTCGGTGGCCGGTACGCGCTGCACGCGATGGCCGCCGGATTCAAACTTCAGGCGACCGTACACACCCTCGCCGCTAATTTTGGCAATCACTTCTTTATAACCGCCGTGCTCACCTTCGTTGGCGCTCATGATCTCCACGCGCCAGCGGCGGGATTCGGCATAGCGGCTGTACATGCGGAACAGATCGCCGGCAAACAGGGCCGCCTCATCCCCGCCGGTTCCGGCGCGGACTTCGACAAAGGCGTTGCGCTCATCGTCCGGGTCTTTCGGCAGCAGCAGCACCTGCAGCTGTTGCTCCATCTCTTCCGCGCGAACTTTGGCTTCCTGCAACTCTTCCTGCGCCATCTCACGCATTTCCGGGTCGTCGAGCATCATCTGCGCGGTTTCGATATCTTCCTGAACCTGTTGCCAGTCGGTAAAGCAGCGTGAAACATCACTTAATTGAGCATACTCGCGCGACAGGGCGCGAAAACGTTCCTGGTCGGCAATGGTTGCGGCATCGCCGAGCAGCGCCTGAACTTCTTCATGGCGCTCGTGCAATGCTTCCAGTTTGGCGACGATAGAGGGCTTCATAGGCGTAAGTGCACCTTATAATAATAAAATGGGTATGGCGCGCTATTCCAGCCCGAGGCTGTCGCGCAGAATGTTCAGGCGTTCGTCGTCCCCGTTACGGGCGGCCTGTTGAAGTGATTTGGTTGGGGCATGGATCAGGCGATTGGTCAGTTTCCATGCCAGTTCCTGCATGATGACCTGCGGATCGCCGCCCTGTTCGAGGGCCGCCATCGCTTTGGCAGTCAATTCATTACGGACCTGTTCCGCCTGACCGCGGTACTCGCGAATGGTCTCGCTGACGCTTTGCGCGCGCAGCCAGGCCATAAATTCGCTGGTTTCCTGCTCAACAATGGTCTCGGCCTGCACCGCTGCCGCTTTACGCTGGGCAAGGTTGTGCGAAATGATGCTCTGCAGATCGTCCACGCTGTACAGATAGGCGTTCGCCAGTTTGCCGACGTCAGGCTCGATATCGCGCGGAACGGCAATGTCTACCAGCAGCATCGGCTGATTACGACGGGATTTCAGGGCGCGCTCCACCATGCCTTTACCGATGATCGGCAGCGGGCTGGCGGTGGAACTGATAATGATATCTGCCTCGTGCAGACGGGCGTCGATGTCGCTCAGGGCGATCACCTCCGCACCGACTTCATCCGCCAGCGTCTCGGCGCGTTCGCGGGTACGGTTGGCGATAATCATCTTCTTCACTTTGTGCTCGCGCAGATGGCGTGCGACCAGCTCGATGGTTTCGCCCGCGCCCACCAGCAACACAGAGACCGTGGAGAGGGATTCGAAAATTTGTCGCGCCAGGGTACAGGCAGCGAAAGCAACCGAAACGGCACTGGCGCCAATGTCGGTTTCGGTTCGCACTCGCTTGGCGACGGAGAAGGATTTCTGGAACATGCGTTCCAGCTCGCTGGCCTTGAGGTGGCCTTTCTGCGAATCGGCAAAGGCTTTTTTAACCTGCCCGAGGATCTGCGGCTCGCCCAGTACCAGCGAGTCGAGACCGCTGGCCACGCGCATCAAATGGCTGACCGCATCGTTATCCTGATGCCAGTAGAGGCTGTTGCGCAGCTCTTCTTCGTTCAGATTGTGGTACTCGCATAACCAGCGAATCAGCGCTTCGTGCAGGTTGTCCTGCTCTTCAACGCTGAGATAAAGCTCAGTACGGTTGCACGTTGACAACACCACGCCCCCCTGCACCATCGGCTGGGCAAGCAGACTTTCCAGCGCCTGGTCGAGCGTATCCGGCGCAAACGTCACACGTTCTCGCAGTGAAACCGGGGCTGTTTTGTGGTTAATACCGAGTGCTAAAAGGGTCATATGAGCGGGAGTAGTACCAGCGTTAATAAGGTTAGCAGGCCGCATCATACAGGATGCGCGAGATCAATAAAAGAGACTGCCCCCTTTCGGAGTAATAGGTTATCAGTTCATATTCACCAAAAAAGTTCGTTATGCCGCCAACGCATCTGCAACATGAAGTATGAAGGTTAATTCTATGATTTAGGATAACTTGAGCGTAGACGCTGCGGCATACGGGCGCTAGCATTAAGAACTATAACTGCCACGTATCTCAAGGATTTGTCATCATTATGACCAGACTGATTCGCCTGCTGCCCCTGGCCGCGCTGGTGCTGACCGCATGTTCCATTACACCGCCTAAAGGACCGGGCAAAAGCCCGGATTCGCCACAGTGGCGCCAGCACCAGCAAGCGGTGCGTGCGTTAAACCAGTATCAAACCCGCGGCGCCTTTGCTTATCTGTCGGATCAGCAGAAAGTGTATGCCCGTTTCTTCTGGCAGCAGACCGGCCAGGATCGCTATCGCCTGCTGCTGCTGAACCCGCTGGGCAGCACCGAAATGGAGCTGATTGCCCAGCCGGGCAGCGCACAGGTCACCGACAATAAAGGGCAGAAATATACCGGTACCGATGCCGAAGAGATGATCGGCAAGCTGACCGGGATGCCTATTCCTATTACCAGCCTGCGCCAGTGGATCCTCGGCCTGCCGGGCGACGCCACCGACTATAAACTCGATGACCAGTATCGCCTGAGCGAAGTGAACTACAGCCAGAACGGTAAAAGCTGGAAAGTGGTGTACGGCGGCTACGACAGCAACAGCAAACCGGCCCTGCCGTCCAGCCTGGAGCTGACCGAAGGCAGCCAGCGCATCAAGCTGAAGATGGATAACTGGATTGTCAAATGATGACCCACTGGCCTTCGCCCGCAAAACTGAACCTTTTTTTATACATTACCGGACAGCGTGCTGACGGGTATCACACCCTACAGACGCTGTTTCAGTTTGTAGACTACGGCGACACCATTTCCATCGAACTGCGTCAGGACGGGCAGATCCGCCTGTTGACCCCGGTGGACGGCGTGGCCGACGAAGATAACCTGATCGTGCGCGCCGCCCGCCTGCTGATGCGCGCCGCGCAAGAGTCCGGCCGTCTGCCCGCGGGCAGCGGTGCGGATATCAGCGTCGATAAACGCCTGCCGATGGGCGGCGGACTCGGCGGTGGATCCTCTAACGCCGCTACCGTGCTGGTGGTGCTCAACCACCTGTGGGGCTGTGGCCTGTCGGTAGATGAACTGGCCGCGCTCGGGCTGACACTCGGTGCTGACGTGCCGGTGTTTGTTCGCGGACACGCAGCCTTCGCTGAAGGTGTGGGCGAGATCCTCTCTCCGGCAGAACCTGCAGAAAAATGGTACCTGGTGGCCCACCCTGGCGTGAGCATTCCGACCCCGGTTATCTTTAAAGATCCAGACCTTCCGCGCGATACCCCAATAAGGTCAATAGAAACGTTATTAAACTGTGAATTCAGCAACGATTGCGAGGATATCGCAAGAAAACGTTTTCGCGAGGTTGATGAAGCGCTTTCCTGGCTGTTAGAATACGCGCCGTCGCGCCTGACTGGCACAGGGGCCTGTGTCTTTGCTGAATTTGATACGGAATCCGCTGCACGTCAGGTGCTCGAGCTGGCTCCAGAGTGGCTGCATGGTTTCGTAGCGCGTGGTATGAATGTCTCCCCGCTGCAGCAGGCCATTCTGGCGCAACCTGAGTTTCGGTGACAACGTCACCCTGTTCCAGACGTTGCATCGCGCTCTTTAATACACCGCCTGGATAGCATTCGCCTGGCCCGCACAGTTTACGGCGAACTATCCACCACTGGACGCATGCCTGAGGTTCTTCTCGTGCCTGATATGAAGCTTTTTGCTGGTAACGCCACCCCGGAACTAGCACAACGTATTGCCAACCGCCTGTACACTTCTCTTGGCGACGCCGCCGTAGGTCGCTTTAGCGATGGCGAAGTCAGCGTACAAATTAACGAAAATGTACGCGGTGGTGATATTTTCATCATCCAGTCCACCTGTGCTCCAACGAACGACAACCTGATGGAATTGGTTGTTATGGTCGATGCCCTGCGCCGTGCTTCCGCTGGCCGTATCACTGCTGTTATTCCTTACTTTGGTTATGCCCGTCAGGACCGCCGCGTCCGTTCCGCACGTGTACCTATTACCGCTAAAGTTGTCGCTGATTTCCTCTCCAGTGTTGGCGTTGACCGCGTTCTGACGGTTGACCTGCATGCCGAGCAGATCCAGGGCTTCTTCGACGTTCCGGTTGATAACGTATTTGGTAGCCCAATCCTGCTGGAAGATATGCTGCAGCTGAACCTGGACAACCCGATTGTGGTTTCCCCGGACATCGGCGGCGTGGTTCGCGCACGTGCTATCGCTAAACTGCTCAACGATACCGACATGGCGATCATCGACAAACGTCGTCCACGCGCTAACGTCTCTCAGGTGATGCACATCATCGGTGACGTCGCTGGCCGTGACTGCGTGCTGGTTGACGACATGATCGACACCGGCGGCACTCTGTGCAAAGCCGCCGAAGCGCTGAAAGAGCGTGGTGCAAAACGCGTATTCGCTTACGCGACTCACCCGATCTTCTCCGGCAATGCCGTGAACAACCTGCGCAACTCCGTCATTGATGAAGTTGTGGTGTGTGACACCATCCCGCTGAGCGACGAAATCAAAGCGCTGCCAAACGTGCGTACTTTGACCCTGTCCGGGATGCTGGCCGAAGCGATTCGTCGTATCAGCAACGAAGAATCGATCTCTGCAATGTTCGAACACTAATCGGACGCAGTCTGAAAACCCGCTACGGCGGGTTTTTTTGTCTGTGGTATTCATTTGTATGATTAATGCCTCCTTCACCTGCCATTGATATGACAGATGATGCGCAACTGGATAATGATTGTGAAAAACGCTTCCTCTCATGTTCTTCCCTTCCGCGCCCTCATCGACGCCTGCTGGAAAGAGAAATACACCCTGTCACGCTTTACCCGTGACCTTATCGCCGGGATCACCGTCGGTATCATTGCCATTCCGTTGGCAATGGCGCTGGCGATTGGCAGCGGCGTGGCACCGCAGTACGGCCTGTATACGGCCGCCGTCGCCGGGATTGTGATTGCCCTGACCGGAGGGTCGCGCTTTAGCGTCTCCGGGCCGACCGCAGCCTTTGTGGTGATCCTCTATCCGGTATCCCAGCAGTTCGGCCTCGCCGGGCTGTTGGTGGCGACCCTGATGTCCGGGGTATTTTTGATTCTGTTCGGCCTGGCGCGCTTTGGCAGGTTGATTGAGTACATTCCGCTTTCCGTGACCCTGGGCTTTACCTCGGGGATCGGCATCACTATCGGCACCATGCAGATTAAGGATTTCCTCGGCCTGCAGATGGCCCATGTGCCAGAGCACTACCTGCAAAAAGTGGGTGCGCTGGCGATGGCGCTGCCGACAACAAACCTGGGGGATGCGGCGATTGGCGTGGTGACGCTGGGGACACTGATCCTCTGGCCGCGCCTGGGCATTCGCCTGCCCGGCCATCTGCCTGCTCTGCTGCTGGGCTGTGCGGTGATGGGCGTGGTGAACCTGCTGGGCGGCCACGTGGCCACTATCGGCTCGCAATTCCACTATGTCCTGGCGGATGGTTCCCAGGGGAACGGTATCCCGCAGCTTCTGCCGCAGCTGGTACTGCCCTGGAATCTGCCCGGATCCAGCTTCACCTTAAGCTGGGATTCCCTGCGCGCCCTTCTGCCCGCCGCCTTTTCAATGGCAATGCTGGGGGCGATTGAGTCGCTGCTCTGCGCGGTGGTGCTGGACGGCATGACCGGCACCAAACACAAAGCCAACAGCGAGCTGGTCGGTCAGGGGCTGGGGAATATTATCGCGCCGTTCTTCGGTGGAATCACAGCGACCGCAGCCATTGCCCGCTCGGCGGCGAACGTGCGCGCTGGGGCAACCTCCCCGGTCTCGGCGGTGATCCACTCGGTACTGGTGATCCTCGCCCTGCTGGTGCTGGCTCCCCTGCTCTCATGGTTACCGCTGTCGGCCATGGCGGCCCTGCTGCTGATGGTGGCGTGGAACATGAGTGAGGCGCACAAAGTGGTGAACCTGCTGCGCCGCGCACCGAAGGACGACATCATCGTGATGCTGATCTGCATGTCGCTGACCGTATTGTTTGACATGGTGATCGCGATAAGTGTCGGGATTGTGCTGGCCTCGCTGCTGTTTATGCGCCGTATCGCCCGCATGACCCGTCTGGCAGCGGTTAACGTCACGGTTCCGGACGATGTGCTGGTGTTGCGGGTGATCGGCCCCCTGTTCTTTGCTGCCGCCGAAGGCCTGTTCAGCGATCTGGAGTCGCGTATTACGGGTAAGCGGATTGTGGTGCTGAAATGGGATGCAGTGCCGGTGCTGGATGCGGGCGGGCTGGACGCCTTCCAGCGCTTTGTGCAACGCCTGCCGGAAGGCTGTGAACTGCGGGTGAGTAACCTCGAGTTCCAGCCCCTGCGCACCATGGCGCGCGCAGGAGTGCAACCCATTGCCGGTCGTCTGGCGTTCTATCCGAACCGCGAGGCCGCGTTAGCGGATTTGTGACATCCGCCGCTGCATCATGATACTTATCGCCTGCTGGAGCCATGCAAGGACAGCAGGCGTCATCCAGGTCCCTTTCATCAGATGCGGCTCCTGCTGCATCGCCTGTCGAAATTTCTGCTGCGTCACGGGGTTGGTTCCCGCATAAGACTGGAACAGTTCCAGCCAGTTCTCGGCCAGCTGTTGCGCGGCGTCAGAGGCGGGATCCAGCGCTTCTGACTCGGCCCGGTGCAGCTTCGCCACCAGCGGTGGCCACTCCATCATGCGATCAAAATAGTGCGCCCGGGTAAACGCCATCTCCTCCGGTGAGAGGTAGTTTTGCCAGATGGCGAGTTTTGATTCCGCAAATGCCCGGGTTATGTAATCCATTATCTCTGTCGTGATACCCGTTTGCTCGCGCATCTGCGCCTCGACGTTGTGCATCTCGTTGAGACGGGTCAGAAACGCCGGTTTGCCCGCCGTGTCCTGCTCAAGGCGCACCATCCAGCGCGTGGCCAGATCCTGCGCCCTGGGATCAGAGACCTCAACATTGTTCTCCAGCAGGGTTTTCACCTCCACTACCAGAGCGGCCCAGATCTCTGCCAATGCCTCTTTGTGCATTGCAAAGGGCAACTGCTGTAACTCTTCTTTACTAAACCAGCGATCGTACATGTTCATTAACTCCAGAGTCTGTAGCCAGGACTCCAGATCGAGATCCTCACGGGTATCAAGCCCGGTGCGTAAATCAACAAGCCTGTCGCGCAGCGTGGTAATGCTGCGCACCTGCTTATCCAGCAGACGGATTTGCGCGTCGAGCAGTTCCGATAACGTGAGGGAATCTTTTTCCAGAAAATCCCGGATTTCAGCAAGTTCCAGCCCTGCCTTTGCCAGCGCCTGAATCATATGCAGGCGCTGAACATCGGCCAGATTATAGAGCCGGTACCCTGCCGCGCTTCTGGCAGAAGGCAGCAACAATCCTGTTTGCTCATAGTGGTGCAAGGTGCGCACGGTGATCCCGGCACGTTTTGCCAGTTCCCCGACCTGAATTAACATAACGGCTCCTTCTTATGCCAGTGGCGTCACTCTGGGGCCTTACGTTACGTGAGGGTCAATACGTGATGCAAAAAAAAACGACTCCAGAAGGAGCCGTTTCGGTGTTCATTGGTGAGCACTTTAGCTGTGCTTATGCTGATCGCGACGGCAGCGCTTGTCGTAGTGGCGCACCCACCAGTATTTGTCGCAGACCTGCTCGTGACCGCTGACGCGGGCACCCGCCAGCCACAAGACTGCACCCAGGAAGATGCTCAGGACCGCGCCATGCGCAAAGTATTGCGGCAGGTCAAGTTGCGGTAGCTGGTTTAAAATGGAATACCCGACGCCAACCACCATAACCATCAATCCCAACCCCATTAGCACGTTACCGAGTAACGAAGCGTTTCTGCGTTTCATGTGTCACCTCCGTAGCTTTGGGTTGCAGGGGAATAATCTCCCTAATCCTTGTGTGTAAAGTATAGACACCACCCCTGGGCCTGATTGCGTGAGGGATCACATTTACGCACATCCGGGCAACAAAACTTTACAAATAAACCCTTGAGTTGCATGAAATTCTAATGGTTCAAAGCGGGTACTATTCAGGTTCTACGTAACGGCGTGCAGAATTTTGTCAAGCGACGCGGCAGACAGTACACTACGCGCCAGACTTAGCACTTTCAGGAACAAAAACGTGACGATTAAACTGATTGTCGGCCTGGCCAACCCCGGCGCGGAATATGCGGCTACCCGCCACAACGCGGGCGCCTGGTATGTTGATCTGCTGGCCGAACGGTTGCGCGCTCCCCTGCGCGAAGAAGCGAAATTCTTCGGGTATACCTCTCGCGTAAACCTGGCCGGAGCGGATGTGCGTCTGCTGGTGCCGACCACGTTTATGAATTTAAGCGGCAAAGCCGTGGCCGCGCTGGCGACCTTCTACCGTATCAACCCGGATGAGATCCTGGTTGCGCATGACGAACTGGATCTTCCTCCGGGTGTCGCAAAATTCAAACTCGGCGGCGGTCACGGTGGGCATAATGGTCTAAAAGACATCATCAGCAAACTGGGCAATAACCCTAATTTTCACCGTTTGCGCATCGGTATTGGTCATCCGGGCGATAAAAACAAAGTTGTTGGCTTTGTGCTCGGTAAGCCTCCGGTTTCCGAACAGAAACTGATCGACGAAGCGGTAGACGAAGCGGCGCGTTGCACCGAAATCTGGCTGCAGGATGGCTTAACCAAAGCCACCAACCGTTTGCACGCTTTTAAAGCGCAATAACCGGGGCGCGGCGCCTTTTTTGCCCCGCACGCTGCGGGTTACGTGTATAATAGGCGTAGTTATTTACTTTTCTTCGACTCGTTAATGTTAACGTGTTGAATATCAAGATATTAAGGTGATTCAGAAATGGGATTCAAATGCGGTATCGTTGGTCTGCCTAACGTTGGCAAATCCACCCTGTTTAACGCGCTGACTAAAGCGGGCATCGAAGCGGCTAACTTCCCGTTCTGCACCATCGAGCCAAACACCGGTGTCGTGCCAATGCCCGATCCGCGTCTGGACCAGCTCGCGGAGATCGTTAAGCCGCAGCGTATTCTGCCAACCACCATGGAGTTCGTGGACATTGCAGGCCTGGTGAAAGGCGCGTCCAAAGGCGAAGGCCTGGGCAACCAGTTCCTGACCAACATCCGTGAAACCGAAGCCATTGGCCACGTTGTCCGTTGCTTTGAAAACGACAACATCATCCACGTGAACAACAAAGTGGATCCAGCTGACGATATCGAAGTCATCAACACCGAACTGGCCCTGTCTGACCTCGACACGTGCGAGCGCGCCCTGCATCGCGTGCAGAAGAAAGCCAAAGGTGGCGACAAAGACGCGAAAGCAGAACAGGCCGCGCTGGAAAAATGCCTGCCACAGCTGGAAAACGCCGGCATGCTGCGCGCGCTGAAAAACCTGACAGAAGAAGACAAAGCGGCGATCAAATACCTGAGCTTCCTGACCCTGAAGCCAACCATGTACATCGCTAACGTCAACGAAGACGGTTTCGAAAACAACCCATACCTCGACAAAGTGCGCGAAATCGCGGCAGCCGAAGGCTCTGTGGTGGTGGCGGTCTGTGCCGCGGTAGAATCCGATATCGCCGAGCTGGACGATGCCGACCGTGAAGAGTTCATGGCCGAGCTGGGCCTGGAAGAGCCAGGTCTGAACCGCGTGATCCGCGCCGGTTACGAACTGCTGAACCTGCAAACTTACTTCACCGCTGGCGTGAAAGAAGTGCGTGCCTGGACTATCCCTGTAGGCGCAACCGCTCCACAGGCAGCGGGTAAAATCCACACCGATTTCGAGAAAGGCTTTATTCGTGCGCAGACTATCGCGTTTGAAGACTTCATCACCTATAAAGGTGAGCAAGGCGCGAAAGAAGCGGGCAAGATGCGTGCAGAAGGGAAAGATTACATCGTTAAAGATGGCGATGTAATGAACTTCCTGTTCAACGTTTAAGGTTTAGCTACCTGAAAAAAATCCACGCCGATGCGTGGATTTTTTTTGATAAAAGGAAAGCCCCTTATTCCTTTTCTGCTAAAAACACTTCTGCGCCAAATGCAGGCAGCGGATAGTGATCCCCCTGCAGCACATCGCCATTGAGTAAGGGTTTCAGCGTCCGGCTTTCTTCTGCCAAATCAAGCGTGACGGCTTGTTTGCCATAGTTCTGTACAAAGATATATGCCTGCCCTTCGCTCTGCCTTGCCGTTGCAACCACACCTTTTGGCAGGGGCATCGATGTAGAGGCGGTAATGCAATTTTCATCAGCAACCATCCGGTAAAAATCGTGCAGAAAATCCCCATCGGTTCTTGCTGCAAGGTAATACGCCTGCCCATTTCCCCAGGTGTTACGGGTTACTGCTGGCCGGCCCGCGTAAAAATCCTGTTGGTAGACGCCCAGGACTTCTGCCGTTTCCGCATGAATAAGATCGCAAAGCTCCCGACATTCATACTCGCGTCCCGGACTGTGCCAGGTTGATGACGTCATGCTGATTTGATTCGTTTCGCCGTCATACAGACCGTCGATCTCTTCCGACCAGATACCCAATACGTCGCGTAAAGGCCCCGGGAAACCAGTTGTGAAGCACAGATCATCCGTATTAACGATACCTGTCCAGTAGGTCGCAATAAACACCCCGCCAGCCGCCACGAACTGATTAACGCGTTCGGCAAAGGCTTCATTCACCATATAGAGCATCGGGGCGACGATTACCCGGTATGCGCTGAGGTCGGACTGTTGGCAAACAATATCCACCGGGATACTCTGCTGCCA
Source organism: Leclercia sp. 1548 (assembly GCF_050435045.1). Classification (NCBI taxonomy): domain Bacteria; kingdom Pseudomonadati; phylum Pseudomonadota; class Gammaproteobacteria; order Enterobacterales; family Enterobacteriaceae; genus Leclercia; species Leclercia sp. 1548. Next base: position 747,006 of record NZ_JBNDJP010000002.1, on the reverse strand, counting down.
CAGCGCCTGGTAGTGCTGCTGCACCGTCTCTTCAAAGTGGATACCACAGTTACGTGGCCCGGCGGCGTCGTTGACCGCCCAGCGATTATCCCAGTCATAGACCATCGCCACCTCAGCCCGATAATCCCCGCCTGCTACCGGTGCCAGTTTCTCAAGCGCAGCGCCAACCTGCTTGATATCTCGCCCGACGCGGGTATTGAGATGGCCGACGTGATCTACCACCGCACCGTGTAATTTTTCGACCGAACCCCGGCTTTTACGCCACTGAAAATATTGTACCGAGTCAGAACCGTGGGCAATCGCCTGCATTGCCGACAGCAGATGCATCCCCGGTCTTTTGAGTTTGCTGACTGCCTGCCAGTTGGTGGTCCCGGGAGTGGACTCCATCAACAGAAACGGCAATCCGGGCTTCAGGCTTCGCATCAGATCAAACGTGAAGGCCGTGTAAGAGGCGATATTTTCCTGTTGTTGAGTTTTATGCCATTCCGGATAGCTGTCCCATGAGATGAAATCGACCTCCTGCGCCAGGCGCCAGTAATCGTAATCATTAAATACACCGTGAAAATTAGTGGTGGCAGGCATAGTGGGATTGAAGGCTTTCACCGTCTGAATTTCATGACGGCAAAACAGCGCAACCTGCTCACTCATAAAGCGTCGCCAGTCGATATTCAGTCCATGGACCGACTGTTCACCCAGTGGCCCCGGCGAATGAATCTGGCTCCAGCTCGAATATTCGTGGCTCCAGAATGCACCCCACCAGCGCTGGTTCAGGTTCTCTAACGTCTGATACTTCTGTTTCAGCCAGTCGCGGAATGCCTGCTGGCAAATATCACAGTGGCAGTCACCGCCATACTCGTTTGAAATATGCCAGGCCAACACTGCCGGGTGATGCGCATAACGTTTCGCCAGTTGCTTATTAATATTTCCGGTCAGTCGTAAATATTCAGGAGATGAAACACAGTGATTATGTCGCTCCCCATGCAGATTTTTCGTCAAATCTTTATTGGTCCGTAATACCTCTGGGTATTTTTCTGAAACCCAGGCCGGTCTTGCACCGCTCGGTGTCGCCAGGAAGACATAAATCCCACTGGCGTAGAGGGTATCCAGAACGCTATCCAGCCAGCCAAACTGATATTCACCTTCTGCGGGTTCAAGTTTAGACCAGCTAAATATCCCTACCGACATCACGTTGCATTTTGTCTCTTTCATCATCGCGATATCCTTCTCAAGAATATCGGGCTGACTGAGCCACTGGTCCGGATTATAATCGGCACCGTGCAATAAATTGAGGTCCGTAAATAATTTGCTCATATTTTTCTTCCTTATGCTAAGGACGCTCTCTCCTGAGAAAGATCAACGGCTTTTCCTTTTCTGCTCCTGAGCGAAAATACCGAGAACAGCGTAAACAGCCCTGAAACAGCGCCAAGAATGATATAGGTATTAGCAAACCCAATGGTGTCGTATAAATGCCCCACCACCGGGGAATAAACTGTCGTCGCAATGGATGCTGCAAACAGCACCAGTAAATAGATTGTGGATGACAATTTATGGTCAAAATTCTGGGCAATAAACTTAAAGACGGAGATCAGGATTAAGGGTTTTTCAATGGCGTGCATCATCTTCACTGCCGCAATCCATACCGGACCCAGCGGAACCGCAGATCCCAGAATACGCACCGACATGATCGTCCCGGCTATGACCAGCGCCCACTTCGCCCCGACGCGATTGACAAACCACGGCATCAGCCCAAGGAATAAAGTTTCGCCACACACCTGAATGGATGCCAGAGTGCCGTACCATTTATTCCCTTCGTCAACGCTCGGGAACTGTAAAGAGAAGTACTGCGCAAACTGTTGGTCGTAGGTATCATAGATTTGGGTAACAAACAGCGTAAAAATAATCAGCATCCAGAACTGCTTGTCTTTCATTAATTCAAAAACATGCCCCGCTTTCAATGACGAGGTCATCTTCTCTTCTTCCAGTGTGACTGTGATTTTCGTCAGCATAAAGCAGACAGCCGCTAAGACAATGGCAATACTGGCCAGCCAGAAAGAGAGATTGGGATTATCGTTAATATTACGCCCGACAATATAGGCCGCAGCCGCCCATCCCAAAGAGCCCCACATTCTCACACGTCCATATTCGAAAGCGTAGCGGCGGGATATTTTGTCAATATACGAGTCAATGACTCCACACCCGGAGTTAAAAATAACCCCAAGATAAATGCCGCCCAGAATCGCGCCCAACCAGAAGGAGCTGACGAGCAGGGGCGCATAAATATAGATAAAGAACGGCCCGACCGGCAGCAGCAAAGCAATAATTAAAAAAATCAGCGATTTTTTTGTGCCGAATTTATCTGATATAAAGCCAAAAAATGGCTGCATGGTCAGCGCAATAAAGGCGTTTATTGCATACAACCACCCCGTTTGGGTAGCGCTAATGCCTAAATGCTGAGTCGTCCAGATGACAAAAAAAGCCATCGTTGACGACCAGGCAAACAGATAGAGAAAATCGAAAATACTTAAAAGGACATAGTTCCTTTTACCGGTAACCATATTTTTCTTCCTCAAGAAGGAACAGGGTCGGTGCTTCACTGAGGGCTCAGCGAGTCGCGTTCTTTTGGATAATGCCTGGGACGATATGCACCCGATTGCTGATGATGTGAAAATGTATGACGTTCACATCAACGTGTTACATACAATACCTGACAAAAGACGCGAACAACTCTCCTTGATGAAAAGTGCAATCAACATCACAGAACGTAATTTTAAATGCAGAAAAAGGTGAGCAAGATCGCCAAATTTCGCCATGTGAAGGTATGACATTTTGATATAATTTCGCTCACGCCACCGATGACAGGCGTTTTTTCAGCCACGCAAACAGAAAGGATTGAGGGTGAACAAGAACAGAAATGCGACCCTGGAAGATGTGGCGCGTCAGGCCGGTGTCTCCTACCAGACCGTCTCCCGGGTACTCAATAAATCGGTGAACGTTGCCGAAAAAACGCGTCTTCGTGTCGAGCAGGCGATTGAAGATTTGCGCTACGTTCCTAACCGTCTGGCGCAACAGCTGGTCGGTAAACGCACCCAGACGCTGGGGTTAGTGACCACCTCCCTCGCACTGCATGCGCCGTCGCAAATCGCCGCCTCCGTGAAAAAGCACGCCCGTGAGGCGGGTTACCAGGTCCTGATTTCGATGATTGATGAAGCTGACCCTACGGCCATACAGCAATCGATTAACGATTTTAAATCCCAGTTTATCGAAAAAATCCTGATTAACGTCCCGCTGGAAACCCCTCCTGCCAGAAAGCTGGCTGAACAAAATAACGACGTCACCTGTCTGTTTCTCGACGTTGCACCGGACAGCGGTGTGTTTCATGTCATCTTTGATCCGGCAAACGGTACCCGGGAGAGCGTTAAACGCTTATGCGAACTGGGGCATAACAGCATCGTACTGATGCCGGGCCCTCAGCACTCTATCTCGGCAAAGCTGCGTCTGGAAAACTGGATAAGCAGCCTGGCGACATTTGGCAAAACGCCCGCAGCCGTTATTTTTGGTACCTGGGATGCCCAAAGCGGCCACGATGGCGCGCGGCAGCTTATCGAAAATGAGATCGAATTTAGCGCTCTGCTGGTGGGTAACGACCAGATGGCGCTAGGCGCTTTGAGTGCGCTCAATAAGGCGCAGATAGAGGTACCCCATCAGGTTTCCATTATCGGCTACGATGACAGTTACGAAAGCGCCTTTTTCATCCCTTCCCTTACCACTGTGCGCCTCGATTTAGACGCCCAGGGTAAAGAAGCGGTGGCCAGAGTGCTCGCGGCGACACCCGAAAGCATACCTGACAGCAGCATTTTGCCCGCTGAATTTATTTTACGTGATTCGATTGCGACGAACTGACAGAGATAAAAAAGCCGCGCGAGCGGGCTACTCAGCCTTAATGACTCTCCGCGCTGGCTGAGCAAACCCCCTCCGGTACGCCGCAGGCGTGGTCGATAGCTGATTTCTGAAGTGATGACGCATCGTCGCCACGCTGCCAAACCCCACTTCCTCCGCAATGCGCTCCAGCGACAGCTGGCTGTTCTCCAGCAGATCCTGGCTGCGACTCAGGCGGGCCTTCAACAACCACTGGGCAGGGGTTTTACCGGTCGTCGCTGCAAAGCGGCGCAGAAAAGTGCGTGGACTCATCCCGACAAACTTCGCCAGTGAATCGACGCTGTGCGGGGCGGCAAGGTTTTCAAGCAAATAATCAAACAGCGCGCCAAGCCGATGGCCTTCGTAGGCGACGGGTACCGCCTGCTGGATAAACTGTGCCTGACCCCCATCGCGATGCGGGGACACGACCAGCCGACGCGCCACCTGGTTGGCCGCCACGCTACCATAATCCCGTCGCACCAGGTGCAGGCACAGGTCGATCCCCGCCGCGCTTCCGGCCGAGGTGAGCACATCACCGTTATCGATATACAACACATCCGGCGTCACCTGAATGGCGGAATAACGCTGTTGCAGCACGTCAGTATACCGCCAGTGGGTCGTCGCCTGCCGGTTGTTGAGCAACCCTGCGGCGGCCAGCACAAAGACGCCAGAGCAGATAGAGAGGATCCGCGCCCCACGCGCGTGGGCGGCAACCAACTGCTCGCACAGTGCGGCGGGGACCGGGACATCCGCGCCCCGCCAGCCGGGGACGATAATGGTCCCGGCTTCCGCCAGCAGCTCCAGCCCGCCGTCAATCACCAGCCGGATGCCGCCTGTGGCGCGCAACGCCCCCGGTTCGACCCCCGCCACTGCAAAGCGATACCAGTTATCCCCCATTTCAGGGCGTGCAAGGCCGAAAATTTCCACGGCAATGCCGAATTCAAACGTGCATAAGCCGTCATAGGCCAGAGCCACAACCAGAGGATTGTTCATTACCGCACTCAGGGTATTTTTGTCAGGATCCTGATGGTATATGGCATTTCTGCCTGCTGTCAAAACAGCGCGACAATCGTAAAGTGATGGCTCAACTCAGGAGGACATGATGAGCTATGTAACTGATTACCCTGCTGCGTCAGCAGAAAACGCGGCGAAGCACTTTTTACAACGACTGAGCGTGGAAACGGATTGCGATGATGTCCATACCGCGCTTAAAGAGGGTGATGTCGATTTTGTATTGCTGCATGTGGTGGGCACCCCGGAGGCGTTTGCTCGCCGTCATATTCCGGGGGCGCTGCATCTGCGACATCGTGATATGACCGCGCAAAGCATGGCGGAATGGCCAGCCGATACCCTGTTTGTGGTCTATTGCGCCGGGCCGCACTGCAACGGCGCCGATCGCGCGGCGCTGAAGCTGGCACAACTGGGCCGCCCGGTGAAGATCATGATTGGGGGTCTGACCGGATGGGCCGACGAAGGTTTTGCGTTTAACGCCGCATAACGCCCCGGGTCGGCCCTCCACCCTTACCTGCCTGTTGCCGGATAGATGGTCTGTTCCGGCAACACCCGGCGATCAAAACGTCTGAAGGCATAGTACAGCGCCGCCGTGCAGAACCAGCCGATGATCCACGACACATCGTTGTCGGCAAAAATCCAGGTCAGCGAACCGTGGTAGAGCGGGTTCTCGATAAATGGCAACTGGATCAGTACGCCCACGGCATACACGCTGATACCAAACATATTCCAGTATCCATAACGTTGGCGGGGATCGAACAGCGCCGGAATATCTACCGTTTTACGGGAAATAATGAAGTAGTCGGTCAGGCTGATGGCACTCCAGGGCACAAAGAACGCCAGCAGGAACAGCAGGAAATGGGTGAAGTGTTTCAGGAATGCGGGTTCACTGAGCAGTGCAATTACGCAGGAGATGGCTACCATCAGCACCACAAAGATCACCCGGCTTCTCTGGCTCAACGTGGTCTGGTTGCGAAAACCGGACACGATGGTCGTCAGTGACATAAAGCTGCCGTAGGCGTTCAGGGTAGTAAAGGTGATTTTGCCGAAGCAGATGGCAAAGTAGATCACCATCGCCATTGCTTCACTTTTACCCAACCCGACGATATAGCTCACCTCATGTCCCTTAAAAGCGCTCCCGGCAATCGCCGCGGTGATCACTCCCAGCGTCATCGACGCCTGGGTGCCCAGCACCGTACCGCTAAAGACCGAGAAGAAGGTTTTCACGCCCGAGACGTTGCGCGGCAGATAGCGCGAGTAGTCCGACACATAGGGGCAAAAGGCGATCTGCCATGAGGAGGAGAGCGACACCGCCAGCAAGAACATCGGCATCGAGAAGTGATTATTCTGCACAATCGCCCCCAGGTCGCTGGACATCAGCAGCGCGATAAACAAATAGACAAACGCCAGCACCCCTACCACGCTCGCCACCTTGCCGAGCTTGTGGATCACGCGATATCCCAGCACCGCAATCACGATTATAATCGCGCTGAACAGGATCATCCCCGCGACGTTCGACACCGACAGCAGTTTCGCCATCGCCTGTCCGGCCAGCACCGTGCCGCTGGCTGAGAAGCCTACGTACATCACGCATACCAGCACCAGCGGGATCACCGCGCCCAGGACGCCAAACTGCGCGCGGCTGATGATCATCTGCGGCAGGCCCAGACGTGGCCCCTGCAGGGCATGGAACGACATCACCACCGCGCCGAGTACCTGTCCCACCAGCAGGCCAATAATAGACCACACCACATCGCCGCCCAGCACGACCGCCAGCGCCCCGGTCACAATGGCCGTAATCTGCAGGTTACCGCCAAACCACAGCGTAAACTGACTGAAGGGATGACCGTGGCGTTCATTATCCGGGATGTAATCAATGGAGCGCGTTTCCGATAACCGCGTCCCGTTTTTCTTAGACTGCTCTTCTGAAGACGAAAAAGACGACATAGTTTTCTCTCTGAATGGATGATTAATGACCGCCAGACACCCAGCATGCGTCAGGGCAACGCCACATGACAGATCATGTATATACAACCATTGACATCTGCCCACACGAATCTGATGATGGATTTGTGAACTGAACTGTGAATAATTTGTAATTGTTTTGAAAATTATCTGTAGCGAAGATAGATCATTAACCCCCAATATCAGGGTGAAAAGGATATGATTACGCCCTTCACGTTCGCTTCCTTGCCGGTCACTCCGTGGAAAAACGGGGCGGGTGAAACCCGGGAGATCGTCAGCATTCCCTCTGCAGATGCCCCCTTTCTGTGGCGGGCCAGCATTGCCACGCTTGCCCAGGAGGGTCCTTTCTCCCTCTTTCCTGGCGTCGATCGGGTAATCATGTTGCTCGGCGATGGCGGGCTGTGGCTGCGCGGTGACGATCTGCTTCACCGCCTTGAGCCTGGCGTTCCCTGGGCATTTCCGGGAGAGTGGCGTCTTGCCACCGAGGGCGTCAGCGGACCAGGCCTGGACTTTAACGTTATGACCCAGCGCAGTCGGGCCTCCGCGCAAGTGACAATTGCCACTACCGCTCAGCAACCCGGCGCAGAAGGCATCGCCTTTGTGCTGAAGGGGGACTGGCAGCTCGCCGGAAATCATTACTCTCTGGCCAGCGGGATCTGGTGGCAGGGAGAGACGCCGGGGGCGTTTATGCCACACTCAGAGGAGGCCTCGCTGCTGCTGGCCGACATTCGCCGCCATAATGAGATACCCGACAGGAGTAAAAATGAATAACAACAGACGAAACGTTCCCGGGATCCGCCATTACGCCGGTCCGGCGGGCGGCTGGGGAGCCTTAAAGGCGACGGCAATCGCCGTGCGCACGCAGATGGATGCCTTTGACGCCCCCGCCACGTTGTTGCGCACCAACCAGCCCGACGGCTTTGACTGCCCGGGCTGCGCCTGGCCGGATAAAGAACACAAATCCACCTTCCAGTTTTGCGAGAACGGGGCCAAAGCAGTGACGTGGGAAGCGACCACGAAGCGCGTCACGCCAGACTTTTTCGCGGCGCACACCGTCAGTGACCTGTGGGCGAAAAGCGATTTTGAGCTGGAAGGCTATGGCCGTCTGACCCATCCCATGAAGTACGATCCCCAAAGCGACACCTTTCGCCCGGTAGAGTGGGACGACGCCTTTGCCCGTATCGGGGAGGTACTGCGCGATCTTTCGCCGGATCAGGTGGAGTTTTACACCTCCGGGCGCGCCTCGAACGAAGCGGCGTTCCTGTATCAGCTGTTCGCCCGCGAACTGGGCACCAATAATTTCCCCGACTGCTCCAACATGTGCCATCAGGCCACCAGCGTCGGCCTGCCCCGCTCTATCGGTATAGGAAAAGGCACCGTCTCGCTGGAGGATTTTGACCACACCGAACTGGTGATCTCCATCGGGCATAATCCGGGCACCAACCACCCGCGGATGATGGGCACGCTGCACGAACTTGCCCGCCGGGGGGTACCGATTATCGTCTTTAATCCGCTGCGCGAAACGGCGCTGGAGCGTTTTGCCGATCCGCAAAGCGTCAAAGAGATGGCAACCTACAGCGCGACCGACATCGCCTCAACCTATTACCAGGTCAAAGCCGGGGGCGACGCCGCCGCGTTAAAAGGGATTGCAAAACATCTTCTGGTCCTGGACGCGCTGGATCATGATTTTATCGCCACCCAGACTGAGGGGTTTACCACGTTTGCCGCCGATATTGCCGCCACCCCCTGGGAGGCCATAGAACGCGAGTCCGGCCTGAGCCGCGCCGACCTGGAGAACGTGGCGCAGATCTACGCCGCTTCCAGCGCCACCATCATTACCTACGGCATGGGGATCACCCAGCACAACAAAGGTACCGCCAACGTGCGCCTGATTGCCGACCTGCTGTTGCTGCGTGGCAATATCGGTAAGCCCGGCGCGGGCATCTGCCCGTTGCGCGGCCACTCCAACGTGCAGGGCAACCGCACGGTGGGGATCACTGAAAAACCCTCAGCCGCCTTCCTTGACCGGCTGGGCACGGTGTTTGGCTTTACCCCGCCAGCTGCGCACGGTCACGACGCGGTGCAGGCCGCGCAGGCGATGATCGACGGCCAGGCAAAAGCGCTGCTCTGCCTGGGGGGCAATTTTGCCGTGGCGATGCCGGATCACGACAAGGCTTTCCCGGCGCTGAAAACGCTGGATCTCAGCGTGCATGTGGCGACCAAACTGAACCGCACGCACCTGCTGGTGGGTAAAGAGACGTATCTGCTGCCCTGCCTGGGGCGCACCGAACTGGATATGCAGCGCAGCGGCCAGCAGTCGATCACCGTGGAAGATTCCATGTCGATGGTGCATGCCTCCAGCGGGAAGCTGAAACCGGCCTCCCCTTTCCTGCGCTCAGAACCGGCCATTGTCGCCGGGATCGCCCACGCCACCCTGACGAACAGCAAAACCGACTGGCTGGAGCTGGTCGCCGATTACGACCGCATCCGCGACCGAATTGAACAGACCCTTCCCGGCTTTGAGAACTTTAACGCCCGCATCCGGGTACCCGGCGGATTCCGTATGCCGCTGCCGCCTACCGAGCGCGTCTGGCCGACGGCAACCGGCAAAGCGATGTTCTCCCTGTTTGACGGCGTAACCGAGAACAGCCCGGGGGAAGGTGAAAACGTCCTGCGTCTGGTGACCCTGCGCAGCCACGACCAGTACAACACCACTATCTACGCCCTCGACGATCGCTATCGCGGGGTTTTCGGTCGTCGCGACGTGCTGTTTATGAACGAAGAGGATATGCAGCAGCAGGGACTGGAGCATGGCGACCGGGTGGATATCACCACCGCCCTCCCCGACAGTCAGCAGCGCCTCGACGACATCACCGTCGTGGCGTACAGCATTGCGCCCGGTACGGTGGCCGCCTATTACCCGGAGGCTAACGTGCTGGTTCCGCTGAACTATCTGGATAAAGAGAGCGGTACCCCGTCGTATAAATCGGTGCCGGTGCAGATCACTCTGCGTTCAAAGGAGATTCGCCCTTTATAAAACGTCACGATCGTCGCCCGGAGCAAAGATGTCTTCACGTAGACATATTGGTATATTTAGTTCATGCTAAGACTATATCAATCACTCTGCGCTGAGGGAGCATCCCATGACGAAGCACCTGAACCTGGACTCTGAAGCCCGCGGCGATCGCGATCTGATCGCCATCAGAGCCGCAATGAATATTCTGGAAAAATGGGGCTGCTCGACAGAGCAGCAGCAGAACATTCTGCAGCTCTCCAGAGCGGCGCTCTACAAATACCGACAGAAAGAGACGAAGACAGCCTCGCTGACTCACGACCAGTTGACCCGAATCAGCTACCTGCTGAATATGCATTCGGCACTGCGCATTGTGTTCAGTAACCCGGAGAACGTCTACGGATTCATGACCATGGAAAACCACAATGCTTACTTCAATGGGGCAACGCCATTATCCCTGATTGAGGGCGGTGAGTTCGGCAACCTGCACGAAGTGGCGAAACGGGTGGACGTGCTGCGCGGAGGCCTCGCCGGATGATCCATCCCGAGATCCCCCGTACCGCGGTGGTTCCCCTCAAGGGCTACCGGCTGCTGCATACCAAGTATCCTGCCATCTATGTCTTCGAAGACGTCGCCACGCCCGAGGCATTCGATGTGTTGTATGAGATCCAGAAGCTCACCAATCCGCGCCTGACCCAGGAGGTGGGCAATCTCGCTCTGCTCCCGCGTAAAGAGTGGGTGCTGGGGATCCGCGGGGCGCACTATGCAATGGCCGCCTTTACCCACGTTAACCCGGACGGTAGCCGCTTTTCGAACGGCGATTATGGCGTTTACTACCTCGGAGACAGCAAAGAGACGGCGCTGGCCGAAATTGTCTACCACTGCCATCTTTACTGGCATAACGTGCCGGATCTGAAGTTCGAACGCTTCGAATACCGCTGCCTGGAGACCGAACTGGAGGGCTGTGCGTTTGCCGATATTACCGGCCTGCCGGATTCACACCCCTGGTATCATCCCACCGACTACCACGAGCCACAGCAGTTTGGCGCTCGGCTGCGCGTCGCGGGGGAGACCGGGGTGACCTATCGCTCGGTTCGTAAACCTGGCGGCATCTGCTGGGCGCTACTCACGCCAAAACCTATTACCAGCATCATTCAGACCTCTCTGCACCAGATTATCTGGGACAAAGGGATTGTCAGCATCGGACTGGTCACGCCAGTCAGCAAATAAAAGTGCTTCAGGCAGACTCAGCGTCCAGGACAGATGTCCCATAAGAGTTATCAATGGTGCACAGCCAACGATCGTTTTCCAGGCGGAAAACATAGGTTGCGCGGCGGGTGATTTCTGTCGTGCCGCCCTGTTCATCCGGGAAAAAAAGATGGGTTTCCATGATCACCAGCGCATCTCCCCCGCCTTCAATGACCTGGATATCGCCCTGTTTCACGATAAGCTGATCCTGAAAATAATCAGCGATAGAAACAAAGGCGTTGCGGATATTATTCTTACCTTTCACGATCATGCCGGGCTTTACGACCAGCGCGGCGTCTTCAGCGTAATACTCCATCAGCGAGTCAAAATCTTTAGCTGAGATCGCCCTGTCACACGACTTGATGATCTGGCAAAGCGGATGTTCGTTCATGTGTATTTCTCCTGGTTAATGACGGCCTGTATTCACTGTACCATCAGCCAGCCCAATATGTAGGCCAAAGACGCGCGACGCCCCGCAGGCCCTCCGATAAGACGCCGCGCAGACCTTACGCTTTATAGACTATTGCGCCAGGAAATACCCCGCCGCGCAGAACGCCACCACACCTGCAATCACCGTAGCGAATAACCCGCGGGTAAGAATGCCCACCAGCGTGGCAAAGGCCGCAGCCAGCAGCGAGATGCTAACCCCGGAATCCGTCATCGCGGGCTTGCTCTGCAGTTCGGCAGCGACCAGGGCGGCCATGATGGCGGTGGGAATAAAGCTCAGCCATTGCAGCATCACCTCCGGCAGACGAAAGCGCGATAACAGTAACACCGGTACGGTACGCATCAGCGCAGTGACCAACGCAGAGGCAAGAATAGTCAGAAGAATATGGCGTTCCATCTTATTTTCCTTTCCGGGTGCGTAACAGCAGCGTTGCCAGCGTGGCAGCAAGGGACGCGGCCACAATCACTACCAGGCTGAGGGAACCACTCCCGGCAGTTAACAGCGTAATGACCACCGCAACAGCGATATTGATGCTTTCCAGTACCTTCCTGCGGCTGGCGAACCACATCATCAGGATCAGGCCAATAAACATCGACACCAGGCTGAAGCCCAGCCCCTCCATCAGCGATGCCGGCAGTGTGGTGGCCAGCCAGGCTCCGGTGACACAGGCGATGATCCAGTTCAGCCAGGCGGTAATATTCAGACCCAGCATCCAGCTATAGCTAATTTTGCCCTGCGGACTGGCGCGCTGCACCGCCACGCCAAAGGTTTCATCCGTCAGCAGCAGCCCACTCACCACTTTTTGCAGCGTCGTGTAGTCGCGAAAAAAGACGCTCATCGATGAACTCATCAGCAGATAACGCAGGTTCACCAGCAGCACGCTCAGCACCACGGACGCCATTTCGGCCCCCGCCGCCCACAGGGAGTAAAACAGAAACTGCGCCGAGCCTGCATAGAGCGCGCTCGCCAGCAGGGCAATTTGTCCGGTCGTAAAGCCGGATAGCGTGCCAATCGCCCCTGCGGCAAAGCCTATGCTCCAGTAACCGGCAATGGTCGGAATACAGGCGGCAATACCGGCCCGAAACTCCCCCGCGGCAGACGCGGGATGCCCGGTATTTAACTTCGTTAACATTATCTCTTCCCTTATATTACTTAGTTCAATAACTATCTTAAGAATCATCAACAATCGCTATAGTAAAATCCTGCTCAGCAGTGAAATTTACTCAGGTTGTGGGAGGCGCGAACGTGGGGCAACAAAAACGCGATGAGATCAGCCTGTGGCGCGACAGTCAGCTGCACGGCGGCATGGAGATCCTGCAAGCCACCTGCTATGAGCACAGCTACCCACCCCATTTTCATGATGAGTTTGTGATCGCTGCCTTTGCCCGCGGTGCGCAGCGCACCCGGGTATGCCGACAAAACGGCATTGCCGCGGCGGGTTCGGTGATGATTATCGCCCCGGGCGAGGTGCATACCGGCGAGGCAGTGCAGCGTGACGAAGGCTGGGATTACTGCGCGTTCTATCCGGGTGAAAAGCTGATTAACGAGGTGGCGCAAACGGTGCTCAGCGGCAAGGGCGACGTGAATTTTGGCCTGCAAGGGATCCGCCACGATCCACTGATGGCCCGCCGCATGCTCCACGCCGCCAGCGTGATGAAACAGAGTCCTGACCCGCTGGAAAAAGAGTGCGTGATGTATCAGATCCTCAATGTGCTGGTGGGGCATTACGGGGAGCGCACCGTCAAAGGGTCGCGCCTGAGCGTTTTGCGGGCTGATATTCGCAAAGCGATCGCGTTTTTGCACTCAGCCTACGCGCAGCCCCTGACGGTTAAGGAGATTGCCCAGGTGGCGGGGCTAAGTGAATTCTATTTTATGCGCACCTTCCAGAAGATGACCGGCCTGTCGGTGCATCAGTATCTGACGCAAATCCGTCTGATCCGCGCTAAAGGGCTGCTGGCAAGAGGGATGGGTGCCGCGCAGGTCGCCAGCGATATCGGCTTCTTCGACCAGAGCCATTTGATCAAACAGTTTCGCGCCCATTTTGGGACGACGCCGGGGATGTTTGCCGCGGCGTCGATGTGAGGACACAGCGGGCGCTCCCGGTAAGACGCTTTCACGCACTCAGTTTCTGCGCGCGCAATGTCCGTCCCAAAATAACAAAACCGGGGCCGCTTTGCGGCCCCGGCCCTTTCAATCCTCAGCAGTCACTCCTTAACACGCGCCCGCTTCCCTCTCTCCTCTTCCCCACCGTCTGTCGCTTCCACCAGCGTAAAATTAAAGTTCACCTCCGTATGCTCCCCACTCAGATCGCGCGACTGCGCCACAGCCGGATCTGTCACCTTCACCGGATCCGCAATCAGCTCCGCCCTCGTCGCGAACGCAAAGTCATCCCACAGATATTCATCGCCGTTCAGGTTGATCTGCGTGGTCAGGTGCTTATACCCCGGCGCCGACACAAAGAAGTGTACGTGTGCCGGGCGGTTGCCGTGGCGACCCATGGCGGTCAGCAGTTTCTGCGTTGGGCCGTCCGGCGGGCAGCCGTAACCGCAGGGTACGATGCTGCGCACGGCGTAGCGACCATCGTCGCCGGTACGGACGCGGCGGCGCAGGTTGTATTCGCTCTGGGACTGATCGAAGAACGAGTAGCCGCCAAGGGTGTTGGCGTGCCAGATATCAACAATCGCCCCGGCCACCGGTTTACCGTGCAGATCGGTCACCTGACCCTGCAGCCACATGGTTTCGGCCTGCTCTTTGCCGTCGTCCATGCGGGCAAAGCCCTCGCTCAGGGGGGCGTTCGCCACATACAGCGGCCCTTCGATGGTGCGCGGGGTGCCCACCTCGTGGCCGGATGCGGCCTCTTTCTCGTCGGCACGCATATCCAGATAGTGCTCCAGGCCCAGACCGGCCGCCAGCAGCGCCGCTTCCTGGCGTCCGCCCAGCTCGTTGAGGTAGTTCACCGCCACCCAGAACTCTTCATCGGTCACGTCGAACTGCCTGATGGTCTTGCACAGGTCGCTCAACAACTGGTGCATGATGTTTTTCAGACGATCGTTGCCGCCAGTGGAATTTAAGCCGCTGCTGATCGCCAGTAAGGATTCCAGTTCGGTTTGATGTACAGGATTCACAGACATTGCATGTTCCTCTTTGTAGGGTTCAGTTTGTTGTAGTTATGTCGATGACGATTATTCGTTGTGAATGGATGACGGGTGCGCGCACAGGGGCTGCACGCTGATTGCCATCCACGGGTAGAGCGGCAGCGCGGTCAGGATGTCGTGCAGCTCCTGGTTGTCTGCCACGTCAAAGATGCTGACGTTGGCGTACTGCCCGACCACACGCCAGATGTGCGGCCATTTACCTTCGCGCTGTAAACGCTGGGAGTAGGCTTTCTCTTTCGCTTTGATCGCTTCCACTTCTGCCGACGGCAGCGATGACGGAATGTTGACCGTCATTTCCACTTTAAAGAGCATCGCGTTTTCCTTTTATTGGCGTGCGTAATGACGCAGCTTGTCTTCGTCTATGTCGATGCCTAATCCAGGCCCCTGCGGTAACGTCACCTCTCCCTGGCTGAAATCCAGGGGACGTACCACGATGTCATCCTTCAGCAGCAGCGGGCCGAACATCTCGGTGCCCCACTGCATTTTTACCGTCGACCAGGCATGCAACGAGGCCACGGTGCCCAGCGTGCCTTCCAGCATGGTGCCGCCGTACAAGGCCACGCCAGCCGCCTGCGCCACGTGCGCCAGCTTCAGAACCTGAGCCGGGCCGCCCGCTTTGGCGATCTTCAGGGCATAGACGCCGGTAAAACCGCCGCTCGCCAGGGCATAGCCGTCATGGCTGGTCGCCACCGCTTCATCGGCCAGAATCGGCACCGTAAAACGCTGGCTGAGGGTGATTAACCCTTGCCGATCCCATAGCGGGATCGGCTGTTCCACCAGGTCGATCCCGCCCGCCTGCAACTGCGTCATCCCTTTGATGGCGGTGGTGAGATCCCACGCCTGGTTGACGTCCACCCGCACGCTGACCTCATCCCCCAGCGCGGCTTTGATCGCCAGCGCATGACGGACATCCATATCCAGTCCACGCGCGCCGATTTTCAGCTTGAAGGTGTCGTGGCGCCCTTCCGCCAGCAGACGTTTACCCTCTTCAATGTCTTTTTGGGTGTCGCCGCTCGCCAGGGTCCACAGCACCGGCAGGCGCTGAGTGAGCGCCCCGCCCAGTAGCGCGCTGACCGGCAGCCCCAGCGCTTTGCCCTGGGCATCGAGGAAGGCGGTTTCGAGGGCAGATTTGGCGAAGGTGTTGCCCTTCACGCTGGCGTTCATCTTCTGCGCCAGGTCGGCGACGCCCTGGAACGACTGGCCACACAGCAGCGGAGTCAGATAGGTTTCAATCGCGGATTTGATCGCTTCCGGGCTTTCTGCCCCGTAGCTCAGGCCGCCAATCGTTGTCGCTTCTCCCCAGCCGGTGATCCCATTGGCGCACTGCATGCGGACGATGGTCAGCGTCTGGCAACCCATGGTCGCCATCGACAGCCGGTGCGGGCGAATGGTGGGGATATCCACCAGCCAGCAGGCCAGGGATTCAATGGTGATGGTCATGTACAGCTCCTGCGGTTAAAAAAGTCACGACGTGATGGTTAAAAGCGTCCGGGCAGGCCACGTTCGACAGGTGCGAGGCGGGTAAGGCGACCCATTCGGTCTGCTTCGCCTGGGCGGCGAGCCATATGGCGTCCTGCACGGTGGTGACCGGATCGTCCTCGCCGGCAATCACCAGCATCGGGCGCAGCATGGCCGCCACGTCAGGACGCAGATCCGCCGCGGCCAGCGCTTCGCAGCAGGCGGCATAGCCCTCGACCGGGGTGTGGGCGAGATCGTCGATCAGCCGCTGGACTGTGCCGGGGTGCTGCTCGCGGTATGCCGGGGTAAACCAGCGATCCGCCGCCGTGCTGGCGACCGGAGCCATGCCCTGCTGACGCACCGTGGCCGCACGCTGCAACCAGCCTTTGGCCTCGCCGATCTTCGCTGCGGTATTCGCCACCACGATGCGCGAGAAACGCGACGCCGCGTGGCGGTTGAGCCACATTCCGGTCATCCCACCGAGAGAGATGCCGCAGAAGAAGGCGCGCTCAATATCCAGGTGATCCAGCAGGGCAATCACGTCCTGCCCCAGCGTTGCCAGGCTGATACCGCTTTCCGGTAACGGAGAGCGGCCGTGCCCGCGGGTGTTGTAGCGCAGCACGCGAAAATGTTCCGTCAACGCGGCCATCTGCGGCTGCCACATCTGCCAGGTCGTGCCCAGCGAATTAGAGAGCACCAGCACCGGTGCCTCCTGCGGCCCATCGAGGCGATAGTCCAGATCCATTCACGCCTCCTCGGTTTGGGCGTTCAGGGCAAACGTCAGTGCCACCGGGGTGACGGACCGGAGATACTCTTCGGTCACATCGCCAAAGAGTTCGCGCACCACGATGCCCTCCGGGGTGATGTCCATCACCGCCATATCGGTATAGATGCGGTCGATACAGGCCATGCCGGTCAGTGGATAGGTACAGGTGTTGACGATTTTGCACTCGCCCTGGCGGGTCAGATGTTCGGTCATCACATACACGCGCTTCGCGCCAATCGCCAGATCCATCGCCCCGCCAACCGCAGGAATGGAGGACGGCTCGCCGGTACTCCAGTTCGCAAGGTCGCCGTGCCGGGAGACCTGATAAGCGCCCAGCACGCAGATATCCAGATGACCGCCGCGCATCATGGTGAAGGAGTCGCCGTGGTGGAAATAGCAGCCGCCCAGCAGGAGCGTTACCGGCTGTTTTCCGGCGTTGATCAGCTCGGGATCTTCGCAGCCCGGCTCCGGCGCAGGCCCCATGCCGAGAATGCCATTTTCGCTGTGGAGGAAAATCTCGCGATCGGCGGGCAGATAGTTGGCAATGCGGGTTGGCAGGCCAATGCCGAGATTCACATACGCCCCTTCCGGGATGTCGCGGGCAATGCGTTCCGCCAGCTGTTGATGAGTCAGTTTATTCACGGGATCTCCTTATGCCGTCTGCGGCAGGCGGGCCGTCGCCACCGACACCACGCGCTGAACAAAAATGCCCGGCGTCACCACCGCTTCCGGGTCGAGTTCGCCGAGGGCGACAATCTCGCTCACCTGGGCAATAGTGCAGCTGGCCGCCGCAGCCATAATCGGCCCGAAGTTGCGCCCGGTTTTGTCATACACCAGGTTGCCCCAGCGATCGGCTTTCAGGGCTTTGATCAGGGCGAAATCGGCTTTCAGCGGGTACTCAAGAACATAATCTTTGCCGTCGATATGGCGGGTCTCTTTGCCTGCGGCCAGTTCAGTGCCATACCCGGTGGGGGTGAAGATCGCCCCCAGACCGCTGCCGCCCGCCTGAATGCGCGCCGCGAGGTTGCCCTGCGGCACCAGCTCCAGCGCCACTTCACCGCGACGGTACAGATCGTCAAAGACCCAGGAGTCGGTCTGGCGCGGGAAAGAGCAGATCACTTTTTTCACGCAACCGGCCTTCAGCAGTGCCGCCAGGCCATAGTCACCGTTCCCGGCGTTGTTGCTGATAAGCGTCAGCTCCCGCGGCTTGCGGCGGATCAGGGCATCCAGCAGTTCGGCAGGCTGTCCGGCTGCGCCAAAACCGCCCACCATCACCACGGCACCGTCGAAGATGTCGGCCACCGCGCCATCGGTGGCAGCAATCCGTTTGTCAATCATTTGCTTACCTCGTTATTTTTAGTCGTGGCGGGCAGACTGCGTAACGCAATCCATGCCAGCAGCGCATAACCCATCAACAGAAGCGAGACCGGCCACGAGGCGTCGAAGTGCATCAGCAGTGCCACCGCCAGCATTGGCCCCAGGCCACCGGAGAAGATCGAGCCAACTTCATGCCCCAGCGCCAGGCCGGAATAGCGCACGCGCACCGGGAACAGGTCGCTCATGATGCAGGGCTGGGTGCCGATCATCGCCCCGTGGCAGAACGGCAGGCCGAGGAACATCGCCAGCATGATCCAGCCGTAGTCACCGGTGGAGAGCAGCCAGAAGAACGGGAACGCCATCACCAGCAGGCCAATCACGCCGATGTAGTAGACCGGCTTCAGGCCGATGCGATCCGAGAGCGCACCCCAGAACAGGATCGAGAAGAACTCCACCAGCATCGCCAGGGTCACGGCGCTGATGATCTCCCCGGTGCTAATGCCGATGTGTTTCGCGTAGACCACCGAGAAGGTGAAGAAGATATAGGACGCGCCATTCTCCGGCAGGCGCAGGGCGATGGCTTGCAACAGTGCCTTCGGATGCTCGCGGATCAGGACCATCAGCGGGATCTTCTCGTGCTTTGTTTCCGGCTTTGCCTGGCTGAAGGCCTTGCTCTCGCGGATGTTTTTGCGGATGTAGACCCCGACCAGGAAGATCAGGATGCTGAGCAGGAAAGGCACGCGCCAGCCCCAGCTCATCAGATCCTCTTCCGGCAGCTTCTGCACCAGGTAAAAGGCGAAGGCCGAGAGGACAAACCCACCGGACACGCCCATCTGGCTCCAGGCGGTAAAGTAGCCGCGACGCGACGACGGGGCGTTCTCGCTCAACATGAGCACCCCACCGCCCCACTCCCCGCCGGACGCCACGCCCTGTAAAAAGCGCAGGGTGATCAGCGAGACTGGTGCCCAGATCCCAATCTGGGCATAGACCGGCAGCAGGCCGATGATAAAGGTGGTGGCCCCCATCAGGGTCAGGGTCATGATCAGCGTCATCTTGCGGCTATAGCGATCCCCGATATGCCCGAAGACGATGCCGCCCAGCGGACGGGCGAGGAAGCCCACCGCAAAACCGGAAAACGCCAGCAACGTGCCCTGCATCGGGTCGCCGCCCACCGGGAAGAACAGCGGGCCGAAGACCAGCGCCGCCGCGGTGCCGTACAAGAAGAAGTCATACCACTCCAGGGCATTCCCCAGCACCGAGGCGATGACCAGCTTGCGCAGTTGCTTTGCATCCTGCGAGGCAGCCACCGGCGCGGCGGTTGTTTCAGTCACGACATTGCTCATCAGCGTTCCCCTTATTGTCTGGTTTTACGCTTCCACGTCATGCCCGACGGCATGGTAGCGACGGTTGAAATAGACCAGCCCGCGCGGGGCTTCGCTGATGCGGATCGCCTGCACCTGGCAGTAGAAAACGGTGTGGCTGCCCACCTCATGGCAGGTGTCGATTACGCAGTCGAAGCTGGCGACAGCCGAGCTGAGCACCGGTGCGCCGCTGGCCATCACCTGCCAGGAGTCGTACTCAAAGCGCTGCTCGGAGCGCAGGCTGGCGTTAGCGAACACCCCGGAGAGATCCTGGTGGTCACTGGAGAGAACGTTGACGCACAGCGCCCCGTTCTGTTTGAAGTGTGCGTTGGCAAAGGAGTTGCGGTTCATACAGACCAGCAGGGTCGGCGGCGCGTCCGTGACGCTGCACACGGCAGAGGCGGTAAAGCCAAATTTGCCCGCCGGGCCGTCGGTGGTAATCACAGAGACCGCACTCCCCAGCTGCGCCATGGCATTCCGAAATTCGGTTTGCAGTGTCATAAGTTCTTCCTCACAAATCGATGACTAAACGGGCACTTTTCGCCCGGGAACAACACAACAAAATCTGGTCGCCGTCGGCTTTCTCTTCATCGGTCAGGTAGTGGTCGCGATGATCCGGCTCGCCTTCCAGCACGTCGGTCAGGCAGCTGCCGCAGATCCCCTGTTTGCAGGAGACGCACACCTTCAGCCCGGCAAGCGCCAGCGCCTCGACGATGCTTTGGTTCTGCAACACCTGCACGGTGATCCCGCTGGTTGCAGCGAAAACCTCGAAGGCCGCGCCGCCGGTGTCCACTTCGGCGCTGAAGCACTCCTGGTGCACCTGCTCCGGGCGGTAACCCTGCCCCAATGCCACGTCGGTGACGGCATTCATCAGGCGCGTCGGGCCGCAGGTGTAGACGTGGGTGTTGGCCGGCACGTCACTCAGTACCGCCGCCAGGTTCAGCCGTTGGGTATCGCTAAAGTGCAGATGCACGCGGTCGGCCCAGGCCGCTTGCTCCAGCTGCGCAATAAAGGCGGCCTGGGCGCGGGAACGGGCGCAGTAGTGCAGGCTGAACGAACGCCCGGCGGCATGCAGTTCCGCCGCCATTGCCAGCATCGGGGTGATACCAATCCCGCCGCCAATCAGCAGGCTGTGGCTGGCGGTTTCGTCCAGAGCAAACAGGTTGCGCGGGTCGCTGACCTGGATCCGATCCCCTTCGCGCAGGGCATGGACTGCCCGCGAGCCGCCCTGGGACTGGCTCTCTTTCAGAATGCCGAGCTGGTAGTGCTGGCGATTCTGCGGGTCGCCGCACAGGGAATACGGACGCACCAGGTCTTCTGCCAGATGCAGGTCGATATGCGCTCCCGCGCGGAAGGCCGGGAGGTCGATACCGTCGGCATGCGCCAGCGTCAGCAGCACAACCTCGCCCTGCAACTCCCGCCTGATAACCTGTAATGTCAGCATGTTGACTCCTTAACGCATAAACAGACCGCCGTTGATGTCCCAGGTCGCCCCGGTGACAAACGACGCCTGCGGTGACGCCAGCAAGGCCACGGCCTGGGCGACAAACTCTGCTTCACCTAACGTGCCCACCGGGATCATCTGCAACAGCCCGGCCATCTTCTCTTCCGGCACCAGGGCGTGAACCATCGGCAGATCCAGCGGCCCCGGCGCAATGGCATTGACCGTCACGCCGGATTTGCTCAGCTCGCGGGCAAAGATTTTGGTCAGGGTCAGGATGCCGCCCTTCGAGGCCGCATAGTGGGCACCGGAGGCCGTGCCGCCGTTCTGCCCCGCCAGTGACGCCAGGTTGATGATGCGGCCGTAGCCGCGTGTGGCGAAGTAACGCCCCATGGTCTGGCAGCCGACAAAGGTGCCG
This sequence comes from Leclercia sp. 1548, assembly GCF_050435045.1. Taxonomy (NCBI): domain Bacteria; kingdom Pseudomonadati; phylum Pseudomonadota; class Gammaproteobacteria; order Enterobacterales; family Enterobacteriaceae; genus Leclercia; species Leclercia sp. 1548. Next base: position 725,490 of record NZ_JBNDJP010000002.1, on the reverse strand, counting down.
CGCAGGTTGGTGGCAATCACCCGGTCGAACTCCTCCACGGCGATCTCCATTACCGGGGTAGCGAGGGTCAGCGCGGCGTTGTTTACCAGCACGTCCAGGCAGCCGAAGCGGGTAATGGTCGCGTCCAGTGCGTCCGCGAAATCCTGCGGCTGGCAAATATCCAGCCCCAGCGCCAGCACCCTGTCCTGACCGTCATCAAGACGCGCCGCGGCTTCGCGGGCTCGGGTGGCATCGACATCGGTCAGCACCACCTGGTAGCCCTGCTTGAGCAGGCTGGTGGCGATGACATTGCCCAGACCGGCGGCTGCGCCGGTCACTAATACGGTTTGCGTCATGAATGGCTCCTCAGAGGATGTAACCGATGCTGTGCAGCACATCGTCGCTGTTGACCAGCCGGATCACTTTCTGGGCAATCAGCAATCTGCCGTCTTTGGGCAACAGGTGCCAGGTGATATCCGCGGCGTAGTGGCGGCTGTGCCCTTTGCGGTGTTCCCACAGGGATTGCGCCCCCCGCACCACAATCAGATCCTCGCGGGATTCCAGCAGACGGAAGCGCGACAGGGTGCGCAGCGTTCTGGCGCGCGGCGTGGTGGAGATCGACTCCCCGCTGTACAGACGCTTCACCCGGCGCTCGCGCATGTGGTGATCGTCGCAGGCGTAGTTGAGGGTGTTTTTGAAATCCTGCTCATTCGGGTCGATGGGCACCACGTACAGGCCGTCGTGCTGCCACAGATCCAGCCAGGCATTGAACTCGCCCTGGTCAAGCAGATCGCCTTCCAGGTTGATTACGGACATGGCCGCAAACAGGACAGAATCGGGGGTCATCATTTTTCGCTCTCCGTCATCAATTTTTTCCACTGCTGGTAGGCCGCACGCATGCCGGTTTCGGCGCTGACGTCGCTGCGCAGACCGTCATCGGTGCGGTATTCCCCGGCCAGGCCGCGGTTGAGCATGATCCACAGGTCATCCCCTGCGGTGGCCCCGCGCTGAACGCGCTCCCAGGCTTCGGAGTCATCCGGGGTGCCAAAGCCCATCGGCCCCTGGAAGTGTTCGTGCAGACGCAGACGCGCCTGGTTGGCAATCTCTGGCCCGCCGTCCATGGTGATCACCGCGTGGTGAATTTCGGTTTCCATCACCGACACCGGCTGCAACACCCGGAAGAAGGCCATGGAGCAGGCAATGTTCGGGAACAGGTTGAGGTTGAAACCGGAGCCGCCCACCGCCCGCACGATGCGACGCACTTGCGCTTCGTCGTGCTCTTTGCGCAGTTCTTCAGCCAGCCCGATAAAGCGTTCCGGGATCGGCGCGTCGAGGTTGGCCTCCAGATCCACCAGCTCGGGGATCATCACCATCACGCTATGGCCGTTGCCGAGATCTTCGACGTAGCCGCTGCCATCAACGAAGTTCAGCATCTCTTCAGTCTGCTTATCCACCGAACTCAGGAAGGAGCGATGCACCACCGGGAAGTGGTAGCCGTCCGTGGTGTTCTCGAGCTGGATTTTCCAGTTGCCGGGGAAGCGGAAGCGGTGCGCAGGCCCGGTTTTGATCGGGTAGCCCGCCCCCTGCTTCATAAACAGATCCATCCATTTTTTCGCCGCACCGAGGAAATCCTCCAGCGGTTCGATCTGCTCGTTAAAGGTGGCGAAGACCATGCCCGCGTACTGCTCGGTGCGCAGCGACACCAGCCCCAGTTCGTTTTTCTCCAGCTGGTCGGCATAGCTTTCCGGGTGCGGCACGCCGCGCAGGCTGCCGTCGAGGGCGTAGCCCCAGCCGTGATACGGGCAGACGAAGCTGTTGGTTTTGCCGGTGCGGTGTTCGCAGACGGTAGCGGCGCGGTGGCGGCAGCGGTTCAGCAGGGTGTGAATGGTGCCCTTGCGATCGCGCACCACGATCACCGGCTGGGTGCCGATCTCGGTGGTTTTGAAGCTGCCGGTTTCCGGGATTTCGCTAACGTGCGCAACCCAGACCCAGGTCTTCGTGAAAATACGATCCAGCTCCAGCTGGAACAGTTCCTCAGAGGTGTAGAGCGAGGTGTGGACGCGATCGGGTTGTACCAGGGCGGCAATCTCTTCGCGGCCCGGTGCGGGCTGCGCCGTGGTATCGATATTTTTGACATTGATGATGTGGTCACACTGCATAATCTTTCTCCTGCTCGTCGTCGAGGTTCTAATTTTTGTCAGGTACCGGTAACGCATCCGCCGCATGCCAGTGGCTCACCGGCCTGCTGAACAGGTTGCGGGTGGTGAAATGGTGGATGGTCATCTCACCTGCCTCGCGACGGAAAACAATCTCGATCTCTGCGGCATTCAGGTGTGCGCCTCCGGCATTGAACGCGGAGGTTTGCAGCATCGTCCAGCGGCCATGAAGCTCGCCGTCGGCATCCTGATACAGCGCTTCGGAACACAAAAAGTGGGCATTCAGGGCGAAGTGCGCAGGCTGGCGGACATAGCTCGCCATCATCGCCATAATCGCCTCGCGCCCCTGATGCTTGCCCAGCCGGGTGGCGTAAGGCTCACCCACCCCTTCCCAGCAGGCGTCTGCGCTGAACAGCGCGCCGATGGCCTGTACCCGCTCCATGCTGTCCAGCCGATCGCACAAATGCATGTAGTTGCTGATACAGATCCGGGCAGCCTGCTGATCCTCAAGCTGCTGTAAACGCAGCGCATCCTGTGGGTTCATCTTCTGCTCCGTTACTGAATAATCAGTTCACGGCCCACGCGGGCTTCGATTTTGCAGTACTTCCACAGCTTGCTCTCGCCGTCGCCCACCGGGGTGGTGCGGAACAGGTTGCAGGCAGCCACCACGCTGTCGAGATTGTCGGCATCGGCCAGCACGTAGGTGGTCCACGGCGAGGCGGTGGACGGGCCTACCATCAGACGGTCGTCGTCCATGTTGCCGATCACGCGGATGCCCTGGGTTTCGTCGATACCTTTCATCATCACGCCGAAAGCGCCCCACACCTGTTTGGCTTCTGCCGGGGTGGCATCAAAGAAGTTCTGGTTCACGCCGATGCAAAACAGCACGCGTAAGGTTGTTGTCTGGCTCATCTGTTGCTCCTTTGGTCAAAATTACAAATAACCCGGCAGAGGCTGGCCACCGAAGTAGACCGTACCGGCGTTGAGATAAGAGAGGTCGCCCATAAAGGCGTGCTGGGTGATCACCAGGGTGTCGCGCACGTAGCGTTGCAGGGGGCTTGTCATGGTGATGCCGCCCATGCCGTTCAGCGCCAGCGCCTGGCGGGTGACTTCGGCGGCCACGCGGGTAACGTGGGTGGAAGACAATCGCAGGGCGTTGATCTGCTCGCAGGCGGGTTCATCCCCGGCGAGAATGCACTGCCAGACATCGTCGATGGCGTCGTAGAACCAGGCCCGGGCGGAGCGCAAATCCGCTTCGCAGCGGGCAATTTGCATCTGCGCCTGCGGGCGGTCGGCCAGCCGCGGGGCACCCGTGACGGACTGCTGGCGATGGGCAATGGTGTAAATTTCGTTGAGCGCGGCGCGGGCCACGCCGAGCGCCACCACCGAGAGCACCTGGGTAGCAAGAGAGAGCACCGGATAGCGATAGAGCGCGCCGTCGAGGTTAAGGGCACCGCCGCGCACGAAGGTCCACTCCTGCGGCACAAACGCATCGTTGACCACCAGATCGTGGCTGCCGGTTCCGGCAAGGCCAACGGTGTTCCATACCGGATCGATCTGCACGCTGTCGCGCGGCAGGACCGCCATCCGCGGCAGGGGTTCGCCGCTTTCCGGCAGGATGCCGACGCCAAATACCGAGGCTCCCATGCTGCCGCTGGCAAACCCCCAACGGCCACTGACGCGATAGCCGCCGTCGGCCAGCACCGCTTTCTGCGGCGGGAAGATACCGCCAGCAAACACCACGTCCGGGCCGTCGCGGTAAAGTGCTTTCAGGGTGTCCGGCGGCAGCGCGCCGAGGTAAAACGGGCTCATACCAAAGCTGGCCACCCAGCCTGCGGAGCCATCGGCGGTCGCGATCTGCTCGATAAGCTCGCAGAACTGCGCCGGGGAGCACTCATCGCCGCCGTAGGCTTTGGGGACGAGCGCCCGGTAGACGCCAATCTGCTTAAACCGGGCGATGATGTCGTCAGAGATATGGCGCTGTTGCTCGAAATCGGCGCTGCGGGCCGCAACATCCTTCAGCAGTGGAACGAGTTCCTCACGAACATGAACGGCTGACATAGCTTCCTCCCGAAAAGAGTGTGCGGCCCGCAAAAAGACGAGCGCTGCCGCAATGAGTGGTACTCACTGAGTTATTGTGAAAACGGTATTCGGCAAAACGGGATGGTTAGCAGCGTCGTCGTTCAGCCAGCCATTCGGCGGCCTGGATTAGCAGGCCCTCCTGCCCTTTGGCGGCAACCAGCTGGAGCGCCACCGGACGCCCCTGAAGTTCACCCATCGGCAGGGTCAGCGCCGGGTGGCCGCTAAGGTTAAATGGGCGCACCAGCCGGGTCAGGTTCACCACGCTGAGCGGGTCCTTTGCCTCTTCCAGAGTCGGCGGCAGCTCCGGCAGGGTTGCCAGCGCGAGCAGCGGGGTTTTCGCCAGTTGAGCATCCACCTGCGCGGTAAATCTCTGGCGGATGGCCTCTGCGGTGTGCAGGGCATCGGCATCAATGCTTTCCCCTGCGCGAACGCGGGCGGCCACGTCGGCGGAAATGCTTGCGTTGCGCAGTAACGGGCTAAACGCCTGCCAGTTTTCATGGCTGATGACCGTCAGCCCGGCGCGATGGGCATCGCCCAACAGGGGCAGTTCAACCTGCTGCGGACAGAGGCCCCGTTGCGCCAGGGCGTTCAACAGCAGGGTGTCAATTTCAAGGGTAGCTGTCAGGATAAAGCCGACGGCAGGCAGTGTTGCCAGCGGTGCATTCACCGGAAGGGCAAGACGGGCCAGCACCTGGCGCAGGACGTCGGTATGGCGGGCGAAGATACCCACGCAGTCCAGCGAACTGTGAGCGGGCATGACGCCTGCACGACTCAGCGTGCCGTACGTCGGTTTTAAACCGAGGATCCCGCAGCAGGCGGCGGGCATCCGCACCGAGCCGCCGGTGTCGGTGCCGAGGGCGAAATCCACCTCGCCCGAGGCCACCACCGCAGCCGAGCCGCTGGAGGAGCCGCCGGGGATCAGCTCAGGAAAATGGGGGTTCACCGGCGTGCCGCTCCAGGGGTTTATCCCGGTAACGCCAAACGCCAGTTCGTGCAGGGTGGTCTTTCCGGTCAGGATGCAGCCCTGCCCGAGCAGCGTTTTTACCACCCCGGCATGCTGTTCGGCTGGCGGGTTTGCGGCCAGGGCCTGGCAGCCTGCGCGGGTCGGGAAGCCTGCGATGTCGAGGGTGTCTTTAACCGCGAAGCAGAGGTCGCCCTCGCCCAGGGTAAATCGTTCTACATAACCATTGCTCTCAGTAACCGGCTGCATAATTCGCACCTTAACCAGAAAAAATGAATCATATTTGGGCGGGGCAGTCTTCGCTGCGATTCAACCCACGTGAACTCAGGTCAATCATGGAAGATTTAGATGAATATTCAAGTAATATTTCACGTTAATTTTACGTAAAAATAACATGGAAACATTTTTATAACACTTGTGGAAATGGGGGGTATGGTGATGATAAATAACAATAAAGCGGGCATGGAAATGAAAAAAAAGCCGCGCTGAAGATCGGCGCGGCCTAAAATTAACCTGTTGTTTTACATTGCATTATCTGGAATTTTTAAGGCTGTCACAAAACCGCAATTCTCTCTGCGGCACCCTCAAAGCTCGTTAAGGTTATCCAGTACCTTTGCCAGGGAGAGGTTCATTTTTTCCATCTGGGCGGCGGTCATGCCCTTGAAACCCTTCTCGAAAACCTTGCTGACAAGACGGTGCGCTTCGGCCACTTTTTCACGTCCGGCATCGGTCAGCATCACCTCGGTTACCCTCGCATCCTGTACGCTGCTGGCGGTGGTCACCAGGCCGTCATCACGCAGGCGACCGACAATTTTGGTGACGGTGGGCATTTTGGCCATCGCATATTCAGAGATTTGCGAGATGCTGGCTTTACCGTACTGCCCGGTAATCATCAGCACCCGAAAGCGGGAAACATCGAGCTGCGCCTTTTTTAGCGTAATTTCCATAACTTGCGTATAGCGCGCATAGACATTAACGATCCAGTAGAACGGGAACTCTTCGCGGTGAAACGTGGCCCCGCTGTCTGACGATGTAGTGGTTTGACTCATTAAATGACGTTCCAGAAGTGATGCAATGATCGCAATTATACCCGCTATTGCCCGCCCGCTATAGCCTCTTCACACCCGGTAAGGGCTTCTCTTATTGCCTGCGCGCCACGAAAGCCGATCGATATCGCATTATGATTCAAAAACGCTACGTGATTAACAAATGCGTATCATTTTTTAAACATAACATTGACGTCCATATGTGCGCTTTCCTATACGTTAGCGCACGTGTTGACGTTGGGTGGGCTGAGGTAATGCCCTGGCATAACACGTCCTGGGTTGTTATTACCGATTAACGCAATGTGGAGCATTTCATGAACGACAGTCCATCGATGGAACAGACACGCACTGACGTGCTGGCTCCTCCTGCGCCTGCAGACGTCACGCTCGACCCGCGTCAGCAGCGGGTGATCAAAAAGTTATTCCGCAGGCTGATCACGTTTTTATTCATTCTGTTCGTCTTCTCGTATCTGGATCGGATCAACATCGGCTTTGCCGGGTTGACGATGGGCAAAGATCTGGGCCTCACCAGCACCATGTTTGGTCTGGCCACGACCCTGTTTTACGTGATGTATGTTATCTGCGGGATCCCCAGCAATATGATGCTCAGCAGGGTGGGCGCCCGTCGCTGGATCGCCATCCTGATGGTGGTGTGGGGGATTGCCTCTACCGCCACCATGTTCGCCACCGGCCCTAACAGCCTGTATGTGCTGCGCATGCTGGTGGGGATCGCCGAAGCGGGCTTCCTGCCGGGCCTGCTGCTCTATTTAACCTTCTGGTTCCCGGCGCACTACCGCGCCCGCGCCAACGCCCTGTTTATGATTGCGATGCCGGTCACGATGGCGCTGGGTTCCGTGGCCTCGGGGTATATTCTTAACCTCGATGGCGTGATGAATCTGAAGGGCTGGCAGTGGCTGTTCCTGCTGGAAGGCTTCCCGTCGGTGATCCTCGGTCTGGTGGTGTGGTTCTGGCTGGACGACAGCCCGGATAAAGCCCGCTGGCTGACCAGCGACGACAAGGCCTGTCTGAAGGAGATGCTGGAGGCGGATCGCCTCAACGCCCTGAGCACCAAACAGCGAGAGCAGGCCGCGCTGGCACCGAAGCAAGGCAGCCTGATGCGGGAACTCTTTACCCCAACCATCATGCTCTACACCCTCGCCTACTTCTGCCTGACCAACACCCTGAGCGCCCTCAGCGTCTGGACGCCGTTGATCCTGCGCAGCATCAGCCAGGAGAGCAGTAACGTCACCATCGGGATCCTGAGCGCCATCCCACAAGTTTGTACCATTGTGGCGATGATCTGGTGGAGTAAGCGTTCCGACAAGCGTAACGAGCGTAAAGTCCACACCCTGCTGCCGTACCTGTTTGCCGCCGCAGGCTGGATCCTGACCGCCACCAGCAGCGATCCGATGCTGCAGTTCATGGGGATCGTCATGGCCTCGTCAGGTGCCTTTGCCGCCATGGTGATCTTCTGGACCACACCGGACCGCGCTATTTCACTCCGCGCCCGTGCGCTGGGTATCGCGGTGATTAACGCCACCGGGATGACCGGTGCCGCGCTGGGGCCGCTGCTGATGGGGATGATGAAAGACCTCACCGGCAACTTCAACGCCGGGATCTTTATGGTGGCCGGGTTCCTGGTGCTGGGCGCGTTCGTTATTTCACTCATTCCGATGAAAAAAACCGCGCAACAGGCCTGATGATTTACACCGTCCTCTCCTCTGAGAGAGGACGGTGTTCAGCGTTGCATTACTCTGCCGCTACCGGCTTCACCTTTACTCCGGCAAACACCATCACCATCGCTGCCAGCAGCAGCACGCCGCTGGCGGTAAATACCCCGCTGGCGCCGTTGAGATCAAAGACCGCCCCGCCCCCTGCCGCACCGGCGCTTATCGCCAGCTGGATCGAAGCGACCATCAGGCCGCCTGCGCTTTCGGCCTCGTCCGTCACCGTCGTCGCCAGCCAGGTGGACCAGCCCACCGGCACCAGACCGAAGGCAAAGCCCCACAGGCTCACCAGCAGGCCGTCAACCAGCGCCAGATGACCAAAGGTCACCATCAGCAAGGCAAGGATCCCCATCACAAATGGCACCAGCGCCAGCGTAAGACGCAGGTTGCGCGCCAGCAGATGCCCGGCAATGGAGGTCCCGACGAAGTTCGCCACGCCAAAGCCCAGCAGGATCAGCGAAATGGTTTCAACGCTGGCCTGCCCTACCGTCTCAAGGAACGGACGCAGATAGGTGAAGAAGGCGAAATGCCCGCTGAAGATAAGAATGGTGGCCAGCAGGCCGCCAATCATTCCCGGACGACGCAGCACCCGCAGCAGGGTGCTCAGGTTGCCGCTGTTCTCCGGGCGCATGGACGGGAGTACCCACAGCTGCCACAGCAGCGCCAGCGCGCTGGGCACCACGCAGAGGATAAAGACGTTGCGCCAGCCGATCAGGCTGCCGAGATAGCTCCCCAGCGGCGCGGCCACCACGGTGGCAATCGAGACGCCTGAGAAGATGATCGCCAGCGCCTTCGGCACATCGCTGGCGGGAACCAGCCGCATCGCGGTAGCGGTGGACATCGCCCAGAAGCCGCCAATGGCCACGCCCAGCAGCAAGCGCCCCATCAGCAGGACATGCAGGGACGGCGCGAAGGCGACCATCAGGCAGGAGATGATTTGCAGCACTGAAAAGAACATCAGCACCCAGCGGCGGTCGATGCTTTTGGTGGCAGAGGTAATCAGCAGGCCGGTGACCAGCGCCACCAGCGCGGTAGCGGTCACTGATTGCCCGGCTACGCCCTCGCTGACGCCGAGGCTGGCCGCCATCGGCGTCAGCAGGCTGGCAGGCAGGAACTCGGCGATGATCAGGCCAAAGACGCCCAGCCCCAGCGACCAGACCGCACGCCAGGCGGGTCTGGCCGGTGCGCTGGCCTCGTTTGCGACGATGGATGAATGCATCTGTTACTCTCCGGTTATAAAAATGTGATGTATGTCGCAAAGCATAGGGAGTTCACCACGGACGATCTATGACATATAATCTCCACTTATTGATTATTCGTCCGGGAAGAGAGAAATGACGATTAAGTCGCCTGATCTGATCAGTGAACTGCTGCGCGGAATGCGTCTGTCAGGAGTGAAATACCGTCGGATAGAGGCCAGCACGCCCTTCGGTGTGGCCTTCGGCGCGGCTCCGGGAAAAGCCCAGTTTCACTTTATCAGCCGCGGTCCGGCGGTATTGCGGATGCACAGCGGGGCGCGTTTCGCGCTGAACAGCGGCGATGCGGTGTTTATCCCCAACGGCGATGCACACGCCCTGCTCTCGGAAGATGACGCGGCGGTAACGCCAGTCTCGGCATTTCCCAGCGAGCCGATCTGCAACAGCGTATGCGATATCCATTGCGAGCCGTGCCCGGACAGTGACAACGTGGTGATATTCAGCGGATGTATGGATTTCGATCTCGGGGGGATGCAGCCGCTGATCAAAGCGATGCCGGAAGTGATGATGGTGAGTCGCCTCATGACCACCTGGCCGGAGATCCATCCCCTGCTGGAGGCGATGGAGCGCGAGTCAATGGCCCGTCAGGTGGGGTTTGCCGGGATCCTCGCCCGTCTGGCAGACGTCGTGGCGGCGCTGATTGTCCGCGGCTGGGTCGAGGCCGGATGTGGGAAAGCCACCGGCTGGATCCAGGTGCTGCGTGATCCGCGCCTCAGCCGGGCGATCTACGCCATGCACCAGCAACCGGGGGTCAACTGGAGCGTGGCGACGCTGGCCAAGGAGGCAGGCACCTCCCGGTCGGTGTTTGCCGAGCGTTTTCTTTCGGCGACCGGCACCACCCCGGCGAAATACCTGACCGAGCTGCGGATGCGGCTGGCTATCCAGTATATCGGCCAGGAGAACCAGGCGATTGAGACCGTGGCCTTGCGTCTGGGGTACGGCTCGTTGGCCGCCTTCAGCCGGGCATTTAAGCGTATTGTCGGCCAGTCGCCAGGGGCGTTACGCGAAACCAGTCAGACCCCAGAGGCGATCTGACCGGTTCACTTCAGAGATTACAGCCAGCTCTGCTGGGACATTTTCCCTTCGCTGCGCTCCTCGCGGGGCAGCTCAATGGCCAGCGTGGAGAGGTGTCTGGACCAGAGATCGGCCACCCACTTCACGCCGCGGGCGGTAAAGCGCGCCTGAGACCAGGTGTGCTGGTTTTCGCCCACGCCGCTGTGCAGCGTAAAATAGCCCGCGTCGATATGGTGCTGCGGCGGAACCAGATTTCCGCCGACGCGCTGCATGATATTGCGCTCCAACAGGAACTCGCGAAACTGCGGCTCTTTAGCCTTGAGCATTTTACAGAGCTGACGGAAACCCATTGACTCCTTGACCCTGACGAACTGGTCAAAAAACGCCGCCTTTGGCGCCCAAAGGGCAAGCTGCTCCTCGGCACGATGGCATTTTTCATACTGCTCGGCCCAGGCGCGTGCCGCCGCCGCCGGATTAGTGAAGTCCGGGATATTGGCGTTTCGTTCACGCTCCTGCCAGCGATCCAGCATGGCCGCCGTAAAGCCCGGGGAGATGCGTGAAACGGTCAGCAGGGAGTCTCGTTTGTTCAGCAAAAACTCCTGCCGCGTTTCACCTTCGCGCTCGTACAGACTGGCCGTTACCGGCTGCGAAAGACGCTGCGCTGTTTCCAGACTCGTCACCATGCGCTTCACCTCGGCATGGGTAATGCCGGTCAGCCTGGCGATTTCACGGCTGCTGATGGTGGCAAGCTGATCATGGGACTGGAAATTTTCAACAGGAATTACCATAGGTTTCACCCCTCACTCATACATTACTCGGGTAATTTGCTCTAATAGTATACAAATACCTGTTCAAATATCCAGTATAATTTTTAAGCGACTTCTTCGCAAAGCAGGCCACGCCTAAGTTCCGGTATTCAGGCCGGTTTTGGCTGCGCCGCCAGGCTCTCAAGTTCCCGCGCATCATGGCTACAGAAAAAAGTGATGTCATGATCGTGGGCGCAGGAAAGCTCGCGCAGCCGCTGCTGGTTCCGCCGCCGGGCCTCATTGTCCATCGCCATCATCCACTGATAAAAGCGCAGTCCGGGGGTACAGTGGCGCTGCGGCTGGCGCATCTCATCCCGGTAAAACCAGGCGTCGCCGCCGTGCAGCAACCATCCCTGGGGCTGGCTGATGGCAATCCCCGCGTGGCCCGGTGTGTGCCCGGCCAGCGGCACCAGTAAAATCTCCGGCGGCAGCCCGCGTAGCGCCGTCACCGCGTCGAAGCCGAACCAGCGCTCGCCCTGAGCCTCATAGCCCTCCCAGCCGGAAATGCCGCCCCACTGCCCCGGGCGATAGCGCTCCCGCTGCAGCCAGCTGTGGCGCTGTTGCGCCGTGTCGATCTCCTGCTGCATGAGGTGAATGCGTGCGTGGGGGAAATCCGTCAGCCCGCCCGCATGATCGAAATCCAGGTGCGTCAGAATGATGTGACGGACGTCAGCCACGCTAAAACCCAGCGCCTCGACCCGGGCGCGTGCCGTGAGCGACTCGCGGCGCTGGATGTTATTCAGCACCCGGAAAAAGCCCGGCAGCCGGGATGGCTCCCGCACGTCGCCCAGTCCGAAGCCGGTATCCACCAGCACCAGCCCGTCGCGATCGGTTTCAATCAACAGGCAGTGGCAGACCAGGTGCGCATGCAGCCCCTTGCTAAAACCGTCGTAAAATGCGCCGCCCAGCGGGCACATACACCCGCAGTTAAGGTGATGAATCTTCATATCGCCTCCTCATCAACGTGATGGCGCCTGCTGGCTCTGCTCAGACGTGCCAAAATGCGTGGTGTCGCCATGGCCGTGCTCACCGCTCCCCTGCACGCGCTTAAGCTGAATGACCTCGCCGCGCTCCCAGGCGTTAGCACCGCTTGCCACCGGGCGAGCCACGATATCGGCGCGCTGGCGTTTAATCTCCTGGGTGTCGATCCCCAGACGCCGGTCGCGATCCGCCAGCAGCGCCGGGTCGAGTTGTCCTTCCCCGGTAAAGCCCATCATCAGGGCCGGGATGCCGAGCGGCAGGGTTTTGTCACGATCCGTATGCCAGGTGTGCCAGGTTTTGCCGTAGGTGTTGACAATTTTGCTCATCAGCGCCTTGTCAGCCACCGCAGGCAGGCCGGGGGCCACCAGGCTGCCTGATTTCACTTCATACTGGTGGCTGTGCCAGAGCTTTTTCTCCTCCGGCGGCAGGGTATTAAACAAGCGTTCACTGATGATGTACTCGACGCCCATCAGCCGGGCATCTTTGGTATTGCCGTCATAGATGACCGCCTGCATGACGTCCTCATTGAGCACCGTCACGTAGTGATGGGCTTCCATCTGCCCGTTTTTATCCCCGCTGTAAAAATGAAAGCCGTCCAGATAGGCGCTGATCGCCTCCACCGGCGGGCGGGACTGGATAACCTGGGCGCCCGTTTCCAGAGTACGCATTTTGGCGGAGGTGCTTTCACCGGGGATGGGTGCCTGCGGCGGAGAGTTGTTCGCCCCGCAGCCGACCAGTAAAACCAGGGCTGGAATAGTCAGAGGTAATGATTTCATTGGCACTCCCTTTTATCTCATTAAGTTATGAAGGTAGTGCAGGTGCGGAAAGCCAGCCAGGCCGTAAAGGCACTCTGGCTGGCATTCGGTCAAAATAATAGTTAACGCGGACGCGTCTAACGTAGCGGCTATTCCCTCTCTGCGTATGGAGACGAGAAAATTTAAATGTTAGCGGCGTAAGAAATAAAACGGCGCAGCCAGGAACGTGAATAACCGGAAAATAGTCTGCACGGCATGCGGTGACTGCCTAATACTTGCAGGGTGATATTTAACAGCGGCCAACACCCTGCCGGGAATAGCGTCGCCTTCAGCATCATAATGTTAAAAACAGTGGGGACATACCAATGCAGGTTGCGAAAAAAAACTTGCCGTCACGCATTGCATGCCGGTTTGTTTTTACTTCTACTCTCTCGATGGCCGAGATGCCCTGCCTCTCGCCGTTACCCTTCGCACGGCGAATGTAGAGTGCCGCGCTATTGGCCATTACCACAGGGCGCGGCGAAATTATTTTTCACACAACGAAATTATTATTTTTGCTTAATGTAAGCCCTACGATGAGTGGATATTCTCCCGCAAAACCCGGCAAGGCGATTATATATTTACGCGCAATTTTAAGGTCTTCTCAGACGCAACGGTAATTAATCTGTATTTACGCAAAATGATACATCCAACACGCGAACTGTCTGAGATTCGTCTAAGGTTTTCAGGTGATTGATGACAACGGCCACGCTGTTCAGCCTATATAAGGAGAATAACCATGATCAAACCTCAACGGCACGCAACCCTGCGGCTGGCGATTGGCGGTATCCTGCTTGGCATCACCGCCGTGAGCTATGCGGACGACTCATCCGGCAGCTTGAAACAACCTCCTGACATCCTGTTTGGCCCCCTGTTTAATGATGTGCAAACCGCGAAACTCTTCCCTGACCAGAAAACCTTTGCCGATGCGGTGCCGAAAAACGATCCCCAGACGATCCTCGCTGATTACCACATGCAGCGAAAACAGTCCGGCTTCGACCTGCGTCATTTTGTCGACGTGAACTTTACCCTGCCAGCCGAAAAGGAAAAATACGTTCCGCCTGCCGGGCAGAGCCTGCGCGCGCATATCGACGGTCTGTGGCCGGTGCTGACGCGCACCACCTCCAGCGCCGGGAAGTGGGATTCGCTGCTGCCGCTGCCTAAACCTTACGTGGTGCCGGGGGGACGTTTCCGGGAGATCTACTACTGGGACAGCTACTTCACCATGCTGGGTCTGGCGGAGAGTGGACACTGGGATAAGGTCGCCAGCATGGTCGATAACTTTGCTTATGAGCTGGACAGCTGGGGCCATATTCCCAACGGGAACCGCAGCTACTATCTGAGCCGCTCCCAGCCGCCGTTCTTCTCCCTGATGGTGGAACTGCTGGCGACGCACGACAGCCAGGCGCTGAAAAAATACCGTCCTCAGATGGAAAAAGAGTACGCCTACTGGATGGAAGGGGTGGATGCCCTCCAGCCGGGTCAGTCCAGCCAGCGGGTAGTCAAGCTGGACGATGGTGCCGTGCTTAACCGCTACTGGGACAATCGCGATACGCCACGCCCGGAATCCTGGCTGGATGACATCAACACCGCGAAAAAATACCCCAGCCGCCCGGCGACCGAGATCTACCGCGATCTGCGCTCCGCTGCCGCCTCTGGCTGGGACTTTAGCTCCCGCTGGATGGACGATCCGCAGCAACTGGGGACGATCCGCACCACCAGCATCGTGCCGGTGGATTTGAACGCCCTGATGTTCAAGATGGAAAAACTGCTGGCGAAGGCCAGTCAGGATGGCGGCGATAGCGCTGCCGCCAGCCGCTACGAGGGTCTGGCGTCCGATCGCCAGAAGGCGATGGAGCGCTATCTGTGGAATGAAAAAGAGGGCTGGTATGCGGATTACGATCTGAAAACCAAACAGGTGCGTAATCAGCTGACCGCTGCGGCGCTGTTCCCGCTGTACGTCAAGGCGGCTTCCCAGGAGCGGGCAGATAAAACGGCTGCGGCCGCCGAGGCCCAGCTGATCAAAGCCGGGGGGATTTCCACGACGACCGTAAATAGCGGCCAGCAGTGGGATGCGCCAAACGGCTGGGCACCGTTGCAGTGGGTGGCCACCGAAGGCTTGCAGAACTACGGGCATAAAAAAGTGGCGATGGACGTCACCTGGCGCTTCCTCACTAACGTGCAGCATACCTACGATCGTGAGCAGAAGCTGGTGGAGAAATATGATGTTTCCACTACCGGCACGGGTGGCGGCGGTGGCGAATATCCGCTGCAGGACGGCTTTGGCTGGACTAACGGCGTGACGCTGAAGATGCTGGATATGGTTTGTCCGCAGGCTAACCCTTGCGACAAGCTGCCAGCCACACAGCCTGCGGCGAATGATGAGCCAGCGACCACAGCCCCAGCGGCTACCGGTAATCAACCGGCGGCGAATAGCGCGCCAACCACAACTGACCAACCGGCGGCAACAACGCCATCGACCACAAGCGATCAGCCTTCGGTAACGACGCCTCCGGCCACAACCGATCAACCGTCGTCAACAACGTCGCCATCGACCACGACCGATCAACCATCGTCAACAACGTCGCCATCGACCACGACCGATCAACCGTCGTCAACAACGTCGCCAACGACAACCGATCAGCCGTCGTCAAACACGCCACCGGCCACGAGCAATCAGCCGTCAGTCACCACGCCACCGGCGACCAGCGGCAACGCCAGCTCACAGCCAGCTGCGAATGATGATTCGGCAGAAACGCAGAAAAGTGTCGGGCAGTAAGGCGATGTGATGCGTAGGCCGGGTAAGGCATAGCCGCTACCCGGCATTATTACGGGGGACACCAAAAAAAACGGCTCTTAGTTAAGAGCCGTTTTACGTGGGTCAGGCGCGTCGTACCATTCTGTAGATAAGCAGCACGAGAATAGCGCCCACCACGGCGACCAGGAAACTTTGCAGGTTAAACCCGGATACAGTGCCGCCGATGCCAAACATCGTTGCCAGCCAGCCGCCGACAACCGCACCTACGACCCCAAGGATACAGGTCACAATAAAACCACCACCATCCCGTCCCGGCATGATGAATTTTGCGATAACACCAGCAATCAGACCAAATATAATCCAGGCGATAATACCCATAGTGATGCCCTCTTGCAGAGTTAAGCTTGCGCAGAACACCCGCCCGCGCAGGTCAATTAAGTATAGGCAATAGCCAGAAAACCATTTTGAGTACACTGACTTAATTACGGCTCTGACGAAAAAATATTTGCTGGTTTGTATTAAGTTTCGCGGACAAGTGCCGATAACGCATCCACAGATTGTCATCTATCAAGGAGCCCTGGGGCGTGAGTAATTACAGTGAGCAGTTCCTGAAAACTAATCCGCTGGCTGTACTAGGGGTATTACGCGATCTACAAAAACAAGACACGCCGGTGCGCATCAGTTGGGGGAACAACCAGTTCATCAGCAAAATTCTGGATGCAACGCCAGAGCGGCTGGTGATGGATTTAGGCAGTCAGGAGTACGAAAACCGCTCGGTACTGCGCGCAGGCATCATTACCGTAGCCGCCGACACCCAGGGGGCGAAAGTGGAGTTCGACCTGCCGCAACTGGAACAGGGAACCTGGCAGGGGCTGCCCGCCTTTATCACCTCGTTGCCCGCATCGGTGTGGTGTATCCAGCGACGGGAGTTTTTCCGTATCAATGCCCCGCTGCATCCGGCCTACTTCTGCAAAGCCAAAATGCCGGACAAAAGCGTGCTTCGTTTCCGTCTGCACGATCTCTCCCTCGGCGGCATGGGCGCCTTAATGGATAGTGCGAAGCCAGACGCGTTGGTCGAGGGGATGCGTTTCTCGCAGATCGAACTGGATATGGGCGGCTGGGGTCGCTTCTTCTTTGATGCGCAGCTGATCACGGTGAGCGAACGTAAGGTGGTGGACAGCAAAAACGAAACCATTACCACGCCGCGTCTGAGCTTCCGTTTTCTCAATGTCGGGCCAGGCCCGGAGCGTGAACTGCAGCGAATTATCTACTCGCTGGAGCGTGAAGCGCGGGAGCGCGCCAACAAGGTGCGTTAAACGCGACCGGGCAGCGCGTGGCTGCCCGGTAACGGATTACATGGCGTCCATCGCCTTCTGGACTTTCCAGATGTAGCGCGGTGCCTGCGGGGCGGGGTGATTATTGACGACGTGATCGAAGAACTCGTCTTTGTCCATATCGTTAATCTCAGCAATCGCCTTTTTGCGATCGGAGGAGAAGGTGCGCAGCAGCGCGCCTGCCCCGTTAACGTAGGAGACCACCAGCGCATACTGCATCACCTCTGGATCTTCAATTCCCTTCAGGATCCCATGCTCCAGAATGCTCAGGTAGGCGGTGCCCATCGAGATATTGCGCTCCGGGTTCTTCAGCTCACTGGTGGACGGCTGGCCGCTCCAGCCCATATGCCGGTAGACCTCCCGTCCCGCGGTGGAAGCTTTCAGCTGCATCAGGCCCACCGCGTTCGATTTACTGACCAGATTCGGATTCCCACCCGACTCCACCGCAATGATGGCGGTCACCAGACGCGGGCTGACGCCCCAGGCTTCACCGGCTTTTTCGCTGATCGGCATCCACTGCATCGCCCGTTTCACCGGGACTTCCGGGTTCCATTCCGGTTTCTGGTAATCCTGCTTCGAACTGCATCCAGCAAGCAACACAATCAAAAAAGCAAACCATCTTAATTTCACGTCATCTGTCCTTATGGTCATTCATCGCTATTACCCTATCCTCCGCTTGATGAAGGATGCGCTCAGGCGGCATGATATATACATTTAGATTTATAAGTCAGCAAGGAAATGCCATGTCTCAGGTTCATCTCATCGCACCATCAGGTTACTGCATTAATCAGGAAGCGGCCCAACGGGGCGTTGCACGTTTACTGGACGACGGGCATCAGGTGCAAAATCAGACAATTATACCCCGCCGCCAGCAGCGATTTGCCGGAACCGAGACGCAGCGACTGAACGACATCAACGCCCTTACCCGCCTGGAAGGTGCCAACCAGATTGTCCTGGCGGTGCGCGGCGGATACGGTGCCAGCCGCCTGCTGGAGCAGATCGACTGGCAGGGGCTGGCCGAACGCCAGCAGCAGGACCCGCTGCTGATTTGTGGCCATAGCGACTTCACGGTTATCCAGCTCGGCCTGCTGGCGTTACATAACGTCATCACCTTTAGCGGCCCGATGCTGGCGGGTAATTTCGGCGCGCCCGAGCTGAATGCCTTTACCCTGGAGCATTTCTGGCGCGCGCTGCAAAACAGCACCTATTCCGTTGAGTGGCAGGGGGACGGCCCGGCGTGTGAACGCACAGGCCAGCTGTGGGGCGGCAATCTGGCGATGGTTGTGTCGTTGATCGGCACCCCCTGGCTGCCCGCCATTGAGAACGGCATTCTGGTGCTGGAAGACATCAATGAGCACCCGTTCCGCGTTGAACGCATGCTGTTGCAACTGCACCATGCGGGCATTCTTGACCGCCAGCAGGCGATCGTGCTCGGCAGTTTTAGCGGGGCGACCGCCAATGATTACGATGCCGGATACGATCTGGCGACCATGATCGATTACCTGCGCTCCAGGGTATCAGTGCCGATTATCAGTGGACTCGATTTTGGCCATGAACAAAAGACCGTCACCCTACCCCTCGGTGCGCAGGCTTCGCTTGTTCACGCCGCAGGTAAGACCTGTTTAACCCTGAGCGGACATCCGGTGATGAAAGCATAAAAAAAGCCGCTTAAGCGCCGGATTAGCACGTTATAAGCGGCATTAATATGTTAGGGTTTTAATAACAGTCATCGCGTCACGCAGGGAGTACGCACACATTGGATGCCGCAGCAATAATCAGTCTTTTTATCCTGGGTTCAGTTCTTGTAACCTGTAGTATTTTATTGAGTTCGTTTTCTTCCCGCCTCGGCATCCCCATTCTGGTCATTTTCCTCGCCATCGGCATGCTGGCGGGCGTTGATGGCGTCGGAGGCATTCCCTTCGACAACTACCCGTTTGCTTACATGATCAGTAACCTCGCGCTGGCGGTGATCCTGCTGGACGGCGGGATGCGCACCCAGGCCAGCTCGTTTCGCGTGGCGCTGGGCCCGGCCCTGTCGCTGTCAACGGTCGGGGTACTGATCACCTCCGGTCTGACCGGGATGATGGCCGCGTGGCTGTTTCATCTGGATATCATGGAAGGGCTGCTGATTGGCGCCATTGTCGGCTCGACCGATGCGGCGGCGGTCTTCTCGCTGCTGGGCGGCAAAGGACTGAACGAGCGTGTCGGCTCCACGCTTGAGATCGAATCCGGCAGTAACGACCCGATGGCCGTGTTTCTTACTATCACCCTGATTGAGATGATCCAGCAGCATGAGACCAGCCTGAGCTGGATGTTTGCCTGGCACATCATTCAGCAGTTTGGCCTGGGGATCATCATTGGCCTGGCTGGCGGTTATCTGCTGCAACAGATGATCAACCGCATCGCTTTACCGGGCGGGCTTTACCCGCTGCTGGCGCTGAGCGGCGGGATTTTGATTTTCGCCCTCACTACCGCGATGGACGGCAGCGGCATTCTGGCGGTCTACCTGTGCGGCTTCCTGCTGGGGAATCGCCCGATCCGCAACCGTTATGCCATTCTGCAAAACTTCGATGGCCTCGCCTGGCTGGCGCAGATCGGTATGTTCCTGGTGCTTGGGCTGCTGGTTACGCCGTCGGACCTGCTGCCGATTGCTGTTCCGGCCCTGCTGCTGTCGATATGGATGATCTTCTTTGCCCGTCCGCTGTCGGTGTTTGTCGGGCTGCTACCGTTCAAGGGATTTAACCTGCGCGAGCGGGTGTTTATCAGCTGGGTTGGCCTGCGCGGTGCGGTGCCGATCATCCTGGCGGTCTTCCCGATGATGGCCGGGCTGGACAATGCCCGTTTGTTCTTTAACGTGGCCTTCTTCGTGGTACTGGTGTCGCTGCTGTTCCAGGGTACGTCCCTGTCGTGGGCAGCGAAAAAAGCCAGGGTCGTCATTCCCCCGGTGGGTTGGCCGGTTTCCCGCGTAGGGCTGGACCTGCACCCGGAAAATCCGTGGGAGCAGTTCGTCTATCAACTCAGCGCCGACAAGTGGTGCGTGGGCGCCTCGCTGCGGGATCTGCATATGCCCGCCGAAACGCGCATTGCTGCCCTGTTCCGCGATAACGCCCTGCTGCACCCAACCGGGAGCACCCGGCTGCGTGAAGGGGATATTCTCTGCGTGATTGGCCGCGAGCATGACCTCCCTGCCCTCGGCAAGCTGTTCAGCCAGTCGCCGCCGGTGGCGCTGGATCAGCGCTTCTTTGGTGATTTTATTCTCGAAGCCAGCGCCAAATTTGCCGACGTGGCGTTGATCTACGGCCTGGAGGAAGGGCTGGAGTATCGCGATAACCAGCAGACGCTCGGCGAGATCGTCCAGAAGCTGCTGGGTGCCGCGCCGGTGGTGGGTGACCAGGTGGAATTTGCCGGGATGATCTGGACGGTGGCAGAGAAAGAAGATAACACGGTGCGCAAAGTGGGCGTGCGCGTGGCGGAGGATGCCGAGGAGTAGCTTTTTCCCCTCTCCCAAGGGAGAGGGGAAAACCCTTCAGAGCGTAACGACCGGCACCCGCGGGGCTAATGCGGTTAACAACTCGTAGCCGATGGTACCCGCCGCGGCAGCAACATCGTCTACTTTCACTTCATTCCCCCACAGCTCAACCGGCGTACCGATCCCCGCGTGCGGGCATGGCGTAAGGTCGATGGCCAGCATATCCATTGATACCGTGCCGACCGTGCCGGTACGTACGCCGTCTACCCATACTGGCGTGCCGGACGGGGCAATGCGTGGATAGCCGTCGGCATACCCGCCGGCGACAATACCGATCCGCTGCTCGCCCGAGGCGCGATAGCGGCTGCCGTAGCCCACGGTATCCCCCGCTTTCAGGGTCTGAACGCCAATGATTTCACTGCGCAGGGTCATCACCGGCTTCAGGCCGCTGTTGGCGATATCCTGCCACTGCCCGGACGGTGACGCGCCGTAAAGAATGATCCCCGGCCGTACCCAGTCGAAATGCGCTTCCGGGTGCCAGAGGGTCGCCGCCGAGTTAGAGAGCGAACGCGGGCAGTCCAGCCCTTCCGCCGCCTGCTCAATATGCCTCATCGGCTCAACAATGCCTTCCGGCTTTTCCGCATCGGCAAAATGGGCCATCAGCGTCATGCCGCCGACATTCTTCAGCGCCCGCAGCTGCTGCCAGACGCTGTGAACCCGATCCGGCTGAAAACCGAGACGGTTCATGCCGCTGTTCACTTTCAGGTAGATATCGAGCGGGGCGTGCAGCTTCGCATTCTGCAACGCCTTGACCTGCCAGTTGCTGTGCACGCTGGTAGTCAGACGGTACTTATCAAACAGCGGTAGTTCATCGCTGTTAAAAAAGCCTTCGAGCATCAGGATCGGCCCTTTCCAGCCGCGCTCGCGCAGCAGGATCGCCTCTTCCAGATTGAGCATCGCAAAGCCATCGGCCGCGCTTAGCGCGCTCCAGATGCGATCCAGACCGTGGCCATAAGCATTGGCTTTGACCACCGCCCAGACTCGTGAAGCGGGCGCGGCGCGCCGGACAATGTGCAGGTTATCCTTCAGGGCCTGAAGATCCAGCTGAGCCACAACAGGACGGGACATGACGACTCCTTGTTAGTTATGCGCGCCGTGTAAATGCTGTGGACGTGACGGAGTGAACCCCGGACGGTAGCGCGCGACGCTTAAATCATCAAACGGAATAGCGGGTGTGCGCCCGGAGATCAAATCACTGAGTAACTGCCCTGAACCGCAGGCCATCGTCCAGCCCAGCGTACCGTGCCCGGTATTGAGCCACAGGTTCTTGAAGGGCGTGCGACCCACAACAGGGGTGCCGTCCGGGGTCATCGGGCGCAGCCCGGTCCAGAAGGTCGCCTGTTCGATAAAGCCGCCCCGCGGGAACAGGTCGCCAACGACCATCTCCAGCGTTTCCCGACGCGGTTGCAGTAACTCGGTGTTAAAGCCGACGATTTCCGCCATTCCTCCCACGCGGATCCGGTTGTCAAAACGGGTGATCGCGATTTTGTATGTTTCATCAAGAATAGTTGAAACCGGCGCGCCCCTGTCCTCTTTCACCGGGATAGTCAGCGAATATCCCTTCAGCGGGTAGACCGGAATATCCACAATGCCCTTCAGCATGGCGGTAGAGTAAGAGCCAAAGGCCATCACGTAGGCGTCGGCTTTCACCACCTCGTCGCCGCACAGCACGCCGTAAATATTGTCCCCTTCGTACAGAAGCTTATCCACGGAGGTGTTATAGCGGAATTTCACCCCTGCCTGCTCGGCCATCAGCGCCAGATTCTGGGTAAACAGCTGGCAGTCGCCGGTTTCGTCATTCGGCAGACGCAGACCGCCGGTCAGCTTGTGTGCCACCTCAGCCAGCGCCGGTTCGACCTGCGCCAGCTGGCTGGCTTCCAGCAGCTGATACGGTACTCCGGCATCCTCAAGAACGGCGATATCGCGGGTGGCGTTTTCATACTGCTGGGCGGTACGGAACAGTTGCAGGGTGCCCCCCTGGCGGCCCTCATACTGAATACCGGTCGTGGCACGCAGCGCTTTCAGGCAGTCGCGGCTGTACTCCGCCAGGCGTACCATCCGCCCTTTGTTTTCCATGTAGTGCGAGGTGTCGCAGTTGCGCAGCATCTGCCACATCCACTTGAGCTGGAATTGCGTGCCGTCAAGACTGATCGCCAGCGGTGCATGGCGCTGGAACATCCATTTAATCGCCTTCAGCGGCACACCCGGCGCCGCCCAGGGTGCCGCGTAACCCGGAGAAATTTGCCCGGCATTAGCGGCGCTGGTCTCCAGTGCCGGACCCGGCTCACGATCGATCACAGTTACATCGTGCCCGGCCTGACTCAGGTACCAGGCGCTGGTTACGCCAACGACGCCACTTCCCAGTATGACAACATGCATAGCCACTCCATTTATAAGCAAAAGAACAATCTTCTGATTACATATTGATAACCCAGCCGAAAATATTATTCAACATAGGCCTTTTTTATGGTGACACATCTCACACCTTCCCCTGCTGACGCGGGTAGCGCGGTTTTGGCATCTCCTGCTGCGCGGCATTTTTAACCAGCATATTGTGCTGCCGGACACCCCTTTTCTGTCACAGGAAAAACGGGAAATCGCAAAGAAAAAAATAGCGTGCCAGCACGCTTTTGAATGGCGTGTTCTATGCTTGAAAAGAGGTTCTCCAGACAGAGAGAGCTACCAACAATGAGGGCGCGCTAATGGCTACTATTGATTCCATGAATAAGGACACCACACGTCTGAGCGATGGACCCGACTGGACATTCGAGCTGCTTGATACCTACCTGGCGGAAATTGACCGGGTGGCGAAACTCTACCGTCTGGATGCCTATCCCCATCAAATCGAAGTGATTACGTCTGAACAGATGATGGACGCTTACTCCAGCGTCGGGATGCCCATTAACTATACCCACTGGTCGTTTGGTAAGAAGTTCATCGAAACCGAACGGCTCTATAAGCATGGTCAGCAGGGGCTGGCCTATGAAATCGTCATCAACTCGAACCCCTGCATCGCCTACCTGATGGAAGAGAACACCATTACCATGCAGGCACTGGTGATGGCGCATGCCTGCTACGGCCATAACTCCTTCTTCAAAAATAACTACCTGTTCCGCAGCTGGACCGATGCCAGTTCGATTGTCGATTATCTGATCTTTGCCCGTAACTACATCACCCAATGCGAAGAGCGCTATGGGGTGGAGGAGGTCGAGAAGCTGCTCGACTCCTGCCATGCGTTGATGAACTACGGCGTGGATCGCTACAAACGTCCGCAGAAAATCTCCCTGCAGGAGGAGAAAGCGCGGCAGAAAAGCCGGGAAGAGTATCTGCAAAGCCAGGTGAATACGCTGTGGCGTACCCTGCCGAAACGCGAAGAAGAAAAAATGGTGGTCGAAGCTCGCCGTTATCCTTCCGAGCCGCAGGAGAACCTGCTCTACTTTATGGAAAAAAACGCCCCGCTGCTGGAGCCGTGGCAGCGTGAGATCCTGCGTATCGTGCGTAAAGTGAGCCAATATTTTTATCCGCAAAAACAGACCCAGGTGATGAACGAAGGCTGGGCGACGTTCTGGCACTACACCATCCTCAACCACCTGTATGACGAAGGTAAAGTCACCGAACGCTTTATGCTGGAGTTCCTGCACAGCCACACCAACGTCGTATTCCAGCCGCCTTACAACAGCCCGTGGTACAGCGGGATTAATCCGTATGCGCTGGGCTTTGCCATGTTCCAGGACATCAAGCGTATCTGCCAGAATCCTACGGAAGAGGATAAATACTGGTTCCCGGATATCGCCGGTTCCGACTGGCTGGAAACGCTGCATTTTGCCATGCGCGACTTTAAGGACGAGAGTTTTATCAGCCAGTTCCTGTCGCCGAAGGTGATGCGTGACTTCCGCCTGTTTACGGTGCTGGATGACGATCACAACAACTATCTGGAGATTTCGGCGATCCACAATGAAGAGGGGTATCGTGAGATCCGCTCCCGCCTTTCGGCGCAGTACAACTTGAGCAATCTGGAGCCGAATATTCAGGTCTGGAATGTAGATCTACGCGGGGATCGCTCCCTGACGCTGCGCTATATCCCGCATAACCGCGCGCCGCTGGATAAAGGGCGTAAGGAAGTGCTGAAGCATGTGCATCGTCTGTGGGGCTTTGACATTATGCTGGAGCAGCAGAATGAAGACGGCAGCGTGGAGCTGCTGGAACGGTGCCCGGTGAAAGGCAATATGTTGTAACCCGCGCGGTTTGTTGCCGGGCTACGCCTGGCTTAGCCGAAAAAAAACCTCTCAAACGAGAGGTTTTTTATTTAGCGCCCCTGAATCACCAGGTCGCCCGGCAGGGATTTCTGCATTCGGTGCCAGATCTCGCCGCTCTCACGACCATAGCGACGCACGGTGTCGTACACCTGATCGTGCTGGCCTTCTGAGCAGAGTTCGCTCAGTTTGTGATAGAAACCGAGCGCCAGGCTGCGGGCTTCGGGGTTGGCAAAGTAGTGACGGCCGATGCGGGTATACAGTCCCTTCATGCCGTTCAGGATCAGGCCGTAGATCGGGTTACCCGAAGCGAACGCCAGACCGCGGAAGACATTGTAATCCAGCAGCGCAAAGGCATCGGCGTGATCTTCCACCGCCGTGGCGCGGGCCAGCACCTCCAGAGCCTTATCCGGGTGCTGGCGAAACGCCGTACGGATAAAGATGGTGGCAATGTTGGTGCGCACGGAGAGCAGGTTATCGATGAGCTGCGGTACGCTCTCGTGGTCGAGACGCGCCAGCGTTTCAAGAATATTCAGACCCGACGTTTCCCAGAAGTTATTCACTTTGGTCGGTTTGCCGTGTTGGATCGTCAGCCAGCCGTCGCGGGCCAGTCGCTGCAACACTTCACGTAAGGTGGTACGTGTGACGCCAATCAGTTCAGAGAGTTCGCGTTCTGCGGGAAGTATCGAGCCTGGCGGGAAACGGTTATTCCAGATGCTTTCGATAATGTACTCTTCCGCGAAACCCGCCGGGCTTTGCGCCTTTATGACCATAGTGAATTTTCCATTAACTGCTTTTTACAAATTTCACTCATCATACCAGAGGCAGACAGAGGCAGATAGCGCAGCGAGGCGAGAAAAAAGGGATCGCTGTTTTATTTTTATCATTTAAAAGTCGGGCCTCAGCCCCCCTGCCCGGCGCGGTTTGCGTATACTTAGGATGTAATTATGTGATGGGCAAGGAAATCTGTTGTGGAAATGTCTTATAGCCGCGCACTGTGGCGCAATTTTTTAGGCCAGTCCCCCGACTGGTATAAAGTGACCCTGGTTGTTTTTCTGGTTCTTAACCCCTTTATCTTTGTTGTCGATCCCTTCGTTGCCGGCTGGTTGCTGGTTGGGGAGTTTATCTTTACCCTGGCGATGGCGCTGAAATGTTATCCCCTGCTGCCGGGCGGCCTGCTGGCCTTCGAGGCGGTGGTGATCGGTATGACCAGCGCGGAACACGTGAAGGAAGAGCTGGCGTCAAATCTGGAAGTGCTCCTGCTGCTGATGTTTATGGTGGCCGGGATCTACTTTATGAAGCAGCTGCTGCTGTTTATCTTTACCCGCCTGCTGCTGAGTATTCCCTCCAAGACAATGCTGTCGCTGTCCTTCTGCGTAGCCGCCGCCTTTTTGTCGGCCTTCCTTGATGCCCTGACCGTGGTGGCGGTGGTGATCAGCGTCGCCGTGGGCTTTTACGGGATCTATCATCGGGTGGCCTCCGCGCAGCCCAAAGATAATTTGCAGGATGACAGCCAGGTCGATGCCCGGCAGCGCGAAGTGCTGGAACAGTTCCGTGCGTTTCTGTGCAGCCTGATGATGCACGCAGGCGTGGGCACCGCGCTGGGCGGGGTGATGACCATGGTCGGGGAGCCGCAAAACCTGATCATCGCCAAAGCCGTCGGCTGGAATTTCACCGACTTTTTCCTGCACGTAGCGCCGGTCAGCGTGCCGGTGCTGGTGTGCGGCCTGTTCACCTGCTGGTTGGTAGAGAAGTTTAAATGGTTTGGTTACGGCACCCTGCTGCCGACCCCGGTACGTGAGGTGTTACAACGTTTTGATGAAGAGAGCCGCAGCAAGCGTACCCGTCAGCAAAAACTGGCTATGATCTTTCAGGCCATTATTGGCGTCTGGCTGATTATCGCCCTGGCGTTTCATCTGGCGGAGGTGGGCTTGATTGGCCTGTCGGTCATTATCCTGGCGACCTCTTTTACCGGCGTGACGGATGAGCACGCGATTGGCAAAGCCTTTACCGAAGCGCTGCCCTTTACCGCCCTGCTGACGGTCTTTTTCGCGGTGGTGGCAGTGATTGTCGATCAGCAACTGTTTGCGCCGATCATTCGCTACGTGCTACAGGCCGAACCGGATGCCCAGCTGACGCTGTTCTATTTGTTTAACGGCCTGCTGTCAGCCATCTCTGATAACGTGTTTGTCGGTTCGGTCTATATCAATGAGGCCAAAACCGCACTGCAGAGCGGCGCGATCAACCAGCAGCAGTTTGAAATGCTGGCGGTGGCGATCAATACCGGCACCAACCTGCCCTCCGTTGCCACGCCAAACGGCCAGGCGGCGTTCCTGTTCCTGCTCACCTCGGCGCTGGCTCCTTTAATCAGGCTCTCTTATGGCCGGATGGTATGGATGGCGCTGCCCTATACGGTGGTATTAACCACCGTCGGCTTGTTGTGCGTCAAAATTACCCTTATTCCATTTACCCAATGGATGTTGCAGACGGGTATACTGACGGCGCATTAAGAGAGTCAGCCGGGTCGTATATGGCCCGGCTGCACTTTCGAATGATAAATATCCGATTACGTTATATTTTGCGCGCTGAGGCTGGCGCGCGAATTGTTTTCGTTTACACTGCGCTTTCTATACCTGCTCCAGGGAAATGATTATGTTGAAATTTTTAAACCAGTGCTCGCGTGGACGCGGCGCATGGTTGCTGTTGGCCCTGACCGCCTTCGCGTTAGAAATGGTGGCATTATGGTTCCAGCATGTGATGTTGCTGAAGCCCTGCGTGCTGTGCATCTACGAACGCTGCGCGCTGTTTGGCGTGATGGGCGCGGGCCTGGTCGGTGCCATTGCTCCAAAAAGCCCGCTGCGCTACGGTGCGATTGCTATCTGGCTCTACAGCGCCGGAAAAGGCCTTCAGCTGGCCTGGGAACACACCATGATCCAGCTGCATCCGTCGCCGTTCCAGACCTGTGATTTTGCCGCCAGCTTCCCGAGCTGGCTGCCGCTGGACAAATGGCTGCCGCAGGTCTTCGTGGCAAGCGGTGACTGTTCCGTGCGTCAGTGGGAGTTTCTGACTCTCGAGATGCCGCAGTGGCTGGTTGGGATTTTCGCCGCTTTCCTGGTTGTGGCGCTGCTGGTGCTGATTGCCCAGCCGTTCAAACCGAAAAAACGCGATCTTTTTGGACGTTAATGTCCGACAATAAAAAACCCGCCTCGGCGGGTTTTTTATTATGCGCGGTTGGGATGATTCAGAATATGGTCTTCCCAGTCCCGCACCTCTGACTCTTTCACCGCAATGTGGCGCACTGAGATTCGCTCGCCGTGCATCGCCGCTTTTGAACCGGCCAGCAAGGGATGCCACTTCGGCAGATCCTTGCCTTCCGCCAGCAGGCGATAGGCGCAGGTCGGCGGCAACCATTCGAAGGTGGGCAGGTTGTCGCGGGTCAGCTTGATGCAGTCTGGCTCCAACTCAAAACGGCGCTCGTAGTTACGGCACTGGCAGGTTTTGATGTTCAGTTGATTGCAGGCGACGTTAGTGAAATAGATTTCGTCCGAGTCTTCATCCATCAGCTTATGCAGGCAGCACTGCCCGCAGCCGTCACACAGCGATTCCCACTCGGCGTCGGTCATGTTGTCGAGAGTTTTGCTTTGCCAGAAAGGAGTTTCGCTCATAAGGATGTCCACACGTCAAAATAAAGCGCACCTTATAACCAGTCTGGCACCTTGATGCAAGTTTTGCCGCCCAAAAGGGGCGGCAAGCGGGGATTACAGCACGCGGGTTTTCAGGGACAGGCCGTTAACGGCCACTTCCAGCTCATCGCCACTGGCGAGTGGGCCAACCCCTTCAGGAGTACCCGTAAGAATGACATCACCCGGTTTCAGGGTGAAATAACGGCTCATATAGGCAATCAGCGGCACAATCTTGTGGATCATGTCGGCGGTCGACCCCTGCTGGCGCACCTCGCCGTTTACCTTCAGGCTCAGGGTCGTGTTCTGCGGATCGTCCTGAAATTCCGATGCCGGTACGAACCCGGAGATTGGGCAGGAATTATCAAAGCCCTTGGCTTTTTCCCACGGCTGGCCCGCTTTCTTCATTTTGCCCTGCACGTCGCGCAGGGTCAGATCCAGCGCCACACCATAACCGGCAATCGCCTTCTGCACATGATCTTCAGAGGCCTGACGCAGCGTGGCGCCAATCAGCACCGCCAGCTCCACTTCGTGATGAACCGAGCCTAGCCCCTGCGGTAATGCCAGCGGCTGGCGAATATCACAGAGCGCCGTTTCCGGTTTAATGAACAGCACAGGCTCTTCTGGAACCGCACTTCCCATCTCCTGAATATGCTTTGCGTAATTACTTCCTACGCAGACGACTTTACTTACCGGATAATCCAGTAAGGCTCCTTGCCAGTTATGATGTTGATACATAAACGTCCCCTGAACGGTGAATGTGACGCTGACAGAAAACTCCTAAACTATTTTTTCCCCTGCGCCTCAAGATGCTGTTTCAGTAAATTCTCTTGTGGCGGAGGGAGTTGTAAATAATAGCCCTGTTCCGTCAACGCGGTTTTTACTTTTTCCAGATCGGCGTTACTCAGTTGCTTGCGCCCGTCGAGCGGCATCAGCATCACCAGCTGCGGCTTACCGAAGCTTTTCATCAGTGCCTCAGGCACACGGGAAAAATCGTCCTTTTTTTCGACATACAGGTAGGTCTGGTCGCGCTGGGTACTTCTGTAGATCACACAAAACATATATTTACTCTGAATTAAGCGGGAGGGTGACTTGCCTCAATATAATTGTGACTATAACATGCCTGATACTCTTCGGAATATCACGGCGCACAGGTCGTGGTAAAAGCAAATTGAGTAAGGCCAGGATGTCAAACACGCCCATCGAGCTTAAAGGCAGTAGCTTCACCTTATCAGTGGTTCATTTGCATGAAGCAAAACCCGAGGTTATTCGTCAGGCGTTAGAAGACAAAATTGCGCAGGCGCCCGCATTTCTTACCCATGCGCCGGTGGTCATCAACGTCAGCAGCCTTGAGGCGCCGGTAAACTGGCACCATTTGCAACAGGCGGTCTCCGCTACCGGCCTGCGAATTGTGGGCATCAGCGGCTGTAAAGACGCTGAACTGAAAGCCGAAATCGATCGTGCGGGTCTTCCGTTGCTGAACGAAGGCAAAGACAAAGCTCCGCGCGCCGAACCCCCTGCTCCACCAGAACTCCCTGTTACTCCTGTCACAAAAACGCGATTGATTGATCTGCCCGTGCGTTCCGGTCAGCGTATTTATGCGCCAAACTGTGACCTGATTGTGACCAACCACGTCAGCGCTGGGGCGGAGCTGATCGCGGATGGCAATATCCATATTTATGGCTCAATGCGAGGCCGTGCGCTGGCGGGTGCCAGCGGCGATCGCGATGCGCAAATTTTTTGTACCCACCTGGAGGCGGAGCTGGTCTCCATCGCAGGGGTTTACTGGCTGAGTGATAACATCCCGGCCGAATTTTCTGGCAAAGCGGCACGTCTGCGGCTGGCAGACAACGCTTTGACCGTTCAACCGTTGAATTGATCCCTTTTTAACAAGGAATTTCTATGGCACGCATTATTGTTGTTACTTCGGGTAAAGGAGGCGTTGGCAAGACCACCTCCAGCGCGGCCATCGCTACTGGTTTGGCCCAGAAGGGAAAGAAAACCGTCGTTATCGATTTCGATATCGGCCTGCGTAACCTTGACCTGATTATGGGTTGTGAACGCCGCGTGGTGTACGATTTTGTGAACGTGATTCAGGGTGACGCCACGCTGAATCAGGCAATGATTAAAGATAAACGTACCGACAACCTCTATATTCTTCCCGCTTCGCAGACGCGCGACAAGGATGCCCTGACCCGTGAAGGCGTGCAAAAAGTGCTCGATGAGCTGAAAAAAATGGACTTCGATTTCGTGGTCTGTGACTCACCCGCAGGCATCGAAACGGGCGCGCTGATGGCGCTCTACTTCGCCGACGAAGCGATCATCACCACCAACCCGGAAGTGTCGTCCGTACGTGACTCCGACCGTATTTTAGGGATCCTCGCCTCGAAATCCCGCCGTGCGGAAAATGGCGAAGAACCGATTAAAGAGCACCTGCTGCTGACCCGTTATAATCCGGGTCGTGTCAATAAAGGTGATATGCTGAGTATGGAAGACGTGCTGGAGATCCTGCGCATTAAACTGGTTGGCGTCATCCCGGAAGATCAATCCGTGTTGCGCGCGTCTAACCAGGGTGAGCCGGTTATCCTCGATGCTAACGCAGACGCCGGTAAAGCGTATGCGGATACGGTAGATCGTCTGCTCGGAGAAGAACGTCCTTTCCGCTTCATCGAAGAAGAGAAGAAAGGTTTCCTCAAACGCCTGTTCGGAGGATAAGTTATGGCATTACTGGACTTTTTTCTCTCGCGGAAAAAAAGCACCGCTAACATCGCAAAAGAGCGTCTGCAGATCATCGTGGCAGAACGCCGCCGCAGCGACGCGGAACCGCATTACCTGCCACAGCTGCGCAAAGATATTCTGGAAGTGATCTGTAAGTATGTGCAGATTGACCCGGAAATGGTCACTGTGCAGCTGGAGCAAAAGGACGGGGATATCTCGATTCTGGAGCTAAACGTGACCCTGCCGGAAGCGGAAGAGTCGCGTTCATAATTGAGCGCATTGCCGGGCGGCAGGTTGTTTGCCCGGCCCAGCGTTTGTAACCCCGGCAAGCCTGGCGCCGCCGGGGGTTACAGACCGCAATTATTGCGGATACTCTTCCAGCAAGGCGTTCAGGCGAGCGGCCATCAGTTCCCCACGCCAGCCTGCCATCAATTCTGGCGTACCGTTCTGCGGTTTCAGCTTCCAGTGCGCGTTCAACAGCTGGTTAATCTGACGGCGTGAGGCCAGCAGCTCAGCACTCACTTTGCTCTCCGCTGCCACTTCCTGAACCAGGGCTTTAATCGCCTTGAACGCTTTGCGATAGCCCGGCATATCCATCAGGTTCAACAGCGGCTCCGGCAGCGCCTCATCCGGCAATGCCTGCGCTTTCGCCACCAGTGCCAGCAGGGTTTTGCCGTGGAAGCGGATCTCCGAACCGGAAAGCCCGATGCTGTCCAGCTCGCCCAGACTGCCCGGCATATACCGCGCTACCGCCCACAGATGCTCTTCACGCACCACAAAGTTCACCGCCAGGTCACGCTCCCGCGCCTTGCGCAGACGCCAGTCGGCCAGTAGTTGCAGACAGGCCAGCTGGCGGGTGCGCAGCTGCCAGGCGTTGTTGATATCGCGCCAGGCCTCTTTTGGATCGGTGGTCTCCTGACGACGCAGCTGCGTCATGCGACACTCATTCAGGGCGGCAGGCAACCAGCCGGAGGCTTCAGCCTCTTTCATCAGCTGACCGGCAATCGGCAGCAGGTAAAACACATCCGCCGCCGCGTAATCCAGCTGGCGTTCCGTCAGCGGGCGCGCCAGCCAGTCGGTGCGGGATTCGCTCTTGTCGATAACCAGCCCGGTATACTCTTCCACCATGGCGGCAAAACCCCAGGAGAGCGGGCGCCCGGCAAAGGCGGCAAGGATCTGGGTGTCGATCAGCGGTTCCGGCATAATGCCGAAGGTATTGAGGAAAACTTCCAGATCTTCACTGCCGGCATGCAGGTATTTGGTGATGGCGGTATTCAGCAACAACTCGCGCATTGGCGCCCAGTCGGTGATCCCCAGCGGGTCGATAAGCGACACATGTTTACCGTCATACATCTGGATCAGACCCAGCTGCGGATAATAGGTGCGGGTACGCACAAACTCGGTATCCAGCGCGATGGCGGGGGCGTCACGGGTGACATCGCACAGCGAAGCCAGCTCGTCGTTGGTAGTGATCATCTGGTAATTCAAATCATATTCTCTTTGGTTTGCGCCCATAAAAAAACGCTGGCATGGCCAGCGTCTTGGGGTGACTAACACGAAGCTCAGGCTTTATTGTCTACTTTGGCGCGTGCTTCGTCACGTAATTCTCGTCGTAATATCTTCCCGACGTTCGATTTTGGCAGTTCATCGCGAAACTCCACCAGTTTCGGCACTTTGTAGCCGGTCAGCTGGCGACGGCAGAAGGTGATCAGCGCCTCTTCGCTGAGGTCAGGATCTTTTTTCACCACAAAGATTTTCACCGTTTCACCGCTGCTGCCCGCCGGAACGCCCACCGCAGCCACTTCCAGCACGCCATTGTGCTGCATCACCACATCTTCGATCTCGTTCGGATAGACGTTAAACCCGGAGACCAGGATCATGTCTTTCTTACGATCGACGATACGCAGGAAGCCTTCGTCGTCCATCACCGCGATATCCCCGGTGTGCAGCCAGCCGTCCTTAATGATTTCATCGGTGGCGTCCGGGCGCTGCCAGTAGCCCAGCATCACCTGCGGCCCTTTCACGCACAGCTCGCCCGGTTCGCCATGCGGCACTTCGTTATCCTCGTCATCCACCAGTTTGGCTTCAGTGGAGGGCACCGGCAGGCCAATGCTGCCACTGTGGTAATCGATATCGTGCGGGTTCACGCTCACCAGCGGGGCGCACTCGGTCAGGCCATAGCCCTCCAGCAGATACTGGCCGGTGAGCTTCACCCAGCGTTCCGCCACCGCCTGTTGCACCGGCATCCCGCCGCCCGCCGACAGATGCAGAGTCGAGAAATCAAGCTGCTGGAACTCTTTGTTGTTCAACAGGGCGTTGAACAGCGTGTTTACCCCCGTCATGGCGGTAAAAGGATATTTCGCCAGCTCTTTCACCAGGCCCGGAATGTCGCGCGGGTTGGTGATCAGGACGTTCTGCCCGCCCAGCTCGATAAACAGCAGGCAGTTCATGGTCAGCGCGAAGATGTGATAGAGCGGCAGCGCGGTGATCACCAGCTCTTTGCCGCGATGCAGCAGCGGGCCGTAGGTGGCGTTCACCTGCTCGAGGTTCGCCAGCATGTTGCGGTGGGTGAGCATCGCCCCTTTCGCAACCCCGGTAGTGCCGCCGGTGTACTGCAGGAAGGCCAGATCCTGGGACACCACTTCCGGTTTCACGTACTGCATCCGGTAGCCGTTGTGCAGCGCCCGGCGGAAGGAGATGGCGTCCGGCAGGTGATATTTTGGCACCAGACGTTTAACGTACTTGACGACGAAGTTAACCAGCGTCCCTTTCGCAGTGGAGAGCTGATCGCCCATCCGGGTGAGAATGACGTGTTTGACCTGCGTCTTATCGACCACTTTTTCCAGGGTGTGCGCGAAGTTTGAGACAATCACAATCGCCGCCGCGCCGCTGTCGTTCAGCTGGTGCTCCAGCTCACGCGGGGTGTAGAGCGGGTTGACGTTAACCACGATCATCCCGGCGCGCAGGATGCCAAACAGTGCCACCGGATACTGCAGCAGATTAGGCATCATCAATGCTACCCGATCGCCTTTTTTCAGGCCTAAACCCTGTTGCAGGTAGGCCGCAAATGCCCGGCTGCGCTCTTCCAGCTTACGGAAGGTCATCACCTCGCCCATATTCACAAACGCAGGCTGATCGGCGTAGCGCGTGACGGAATGTTCAAACAGTTCAACCAGGGATTGATAACGGTCAGGATTTATCTCTGCAGGCACATCCGCAGGATAACGGTTAAGCCAAACCTTCTTCACTACATCACCTCTGAAATGCGTGTTCGTCGTCATCACAGCCCCGGTTAATAAACAAGTCGTTAACATAATATTAACTCAGCGTACCAGTTTATTAATTGTCCGGATTTAAGGTTGCGAAGCGCGTCACTATTTATTTTTGTTATAACCGTGGAAAAAACGAAACAGCGGCCTGGCCGCTGTTTCTTATTCAATAATAACAGTCACTTACTCTGTTACTACTGTCCGAACCTGAGCGGGTCCGGGGCCGTAAGCTGGCCAGCCACCGTAACCATAGCCATACCGCCAGGGATGCGGTCCCCAGTACCAGGGATCGACCGGCGGCGGCATCATCACCTGCTGCACCACTCGCCAGCGTTTATAGCCGTTGGTCTGCAGGACCATAAATTTGTACGGCGTGTTGCCAATTTTGCCCTGCTCCGCGCCGGCGATCGTACCGACTACGGTGATCAGCTGACCACGGAAGTCCACCGGGTCGAGGAAACCATTCACATCGGCATAGATGCGTCCGCGCGAGGCGTCACCCAGAAGCGGCCGCGCACCGCTGTCCAGCGGAACGGTGGCGATTTCCAGACGGGTTTTCCCCTGCTGGTTGAAGACCTCCACCACTTTGCCGCCGAAGCGTGCTTCCTGGCCGACATACAGTTCTGGGGCATTCATTACCCGGACCAGATCCTGCTGCGGCGTAGGGCTGCTGCCCTTGATCGCATCAGGGACAGAGACACATCCTGTTAATGCCAGGGCCAGCGCCCCGACGGTCAGCAGACGAACTACATATTTTTGAACCGCCATGATGCGACTCCTTTTTCTCAGGCTCTGATACTGAGATTCACTCCCGGCCTGGAAGTTTCTTCCACGCTACGGTGTTTCGCAAATAAACCGGTTCGGCCTTCTCGACCGCCACGGTATTACCTGCGGCCAGCAGTTGACGGGCGATAGGCAGCATATCTTCCGCGGCAGGCAGCAGCACCTTGCCATCCACCAGCGTCAGGCCGCTCTCTTTTGCCATCTCCGGCCACGCTGGCCAGCCGGTTCCGACGGTTGCCCACTCGCCGGAAAGCTGCTTCATGCGCTCGCCCGCCGCTTCCGGCGTAAGTACAGCTTCGCTCTCTTCACCGTGCCATACGCCCTGCTCATCGCGGGTGTACTCTGCCCAGTAGACTTCGCCCATTCGGGCGTCGATGGCGGCCAGCACGCGAGTCGCTCCGGTATTACGCCAGGCGCCCTCGGCCATAGTGGCGAGCGTCGAGACGCCAATCATCGGCAGTTCGGCACCCAGCGCCAGCCCCTGGGCAATGCCAATACCGATGCGCACGCCGGTAAAACTGCCGGGGCCACGGCCATAGGCCAGGGCATCGAGATTATTCAGGGAGGTGTTGCCTTCGGCGAGGATCATCTTCACCAAAGGCAGGATACGTTGGGTATGTTCCCGGGGGCACTCTTCGAAATGAGCACAGAGTTTACCGTCGTTCCACAGGGCAACAGAGCAGGCCTCTGTAGCGGTATCAATAGCCAGAATTCGCATGTGTTGTCGCGCTCTCGCAAGGGTCAGTCACAAAAAGGCGCGCATTTTAACACACCCGTCAGTAAATTACTCCGCCTCAGACGCCGCCAGGAAGCGCACCGCGCGATCGATATCCCGGGTGCGCGGTGCCGGCGGCAGGCTGGCGATAAAAGTAGCCCCGTACGGGCGCATCACCAGCCGGTTATCGCAGATCACCAGTACCCCGCGATCGTCCACGTCGCGGATCAGACGCCCCACTCCCTGCTTAAGGGTGATAACCGCGTCCGGGAGCTGCACCTCGTCAAAGGGATCGCCACCGCGCAGGCGGCAATCTTCCATGCGCGCCTTCAGCAGTGGATCGTCCGGCGAGGTAAAGGGCAGTTTGTCGATGATCACCAGCGACAGGGCGTCGCCGCGCACGTCCACCCCTTCCCAGAAGCTGCTGGTCGCCACCAGCAGGGCGTTGCCTGCCGTGACAAACTGTTGCAACAGCTGCCCTTTGCTTGTTTCACCCTGCAACAGCACCGGCAGGGTCATGGTGGCCCGGAACTGCTCCGCCAGGTCACGCATCATGGCGTGCGAGGTACAGAGCATAAAGCAGCGGCCGTTATTGGCCTCGATCATCGGTTTGAGCATGGCCGCCAGATGGCGGGCGGCGCCGGGCTGATTAGGCAGCGGCAAATTACGCGGCACGCAGAGCAGCGCCTGGGTGGCGTAATCAAAGGGGCTGGGCAGGAGCAGGGATTTCGCTTCTGTGATGCCGAGACGTTCGGTGAAGTGGTGCAGATCGTCGTTGACCGACAGCGTGGCGGAGGTAAAGATCCAGCTGCCCGGTTTCTGGGCCATCACTTCCTTGAACTTATCGGCCACCGTGAGCGGCGTCAGGGCAAGGGTAAAATGGCGTGAATTGCATTCATACCAGTAGCTATAGCCTGGCTGGTTAAACTCTTTCAGCCGCTTCAGGCGGGCACGGTACAGCGTGGCGCGCTCGAAGGCGGCATCCAGCAGCGCCGAGCGGCCGAGAGAAAGCTTCGCCACGTCGTAACAAAGCTCCAGCGCATCGTCGAGCAGCAGCAGCGCACGCTGGATATGCTGATCGGCCAGCACTTCGCGCAGATTGCCGCGATAGCCTGGATCGCCCAGCTGCATGCGGAAATCCTGCGTGCTTTGCGCCAGGCGGTCGCCGCACTTCTGCAGCTGCTGGGTATCTTTCAGTTCAGTGCGGTAGGCGATGGTGAAATCTTTCGCCAGGTCCAGCAACTGGCGGCTGGAGAGGGACTGGCCGAAATACTGGCTGGCGATATCGGGGAGCTGATGGGCTTCATCGAAAATCAATACGTCGGCCTCGGGGATCAGCTCGCCAAAGCCACCCTCCTTCACCACCATATCCGCGAGGAACAGATGATGGTTGACCACTACCACGTCGGCATCCATCGCCGTTTTACGCGCTTTGACCACGAAACAGTCTTTATATAACGGGCAGTCGCTGCCGAGACAGTTATCATTGGTGCTGGTGACCAGCGGCCAGACGGCAGAATCTTCCGCCACATTGGCGCAGGTGCTGATGTCCCCGTCGAGGGTCTGGTTGGCCCAGCTGCGCAGAATGATCACATCACTGAGGGTCTGCACCGGCAGATCGCCTCCCGCCAGCGCCTGTTGTTCGAGACGTTCAATACAGAGGTAGTTAGAGCGCCCTTTCAGCAGGGCCAGGCGGCCTTTGTATTTGAGGGCTTTGGCCACGGTGGGCAGATCGCGACTGTAAAGCTGATCCTGCAACGCTTTTGAGCCGGTGGAGATGATCACTTTCTTTTTGGCGCGCAGCGCGGGCGCGAGATAGGCATAGGTTTTACCGGTGCCGGTTCCTGCTTCTACCACCAGCGGCTGGGCGCTGTCGATGGCATCGGCTACCGCGTGCGCCATCTGTCGCTGCGGCTCGCGCGGCTTAAAACCGGGAATTGCCTTTGCTAATTGTCCGTCTGCTGCGAAATCGTCTGCCACTCTGCCCCCTGTATTTTTGCACAGGGGATTATGTCAGGCCGCTCGTCCTGGCGCCAGTCGAGAGTGACGCAGGCAAAACAATATGGCAGTCTTGCCTGCTGAAACAGACATTCATAAGGAAACCTGTATGACAATTGTGCGCATTGATGCCGAAGCCCGCTGGTCAGATGTTGTGATCCACAACCAGACCCTGTACTACACCGGCGTACCGGCGAATCTCGATGCTGAGGCCTATGAGCAGACCGCCAATACCCTGGCGCAGATCGACGCGGTGCTGGAAAAACAGGGCAGCGACAAGTCCCGCATTCTGGATGCGACCATTTTCCTTGCCAGCAAAGACGATTTTGCGGCGATGAACAAAGCCTGGGATGAGTGGGTGGTGGCCGGTCACGCGCCTGTACGCTGCACGGTACAGGCGACGCTGATGAAACCGCAGTATAAGGTTGAGATTAAGATTATCGCCGCGGTGTAAGCGCGTTACTCTTCTTCATCCTCATCTTCAAAGCGCGCCACGATCCGCTCGCCGGTATGGGTGGCGCGCAGCTCCTGTGCCACCTGAGAAATCGCCTGTCCGCTGCTCATCCCCTGGGACATCAGCTCCTGAATACGCTCGACGGCCTTTTGCTGCTGGTCGTGGCTCAGTGAAGGTAAACCTGCAAACATCGTCAACTCCTGCTAAATTATCAGCGCTAATTATTTCACGCTGCCCGGTAGTCTACCACCCATGAACCCGTTATCCCCCACTGTTTTGACATTACCCTGGCGCACGGACGCCGCAGAATTCTGGTTCGCGCCAATAAGCCATCTCCCCTGGGCAATGCTGCTGCACTCCGGCCATGCGGATCATCCTTACAGTCGCTTTGACATTCTGGTGGCCGACCCGCGCACGACGCTGGTGACCCATGGCGCGGATACCCTGATTGACGGTGTTCACTCGGACGCCTGCCCGTTGAGTTTGCTCCAGCAGGCGCTTGATGAGATGGGCCTGCCCTGCACGCCGAATCCGGCCCTGCCCTTCCAGGGTGGCGCGCTGGGGTTGTTTGGCTACGACCTTGGCCGCCGCTTTGAAAAGCTGCCGGAACGGGCCGAGCGCGATATCACCCTGGCAGACATGGCTGTCGGCCTGTACGACTGGGCGATCGTGGTCGATCATCAACAGCAAAGCGTCTCGCTGGTGTGCCATGGCGATGCCGGAGCCAGGCTGGCGTGGCTGGAATCACATCGCGCCCCCGCCACGGTGCCCGCGTTCCGGCTCACCTCCGGCTGGCAAGCCAATATGACGGCGGCGGAATACCGGGAAAAATTCGATCGCGTGCAGGCCTTTTTGCACAGCGGCGACTGCTATCAGGTGAATCTGGCCCAGCGTTTTCAGGCCAGCTATGAGGGCGACGAGTGGCAGGCCTTTACCCGGCTGAATGCCAGCAACCGCGCCCCGTTCAGCGCCTTTTTACGCCTTGAAGAGGGGGCCATTTTAAGTCTTTCGCCGGAGCGTTTTATCCATCTGGCGGAGGGCGTCATCCAGACCCGGCCAATCAAAGGCACCCTGCCGCGGCTGGCGGAGGCAGATGCCGATCGCCAGCAGGCAGAAAAGCTCGCCACCTCGCCGAAAGATCGCGCCGAGAACCTGATGATCGTCGATCTGATGCGAAACGACATTGGCCGGGTGGCGGCACCAGGAAGCGTGCGGGTGCCGGAGCTGTTCGTGGTGGAGCCTTTCCCTGCTGTGCATCATCTGGTCAGCACCATTACCGCCCGGCTGCCGCCTGCGCAGACCGCGTGCGATCTGCTGCGTGCCGCCTTCCCGGGCGGGTCGATTACCGGCGCGCCTAAAGTGCGGGCGATGGAAATTATCGACGAGCTGGAGCCACATCGCCGAAACGCCTGGTGCGGCAGTATCGGCTATCTCAGCCTGTGCGGCGGGATGGACACCAGCATTACTATTCGCACCCTGACGGCGGTGGCCGGACAGATCTACTGTTCCGCAGGCGGCGGACTGGTGGCTGACAGCCAGGCGGCGGCGGAATATCAGGAAACCTTTGATAAAGTGAATCGTATTCTGCAACAACTGGAGAGCTAACTGGTGGATACCCGCGACCTGACCCTCGACAACTTTTTATCGCGTTTTCAGCTTTTGCGCCCGCAGGTGAACAGCACCTCATTGAATCAGCGTCAGGCGGCGGTGTTAATCCCGGTGGTGCGTCGGGAGCAACCGGGTCTGCTGCTGACCCGTCGTTCCTCGCAGATGCGCAAACATGCCGGTCAGGTGGCGTTTCCTGGCGGCGCGGTGGATAGCACCGACGCGTCGTTGATTGCCGCAGCTCTGCGCGAGGCGCAAGAAGAGGTGGCGATCCCGCCGCATAAAGTCGAGGTGATTGGTGTCCTGCCACCGGTGGACAGCGTGACCGGTTTTCAGGTGACGCCGGTTGTCGGGATTATCCCACCAAATTTGCACTACCATGCCAGCGTTGACGAAGTGGAGTCGGTATTCGAAATGCCATTGGCGGAAGCCCTGCGTTTGGGTCGTTATCATCCCCTGGATATTCAACGCCGTGGCCACGATCATCGGGTGTGGCTCTCGTGGTATCAGCATTATTTTGTCTGGGGCATGACCGCGGGAATTATTCGCGAGCTGGCGCTACAGATCGGCCTGAAACCTTGACTATACTTTACATTCGGCTCTTTTTTACTCCTTTGCGATCCGCCTCCCGCTATTAGTTAATCCCGTCTTAGCCATTAGTTTAATTCATGTGAATAGTTAAGCTGACGACGGGCTTCCCTCTTACACTATGCGAAGTTATTACATCGTTACTGGAAAACTGGTAACCCTGTCAGGAGTGTTAAAGTGATTAGTATATTCGACATGTTCAAAGTGGGGATTGGTCCCTCTTCTTCCCACACTGTCGGGCCAATGAAGGCCGGTAAACAGTTCGTCGATGACCTGGTCGAAAAAGGATTACTGGACAGCATTACTCGTGTGGCTGTGGACGTTTACGGTTCACTGTCATTAACGGGTAAAGGCCACCACACCGATATCGCCATTATTATGGGTCTGGCCGGAAATATGCCGGACACCGTAGATATTGACGCCATTCCGGCGTTTATCCGCGACGTGGAAACGCGCGGTCGTCTGCTGCTGGCCAATGGCCGGCAGGAAGTGGATTTCCCGCAGGACGACGGCATGCGTTTTCGCAGCGACAACCTCTCGTTGCATGAAAACGGGATGCAGATCCACGCCTTTAACGGCGATAAAGTGGTCTACAGCAAAACCTATTACTCCATCGGCGGCGGCTTTATTGTCGACGAAGAGCATTTCGGTAAAGACACTGCGGGCGACGTGAACGTGCCTTACCCGTTCTCGTCAGCAAAAGAGATGCTGGATTACTGCAAAGAGACCGGCCTGTCCCTCTCTGGCATGGTGATGCAGAACGAACTGGCGCTGCACAGCAAAAAAGAGATTGAAGACTATTTTGCTAACGTCTGGCAGACCATGCGTGCCTGTATCGATCGCGGCATCAACACCGAAGGCGTGTTGCCTGGCCCGCTGCGTGTACCGCGTCGTGCTTCTGCCCTGCGCCGGATGCTGGTCACCACCGATAAGTATTCCAACGATCCGATGAATGTGATCGACTGGGTCAACATGTTTGCCCTGGCGGTGAACGAAGAGAACGCCGCGGGCGGACGTGTCGTGACGGCACCGACCAACGGTGCCTGCGGTATCGTTCCGGCGGTACTGGCCTACTACGATCACTTTATCGAATCGGTTAGCCCGGACATCTACATCCGCTACTTCCTCGCCGCGGGCGCGGTGGGTGCGCTGTATAAGATGAACGCCTCTATTTCCGGCGCCGAAGTGGGCTGTCAGGGTGAAGTTGGCGTGGCCTGTTCGATGGCGGCGGCCGGTCTCGCTGAGCTGCTGGGCGCCA
Organism: Leclercia sp. 1548; assembly: GCF_050435045.1. Classification (NCBI taxonomy): domain Bacteria; kingdom Pseudomonadati; phylum Pseudomonadota; class Gammaproteobacteria; order Enterobacterales; family Enterobacteriaceae; genus Leclercia; species Leclercia sp. 1548. The sequence continues at coordinate 683,746 of NZ_JBNDJP010000002.1, read as the reverse complement.
GCCCGGAACAGGTGTGCGTCGCCGCAGAGATCGGCATGGAGCATAACCTCGGTCTGACCTGCGACCCGGTTGCCGGTCAGGTGCAGGTGCCTTGCATCGAACGTAACGCCATTGCCTCGGTGAAAGCCATCAACGCCTCACGCATGGCCATGCGCCGCACCAGCGAACCGCGCGTCTCGCTGGATAAGGTGATCGAAACCATGTATGAAACCGGCAAAGACATGAACGCCAAATACCGCGAAACCTCTCGCGGCGGGCTGGCGATCAAGGTGCAGTGCGACTAATCCTCTGACGACGTCCCTGCAACTATTGTCTTTCATACCCTTTTCGCCCATCTGATACGGATGGGCGAATTTCATGAACTTTTCTCGTTACCTGAAATAATGCCCACTACACTACCTGAGTTGCCACGGGCATTCACGCCAGTGGCTTTTCGGGTGGCCGTGGCATGCAAACAGCTCACAGGATAATTACCAATTATCGCCGCAAACGGATTATCGTCTGCCTGGTGTTGTCACTTACTACCCTCGTTTGCACGCTAATTATTGGCTTTATTTCACAGCGCAATTTAAATCAGCAATCTACCGCCGCCTTCGTGTCACATGCGGTTGAAACGCTGGATAAGATCCTGCAGCCTCTGGAGACCGGGCGCGACGTGGTGCAACCGCTGATCGGCCTGCCCTGCATGGAGGTCAATTTCTTACTGCGTAAACAGGCCGCCTCCCTGCAAACCGTGCGCTCGATTGGCCTGATCAAAGACGGCATTCTCTACTGTTCCAGCATGTTCGGCGAACGCGATATTCCCATCAGCCAGTTCCAGCCCCAACTGCCCGCCTCCCAACCTTTACTGTTTCTCACTACCGATGAGGCCCTGCTCCAAGGCAGCCCGGTGCTTATTCAGTGGTATCCGGTGCCCGGCGAAGGTGACGATGGGGTCATGGAAATTGTCAATATCGAGCTTATTGCCCGACTGCTGCTGGAGCCAGAGCTGCCGATCATCAACGACGTCAACCTCAGCGTGGGCGGAAAACATCTGAATCATGACCGCCAGCTCTCGGATGCGCTGGTGTTTGACAGCGACCAGACGGTGTATCAGCAGGCCTCCGGCAATTTCCCTTTCACCATTACCGTGAACGGCCCCGGCCCGACGGACCTGGCGCTGAGAAGCCTGCCCTCACAGCTGCCGCTGGCGGTGATACTCACCATGCTTGTGGGGTATATCGCCTGGCTTGCCACTGCCAGTCGGATGAGTTTTACGCGAGAGATCAATTACGGGCTGGCGACCGGTGAGTTCGAGCTGTTTTGCCAGCCGCTGATCGATGCCCAAAAGCAGGATTGTGCCGGGGTGGAAATTCTTCTGCGCTGGAATAACCCGCGGCAGGGGTGGATTTCTCCGGATATCTTTATTCCGCTGGCAGAGGAGCATAACCTGATTGTCCCCCTCACCCGCTACGTGCTGATCGAAACCGTCAACCATCTGCCGATATTCCCCACCGTGTCGGGTTTTCATATTGGCATTAACGTGGCGGCCAGCCACTTTCGCGACGGGGTGCTTCTCCACGACCTGAACCACGTCTGGTTCAGCGCCCAGCCAGCACAGCAACTGGTGATTGAACTTACCGAGCGCGATACCCTGCTGGAGATGGATTACAACATTGTGGAGGCACTGCATCAGAAAGGGGTCAAGCTGGCGATCGATGATTTCGGCACCGGCAACAGCTCGCTCTCGTGGCTGGAAAAACTCAATCCTGAGGTGCTAAAAATTGATAAATCCTTCACCGCCGCTATTGGCACCGATGCCGTTAATTCGACGGTGACGGATATTATTATTGCCCTCGCTCAACGCCTGAACATTGAGCTGGTGGCGGAGGGGGTGGAGACCTGCGACCAGGCCAGCCATCTTCGGCTGCACGGCGTGGAGTTTCTGCAGGGGTTCCTGTATGCACGGCCAATGCCACTGCGGGATTTCCCGCAGTGGCTGGCAGAGAGTTCACCTCCGCCAGCCACGCACAACGGGACGATGATGCCGCTATTACCCTGATTACTCTTCTTCGTCGTGGGCAGATTGCTCTTTAACAATGCGCACCAGGTCAACGCGGTAATCATTAGCGGTCACGATCGTTATCTTCAGCGGCGGTAATTCGAGAACATCACCAGTACGCGGGATTTGACCGTTAACGGCAATCACCAGACCGGCCACCGTCGCAATATCCTCATCGTGGTTGGTCAGATGTTCCAGACCCAGCGTATGTTGCAGGGCATGCAGGTCGGTGGTGCCTTTGACCAGCCAGCCATCACCGTCATTGATGATTTCTGGCGTTTCGTCAGCATCCGGGAACTCACCGGCAATCGCTTCCAGTACGTCCAGCGGCGTAACCAGACCCTGTACCACGCCAAACTCGTTGGTCACGATAACAAAGCTACCCCGGGCACGGCGCAGTACGCCAAGCAGGTTGATCGGGTCGAGGGTTTCTGGCACCACAATGGCAGGCGACGCGGCGGCAATGGCTTCAACGTTTGCCCCCTCTTCCAGCGCCACCAGCATCTCTTTGGCGCGCACAACACCAATGATCTCATCCAGCTCACCGCGACACACCGGGAACAGGCTATGCGGGGAGGAGAGCAGCTGCTGGCGGATTTCTTCCACGCTCAGACTAGCGTCAACCCAACTGATCTCGCCGCGCGGGGTCATGATCCCGCGCAGGGAGCGCGAGGCCAGCGACAGAACGCCGTTGATCATATAACGCTCTTCTTCCACAAAGGCGCCTTCCGGGACCGGAACCGGAACATGGTTATCGCTGTCCTGCTGGGCTTTGGCTTCACGGCGGCCCCCCATCAGACGCAGGATCGCATCAGCGGTACGGGCACGCAACGGCTGGTTCGACTGCTGGCGAATAAAGTTGCGACGGGCAATCTGGTTAAACATCTCTATAATGATGGAGAAACCAATTGCGGCGTACAGATAGCCTTTCGGAATATGGAAGCCGAAACCTTCTGCCACCAGGCTCAGACCAATCATCAGCAGGAAGCTCAGACAGAGCACCACCACGGTCGGATGCTGGTTGACGAATCGTGTCAACGGCTTCGAGGCGAGCAACATCACCGCCATCGCAATGATCACGGCGGCCATCATCACCGGCAGATGGTTCACCATACCGACAGCGGTAATCACCGCGTCGAGGGAGAAGACGGCATCCAGCACCACAATTTGCAGTACCACCACCCAGAAGCTGGCGTAGCCTTTACCGTGTCCGTCATCATGCTGGCGGTTTTCCAGCCGTTCATGAAGCTCGGTTGTGGCTTTGAAGAGCAGGAATATCCCCCCCAGCAGCATGATCAGGTCACGCCCTGAGAAGGTGAAATCGAATGCGGTGAACAGCGGTTGCGTCAGCGTCACCATCCAGGAGATGACCGACAGCAGCGCAAGACGCATGATCAGCGCCAGTGACAGGCCAATTAAGCGTGCTTTATCTCGTTGTTTAGGCGGAAGTTTATCGGCAAGGATAGCAATAAACACCAGGTTATCGATGCCGAGAACGATCTCAAGCACAACCAGCGTGAGCAATCCTACCCAGATTTGCGGGTCCATTAAGAATTCCATGACAAGCTCCTGCTAAAGGAATGGCAAAACGGCGCCACGACAGATTCGGGCGAAACGGTAAAAGGCGTAAACAGTGAGTGGCGTGAATAGCCGGTAAGGCTGGCCAGAGTTGGCCGGATGTGTGACTGGCGTCGGTGACGGTCCATACAGTGGGCTACTGCCCAATACTCCTGACAAGTAAACGGAAGCTAAACATATCAGAGACCTGGGCTTTGTGGCAAAGATTTACTTTCCTTTGCAAACAGATGTTTCCGTGCTTATTTCGATCACAGAAATATCTGGTTGGCTTAGGCTAAATTACGGATCTTCATCACATAAATTATTTTTTCACTGTCTAAAATAAATCGCGTAAGTCTTAGTTCATTGAACTCTAACCCTTATCTGAATCGATTCGTTCTTTCGAAGATGATCACTAATGCCTCACTCGTGCGGGGCATTAACGATAATAAAAGGAGGTAGCAAGTGACTATTGCTATTGTTATAGGCACACATGGTTGGGCTGCAGAGCAGTTACTTAAAACCGCAGAAATGCTTTTAGGCGAACAGGAAAACGTCGGCTGGATCGATTTCGTTCCCGGTGAAAACGCCGAGACACTGATAGAAAAATACACGGCTCAACTGTCCAGACTGGATACCAGCAGCGGCGTATTGTTCCTTGTTGACACATGGGGAGGCAGCCCGTTTAACGCCGCCAGCCGCATTGTGGTCGATAAAGAGCAGTATGAGGTGGTCGCCGGGGTCAATATTCCGATGCTGGTTGAAACCCTGATGGCACGCGACGATAACCCAACCTTTGACGAGCTGGTTGCGCTGGCGGTCGAAACCGGTCGCGAAGGCGTGAAAGCGCTGAAAGCGAAACCGGTTGAGGTCGCAAAAGCCGCACCCGTTGCCGCCGCAGCGGCTGCGAAACCCGCCGCCCAGCAAAAGCCGATGGGTCCGAACGATTACATGCAGATTGGCCTGGCACGTATTGACGACCGTTTGATTCATGGTCAGGTTGCGACCCGCTGGACCAAAGAGACCAACGTGCAGCGCATCATCGTGGTCAGCGATGAAGTGGCCGCCGATACGGTCCGTAAAACCCTCCTCACCCAGGTAGCGCCGCCGGGCGTGACCGCCCACGTGGTGGACGTTGCCAAAATGATCCGCGTTTATAACAACCCGAAATATGCGGGTGAACGCATCATGCTGTTGTTTACCAATCCGACAGACGTTGAACGCGTTGTCGAAGGCGGCGTGAACATTACGTCCGTCAACATTGGTGGTATGGCGTTCCGTCAGGGTAAAACCCAGGTGAACAATGCGATTTCAGTCGATGAGAAAGATATCGAAGCCTTTAAAAAACTCAATGCCCGCGGTATTGAGCTCGAGGCTCGTAAAGTTTCCACCGATCAGAAACTGAAAATGATGGATTTGATCGGCAAAGTCGGGAAATAACCCTGCGCTGATTTTCACATAAAGCTTATGTCATAGGAGAAGTACAATGGAGATTACCACTCTTCAGATTGTGCTGGTGTTCGTCGTCGCTTGTATAGCGGGTATGGAATCCGTACTTGATGAATTTCAGTTTCACCGTCCGCTGGTTGCCTGTACGTTAATCGGTGCCGTTCTCGGGGATATGAAAACCGGTATCATCATCGGTGGTACCCTGGAAATGATCGCCCTCGGCTGGATGAACATCGGTGCCGCCGTGGCCCCGGATGCGGCGCTTGCCTCCATCATCTCTACCGTTCTGGTTATTGCCGGCCATCAAAACATCGGTGCCGGTATCGCGCTGGCTATTCCACTGGCAGCTGCAGGTCAGGTTCTGACCATCATCGTGCGTACCATCACCGTTGCGTTCCAGCATGCGGCTGACAAGGCAGCGGAGAATGGCAACCTGACGGCGCTCTCCTGGATCCACGTCTCGTCCCTGTTCCTGCAGGCGATGCGTATTGCTATCCCGGCGGTTATCGTGGCGATCTCTGTCGGCACCAGTGAAGTGCAGAGCATGCTGAACGCTATTCCAGAGGTGGTTACCGGCGGTCTGAACATTGCAGGTGGCATGATCGTGGTGGTGGGTTATGCGATGGTCATCAACATGATGCGCGCAGGCTACCTGATGCCGTTCTTCTACCTCGGCTTTGTTACCGCGGCATTTACCAACTTCAACCTGGTTGCACTGGGCGTGATTGGTGCGGTAATGGCTATCCTCTACATCCAGCTCAGCCCGAAATATAACCGCGTAGCCGGTGGTGCACAGGTTGCTGGTAATAACGATCTCGATAACGAACTGGACTAGCAGGTGAGCGACATGGTTGATATGACTAAAACTACCCCTCAGAAAAAACTGACTCCAGGGGATATTCGTGGCGTGTTCATCCGTTCAAACCTGTTCCAGGGTTCATGGAACTTCGAACGTATGCAGGCGCTGGGCTTCTGCTTCTCGATGGTGCCGGCGATCAAACGTCTGTACCCGGAAAACAACGACGCGCGTCGTCAGGCGATTAAGCGTCACCTGGAATTCTTCAACACCCACCCGTACGTCGCGGCCCCGGTACTGGGCGTAACGCTGGCGATGGAAGAGCAGCGTGCGAACGGTGCTGAGATCGACGATGGTGCCATCAACGGTATCAAAGTGGGTCTGATGGGGCCACTGGCAGGCGTTGGTGACCCGATCTTCTGGGGGACTGTACGTCCGGTCTTTGCAGCGCTGGGTGCGGGTATTGCCATGAGCGGTAGCCTGCTTGGTCCTCTGCTGTTCTTTATCCTGTTCAACGTGGTACGTCTGGCGACCCGTTACTACGGCGTGGCGTACGGCTACCGTAAGGGCGTGGATATCGTTCAGGATATGGGCGGCGGCTTCCTGCAAAAACTGACCGAGGGGGCGTCAATCCTCGGCCTGTTTGTCATGGGGGCGTTGGTGAACAAGTGGACGCACGTCAACATCCCGCTGGTGGTGTCAACCATCACCGGCCAGGATGGCCAGACGCGCGTGACCACGGTACAAACCATCCTTGACCAACTGATGCCGGGCCTGGTGCCGCTGCTGTTGACCTTCGCCTGTATGTGGCTGCTGCGCAAGAAGGTGAATGCGCTGTGGATCATCGTCGGCTTCTTCGTTATCGGTATCGTGGGTTACGCTATCGGTCTGCTGGGTCTGTAAGTTTTTGCTGAATACACCGGGGGCAAGTATGCCCCCGTTTTTTTATCTGGAGGATGAATGACGGTCACGGACATCGTACTGGTTGTCTTTATTGCTGCCCTTCTGGCGTATGCCATTTACGACGAATTGATCATGCCCCGCCGCAACGGTACGACCTTGCTCACGATCCCCCTGCTGCGTCGCGGCCGCGTTGATGGTGTCATCTTTGCTGGCCTGCTGATGATCCTGATTTATAACAACGTGATGAGCCAGGGTGCTTTATTAACCACATGGTTATTATGTGCACTGGCATTAATGGCCTTTTATCTGTTCTGGATGCGGGTGCCGAAAATAATCTTCAAACCTGCTGGGTTCTTTTTCGCCAATGTCTGGATAGAATATAACCGCATTAAAGAGATGAATTTATCAGAAGACGGCGTACTGGTGATGCAATTAGAGCAGCGACGCCTGCTTATCCGGGTAAAGAATATCGACGATCTCGAGAAGATATATCACTTACTCGTTAAAACTCAATGAGTTAAAATAATAGCCTTGGCTATATTTGGATGTGGGTTTTACCCTGCCTTATAGCCAAAGCTATATTTCTTTTGTGAATACACGCCATATTCTTAACGTTATTTTCACAACAGCATCCAAATGAAAATCGTTATCATCGAATAGAACGAATAATACTTTCCGGTTGTTGTTTTAACTTCTCAAAATATGTTAAGGTTGCGCCCGTCGTTGGGGAGTAGCCGATTTCCGGTATGCCGGAAATGTACGTGTCAACATACTCGTTGCAAAACGTGGCACGTACGGATTGTTTCTGCGTCAGGCAGAGGGATCAGGCGAGACCATAGACGCATCAACTGCTGTTTACTGGGGGCAGTGATGTGTCATATGGATATTCCCGGTCTGGACGCGCTGATGAACCTCTCTGCAACACTTCTTCTGGCCTTTGGTATGTCTATGGATGCTTTTGCCGCCTCCATGGGGAAAGGCGCCACGCTCCACAAACCCAAATTCTCTGAAGCCCTGCGTACCGGCCTTATCTTTGGCGCTATCGAAACCCTGACGCCGCTGATCGGCTGGGGTCTGGGGATGCTTGCCAGCCAGTTCGTGCTGGAATGGAACCACTGGATCGCCTTTATCCTGTTGACTTTCCTCGGCGGACGTATGGTTATCGAAGGTATTCGCAATGATGTCGGTGACGACGAGCCGGTTCAGCGTCACGGCTTCTGGCTGCTGGTCACCACGGCGATCGCCACCAGCCTTGATGCAATGGCGGTAGGCGTCGGGCTGGCGTTCCTGCAGGTGAACATCATTGCCACCGCGCTGGCCATTGGTTGCGCGACCTTAATCATGTCCACCCTGGGGATGATGGTCGGCCGGTTTATCGGCCCGCTGTTAGGCAAACGCGCCGAGATCCTCGGCGGTATCGTGTTAATCGGTATTGGCGTGCAGATTATGTGGAGCCACTTCGCCGGTTAACCGACGCGCTGCCAGCAGTGGATGCTAAAATCTGTCTGGCAGCTGAAAAGTTCCTGTTTTGCCAGCGTCTCCCACACTTCTGGTTTTGCCCGCCACGCGAACGGCGTCATCTGTAACAGCGCCACTGCCTCAGTTCCGCTCAGGGACATGTTATAAGCCAGCGATTGCTCATCCCGAAGTACAAAGCCTGCCAGTTGCTCCGAGTGCGGCGCATGCAGCAGAACCTCATTGTAAATCAGCCCTTTCAGCTCCATCAGGTGACGTGGACCTGGCGTAACGGTGATCACCCAGCCCCCCTCTTTCACTACCCGGGCTAACTCTTCGCCTTTGCAGGGGGCGTAGATACGGATCACCGCATCCATACTGCTCTGTTCAAACGGCAGACGGTGGCTGGATGCCACGCAAAAGGTGGCCTGCGAATAGCGTTTGGCTGCAGCGCGGATGGCGGATTTTGAGACATCCAGCCCGAAGGTCGACGCGCCTTTTTCCCGGGCGGTGTCGGCAAAGGCGGCGGTGTAATACCCTTCCCCACAGCCAATATCGAGAATTGATGTCGCCCCTGCAGGTAATAACGCCGCCAGCTTCCCGGCAACTTCGTCGCGCAAAGGCTGATAATGACCCGCATCGAGAAAGGCTCTGCGCGCCTGCATCATCTCTGCGCTGTCGCCCGGATCGCGCGAACGCTTATGCTGTACCGGCAGCAGATTGACATAGCCCTCTTTCGCCATATCGTACCGATGCCCTTGTGGGCAGGCGTAACTTTTATCCGTATGCGCCAGCGGCGCGTGGCAAAGAGGACAGCAGAATGTCATGGGAACTCCGGGCAATCATAAAGGGCGAAAGTGTACCGCTAATCGCCCCGCTGTAAAACGCCTTGCTTAACGCATTACGATGAGATGGCTGGAATCGGCCGGTAATCCATCAGGTTTGATGTTTTCGATGCGCAGCACGTCACCCATAATCTGGCTGAACACGGGCGCAGAGACCGCCCCGCCGTAATAGGCCCCGTTTTGTGGATCGTTAATGACCACCGCCAGGGCGAAGACAGGCCGGCTGGCTGGTGCAACACCGGCGGTATAGGCCACATATTTATCAACATAGTTGCCGCGGTCATCGATTTTCTTCGCGGTGCCGGTTTTCACCGCTACGCGGTAATCACGCACTGCTGCCTTAACCCCGCCGCCGCCAGGCAAGGCCACGCTCTCCATCATGTGCTCCACCTCCTGCACAATAGATGCTGGCATCACCTGCGTGCCGATCACCGGCGGATCAATACGAGTAATGGAGAGTGGACGTTCCAGGCCATTGCCGCCAATGGTGGCATAGACATGCGCCAGCTGAAGCGGAGTTACCATCAGGCCATAGCCAAACGCAAAGGTAGCGCGATCGAGCTGGCTCCAGAATTTACGCTCAGGCAGCAGGCCGCTGCTCTCCCCTGTTAATCCAAGGCCGGTAGAGCGACCAAAACCAAACCCATGATAGGTGTCCAGCAGACGCTGGATCGGCATTGCCAGTGAGAGGCGGGACACGCCGGTATCGCTCGATTTTTGCAGGATGCCGGTTAGCGTCAGTTCCGGGTAGTAACCGACGTCGCGAATGCGGTGTCCGGCCAGAGTATAGGGATGGGTGTCGATAACACTGTCTGGCTGCACCAGCCCTTGCTGTAACGCGGTCATCAGCACCAGTGGCTTGACGGTGGAACCAGGTTCAAAGGTGTCGCTGATGGCGCGATTACGAAAATCATTCAGCGTGGCACCGTCACGGTTATTGGGATTGAAATCCGGGAAGTTGGCCATAGCGAGGATCTCCCCGGTCTGGATATTGATCAGCACCGCCGCGCCCGATTCCGCTTTGTTCCACGCCACGGCATTGTCCAGCGCATCTTCGGTGATAGTTTGCAGCCGCTCGTCAATACTCAACTGAATATTATGGGCCGGTACGGGCGGAACTTCGGTAATATTCTCAATCACATGACCGTAGCGATCTTCGCGGACGCGTCGCAGGCCGGGCTTACCGGTCAACTGCGCATTAAAGCTTTTCTCTATTCCTTCAATACCCTGCCCGTCGATATTGGTAAAGCCGATAAGATTGGCCGCCACGTGCCCGGCCGGGTAGAAGCGCCGGGACTCATCGCGCAGGCTGATACCCGGTAGATGGAGCTTATCGATCCACTGGGCCTGGGCAGGATCCACCTGGCGAGCCAGATAGATAAAACGCCCCTGCGGATTGCTGTTGATTCGCGCGGCAAGGTTGGGAAGGGACAAATGCAGCGCACTGGCTAACGCCTGCCAGCGATTATCAAATCCGACCCCACCTTTCGCCAGCACCGTTTTCGGATCGGCCCACACTGCCTGCACCGGCACGCTCACCGCCAACGGCCGCCCCGCCCTGTCGACTATCATTCCTCTCGGAGCGTTAATCGCGACTTCCCGCAGGGAGCGCATATCCTCCTGCTTAACGAGGGGATCCGGTTTCACAATCTGCAGCCAGGCGACGCGCCCGAGCAGGAAAACCAGGCTGCCAAGAATGGCGACACACAGAAGGGCAAAACGTAACGGGGTGAAGTTTGCTGCGGGATTGACGGGTTTCTTTTTCACCAGAACTCCAGGGCTGAATAACAACGCCCTGATTTAACGGCAAATTTGCGTCCTGATGGGGAAAACAATGCTAATACTCTCGCAGCTTTGCAACAAACTGCAAACAGAGACGCAGGTGGTAACACTTTGAAAAAATTGCATTAAAAAGCCCCGCACAAGCGAGGCTTTATCTCTGCAACTGAAACGTCGAAACGCTTCAGACAAGGCAGGGGTTCGATCAGATAGCGGTTACGTTAACAGCAGCCGGACCTTTCTGGCCGTCCTGAATTTCGAACTCAACGTTCTGGCCTTCAGCCAGAGTTTTGAAGCCGTTACCCTGGATTGCAGAGAAGTGTACGAACACATCTTTGCTGCCGTCAGCAGGAGTAATGAAACCAAAACCTTTAGACTCGTTGAACCACTTAACTTGACCTTTAATCTTTGCCATTTGCAAAATTCCTTTGAATGTTTTCTTAGCCCGTGGGCATTCACTGAGATAAAACTGAGACATTACTGCATGAGGCACTAATATAAGGTTCGGCAGAGAAGCGGTATTCAACGACAACGTGTTTACTCAGGACTTCTTTACTGAAAATGCCACACATAAACAGAACTGTACCTCGTTTGACCCAAACCGTGTTATCACATACAACTTAAATAATGGCAAGCCATTTTTAAACGTGTCTCGATCAGCCGCACAAATTGGGGGACTGATTTGCCACAATCTGCACAGTAATGCACTTACGTGTATACAGAGCCTGTTTGTTGCGCGATCAGTAACCGTCAGGGGAGACGCTGTTATCAAAGACTTTTTTACCTTAGACCAATAACTTCAGATCGTCCAGCAAGCGAAGCTGATTTCGTGACAGGGTTATTTCCGTTAGAACAATTGGTAAGAAGTTATGCTGTTTTAATCGCAACGGCAGAGATTTGTTTCCTTGCTTAAAACAGCCCTGGGCGCTTCGCTTGTTTAACTTATATACATCGCAACGTTGTTCGTCGCTATGCACCAAAATAATGATATTTTTATGAACCTGCCTCAAAAAAAGGCAATCAAAACGTTTCGATTAAATTAAAATATGATCCGCGTCGGTTTAATACGGAATAAGTACTATCTGAACTCGTAATAGTTTATATGGATAAATATTGACCAATGCGCAAGGGCTGAAAGTTATCGTCCGGCAGCGACAACGCCCTCAGGGTCTGAGACAGCTCTCTGACCGGTTCATCCAGTGACTCATCCGTCAGCTCAAACACGCCCCAGTGGATGGGGATCGCCCGCGGCATGCCCAGCTGTTGCCAGAGCGCCACCGCTGCCTGCGGATCCATATGATGAATCGACATGAACCAGCGTGGTGCATAGGCACCAATGGGTATCGCGATGGTATCCAGTTTTCCCAGCCGCTGGGGGATAGTCAGCAGATCTGGGGTGTAGCCCGTATCGCCGCTGAACCAGAAGCGCTGGTTTTGCCCTTCAAAGACCCACCCACACCAGAGCGAGCGGTTGCGATCCCACAGGGTTCGCATGCTCCAGTGCTGCGCCGGAACGGCGGTGAACACCACTCCTTCGAAGACATAGCTTTGCCACCAGTCCAGCTCGACAACCTGTTTTGCCCCACGACGACGACACCATTCTCCCAGGCCTAAGGGCACAAAAAAGGTGAGCTGCGGAAAACGTCGCACCAGCTGGCGTACCGTAGCGGCGTCAAGATGATCATAATGGTTATGGGAAATCACCAGCGCATCCAGCGGTGGGAGCGCCGCAACGCTCATCACCGACGGCGTTTTTCTGGCAGGTCCGGCAAAGGGGACCGGGGAAGCGCGGCGGGAAAAGACCGGATCGGTGAGAATGTATTTCCCGTTCAGGCGTAGCAGCAAGCTGGCATGTCCCAGCCACCAGACGCCGTCCTCTTCATGGTTATTCAGGGTGACAGGTTGCCACCACTGGCGGATAAAATGCTCATAGCCCTGTTCGGGCGGCTTTGGCAGGCGGGCGGCTTTTCGCTCTTTCTGCCAGCGTTCGACATCGCCAGGCTGGTGCTCAGCGCCATCGACATTGCGAAAACCCTGCGGGGTATGATGCGCGAGGGAGGCGTTATACCAGGGATTGCTCCAGGCCATACTCACCTCCCCTGACTGGTTAGCGTTCAGCTACCAGACGAATAAAGTCATCGTCCTGGCTATTAGCCGTCTCTTCTGCCGCTTTTGGTGCTACTTTCTCTTCCGGTTCATTGGCTTCGCACAGGCGGCGCAGCAGCGCGTTCTGTCGTTTCTGCAAATCGACCAGCGTTTCAAGCAGTTCAATTTGCTCATTGGTACGGGAGCTTGCACGGTTGATAAAAAACCACAAAACCAGCCCCACCACCAGCAATAGCACCGAGATCGCCAGAGATGCCACGCTCAGCATCCCGGAATTCACTAACTCACCCATTTCACCCCCCAATAAAAACGCTCATATTACCACTCGCGTTCAGGAAGGAAATCATTTGCGAGAAAAATGCCCGTTACCACGGGATAAACTTATTCACAGAACAAATACCGCTAAAAAACTGTACGTCCTGGTCACACATCACATTGATGGTCTGCGTCCAGAGCAACACACAGGCCAGCAATACCAGCACCAGAATCACCCAGCGTATTTTTTTCACTCCACTCTCCGTCCATAACTGCCTGATGCCAGGTTATCATGCGCAACTTAAACCATGCCTAACTGTACCGTGAAGACGAGCCTTTCGGAATCATAGGCTTGTTAACGCAAATGTATCGGTTACGCTATGGGGCAGTCATTAAAAAAATGAGGCAATAATGCGCTTTTTTATTCGTACACTGATCGTTATAGCCCTGATCTGGACGGGTTTACTGCTGGCGGGTTATGGCGTGCTGATGGGCAGTAAAGAAAATGCGGGCGGACTGGGTATCCAGTGCAAGTACCTTACCGCGCGCGGATTCAGTACAGCACAATACATTCATTCTGACAGCGGCATTATCGGCCTCACTCGCTGCCCGTTGCTGCGAAAGAGCGAGATAGTGGTCGATAACGGCTAATTCCGCACATAAAAAACGCTGCCCAAGAGCAGCGTTTTTTATACCGGAAAACTCAGAACGGATAGTCGTTGTAACCCATCTGCTCAGAAATTTTCCGCGCCGCCGTGTGAAGCATTTCCACATATTCGTGCAGATGCTCTTCAGAGAAACGCAGCGTCGGGAAGGAGATGCTCAGGCCAGCAATCACCACACCGAAGCGGTCAAATACCGGCACGCCGATGCAGCGTAAGCCCTCTTCCTGCTCCTGATTATCTTCGCCGTAACCCTGCTCACGCACCTTATCCAGCACCTCTAACAGCTCATCGGTAGTGGTGATGGTGCGTTCAGTGCTGCGTTTATACTCGACGTTCTCGAGGATCTGCTTCACTTCTTCACGGTCGCGCCAGGCCAGCAGAACTTTACCGATAGCGGTACTGTAGAGCGGATTGCGGCGACCAATACGCGAATACATGCGCAGGTTATACATGGAGTCGATCTTATGGATGTAGACAATGCTGTCTTCGTCCAGCGCACCGAGATGCACCGTCTCTTTCGTCAGACGAGAGAGTTCACGCATCTGAATATCAGCGCTACGGATCAGATCGACGTTCTGCAGCGCGCGTGCGCCCAGTTCGAATAGCTTCAGGGTCAGGGAGTATTTTTCAGACTCACCTTCCTGTGCAACATAACCCAGTGATTTCATGGTCTGCAAAAAGCGGTAAACGGTGCTTTTTGACATCATCACACGCTGGGACAGCTCAGTAATACCAATTTCGCGCTCTTCGCCAAGCGCCTGCAAGATGCCGAACACCTTTAACACAGAAGAAACAGAATCTGGCTGTTTATCCAAATCCGCGATTGCCATTAATCACCTCAACGCAAGTGTTTTATAAAATTTAGAACCGGTTTTTATTATAAATTCGCAGTGGCATTGCTGCAATCAATCCTGGCTTACCTGGTTACAAATCTGCGACATATAACCGAAATAACAGTGATAATATCGTTACCCTGTTAATAATAACCTGTATTGCTCATTCATTCTCATGACACTTACCCCCAAAGATGGCCTGCCGTTACCGCAGCGCTATGGTGCAATTGCGACCATTATCATCGGTATTTCTATGGCCGTGCTGGATGGCGCGATCGCGAACGTCGCTCTGCCGACCATCGCCAGCGATCTGAATGCCTCGCCTGCCAGTTCGATCTGGATCGTCAACGCCTACCAGATAGCTATTGTCATCTCCCTACTGTCGTTCTCGTTTCTGGGCGACATGTTTGGCTACCGCAGAGTGTATCAGTGCGGACTGGTGGTCTTTACCCTGACCTCGCTGTTCTGCGCCCTTTCCGACACCTTGCACACCCTGACGCTGGCGCGCATCATCCAGGGGTTTGGCGGCGCGGCGCTGATGAGCGTTAATACCGCGCTGATCCGGCTTATCTATCCGCAGCGGCATCTGGGCCGGGGAATGGGCATCAACTCCTTTATAGTCGCGGTATCATCGGCGGCTGGCCCGACAATCGCCGCAGCGATCCTGTCGGTGGCTTCCTGGCAGTGGCTGTTCTTAATCAACGTTCCGTTGGGTATCGTGGCGCTTGTGTTCGCCCTGCGTTACTTACCCGCCAACGGCCCGAAAAGCAGCATGCCTAAATTCGATCTGCCAAGCGCGGTAATGAACGCCCTTACCTTTGGCCTGCTGATCACCGCTCTGAGCGGTTTCGCCCAGGGGCAGTCGCTGACGTTGATCGCGGGCGAGGTCGTGGCGCTGCTGGTGGTGGGCTTCTTCTTCGTGCGTCGTCAACTGGCGCTGCCAGTACCGTTGCTGCCGGTGGATCTGCTGCGCATTCCGCTCTTCTTCCTCTCCATCGGCACCTCGATATGCTCTTTCTGCGCGCAGATGCTGGCCCTGGTCTCGCTGCCCTTTTTCCTGCAGAGCGTTATTGGCCGCTCTGAAGTGGAAACCGGTCTCCTGTTAACGCCCTGGCCGCTGGCGACCATGGTAATGGCGCCGCTGGCTGGTTATCTGATTGAACGGGTTCACGCGGGATTGCTGGGTGCGCTGGGGATGGTAGTGATGGCGGCGGGTCTGTTCGCCCTCGCCCTGCTCCCGGCGGCTCCGCACGATCTGGATATCATCTGGCGAATGATCTTGTGCGGGGCGGGCTTTGGTCTGTTCCAGTCTCCGAACAACCATACGATTATTACTGCCGCCCCGCCTCATCGCAGCGGCGGAGCCAGCGGGATGCTGGGTACGGCGCGCCTGCTGGGACAAAGCACCGGCGCGGCGCTGGTGGCCTTACTGTTCAACCTGGCCGGGCAAAACGGCACGCACCTGGCGCTGCTGACCGCCGGCACGCTGGCCGCCGCTGCTGCCATCATCAGCGGGCTGCGGGTGACGCAACCACGGCCGCAGGCATAAAAAAAGCGCGTCCGTGGACGCGCTTTTTCATTTACAAGCCGAAGCCGTTATTTCAGGTACTCGCCACTACGCAGCGCTTCGATACGCTTGTCCAGCGGTGGGTGAGACATGAACAGCTCACTCAGCGATTTCGATTTACCGTTGATGCAGAACGCCATCATGCTGGAGGCTTCCTGCGGTTCGTAGCTGGTTTTCAGACGCTGCAGGGCAGCAATCATCTTCTCGCGGCCCACCAGTTTGGCAGAGCCAGCATCCGCATGGAACTCACGATGACGGGAGAACCACATGGTGATAATGCTCGCCAGGATACCAAACACCAGTTCCAGTACCATTGAGACCGCAAAGTAGATCAGCGGGTTACCGTTACTGGATTCGCCTTCCTCACGATCCCCGCCCATAAAGCCTGCGGCAATCTGTGCGATAATACGTGAGATAAAGATGACGAAGGTGTTCACCACACCCTGAACCAGGGTCATGGTCACCATATCGCCGTTGGCAATGTGGCTGATCTCATGGGCAATTACCGCCTCGGCTTCGTCACGGCTCATGTTCTGCAACAGGCCGGTACTCACCGCAACCAGCGACGAGTCACGACGCGCACCGGTAGCAAACGCGTTGATATCCGGCGCGTGATAGATCGCGACCTGCGGCATGGCAATCCCCGCCTGACGGGCCTGGTTGGCGACGGTGTTCATCAGCCAGCGTTCCATATCGTTACGCGGTTGCTCAATAACCTCGCCGCCCACGGACTTGAGCGCCATCCATTTGGACATCAGCAGCGAGACAAAGGAGCCACCAAAACCAAACAGCAGCGCCATAATTAACAAGCCCTGAACGCTGCTCGACTGAATTCCTGTCAGGCTAAGTACCAGCCCGAAGACCACCATGACCGCAAGGTTGGTGAGCAGGAAGAGCGCGATTCGCATCATAATATTCTTTTAACCTCAGTTTAACAAAACGCACTATGCGATTACCCACATCGTATGGGTATTCCGCATATTTTCAAGGATTGCAGCGATGTAAGTCACCAGAAAGACACAACTTTACATAATGAAATGACTGGCTGACGGCAGGAGGAGGTTAACAAAAAAACAGGCACAATTTCTTGTGCCTGTTGAGGGATTATTTTGCCGGAGCGGGGTTTCCGGCAGGTTGGTCTTTTTCCAGTTTCGCCAGGTCAATGGCGATCTTCACCGTCTCATCAAGATACGGATCTGGCTCCTGATAATCCTTCGGCAGATCATCCAGTTTTTTGAGGAGTGGCTTACCTTCACGTTTAAAGCGGTCGTTGATACGCGCCAGACGTGTTGCATCATCCTCTTCGTTCTCTTTCAGACGCTGAGCGTAGTTCAGAGAGACAATATTGCGTTTCGCTTTCAGGGCATTGAAACGGGCAATATCCTTCACGATGTACTGGAATTCAGGATCTTTGGCGATGCGCTCGTCGTGCTGCTTCAACAGCGCCGGACCAAACTGAGTGATATCGCCCGACTTCACGTAGGTGGCAGCATTAACGCTATCCCACGGCAACGCGTTATCTTCGAACTTCTCACCGGTTTCTGTCTCTTCGGTGCCGGTCGGCATGATGATGTCCGGGGTTACGCCTTTACGCTGGGTACTGCCGCCATTCACACGATAGAACTTCTGAATGGTGTACTGTACCGAGCCAAGCGCTGGCCATTCCGGGCGCAGCATCTGATCGTAAATGCGGTTCAGGGAACGGTACTGCTGCACCGTGCCCTTCCCGAAGGTCGGTTCGCCAACAATCAATGCGCGGTTGTAATCCTGCATCGCGGCGGCAAAGATTTCCGATGCCGACGCACTGAAGCGATCGACCAGGACCACCAGCGGGCCTTTATAGTAAACAACGCCATCGGTGTCGGCGTCTTCACGCACTTTACCGTTGTTATCACGTACCTGTACCACCGGACCGGACGGAATAAACAGGCCCGACAGCGAAACCGCTTCGGTCAGGGCGCCGCCGCCGTTGGTGCGCAGATCGATGATCACGCTCTTCACGTTTTGTTTTTCAAGCTTCTGCAGTTGAACCTTGACGTCGTCCGTCAGGCCTACGTAGAAGCCAGGAATATCCAGCACGCCGACCTTGTCTTTACCTACGGTTTTCACCGACATTTTCACCGCGCGATCTTCCAGACGGATACGTTCGCGAGTAAGGGTAACGATACGGGTCTTGGTGCCTTTACCGGCAGGCAGAATTTCCAGACGGACCTTGCTGCCTTTCGGCCCTTTGATCAGGGCTACCACATCATCCAGGCGCCAGCCAATCACATCCACCATGTTCTGGCCAACCTGGCCGACACCCACAATGCGATCGCCTACGCTAATCGCCTTGCTTTTGGCCGCCGGGCCGCCCGCAACCATGGAGTTGATCACCGTGTAATCGTCATCCATCTGCAGCACCGCGCCAATCCCTTCAAGGGAGAGACTCATTTCGGTGTTGAACTGCTCGGTGTTGCGCGGAGAGAGATAGTTGGTGTGCGGATCGATTTCGTGCGCGAAGGCCGTCATCGCCAGCGAGAACACATCTTCACTGTTGGTCTGCGCCAGACGACGAATGGCAAATTTATAGCGGCGGGTCAGCGTTTCGCGGATCTCTTTCTCATCTTTACCGGTGAGTTTGAGGCTCAGCTCATCGTACTTCACTTTACTGTCCCACAGCGCGTTCAGCTCGGCTTCATCTTTCGGCCACGGCGACTTACTGCGGTCGAGATTAAAGGTGTCGTTACCCGTGAAGTCCATCGGACGTTCAAGCACCTTAAGCGCATATTGATAGCGCTCGAAACGGCGTTTCTGCGACAGGTTATACAGGTCGTAGAACAGGTCGAGCTTGCCGCTGCGTAACTCGTCGCCTACCTCAGACTGCTTTTTGGCAAATTGTTCGACATCGCTTGCCAGCAGGACGTTATGACTGTAGTCCAGCAGGTTCAGATAGCGGTCGAAAATTTTTTTCGAAAAAGCCTGGTCGAGGTCGAACTGACGATAGTGCGAACGGGTGAAGCGCGATGTCACGCGCTCACTGACCGTTGCGTGCTGAGTCTCTTCCTTCAGAACCGGAATTTGATCGACACGCGTAATCTCGTCCACAGCGAAGGCGTGGCCTGTTATCGCAAACAGGCCAGCCAGCGCGGTGAGCTTAAAAAATGTGTTCATGCCGGGCTTGGCCTCCGTTTTAGAACAACAAGTGTTCTGCGCGTACAATCATTGACAGACCAGAAGTCAGCTGTACACGAACGCCATCTTTGGTGATTTCCAGTACGGTGGCATCCATAGCATTGTTGCCCGCTTTTACTTTCAGAGACTGACCCACGTTCAGGACGTTGATGTCAGAAACCGGAGTATGGCGCGGCTCTTCACGAGGCGCACGCGGGGCTTTTGCCGCCGGTTGCTCAGCACGTGGCTTACGCTCGGTGTTTTCTTTGCGACGCGGTGCAGGACGTGGCTTGCGTTCACGACGAGGCGTTTCTTCCTGGCCATTGGCCGCAGCCGCTTCGCGTTTCTTCGCCTGCTGTTCAGCACGCTGAGCCTGAACACGCGCTTTGGCTTCTTCGAGCTGCTTACGAGCGTGCTCTACATGCTGCTCATCCAGCACACCGCAAGGGTTGCCGTCGAGATCAACACGCGTCGCGCCCGCTTTGATACCGTACAGGTAACGCCAGCTCGAAGTATAAAGACGTAAGGCGGAGCGGAGTTGGGTTTTGCTGAGGTTCATCTCACCTTCAACACGCTCTACCAGATCCTGAAAAATACCAATTTTCAGGGGACGAGCTTCGCCTTCGGCACTAAAACATTGAGGAAAACGTTCGGCCAAAAACGCGATAACTTCTTTACTGCTATTCAACTTAGGTTGATTTTCCATGAAATTTCCTGATTACAACGGACGTTGCCGACAAGCCGCAGGCATGAACAGGCGTCATTATAATGACGCCATCGGTAAATGCTACGTTATCCGTTGATTATCCTGCGACGCTCGCAAAGAATTTATGATAATCGGTCGCGGCGAGAACGTTTTCAAGGTTCGCCACCAGCTCGCGCAGCCCCTGCTCATCCTCGCGGGTAAAGCGATTAAAGACCGTGCTGTCGATATCCAGTACACCAATAATCTGATTATTCACTTTCAGAGGAAGGACGATTTCAGCATTGCTGGCGCTGTCGCAGGCAATATGCCCATCGAATGCGTGGACGTCATCAACACGCTGCACCTGGTCTTGCGCTACTGCGGTACCACACACGCCGCGCCCAACCGGAATACGTACGCAGGCCAGTTTGCCCTGGAAGGGCCCCAGTACCAGCGTCTCGCCTTCAAGCAGATAGAAACCGGCCCAGTTCACCTCAGACAGACGTTCGAAAAGCAACGCGCTGGTATTCGCCAGGGTGGCTAAAAAACTGGTTTCACCTGCCATCAATGCCTGAAAATCACGGTTCAAATCCGCGTAGAATTCTGTTTTGCTCATTATTCAATCACTTGGTTGTCTTACAAAATTACAGCATAGCCTATTAAAATAAGCTTTATTTACGCCCATGCTCAAGATGAATCCATTCATGAGTTAAGATAACTATTAACTATCCTTTTTTAGCGCGACCGATGGCTCTTAAAACACCAAAAATATCAACGGCGAAAAAGATTACTGTGCATGCGGTCGGCGATGCGCTTCCTCGTGCACATTATCAGCGTTGTCCACAATGCGATACGCTTTTTACGTTGCCAAAGATGAAATCACACCAAAGTGCTTTCTGCCCGCGATGTAACGCAAAAATTCGCGATGGCCGTGACTGGTCCCTGACGCGACTGGCCGCGATGGCCGTCACCATGATGCTGCTGATGCCTTTTGCCTGGAGCGAACCGCTGCTCAGTTTGCACCTGTTAGGCGTGCGTATCGACGCTAACCTGCTACAGGGGATCTGGCAGATGACCCGTCAGGGGGACCCCCTCACCGCCTCGATGGTGTTGTTCTGTACCGTCGGCGCGCCGGTGGTGCTGGTGGCCGCCATCGCCTATCTATGGTTTGGCAATATTCTGGGAATGAACCTGCGCCCGGTGCTCCTGATGCTCGAGAGACTTAAAGAGTGGGTGATGCTGGATATCTATCTCGTGGGGATCGTCGTGGCCTCTATTAAGGTACAAGATTACGCCTGGCTACAGCCCGGTAGCGGCCTGTTCGCTTTTATCGCGCTGGTGATCCTGAGCATTCTTACGATGATCCATCTGAACGTGGAGCAGCTCTGGGAGCGGTTTTATCCCCAGCGCCCCGCCACCCGCTACAACACTGATTTGCGAGTCTGTCTGGGCTGTCACTATACCGGGTTACCCGACGCGCGCGGCCGTTGCCCTCGCTGCCATATTCCGCTGCGCCTGCGACGCCACAATAGCCTGCAAAAATGCTGGGCGGCGCTGATCGCCTCGCTGGTGCTACTGTTACCCGCTAACCTGCTGCCTATCTCGGTGATTTACGTCAACGGGGCGCGGCAGGAAGATACCATTATGTCGGGCATTATTTCGCTGGCGCAGAGCAATATTGCCGTCGCGGCCATCGTGTTCATCGCCAGTATTCTGGTGCCCTTTACCAAAGTCATTGTGATGTTTACCCTGCTCATCAGTATTCATTTTAAGTGTGAACAGGGGCTGAAAACCCGCATACTGCTGTTGCGTTTTGTGACCTGGATTGGCCGCTGGTCAATGCTGGATTTATTTGTCATTGCGTTGATGATGTCGCTGATCAATCGCGATCAGCTCCTTGCTTTTACTATGGGACCCGCAGCGTTCTATTTTGGCACTGCGGTGATATTGACTATTCTTGCAGTCGAATGGCTGGATAGCCGCTTACTTTGGGATGCACATGAGTCAGGAAACGCCAGCTTCGCCGACTGAAGCGCGAGTTAAAACAAAACGTCGTATTTCGCCTTTCTGGTTACTGCCGGTTATCGCGCTGATGATCGCCGGCTGGTTGATCTGGACCAGTTACGAAGATCGCGGCAGTACCATTACCATTGATTTCCAGAGCGCCGATGGCATCGTTGCGGGTCGTACACCCGTGCGCTTCCAGGGCGTTGAGGTGGGCACTGTCCAGGATATCTCGCTCGACAAGAACCTGAATAAAATTAAGGTTCGTGCCAGCATCAAGTCCGATATGAAGGACGCCCTACGGGAAGAGACGCAGTTCTGGCTGGTGACGCCGAAAGCCTCGCTGGCGGGGGTCTCCGGGCTGGATGCGCTGGTTGGCGGTAACTACATCGGCATGATGCCGGGCAAAGGTGAGCCAAAAGATCACTTTACCGCCCTGGATACACAGCCGAAATACCGGCTCAATAACGGCGATCTGATGATTCATCTGCATGCGCCGGATCTCGGTTCACTGAACAGCGGATCGGTGGTCTATTTCCGCAAGATCCCCGTTGGTCGCGTCTATGACTACGCCATCACCCCGAATAAGCAAGGGGTGACCATCGACGTGCTGATTGAACGGCGCTTCACCTCCCTGGTGAAAAAAGGTAGCCGCTTCTGGAACGTTTCTGGCGTCGATGCCGATCTCAGCCTGAGTGGGGCCAAAGTGAAGCTGGAAAGCCTGGCGGCGCTGGTGAACGGTGCCATCGCCTTCGATTCGCCGGAGGGTTCTGCGCCTGCTACCCAGGAAGATGATTTCGGCTTGTACAAAGATCTGGCCCACAGCCAGCGCGGCGTGATTGTGAAGCTGACCCTCCCCTCTGCGGATGGCCTGAAGGAGGACTCCACGCCGCTGATGTATCAGGGGTTACAGGTTGGGCAGCTCACCAAAATGACGCTAAATCCTGGCGGTCTGGTCACTGGTGAAATGACCGTTGACCCCAGCGTGGTCGATCTGCTGCGGAAAAATACGCGTATTGAAATGCGTAGCCCTAAACTGTCGCTCAGTAACCCCAGCATCAGCAGCCTGCTCACCGGCAGCACTTTTGAGCTGATCCCCGGCGGCGGCGAACCGACCAACCAGTTTACTATCGCCCCGGCCGATAAGGCGCTGTTACAAAAACCCGGTGTCCTGACCGTGAAACTCAGCGCGCCGGAGAGCTACGGTATCGACGCGGGTCAGCCGCTGATTCTGCACGGCGTGCAGATTGGGCAAGTGCTTGAGCGGTCATTATCCAGCAAAGGGGTCACCTTTGAGGTGGCGATTGATCCGCAGTACCGCGAGCTGGTGCATGGCGACAGCAAATTCGTGGTCAACAGCCGGGTGGATGTCAAAGTCGGGCTGGACGGCGTTGAGTTTCTGGCGGCCAGCGCCAGCGAGTGGATCAGCGGCGGGATCCGTATCCTGCCGGGCGAGAAAGGCGCTATGCGCGACAGCTACCCGCTGTTTGCCAACCTCGATAAAGCGCTGGAAAACAGCCTGAGCGATCTGCCGACTACCACCCTCACGCTGGTAGCCGATACCCTGCCGGACGTGCAGGCGGGTTCGGTCGTGCTGTATCGCAAATTCGAAGTGGGTGAAGTGATCCTTGTGCGTCCACGTGCAAATGCCTTTGACATCGAACTGCATATCAAACCGGAATATCGCAAATTGCTCACCAGCAACAGCGTGTTCTGGGCTGAGGGCGGGGCCAAAGTGCAGCTTAACGGCAGCGGACTGACGGTGCAGGCTTCTCCGCTCTCTCGTGCCCTGCGCGGTGCTATCAGCTTTGACAACCTGAGCGGTGCCAGCGCCAGCCAGCGTAAAGGTGATAAGCGGATCCTCTATCCGTCTGAAACCGCCGCCCGTGCGGTCGGTAGCCAGATCACCCTTCACGCCTTTGATGCGGGCAAGCTCGCAGAAGGGATGCCGGTGCGCTATCTGGGGATTGATATTGGTCAGGTCCAGAGCCTGAAGCTGATTACCGCCCGCAATGAAGTGCAGGCTACGGCGGTGCTGTACCCGGAATATGTCGACAACTTCGCCCGCACCGGAACGCGTTTCTCGGTGATCACCCCGCAGATTTCTGCCGCGGGGGTTGAGCATCTGGATACCATCCTCCAGCCTTATATCAACGTCGAGCCAGGACAGGGCAAACCGCGACGCGACTTTGAGCTGCAGGAAGCGACCATCACCGATTCGCGCTATCTCAATGGTCTGAGCATTGTGGTAGAGGTGCCGGATGCAGCATCGCTTGATATCGGTACGCCGGTACTGTTCCGCGGGATGGAAGTGGGTACGGTGACCGGCCTGTCGCTCGGGACGCTCTCCGACCGGGTGATGGTGGCCCTGCGCATCAGCGATCGTTATCAGCATCTGGTGCGTAATAACTCCGTCTTCTGGCTGGCCTCCGGTTACTCGCTCGATTTCGGCCTGACCGGCGGCGTAGTGAAAACCGGGACCTTCAATCAGTTTATCCGTGGGGGGATCGCCTTCGCGACGCCGCCGGGTACGCCGCTGGCGCCGAAATCTCAGCCCGGCAAGCACTTCCTGTTACAGGAGAGCGAGCCGAAAGAGTGGCGCACCTGGGGCACCGCCCTGCCACGTTAAAGCCTGCGCTCCGGTGTCAACGCACCGGAGCCTTTGTGATACACTGCGCGCCTCTTTTTACTCCCTGTGGTGCGCTCGTGTCTCAACGTCCCGTCTATCTGCCAGATGAATTTCTGGCGCAAATGCGCCAGGCTCTGCCTGATCCTCTCGCTCTCGATGCGTTTATCGCGGCTTGTCAGCGCCCGCTGCGCCGCAGCCTGCGCGTCAATACCCTGAAAATCAGCGTCGCGGATTTCCTCACGCTTGTTGCCCCCTACGGCTGGCAACTCACCCCGGTTCCGTGGTGCGAAGAGGGGTTCTGGATCGAACGTGACGACGAAGAAGCTCTGCCGCTGGGCAGCACCGCCGAGCACCTGAGTGGGCTGTTTTACATTCAGGAAGCCAGTTCCATGCTGCCGGTTGCCGCGCTCTTTGCCGACGGCAATACGCCTGACCGCGTGATGGACGTCGCAGCAGCCCCCGGGTCCAAAACCACCCAAATCGCCGCGCGGATGAATAATCAGGGCGCGATCCTCGCCAATGAATTTTCCGCCAGCCGCGTCAAAGTGCTGCATGCCAACATCAGCCGCTGCGGGATCAGCAACGTTGCTTTAACCCATTTTGATGGCCGCGTGTTTGGAGCCGCCCTGCCGGAAGCCTTTGATGCGATCCTGTTGGATGCCCCCTGCTCCGGCGAAGGGGTGGTGCGCAAAGATCCCGACGCGCTGAAGAACTGGTCCGTCGCCAGCAATCTGGAGATTGCGGCCACTCAGCGTGAGCTAATCGACAGCGCTTTCCATGCCCTGCGCCCCGGCGGCACCCTGGTGTACTCCACTTGCACCCTGAACCGCGACGAGAACGAAGCCGTCTGCCTGTGGTTACAAGCGCAATATCCCGACGCCGTGGAGTTCCTGCCGCTGAACGATCTGTTCCCCAGCGCCAGTGAATGCGTGACCCCAGAAGGGTTCCTGCACGTCTTCCCGCATATCTACGACTGCGAAGGTTTCTTCGTGGCGCGGCTGCGCAAAACCGCTGCTATCGAGTCGCTCCCGGCGCCGACATTCAAGGTGGGTAATTTCCCCTTCACGCCGCTTAAAACCCGCGAAGCCGCGCAGATTACCGCTGCGGCAAATCTGGCGGGCCTGCAATGGGGAGATCACCTGCGCCTGTGGCAGCGCGATAAAGAGGTGTGGTTGTTCCCGACGGAAATAGAACCGTTAATCGGTAAAGTGCGCTTCTCTCGTGTCGGCATCCGTCTGGCCGAAACTCATAACAAAGGTTACCGCTGGCAGCATGAAGCGGTGATTGCGCTGGCTGGTCAGGACAACACGTTTGCCTTAACCCAGCAGGAAGCGGAGGAGTGGTATCGCGGCCGTGATGTCTATCCCCAGACGAGTCCTGCCGGGGATGATGCGGTAGTAACGTATCAGGGTTTCCCTATTGGGCTGGCGAAAAAAGTGGGTTCACGCCTGAAAAATAGCTACCCGCGCGAGCTGGTTCGCGATGGTCGCTTGTTTACCGGTAACGTCGACGCGAGTTAAAAAACGCACTTTTTTACTGGCGCTTTTGCTCTTCATTGACCAGGCTGAAAAGTGGGCGACTATACTGGTCGTACCAGAACACAGCGAGTTAATGGAGAGCATTATGACGAAAACCAATGTGCGCATTGGCGCATTCGAAATCGATGATGCCGAGTTAAACGGCGATACGCAGGGCGAACGAACGTTAACCATCCCGTGCAAGTCTGACCCCGATCTGTGTATGCAGCTCGATGCCTGGGATGCAGACACCAGCGTCCCGGCTCTCCTCGATGGCGAACACTCTGTCCTGTACCGTGAGCATTACGATCAAGGTTCCGATGCCTGGATCATGCGCCTTGCATGATTCAGAGAGAACCCGCCCGCAGGCGGGTTATTTGTCCCTCTATTTCCCCCTTCCCTGATCATCCCCTACAATATTAATACGATAGTGATTGCTGAGGGGCATGATGTACGCACTGGTGTTGTTTATTTGTTATCTGGATGCGGGTTGCGAAGACCTGGTAGTGGATGTTTATCGCACCGAAATCCAGTGCGAGGCATCGATGGACGATCAGCGGATCCGCCACGGCGGGTGCTATCCGGTTGAAGAGTTCATCGACGGCTTCTGGCGCCCGGCCCAGGAGTATGCCGACCTTTAATCACTGTAGCTGTGCCAGCGTCAACGTCCCACCAAACACCGCTCCGGTATCAATATAGTGCAGGTTCTGGCAATCAAACCGCTTCCCTAGCGGCGTATGGCCAAACCAGAAGTGATCGGCTCCGGCGATCCCCTTCTCCTGACCGCTCATCAACTCCCGCAGGCGATCCCTGTCCCACAGAATCTGCTGCTTCGGGACCGGTTTATCCCATTCATACTGCGATGACGGATAATCGGCATGGGCAATCACATTCACACCGTTGGCGCAGGTGATCTCAATAATCCACGGCAGCCTTTCACATTGCCTGAACAGCTCGAGAGCCTGCTGTTGTTCCTCGCCCTTTAATTCGGCAAACCAGACGCCGCCATTCATTAACCACAGCCCAAAGCTCTTATTATGCAGGGCATCCAACGCCATCTGCTCATGATTGCCGCGTACGGCATAGAACCATTTTTCATTTAATAACTGCAGGCATTTCACGCTGTCTGGTCCGCGATCGATTAAGTCGCCGACACAAATAAGTAAATCCTCATACGGATTAAGCTGTCGCTGCTTTATTTCATCCATAAGCATTTGATAACACCCGTGAAGATCGCTTACTACCCAGACGTGTCGCCAGTTGTGACCATCAAGTTTTAGATACATAGCGCCTCCTCTGGATCAGTATAGCCCGTGCGGAATGGACCACTCAGGAAGTGCGAAGGCCGTCCTCTTTAATAACCTCAATCGATATTAAACGAAGCGGAAATAAAGGTTTAGCAACGGTTAAATCATTATCCGATGACCTTTAAGATAATCGCAGAATTACAAAGAGGTCTTTATCGTGTCTAATACCATCCTGCCCGTTGAGGTGTCATACGCCCACCGTTCTTCCGTTATTCTTGCCCTGGCGAAAGGCGATCTGACGCCCGGGCCGCTGTGGCAGAAACGCGATTACCGGTTGAAATTCTTCCTGCGCACCCTGCTTTTCTGGTCCTCGACCACCCGTATGCTGGAGACGATCTCCCGGCGCGATGATTTTTCTACCTTGCTGAAGGCACAGCCGACGCTGCCGGTGAAAACCCAGCGCCAGTACCTGACCCGCGGAATGACGGCCAGTGAGCGCGCGGAGGCGATCCTGCATCACTATGCCTGGATTGATGCGCTGCCGGACAATGGCCTTGCCCACCTCTTTACCAGCCCGTCGCCGCTTCCCCTGCTGCAGTTTGCGACCAAAGATGAGGCGAGCTATACGATCTATGCCACCTCTGCGGTTAAGGCTGAACGCGAGGGCGAAACCACGCTCTGGTTACGTGCCGGGGATAACACTCTGCTGGCGAGTCTGACCTTCAGCGTCATCCGGGAAAACGACCGCAGCGTGCTGGTCATTGGTGGCCTGCAGGGGCCACGGCGAGATGTCGGGCGGGAGACGATCAAAAACGCCACCCGTGCCTGTTACGGCCTGTTCCCTAAGCGTATTCTTCTGGAAGCCGTTTTCAATCTGGCGAAGCAGTCTGGTATCAGCGCCCTTTATGGCGTCAGCGACGAGGGTCATGTTTTTCGCGCCCTGCGTTATCGTTTGAGTAAAGGTCGCCATCTCCACGCCAGCTATGACGAGTTCTGGGCCTCACTGGGTGGAAAACCCGACAATGCCTTCCGCTGGGTCCTGCCATTTGGCATGGAACGTAAATCGCTGGAGAGCATTGCGAGTAAAAAACGCGCCGAATATCGCCGCCGCTTTCAGCTGCTGGATGAGATTGAACATGCCATCGACGCCCATTTTTGCCGCTAATCTCTGCTTTCATCGGTAACAGGCAAAAATTTAACACAAGCGCTAAAAAGCGCTGGACTTCCCTCGGGCGTAGTGTGGTATGGTTTAACGAAGAACAGAGAATGTTGCCCATCTGTTAAAGTTCGCAAAGGGAAAAAGCGTTTACTTTCAACAGCTAAAAAGAGACCGAATACGATTCCTGTATTCGGTCCAGGGAAATGGCTCTTGGGAGAGAGCCGTGCGCTAAAAGTTGGCATTAATGCAGGCTAAGTCGCCTTGCACTTTAAGAATAGATGACGACGCCAGGTTTTCCAGTCCACAACAAAAGTGGCCTGAAAAAAAGCGTTGGCCTGTCCTTAAACACAAAAACCGCAATGCTTCCGAAGAGAAGCCTGCGGTTTTTTTTATTGGAAGCGGGAAACTAGCAGAGCGTATTTGCGCGCTCGATAAAGGGTGCCAGGCTCATCTTCTGCCCAGGATTTTTCGGGTCGTCAACCTGGATAATGGCGATCGGCTGGCCGTTGCTCTTACCGCTGTCCACCTGCTGCTGCGCCACGTCGTTCAGAGGATATTGCACCAGCGTGCTCGGGTTGATGGCATACAGTGCATGACCCGGACGGCAGGTGAGCATCACCTCTTCCCGGTTAAACGCCCATTTGTCTTTACCCACCTCAAACCGGCTCACGGTGATCACCTGCGGTGCCGCCAGCGCCGTGCCGGAACAGGCCAGCAGTAAGAGAGAAAGTACGGTTTTTTTCATTGTGTTCCACCTCGTCAGAAGGGTTCCCAGGTCGCGAACAGGCTGACTGCCGCCAGAACCAGCGCCCCCAGCACAACCTCAGTCTGCGTCATCCTGATAAAATAGCGTTGCTCGCGTCCGTCTCCAGAACGAAATCGCGGCACCAGAACATACCGATTCACCAGGGCAATTACCACCATCATTGCCACCAGCGCACATTTCAACAACAGCATTCGCCCCCAGCCCGAGTGCCACGGCACGACCCAGCCCTGGATCAACAAGGTGTTGATCGCCCCGGTGAGTAACACCCCGGCTACAGCAAGGTGACCGTAGCGCGAGAAGCGCATCATGGTGTGGATGGCTGCCTCCCGCCAGCGCCCGTGCGACAGACGCAGGCAAAACAGCAGCGGCAATAAGCCACCCAGCCAGACAGCGGTACACAGCAGATGCAGGGCATGATTGCTGCGCTGCACCCTGCCCAGAATACCGTCATGCATCGCCGCATGCCCGGTTCCCGCCAGCAGAATAAACTGCGCGGCGGTAAACAGCAGGAGCAGGGGCGCGGCTTTACATGGCTCCAGCCAGGCAATCCAGAGGGTCACGAAGGCCAGCATCATCTGCCATAGCCAGACCCGACCGAACTGGGTGGTCAGCACCGCTTGCCAGGTCGGCGGACTGATCACATCCTGCCAGCCACTGCCCATCATCCCCCCCTGGAACGCAAGCATTATCAGCGCCGAAAGCAGACTGATGAACGCGATCGCTTTTTGCCGACAGCGAAAACGCCGCTTCAGCAAACGCCGCAGGGAGGCAGGCGCCAGCCAGGCGCTGTACAGGGCGTTACCGAACAGCACCATCAGGGCAGAAAAATGAATAAATCGCAGCGTAACGTAGCAAAATGCCAGCATATTACTTCACGCTAAAACGGTAGCTACCCTGGGTTTTGTGACCGTCTACGGAGACCACATGCCAGTCCACCTGGTAAGTGCCTGCCTTCAGCGAAGATGCCATCGGCACGATCAGCTGCGTCGGGTCTTTTTCATTGCGTTTGACCGCGCCGGTTTCAACGGGCTGCTGATTAGCATCCTTGACGGAAACGCCGCTAAACCGCGGCTCGATCCCCTCGGAGAAGTTAAGCGTTAATGCCTGGGGTGCCGCGTCAACAGCAGCATCGGCCGCGGGATACTGATGCTTCAAATGCGCATGGGCAAAGACAACCGGGGTCGTCAGCGTAGTCAGTAGCAGAGTCAGCGTGCAGACAGCACGGGAAAGGCGCATCGCCATCACATACATTCCTTTTTGTTATGCCTGATTGTCAGAGAATAACTCTGTATAATGATCCAGTCGAGGATCATCCTGCCCGGACTTGTCAACACGCCGCCGTTTGGGTAACTTTGCCCGCAAATGAAGGAGACGGTTATGAAAATTAATCTCGCCACCCTCCCCCAGGAGGAGATGGACAAAGTGAATGTGGATTTGGCCGCGGCGGGCGTGGCATTCAAAGAGCGCTATAACATGCCCGTTATCGCTGAGGTGGTAGAGCGGGAACAACCGGCACACCTGCGCGACTGGTTCCGCCAGCGTCTGATTGCTCACCGCTTGACCTCTGTCACCCTCTCACGCCTGCCGTGGGAGCCGAAAGTTAAATAACCTTACCCGGTGATACATTTCCTTACACAGATTATGGCAGGATAAAAAGCCCTGATTCATTCAGGGTCTTTATGAATCTCTGCGACTCCGTGCATAAGGAAATCACGATGTCTCACTGGAATATTGCGGCTGCTCAATACCAGCCGACCCATCATTATGTGGATGACCACATTACACACCATCTGCGTTTTATCACCGCCGCCGCACGCCAGCAGTGCAATTTGTTGCTCTTCCCGGAACTCTCGTTAACCGGCCCGGTCTTACCAGACAACCAACTCCCTGCCCCACCCACTCATCAGCAGCTCGCACCTCTGCATGAGGCCGCGCAGGTGTGTAACCTCTCGGTTATTGCCGGGATCACGGTAGACGAAAACGGCCAGCGCCAGCGTGGACTGGCGTGGTTTAGCCCGGACCAGCCTCAGGCCATTGTCTATCCGCATGGCGCGGGTGCCTGTCTGGAGAGCCGACACAGCGGCCTGACCCTGGTGGATACCCACGCCGACCAGCCCGGGATCGCCCCCAACGCCACGCTGCTTACCCGCAGTATGGCGCTGAGTGAAGCTGAACGACCTGCCACTTTTGCCCGGTTACAGCGTTTTGCTCACCGCTATGCCATTGCGGTGCTGGTGGCAAACCACGACGGCGGCAGCGCCCTGTGGGATGCCCGCGGGCAGTTAATTCTTCGCGCCGATCGCGGCGAGGTATTATTAACAGGCCGCTATGTTGAGCAGAGTTGGCAAGGTGAGATCATTCCATTACGCTAAACCTTTTACGGCCAGGAGAGAGCCATGCTACGTGTCATCGACACCGAAACCTGCGATCTGCAGGGAGGGATTGTGGAAGTGGCGTCTGTCGATGTTGTGAACGGGCAGATCGTCAATCCATGCAGCCATCTGGTGCGCCCGGATCGCCCCATTAGCCCGCAGGCAATGGCTATTCACCGCATCACAGAGGCAATGGTGGCCGACAAACCCTGGATTGAAGAGGTGATCCCCCACTACCACGGCAGTCAGTGGTACGTGGCCCATAACGCCAGCTTCGATCGCCGCGTTCTGCCCGAAATGCCGGGGGAATGGATCTGCACCATGAAACTGGCCCGGCGTTTATGGCCGGGCATTAAATACAGCAATATGGCGCTCTATAAGTCGCGCAAACTCAGCGTCAGAACGCCAGAAGGGCTGCATCACCACCGCGCCCTGTACGACTGTTACATTACCGCCGCATTGCTGATCGATATTATGAATACCACCGGCTGGACCCCCGACGAGATGGCCGACATCACCGGACGCCCGGCGTTGCTGACCACCTTTACCTTCGGTAAATACCGCGGGAAGGCGGTGGCGGAAGTGGCGGACAAAGATCCGGGCTATCTGCGCTGGCTGTATAACAACCTCGACAGAATGAGTCCTGAGCTACGTCTGACGCTGAAGCACTACCTGGGCGGATCCTGATCCGCCTCTCCCGACCGGCTTGTTAACGTTTCCTGCGCCAGGCCGACGATAAAGGCATACTCCAGCGCCACCCCTTCATAGGATTTAAAGCGCCCGGATTTCCCGCCGTGTCCGGCATCCATGTCGGTGCAAAGCAGCAGTAAATTATCGTCGGTCTTCAATTCACGCAATTTCGCCACCCACTTCGCAGGCTCCCAGTACTGCACCTGAGAGTCATGCAAACCGGTGGTCACCAGCATGTGCGGATAGGCCTTCGCCTCAACGTTATCGTAGGGGCTGTAGGATTTCATGTAGCGGTAGTAGGTCGCATCCTGGGGGTTACCCCACTCCTCATATTCGCCGATGGTCAGCGGGATGGTTTCATCCAGCATCGTGGTCAGCACATCGACAAATGGCACCTGCGCCACCACGCCTTTAAACAGCCCCGGACGCTCATTAATGACGGTGCCCATTAACATGCCCCCCGCGCTGCCCCCCATCGCGAAGCACTGTTTGCGATCGCCATAACCCAGCTCGAGCAGCCCGTCACAGACATCCAGGTAGTCATTGAAGGTATTTTTCTTTTTCAGGAACTTGCCGTCTTCATACCATTTCTGCCCCAGCTCCCCGCCGCCACGGATATGGGCAATCGCGAAGACAAAGCCCCGATCAAGCAGGCTCAGGCGGCTGCTACTGAAATCGGCGTCAATGCTGGAGCCATACGAGCCGTAGCCGTAGATAAGGATAGGGTTTTTGCCCTTGCGAAAATGGTGCTTATGGTAGACCAGCGAGACCGGCACTTCGGTGCCGTCGCGGGCCACGATCCAGACGTGCTCACTGCGATAGAGGTCAGCGTCAAAGCCTTTGACCTCGGCCTGCTTCAGCACCTTGCGCTGCCCGGTATCCATATCCAGCTCAAACAGGGTGTCCGGGGTGGTCATGGAGGAGTAGCCGTAGCGCAGCCGCGACGTTTCCGGCTCGGGATTATACCCAATCCAGGTCACGTAGGCCGGATCGTCGAAGGCAATCCCGATGACCTCCCGGGTTTTGCGATTGATCTGGCGCAGACTGGTCAGCCCACGCTGGCGCTCTTCCACCACCAGCCAGTCGGTAAACAGGGTAAAGCCTTCGAGCATCACCTGATCGCGTGGCGGGATCAGCACTTCCCATTTGCGTTCATCACGCACTTTGGTTTTGTAGAGGCCAAAGTTTTTGCCTTCCCGGTTGGAGCGCAAATAGAAGGTGTGCTGGAAGTGATCGAGGCTGTATTCATGATCCTTA
Organism: Leclercia sp. 1548; assembly: GCF_050435045.1. Classification (NCBI taxonomy): domain Bacteria; kingdom Pseudomonadati; phylum Pseudomonadota; class Gammaproteobacteria; order Enterobacterales; family Enterobacteriaceae; genus Leclercia; species Leclercia sp. 1548. The sequence goes on along the minus strand of NZ_JBNDJP010000002.1, from coordinate 650,016 downwards.
CGGCGCGGCATAAAGCACAGCGGCTGGGCGTCCGGCAGCTCGGCATCCAGTAGCAGCACCTCGGTCGTGGTGGCGCTGGCGAGGAAAATAATCACGTAGTGTTTTGAGGTGGTCTTATGCAGGCTGACGTAAAAGGTTTCGTCTTTCTCCTCATAGACCAGCTCGTCACTGGTGGACGCAGTGCCTACCGTATGCCGCCAGACCTGAAAGGGGTGCAGCGTGGTAGCATGCTTCTTAATGTAGTAGACCGTCTCGGAGTCGTTGGCCCAGATAAAATCGGGGGAGACGTTATCGAGCATCTCGGGATACCAGTTCCCGGACTCCAGGTTGCGGAATCGCAGGCCATACTGACGCCGCGAGAGGTAATCTTCCGCCAGCGCCATAATGGCGTTATCCGGCGACACGGCCATCCCGCCCAGGGTATAAAACTCGCTGTGCGAGGCCCGCTGGTTGGCATCCAGCAGCGTTTCCCACTCTTCCCACTCGGCGCAGAGTACCGACTGCCGCTGATAGATGGCGTATTCGTTCCCTGGCTCATAGATGTGCCGGTATCGATAGCCGTTTCGACTCCAGGGCGCCGAGACATCACGCTGCGGGACGCGTTCCACCATTTCGTTAAGCAGGCGATCCTGTAACGCCTGCTGCGTCGACATGACCCGATGGCCATAGTCATTTTCATCGTGGAGGTAGTCCAGCACCTCCGGCTGTGAGCGGGTATCGTCGCGCAACCAGTAATAGTTGTCGATACGCGTATCACCGTGCGCGGTGAGAGCATGCGGTATGCGTTGGGCTTTAGGTGGCATGTCAATATGATTCTTTTACGATTTACACCCTATAAGGTTGGCAAAACATGCGCACGATGCAAGCGAAACGGGATACCCGGACGTAAAAAGTTAGCCGGGGAGCGCCTGTTTTTGCTGGCGAATATCCTGCTCAATCCCCTCGCGAACCTCCGTCGGGATCTTCAGCGCATCACCCAGCGCATTCAGATAGCTGCGCTCCATAAAGTGATCGATATCGATCGCCGCACAGCTCAGGAAATAGAGTTCCAGCGCTTCCTCTTCATTTTTGATCCCCTGGGCCAGACGCTGTGGATCAAGTGGCTGCTCAATGGCCTGTGCCACCAGCGCCCTGCCCTGCTCCTCCACGCCCGCTTCACGGAGCTGTTGCTCGATGGCGGCACGCTCTTGATCATCAATATGGCCGTCACTCTTCGCCGCAAAGACCAGCGCCAGGATCAGCCTTTCACTGCGCACATCAAGCGGTGAGGCCTGCTGACCAAATTGCGGCTCATCCTGATGGGCGTTGCGTACCTTGTCCTTATACTTGTTCCACAGCACGCTGCCAGCAATGGCACCGCCCCCCGCCAGCAGAGCGCCGGTGCCATATTTTGCCAGCAGCTTTCGCGAAGATTTATTCGCCACCAGCAGCCCGGCCAGGCCACCAAGTGCGCCTGGCGCCAGCATTTTGCTCAGCCCTTCACCCGAGGAGGCCCCCGTTTTCTGCCCAAGCAGCGACTGTAATTGATTCAACCAGTTTGACATGATTTCCCTCACTTAACGGTGCATGAATTTCACAGCGTAAGCGAGGGGATGTCAGGAAATGTCTGCGGCAACAAAAGAAGCGAAAATTCACTTTTTGGGTGAGAGGTATTGGGCACTGCCGGCTTTACAATCAATTTTCACCTGATAATGGATATCGGTGTTTTTACCGCGTACCGTCAGCGGAACAGTCCACTGATCTTTTTCCCCTCTCACCTCCTTCGGATTGATCCACGCCACCGGATCCGCCATTCCCAGCGTCTTTTGATCGTCTGCCCAGCGCACGATGCGGTTTTGCAGATAGTCCCGCTTCACACTGGCGGCAATCCCTTTAGCATCCAGCCCTTCACAGGCCGGAAATTTCACCTTTTTCTCGTTTGCGGCCTGCGCCGTCAGGCTGGCGGCCATAAGCGCCAGCGCCATCACTGCCCCTGTTTTGTTCATCATGCTCTCCTGTATTGGCTTCCCCAAAAGCATGGTCGAAAACGGCCACGATGCAAATAACCACCTGTCCAGGCAGCGGATTTCTGCGAAGCAAGACAGACGCAAACGTTTTCGTTTATACTGCGCGCAACTTTTTCAGGGGGATGATTATGACTCGTTTAGGAACAGCGCTGCGACCAGCAGCGACGCGCGTGATGTTGCTCGGCTCCGGTGAACTGGGCAAAGAGGTGGCCATCGAGTGCCAGCGGTTAGGGATTGAAGTTATTGCCGTCGATCGCTATGCCGATGCACCGGCCATGCACGTTGCGCACCGCTCGCACGTCATCAACATGCTGGATGGCGATGCCCTGCGCGCCGTGATTGCCGCAGAACAACCGCACTTTGTGGTGCCGGAAATCGAAGCCATCGCCACCGACACCCTGCTGGCGCTGGAGGCCGAAGGCCAGCGCGTGGTGCCTTGCGCCCGCGCCGCGAAGCTGACCATGAACCGGGAAGGCATTCGCCGCCTGGCCGCAGAAGAGCTGTCCCTGCCCACCTCCCGCTATCGCTTCGCCGACAGCAAAAGCGATTTTTTGCAGGCGGTGAACGAGATTGGTTATCCGTGCATCATTAAGCCGGTGATGAGTTCTTCCGGCAAAGGGCAGAGCTTTGTCCGCAGCGCCGATCAGCTGGATCACGCCTGGGATTACGCCCAGCAGGGTGGCCGCGCCGGTGCCGGGCGGGTAATCGTTGAGGGCGTGGTGCAGTTTGATTTTGAGATCACCCTGCTGACCGTCAGCGCCGTCGATGGCGTACATTTCTGCGATCCTATTGGTCACCGTCAGGAAGATGGCGACTACCGTGAGTCCTGGCAGCCGCAGCAGATGAGCCAGCTGGCCCGGGCGCGCGCCGAGGAGATCTCCCGCAAAGTGGTCCTGGCTCTGGGTGGTCATGGGCTGTTTGGCGTCGAGCTGTTTGTCTGTGGCGACGACGTGATCTTCAGCGAAGTCTCCCCGCGCCCACACGATACCGGCATGGTGACCCTGATCTCTCAGGATCTCTCCGAGTTTGCGCTGCACGTTCGCGCCTTCCTGGGCTTGCCGGTCGGCGGCGTGCGACAGTATGGCCCGGCAGCGTCGGCGGTGATCCTGCCGCAGCTGACCAGCCAGAACGTCACCTTTGATGACGTCGATGCCGCAGTGGGCGCGGGCTTGCAGCTGCGTCTGTTCGGTAAACCAGAAATCGAAGGTTCGCGCCGTCTGGGCGTGGCGCTGGCGACGGGTGAAAGCGTGGAAGAGGCGGTTGAGCGGGCGAAACAGGCCGCCGCAAGTGTCCAGGTAGCAGGATAAAAAAACGGGCCGAATGGCCCGTTTTTGTTGGCATTGCCTGGCGACGCTTCGCTTGCGTTGGCCTGCAAGGTATTGAACTTGCAGGCCGGGTAAGGCAAAGCCGCCATCCGGCAAAGCAAAACCTTACTGCTGCGCGCCTTCTACCGCTTCGCGCGCCAGCTTAGTGATGCGATCCCAGTCACCCGCTTCCAGCGCATCCGCAGGAACCAGCCAGGAACCACCGATACACAGCACGCTTTTCAGCGCCAGGTAGTCACGGTAGTTCGCCGGGGAGATGCCGCCAGTCGGGCAGAAACGGACGTTGGCGAATGGACCTGCGATTGCCTGCAGCGCTTTGGTGCCGCCGTTGGCTTCCGCCGGGAAGAATTTGAACTCTTTCAGACCGTAGTCCAGACCCAGCATCAGCTCAGAAACGGTGCTGATACCCGGGATCAATGGAATGGAGCCTTCGGTTGCCGCTTTCAGCAGAGGCTCAGTCAGGCCCGGGCTGATGGCGAACTGCGCACCGGCTTCGGTAACTTCAGCCAGCTGCTGTGGGTTCAGCACGGTACCCGCACCGATGATAGCTTCCGGCACTTCTTTGGCGATGGCGCGAATTGCATCCATTGCACAGGCGGTACGCAGGGTGACTTCCAGGACGCGAACGCCACCGGCAACCAGCGCTTTCGCCATTGGCACAGCATGTTCCAGCTTATTAACCACGATCACCGGCACTACCGGGCCAGTTTTCAGGATTGCTTCTGCACTTGTTTTCCAGTTTTTCATCAGAGTTTTTCTCTCGCCAGATCGATAATTCTTGTCGTCTTAAAACGTAATACAGGTCGCGCCCTGCTCTGCGCCCGAGAGGTTCTCGCGCAGCGCACTGAACATTTCGCGCCCCGTGCCCACGCGCGATGCGCTCAGGTCAGGAATATGTGGCTTACGTGCGGCAAGTACCGCCTCATCCACCAGTAAGGTCAACTCGCCGGTCTGACCATTAACGCGGATGATGTCGCCATCGTAGACTTTTGCCAGCAAGCCACCGTCGTATGCTTCCGGGGTGACATGGATGGCAGAAGGCACTTTACCTGATGCGCCGGAGAGGCGTCCATCGGTTACTAACGCAATTTTGAAACAGCGGTCCAATAATACACCAAGTGGCGGCATTAGTTTATGTAATTCTGGCATGCCGTTCGCTTTTGGTCCCTGATGACGGACCACCACCACGCAATCTTTATCCAGCAGGCCCGCTTCGAACGCTGGCAGTACGTCATGCTGGCTTTCGAACACCACCGCCGGAGCTTCGATAATCTGATTTTCCACCGGCACCGCAGAGGTTTTCATGACTGCCCGACCCAGGTTGCCATTCAGCACTTTGGTGCCGCCATGGTGGGAGAACGGCTTGTCGAAGGTGGCGATCACGCTGTCATCCAGCGAGGCCTGTGCCCCTTCACGCCAGGCCAGCTCGCCCTCGTTCAGCCACGGCTCCAGGGTATAACGCTGCAGGCCGAAACCGGCTACCGTGTTGACGTCCTCATGCAGCAGTCCACCTTTCATTAGCTCGCGCATCAGCACAGGTACGCCACCCGCTGCCTGGAAGTGGTTAATATCCGCCGGGCCATTCGGGTAGAGACGGGTCAGCAGCGGTACCACTTCGGAGAGGTCAGAGAAATCGTCCCAGTTGATCAGGATCCCCGCCGCACGCGCCATCGCCACCATGTGCATGGTGTGGTTAGTGGAGCCGCCGGTCGCCAGCAGGGCCACGATACCGTTCACCACCACTTTTTCATCAACCATTTTACCGAGCGGCATCCACTCGTTGCCGTTACCGGTCAGGCGGGTCACCTGACGCGCCGCGGCGGCAGTCAGGGCTTCGCGCAGCGGTGCATCCGGGTGGACAAACGACGAGCCAGGCAGTTGCATCCCCATAAACTCCACCACCATCTGGTTGGTGTTGGCAGTACCGTAAAACGTGCAGGTGCCCGGCGCGTGGTAGGACGCGGCTTCTGACTCCAGCAGCGCCATGCGATCCACTTTGCCTTCGGCATACAGCTGGCGAATACGTACTTTTTCTTTATTCGCAAGACCGCTGGCCATCGGGCCTGACGGCACGAAAAGCGCAGGAAGATGGCCAAACGACAGTGCCGCCATCGCCAGACCCGGGACGATCTTGTCGCACACGCCGAGGTACAGCGCGCCGTCGAACATGTTATGCGACAGGCCTACCGCGGCAGACATGGCGATCACTTCCCGGCTCAGCAACGAAAGCTCCATCCCGTCCTGCCCCTGGGTGACACCGTCACACATGGCTGGCACCCCGCCCGCGACCTGGCCCACCGCATTGGCCTGGTGCAGCGCTTTTCGAATGATGTCCGGGTAAGTCTCATACGGCTGATGCGCGGAGAGCATGTCGTTATAGGAGGTAATGATGCCGATATTGTTACGCAGCATGCTTTTCAGCGAGGCTTTATCTTCTGGCTGGCAGGCGGCAAAGCCGTGCGCCAGGTTACCGCATGCCAGTTGCGAACGATGGACCGTGTCGCTCTTCGCCTGCTGAATGCGCGCGAGGTAGGCTGAGCGGGTCTTTTTCGAGCGTTCAACAATGCGTTGTGTTACCCGTAACAAAATTGAATTCATAGAAGCTCCTGTCATTTATCTGTCCGCGCTCTGGAATTAACAAAGTGTTCGAGCCTATAACATCGCTGAAACGCTTGATAGCCGGAGCTGTGGGGCAAAATCGCTTCCGGCAGTGTAATAAAAAAAGCTCCGGGTGGAAATCCACACGGAGCTTAAATGATTAAATAATGTGCGCTGGCCTGAGCCAGATCATGTTACCGGTAAAATAACCCCTAAGGATTAACGGTCACGTTACTCAAACTCGTTCCAGGAACGGCCGTCGCGGGTGATCATCGCTACAGAGGCAACCGGCCCCCAGGTCCCCGCCTGATACGGTTTTGGCGCATCCTGATCCGCCGCCCAGGCTTCGGTGATGGAGTCGACCCATTTCCACGCCTCTTCGACTTCGTCACGGCGCACAAACAGAGCCTGGATCCCACGCATGGTCTCCAGCAGCAGACGTTCGTACGCATCCGCCAGATGAGTCTGGTTGAAGGTTTCGGAGTAGCTCAGATCCAGCTTGGTTGTCTGCAGGTTGTGTTTGTGATCCAGGCCTGGAACCTTGTTCAGCACCTGAATATCCACACCTTCGTCCGGCTGCAGACGGATGGTCAGCTTGTTCTGCGGCAGCTCCTGCCATGACTCTTTGAACAGGTTCAGTTCCGGGTTTTTGAAGTAGACGACCACTTCAGAGCATTTGGCTGGCAGACGCTTACCAGTGCGCAGGTAGAACGGCACACCCGCCCAACGCCAGTTATCGATATCCACGCGGATGGCGACGAAGGTTTCGGTGCTGCTGGTTTTATTCGCACCCTCTTCTTCCAGATAGCCCGGCACTTTTTTACCCTGGGCAAAACCGGCGGTGTACTGACCGCGCACGGTTTTTTCACGCACGTTGGAACGATCGATGCGGCGCAGGGACTTCAGCACTTTCACCTTCTCATCGCGAATGCTGTCTGCGGTGAGATCCGATGGCGGTGCCATGGCAATCATGCAGAGGATTTGCAGCAGGTGGTTTTGGATCATGTCGCGCATCTGACCAGCCTGGTCGAAGTAACCCCAGCGCCCTTCAATCCCCACCTCTTCCGCAACGGTGATCTCTACGTGGTCGATGGTGCGGTTATCCCAGTTGTTGACGAACAGGGAGTTGGCGAAACGCAGCGCCAGCAGGTTCAGCACCGTCTCTTTACCGAGGTAGTGGTCGATACGGTAGACCTGGCACTCTTCGAAGTATTCACCGACCTGGTCGTTGATTTCGCGGGAGGTTGCCAGCGACGTGCCCAGCGGTTTTTCCATTACTACGCGTGCTGGCTTGGCGTTCAGTTTTGCTTCGCCCAGCCCTTTGCAGATAGCGCCAAAGGTGCTTGGTGGCATCGCAAAATAGTTGATGGTGACGCGCTTTTCCTGATCGAGCATGGCGCTCAGATCGGCAAAGGCGGAGGTGTCGTTAACGTCGAGGTTGCAAAAATCGAGACGTCCGCTCAGCGTATCCCACAAACTTTCATCGATCTTCTCTTTCATGAAAGTTTCCAGCGCTTCGCGCACTACCTTTGTATAGGCGTCTTTATCCCAGTCGGCACGGCCCACGCCCAGGATACGTGTCTCCGGGTGGATTTGACCCGCTTTTTCCAGTTGGTACAGGGAAGGCAGCAATTTACGGCGTGCAAGATCGCCTTTCGCGCCGAAAATGACCAGGTCACATGCCTGGGCTGTTTGCGTTACCGCCATGTCATTCTCCTCAGTTGGATATCCTGGTGCTTTTGCCAGAATATCGTTGTAATTTTATTACATGCACTCTACTGCTTTTATGTCATTCCCGAAACCATTTGCACTTACCCTCGCGTGCGATACCGCGAAATTTCGCCAGACGCTGATACAGCGAAGGGTAATAACGGGCAAATGGGTGAAATTTTGCGCTATCAGGTTGTTGCTAAAATCCGACCGCGATCAAGTAATGAAAAAAAACAACAACATTTTTTCCGGGTTTGCCCTTTTTGGCATATCACAGGCGTATATTCTTGCTAATTCGAATCGCGATTTCACCCATTAATGAAATCGTTTCCACCGATGAGCGCCGTGTTAATAATGAACATGCTAGAAAAAATCCAGTTTCAACTGGAACACCTTAGCAAATCCGAGCGAAAAGTGGCTGAAGTAATTCTCGCCGCCCCCGCGCAGGCCATTCATTCCAGCATCGCCACTCTGGCTCAGGAGTCGGGGGTCAGCGAACCAACCGTTAACCGCTTCTGCCGCAGCATGGAGACGCGTGGCTACCCGGATTTTAAACTCCATCTGGCGCAAAGTCTGGCTAACGGCACTCCCTATGTAAACCGCAATGTCGATGAAGACGACAGCGTAGAGGCCTACACCGGCAAAATTTTCGAATCGGCGATGGCGACGCTGGACCAGGTGCGTCAGTCCCTGGATATGAGTTCGGTTAACCGGGCGGTTGACCTGCTGACCCAGGCCAAAAAGATTGCTTTCTTTGGTCTCGGATCGTCAGCCGCCGTCGCACATGATGCAATGAATAAATTTTTTCGTTTTAATGTCCCGGTTATCTATTCCGACGACATCGTGCTGCAACGCATGAGTTGTATGAATTGTAACGAAGATGACGTGGTGGTGTTGATATCGCATACTGGGCGCACCAAGAGTCTGGTGGAGTTGGCCCAGCTGGCGCGTGAAAACGATGCCATGGTAATTGCCCTCACCACCACCGGTACGCCGCTGGCGCGTGAAGCGACACTGGCGATCACGCTCGATGTGCCGGAAGACACCGATATTTACATGCCGATGGTGTCGCGCCTGGCGCAGTTAACCGTCATCGACGTCCTGGCCACCGGCTTTACCCTGCGCCGTGGGGCAAAATTCAGAGATAACTTGAAGCGTGTCAAAGAAGCGCTCAAGGAATCGCGTTTTGATAAAGCGTTGTTGATTAAGGGTGAAGTTCCCTGATCGTCACTGATAAAGTTGTTACTTTTTTCGGCATTCGGTAAGTTTCTTGTTGGTATTACGGCGGACAACGTGCCGAATCATCGTTCACGCAACACCAGGTTGTTTCAGACAACGGAGTATTACATGTCCAGAAGGCTTCGCAGAACCAAGATCGTTACCACCTTAGGCCCGGCTACCGATCGCGATAATAACCTCGAGAAAATCATCGCGGCAGGTGCCAACGTGGTACGTATGAACTTTTCTCACGGGACACCGGAAGATCATAAATTACGTGCAGATAAGGTCCGTGAGATTGCGGCAAAACTGGGACGTCATGTCGCTATCCTCGGTGACCTTCAGGGTCCTAAAATCCGCGTATCGACCTTCAAAGAAGGCAAAGTTTTCCTCAATATCGGTGATAAATTCCTGCTCGACGCTAACCTGAGCAAAGGCGAAGGCGATAAAGAGAAAGTCGGCATCGACTATAAAGGCCTGCCTGCTGACGTGGTTCCAGGCGATATCCTGCTGCTCGACGACGGTCGCGTTCAGCTGAAAGTGCTGGAAGTTCAGGGCATGAAGGTCTTCACCGAAGTGACCGTTGGCGGCCCGCTCTCCAACAATAAAGGCATCAACAAACTGGGCGGCGGTCTCTCTGCCGAAGCCCTGACCGAAAAAGACAAGGCCGACATCCTCACCGCGGCTGAGATCGGCGTTGACTACCTGGCTGTCTCCTTCCCGCGTTGCGGCGAAGATCTGAACTACGCTCGCCGTCTGGCACGTGATGCAGGTTGCGATGCCAAAATCGTCGCGAAAGTGGAACGTGCTGAAGCGGTGTGTAGCCAGGACGCGATGGATGACATCATCCTTGCTTCTGACGTGGTGATGGTGGCCCGTGGTGACCTGGGCGTTGAGATTGGTGACCCGGAACTGGTCGGGATCCAGAAGGCGCTGATCCGCCGTGCCCGTCAGCTTAACCGTTCCGTGATCACTGCGACCCAGATGATGGAGTCGATGATCACTAACCCAATGCCGACCCGCGCGGAAGTAATGGACGTGGCGAACGCCGTGCTCGACGGTACCGATGCGGTAATGCTGTCAGCCGAAACCGCTGCGGGTCAGTATCCTGCAGAAACCGTGGCCGCGATGGCGCGCGTCTGCCTGGGTGCAGAGAAGATCCCAAGCATCAACGTCTCTAAGCACCGTCTGGACATTCAGTTCGACAACGTGGAAGAAGCCATAGCGATGTCTGCGATGTATGCCGCAAACCACCTGAAGGGCGTGACGGCAATCATCACCATGACCGAATCCGGCCGCACCGCACTGATGACCTCGCGCATCAGCTCCGGTCTGCCGATCTTCGCTATGTCCCGTCATGAGCGCACCCTGAACCTGACTGCGCTGTATCGTGGCGTAACGCCGGTGTTCTTCGACAGCAACAACGACGGCGTGGCTGCGGCGAACGACGCAGTGAACCTGCTGCGCGACAAGGGTTATCTGGTTTCCGGTGATATCGTCATCGTGACCCAGGGCGATGTGATGAGCACCATCGGCTCTACCAACACCACCCGCGTGATGACCGTCGAATAAGCCCTGTGCGCGGCTTTCCAGAAGCGCGCACATAGCTTGCCATAAAAAAATCCCCCGAAACCGGGGGATTTTTTATTTTTTAGGATACAGCTCTTTACGCTTATACGGTTCTTTCTCGCCCGGCCTGCGCGTCTTAAGCAGCTTCAGGATCCAGGTGTACTGTTCCGCATGCGGCCCCACCAGAATCTCCACCTCTTCATTCATGCGGCGCGCAATGGTGTTGTCGTCGGCGGTAAGGAGATCGTCCATCGGCGGGCGTACTTCAATCGTCAGGCGATGGGTTTTGCCGTCGTAAATCGGGAATAACGGGATCACTCGCGCCTGACATACCTTCATCAACCGGCCAATGGCGGGCAGCGTCGCTTTATAGGTGGCAAAGAAATCAACAAATTCGCTGTGTTCCGCCCCGTGATCCTGGTCTGGCAGATAGTAGCCCCAATAGCCCTGTCGTACAGATTTAATAAAAGGTTTGATGCCGTCGTTACGGGCATGCAGGCGGCCGCCAAAGCGGCGACGCACCGTATTCCACACATAGTCGAAAACCTTGTTCCCCTGATTGTGGAACATGGCCGCCATTTTCTGCCCCTGCGAGGCCATCAGCATCGCCGGAATATCCACGCCCCAGCCATGCGGCACCAGGAAAATCACCTTCTCGTCATTGCGACGCATCTCCTCGATGATCTCCAGCCCTTTCCAGTCAACGCGGCTGGCGACCCTTTCCGGCCCGCGTAACGCCAGCTCGCCCATCATCGCCATCGCCTGCGGCGCGGTTGTGAACATCTCATCAATGATCGCTTCACGCTCCGCCTCGCTCTTTTCCGGGAAGCAATAGAAAAGGTTTATCTGCGCGCGACGACGGGCGCTTTTACCCAGCTTGCCCGCCAGACGCCCTACTTTGCCCAACAGCGGATCGCGCACAGACGCAGGCAGCATCGCCAGGCCTGCAAAGGCATACACACCCAGCCAGGCGCCCCAGAAGCGCGGATGACGAAAGGACTTTTCGAATTCAGGAATGTACTCACTGTTGTTTTTTTGGGTTTCCATGCTTTTTCCAGGGCGGGTGATGCTTAAAAGAGTAATGCGTTAGTTTAGCGAGGCCATGCGCAAGGCACAAAAGAAAAAGCCGGTGCAGTAACGCACCGGCTTCTGACGCTGCAGAATTAATCAATACTGAGCTGCGGAATAACCTCTTTGACCTGCGCCAGATAATCGCTGCGGTCTTTGCCGGTCAGCCCTTCGGTACGCGGCAATTTCGCCGTTAACGGGTTGACCGCCTGCTGGTTGATCCACACTTCATAGTGCAGATGCGGGCCGGTAGAACGGCCGGTATTGCCTGACAGCGCAATACGGTCGCCACGTTTCACCTTCTGGCCCGGCTTCACCAGCAGCTTACGCAGGTGCATATAGCGGGTGGTGTAGGTTCGCCCGTGGCGCACGGCTACGTAATAGCCCGCCGCACCGCTGCGTTTGGCCATCACCACTTCGCCATCACCCACGGCCAGAACAGGGGTTCCCTGCGGCATGGCGAAATCCACACCACGGTGCGGGGCCACGCGGCCGGTCACCGGGTTCAGACGGCGCGGGTTAAAGTTCGACGAGACACGGAATTGTTTCGAGGTCGGGAAGCGTAAGAAACCTTTCGCCAGCCCCGTGCCGTTGCGATCGTAGAATTTGCCATCTTCAGCGCGGATGGCGTAGTAATCTTTCCCGCTGGAGCGTAAACGTACACCCAGCAGTTGGCTCTGCTCACGCTTGCCGTCCAGCATCTCGCGGGACATCAGCACCGAGAAGGCATCGCCTTTTTTCAGCTTCCGGAAGTCCATCTGCCACTGCATGGCTTTGATCACCGAACTGATTTCGCCGCTGGTCAGCCCGGCTTCACGGGCGCTGGCAACAAAACTGCCGCCACTTAACGTACCTTTGATAGCGCTATTAACCCAGTCGCCCTGCTGCATTTCGCTGGTCATCTTGAAACCGTTTTCAGCACGATCGTAGGTGCGGGTTTCGCGACGGGAAACTTCCCAGGTCAGGCGCTGTAAATCGCCGCTGTCAGTCAGGGTCCAGGAGATCTGTTGGCCGATTTTCAGGTTACGCAGCTCTTTATCGGACGCGGCAAGCTGGCTGATTTCGCCCATTTCAATGCCGTACTGATTCAGAATGCTGCTGAGTGTATCCCCAGTGGAGACGACATATTCATGCACGCCCACTTCAGCTTCCGTTTTATCGTCAAGCTCATCCTGCGGAATAGCTTCTTCTTCCTGTGGAGCCTGATCGATAGGTTCACTGGCTTCGGGTAACAGCGAGCGGATTTCACTTTTTTCCAGTTCGATAGTTTTAATAACTGGCGCGGAATTAGGGTGGTAAACATAGGGTCGCCAGACGGCGACCGCTAAGGTGAGAACAGTAAGCGACCCCAGCATGACGCGGTGGGGCCGGGGCAGATTATTAAATGCCAGGGCGACAGAGCGGGCTATCTGTTGCACGTATTCACTTCCTCGTTAATCTCCTTTCAGGCAGCTCGCATACTGGTTCGCCAGTTGGCTGAGAAACTGCGAATAGCTCGCTTTGCTCAACTGGATAGAGGTACCAAGTGGGTCAAGGGTGCCCATACGCACGGACGTACCCCTGGCCACGGCTTCAACGACCGCTGGCCTGAACTGTGGCTCAGCAAAAACGCAGGACGCTTTTTGCTCAACCAACTGTGTTCTGATTTCATGTAAACGCTGCGCACCGGGTTGAATTTCTGGATTGACGGTGAAATGGCCAAGCGGCGTGAGACCGTAGTGTTTTTCGTAGTACCCGTAGGCGTCATGAAAAACGAAATATCCTTTACCTTTCAATGGTGCGAGCTCGGTACCCACCTGCTTGTCGGTTGCGGCAAGTTGTGCCTCAAAATCCTTCAGGTTGGCGTCAAGTTTGGCTCGACTTTGCGGCATAAGTTCCACTAATTTTTCATGGATTGCAACCGCCGAAAGCCGTGCTATTTCTGGGGACAGCCAAAGGTGCATGTTGTAGTCACCATGATGGTGATGTTCGTCACCTTTTTCCCCTTCCGCTGTACCGTGATCGTGGTCATGATCGTCATCCTCAGACCCTTTCATTAGAAGCGGTTTCACACCAGATAGATTAGCAATGGTAACCTTTTTAGCCTCTGGCAACTGATTTGCCGACTTTTGCATGAAGGCTTCCATCTCTGGGCCAATCCAGACCACTAAGTCTGCGTTTTGTAAGCGTTTTACGTCCGAAGGGCGCAGGGAATAATCGTGCTCAGAGGCGCCATCAGGCAGGAGCACCTGGGTTTCCGTCACGCCATCTGCGATAGCGGAAGCGATAAACCCGAGCGGTTTAAGCGAAGCGACAACAGCTGCGTTAACATCTTGTGCTGTTGAACCCCAAAGGGCAGCGGATAATGCTGCGAAAAGAAGCGTATTTTTCTGTAACATAATGCGACTATTCATCGTAATGAGTGGGCGAAATGTGATATTATAACATTCGTTGACTTCTGCAAGCATAAAATTGATATGACGAATCTGGTATCTCTCGAAAACATTTCGGTTTCATTCGGTCAGCGCCGCGTCCTCTCTGACGTTTCGCTGGATTTGAAGCCTGGCAAAATTTTAACGCTGCTGGGTCCTAATGGCGCAGGTAAATCGACGCTGGTGCGCGTGGTACTGGGCCTGGTAGCACCCGACAGCGGCCTTATCAAGCGTGACCGGCAACTACGCATCGGCTACGTGCCGCAAAAGCTGCATCTGGACGCGACGTTGCCGCTGACGGTAAGCCGTTTCCTGCGTCTGCGTCCCGACACGCGTAAAGAGGACATTCTGCCGGCGCTCAAACGGGTGCAGGCCGGGCACTTGATAGATGCGCCGCTGCAAAAGCTCTCCGGCGGCGAAACCCAGCGCGTGCTGCTGGCTCGCGCGCTGTTGAACAAGCCGCAGCTATTGGTGCTCGATGAACCGACGCAGGGCGTAGACGTCAACGGTCAGGTGGCGCTGTATGACCTGATCGATCAGCTGCGTAAAGAGCTGGACTGCGCCGTGCTGATGGTCTCGCATGACCTGCATCTGGTGATGGCGAAAACGGACGAAGTGCTTTGTCTGAACCATCACATCTGCTGCTCTGGCACACCGGAAGTGGTCTCCATGCACCCTGAGTTTATCTCGATGTTTGGCCCTCGCGGCGCCGAACAGCTGGGCATTTATCGCCACCATCACAACCACCGCCATGATTTGCAGGGACGCATTGTCCTGCGCCGGGGAAACGGTAACTCATGATTGAACTTTTATTGCCCGGCTGGCTGGCCGGGATGATGCTCGCATGCGCGGCGGGTCCTCTCGGCTCGTTTGTCGTCTGGCGCCGGATGTCTTATTTTGGCGATACCCTCGCCCACGCCTCCCTGTTGGGGGTGGCATTTGGCTTACTACTGGATGTGAATCCGTTCTATGCGGTGATTGCGGTCACGCTGCTGCTGGCCGCCGGTCTGGTGTGGCTGGAAAAGCGACCTCATCTGGCAGTGGATACGCTGCTCGGGATTATGGCGCACAGCGCCCTGTCGCTGGGTCTGGTGGTGGTCAGCCTGATGTCCAATATTCGCGTGGATCTGATGGCCTATCTTTTTGGCGATCTGCTGGCGGTCACGCCGGACGATCTGATCGCCATCGCCATCGGGGTGGTGATCGTGCTGGCTATCCTGTTGTGGCAGTGGCGCAGCCTGCTGGCAATGACCATCAGCCCGGATTTGGCCTTTGTTGACGGCGTGAAGTTACAACGCGTGAAGTTACTGCTGATGCTGGTGACCGCGCTGACCATTGGCGTGGCGATGAAGTTTGTCGGGGCGCTGATCATCACTTCACTGCTGATCATTCCCGCCGCGACCGCGCGCCGTTTTGCCCGCACGCCGGAGCAGATGGCCGGTGTTGCCGTAGGGGTGGGGATGATTGCCGTGACCGGTGGGTTAACTTTCTCAGCGTTTTACGACACGCCCGCCGGGCCGTCAGTGGTACTGTGTGCGGCAACGCTGTTTATCTTCAGTATGATGAAGAAACCTGCCAGCTGATGTGATGCCCGGTGGCGCTTCGCTTACCGGGCCTGCAATTGCTCTAAGCCGGATAAGGCGCTATCGCCATCCGGCCTTTTCCATCGGGGTCATGGCATCGCCGGTGGCGTAATGCCAAAGTGATCCCAGGCTCGCACCGTTGCCATGCGCCCGCGCGGTGTACGCTGCAAAAAGCCCTGCTGGATCAGGTATGGCTCAAGCACATCTTCAATGGTTTCCCGCTCTTCACCGATGGCGGCCGCCAGGTTATCCAGCCCGACCGGCCCACCAAAGAATTTGTCCAGCACCGCCAGCAGCAGCTTGCGGTCCATGTAATCAAACCCTTCGGCATCCACGTTCAACATATCCAGTGCCTGGGCGGCGATCTCCAGCGAAATGGAGCCGTCGTGCTTCACTTCGGCAAAATCACGCACCCTGCGCAGCAGACGGTTGGCGATACGCGGTGTTCCGCGGGAACGCTTCGCCACTTCAAAAGCCCCCTCTTCGCTCATCTCCAGCCCCATGTAGCGCGCGCTGCGGCTGACAATGTGCTGGAGATCGGGCACCTGATAAAACTCCAGTCGCTGTACGATGCCGAAACGGTCGCGCAGCGGCGAGGTTAACGAGCCTGCGCGGGTGGTGGCGCCAATCAGGGTGAAAGGTGGCAGATCGATTTTAATCGAGCGCGCCGCCGGGCCTTCGCCAATCATGATATCCAACTGGTAGTCTTCCATCGCCGGATAAAGCACCTCTTCCACCACCGGTGACAGGCGGTGGATCTCATCGATAAACAGCACATCGTGAGGTTCAAGGTTCGTCAGCATCGCTGCCAGATCGCCTGCCTTCTCCAGCACCGGGCCGGAGGTCGTGCGCAGATTGACCCCCATTTCGTTGGCAACGATGTTGGCAAGCGTGGTTTTCCCCAATCCTGGCGGGCCAAAAATCAGCAGATGATCGAGGGCATCGCCGCGTAATTTTGCTGCCTGGATAAAGATCTCCATTTGCGAGCGCACCTGCGGCTGGCCAATATACTCATCAAGCAGCTTCGGGCGGATCGCACGGTCCACCAGATCTTCTGCCTGAACATTGCCTGCCGAGACCAGACGGTCTGCTTCAATCATCCTTTACCTCACAACGCCGCGCGCAGCGCTTCACGAATCAGGGTTTCACTGGTGGCGTCCGGTTTAGCAATTTTGCTGACCATCCGGCTCGCTTCCTGAGGTTTATAGCCCAGCGCCACCAGCGCGGCAACCGCTTCCTGCTCCGCATCATCGTCAGACGGACCCGCAGGGGATGTCAGCACCAGATCGGCTGCTGGCGTAAACAGATCGCCATGCAGACCTTTAAAGCGGTCTTTCATTTCGACAATCAGGCGTTCTGCCGTTTTCTTGCCGATGCCAGGAAGTTTCACCAGGGCCGCCAGCTCTTCACGCTCAACAGCATTCACGAACTGCTGCGCCGACATCCCGGACAGGATCGCCAGGGCCAGTTTCGGGCCGACGCCGTTGGTCTTAATCAGCTCTTTAAACAGGGTTCGTTCCTGCTTGTCATTGAAGCCAAACAGCAGCTGAGCATCTTCACGCACGATAAAGTGGGTAAAAATTATTGCCTCTTTACCCACTTCCGGCAGTTCGTAGAAACAGGTCATTGGCATGTGGACTTCGTAGCCCACGCCTCCGGTCTCAAGCAGCACTATCGGGGGTTGTTTTTCGAGGATGATGCCTCTGAGTCTGCCTATCACGTGACGCTCCTGCGTTAAGAACTAAAATTTACCGCTGCCATCATAAAAAAAGGCTGGATAAACATCCAGCCTGATTTTTCATTTAACGCAATCGACCTCGGGCCAGATTGAGCCGCGATTCGCTAATTTGCATCGCGTTCTGGGTGACGTGGCAATGGGTTATCGCGATGGCCAACGCATCGGCGGCATCCGCCTGCGGATTGGCCGGCAGTTTCAGCAATGTGCGCACCATATGTTGCACCTGGCTTTTATCTGCCCCGCCATTGCCCACCACGGTTTGCTTGACCTGTCGCGCGGCGTATTCGAACACGGGCAGGTCCTGATTCATCGCCGCGACAATCGCCACGCCACGGGCCTGACCGAGCTTCAGCGCCGAGTCGGCGTTTTTCGCCATAAACACCTGTTCGATGGCGAAAAAATCCGGCTGGAACTGAGTGACGATCTCCGTCACGCCTGCATAGATAAGCTTCAGGCGTGACGGCAGATCGTCCACTTTAGTGCGGATACATCCGCTGCCCAGGTAGGTTAACTGACGCCCGACCTGGCGGATGACGCCATAACCGGTGATGCGTGAGCCGGGGTCAATGCCGAGAATGATCGCCATCACGCCTCTCCGGTTGTCGGTTTAGGCTCAGCCATTACAGCGTTGCCGCAACCTCGTCGGAGATTTCACCGTTGTGGTAAACTTCCTGCACGTCGTCGCAATCTTCGAGCATGTCGATCAGACGCAGCAGTTTTGGTGCGGTTTCCGCATCCATGTCCGCTTTGGTGGACGGGATCATGGTAACTTCAGCCGCGTCGGCTTTCAGGCCCGCCGCTTCCAGCGCATCACGCACCGCGCCCATCTCTTCCCATGCGGTATAAACATCAATCGCGCCGTCGTCGTAGGTCACCACGTCTTCAGCACCGGCTTCCAGCGCTGCTTCCATGATCACATCTTCGTCGCCTTTCTCGAAAGAGATCACGCCTTTTTTGCTGAACAGGTAAGCTACGGAACCGTCGGTGCCCAGGTTGCCACCGGTTTTGGTGAAGGCGTGACGCACTTCAGCAACGGTACGGTTACGGTTGTCGGACAGGCACTCAATCATGACCGCCGTGCCGCCTGGACCGTAACCTTCATAAATGATGGTTTCCATGTTGGTGTCATCGTCGCCGCCTACGCCACGGGCGATAGCACGGTTCAGCGTGTCACGGGTCATGTTGTTGCTCAGCGCTTTATCGATCGCTGCGCGCAGACGCGGGTTAGAACCGGCGTCGCCGCCGCCCAGACGGGCTGCAGTCACCAGTTCGCGAATGATTTTGGTAAAGATCTTACCGCGCTTGGCATCCTGTGCCGCTTTGCGGTGTTTGGTGTTGGCCCACTTACTATGACCTGCCATAAAAAGTTCCTCAAAAATTATCCTGCGCCGTTCAGCCACCAGTTGCGTTGGCTACGCCCGCTTAAACCCGTCACTTACCCACGTAAGCGACTGGCGATGCTCGGCCTTGCCGACTTCCTGATAACTGAAATGCCTGGAAATTAATTAACATTGATTACAAATTCTTCAATCGCCTGCCGGTTGCTCCACGACTTGGTTAAGCCTGCGGCCTCGACCGCATTAACCCAGCGGTAAGTCAGGTGTTCGGTGAACACGATCTCCCGCTCGTGGGGAAGCGCAAGGCAGAACCAGGATTCTGTATTGCGTTCGGTCCCCGGCGCATAGCGATGACGTAAATGGCTAAAAATTTCAAAATCCACCGTGCGCTGACAGTCCGTCAGGGTCAGTTGCTCGCGAGCAACATCAATGGCGACCTCTTCCTTTACTTCGCGCGCGGCGGCCTGCAGCGCGGTTTCCCCCTCTTCCAGACTGCCGGTTACCGACTGCCAGAACGCGGGATCGTCGCGCCGCTGCAACATCAGCACCCGCTTCGTGTCCTGGGCATAAATGACAACTAAGACAGAAACGGGAAGCTTATATGTCATATCAGTTTTTCTCTTCCTTTTTCACCACTTCGATACCCAGCTCGGTCAGTGAGGTTGGGTTAGCAAAGCTTGGCGCTTCGGTCATCAGACAGGCCGCAGCGGTGGTTTTCGGGAAGGCGATAACATCACGGATGTTGTCGGTGCCGGTCAGCAGCATGGTCAGACGATCCAGACCAAACGCCAGGCCTGCGTGCGGCGGTGTGCCGTACTTCAGGGCGTCCAGCAGGAAGCCAAACTTCTCGCGCTGTTCCTGTTCGTTGATGCCCAGAATGCCGAATACGGTCTGCTGCATGTCACCGCTGTGAATACGCACGGAACCGCCGCCGACTTCATAGCCGTTGATCACCATGTCGTAGGCGTTTGCCACTGCATCTTCCGGGGCGGCCTTCAACTCTGCCGCGGTCATCTCTTTCGGAGAGGTGAACGGGTGGTGCATCGCGGTCAGACCGCCTTCGCCGTCGTCTTCAAACATTGGGAAGTCGATTACCCACAGCGGCGCCCATTTGGCTTCGTCGGTCAGGCTCAGGTCTTTACCCAGCTTCAGACGCAGGGCACCCATTGAATCCGCTACCACTTTCTTATTGTCTGCGCCGAAGAAGATCATGTCCCCGTCCTGGGCTTCAGTACGCGCCAGAATGGATTCCACGATGTCAGCGTTGAGGAATTTGGCAACCGGGCTGGTGATGCCTTCGATGCCTTTTGCACGCTCGGTGACTTTGATATAAGCCAGGCCTTTCGCGCCATAAATCTTGATGAAGTTGCCGTAGTCGTCGATTTGCTTACGGCTTAAGCTTGCGCCACCCGGTACGCGCAGAGCAGCCACGCGGCCTTTCGCATCGTTAGCCGGGCCGGAGAAGACGGCAAACTCAACGTCTTTCAGCAGGTCAGCAACGTCCACCAGCTCCATCGGGTTACGCAGGTCTGGTTTGTCGGAGCCGTAACGACGTTCCGCTTCGGCGAAGGTCATGATTGGGAAATCGCCCAGATCCACGCCCTTCACGTCCTGCCACAGGCTGCGCACCAGCGCTTCCATCACTTCACGCACCTGCTCGGCGGTCATGAAGGAGGTCTCGACGTCGATCTGGGTGAATTCAGGCTGACGGTCAGCACGCAGGTCTTCGTCACGGAAGCATTTCACGATCTGATAATAACGATCGAAACCGGACATCATCAGCAGCTGTTTGAACAACTGAGGAGACTGTGGCAGCGCGTAGAATTTACCTTTATGTACACGGGACGGCACGAGGTAGTCACGTGCGCCTTCCGGGGTCGCTTTGGTCAGCATCGGGGTTTCGATATCGAGGAAACCGTGATCGTCCATAAAGCGGCGCACCAGGCTGGTGATTTTCGCACGGGTTTTCAGGCGCTCGGCCATTTCCGGGCGACGCAGGTCGAGGTAGCGATATTTCAGACGCGCTTCTTCGGTATTGACGTGGTTGAAGTCCAGCGGCAGTGATTCTGAACGGTTAATAATGGTCAGATCGGTCGCCAGCACTTCGATTTCGCCGGTCGCCATGTCGCTGTTGATGTTCTTTTCGTCACGCGCACGCACGGTGCCGGTCACCTGGATGCAGAACTCATTACGCAGCTCGGAGGCCAGCTTTAACGCGTCGGCACGATCTGGATCGAAAAACACCTGCACGATGCCTTCACGGTCGCGCATATCGATAAAGATAAGGCTGCCAAGATCACGACGACGGTTGACCCAACCACACAGGGTCACCTGCTGTCCGACGTGGGACTGACGCAGCTGCCCGCAATATTCTGTACGCATGAGATATCCCTTAACTTAGCCGCAGGCTACAAGGTCGCAGCTTTCTGTATGTCAAACTGGATGAAAAAAGGCGGCTATTATACTGGAAATTCCGCCAGACGATAAGAGAGAAGCACACCAGACGCGCGATTGCTGCTCGCATCTTGCATATTCTCACAAAAATTAACAAAAATATCAGGCCCGGAACACGCCATGGCAGCGTAAGGTATTAGCAACACTAACTATTTAACAGGAAAAACCATGTTGACATTCGACGCTGCTAAAACTGCCCTGGTCGTCATCGATTTACAGGAAGGGATCCTGCCCTTTGCCGGTGGCCCGCATACCGCCCAGGACGTGGTCAGCCGCAGCGCCCGCCTGGCAGAAAAATGCCGCGCCAACGGTTCGCCGGTGGTGTTGGTCCGTGTCGGCTGGTCTGCTGACTTCGCCGAAGCGCTGAAACAGCCTGTCGATGCCCAGGGGGCGGCCCATGCCCTGCCGGACAACTGGTGGGACTACCCACTGTCACTTGGCAAGCAGGAGAGCGATATTGAAGTGACCAAACGCCAGTGGGGCGCTTTCTACGGCACCGATCTTGAGCTGCAGCTGCGTCGTCGCGGCATCGAGACTATAATTCTCTGCGGGATCGCCACCAATATTGGCGTGGAATCTACCGCGCGCAACGCCTGGGAGATGGGCTTTAATCTGGTGATCGCCGAAGATGCATGCAGCACGGCCACCACCGAGCAGCACCAGGCCAGCATGACCCATATCTTCCCGCGCATCGCCCGTGTGCGCAGCACTGAAGAGATTATCAACGCGCTATGATCTATCTGGGTTTACCCCAATGGTCGCACCCGAAGTGGGTGCGGCTGGGCATTAACGGTCTTGAAGAGTACGCCCGCCACTTTAACTGTGTGGAGGGCAACACCACGCTGTACGCCCTGCCAAAGGCCGAGGTGGTGGCGCGCTGGCGGGAGCAAACCCGCGACGATTTTCGTTTTTGCTTTAAATTCCCGGCCACCATCTCCCATCAGGCCGCGCTGCGTAATTGCGACGATCTGACCGAAGAGTTTTTCTCCCGGCTGTCACCGCTGGCGAACCGCATTGGTCAGTACTGGGTGCAGCTCCCCGCCACCTTTGGCCCCCGCGATCTGCCTGCGCTATGGCAGTTCCTCGATGGCCTGCCCCGGGAATTTACCTACGGGGTTGAAGTTCGTCATCCTGAGTTCTTCATGAAAGGCGAGGCAGAGCAAGCGCTCAATCGCGGTCTGCACGAGCGCGGCGTCAATCGAACCATCCTTGACAGCCGTCCGGTACATGCCGCCGTGCCGCACAACGAAGCCATCATCGACGCCCAGCGCAAAAAACCGAAAGTGCCGGTGCATGCGGTGATGACCGCCAGCAACCCGATGGTGCGTTTTATCGGCAGCGACAATATGCCACAAAACCAGGCGCTGTTTGCCGTCTGGCTGCAGACCCTGGCGAAGTGGGAACAGACTGCCACGCCGTATCTTTTTTTACATACGCCTGATATTGCCCAGGCACCTGAACTGGTCGATGCTCTCTGGCAAGCCTTGCGGGACGTGGCTCCGTCGATAGGCGATGCCCCCACCATTCCGCAGCAATCTTCTCTTTTCTGATCCCAGCCCCTATCATATGAAGTGCCATCTGCCAAAAAACAGGGAGTTTGTATGGTTTGCGCGCTGTATGCGGTGCTGGGTGCGTTACTGTTAATTAAGTTTTCGTTCGATGTTGCGCGCCTGCGGATGTTATACCGCGTCTCTTATGGCGACGGTGGGTTTTCGGAGCTGCAAACCGCGATCCGCATTCATGGCAATGCGGTGGAGTACATCCCGGCTGCCTTGATCCTGCTGTTGTTTATGGAAATGAACGGTGCCGAGACCTGGATGGTGCATGTCTGCGGCCTGCTGCTGATTGCCGGACGTCTGATGCACTATTATGGTCTGCATCAGCGCCTGTTCCGCTGGCGCCGCTCCGGTATGAGCGCCACCTGGTGTTCGCTTGTGCTAATGGTGCTGGCTAACCTGTGGTATATGCCGTGGGAGTTGGTTTTCTCATTGCATTAGCGCACAATACGCCCCTTTATTTTTCCCGGATTTTTACGTTATGTCAGATCGCGACACGCTTTTTTCTGCGCCTATCGCCAGTCTGGGCGACTGGACCTTCGATGAACGGGTAGCGGAAGTCTTCCCGGATATGATCCAGCGCTCGGTTCCCGGCTACTCCAATATCATCTCCATGATCGGCATGCTGGCGGAACGTTTTGTTCAGCCCGGCACGCAGGTCTACGATCTGGGATGTTCACTGGGCGCGGCCACGTTGTCGGTTCGTCGTAACATCAAGCACGACGGCTGTAATATCATCGCTGTCGATAACTCACCGGCAATGGTCGAACGTTGCCGTCGCCATATCGACGCCTGGAAAGCGCCGACTCCGGTCGAGGTGGTCGAAGGCGATATCCGCCATATTGAGATTAAAAACGCCTCGATGGTGGTGCTGAATTTTACCCTGCAATTCCTGGAGCCGGACGATCGCCAGCTGTTGCTGGACAAAATTTATCAGGGGCTGAACCCTGGCGGCGCGCTGGTGCTGTCTGAGAAATTCAGCTTCGAAGATGCCACCGTCGGCGAACTGCTGTTCAACATGCACCACGATTTCAAACGGGCCAACGGCTACAGCGAGCTGGAGATCAGCCAGAAGCGCAGCATGCTGGAGAACGTGATGCTGACCGACTCGGTTGAAACGCACAAGGCCCGCCTGCATAAGGCCGGGTTCGCCCACAGCGAGCTGTGGTTCCAGTGCTTTAACTTTGGCTCTCTGGTGGCGCTTAAAGGCGGTGAGGCATGATTGATTTCGGTAACTTTTATCAGCTGATTGCTAAAAATCACCTGTCGCACTGGCTGGAAACCCTGCCTGGGCAGATCGCCGCCTGGCAGCGCGAATCGCTGCACGGCCAGTTTAAGCAGTGGAGTAACGCGGTCGAGTTTCTGCCGGAGATGACCCCTTATAAGCTGGATCTGCTGCACAGCGTCACCGCTGAAAGCGAAACGCCGCTGAGCGAAGGCCAGATGCTGCGCCTCGACAAGCTGATGCGCAATCTGATGCCGTGGCGTAAGGGGCCGTTCTCCCTGTATGGCATGCATATCGATACTGAATGGCATTCAGACTGGAAATGGGATCGCGTGTTACCGCACCTGTCCGATTTAACCGGGCGTACCATTCTGGACGTGGGCTGCGGCAGCGGGTATCACCTGTGGCGCATGATCGGCGCAGGCGCCCATCTGGCGGTCGGTATTGACCCAATGCAGTTGTTCCTCTGTCAATTCGAAGCCGTGCGCAAACTGCTGGGCAACGACCAGCGCGCGCACCTGCTGCCGTTGGGCATCGAGCAGCTTCCGGCTCTGGCGGCATTTGACACCGTCTTCTCAATGGGCGTGCTCTATCATCGCCGTTCCCCGCTGGAACACCTGTGGCAGTTGAAAGATCAGCTGGTCAGTGGCGGTGAACTGGTGCTGGAAACGCTGGTGATTGAGGGCGATGAAAATGCGGTGCTGGTGCCGGGCGACCGTTATGCGCAGATGCGAAACGTCTACTTTATCCCATCGGCGCTGGCGCTGAAAAACTGGCTGGCGAAGTGTGGTTTTGTTGATATCCGCATTGCCGATGTTTGCGTCACCACCACCGAAGAGCAGCGCCGCACCGAGTGGATGACCACCGAGTCGCTGGCCGAATTCCTCGATCCTGACGATCGGACAAAAACCATTGAAGGTTATCCGGCGCCGATCCGTGCGGTATTGATTGCCACCAAACCCTAGTGTTTTGCCGGGTGGCGGCTTCGCCTGACCCGGCCTTAATCGGGCGCGTTTTATCCCGACTATTTCAGGTTGCAGCGGCGTGGCTTGAAACAGGAAGGATAAAATGGACAAAAAAAGACCCCTGTTGAAATTGCAGGGGCCTGGTACAAACAAGCATCATATTGGGCGACATGATGCGCGGTAAAAACTGTTTCAGCGGCGAAACCTTTCGATTATCGCCTTCATCTCTGCAACCGACTCGCCATCGACGCCATAGCGGGAATATTCATCCGCTTCGGCATCCGTCGACATCGACAAGCCTGTGTTGCGATAGCGCATGGGTGACGGCAACCATTTGCCTGCCGAGCTGTGAAGCTCTTCTACCCCTGCCTGTAAAAACGTTTCCAGGTTAGCGGCGCGAACGCCAGCACCTGCCATTATTATTGGAACACCTGATCGCCCTTTTAGTTCCTTAATTAATGAAATACCTTTTTCGGCAGAGGGCTGCTGGCCGGAGGTGAGCACCCGTGCAACCCCCAGTTCCGCGAGGTTTTCAAAGGCTTGCTGCGGATTTACGCACATATCGAAGGCGCGATGAAAAGTTACCGCCATCCCCTGCGCGGCGGCCATAATCTGGCGCATGCGCGGCATATCGATATGGCCATCCTCATTCAGCAGGCCGGTTACCAGCCCCGGGAAACCCAGTTGCTTCACAAGGGCGATATCGTCCAGCATGGCGTCAAACTCGCCCGGGCTGTAGCAAAAGTCCCCGCCGCGGGGGCGAATGATCGGATGCACGGGGATACTTACCGCCTGACGCACCGATTTCAGCACACCATACGAGGGGGTCAGCCCGCCCTCTTTCGGGGCCGCACAAAGTTCAATACGATCGGCACCCTGCTGCTGTGCGGTCAGGGCACACTCCATGCTGTAACAACAAATCTCCAGCAATGCCACGAAACCTCCTTACGATGAGTTGGGTTTTGCATCATGCCATGCCGCCTTATCTGCGACACGGCGTCAGCTCACAAAGTCTTATGCATTATTCTTCGCTGGCGACAATCTCTTCGATGGTCCATGGGTGAAACTTCACCGTCACGCTCCCATCGGTGACCGCCAGCGTCGGGTTCGGCAGACGTTCGCGCTCCCCTTTTGGTGAACTGGTTTTGACAAAGATCCCAGGCTGGCTCAGCCCGTGGTCAGACAGTAGCGCCAGGGCACGGGCATTCAGGGTATCGGGGTCGCCAGGCAGCACGATTTCGATGTGCTCCCAGCCTTCGAGGGGATAGCGTTTCTCACCCGGCCACGGCAGTTCAACGACCGTAAAGCGCCAGTGAGCAACGCACACCGGCTCATGCAGTTTAAACAGGCAGATCGGGCGGCCATTGATGATGTTTTCCGAGAGCAGCTCGCCGCACTGCTCAAACCCGCGTCGCCAGCGCTCAGCGGTGGCGTTCTGGTGGCAGCGCAGAGAGATATGGTCTGCTGCGAGCGGGGCAATATCCAGCCCCAGGCGCCCGGTAAGTGCTGTAAAAGCCTGGGTGAAACGCGGTAAATCAGCTGCAATATCCTGCAGCTCGTCAACAGATTGCCAGTTCGCCATCATTCCTACTCTTATCGTCATGCAAAAGCGTTAATTTACTCTGTTGCTGCCCGACGACCAACCGCTGATTTGAGCCAGTGCTGACGGCAACGGGCAATTGCAGTATACTCCCGGCCTAAATTCTTTAACGGGCGCGGCAGCATGATGGCCCGCGTCAAAAATGTAAGGTATCCCGGTGAATATTCAGGCTCTTCTCTCAGAAAAAGTCAGTCAGGCACTGATTGCTGCAGGCGCACCTGCAGACTGTGAACCGCAGGTTCGTCAGTCAGCGAAAGTACAGTTTGGCGACTATCAGGCCAATGGCGTGATGGCAGTGGCTAAAAAACTGGGCATGGCGCCGCGACAACTCGCAGAGCAGGTCCTGACGCATCTGGATCTCCAGGGTATCGCCAGCAAAACCGAAATCGCCGGGCCGGGCTTTATCAATATCTTCCTCGACCCTGCCTTCCTGGCGCAGCATGTTGATGCGGCCCTGAAGTCCGACCGTCTGGGTGTGGCGCAGCCACCAGCGCAAACCATCGTCGTTGACTACTCCGCCCCTAACGTGGCGAAAGAGATGCACGTAGGTCACCTGCGCTCCACCATTATCGGCGACGCATCGGTGCGCACCCTTGAGTTCCTCGGCCATAACGTGATCCGCGCGAACCACGTCGGTGACTGGGGTACCCAGTTCGGCATGCTGATCGCCTGGCTGGAAAAGCAGCAGCAGGATAACGCGGGTGAAATGGCGCTGGCCGACCTCGAAGGCTTCTACCGCGACGCGAAAAAGCACTATGACGAAGACGAAGCCTTTGCCGAGCGCGCACGTAGCTACGTGGTGAAACTGCAGGGCGGCGACGAGTATTTCCGTCAGATGTGGCGTCAGCTGGTAGACATCACCATGTCCCAGAACCAGCTCACCTACGATCGCCTGAACGTCACCCTGACCCGTAAGGATGTGATGGGCGAGAGCCTGTACAACCCGATGCTGGCCGGGATCGTGGCCGACCTGAAGGCCAAAGGGCTGGCGGTCGAGAGCGAAGGCGCAACGGTGGTCTTCCTTGACGAGTATAAAAACAAAGAAGGCGAACCGATGGGCGTCATCATCCAGAAAAAGGATGGCGGCTACCTCTATACCACGACCGATATCGCCTGCGCCAAGTATCGTTACGAGACGCTGCATGCGGATCGCGTCCTCTATTACATCGACTCCCGTCAGCACCAGCACCTGATGCAGGCGTGGACCATCGTGCGTAAAGCAGGCTATGTACCGGATTCCGTGCCGCTGGAACACCACATGTTCGGCATGATGCTGGGCAAAGACGGCAAGCCGTTCAAAACCCGTGCGGGCGGCACCGTGAAGCTGGCAGATCTGCTGGACGAGGCGCTGGAACGTGCCCGCCGTCTGGTGGCCGAGAAAAACCCGGACATGCCTGCGGACGAGCTGGAAAAACTGGCTAACGCCGTCGGTATCGGTGCGGTGAAGTATGCGGATCTCTCCAAGAACCGTACCACCGATTACGTCTTCGACTGGGATAACATGCTGGCCTTCGAAGGCAACACCGCCCCGTATATGCAGTATGCCTATACCCGTGTGCTGTCCGTCTTCCGTAAAGCCGACATTGACGAAAGCGTGCTGGCCCAGGCGCAGGTGACCATCAGCGAAGATCGCGAAGCACAGCTGGCGGCACGCCTGCTGCAGTTCGAAGAGACGCTGGCCGTGGTCGCCCGCGACGGTACGCCGCATGTGATGTGTGCCTACCTGTACGATCTGGCGGGTCTGTTCTCCGGCTTCTATGAGCACTGCCCTATTCTCTCTGCAGAGAGTGAAGCCGTGCGCAACAGCCGCCTGAAGCTGGCGCAGCTGACGGCGAAGACCCTGAAGCTGGGTCTGGATACCCTGGGTATCGAAACCGTAGAACGTATGTAATCTGTGATGATTGGCTAGCCCCGGTAGCGAAGCGCCATCAGGGCTACAGAACGAATAAAAAACCCGGCATCTGCCGGGTTTTTTATTATCAGAAGTATTTGCGGAGATATTCCGTTAAACAGAGGATCGCCATCGCCTGGCCGTACGGCATGGAGGTTAGCGGGATCTGGCGATAGAACTCCAGATCGCTGCCCATCCCGGTTCCAAACGAGGTTTGCAGCAGTTCGCCGTCCGGGGAGATGTTCTTCACAATCCCGCGAATGGCTTTCTCGGCAACTATGGCGTATTCCGCCGCCACATAACGCTTACGCACCGCTTTCAGGATCCCGTAGCTAAACCCTGCCGTCGCCGAGGCCTCCAGATAGGAGTTCGGATCATCAAGCAGCGTGTGCCACAGGCCGCTCTCATCCTGACATTTCGCCAGGGCGGCGATCTGCGCATTCAGCACCTGCACCAGATAACGGCGCACGGCGTTGTTTTCCGGCAGATCCACCAGCTCCAGGAAGTCGGGTATCACGATGGTTAGCCAGCTGTTGCCGCGCGCCCAGCGGGCATTGGCAAAGTTGTGCTGACCGTCGTAGTTCCAGCCGTGGAACCACAGCCCGGTCTCCCGATCCATCAGGTTTTGCACATGCAGCAGGAACTGATAGACCGCCTCTTCCACGTATTCCGGTTTATTAAGCAGTTTGCCAATCTTCGCCAGCGGCAGGACAGTCATCATCAGGGTGTCATCCCACATCTGCTGATGGTTCTCTTCTGCCAGGGTGATGTGCTGCATACCGCCGTGATCGGTGCGCGGCATGTCGTTCATCGCCCACTCTGCCCAGCTCTCCAGCCACGGCAGCCATGCCGGGTTGCGCGTCTCTTCATAGCGATACGCAAGGGTCAAAAACGGCGACATGGTGTTGACGTTTTTGGTCGTGGCCCCTTCGGCGAAGCGGTCGGCAAACCAGCTGTCGATGATATCGCGCATGCCTTCATCCCCGGTCTGGCAGTAATACTGCCAGATACCGTAGAGACCGACCCCATGCGTCCACTCCCAGCCCGCCCAGCCTTTGGTGTCGATTACGCGCCCGTCGTCCAGCCGCAGTAAAAACTCGCCGGTTTTATCGTGAATGTTCACCAGGTTATGCGTCACTTTCTGGATCAGCGCTTTCAGTTCATCCCTGGCGATAAAACGCTCGGGCTGACGCAGTAACGGGCTATGTTTGACAGGCCAAACCTTCATAATCTTAACCTCTGTTGTATGTCGAATTCAGTGGAGCACGTTCTTTCAGGGACGGTGCAGCGGGTTTATTGCGATTCAGATAGCCGATGTTGTTGTTACCCCACAGGCAGTCGTACGGCATACCGGCCAGCATTTCGACCGTAGCGCGCGCCTGCGGTGTAGCGGTCTCCGGCATTGCACGGCCAGACTCACGCATTTTGGCGGTCTCTTCACGCAGCGTGCTGTGCGTTTGTAAGTTCAGCTTAAAGCGCAGTGACACCAGGAAGCCGCAGCACAAGACCAGAATGGTGCCCACGCTCAGGATCATCAGGATGGTGTGGCTTACCTCTTCAGGCTGTACCTTCTGCCCGCTGACAAAGCCGGACATCTGCATGACGATACCCACCAGCATGATGGCTCCCGCCTGCGACGCTTTGCGAGTTAAGGTCATGATGCCTGCAAAGATGCCTTCGCGACGTTGACCGGTGATCACTTCATCCACGTCAGCAATGTAGGTGTAGGTATTCCACGGTACATAGTTGATGCCGCCGCGGCCCAGACCTGCCAGAGCAGACACCAGTAACAGCAGCGCGTAGATATCGCTCATACCGGCATAATAAAGCCCTGCGTAGGAGAGCGACGCCAGACCAAACAGCACCACCACCATGCGGTAGGACGGGGCCGGGCCAAAGCGGATGCACAGTGGGATCATGGCGATCACGGCGAGGAACTGGAAGATCGCCATCGTGCCCAGCAGGTTCGAAGCCATTGACGCTTCCTGCATCAGCACAAAGACCACGTAGTAGGTAAAGACGGCGTTAAACACGTCCTGCGCGATATAACCCCCGAGGTACATGCCCAGATGCTGACGGAAAATTTTGATCCGCAGGGTGGAACTTAACTCAACGAACAGACGGTTCAGGCTCTGACCAAGGGTCAGTTTTTTCTTCTCTTCTTCTGCACGCAGCGCGGCTTCGCTCCACTCTTCACGCGGGCGTTCCCAGGTAAAGAACCAGACGAAGGTGAGCATCAGGGCGCACAGCACCGAGAACACCAGGCTGGCATAGAAGAAGGAGATGGCATTGTCTTTGCCAAAATGGGTTAACAGAATGCCTGGCAGGAACGACGCCAGAATGGCCGACATCTGCGCCATAGAGATACGCGCGCCGGAGAACTTGGTTTTCTGTTTGAAATCATCGGTCATTTCCGGCACCAGCGTTTCGTACGGTACCAGGATCATGGTGTAAACAATATCAAAGACCAGATAGGTCAGCAGGTAGTACCAGAAGCCCATATCCCCGACCCACATCAGCGAGTAGCTGAAGACGCACGGGATACCGAGCAGGATAAAGAACTTACGGCGGCCAAAGCGTTTGCCAAGCCAGGTGGTACCAAAGTTATCGGTCAGGAAGCCCATCAGCGGACTGACGACGGCATCGAGCACCCTTGCGGCAGCAAAGATGAAGGTGGCCTCAATCGGCGTAAGGCCGCAGAAAGTGGTATAGAAATAGAGCAACCAGGCAGCGGTTAACGCTGTGGTTCCCGCTCCGAGAAAATCGCCCGATCCGTAGGCCAGATAGTTTGCAAGTCCAATTTTACGTGTTTTCATTACCGTCGACCCTGTAAGTTTCAGATGACTCCCGGTTAACCCGGAGGGAACGGGAGTGTCTACAGGGTTACAGTAAAAGTATCCCTACGCGGATACCTTTCTGTTTCTGCCACCGCTATCCGGCAACTGGCAAAAATGCAAAGAGATTTACTACGCGCGTCACTCTTTTATAAAACAGTGTTTCTTTTGCTTCAAAAGGCGAGGTCAATAATGAGAGCCAGTCATCAGAATGGCCTGATAACTGGCGAAAAAGCGGGCATTTAGCGGTAGTTGACGATCACTTCGTTACGTTGCACCTTCAGGGCGGGGATCAGGCGACCGCCGCCCGGCACTTCCCAGATAAAGCGCAGCGGCTCAGCCGCGGGTACGCTGTTAAAGGCATGGGTGGTGCCGCTGGCACCGTCCAGTTCGGTGCAGCGCGCCTGGGAGCATAACCGCACCCGCAGGCCAGCCGGGATCGGGCCATTCAGCTCATAGCGCCAGGCCACCAGCGTCATCAGGCCCGACACCGGTTGCTTCGCAGAGAGCGGGCGCGACGAGGCCGCCACGCCGCGGTTATTGAGGGTCAGGCCGATACTGCTGTCCTGCCAGGCCCCCTCGCCTGCCGCCTGCACTACCATTGGCAGCGCCAGTAACCAGAAGAGTTTGCGCATCATTGACCTCCAATGCTGGCGGTCATGCGGATGTGGCGATTGTCCGACAGCTCCATGTTTGACAAGACCACCAGTTGCGTCAGGCTACGGCGCAGGAAGCGCGACAGCAGCGGACGCAGGGCATGATTGACCAGCAGCACCGGCGGCGCGCCCAGCATCTCCTGACGCTGCAACGCCTCCTGGGTTTGCGCCAGCAGACGATCCGCCAGCCCCGGCTCCAGCCCGCCGCCGCCCTGCAACGCCTGCAACAGCAGACGCTCAAGCGGCGTGTCTAACCCAATCACCTGCACTTCGCCGGTGCCAGGGAACCACTGCTGGGTGATGGCGCGGCCCAGCGCCACGCGCACCACTGCCGTCAGCTCGTGCGGATCGTTTTGCAACGGCGCATGCTCGGCCAGGGTTTCCAGAATGGTACGCATATCGCGGATCGGCACTTTCTCGTCGAGCAGGTTTTGCAGCACCTTGTGCAGCGTGGTCAGGGTCAGCACGCCAGGCACCAGATCTTCGGTCAGCTTTGGCATCTCCTGGGTCACGCGATCCAACAGCTGCTGTGCTTCCTGGCGACCAAACAGCTCCGCAGAATGCTGGCTGATAATGTGGTTGAGATGGGTGGCGACCACGGTACTGGCTTCCACCACGGTATAGCCCTGGATCTGCGCCTGCTCTTTCAGGGCGCTTTCGATCCAGATTGCCGCCAGACCAAAGGCCGGGTCGATAGTTTGTTCCCCCGGCAGCGTGCCCGCCGCCGTGCCCGGATTAATTGCCAGCCAGCGCCCCGGATAGGCGTCGCCGCTGCCGATCTCCACCCCTTTCATCAGGATGCGGTAGCGTGCAGGCGGCAGATCCATATTGTCGCGGATATGCACCACCGGTGGCAGGAAGCCCATGTCCTGGGCGAATTTTTTACGGATACTGCGGATACGCCCCAGCAGTTCGCCGTCCTGTTGGGAATCAACCATCGGGATCAGGCGATAGCCCACTTCCATCCCCAGCGAATCTTCAAGCTGGACGTCGTTCCAGGTGGCTTCCACCGCCTGGGTGTTTTCCGGCATTTTAACCGGCGCAGGCTCGGCCTTCGGTTTGGTCTCGCGCCCGCGCAGCCACCAGGCCAGGCCCAGCAGCGCACCAGTGAAGAGCAGGAAGACGAAGTTCGGCATGCCTGGCACCAGGCCCAGCAGCCCCAGTACCGCCGCCGACAGCATCAACACGTTCGGGTTGCTGAACAGCTGGGTCACCATCTGCTCGCCGACGTCCTGGTCGGTGGCGACGCGGGTGACGATCACACCGGCCGCGGTGGAGATCACCAGCGCCGGGATCTGGGCGACCAGGCCGTCACCGATGGTCAGCAGCGTATAGCTTTCTGCCGCATGGCCCATGTCCATTCCGTGTTGCAGAACCCCAACCAGCAGGCCGCCCACCACGTTGATCACCATGATCAGAATACCGGCGATGGCATCCCCGCGAACGAACTTACTCGCACCATCCATCGAGCCGTAGAAGTCGGCTTCCTGGGTTACGTCGGCACGGCGTTTTTTCGCTTCATCTTCGCCAATCAGCCCGGCGTTCAGATCGGCGTCAATTGCCATCTGTTTGCCCGGCATCCCGTCCAGTACGAAACGCGCGCCCACTTCCGCGATACGGCCCGCACCTTTGGTGATAACCATAAAGTTGATGATCACGAGGATGACAAACACCACGATACCGATGGCGAAGTTACCGCCCACCAGGAAGTGGCCGAAGGCCTCGACCACCTTACCTGCCGCCGCACCGCCGGTATGCCCGTCCATCAGGATGATACGGGTGGAGGCCACGTTCAGCGCCAGGCGCAACAGCGTGGTGAACAGCAGAATGGTCGGGAATGCGGCGAAATCCAGGGTACGCTGGGTGAACATCGCCACCAGCAGCACCATGATTGAGAGCGCAATGTTGAAGGTGAAAAGCAGGTCGAGGATGAATGCCGGAAGCGGCAAGACCATCATCGACAGAATTAGCAGGATGAGGATCGGCCCGGCAAGGATCTGCCATTGAGTCGATTTCAGGTTGCCGGGGAGGCGCAACATTGCCACCAGATTAGCCATCAGAGTCCTTCTCGTTCATAAAATCCAGCGCTGCAGGCACCGGGAGATTCTCAGGTTTCACAGGCCGTTGACCACCGGCCAGACGCCAGCGTTTCAACTGCCACACCCATGCCAGCACTTCCGCCACTGCGGCATACAGCTGGCCTGGGATTTGTTGTCCAATTTCCGCATGGCGATAAAGCGCACGCGCCAGCGGCGGGGCTTCCAGCATCGGAATACGGTTTTCATCACCTATTTCGCGGATCCGCAGCGCAATCAGCCCTGCCCCTTTCGCCACGACCTTCGGCGCGCTCATTTTGTTTTCGTCATACTGCAGCGCAACGGAGTAGTGGGTCGGGTTGGTGACGATGACATCCGCTTTCGGCACATCTTCCATCATCCGGCGACGGGCGGCGGCACGCTGCATCTGGCGAATACGGCCTTTGACGTGCGGGTCACCTTCCATCTGCTTGTATTCATCGCGGATATCCTGACGGGACATGCGCAGTTTTTTAATGTGGCTGTAAATCTGGAAGAAGACGTCAAAACCCACCATCGGGATAATCGCCAGCACCACCAGCAGCGAACATAACCCCACCAGGTTGAGCGCGTTGCGCATCGCGGTAAAAGGCGATTCGCTGATCAGGCGCATCATCTCCGGCCAGTTGTGCCAGATAAAAAAGCCGGCCACGCTGCCCATCAGCGTGGCTTTCATCAACGCTTTCAGCAGCTCAGCGGCGGTCTGGGCGGAGAACATCCGCGCGATGCCGGGCAGCGGGTTGAGTTTGGAAAATTTAAACTGCAGCGATTTTCCGCTAAACACCAGCCCGCCCAGCATTACCGGCGACACCAGCGCCACCAGCACCACTCCGGTGATCAGCGGCAGCAGCGCGACCATCGCGCTTTTAATCAGCAGGATAATCTGGCTGAGGATCAGGTTCGGGTCGTTAACCATGCTGTGATCGAAGCGCAACCCGGCCGAAAGCATACCGGCCAGTCTGCGGGCAAGGGACTCCCCACCAATCCAGATAATGCACACGCCCACTAATAAAATCAGCAGGGAGGTGAGTTCCTTGGATCGGGGTATCTGCCCTTCCTCACGCGCTTTATCAAGTCGGTGGGGTGTGGGGGCTTCTGTTTTGTCGTCGCTATCTTCTGCCACGGCAAGCATCTCGCAGGTAGAGGTCTGGACGATATGATGCCAAAGCCGCGCGCGACCAATGGGTTAATTAAGGACGTTAAAAGGGCCGATTTAGGCCATTCAGGTGTCACCGGGGCAATCGAAGGCGTGCCACGAATCAGTGAGAGGACGAAAAAATGCCACCTTTGCAGGTGGCATTTGTACCGGGCAATGCCCGCTGTGCGCACATTCTCTGTGGGCTAGAAGCCTAAGCTGTCCAGCAGATCGTCGACCTGATCCTGGCTTGCCACGACACCGGCTTTGGTGGTGTCGAGCTGCGGGCCATTCAGCAGGCTTTCGTTCTCGCGCTGCGGACGTGCGGAAGGTTCCGGCATGTTCTCCAGCAGCACCATCAACAGCTGACGCTCAATCTCCTGGATCACATCCATCATGCGCTTGATCACCTGACCGGTCAGATCCTGGAAATCCTGCGCCATCATGATGTCCAGCAGCTGCGCGTTAGTGAAGCTGGTATGGCCCGGCACGTCACCCAGGTACTGGCGAGTGTCGGTGACCAGTTCGCGGGCGTCGGACAGTTCGATTGGATTTTCGAACCACTCGTCCCAGCGTTTGGTCAGCGCTTTCGCGCCCTTTTCCATCTCATCCTGATGCGGCTGCGACGCTTCAACACTGTTCAGCGCACGCTCTGCCGCCTGGGCAGTCATTTGCACAACATAGTCCAGACGGTCACGGGCATCGGGGATCGCTTCCGCGGCTTCCGCAATCGCCTGATCCAGTCCCAGCTCACGCAGGCTGTCACGCAGCATGCGCGTCAGGCTACCGATCCGGGCAATTATGTCACCGGGTGAATGCTCATCCGTGGGTTTAATCGAAGGCTGCATCATCTCCCGTACCTCACATGCCGAGTTTCTCGAAGATCTTACCGAGTTTTTCTTCCAAAGTTGCAGCGGTGAATGGCTTCACCACATACCCGCTTGCGCCAGCCTGTGCCGCAGCAATAATGTTCTCTTTCTTCGCTTCGGCCGTTACCATCAGCACAGGCATAGAGGCCATCGCAGCATTCGCACGAATGGTTTTCAGCAGTTCCAGACCATCCATGTTTGGCATGTTCCAGTCAGAAATGACAAAACCAAAGCCACCGGCATTCAGTTTGTTCAGTGCATCAACACCGTCTTCCGCTTCTTCAACATTATTAAAACCCAGCTCTTTCAGCAGGTTGCGCACGATGCGACGCATGGTGGAAAAGTCATCCACAACCAAAAACTTGAGCTCTTTGTCCGCCATAAAACTACACTCCTCGTTAAATACGTATTGCCTGTCCGGCACTGATTTTTGCCAGCATCTGCTGACTAACCTGACTAAGATCGACCACTTCGCTGACGCCACCCATATTGATGGCCTCGCGCGGCATGCCGAACACTACACAACTTGCTTCATTCTGCGCGATGGTCCAGGCGCCAGCCTGGTGCATCGCAAGCATTCCGGCGGCGCCGTCGTTGCCCATCCCCGTCAGGATCACTCCAACGGCGTTGCGCCCCGCATGTTTCGCCACCGAATGAAACAGCACATCCACCGACGGACGGTGCCGGTTAACCGGCGGCCCGTCATGAATTTTGATTTGATAGTTCGCGCCGCTGCGCGCCAGCTCCATATGCTTGTCGCCGGGGGCAATGTAGGCATGCCCCGGCAGAACGCGCTCGCCATCTTCCGCCTCTTTCACGCTGATCTGACACAGCTTGTTCAGACGCTCCGCGAACGAACGGGTAAAGCCTGGCGGCATGTGCTGGGTAATCAGAATACCTGGGCTTGAGAGCGGCAATGGCTGGAGTACATGCCGAATTGCCTCTGTTCCCCCGGTCGATGCCCCAATGACCAGCAGTTTTTCCGAGCTTAACAGCGGGCCTGCTTTCAGGGTGGCTGGCGCGGCCATCGGCTTGTGCGTCGCTACCCGCGCCCGCGCGGCGGTACGAATTTTTTCCGCGATCATCTCGCTGTACGCCAACATCCCTTCACGAATGCCGAGCTGCGGTTTGGTGACAAAATCCACCGCCCCCAGCTCCAGCGCCCGCAGGGTGATCTCGGAACCTTTGCCGGTCAGTGAAGAGACCATCACCACCGGCATCGGCCGTAGACGCATTAACTTCTCAAGGAAGTCGATGCCGTCCATACGCGGCATTTCGACATCCAGGGTCAGCACGTCGGGGTTATATTTTTTGATTAAATCCCGGGCTACCAGCGGATCGGGGGCCGTCGCCACCATCTCCATGTCGCTGTGACTGTTGATAATCTCCGTCATGATCTGGCGCATTAACGCCGAATCATCAACTGACAAGACCCTGATTTTACTCATGCTTTATCCTTACTCAGCGCATATACCGTCTGCCCACGCAGGCTGAATTCGCGCACGAGATTGCTGAAATTCTCCGAGTGCCCGGCAAACAGTAATCCGTCCGGCTTGAGCAACGGTACAAAGCGGCGCAGGATCTCCTGCTGCGTCGTTTTGTCGAAATAGATCATCACATTACGGCAGAAAATGGCGTCAAATGGCCCCGCCACGTTGTACTGCTTCTCCAGCAGATTGACCATGGAGAACTCCACCGCATTCGCCAGTTCACTGCGCACCCGTACCAGCCCCTCATGCGGGCCCGTGCCACGCATGAAATAGCGCTGAAGCTGCTGCGGCGACAGGGTTTTCAGCTCGTCCTGGCGATAGATACCGCTCTGCGCTTTTTGCAGCACTTCGGTATCAATATCGCTGGCGAAGACCTTCCAGCGGCCCGGTGCGGTACCCAGGGTATCGGCCAGGGTGATGGCGAGAGAGTAAGGCTCCTCGCCGGTCGAGGCCGCCGCACTCCATACGCGATACTCGCCGCTGCGGCGACGCGCATGTTCCGCCAGCACCGGGAAGTGGTGCGCTTCCCGGAAAAAGGCAGTCAGGTTAGTGGTCAGGGAGTTGATAAACGCCTGCCACTCCGCGCTGTTCGGGTTCGCTTCCAGCATGCCGAGGTAGCGACCAAAATCATCCAGCTCGAGCGTTCGCAAGCGACGCACAAGACGGTTGTAGACCATGTCCCGCTTGTGATCGGCAAGCACGATCCCCGCGCGCTGGTAGATTAACTGACATATCCGACGAAAATGCGCATCGGACAGCGCGAGGCGCTGTGTCATCTGTAACAGTAATGACGATTGCCCTGAGGGCAGTGGTGATGTCATAGCGCCTTCTTACTTAATCACGTTCAGGTTCCGACTGGTACGGCTTGAGACCGCCCGACTTCTGTAACTGTTTCAACACGTTCATTCACATTAAATACTGCTACCAGCGAGGTCAGATGATCCGCCTGACCGGCTAACTGGTCGGTGGCGGCCGCGGCTTCTTCTACCAGCGCCGCGTTCTGCTGCGTCACCTGATCCATCTGGCTGACGGCCAACGCGACCTGCTCAATGCCGCGACGCTGTTCATCGGATGCCGAGGCGATTTCCCCCATGATGTCGTTAACCTGCGTCACCGAGCTGACAATCTCGGTCATGGTTTTCGCTGCGGTATCCACCAGCTCCGACCCTTGCTGCACGCGTGAGACCGACTCTTCAATCAGTCCCTTAATCTCTTTCGCCGCGTTGGCGCTGCGGCTTGCCAGGTTACGCACTTCCCCTGCCACCACCGCAAAACCGCGTCCCTGCTCGCCCGCGCGGGCGGCTTCCACCGCGGCGTTCAGCGCCAGAATATTGGTCTGGAACGCGATGCCGTCGATGACGCTAATAATGTCGCCAATCTTCTGGGAGCTGGTGGCGATCTCATTCATGGTGTTCGCCACGCGAGAGGCCTGCTCACCGCCCTTCTTCGCCGTCTGCGCCGCGCTCTTCGCCAGACCGGAAGCCTGACGGGCGTTGTCGGCGTTCTGCCCGACGGTGGCCGTCAGCTGTTCCATGCTGGCTGCCGTTTGCGCCAGCGATGCCGCCTGCTGTTCGGTGCGCGACGAGAGATCGTTATTGCCTTCGGCAATTTCGGAGATCCCGGTGTGCATGGCATAGCTGCCCTGACGCACCTCGGAGACCGTTTCCCGCAGCGAGCCTTGCATTGCTTTCAGGCTGGCGAAAATAGCCGATATTTCATTTTTGCCGTACACCGCCACCGGCCGCGCCAGATCGCCCTTCGCAATGCTGTCGAAATGGCTGCTGATGATCGCCAGCGGCTGCACAATCATCCGGCGAGACCAGAACAGCGCGGCGCTGGTCAGTATCGCGGTCAGCACAATCATGGTGGCGAAGATCACGCCCGACATGTGATAGCTGGTGCGACTGTCGTTCCCTGCCGCCTGCACAAACTGGTTAATCTCCTGCTGCCAGGCCTCGGTGCTGGCATCAAACGCCGCCTGCGATTCCTGCACCGGCGCGGTGAGGAAGTCCGACAGCTGGTTGTTTTCCAGCCAGGTGGCCTGATGATCCAGATCGCTGTACCACTGGTTAAAGGCCGCCTGCATCGCTTTTTTCAGCTCGCCGTCTTTCGCGCTGATCGCCGCCTGGTCGTTAAAGGTTTTGAACATGCCCTCAGCCTGTTTCAGGCTGCTGCGCGCGGTGGTCATCAGCGCCTTAATGTCATCAGGCGGATAACTCAGCGCGGTCAATGTGCCCGCTTTATTCAGCGCCGTACTGGCCTGGAGCAGAACGGCGCGGCTCTGGGTAAGTAGCGCGCGCTGCTGATTGCTGCCCTGCATCTCCTGCAAATTCTGATAACCATCGCGAAAAGCCCAAAACGACAAGCCATTACTGCCAACCTGCAACACCCCACAGACAATCAAAATCAAAAACAGGGTGGTCGAGATACGAATACGATTTAACATCCACGCTCCCATTTAGCGGCCAGCAGCCGCGAATTAACGTTCGATCAAAATGTTTCCCAGTTCTCATCTTTTCCGGTGGTCAGCGCGCGTACCTGGGCCGGTGCATTAACCGGCGCGGCCGGTTGATGGCTGGCACGCGATGACACCGTGTTTCCAGGTGCAGAAGTAAGACGAAACGCCGAAACGGCCATCTTCAGACGGCTCGCCTGCTCTTCCAGTTGTGCCGCAGCGGCTGCGGACTCCTGAACCAGCGCGGCGTTTTGTTGTGTGACACGATCCATTTCCGATACCGCCAGGGCCACCTGGTCGATACCACGACTCTGCTCATCAGAGGCCGAGGCGATTTCACCCATGATGTCGGTGACACGCGTTACCGCGTTGACGATGTCATTCATGGTTTCTCCCGCGCTTTCCACCAGCGTCGAGCCGGTATCCACGCGCGCGACAGAATCTTCAATCAGGGCTTTGATCTCTTTGGCCGCATTGGCACTGCGGCTGGCGAGGTTACGCACTTCACCGGCGACCACTGCAAAACCGCGCCCCTGCTCACCCGCACGCGCGGCTTCTACCGCGGCGTTCAGCGCCAGGATGTTGGTCTGGAAGGCGATGCCGTCGATCACGCTGATGATGTCAGCGATCTTCTTCGAGCTTCCGGCGATGTCGTGCATGGTTTTCACCACCCCATCCACCACCTTGCCGCCGCGCTGTGCGGT
Organism: Leclercia sp. 1548; assembly: GCF_050435045.1. Lineage (NCBI taxonomy): Bacteria > Pseudomonadati > Pseudomonadota > Gammaproteobacteria > Enterobacterales > Enterobacteriaceae > Leclercia > Leclercia sp. 1548. The sequence goes on along the minus strand of NZ_JBNDJP010000002.1, from coordinate 609,544 downwards.
CTCCGAGGCGCTGTTTGCCAGCTGTGACGCCTGACGGGCGTTGTCGGCGTTCTGCTTCACGGTGGCCGTTAACTGCTCCATGCTGGCCGCCGTCTCTTCCAGCGCCGACGCCTGCTGCTCGGTGCGGGAAGAGAGATCGTTGTTGCCCATCGCGATTTCGCTGGTGCCGGTGTAGATGGCATCCGAACCCTGGCGTACGTTAGCCACCGTTTCGCTCAGGGAGCGCTGCATATGGTCAACGGTGACCGCCAGTTGGGTAATTTCACTGCGCCCGGCGATGGCCAGGGTATGGGTGAGATCGCCGCTGGCAATCTGGCGAATGTGGTCGATAACGCGGTTTAACGGGTTAAGCAGGGTATGACGAATGCCGTACCAGACACCCACCAGCACGATGGCCAGCGCCAGGGCCAGGATCCCCATCTGCCATTTGGCAAAGGTGTAATCTTTCACGCTGGCGTTGTACGCCTCCTGGTTACGCGCGTCAGACGCAGCGACATAATCCCGCAGGGCGGTGCCCAGCGCGTTCTGCTTTGACTGGGTGGCCTGGGCGAAATAGGCATCCATATTGCCACTCTCAAGGAACTGAATAAGCTCCGTCAGGGCCGCAGCGTAGTCCTGGTATTTGTCATTGATGGTCTGGCTGACCTGCTCCATCGACGGCTGTGGTGCGATGGCGCGGTATGCGTTGAAGTGTTTGTCTGCTTCCGCCAGCGTCGTACGGGCGTTGTTGATCAGCTCCGGCTGCTGGTGCGTGGGATCCGTCGCCATGCGCGCGGAGGCGCGGCTCAGGTTAATGCGCGTTTGCAGCAGGTAATCCCAGGTGGAGGTGATTTCACTCTGTTGAACACGAAATTCGTTAGAAACCGCAAAACTGTCCTGGTTAGCCTTAATGGATGAGAAAAAGAGACTGCCGGAAATAAGCTGCAGCAGTGCGAAGACAACCAGCACTAACATCAGCATTGTGACAACGCGCATACGGTTCAACATACAACACCTTCTTATGAATTTGTTCTCGGTGTTATCGGCACAACTGGCGGGAACTTTACATTTGCGAAAGGGAAAAGCGCGGGTCAGAACGCGACGTCGACGACCAGGGTGTCGCTGTAGTTACCGGCGGGCGGGGTGGCCTGATTCGTCAGCACGCGGGCGGTATAGTTATAGCTGCGTAACAGCCCGTCGGTGCTTACCTGCGAAGAGGCACCGCTGGACCAGCGTTCGCTGCCGCTGCTGCCCCAGCGATTCGCTGTCGCTTCTTTATAGATCTCATAGCTCATGCGGTTATTGCCGCTGGCCATCTGGCGCACGTTATTGCTGGCGTTGGCACCGTTATTGATGCCGATGGTATAGACGCTGCCCTTGGTGCAGGTGACCGAGATAGCCTGGGAGATCGTCGGGAAGTTTTGCACCAGCGGCGCGCTGTTGAAGTTAACGTTCGGGGTGGTCATGGCGCTGCAGTCGTTAGTGACCGTAATGTTGAGGGTAATGCTGACCGGCGTGGTGCCGGTTTGCGCGGAGGTACAGAGTCCCAGCGCCCCCAGCGCGCAGACGCTGTAACTCACGTTGAAATTGAGGGTCACCTGATACGGCCCGGCGCTGACATTCTGCCCGGCGACGGTGCGAAAATAGAGTGGGATGTTGTACTGCCTGGAACCGAGCAGCCCCAGCAGCGACGACCCGCTCCAGGTATAGGCTTTGCCGATCTGCACTTCGTTGGTGGCGTTGCAGGTATTTAGTCCGCAGAGGCGGGTGGGGATCACATCGGTGATGGTGGCATTATCGGTGCGCTTCATAGTTGCGCGGCTGCTGGCGCTAACGGTGGCCCCGGTGTAGTTGAGCGTCACCGTATCGTTGGTCAGTAAATTAAGCACCGTATCGCAGTTCACCACCAGCGTACCGGTGGTGGCCACTTCGTTGCTGCCGCTCAGGGCAAAGGAGGTGACGCTGCCAAAGCTGGCATTGACGGTACTGACCCGGCACGCTCCCCAACTGGTGGCGGAGAACAGCAACAATATCATCACCAGCAGGAGGCGTTTCATGGTTCCACCCGGCAGGTCAGAGGGCCGTAGGTTTGCAGCTTATGCTCCGGGTTTGCCGTCAGGCTGAGAGTGACGCGGCAGCTTTTGCCCGCCGGGGTGATGACCTCCAGCGGGTTGACGTCCGCCAGATCTTCCAGCCAGGCAAGCCCGTCATAGCCCACCACCACCGGCTCCCTGCCCTGGCGTCGCACCTGACTGCCAAGGGGGATCGCCTCCCCTGCCCCGTCGTGCAGGATCACGCTGGCAACCCGCTCCTGCTCCATGGGGAAATCAACCAGATAACCGCTGTTACGCCGCAGGGCAATACGGCGTTCAGTCTCTTTCAGGCGGGTGTCGGCGGGTAAGTTAAGGGTGTTGATGCTGTAGCTGGCCGGGTAATAGGCCGATACGCCGCTGATCAGCAGATAACCGTTGCGGTTGGTTTTGCCCACCGGCTGATTCTCATAGCTGACCGGCACGTCCGGCTGACCGTCAGTGCTGACCACCACGAAGGCGTCGTTGATTTTGTTGGCGGCAAACAGCTCGCCGTCCATCAGCACCAGCGCACCCATCGCCTCGCCCCACCAGGTCATCATGTCGCGCTCGCCGTAGCCGCCGCCCTGCACTTCAATATTGTTATTACGCCAGCCCAGCGTGGCCTGCTGATAGTTGCTGGCCTGCGACTGGCGCGCCCACGCCATGTTCCAGCTAAAGCCGCCGTCGGTGGGCATCGAGTGGTTATAGTTAAGCCGCTGGGTGCTGCCCGCATCCGGTGTATTTTCGAGGGTGATGGCGGCGCTGTCGCGTTCGCCCAGCGGGATCTGCAGCGACAGGGCGACCGTCCAGTCGCCCTGCTGCTGGTCACGGCTGGCGGCGAGGTAAATACTGCTGCTGCCCCACAGGTTACGGCTCCAGGAGAGGTTCAGCAGCTCGGTTTTCTGATCGTCGAAACTCTGCACGCCGATCCACGCCGCGCCAACGTTGCCAAAATCGCCAAGGTTAAAGGTCAGGGAATACTGATCCGTATTGCGGCTCAGGCTGGCAATGGGCTGGTTGTATTCATCATAGATGGTGGGTTGATCGTAGAGCGCGAGATTGCCGAAGCCACGATCGCGACGGCTGTGCTGGGTGGCGATACTGAAGGCGTTGGTACTGTACTGGTAACCCCAGTTGAGCTGTCCGCCGGTATCGCCGCGCATTTTACTCTGGGTCCAGGCGCTGTTCACTACCCCGAGACGCCCCAGTTTGACGATGGTCCCGGCTCCGCCCAGCGCCAGCTTCTCCGCCCCTTCGACGTGCCCTTCCAGCGTCAGCCAGTCGGTGAGGCCGTAACGATACGAGCCGCTGCCCGCCGCCGGGCCGTAGTCAAAATTCTCGATACCGTAATTGCGGCGCAGGCTGCCGAGGGTCATGGCCCCGTCGCTTAGCCCCTGCCGGAGCAGATCGCTGGTGACGTAGAACGGCATAGTGGTGCTCACCTGACGCCCCAGCGCATCGGTGGTGACCAGCACCGCATCCCCGGCGCCGTTAATGTAAGGCAAATTGGTGAGGGTGAAAGGTCCGGGCTGCAAACGGGTGGAGCCTGCGCGATAGCCGTTCACGAACAGATCCACCGACGTGGGCACTGCCGCCTCGCCGGAGAACTCCGGTAAGGGCCAGGTAACAAGGTCGGGGCGCAGGGAGAAATCGCGGCCATAGCTGATGCCGCCCATGCGCACGCTACTGCTCCAGCTCAGGGCATCGCTGATCACATCCCCGGCGGTCCAGGTGGTGGCATCCTCTTCATCGGTGATCATCAGGGTGGTGTCGTAGCGCACGTACCCCTCCTGCTGCCCGCTGCCGCCGGACAAGTTCTTTCTCACGTAACCGGTGGAGGATAACGATCCCCGGTCGTCAAAATAGCGTAATTCATGCCAGAGGGAGGCCTGGCCGCCGCTGTGTTCAGTGTGGTTGGTATAGAAGTCGTAGTTGAGCAGCGCCCCCTTACCAAAATGGGGGGTGCTGCGCGCCATCTGCCCGCTGAAGGGGGTCACGCGCGCGCTGACCCACTCCCGGGGAACGTTGAGCAGCAGCCGTTGCCCGGTGCTGTCGTACTCGGCACGCACGTCCTTCAGACGGCTGACGTTTACCTCCCCCGGTGGCACGTGCTCGGCGGGCAGCCCGGCGCGGCGCAGATCGGCGCTGGCAACCAGATACTCCGCCTGCCGCCGGGTGACGGGGACCACCAGCCCGGTGTCGTAGTGGTTGACGATAAGCGCCAGCTGGAACACCGCCTCGTCATTTACCGACTGCGGCACCGGCGGTGGAGGCAGCATATCGTCACCGGGATCGGCCCAGCTTGCGGAGCTGACGCAGAGCAGGATAAGCATCGACGGCTTCAGTTGACGGGGGCCGACTGCCATTGGGTATCCCGGGCATTAATCTGTGCACGCATCTGGCTCGGGTGGTCCATCCCTGACGGCAGTGGCCAGCTGCGGGCGCTGCCCGGCAGCACATAACCCAGCAGGCCGTCGGCTAAGGTGCGATTCTGCCCCCCCTGTTGCAGCGAAACCTGACTCAGGCGGACATGCACATTGCCCTGATTCCGCACCTGGATCGCCGCCTGGCCGTTCTCGCGGATCACCCGCCAGTTCAGATCCCGCGTCTCGACCAGGGCATGGTGTGCGCCGTCCTTGATGGTGGCAATCCCCTGTCCGTAGACAAACAGCGGAATGGAGTAGCGCATTTGCAGTTTCAACCCCATCTGCGGGGTCTCTTTATCCTGCGGCTGAGGGATCTCGTCCACGATAATGCGGTAGGCCTGCTCTACCCCGACCGGCACCTCACTCTGTTTGATCAGGCGGATTAACTGCTTGCTGCCCTTCGCAATGGTGACAATCGGCGGGCTGGCGACAACATCCTGCTGGGCGGTATAGCGTTCAAGGCCGTTCTCCTGCCGCCAGCGCACAATGCGTACCTGCATGGTGGTGGCGCTGTTGCCCTGATTCTGCACCCACAGCTCCGTGGCTTTGGTATCCGCCGCCAGCCAGGGGTCGATGGGCCACAGCAGAATAGTGGCGGCCCCGTGGGCGGTGTTGAGCGTCGCGCCCAGTGCCATCAGCAGACAAAGCCTGCGATATCCCGAAAATGCCTTCATCGTCCTTCTCCCTTTATCACCACGACAGGGTCACGGTGAGTTGATCGGAATAATTTCCGGCCGGGCTGAACCCGGTCAGAAGCGCCACACCAAAGAGCGGTAGCGCAATGTTATTGCTGTTGGTGTAGGCCACAGACACCGCCTGGTTAACACCGATCTCACTGTTGGCCGCCAGAGAGCTGCTGCTGTACAGGCGGTACGGCACCAGACTGATCCCCCCGGACCGCTGCATATTGCGCACCGAGGTGTAGTGCTGACCGCCGTCGATACTCATGCTTAACGCCACGCCAGGCGTACAGGCGATGGAGAGTGAACCGTTCGGCACAAAGCTGGTGTTCACCGATCCCCGTTCCACCCCGCTATGGGTGCCAAAGTTAAGGGTGCCCAGAAGGCCACCGCTGCCTGTGGCCACGGAGCAGCCGGGGGTGATCGTGGCGCTCACCTGAAAGGATTGCGTCGTCACCGCCTCGCCGTTTCCTGCCACAAGCAGCAGCATGCTCAGGACAAAAAAAGCGCGCAGTTTGCCCTCTCCCGTATGTCGGAGCCTTTGTTTTTCCACGCTTATCTAAACGTGCTGACGCTAGTAGGTGACGCTGACGTTGATAGTGTCGGTGTAAGTGCCGGGCACCACGGTGACGCTATTGCCCCCGCCGGTGATGCGGCCGTACAGCGTATAGCTGTCAACTCCCCCGGCGGTGGAGGTCACCGGCAGTGGGGCGTTATTGGCGATGATGTTGTTGAACCCGCCGTCGCTGAACAGGCTGTAGGCGACGCCCTGGCTGGTATTGGCGGTGTTCACCAGATAGCGCGCAGGCGTACCCGGTGTACCCACTACCGTGCCGGGGGCCGTGGAGTTGGTATTGCCGGTGATCGCCACGGTGTAGCTGGCGGTGGTGCATTGAATCGTGAAGGTGTTGCCGCCGCTGGCCCCGGTAAGCTGGGTGGTCAGCGTGGAGAAGGTCGCCGGATGGGTACCGAAATCGAGCGTACCGAAGTTAATGCCATCCTGCGTCGGCGAGCCGTTAATCAGGCAACCGTTGGTCAGTGTCAGCGTCGCGCCAATGGTGCCACTGCTGGTGACGGCCTGACTGTTGCTGGCTGCCATTGCAAAAACGCTACCGGTAAACAGCATCAGGATTTTTTTGTTCATTTTCCACCCTCCAGAAAATGTCACGTAAGGTTATCATTTTTTGATAACACTCAGTCTGTTAGCACCCTTCATGCTGTTGTCCGGGTGGTTATTGTGAAATTTAGTTTAAGGTTTCGTTCTCAACCACTTTTCACCCGCTGCCCCATACCTTTGCATTATTGACACATTTTTACGAATTAAAACATAAGGATAAGAAATGACATCCGCTATGGCGTAAGCATAGCGGGAGGATATATTGCTTAAAATGTGATCTGCATCGCAATATATCGTCGGTCATTTATTAACTAATTTAATAAATATTAAAAAAATATTGAAAAGCACGCTTATTTACTTCAATTTAGGTAATGAATCATTCATCCGCTGAATAATAAAAAATGAGACAGATCAGCTGATTAATTTCCCCTTTCAGTTAATGAGGTACTTTGGTGGCAAGCGCAAACCGACTCACGATTTTTATCGTGGTCTTTATGCTGGCGGGCATTCTGTCCGGGGCAGTCATTCATGAATATGCGTCATCTGACGTGATAGCAGCCTGGTCAGACAACATCACTCTCCTGACCGATATCTTCTTACGCCTGATTAAGATGGTCATTGCGCCGCTGGTGTTCAGCACTCTGACGGTGGGGATCATGCGGCTGGGCGAGACCGCGACCATTGGCCGTGTGGGCGGTAAAGCAATGGTCTGGTTTATCAGCTCGTCGGTACTCTCCATCCTGGTCGGACTGTTTATCGTGACCTTGCTCCACCCGGGCAGTGGCCTGAATCTGGCCGTTCCGGCCGGCACGGTGGAGACCGGACTGGCGACCGGCGGGATGTCGTTGAAAGGCTTTCTTTCCCATACCATCCCTACCAGCATTGCCGGGGCGATGGCCAATAACGAGATCCTGCAGATCGTGGTGTTCTCGATGTTCTTTGGCATTGGCGGCGCATCGCTGGGGGAGAAATTTAACGCCCCGCTGGTTGCGGCGCTGGACGTGGTTTCCCACATTATGCTGAAAGTCACCGGTTACGTAATGTACGTTGCACCGCTGGCGATCTACGCCGCGATCTCCTCGGTGATCGCCACTGAGGGGCTGGGGATTTTGCTCAACTATGCCTCGTTTATTGGTGGCTACTATCTGGCGATCGTCCTCACCTGTCTGGTGCTGGTGGCGGTGGGTTATATGGTGCTGAAAAACGACATCTTCCGCCTGGTGAGCATGCTGAAAGATCCGGTGCTGGTGGCCTTTACCACCAGCAGCTCCGAAGCGGCTTACCCGAAAACGCTGGAGCAGCTGACCCGCTTCGGCTGTTCGCGCAATATCGTCTCCTTTGTGCTGCCGATTGGGTATTCGTTTAACCTCGTGGGGTCGATGGTCTACTGCTCGTTTGCCTCGATGTTTATCGCCCAGGCGTACAATATTCAGCTGTCGTTTTCGGAAATTACGGTGTTGATGTTAACCCTGATGCTGGCCTCGAAAGGCATTGCCGGGGTGCCGCGCTCGGCGCTGGTGGTGCTGGCCGCCACCATCCCGAGTTTCCATATTCCGGTGGCGGGGATTTTGCTGCTGATGGGGATCGATCACTTCCTGGATATGGGGCGTTCCGCGATTAACGTGCTGGGGAATGGCGTGGCGACAGCGATGCTGGCGCAGAATGAGGGGCTGCTGGAGGATGAGGTGGGGCTGGCTAGCCAGGAAGGCTGATTTCTTATTGAGATGTTGTGGAATTGTTCCGTTCACTTTATGTCCAGCAGAATATGAAATGAATGGAACCTGTGAACGTGATAAGGGGGCCACCGCGGCCCCCTTATCAATCCCCGCGGCCCCGCGACGAAATCGGTGCTTCGCACTACGCTCACCTCCCGACCGGCTGCCTGCGGTCGGCTCAACTCGACATCCTGTCTCGATTCGCCTCTGGCCGCCATCCCTGGCGTCCAGCCTTTGTCATCCGGTCTCCGGTTCGCCGGTTTCAGCGGGGACTCAACCGCTGTGCCACATTCAAACCGCAGAGAAGGTTGAGTGAGCGAAAGTCCGGCTGAAAATCGCTGAGGCGTTGACCGCAGGCCGGGGCGAGGCGCAGGGATGCGCCGAGAGGGCGTGACCTACAGGGATGTAGGATCACGCCCGACCCGATAGCCGAAGGGAATAAGCCGAAGGCATCGCGAAGCGGCGATTTTCTTTGCCGGGAGCCGGGATTGTTAAGGGGGCGGCGGTAGCCCCCTTAACACGTTCACCGCAGCGGGGCTTTCATAAAGCAAAAAAGCTGTAGTGAACGGAACAATTCCACTACAGCCATATGTATTAAAAGATTAGCCTGGCGGCCAGCCTCATTACGCTACGTGACTTGCCGCCACATCCAGCAGCGCCATCTCGTCGCTGTTCAGCAGCTTCTCGATGTTCACCAGAATCAGCATACGGTCACCGAGCGCACCCAGACCGGTCAGGTATTCGGTGGACAAGGTGACAGCAAATTCCGGTGCCGGGCGGATCTGCTCGGCGGTCAGGGAGAGCACATCAGACACCCCATCAACCACGATCCCCACCACGCGCTGGCCCAGATTGAGCACGATCACCACGGTGTTGTCATCATACTCAACATCGCCCTGGCTGAACTTCACGCGCAGGTCAACGATAGGCACGATCACGCCACGCAGGTTGGTCACGCCTTTGATGAAATCTGGCGTGTTGGCGATGCGGGTCACCTGATCATAGCCACGGATTTCCTGCACTTTCAGAATATCGATACCGTATTCTTCGTCACCTAAAGTGAAAACCAGGAATTCCTGCCCTGATGGCTCGCCGGCCAGCTTGGTTACATTACTCATACCGGTCATTTTTTTACCTTCTTAACTGAATCAGGCGGCTGTGTGCGCCATACGTTGTTCACGATTTAATCCCTGAAGCGCCGAAACATCGACGATCAGCGCCACGCTACCATCACCCAGGATGGTGGCGGCTGAAATGCCAGGTATTTTACGGTAGTTACTCTCAAGGTTCTTCACTACCACCTGATGCTGACCAATCAGTTGATCGACCAACAGGGCATAGCGGCGGCCTGCGCTTTGCAGGATCACCACAATCCCTTGCGTGGCTTCGGTTTTAGCGCCGTCCACGTCGAACACTTTCCACAGCTCCACCATCGGCAGGTATTCACCGCGCACTTCCAGTACGCGCTCACCGCCCGCCAGCGGATGCAAATCTTCTTCACGCGGCTGGAGTGATTCCATGACCGCGTTCAGCGGCAGGATAAACACTTCGTCCGCCACTTTGACCGACATACCGTCGAGGATCGCCAGCGTCAGCGGCAGCAGGATACGGATAGTGGTACCGGAACCCTGCTTCGACTTGATCTCAACGTGGCCGCCCATCTCCTGGATGTTACGTTTTACCACGTCCATGCCCACGCCACGCCCGGAGACGTCCGTCACCTGCTCGGCAGTGGAGAAGCCCGGCGCAAAGATCAGCATGCCCACTTCTTCGTCGGTCATGTTTTCGTTGACCGCCATCCCCTGGGAGATGGCTTTCGCCAGGATGCGCTCACGGTTCAGGCCTGCGCCATCGTCGGTCACTTCGATACAGATGTTCCCGCCCTGGTGTTCCGCAGACAGGATCAGGTTCCCGACCGGGGATTTCCCAGCGGCCACGCGGTTTTCCGGCAGCTCGATCCCGTGGTCGAGGCTGTTACGTACCAGGTGCGTTAAAGGGTCGATAATGCGTTCAATCAGGCTCTTATCCAGCTCGGTGGAGCTGCCCATCAGCGTCAGTTCAATCTGCTTATTGAGCTTGCCCGCCAGGTCGCGCACCAGGCGCGGGAAGCGGCTGAAAACGTACTCCATCGGCATCATACGGATGGACATTACCGATTCCTGCAGGTCACGGGCGTTTCGCTGCAACTGGCCCATGCTGGTGATCAGATCCCCGTGGTTTACCGGATCCAGTTCGTTAGAACGCTGGGCAAGCATCGACTGGGTGATCACCAGTTCGCCGACCAGGTTAATCAGCTGATCTACCTTCTCAACGGCCACACGGATACTGGTTGATTCACTGGAGCGGGCGGCCGGTTTTTCGCGCTCGGCGCGGTTTGGCGCGGCCTTTTCGCCCGGCACCGCCTTCAGCGCTGGCGCAGCAGGTGCCACTGCGGGTACGGCAGGCGCGGCTTCAACGACTTCCGCCACTTCAGCAGCCGGCGCATCCGTAACCGCTTCAAAGTCGATCTGTTCAGGTTCAATCACGAAACAGAGTACGGCGACCACGTCATCTTTGCTGATGCCGCCGTCGAGGGTAGCTGCCAGTGTGCCCTGACCTTTCACGACGTTGCTCAGCGTGGCAAGATTGCTCAGCTCCTCTTCCAGCAGATTCACTTCGCTCTCTTTCAGGCCAGACAGCACCACGCGCACGCGGTCGTCAGCGGCCGGTGCCGCCGCCGGAGCGGCGTCCACGACGCTCAGTTTCGCCGGGCTGACGGCAACGGCTGCCGTTTCACCTTTGGCTTCCAGCGCGAGCTGACGCAAAGCCTGGCAGATATATTCGAAGCTGGCTGCATCCGGCTCTTGCGAGCTTTTATAGGCATCGAGCTGTTCCTGCATAATATCTTTCGTTTCCAAAAACAGGTTAATAATGTCGGTATTGAGCTGCATCTCACCGCGTCGGGCCTCATCCAGCAGGTTCTCCATCAGATGGGTGGTCTCCTGCAGAATGGTAAAGCCAAACGTACCGGCGCCCCCTTTTATGGAGTGGGCAGCACGAAATATGGCGTTGAGCTGCTCTGAATCCGGTGCCTCAGGCACCAGGTCCAGCAGGTGTTGCTCCATATCCGCCAACAGTTCGTCGGCTTCATCAAAAAACGTCTGGTAAAAATCGCTAATATCCATGCTCACGCTATCACCTCGGATTGGCTGGTGGCGATGTTGGAACGGCAGCCGACGGCACAGGGCCTGGCTGTTTTAAATCATCCAGTGACTCATTCTGGCTTTCGGCGTTTTCGTGCAGGATGGCCTGCTCCGCCTGCTTGTTGAGCACTAAAAGACTAATACGACGGTTGATGGCATCATCCGGTCCGCGGTCGGTCATTCGCATGGTTGCAGCCATGCCCACCACCCGCAGCACCTTGCCATCGTCCAGCCCACCGATCACCAGCTCACGACGGGATGCGTTAGCACGATCCGCAGAAAGCTCCCAGTTGCTGTACCCTTTTTCGCCACCGGCGTAAGGGAAGTCATCGGTGTGACCGGAAAGACTGATTCGGTTGGGGATCCCGTTCAGCACCGGGGCAATCCCGCGCAGAATATCGCGCATATAGGGTTCCACGTCGGCGCTGCCGGTTTTAAACATAGGACGGTTCTGGCTGTCGATAATCTGAATGCGCAGACCCTCCTGAACAAGATCGATCTTCAGGTGTGGACGCAGGGCGCGCAGCTTCGGATCCGCTTCGATCAGCTGATCCAGATCGCCGCGCAGTTTCTTCAGGCGCGCCTGTTCCATGCGCTTTTTGAGCTCGTCAATGTTCGGCTCGCGCTTCACTTCACCCTGCTTCTGGGTGTAATCATCTCCACCGCCCGGGATCGGGCTGTCGCTGTTGGAGATTCGCGGCCCGGTCGAAACGGCGGTCGCCAGCGGAGTACGGAAATATTCAGCTATCTGAATCAGCTCTTTCGGGCTGGAGATAGAGATCAGCCACATCACCAGGAAGAATGCCATCATCGCGGTCATAAAGTCCGCATAGGCAATTTTCCAGGAGCCACCATGATGACCCCCGTGGCCTTTGTGCTTGCGCTTTTTGACTATGACGATGGGATGGGCCTGATTTTTCATGCGTCCTCAGTGCTCGTCTGCTGGTTTGGGTTCTTCACCGCGCGCACGTGCTCTTCGAGTTCGATAAACGACGGACGCTCGCTGGAGTACAGGGTCTTACGGCCAAACTCTACCGCGATTGGCGGGGCATAACCGTTCAGGTTGGAGAGCAGCGTGATTTTGACGCACTGCATCATTTTGGTGGTTTCAGCACTCTTCTGACGTAAAACGGTCGCCAGCGGAGAGATAAAACCATACGCCAGCAGGATCCCGAGGAAGGTCCCCACCATGGCGTGGGCAATCAGCGCCCCCAGCTCAGCCGCCGGACGATCCGCAGAGGCCAGCGCGTGTACTACCCCCATCACCGCCGCCACGATACCGAAAGCGGGCAAGGAGTCCCCGACCATCGCCAGGCTGTTCGCCGGGACTTCCGCTTCGTTTTCGTGAGTTTCGATCTCTTCGTCCATCAGCGCTTCGATTTCGAAGGTGTTCATGTTGCCGCTGATGATCAGACGCAGATAGTCGACGATAAATTCGAGCATCATCGAATCCGCAAGGATCCGCGGATAGCTGGCGAAGATCTCGCTCTCTTTCGGATTTTCAATATCGCGTTCCAGGGAGAACATCCCCTGTTGACGCGACTTGGCCATCAGGCGATAGAGCAGCGCCAGCAGGTCCATATACATACTTTTGGTGTATTTCGAACGACGGAACAGTAACGGCAACGCTTTTAACGTTCCCTTGATCGCCTTGCCGTTGTTGCCAACGATAAATGCACCCACCCCTGCACCGCCGATTATAACCAGCTCGGCCGGTTGATAGAGTGCCCCAAGGTGCCCGCCGGTCATCATGTAACCGCCGAAAACTGTACCGAGAACTACCAGGTAACCTAATACGATAAGCACGACATCATCCTTCCGCTAGTGACTTTAGCCAGGAGACACAGGTCGAGGGTTTACCTGACCGCGGGGCAAAAAAAAGCAGCGGTAATTGCTTACCGCTGCTGGAGTCTTGCCCGTACGTTCGGGTTAAACAGCCTGTTCGATCTGTTCATCCAGCAGTTGTGGATTACTATCGGCAACATCCCGGGAAAGTTTACGTCTTTTTACCGCGCGAGATGGTGGTTGGCACAAACTGCAGGCAAAGCTGCCGGCCGGCTGATGAGCGTGGGTGATAAAGTTACCGCCGCAGGAGTTGCAACGGGACAACTCAAGCAATCCGCTCTCAACAAAACGCACCAGCGTCCATGCCCGGGTCAATGCCAGCAAAGGTCCCTCTTCAGGCTGCGGGCACTGCTCGAGATAAAGTTTGTACGCTTTAATCACTGCATCAACACCGCTGCATAAGCCGGTTTTGAGCAGGTACTGCCAGGCATTACAGAACATGGAAGCATGAATATTCTGCTCCCACGTCATAAACCAGTCAGTGGAAAACGGCAGCATGCCTTTTGGCGGCGGGCTACCGCGTAATTCTTTATACAGTTTGATAAGACGACCACGGCTCAGCTGTGTCTCGCTTTCAAGCATCTGCAAACGAGCACCAAGCGTAATCAGTTCCATGGCCAGTTGAATGTCACGCGCTTCCTGAACAATGCTCTTCTCACTCATTGTCAGGCTCTTTTCTTACGGGCTGCGTCATCAGGCTGACTGATGTCGTTAAGCAAACGGGTGGAAAGCAAAATACCGGTGTGAACCTGCTGCAGATCGTCCACGCGGGATTCCTGCGTCAGTTGGGTCACGGTCTGGTGATTATCGAAACGGAACTGACAGACTAACTGGTTAGTTTCAGCCAGCTTAACCATCTGCGGCAGCGTTAACGCGCCAAGTGTTGTCGCCATCTCTTCATGAATACCCAGACGAAACATCGCAGAGGCTTTGTCCTGGCTAATCAAACGTTGTGCAAGCAATAAATATGACAGGTTGATGTCATAAATGTGTTTTAGCAATTCGGATGTGTTCATTTATCCCTTCCCGAATAACACTATATTCTTGTGCGGTAGACCGCACCCCGTGATGTCGCCGGGAAAACCCCGGTAAAAAAAAGAAGAAAAGGCTTAAACGCATAGTTGAATTAAGTTCTGTATTGAAGAATCACGTAATGAAAAACAATAATTGCTTCCTGACAGTTATCACTTTTTACAATTAACTAAGATTTTTCCTAATTCGGTGCAACTCTACCCGTCCGCTGTAGGACATACAATGTGGCCTCGCCTGAAATTTAAAATAAATGTGATCCAGGCCACATAATTTAGGTGAATTTGAACCAAAAATCCATCAGTATCACTTCTAAATTGTCCATTTAATGAACAAATAACACTCAGATATATTCTGTATTGCCGAATAATCATGCACAAGTATGAACTAACCCGGCACGTTACTTGCCGGGGGTTGACAAGTTACAAATTTCAAAAACACTCAACATATCTAAGATAGAAACACCCAAATAAATCATTGAAAAACAAAGAATATTATCAAGGCCAATACGTAAGTATTTTCTTACGTTTTCGGCGGGGTAATTGTTGCGAAGGGGTAAAAACCCTTGTTTTTGAGGGGGATATATTTGTATGATTTCCGTTAAGATAGCGCTTTCACTCACCTTATGCGGGTTTAGCGCGATTCATTACATAAGAATATTTAATGAATAATTATGATAAGCATCACATGAATGTCATCTTCCCCCCTTGCGCGTGCTAAAAAATCGCGCTAATGCTGAGGAAAAGCTAATGTACAGATACGTTCGGAGGGTACCATGAGTTACTCCCATATCCTTGTTTCTGTTTCTGTTTCTCCCGAAAGCCATCAACTGGTCGCCAAAGCGGTTGCCATCGCCCGACCGACCCAAGCACGCATTACTCTCGTCACGCTGTCTGCTGACCCTGAAATGTACAATCAACTGGCTGCGCCAATGCTGGAAGATATTCGTGATGTGATTCAGGAGGAAACCCAACAATTTCTGGATGAACTTATCGCTCGGGCAGAATATCCCATCGCACAAACACTTTGCGCGTCCGGCGAATTAAGCGCGAGGATACTTGATATATGTCACAAACAGAATGTGGATCTGGTGATTTGCGGAAACCATAACCACAGTTTTTTCTCTCGGACAGCCTGTTCCGCTAAAACAATTGTTAGCAACAGTAAAGTAGATGTGCTGTTAATTTCACTCAGCGCAGCGTAATGCGCTGAGTGAAATTATATTCAGGCAAGTTTAGGGAAAGTTGCGACCTTTTTTTGCAGGTTGCTCTCCACACTGCGAGGCGTGATATGGTTCAGGTCTTTAATAAAGCGCGCCTGCCAGTGGTCGATATCGTTCTCGCGGATGACTTTCATCATATCCGCATGGCGTGAGATACGCTCCGTGAGCGGCATATTCAGCGCCCGGTGCAAGGCGTTAGCCACGTCATCCCGATCGTATGGATTGACGATCAGCGCAGAGGTCAGCTCATTAGCGGCACCGGCAAACTGCGACAGCACCAGCACGCCAGGGTCAGCCGGATCCTGTGCGGCAACGTACTCTTTCGCCACCAGGTTCATGCCGTCACGCAGCGGCGTGACCAGCCCGACATCCGCATAACGGAACACTTTCATCAGGATTTTGCGTTCAAAGTGCTGGTTGAGGTAGAACAGCGGCGTCCAGCCCAACTGACCGTAACGGCCATTAATGCGCCCGGCTTCGGTTTCCAGCTGGTGACGAATATCCTGATAGGCCTGCACCTCACCACGTGAGGTTGGCGCGATCTGCGTATAGCGTATCTTACCGTGGTGCTCGGGATATTTTTCCAGCAGGGTCTCGTACGCCAGGAAGCGTTCCGGCAACCCTTTTGAATAATCGAGACGCTCTACGGAAAAGATGTTTTTAACGTTCTTCAGCTCTTCTTTAAGCTGCGCAAGCTTAGGCGGCAGCGGCCCGGATGCCTGTCCGGCAATCTCTTCCGGCTCAATACCAATCGGATAGACCTCGGTGCGGAAGCGCTTGCCCCATGCAGAGTGAGAGTCATCGTCATGGGCCGTCAGCCGCGTTTTGCTGGCCACGCTTTCAAGGAAGGCCAGACGGTCGTTTTCGGTCTGGAAGCCCAGCAGATCATAATCGCAGAGATCTTCAAGCAGCTCGTCCCCTGGCGGCAGCGCATTGAAAATTTCAGGCGTCGGGAACGGGATATGCAGGAAGAAACCGATGCGGTTGTTGACGCCGCGTTTGCGTAGCTCGCTGGCAAACGGCAGCAGGTGGTAATCGTGGATCCATACGACATCGTCCTCCTGCACTAACGGCTGCAGTTTGTCGGCCAGCAGGCTGTTGACCCGCGAGTACCCTTCCCAGGCCTCACGCTTAAACTTCACCAGGTCGAGGCGATAGTGGAAGGCTGGCCAGAGTACGGCATTGGAGAACTGGCAGTAATACTCATCATAATCCTGTTCACTGAGATTAAACGAGGCCCAGGTGATGTTCCCGCGTGTCACCTTTTTTAGCGGTTTATCCTCGTTCCCAATCTCTCCACTCCAGCCAAACCAGAGTCCACCCGTATTTTTTAACGCCCCCAGCACCCCTACAGCCAGGCCACCTGCGCTGGCTTTTTTGTCGTCCGGGGGAGCGATGCGGTTAGAAACTACGATCAAGCGACCCATAAGGTTTTCTCCTGTTAATTTGCGCTATTTCTTTTTCTTGTTGATGATTAGCGGCTTTTATTACCCATTGCCAGACGTCGGATACCGTTGCCAGCCGCCAGCTGGCTTTGGTCTCACCCGCTCCGACTTTCACTGATACTCCTTTAAGCTGATTAACCACTTCAAAGCCATGCTCATCGGTCAGGTCATCGCCAAAGAACACCGGCGTTCTGCCGAGGAAAGGCGCTTCATGCATAAAGGCGGAGATAGCTTCGCCCTTGTGGATGCCCCTCGGCTTAATTTCAACGACACATTTACCCGGCTGCAGCGACAGTTGCGGATTGTCACGCACTATCTGCTCCGCCAGGTTAAGTACTTCCTGCTGATACTCGGGCGCCCGACGATAGTGGATCGCAAAGGCCATACCTTTGGCTTCAAGTTCGGTGCCAGGCAGCCATAAAAGCGCCGTCGTCAACTGCGCATGCAGCGTCTGGACCAGATCCGGGGGAAGGGAAACGGATTGCGAATGACCATGGATGTCGCGGCGCTCCGCTCCGTGTACACCGGCAAGCGGGAAACGGTAGGGTTCGGCGAGCTGATCCAGCTCGGCCATTGAACGCCCTGAAATCAATGCCAGTGCTCCCTGATTCATATCTGCAAGCTTCTTCAGCGCCTGTAACACCTCTGCGGGAACCTCTACCTCATCAGGATGCGGCTTGATGGTTGCCAGTGTCCCGTCGAGGTCAAAAAAGTACGCATAGTTTTCAGCAAGTAATGGCGGTGAAGTTAACGTATCGGCCACCCTGATCCTCCTTACAGTTGGCGAGATGAAAAACTGTTAACATCTCAGTAGCCATGTAAGTATAGACAGTGTGACGGCGCTCGCCATTTGACATCCCCCTTCCCGCTGCGGCTGGAAAGGGGGTGAAGGTCGCGACTACACTTAAAAGTTAAGTCGCGGAAGGCAGGAAAAACGTTAAACAGTACGCTTCGCTTTTTGTTTGTAACGGTCGAAGATCACCGCTGCAAGCAGGATCAGGCCACGTACCACATACTGCGAGAACGGGGAGATGTTCAGCAGGTTCATCGCGTTCTCAACCGTGCCCAGGATCAGGATACCTGCCACCACATATGAGATTTTTCCGATGCCGCCTTTCAGCGATACCCCACCCAAAACGCAGGCAGAGATAACAATCAGCTCATAACCGATGGAGGTCATCGGCTGGCCGCTGGTCATACGCGAGGCCAGAATAATCCCCGCCGCCGCCGACACCAGGCCAGAGAGCACGAAGATAATGATTTTGGTGCGTACCACCGGCACACCCGCCAGACGCGCGGCCTCTTCATTACCGCCAATCGCCAGCGTGTTACGGCCAAAGGTGGTTCTGTTCAGCAGGAAGCCAAAAATAATCAGACAGCCCACCGTCAGCCAGATAGGTGCTGGCAGACCGAGCCAGTTGGCATAGCCGAGGGTGAAGAAGCGCTCGTCTTCAATCCCTACCGCTTTACCGTCAGAGATGATATAGGCCAGCCCGCGTACAATCTGCATGGTGGCGAGGGTGGTGATCAGGGCGTTGATTTTCAGCCGCGCAATCACGAAGCCGTTGACCAGCCCGCTCAGCACACCGAGCAGCAACCCGGCCGCCACGCCAATCCACAGGCTTTCGGTCATATTAATGACCACCGCCGTGGTGACCCCGGCACAGGCGATGACCGAGGCCACCGACAGGTCGAAGTCGCCGGACGCCAGACAGAACAGCATCCCGCAGGCGACCATCCCGGACATCGAGATAGCCAGGCCCAGCCCCTTCATATTAATGAAGGTGGCAAAGTTAGGTACAAAGATGGCGCAGCCGAGGAACAGTACGGCGAAGACCACCAGCATGCCGTATTGATCCCAGATCCGCCCAAAGCTGAAGGCCGTTTTCGGCGCTCTGGTTGTAGTGACAGAGGACATCTTATTCTCCTTGCTCAGGCGACAGCCTGGCTGACTTTAGGCATGGCGAGGCTTAACGCCTGTTGTTCATTCGCCTGTTCATGAAGCAATTCACCGGCAATGGCTCCTTCACGCATCACCACGATGCGGTCGGCCACACCCAGCACTTCCGGCAGATCGCTGGAGGCGAAGAGCACCGCCACGCCACGTTTTGCCAGTGCGTAAATCACGTTATAAATTTCGTGCTTCGCCCCCACGTCGATACCGCGGGTCGGTTCATCCAGCAGGATCACCTTCATCTCTTCCGACAGCCAGCGACCCAGAATTGCCTTCTGCTGGTTCCCGCCGGAGAGGTTCATGATCAGCTGCTCAGCGCCCGGCGTTTTGATGTTGAGCGAACGAATGTGGTGATCGGCATTGTCGACCTCCCACGTATCGTTAATCAGACACCCCGCACGGATGGTCTTGCGCCGCGCCGAGATATTGATGTTGTCCCGCACCGAGTGCACCGGGATGATCCCTTCGGCTTTACGGTCTTCCGGGCAGAGCATCATCCCCGCGCGAATGGCGTGCGCCGGTTTTTGAATATCGACCGGTTGCCCGTCGATAAATACCTGGCCGCCGGTAATGCGGGTGCCGCCAAACAGCCCTTTCATCAGCTCGCTGCGCCCTGCCCCCACCAGCCCGAACAGGCCGACGATTTCACCGCTGCGCACGGTAAGGCTGATGGGCGTGCGTACGCCAGGGGCTTTCACCTCTTCCAGACGCAGCAGCTCGCCACCGTACTGACGCGGTTCCCAGTGGTAAATATCGCCCAGCTCGCGGCCTACCATCGCCTGCACCAGCTGGTCGTGGTTGACCTGCTGCATATCGGTGAAGGTGCGAACATAACGGCCATCTTTGAATACGGTAATGGCATCGCTGAGGGCGAAGATCTCTTCCATACGGTGTGACACATACAGAATGATGCGCCCCTCTTTACGCAGCTCGCGGATCACCCGGAACAGGTTTTCGATTTCGCGCGCCGACAGCGAGCTGGTCGGTTCATCAAAGGCAATGACTTTGGCATTACGCGCCAGGGCTTTGGCAATCTCTACCATCTGCCACTGGCCGATGGAGAGGTATTTCAGCGGGGTCTGCGGGTCAATATCCAACCCGAGATGTTTCAGCTGCAGACCGGCTTCATAGTTGAGCAGCGAACGGTTCACAAAGCCGCCCTTATGCGGAAGCTGCCCAAGATAGATGTTTTCCGCCACCGTCATCTCCGGGACCAGATGCAGCTCCTGGTAGATGATGGCGACGCCCGCGTTCAGCGCGGCGGTGGTGTCGGCAAACGCGACTTCCCGGCCCTGTAGCGCCAGGGTGCCCGTCGTGGGGGCATAGTTACCGCTGAGGATCTTCAGCAGCGTGGATTTTCCGGCGCCGTTCTCCCCCATCAGGGCATGAACCTGACCCGGGTAGCAGTCAAAGCTGATGTCGGTCAGCGCGTTGACACCGGGAAAGGTTTTGCCGATGCCGCGAAATGAGAGATACGGTTCAGACTGTTGCATAACGTCTCCGAGGATCGAGTAGTGAACGTCTGGCCCCCCGCGACTGCCGGGGGGCGCAATCACAGTAAATTACTTACCGCCCAGTCCTTTTTTCTCCAGCTCAGCTTTGAAGTTGTCGCGGGTGATCAGCACCACGTCGGTCACTTCAGTGAATTTCGCTGGCTCTTCGCCTTTGGTCACCCAGTTGTAGAGCATTTCGCTGGATTTGTAGCCGTGTACGTCCGGGCTTGGCAGCAGGGAGCCGTAGAAGCCGGTCGCCTGTGCTTTAGAGAGTTCGCTCACCGCGTCCACGCCGTTGATGCCGATACCGATCACGTCTGCCGCTTTAAAGCCCTGGCCTTCGGTGGCGCGCACGCCGCCGAGCACGGTGTTGTCGTTCATCCCGACCACCAGCCAGTGTTTCACTTCAGAGTGCTGAACCAGCATGGAGTTGGCCGCATCGAAGGCACCTGGGATGTCGTTAGATTTGGTTGGCACTTTGTAGATCTGTTTTTCCGGGAAGCCGGCCGCTTTCAGGGCATCCATCGAGCCGGAGGTACGACGGCGCGCGGTATCGAGCTCATCAGCAGTGATGGCCATCACGGCGGTATCTTTTACATCCCAGCCGCGTTTTTGCATCTCTTTGTACAGCTCCTGACCCTGGCGCTCACCGATTTTGGTCGCGGCCATCATCACCAGCGGCACGGTATCCATTGGCTTGCCTTTGGCGTTAACGAACTGATCGTCTACCGCGATGACTTTCATGTCATAACCACGCGCTTTGGCCACGATGGCGGAGCCGAGCTTCGGATCGGGCGTACAGATAACAAACCCTTTCGCACCGCTGGCCGCCAGGCTGTCGATAGCGTTAAGCGTTTTTTCACCGTCCGGTACGGCAATTTTGATCACTTCGAAGCCCAAATCTTTCCCGGCTTTGTCAGCGAATTTCCACTCCGTCTGGAACCACGGCTCTTCCGGCTGTTTCACCAGAAAACCGAGCTTTAAGTTCTCAGCCATAGCGGATTGTGACATAACGGCAGCCAGACCGATGGCCGCCAGCGCTTTAGTAAATTTGTGCATGGTTAACTCCAGCTTTAGCGTTCTAATTTGTAGGGGAAACAACATCTCAATTCTGTTTAATCGGACTTAAAACAAGGCATTAGCGCCAACCGTGTTTAAAGCGCATTTGCTTGAGATAGTTTTAGCGGGAAATTAATCATCCATAAGAGAGCGCCATCACACCGCAGAATTACAGTAATTGCGTACATACATTCAGCGAAAAATGACATAAATAGAGCGGGATTTGTCAGACAATTAGAAAGAGGGAAAGCAGATTAGTCCATAAGATCAGCTAAGATATCCTTGTGAGCCGGGCACAGGCGCGCCCGACCATATTACCAGGGATAGTAGATGTGTTCGGCGTGGTCGCGAACCGGTGCCTCATCGCCCAACAGCCGCGCCGAGAGGGTCAGCGCAAAGTCGAAGGCATGGCCCAGGCCTTTGCCGCTGATGAGGTTGCCATCTTCCACCACCGGGGCATCGACATACACGCCATCCTGGATCGGCTGCCAAAGATCGCCCGAACAGACGTAGCGACGGCCTTCGAGTAAGCCGTTCCCGCCCAGCACGCGCGCAGCGGCAGAACAGATGGGCGCGATGATCTTGCCCGCTTCGTCATGCGCGGCGACAAAACGCAGCACTTCCGCGCTGGCCGCCAGGTTGACGCTGCCCTGCGGGCCGCCCGGTAATACCACGGCGTCGTAGTACGTCTCGATTTTGTCGCTCAGGGTATGGTCTGCGACCATCGGGATATTGTGGTAGCTCACCACCGCACGCGAATCGGCGCAGGCCAGGGTTTCGACATGAATATTGAGACGGCGCAGGATATCGATAGTGATGATCGCTTCTGCCTCTTCAAATCCGGGTGCCAACAGCACCGCCACGTTTGCCATAAAGAACTCCATGGGATAAAAGATAAAACAATGTTTCATTTTCACAGAGTGGAGGACGGCAAACTCCCTGCGGGATCACAAATCGCACTATTTCGCGCAAAAATGATCCGGCGCAAGTTTCGTCGGGTGTAAAAATTGATTAATTATAAGAATTATCTTTATTCCATCTGGCAGGAATAATTTTCCATTATCTTGCTATGCGCATATATCATCGCAACTCTAAAAAACATGAAATACTCCCCTTCATCAAAACGCTTTAATTTTATACAAAAACATGTATAACATAGGGTTAGCTATTGCTTACCTTCGCTTCGGTCACGCCAGATGCTTCATTTCTTTTAATTTCTCGTGGTGAGTAAGCTTTAGTAAGAATATATTCATAAGGATTTTCTTATAAAGAGTTCGCTGTTATTATTATTTTTACCCGATGCCTGCAATGAATATGGGCTCACAAACAGGGAAAACAGAATGCTTTTATTCTGTAGTGAACTATCGTTAATGATGATTATTTTTTAGGTTGCATAAACGAAGAAAAGGGAATGGATATGGCTATCTCGGACATGATTAACAAGCTCAACACGCAAATGAACCTTGAGTTCCAGGCGTCAAATCTCTCTTTGCACCTCAGCGAGTGGTGCTCAGAACATCAGCTAACCGGTTCCGCGACCTTTCTGCGCACCCAGGCACAGAGCAACGTCACCCAGATGATGCGCGTTTTCGATTTTCTGAAAGCGTCTGGCGCCATGCCGGTACTTAAGCCGGTGGAGATGACTGATGAAGACTGTAGCTGCCTGGAAGCGGTTTTCCAGCGCTCGCTGGAGGAGTATGAACAACGCTGCCTGACGCTGAATCAATTAACGGATGAAGCGCGTAAAATGCAGGACATCTCCACGCTCAACTTCCTGCACGATATTGAAAAAGAACAGCAGCACGATGGGGTATTACTGAAAACCGTTCTCGATGAAATTCGCCAGGCGCATCGCACCGGTTTGGGTCTGGAACAGACCGATCGTCACCTGCTCAACATTGTTCACTCTCAGCACCACTGATCCTCTGCTTTACGTCACTTACCCGGCCTGCGCCGGGTAATGTTGTTACAGGCTTGTAACCAACTCCTTGCTTTTATTAATCTTTAACAAATCCGATCTGGCTCCCACCCAATAACCCTACTCCGTGTAATGATTTGCGAAAATTTCATTTTCACAGACGAGGGATACGCATGATTACCGTTGAATTTATTGTCATTATTGTGTGCCTGTTAATCGGCACCCGGTTCGGAGGGATGGGACTGGGCCTGATCAGCGGCATCGGCCTGTTTATTCTTACTTTTGTCTTTGGGCTCCAGCCCGGTAAACCCCCGGTGGACGTCATGCTGACGATCCTTGCGGTCATTGGCTGCGCCGCCACGCTCCAGAGCGCCGGGGGACTGAATGTGATGATGCAGCTTGCCGAACGGCTGCTGCGGCGACATCCGCAACATATCACCCTGCTCGCCCCTTTTACCACCTGGATGCTGACCTTTCTGTGCGGCACAGGCCATGTGGTCTATACCATGTTCCCCATCATTGCCGATATTGCGCTGAAAAAAGGCATCCGCCCCGAGCGCCCGATGGCAGTGGCCTCCATTGCTTCGCAGATGGCCATCACCGCCTCGCCGGTGTCGGTTGCCGTCGTCTCGCTGGTGTCAATTCTTGCTGCACAGCACGGCGTCGGTCAGGCGTTTGGCATTCTGCAGATCCTCGCGATTTCAGTCCCGGCCTCGCTGGCGGGCGTAGCCATTGCCGCCCTCTGGAGTTTACGCCGCGGCAAGGATCTGGCCGACGATGAGGCGTTTCAGGCCAGGCTGAAAGATCCTGAGCAGCGGAAATTCATTTATGGCAGCACCGACACCTTAATGAATCAGCGTTTCCCGAAGCAGGCCTACTGGTCCACGTGGATCTTCTTCGCCGGGATTGCCGTGGTGGTACTGCTGGGTGCCCTGCCCGAGCTGCGTCCGGCCTTTGAGGTGAAAGGCAAGCTGACGGCGCTGTCGATGAACCTGGTGATCCAGATGATGATGCTGATCGCCGGGGCCGTGATGTTAATGGTGTGCAAAGTGAATGCCGCTGCGATCTCAAACGGCGCGGTGTTTAAGGCCGGGATGGTGGCGATTTTCTCGGTGTTTGGCGTGGCATGGATGAGCGATACCTTTTTCCAGGCGCATCTGGATGAACTGAAGATGGCCCTCGAGGGCGTGGTGAAAAGCCATCCCTGGACCTACGCTATCGTGCTGTTCCTGGTCTCGAAACTGGTTAATAGCCAGGCGGCAGCGTTGACGGCGGTCGCGCCGATGGGGTTAATGCTGGGGGTTGATCCGAAGATGCTGATTGCCTTCTTCCCGGCGTCGTATGGCTATTTTGTTCTGCCGACCTACCCCAGCGACCTCGCCTGCATTGGCTTTGACCGCTCGGGCACCACGCGCATTGGCAGGTTTATCATCAACCACAGCTTTATTATGCCCGGTCTTATCGGAGTAAGCTGTGCCTGTGCGGTGAGCTATCTGCTGGTGCAAACCTTCATGTAACCTGCATTCCGGGCGACCCTGGGTCGCCCGTTCACATTATTCTCACAAAACCATTTCTAAATTCAAAACGTCGGTTTATTTTAGTGAGACTCGCCCTGCGGCGTGAACTTCAGTTCAATCAGCGCAATGGCTTTCTGGATGGCGCGCAGCGTGACCGGGTCGGCTGAGGCGGGATTGCTGGCGAAATCGATATTTTTGAGCTGGCTGGACATCTTCTCGCGCACCTCAGCCGGGGCGAGGATTTCAATCACATCAAGGATTTGTTTGATAACCAGCTGACACGCAACAACGTCAGAGATCAGTTCCTGGTCGGCACTCAGGTTTTGAGACATAGGCTTCTCCTGTTTTAAAGGCCGCCATAGTAGCAAAACGCCCGCCCTGATGCGGCCTGCAGGCATAAAAAAACCTGCCGAAGCAGGTTTTTTTTATCAGAACATCGCGCCTGGCGGTACGTCCTTGAAGGTCTTGCAGTAGGATTCGAACATGCTTTTCAGGATTTTGCGCAATTTCATTGTTTTACTCCGGCTCTTTGTTATGCAGGTGTTATCGTTGATGCGCCTATAATATGACCGCCATCACAAAAATCAATGATTTTGTGATATTCATCACGGCAGTTTATTTAAAATAAAACAGTGTTCCTGTTAAAAATAAAATCAAATCAGGCAATTAGCAGCGTGCTTGTTCCTGTAAATTTTTAAAAAAATTTTGAAGTGGCAGAGGAAAAATGACCGAAAACATCTCCGGTAAAGCGGCCAGCGGGATCTCCCCCGCTGCGCTGTTAGTCGCGGGCGCGTTCTTTATGGAGTTTCTCGATGGCACGGTGATCGCCACCGCGCTGCCCGATATGGCGAAAAGCTTTGGCGTGCAGGCGGTGGATCTCAATATCGGGATCAGCGCATATCTCATCACCCTGGCGGTGTTGATCCCGGCCAGCGGCTGGATCGCCGACCGGTTTGGCGCGCGCAAAGTCTTTACCCTGGCGCTGGCGATATTCACCCTCGCCTCGGTGCTGTGCGGCCTCGCCACCAGCGTCGATCAGTTCGTCGCCATGCGCGTGTTGCAGGGAATGGGGGGCGCGCTGATGGTGCCGGTTGGCCGACTGGCGGTGCTACGCACCACCCCGAAGCATCTGCTGATCACTGCCATCGCCACTTTGACCTGGCCCGCGCTGGTGGCTCCCATTATCGGCCCGCCGCTGGGCGGGTTTATCACCAGCTATGCCAACTGGCGCTGGATCTTCTTTATTAACGTGCCGCTGGGGCTGATTGCCATCGTGCTGGCGCTGCGCATTATCCCCGATATCAGTGAAGAGACCCGCCGTCCGTTCGATACCCCGGGTTTTATCGCCACCTCGGTGGCAATGGTCAGCCTGGTCTGTGCCATGGAGATGATGGGGGCGCAGCAGGTGAATACCACGCTGACCCTTGCTCTGGTGGCGACGGGCGTGGTCACATTGATTTATGCGCTGCGGCATTTCAGGCGCGCCCGGTGGCCGATGATCCGCCTCGATGCCCTCCAGGTGCCCACCTTTCGCGTGACCATGTACGGCGGCTCGCTGTTTCGCGCCTCCATCAGCGCCGTCCCTTTTTTGCTGCCGCTGCTGTTCCAGGTGGGATTCGGCATGGATGCGTTCCACTCCGGTTTGCTGGTGCTGGCGGTGTTTGTTGGCAACCTGACCATTAAACCGGCGACCACCCCTCTGCTGCGTGGACTGGGGTTTAAAAAATTGCTGCTGATCAACGGCGCGCTGAACGTGCTGGCTCTGCTGGCCTGTGCGTTCCTGACGCCGCAGACCCCGGTGTGGGTCATTATGCTGGTGCTCTATCTGGGCGGCGTGTTTCGTTCCATACAGTTTACCGCCATCAGCACCCTCGCCTTTGCCGACGTCCCTTCCCCGCAGATGAGCTATGCCAACACTCTTTTCTCTACTGCCACTCAGCTGGCGGTGGGGCTGGGGATCACCCTTGGCGCTATCGGGATCCGTATTGGCGAACTGTGCAGCGAGATGCTGGGGATAGACGCGCTACCGGGGATCAGCTTCCGGCTGGCCTTTGTGGCGATTGCGCTGGTCTGTCTGCTGGGGATGTTCGATACCCTGCGGCTGGTGAAAGATGCCGGCAGTGCGGTATCCAGCAAGCGGGCATAAAAAAAGCCAGCGTAAGCTGGCTTTTCCTGGCGTTGGCAACTTAGCCGATAATACCGCGGACAAAAGCTTCGATCTCTTTATCCTGGCAGTTCTCGAAGAAGCACTGCTGGAAACGCTGGCCGGTTACTGCCGTTTTGACCAGCTCTGGATCGATAGCGCGCAGGGTATCGAGATAGTTCTCTTTAACAACCGCGGCTTTCACCTGATTCAGAATACCGGCGTTGCGAACCTGAGGCTCTTTACGCTCTGGCGGATAACCTTCGCCGTTACGGCCAGTGAAGGCTTTTTCAAAGATGAAGCGAACGTTCAGCTCTGCGCCCCAGCCGAAGCCTTTGGCAAACGGCAGGGACAGCGCGTTACCGTTGTTGATCTGGGCGAACAGGAAGGCATCCGCTGGATCGATGCAGTAGCCACACACCACGCCCGGGTGGATGTTCAGGGACATCAGCGCGCCCTGGCCTGTGCCGCAACCGGTCACAACGAAATCAACCGCTTTCGAATTCAGCAGAATGCTCGCCATGATCCCCAGATGGATGTAGGTCAGGTGGTGATCGTTTTCGTCGCTCATCCCAACGTTGTAGACCGGGAAACCTTTCTCTTCAGCAACGGTGTTCAATTCCTTGAGGATGATGGCGTTTTTTGGCGCCTGGCTGTTTTCCATCATCAATGCAATTTTCATTCTTCGTCTCCTGAATGCGATGCGGGGCATCCCGCTGTGAATAGCTTACCTGTCCAACCTTACTACTAAGCAAACACACTTTCAAATTAAGTGAAAAATAGTTTCAAAAAACAAAGATGCGCTCACAATTTTGTGCTCAGAAGCGTTTTAACCACCGACCGTTGGGCGGATGGCATAGAATTGAAAGAGCCGGGGGTCGTGGCAAAGAGAAGGGGCAGAACAGGCGTTTAATCCTGGCATTGCGGCACACGTCTGGCGGTAGTATAGATTATTTCAACGCATTCAGAGTGTTCTATGAAGAGATTATGCACTGGCGGCCTGCTCCTGTTGCTGGCGGGCTGTAGCGTTACCCGGCAAGCAGAGGTCAGCAGCGTCGATGTCACCTCAGGCGTCGTCATGCTCAATTACGATCAGGCCATGTTGCAGAACGCCCGCTATGACGATTACGTTACCAGCGGCACGGCGACCCGTGAATGCCAGGCGATGGGATACAGCACGGCCATGGCTTACGGCCAGCCAGTCAAAACCTGTAGCCTCATCAGCGGCTCGCTGTGCCTTAATGAAACCATGACCATTCAATATCAGTGTCATGGCTATGCCCCCCGGCCCATCGTTACCACCTATTATTAATTCCGTTGCCAGCGATCTCGCTGGCAATAATATGTTTAAACACGAAACAGAATAATTCTCATTAATAATGTTGAATTACCCGCAATGCGTTTTATTCCCATTCGTATTGTGATTAATTAAATAATAATTTTACTTTTTGCAAATATATAAATAACAAATTATAGTGTCGCTCTCGTTGGCCAGTGAATAATAAAACGGAGCTACACCATGCTTAAAACCGAAATGATCGACAAGCTCAATGAGCAAATGAATCTGGAACTTTATTCCTCCCTGCTCTATCAACAGATGAGCGCCTGGTGTAGCTATCACAGTTTTGAAGGCGCAGCGGCATTTATGCGCCGTCACGCGCAGGAAGAGATGACCCACATGCAGCGTCTCTTTGATTATCTTACCGATACCGGCAGCCTGCCGCGCATTACCCCGGTGGCATCGCCTTTTGCAGAGTACGCATCGCTGGACGAATTGTTCCGCGCCACCTACGAGCACGAGCAGCTGATCACCCAGAAAATTAACGAACTGGTTCATGCGGCCATGACCAGCCAGGATTACGGCACCTTTAATTTCCTGCAATGGTATGTGGCAGAACAGCACGAAGAAGAGAAGCTGTTTAAATCTGTTCTCGATAAATTGTCGCTGGCCGGGAAATCAGGTGAAGGGTTGTACTTTATTGATAAAGAGCTCTCTACGCTCGATGCACAAAATTAATATTACAGCGGCGCCTTCTGGCGCCGCATTATTATTAGTGGCGACAGATTTTACTTTCGTGCGTTGAAAAGCCCGCCGCTGACGGAATAAATTTCCCGCGTGCGGCCAGAAATGCCACCAGCTCTGCCGCCGTCATGTCCGACGCCGAACAGGTGTGAAAACGCGCCGCCTCACCAAACCGCGCGGTGATGGCCGCCACCAGACTCTCTTCGGTGTACTCTTCACCGGAATCAATCATCATCGTCAGCACGTCGTGCCCGTGAATGGATGTCATAAAGCCTCCAGAATAAAAGGCGCAGCCTACCCCTTTGCTCACCTGCTCGCCTTGCGCTGGCGCAGGTTTACATGCAGCCCGCACAGCTGGTGCAGCGCCAGTCCTGTTTATTGACTGCCTGATAAAACTGGCGATAGCTGTCGGTTTCCAGCGGGATGGCGTGATCGAAAAAGAGATCGGTCAGCCAGTCGACGTTGTCGATAATCCAGTCGTCTTCCGGTAAGCCCTGGGCAAAGGTTTCATCTTCGGGATCAATAATCGAGTAAATCGCCCAGGTCCCCATATCCTTTTCCTGCCGCGCCTCCGGCAAGGTTACGGCCTGCCCCTGCCAGGTGATGATCCAGTGTCCATGACACAATAAATTGCCTGAGCGACTCCATGTTGCACAAAAGGGGTTTTCGCCGGTCATCGCCATCACACTTTTTTTGATTATTTATAAGAAACGTTTACGTTACGCCTGATTATCGAACGAAAACATTGCTCTTATGTAGTAGACGAATACCCCCACTTTCATGGGCATACGACCAGGCCATCTAAGCCATCAACTTCCGTAAAAATGGATTTACAGCTGTTGTAACGCCGGTTTGACGACGCTGCATTTTTCCCTTACGCTGCGCGGCAGATTTTGTCGCGATAGTGCAAGGCCGTAGAGGAAAACGTGAAGAACAGAACGCTGGGAAGTATTTTTATCGTCGCCGGAACGACGATTGGCGCAGGAATGCTGGCGATGCCGCTGGCCGCAGCGGGCGTCGGGTTTGGCGTGACGCTGGTATTGTTAGGCGTGCTCTGGGCGCTGATGTGTTACACCGCCCTGCTGCTGCTCGAAGTGTATCAGCACGTTCCCGCCGATACCGGGCTGGGAACTTTGGCCGGGCGCTATCTGGGCCGCTTCGGCCAGTGGATCACCGGATTCAGCATGATGTTCCTGATGTATGCCCTGACTGCGGCCTATATCAGCGGCGCGGGCGAGCTTATCGCCTCCAGCATTAACGACTGGTTTAACGCGGATATTTCCCCGACCACCGGGGTGATCTTCTTTACCCTGATCGGCGGGGGCGTGATATGCGTGGGCACCTCGCTGGTGGATCTGTTCAACCGTTTCCTGTTCTCGGCAAAAATCCTCTTCCTGGTGGTGATGCTGGTGCTGCTGGCACCGCACATTCATAAGGTCAACTTACTGACCCTGCCGCTGGAGAAAGGGCTGGCGCTGTCGGCTATTCCGGTCATTTTTACCTCATTTGGCTTCCACGGTAGCGTGCCGAGTATTGTCAGCTATATGAATGGCAACGTGCGCAAGCTGCGCTGGATCTTCATCACCGGCAGCGCCATCCCGCTGGTGGCGTACATCTTCTGGCAGATGGTGACCCTGGGCAGCATCAACTCGTCCACCTTTATGGGGATGCTGGCCAGCCATACCGGTCTGAACGGACTGTTGCAGGCCCTGCGGGAAGTGGTTGCCTCGCCGCATGTGGAGCTGGCGGTGCATCTGTTTGCGGATCTTGCTCTGGCGACGTCGTTCCTTGGCGTGGCGCTGGGCCTGTTTGATTACCTTGCCGACCTGTTCCAGCGCAGCCGCACTGTTAGCGGGCGTTTACAGACCGGGGCGATCACCTTCCTGCCGCCGCTGGCTTTCGCTCTGTTCTATCCGCGCGGGTTTGTGATGGCGCTAGGGTATGCGGGTGTGGCGCTGGCGGTGCTGGCGCTGCTGCTGCCGTCGCTGCTGGTCTGGCAGAGCCGTAAGCACCATGCCACCGGCGACTACCGGGTACCTGGCGGCAAACCGGCGCTGTGCCTGGTCTTCGCCTGCGGGATAGCGATAATTCTGGTGCAATTCGGGATTGCGGCGGGGCTGCTGCCGGAAGTGGGATAATAAACGCAGTAACGCCGGGTGGCGCTGTGCTTACCCGGCCTACAGGCATCGTAGGCCCAGGCAAGCGCAGCGCCGCCGGATATGATTAATGCAGACAGCAGTTCTTGAATTTTTTACCGCTGCCGCACGGGCACGGATCGTTACGACCGACTTTGGTACCGTTGATCACCGGCTGCTGGGTGACAGTCGCTTGCGGGTTGGCAATCCAGTAGTTATAGAGGCGCAATGCCGCCGGACGAATATTCTCAATGCTCTGCTGGAACTCCTCTTCGCTGAAGGTATCCAGGCGTTCAAAGTTCTCTTCAGAACCGTGCAGGGCAATAAGATCCAGATCGGCACGCAGCGATTCCGGCAGGGATGACCAGTCGGTCAACGCCACGCCGCGCATATAGCCGAAGCACCACTCTTCCACCACGGTATAGGTTTCACCGTCGACGTCGTTCATGCCGAACATCGGTTCAAACTGATCCGGGTAATCGCTCAGGCGCTCGGCGATATCGTTCAGATGCTTGAAGCAGAGATCGATAAAGCGGTTCATCTCGCGATCGTTCTTCCAGCGCGGAATGTTTTTCTCGCCGCCCCAGACCGCCACCAGCCAGCGATCCGGCTCCACCACCACCGGGCCGGACAGCACCGCGGTCATCATCCCGTCGAGTTCGGAGACGTCCATAATGGACTCGCCGTCATGACCGTAGGTCATTAAGGTCTCTTCCAGCCATTCCATTTCGGTTTCGTTTAACGGGCCTTCGGTCATGGGTAAATCTCCTGCAGAATAGAATTGCGTGCAGGGTAACACAGAAACCCCGCTAAACGGTGCCCTTCCCCTGCTTATCCCCGGCGCTTTATTGGTGCAAATCTGTCCAAATCGTGACCGCTGCACAACTTATGTGCTTTGTTGTTAATGAGATGTGATCCCCGCTGTAATTTCACTGCATGGTGCCGGGTGGCTTAAAACGGCGCTCTATACTGAAAATTGTCGAAACTCAGGCAATACGCTGCCGTTCTGGCAACCATTTTGCTTACTGTTGTACTGAGGATCATCATCCTCAGGCAATCTCGCCTGTTTCTGCGGTATGTCGTCCGTTTTGTGTAATACGTTTTGGATTGGGTACGCCTCCGGCGTTCGACTACACAGGGTTCGTGCAAAAAACCACTCAGAAAAGGTACATAATAATGTCGCTGAAATTGATCAGAAGTCCTCTCTCTCTTGTGCTGGCAGGGTGTCTGGTGACGGCGTTTTCCGCCCAGGCTGATATCGTGATTGGCGTGGCGGGCCCCTTCACCGGGCCGAACGCAACCTACGGGGATCAATACTGGCACGGCGCGACGCAGGCCGCGGAAGACATTAACGCCGCGGGCGGCATTAATGGCGAGAAGATCAAACTGGTGCAGGGCGATGACGCCTGTGAACCGAAACAGGCCGTCTCGGTCGCGAACCGTCTGGTTGACCAGGATAAGGTCAAAGCCGTGGTCGGCCACTTCTGCTCCTCCTCTACCATGCCGGCCTCCGAAGTCTATAACGACGCGGGCGTACTGGCGATCACCCCCGGCTCCACCAACCCGCAGATCACCGAGCGCGGCATGAGCGATATGTTCCGCATGTGCGGTCGCGATGACCAGCAGGGTCAGGTCGCCAGCGATTTCATTATTGATAAGCTGAAAGCCAAACGGGTGGTGATCATTCACGATAAAGACACCTACGGCCAGGGGCTGGCCGATGCCACCAAAGCCGCCCTGGCGAAACGCGGCGTGAAGGATGTGATGTACGAAGGCCTGTCGCGTGGGGAGAAAGACTTTAACGCGCTCGTGACCAAAATCGGTGCCCAGAAGCCGGACGTGGTCTTCTTCGGCGGCTGTCACCCCGAAGCCGGCCCGCTGGTGCGCCAGATGCGTGAACAGGGCGTGCAGGCGAAATTCTTCTCCGGGGACTGCATCGTCAACGAAGAGATGGTCACTGCCGCCGGGGGTGCGCAATACACCAACGGCATCTATATGACCTTCGGTAAAGACCCTCGCCTGATCCCGGAAGGCAAAGCGGTCATCGACAAATTCCGCGCCAGTAAATTTGAGCCGGAAGGCTACACCCTCTACGCCTACGCCTCCATTCAGGCCATTGCTGCGGCATTTAAAGGCGCGGGCGGTGCCGATCCGGCTAAGGCCAGCGAATGGCTGAAAGCCAATGCGGTGGATACCGTTATGGGCAAAAAATCCTGGGACAATAAAGGCGACCTGAAAGTCTCTGACTACGTGGTGTATGAGTGGGACGACAAGGGTAAATATAAGGAAGTGCAGTAACGGGACGGAATCACGCTCAACGTCGGTATGGCGACATACCGACGCACTAAAACCAGCGGGCCGCGCCAGCGGCCTAAAACACGAGCGCGCGATGATGGAAACTTTCTTTCTGCAGCAGTTAATAAATGGCTTAACGCTGGGGTCGGTCTACGGATTGATAGCCATCGGCTATACCATGGTTTACGGCATTATCGGCATGATTAACTTTGCCCACGGCGAAGTGTATATGATCTCCGCCTATCTCTGCGCTATCGGCCTGGCGCTCCTCTCCTTCTTCGGGCTGGAATCTTTTCCGCTACTGATCCTCGGCACGCTGGTCTTCACCATCGTGGTGACGGGGGTGTATGGCTGGACCATCGAGCGCATCGCTTATAAACCGCTGCGTAACTCCACGCGCCTGGCACCGCTGATCTCAGCCATCGGCATGTCGCTGATCCTGCAAAACTACGCCCAAATCAGTCAGGGGCCGCGCCAGCAGGGCGTGCCTACCATGCTCGACGGCGTGCTGCGATTCCATATTGGCGAAGGCTTTGTTCAGATCACCTACACCAAAGTCTTTATCCTGATCGCCTCATTCACCGGGATGCTGTTGCTCACCTGGATCATCAGCAATACCCGACTCGGACGGATGTGTCGCGCCGTGCAGCAGGATCGCAAAATGGCGTCGATTCTGGGGATTAATACCGACCGGATCATCTCCCTGGTGTTCGTGATTGGCGCGGCGATGGCCGGGCTGGCAGGGGTGCTGATCACCATGAATTACGGCACTTTCGATTTTTACGCCGGGTTTATCATCGGGATTAAAGCCTTCACCGCCGCCGTCCTCGGGGGGATCGGCTCCCTGCCCGGCGCGATGCTGGGCGGCTTGATCCTCGGTATCGCCGAAGCGCAATTCTCCGGCATGGTGAACTCCGACTACAAAGATGTGTTCTCCTTTGGCTTGCTGGTGGTGATCCTGATTTTCCGTCCGCAGGGACTGCTTGGCCGCCCTGTCGTGGCCAAGGTGTAAGGAAAAAAGATGACTGCACAAATCGTTTCGCACACCGTTTCCCAGGACGGTTTTTCGCTTAAACGCTGCCTTCTCGACGCCATTTTTGCGGGCATGGTGGCGTTGATCATATTTGGTCCGGTGGCAGGCGTGGTCCTTGATGGCTACAGCTTTAACTTCGAAGGGCGTCGGCTGGCGTGGATCATCGCCACGGTGATGACGGGGCGTTTTTTACTGAGCGCCTTTTTATCTACCGCCCCGGGCCGCCGCGTGATGGCCCGCTTCGACAACGATAACGCGGGGGTTTACGTCCGTCCGCCGGAATACAAAAGTCGGATGCGCTGGATCCTGCCGCTGATTATCACCCTGGCAATCTGTTTTCCGTTCGTCGCCACCAAGTACGTGCTGACGGTCGCGATCCTCGGCCTGATCTACGTCCTGCTCGGCCTCGGGCTGAACATTGTGGTCGGGCTTGCGGGGCTGCTGGACCTCGGCTATGTCGCCTTTTACGCCATCGGTGCCTACGGCCTGGCGCTGGGGTATCAATATCTGGGGCTAGGCTTCTGGACCATGCTGCCGCTGGCGGCGCTGATGGCCGCCGCGGCCGGGGCGGTACTTGGCTTCCCGGTGCTGCGCATGCACGGTGACTATCTGGCGATTGTGACCCTCGGCTTCGGGGAGATCATTCGCCTGGTGCTGAACAACTGGCTGACCTTTACCGGCGGGCCGAACGGTATCTCCGCCCCGCCGCCGACGTTTTTCGGGCTGGAGTTTGGGCGGCGAGCCAAAGAGGGCGGCGTGCCGTTCCATGAGTTCTTCAACCTGACCTTTAACCCTAATCTGAAATTCATCTTCATCTATGTCGTTCTGCTGCTGGTGGTGCTGCTGGTGCTGTACATCAAGCATCGTCTGACGCGGATGCCAATTGGCCGCGCCTGGGAGGCGCTGCGCGAGGACGAAATCGCCTGTCGCTCCATGGGCCTCAACCATGTGCTGGTCAAGCTGTCGGCCTTTACCCTCGGGGCCTCGACCGCGGGAATTGCCGGGGTGTTCTTCGCCACCTATCAGGGGTTTGTTAACCCCACCTCCTTTACCTTCTTTGAGTCGGCCCTGATCCTCGCCATTGTGGTGTTAGGCGGGATGGGGTCTACCCTCGGGGTAGTGCTGGCGGCCTTTGTGCTCACTGTCACACCCGAACTGCTGCGCACCTTCGCAGAGTATCGGGTACTGCTGTTTGGCGTCTTAATGGTGGTGATGATGATCTGGCGACCGCGCGGGCTAATCCGCATCAACCGCAGCGGCTTTGCGGTACGCAAAGGAGTGGCGCCATGAACGGGACCATCTTAAGCGTCGAACATCTGATGATGCATTTTGGCGGCATCAGGGCGTTAAACGACGTTAATCTCGAGGTGCAGCGCGGCTCTATCACCGCCCTTATCGGGCCGAACGGCGCGGGAAAAACCACGGTATTCAACTGCCTGACCGGATTTTATAAAGCCTCCGGGGGCAATATTCTGTTCAACACCCGGAGTAAAACCACCAACGTCATCCAGATCCTCGGGCAGAAATTCCAGCCGGGGGACTGGATCAACCCGGCGCAGTTTGGCCAGCGTCTGTTCTACAAGATGTTTGGCGGCACCCATCTGGTCAACCGCGCCGGGCTGGCCCGCACCTTCCAGAACATCCGCCTGTTCCGGGAGATGTCGGTAGTGGAGAATTTACTGGTGGCACAGCACATGCGGGTAAACCGCAACCTGCTGGCGGGCGTGCTCAACACCCCGGCCTACCGGCGGGCAGAAAGCGATGCGCTCGACCGGGCCTTTTACTGGCTGGAAGTGGTGGATCTGGTGGATTGCGCCAACCGACTGGCGGGCGAGATGTCTTACGGCCAGCAGCGTCGTCTCGAAATTGCCCGGGCGATGTGTACCGGGCCGGAGATGATCTGCCTTGACGAACCGGCCGCCGGGCTTAACCCGGTAGAGACCCACACGCTGAGTAACATCATCCGTTTCCTGCGCGACCATCACGACATTACCGTTCTGCTGATCGAACATGATATGGGGATGGTGATGGAGATATCGGATCACATCATCGTGCTCGACCACGGGGATGTGATTGCCCAGGGCAAACCGGCGGAGATCCAGCACGATGAAAAAGTCATTGCCGCCTATCTGGGCACCGATGAGAGCGAGGTCACTGTATGAGTGAGGCAATGCTGGAGTTTCGTCAGGTGGATGTCTATTACGGGGTGATCCAGGCGCTGAAGCAGGTGTCGTTGCAGGTGAACCCCGGTGAAACCGTGGCGCTGATTGGCGCTAACGGGGCGGGAAAATCGACCCTACTGATGTCGATTTTCGGCCAGCCGAGGGTGCGCAACGGCCAAATCCTGTTTTGCGGCGAAGACATTAGCCATAAATCGACCCACTACGTCGCCTCGGGCGGCATTGCCCAGGCCCCGGAAGGACGGCGTATCTTTCCTGATATGACCGTGGAAGAGAACCTGCTTATGGGCACGATCCCCATCGGCAACCAGTATGCCGCAGAGGATCTGCAGAGCATGTTTGACCTCTTTCCCCGCCTGAAAGAGCGGCGCAAACAGCGGGCGATGACCATGTCCGGCGGCGAGCAACAGATGTTGGCCATCGCCCGGGCCTTGATGAGTCGGCCCAAACTGTTGCTGCTGGATGAGCCGAGCCTGGGATTGGCGCCCATTGTGGTGAAGCAGATCTTCCAGACCCTGCGCGAGCTGGCGCGCAACGGGATGACGATTTTCCTCGTGGAGCAGAACGCGCACCATGCGCTGAAGCTTTCCGATCGCGGGTATGTGATGGTCAATGGCCAGATCCGCCTGAGCGGCAGCGGCGAGGAGCTGCTTGGCAATCAGGATGTCAGAAAAGCCTATCTGGGGGGCGTGTAGCCGGGCGCTTCCCGCCAGTCAGGAGACCCTGACTGGCGTTACGGGTGGAGATCGTCAGGAAGCTGGGCGTAATTCACCTTTTCGAGCTTAAAGTTCATCACCCAGGGGGCAGCCGCCGCCTGTTCCGAGACAAAGGGGTATGTTGGATTAAGCTCTTTGGTCTTAATCCCGGTCCAGACGGAGAAGAAATCGAGGAAATCATTGGCAGACCGCCGGGCTTTGATCAGGCGATGCGCTTTGTCGTCGCTCGATATGATCATAAAGGGCACCTGATAGTTTTGCTGGAAGGCATCGCCATGGGCCATATATTGCCCCCCGGTCAGACGGGCTTTATAGGTCAGGCCGTGGTCAGAAAAATAGACCATTGAGAAGCTGTCGCCGGTGTTCCTGAGCTGCTGATAGAGCTGTTTTAACAGGCTATCGGTCTGGGTCATGCTGTAGATGTAGCAGGAGGTCTCTTTCGACTGCACAAACTCGACGTATTTCCCCTGGGTGCGCTCACAGGCCTGCGGGTGTGACCCCATCAGATGCAGGACGATCAGTCGCGGTTCGGTACGCGGGGCCGACAAGACCTGCTCCGTCATCTGCAGCAGGGCCTCATCCCGCGGGTTATTTTCATCTTCGTAATACCCTTTACGCAAAAACTGGACGTCATCGGCGCGCTTCGCAACGCTGGCGATGGCGGTATCGTTTTCACCAATTTGCCCCTGATTGGAGAACCACCAGGTGTGGAACCCGGCGCGCTTCGCCAGGGTAACGAAGTTATTCTGATATTCCGGGCGATCCCCGCTCACCCGGCTAAGGGAGAGGCCCAGCGAGGTTTGGGTGGACGCGCTGGAGGAGACAAAATCTGTAAACAGCGTGCCGTTAACGGAGCTGGCGAAAGGCGTATTGTTCCACTGCCCGCCAAAGGCCCCTAAGGCGTCCCGCCGCGCGCTTTCACCGATCACCACCACGTAGTTGTGATAGCGGGGCTTCACCCCCAGCACGGTCCAGCTGTCCTTCATTTTAGCCAACTCCAGCATGTGGGCCTTCTCCTGGACCACCTCCTGGTTGTTGATCACCACGTCCTTCACGAAGCGGAACACCGGATAGCCCACGTCCAGCAGCGTGAAGCTGTTCCAGTGAACCAGGTTTTTCACCGGAGTCATAAAGAAACAGGCCACGCTGAAGGCCAGACAGAGTATGTCGAGGCGGCGCCAGGGCTGTTTTGGCCCAATTTTGCGTCTCAGCGCCACCCCGCCTAGCGCCAGAATGACCAGAGAAACCAGATAGCTGTGCCACGGGAATATCGTCAGGATCTCGACAGATTCCTTGAAGTTGGTGGAGTGTAGCGCCAGCAGGGTATTGAAATTCGGTGCGCCATAGGCCTGCTGAAAGGGGAAGTAGATGGCCGCCAGCAGGCTGCAGAGAAAAATAAACCCTTTTTGCACCCGGGGGGCAAAGCGCCAGAGGACATACAATACGCAGCTAAATGCCACCGAATAGAGCAGGCTAAATGAATATCCAAACGAGTAATTAATCAGCACCGACTGAAGGAAATAAAATGCCACCCATGGATTAAGGGTAATATCGCGGATCCAGAGAGTATATTTACTCGCGGTTATATTCATATTTATCATAATCCACAATAAGCCGCAGCAAAATGCGGACACCAGGGATCAACAAACCGCCGGGAAAGGCGATACAGGGATAAAAAGAGAACGTTACAGGGTGGAACTTATCAAAAGATAGGGCGCGCAGGCGGGAAAATCAACGTTTTGTCATGTAATATTGATTAAACTGAAGCAATATCATAATAATTTATTAATAATTGTGTGGTAGCGCGTCTTTCCCACGCGGTGAGAGAGACGCGACGCCAGAAATAATAATTAAGCCATCATGCTTTATTATTATTTTTACGGTTTTTCGATACGGTTCACTGTTGCCGAATAGCCCGTTTTAGCCACCGCCTGTAATAACGTCTCGGTCGGGAAACCTTCCGGGACAATAACGTCGGTTTGTCGTGTCTTTAACGACGCTTTCGCTTTCACCACCCCTTCCGTTTCACGCAGAGCCTGGTTAACCGAAATTACGCACAGCGAGCAGGTCATGCCCTGCACATCCAGCACCACTTTTTCATTCGCGGCCTGCGCGCATAGCGGCAGTAACAGGCTCGCGGTTATCAGCAGTCGTTTCATTCCATCACCTCAAAATACCAGGCCACCACCGTGGGGTAGAACAGCACCAGCAACAGTACCGGCAGTGAGAGCCAGAACAGCAAACGCATGTGCCCCAGCGTCATCCGCCCGGTACACCACGGGCGCGTTGAAAAATAGAGCCGCCAGAACACCCGCAGCATCAGCCCTGACGAGAGCAGGATCATCGGCACCCGCAGGAATTCAAGCTGGCTCAGCCCGGCAAAACCGGCAGCCGAGATACCAAACAGCAGATAGAGCAGCGGCCCAACGCAGCACAGCCCGGCGGTGACAGCCGCTGCGGCCGCCGTCAGCAGGGTCAGCCCCGCCCCTTTAGCGTTGTTCTGTTGAGACATAGTGGTAAGTGAACACCTTTGGATCGTAAAAATTGAGCGGGTCGCCGTCCACTTCGGCATACGGGTAGCCAAAATTATTCACCGCCCCCTGCTCCGTCGCCGGGTACAGCTCAAAATCGCGCCCGTAGTTGAAGCCCACCCAGTTCATCTCCCAGTTGCCAAACAGGTAGGTATTCACCGCCTGTACATCGGGATCCTGATGGGCTTTTTTCTCTGCCAGACGCATTTTGGTGACGTCAGCCGGATCGCACGGCAGCCAGCCGTAGCCCGCCAGATAGAACTCTGCCCGGCAGTGTTGCCCGCCGCTGACGTCAGACACACCTGCGCTGTCGGCCTTGCCGAAGGCGCTGGCGGAGTAACGCTCCAGTTTGTTGGCGCGGCCCAGACGAATACCGAACAGTTCCCGTGCCGGGATGCCGCTGGCTCGCGCCAGGGCGACAAACACCGAGCTGATATCGGTGCATTTGCCGCTGAGCTTGCCGCTTTGCAGAATGGTCGCCACATCGCCGGTGCCACAGCCGATCACGTCGTTATCGCGCTCCATATGGCTGCTCACCCACTCGTAGATCAGGCGCGCTTTCTTCAGCGGATCGGTTTCACCCGCAGTGATTTTTTGCGCGGTTTCGCGCACCAGGCCATCAACCGGGGTGTGCGTTGTCGGCAGCAGGTACGGTTTGACGGCCAGAGGATAGACAATCTGCTCCGGTGCCTGCCAGTTTTTCAGGGCATCATGTTTCAGCGGTTCCCAGTCTGCCGTCTCGATCTCCAGATCGAGCTGCAGCAGCAGATCGCCGTCGGATTTCGGCCAGGTCGCGAACAGCGTTTTTGCCCCGTAGGCGTTGTTGGTGGTGATGTACGCCTGCTGGTAGTTACCGCTGAACGACAGGCCCGTCATCTGCTGAAAAGCCGTATCTTCCGGTAACGGGATCCAGAGCTTGACCACGCCGCTGGAGCCTTGCGGCGGCGCCAGTTTATAGGTTTGCGACAGGACAAAACGACGGCGCATCACCGGTGCGGCGAGCGGAGCGCTGTTTTGTACCGTCTGGCTGGCGACGGCCGGGCCGACGATACCTGCGGCAGAAAGAAGAACACTGGTTTTAAGAAATTGGCGACGCTGCATGGCTATCTGTCCCTTGAAAATGAGTTGGGCGACGGCAAGGGCCGACACCACAGAAGAGTGTCACAGCAGACAGGGACTGACGCGGATAGATGGCGTTTATTCATCAATAACAGACCTGTTAACTGTGAATGAAAGAGTTAGCGCCGTTATTAGGCGGCATTCTGGCAGGGTTGTACAGGCATGAGGGCAAAAAATCCAGAATAACCGCAACATTTGCAGGGCTGGGCTGTCAGGGTTGGCTAAAGCGTGTGCAGCCTGCCCCTACTCCAGCCCTCTCTCTCAAGGAAGCAGGGTCGTGGATGCCGTTTATTTTATTCACCGCTGTATAATTGTGATAACAATCTCAAAATAGAGTATTGGCATAATAGTCCATGCCAAGAGCCGGTAGTTCCATAACATTATAAATATGAAAACCCTACTGTTTATTCATTAAGGAAAGAATATAAAAAAATATATATCCCCCTTGCACGCTCAGGGTTTTCTGGCATGAGGGAATGATTATTCTCACCTAATATTAAAAATGTAAACCGCTATCTCAAAACAACACATCCACCCTTCCCTTTAATTTTTTGTCACCCTACAGAGGTATGAGATGAGTAAAACAGGCTTAACAAAATTATTCTCCGCGAGTTTGCTCGGGCTGATGATTTTCTCCACCGCTGCGATGGCGAAAGAAATTGAAGTGGTCAATATTTCAAAGATCGATGGCATGCCCTGGTTTAATCGCATGGGTGAAGGCGTGACTAAAGCGGGCAGCGATCTCGGCATTAAGGCCTCTCAGGTTGGGCCGTCCAGTACCGATGCGCCGCAGCAGGTTAAAATCATTGAAGACTTAATTGCGAAAAAAGTTTCCGCGATCGGTATTGTCCCCAATGACGCCGATGTTCTCGAGCCGGTATTTAAAAAGGCGCGTGAGGCGGGCATCGTGGTATTAACCAATGAATCCCCGGGACAACCCAGCGCCAACTGGGATGTGGAAATCA
Source organism: Leclercia sp. 1548 (assembly GCF_050435045.1). Taxonomy (NCBI): domain Bacteria; kingdom Pseudomonadati; phylum Pseudomonadota; class Gammaproteobacteria; order Enterobacterales; family Enterobacteriaceae; genus Leclercia; species Leclercia sp. 1548. Next base: position 567,751 of record NZ_JBNDJP010000002.1, on the reverse strand, counting down.
TCGATAACCAGAAATTTGCCGCCGACAACGTCGAAGAGATGGCGAAAGCCATGGGCGGTAAAGGCGGGTATGTCATTTATGTCGGCAGCCTGACCGTGCCGCAGCATAACCTGTGGGCTGATTTATTCGTGAAATACCAGAAAGAGCACTATCCGGAGATGCACGAAGTGACCAACCGGATGCCGGTAGCCGAGAATATCGACGACGCCCGCCGCACCACCATTGACCTGATGAAAGCCCATCCAGACATGAAAGGGATTGTCTCATTTGGTTCTCAGGGGCCTATCGGCGCGGGCCGCGCGGTCAAAGAGAAACGGGCGAAAGGCAAAGTGTTTGTCTACGGCATGATGATCCCATCCCAGGCTGCCTCGCTGATTAAAAGCGGCGATATCGCCATGGGCATCACCTACGATCCGGCCTCGGCGGGTTATGCCATCACGGCCATTGCCGACAAGGTTCTGAAAGGGGAAGAGATCGCTCAGGGTCTGGAGATCCCGAGCCTCGGTAAAGCTGACGTAGATACCGAAAAACGGATCATCAAATTTCACAAAGTTTTGCGCGTGACGAAAGAGAATATCGATAGCCTGTATTAATCCGTTCAATCTGCATGCCCCTGTTGCGTACATCACGCCAGGGGCATGTTGTCTCAGCCCCTGAGAGGTAGTCATGGAGCCGTTTATTTCACTGGGTAAGATCAGCAAAACGTTTTACGGTGTGAAAGCCCTGGATAACATCAGCCTGACGCTGTTTCCCGGGGAAGTTCACTGTCTGGCCGGGCAGAACGGCTGCGGTAAATCGACGCTGATTAAAATCATCTCCGGTGTCTATAAACCCGATCCCGGATTTGAGATCACCATTGCGGGGAAGCCCTACTCCCACCTTTCGCCCATCGACTCCGTTAAAGCCGGGGTTCAGGTTATTTATCAGGATCTCTCCTTATTCCCCAATTTAACCGTCGCGGAAAATATCGGTATCCACCAGCACCACCACAATCTGCTGGTCAACAAGCGGGAGATTCGCCGCATCGCAGAGCTGACGGTGAAAAGTATTGAGGCCAGACTGGATCTGGATGCAACCGTTGAATCCCTGCCCATCGCCCAGCGTCAGATTGTCGCCATCTGCCGGGCACTGGCGCAGGAAGCAAAGCTCATCATTATGGATGAGCCAACCGCCTCGCTGACCATGCAGGAGGTCAAGGGGCTACTGCGGGTTATCGGCGATCTGAAAAAAAGAAATATCTGCGTCGTTTTTGTCAGTCACCGGCTGGATGAAGTGCTGGAGATCTCCGACCGTATCAGCGTGCTCAAAAACGGTAACCTGATCGGCACTTACCCCGCCAGCGAGATCACCAATAAAAAACTCGCGTTCCTGATGACCGGCAAAGAGTTCTCTTATGCTGTCCTGCCGCCGATTGAGAAAATTGGCGAGGTGGCACTCAGGGTAAAAAACCTGACTAAAAAGCAGCAATATAAGGACATCTCTTTTCAAATCCATCAGGGGGAGATTCTGGCCATCACCGGGCTGCTGGGTGCCGGACGCACGGAGTTATGCCTGAGCCTGTTCGGGCTGACCAAACCTGATTCCGGCGAGATCTTACTCGAGGGCAAGGCGGTTCAGTTTGCCAGCAACCGGGACGCTATAAAAGCCGGGATAGGCTATGTCTCTGAAGACCGGATGAGCACTGGTCTGGTGATGGATCAGTCGATTAACGACAATATCATCTCTACCGTGCTGCGGCGGCTGAAAACGCCCTTTCGGCTGCTGGACACGGCAAAATCGGACCGCATCGTCACGGAGCTGATCGAGCAGCTCAGCATTAAGATTGGCAGCGTGAATCTGCCCGTCAATACCCTGTCCGGCGGCAATGCCCAGCGCGTGGCAATTGCCAAATGGCTGGCCATCAATCCTAAAGTGCTGATCCTCGACTCTCCTACCGTCGGCGTCGATATCGCTAATAAGGCGGGGATCTACCAGATCATCTCTGCCCTGTCGCGCAAGGGGATCGCTGTGCTGATGATCACCGATGAGATCGACGAGGCGTTCTTTAACAGCCATCGAATTTTAGTGATGCGCAAGGGCGAGATTGTCGCGGAGATCCTCCCGGAAAAGACCACAGAAGCCGCGCTGGCGGAGGTGGTCAATGGTTAATAAAATCGGGCTGAAAACCCATGAGCTGTTCCTCGGGCTGACCATCATTGTGATTGGCGGCTATCTGTCGTTTGCCAGCGCCGATTTTATGACCCTCGGCAATATCTACGACCTGATCAACAACTACGCCATGTTAACCATCCTGGCCTGCGGCCTGTTTATCGTGCTGATCTCCGGGGGGATCGATATCTCGTTCCCGGCCATGACCATCATCTCCCAGTACGTTATGGTCACCCTGATTCAGGGCACCAGCGGCAATTTTGCCCTGGCGTTTGCGCTCTCCGGGGGGCTGGGTTTATTGCTCGGGTTGGTCAATGCCACGCTGGTTAACCGCCTAAAAGTCCCCTCTATCATCATTACCATTTCAACCCTGAATATTTTTTACGGGCTGCTGCTCTACCTGACCAAAGGGGTCTGGCTCTATAGCTATCCAGAGTGGTTTGAACAGGGGGTGATGCTGTTTAGCTTCACGGCCGCGGATGGTTATGACTATGGTTTGAGCCTGCCGATCATCACCCTGCTGGTGGTCGTTACATTAACCGGTTTTATCATGAATAAAACCAGCATTGGCCGCATGATTTACGCCATGGGCGGTAACCGCGAAGCGGCCTCCCGCATGGGATTCGGCATTTTTAAAATGCAGTTGTTTGTCTATGGCTATATGGGTCTGATGTCCGGTGTGGCCGGCGTGGTTCAGTCTGCAACCGTGTTAACCGTCGCCCCCGACTCCCTGCTGGGTTATGAGCTAACGGTGCTTGCAGCGGTCGTATTAGGCGGAACCAGTATTGTCGGCGGGCGCGGCACCTTACTGGGCACCCTGCTGGGGGTCATCTTACTGGCCATGATACAAAACGGTCTCAATCTGTTAGGGATCTCCTCTTACTGGCATACGGTCGTTACCGGCGTGGTGATCGTCACCAGTATCAGTATGACGGCATGGAGTCAACGCAAAGGTCAGGGAGCATTAGTATGAACGCCAGAAAAACCCAGGATCGTGTTGAGATTTACCTGAGTTTGTTAATCGCCGTCGTCGTGATCGCGTTTAGCTTTCTCATCCCCTCTGTTTTTTGGTCTTCAGCCAACTTCCAGTCCATTGCCTCGCAAATGCCCATCCTCGGTGTGCTGGCGCTGGCCATGGCGGTCACCATTCTCACCGGCGGGATCAATCTGTCGATCATCGCCACCATGAACGCCTGCGGGCTGGTGATGGCTTGGGTTGCCACGCACTATCCCCCAGGCATCAGCACCATGCTGCTGGTGCTGGCCGCCGGGTTAGCCATGGCCATCGTGATAGGGTCGGTCATTGGATTTTTGATTGCCGTGGTGCGGGTCTCCCCCATTTTAGCCACGCTCGGGATCATGACCCTGCTGAAGGGGATTAATATTCTCATCTCTAAAGGCTCGTCGATCTCCAACTTCCCGGACACCATTCTGGTGATTAACAGCACCAATATCCTCGGCGTCCCCCTGCCGTTACTGGTGTTTCTGGCGGTAGTAGCGGTGCTGTGGGTGATCCTCGAAAAATCGGCCTTTGGGCGCACCATTTACCTGATTGGCTCTAACGAACAGGCGACCCACTACTCCGGCATCAACACCCGTAAGACCCTTATCTGGGTCTATATTCTCTCATCGGTATTGTGCGTGATTGCCGCGCTGCTGATGATGTCCAAGCTGAACTCCGCCAAAGCCTCTTACGGAGAATCTTATCTGCTGGTGTCGATTCTGGCGGCGGTGCTGGGCGGCGTAAACCCGGACGGCGGCTTTGGTAAAGTCTTTGGTATGGTGATGGCGCTGATACTTTTGCAGATGCTGGAGAGTGGTCTGAATATTCTCGGGGTGAGCAGTTATATCACCATGGCGTTGTGGGGCGGTCTGCTGCTGGCGTTTATTTTCCTCAAAGGGGCTAACCTCTCCCACCTGTTCAACAGATCCTGATGGTCAGCGGAGGCAGTCAGATGGCGTTAAACCTTTTTTCCAACCTTCCCCAGGCGGGTGTACGCCTGGATGCTGAAATTGTTGATCAGTTGCTCAGTGCACCGGGGATTAAAATTGAGCGTATTCTCTCCACCGGCCAGGCCAGCCCGCCGGGGTTCTGGTACTGCCAGGCGGAAAACGAATGGGTGGTAGTGCTGCGTGGCTCGGCGGGGGTGAAATTCGAAGCGGAAGATGAAGTCCGGGTACTGCATGCGGGGGATGCGGTGAATATTCCCGCGCAATGCCGGCATCGTGTGGCGTGGACGGATCCTGAAGAGCCGACGGTATGGCTGGCGGTGTTTTATGGTGACGTAAATAACGAGAGGAATGACGGGAAGGACAGCCCTTAACGAAAAACCAGGCAGTAACACGTCATGAATTTCAGGCACAAAAAAACCACCTTTCGGTGGTTTCACGACACTGCTTATTGCTTTGATTATTCTTTGCTTTCCCATGGTAGCCGGAGTGGGACTTGAACCCACACAGCGCGAACGCCGAGGGATTTTAAATCCCTTGTGTCTACCGATTCCACCATCCGGCCTCGGGAAGAAAGTGGAGGCGCGTTCCGGAGTCGAACCGGACTAGACGGATTTGCAATCCGCTACATAACCGCTTTGCTAACGCGCCTTAAATCTTTTGTCTTTCGACTGACACCCGCTAGTGCGACTGTCTTAAATTTGGAGCGGGAAACGAGACTCGAACTCGCGACCCCGACCTTGGCAAGGTCGTGCTCTACCAACTGAGCTATTCCCGCAATCATCAAGTCATTGTGCTAATCACTTGATTTTGCTATCGACTAACGAACCGTGCCGTCGTTCGATGCGTTGCATTCTACTTACCTGACGCTTTGAGTCAACGTTATTTTTCTTAACTCAGGATCGTTTGCTGAAAATTACGACGAAACGATCACTGATCAAGCAAATCGCCGCGAGCCGCGTTCAAATATTGCAACATTGACCAGAGCGTCAGCACTGCAGCAACCATAAACAGGCCAATACCGGCCCACTCTACCCACTCGTTCGGACGCCACAGCATCCACACCAGCGCGGCCATCTGCGCGGTGGTTTTTACCTTGCCAATCCAGGAGACCGCCACGCTGCTGCGTTTACCCAGTTCGGCCATCCACTCACGCAGGGCGGAGATAATAATTTCACGGGCGATCATGGTGGCGGCCGGCAGTGTCACCCACCAGCTGTGGTAGTGCTCTACCACCAGCACCATGGCGATGGCGACCATTACCTTGTCTGCTACCGGATCGAGGAAAGCGCCAAAACGGGTGCTCTGGTTCCAGCGACGCGCCAGATAACCGTCAAACCAGTCGGTCACGGCCGCAACAAAAAAGATCAGTGCACACGCGAAAGGTGCCCAGACGAAGGGCAAGTAAAACGCCAACACAAAGAAAGGGATAAGGACGACGCGGAAAAGCGTTAACAACGTAGGGATGTTTAATCGCATAGTGACAGTAACTGTTTGTTGTCAGTAATTATTAGCCCTATGTTGCTACAGAGCCTTCAATGTTTCAACGAGTAGTAGATCTTTTCTGCCAGCCCTTGCGAAATACCTGGCACTTTTGCAATTTCCTCCACGCTGGCGTTGAGGAGTCCTTGCAAACCGCCCATGTATTTCAGCAGCATCTGGCGACGTTTTGGCCCGACCCCTTCGATCGTTTCCAGCGAACTGGTATTTTTAACTTTTGCCCGTTTTTTACGATGGCCGCTGATAGCGTGATCGTGCGATTCGTCGCGAATATGCTGAATCACATGCAGCGCGGGTGAGTCCGGCGGCAGGCTAAAGCCTTCGCCTTCTGGCTCAAGGAATAGCGTCTCCAGCCCGGCTTTACGATCGGTGCCTTTCGCTACACCCAACAACAGAGGATGGTGCTTATCCCAGGGAACGTCCAGTTCGGCAAATACCGCTTTTGCCTGGCCGAGCTGCCCTTTGCCGCCGTCAATGACAATAACGTCAGGGATTTTACTCTCTTCGATAGCTTTACCGTACCGACGGCGTAACACCTGGTTCATGGCGGCGTAATCATCGCCGGGGGTGATGTCGGTGATGTTGTAGCGGCGATATTCCGCACGCAGCGGCCCGTTAGCATCAAAGACCACGCAGGAGGCAACGGTCTGTTCCCCCATCGTGTGGCTGATGTCGAAACACTCCATCCGCTTCACTTCAGGCAGTTGCAGCGTCGTCGCCAGCGCGGCAAGGCGCTGATGAATGGTCGACTGCTGCGACAGTTTAGTACTCAGCGCCGTCGCCGCGTTGGTGCGCGCCAGCTTCAGGTAACGGGCACGATCGCCGCGCGGTTTGGTCTGGACGTTCACCCGACGCCCCGCCAGCTCTGACAGCGAATCGGCCAGCAACGTTTTATCGCTGAGATTAAAATCGAGCAATATTTCCGATGGCAGGGTTCGCATCTGGCTACCCTGCAGATAGAACTGGCCGACAAATGTCTCCACCACTTCCCCCAGCTCAGTGCCGCCCGGCACTTTTGGGAAGTAACTGCGGCTGCCCAGCACCTTGCCCTGGCGGATAAACAGCACATGCACACAGGCCATACCCGCATCAAACGACACGCCAATCACGTCCAGGTCATCGCCATTATTGGAAACAAACTGTTTTTCCGTCACCCGACGTACAGCCTGGATCTGATCGCGGATCCGCGCCGCCTCTTCGAAGTTTAGCGCCTGGCTGGCCTTCTCCATGCGGGCAATCAACTGGGTCAGGACCTGATCGTCTTTACCTGCGAGGAACAGGCGCACATATTCCACCTGCTGCGCATACTCCTCTTCGCTGACCAGTCCTTCTACGCAGGGGCCAAGACAGCGACCAATTTGGTACTGCAGACAAGGACGGGAGCGGTTGCGATAGACGCTATTTTCGCACTGGCGAATCGGGAAGATCTTTTGCAGCAGGGCCAGCGTTTCCCGCACGGCATAGCCGTTAGGGAACGGACCGAAATACTCGCCTTTTGCATGCTTAGCGCCACGGTGCGTCGCCAGACGCGGGTGAGCATCGCTGCTGAGAAAAATGAACGGATAGGATTTGTCATCGCGCAGCAGTACGTTGTAACGCGGCTGATACAGCTTGATGTAGTTATGCTCCAGCAACAGCGCTTCGGTCTCTGTGTGGGTCACAGTGACATCGATCTGCTGGATCTGGGCGACCAGCGCCTCTGTTTTGCGGGAAGCAAGATTGCTGCGGAAATAGCTCGAAAGTCGCTTTTTGAGATCTTTCGCTTTTCCGACGTAGATAACCGTCCCGCCAGCGTCATACATCCGGTAGACGCCAGGCTGGCTGGTAACGGTTTTCAGGAAAGCACTGGATTCAAACACATCACTCACTGACTAATTAGGGTCTCGGCATTGCACAGACCATGACGGATGGCCAGGTGAGTGAGTTCAACGTCGCCATGGATGTTCAGTTTACTGAACATACGGTAGCGGTAGCTGTTCACCGTTTTAGGGCTGAGATTAAGCTGCTCAGAGATCTCATTCACCTTCTGGCCTTTGGTAATCATCAGCATAATCTGCAATTCGCGCTCAGACAAACTCGCAAACGGTGATTCGGTCTTTTCTGGCTCAATCTGGCTGAGTGCCATCTGCTGCGCAATATCGGAAGCGATATAACGCTGCCCGGCATACACGGAGCGGATCGCATTGACCATCTCCTGGGGAGCCGCGCCTTTGCTTAAATAGCCGGCAGCACCCGCCTGCATGACTTTTGCAGGAAGGGGATTTTCTGTATGTACAGTCAGCATGATCACTTTGGTATCAACCCAGGTACGCGCAATTTTACGCGTTGCTTCCAGGCCACCAATACCAGGCATGTTCATGTCCATCAGAACAACATCAGCGGTATTCGACCGGCACCATTTTACGGCGTCTTCACCGCAGCAGGCCTCACCAGCAACTTTAATACCTTTAATATCTTCAAGAATGCGTCGTATCCCTGCGCGCACCAGTTCGTGGTCATCAACAAGAAGGACGTTGATCAAAGGAAATTCTCCAGAATAGGGATAACGGCAACAGACAGTTATTTCGGTTTATATTAACGGTTTTTATCCGAAACTGAAAACGCTAAAAAAGGCATACCGTCGATATTGTTCCTTTTTTGGAAATTAACTTGTACATCAACTGGAAACAGCCTCCTTGCGGAATGCTCCCTGGCCGCTTTCTCTGGCCGAATGTTTTCAAAAACATACAAATCTTAAGCGCTGCATTAATGCTATTAAAATACACCTTATAATTTTGTAACAATAATTAACCTCTTTTCTACTCCGGTTAAACAATTAACCTGTACTAAAGCCTTAGAAAACTCAGCGTTAATGGCCTGTTCATTTGAATAAACAAAACGGGAAAGTACAAAAAACAAGCACTGCGTTTTTCCTGACGGCTTGTGATATACTCCGCCGCCATAACTTTGGCCTATGCGCAAAAGCGCTGTTTTTATCATGAGGAAAATAAATGAGCACACCTGATTTTGCCACTGCGGAGAATAATCAAGAACTGGCACAGGAAGTCTCCTGTTTGAAATCCCTGCTGACCCTGATGCTACAGGCGATGGGCCAGGCAGATGCCGGTCGTGTGATCCTTAAGATGGAACGCCAGATTGCGCAGATGGAAGACCAGGCTCAGGCCGACGTGTTTTCCAGCACCGTTAAGCAGATCAAACAAGCTTACCGTCAATAAAAGAAAAACGGCTGAACGCAGTGCCTTCAGCCGTTTCATCGCCTGCAACGCAGAACAGAAGTGTAGTCAGATAATCCCCGTCGCTGCGGCATAGCACGCGATCTGCGTCTTGTTCGGCGCATTGAATTTCTTCTGCATATTTTTCTGATGGAAGTTAACCGTATTTTCAGAAATAGAAAGAATGATGGCTATTTCTGCCGAGGTTTTTCCTTCCGCCGTCCATTTAAGAATCTCTTTCTCGCGCTTGCTGAATTTCATCTCAGGCGGCATCACCATTTCGTGTTCCAGCCGAAGCAGCGTGGTTAACGCCAGTTGCACCAGAATTTGCAGACGTAATTCAACCACTTCATTCGCCATAAGGTTTACTGGCAAACTGGTGCTGGAAACCGACAGGAAGCCCATCGCATGATTGGGCAGCATCAGGCATTGGGTGATCCCTTTACGCAGCCCGTGGTCGCGTGCGCCATCCCATAGAGGCTGCGCCTCTGCGAATAAGGCATCGTTCCAGGGTAAATGTCCGTGAACGAAATTCTCGGGTTTCAGTACCGGGTCAATGACAAAATAATTTTCTGCGTGATACTGCGCCATCCACTGTTGCGGATAGGTTGAATGCACCGAGACTTTAGGCCGAGTAAAAGGCACCGGATGACGAACGCAGAGTGAAAAGAAATCGTATCCCAGATTCTGTGTTTGTCGTTGTAGTTCGGGATAAACTTCATCGGCAGAAGTCATCCCCTGAAAACGGAGGAAGCATTCCCGTCGCCATGTGAAAAAATCTAAATCCTTCATACTGACTGAATTAAGCCCCTGTAAAAGATAATCATTATTATGAAATCTTAAACTAACACATAAATCTTATTTATATGTATAAAATATCGACCCAACGATAATTATCTACACATTTTATGCACTTAGAGCGGTTATGACGAGATAAAATCAGGGGGGCATTCATATGAAGGGTGAATATATTGCTCCGGCGATTGTTACCGGAGCAATTAAGAACAAATATGCTACTGCATCAGAAATTTTTCGAGGAATTGCCGGGTCCGGGGCTGCTGAGGATCGGCAAACAACGATTTAGCCGGCCCCTGCTCAACGATGCGTCCCTGATCCATGAAAATAGCCCTGTCTGCGACATCGCGGGCAAAACTCATCTCATGGGTAACGATCACCAGCGTGCGCTTTTCCTGGGCCAGCTGACGAATGGTATTCAGCACCTCCCCCACCAGCTCGGGATCCAACGCAGACGTCGGTTCATCAAACAGAATCACGTCAGGGCGCATAGCCAGCGCGCGGGCAATGGCCACACGCTGCTGCTGCCCACCGGAAAGACGGCGCGGATAGCTGCTCTCTTTGCCGGAAAGCCCCACTTTCGCCAACAGTTCACGGGCGCGGGCGGTGGCTTCATCCTTCGGCTCGCCTTTGACAATGACCGGCCCTTCAATAATGTTTTCCAGCACCGTGCGATGGGGAAACAAATTAAAGCTCTGGAAGACGAAGCCGACATGCTGACGCAGACGGCGAATTAACCCTTTTTGCTGGCTCAGCGATTTGCCGGTATCAATGGTGATCTCACCCACGCGAATGGTGCCGCCTTCTGGATGCTCCAGCAGATTAATACTGCGCAGCAGCGTGGTTTTACCGGACCCGCTCGGCCCGATGATCGCCACCACTTCGCCCTCCTGCACTTCCAGGTCGATGCCATGCAGCACCGTCTGACCATGAAACTTCTTCACCAGGTTTTTAACGTCGATAGCACTCATTTTGGATCACGCTCCTGGCGGTTAAGCTGATTTTCAAAATAGTTTTGCAGCGCCGACAGCACCGTCGCCATTACCCAGTAGATCAGCGAGGCGGCCAGGTACATGGTGAAGACCTCCAGCGTGCGCGAGGTAATCAGCTGCGCCTGGCGGAACAGCTCCGGCACCTGAATGGTGGCCGCCAGAGAAGTATCTTTCACCAGGCTGATAAAGCTGTTGCTCAGCGGCGGCAGGGCTACGCGTGCGGCCTGAGGCAGGATCGCCCGGCGCAGGGTTTGCCACGGAGTCATACCAATACTGGCTGCGGCCTCCCACTGCCCTTTTTCAATGGAGGAGATCGCCGCGCGCAGGGTTTCCGAGGTATAGGCCGCAGTGTTGAGCGACAGGCCAATCATCGCCGCCGGAATAGGATCAAGTTCGATACCAAACTGCGGCAGACCGTAATAGATCATAAACAGCTGGGCAATGAGCGGCGTGCCGCGAAAAATGGAGATATAACAACGCGCCAGCCAGCGCACCGGCAGCACCGACGACATGCGCATCAACGCCAGAATAAAGCCCAGCAGCAGGCCAAAGAACATCCCGCCGATACTCAGTTGCAGCGTAAACACCGCACCTTTCAGCAGGTATGGCAGCGAATCAATCACCAGTTGAATACTTTCTTGCATTATGATTTTTCTGCCTGTGATTTAAACGTGAGGATGGTAGGCAAAGAGAGCGGGCGCCCCGCCAGTATGAACAAACAGAATCGGCCCTTCGTCCTTGAAACGCTTCTGGCTGATACCGTCGATGAGGCCAGCCATCGCTTTGCCGGTATAGACCGGGTCCAGCAGGATCCCTTCCAGACGCGCCAGCAGCTTGACAGCTTCCGTACCTTCATCATTCGGCGTGCCGTAGCCCGGCGCGAAATAGTCATCCCACAGGATGATATCGGCGCTGGCGCTCACCTCGAGTTGCTGCGCCACCGCCTGCTGCAGCGTGACCACTTTCGGTTTCTGGTCAGCAACGCTGCGCGACACGGTAACACCAATTAGCTCGACGTCCGGCATTAACTGCTCCAGTCCTACTGCCAGCCCGGCATGGGTGCCTGCGCTACCGGAAGCGACAACAACCGAGGAGATACCCACGGCCCCTTCGCACTGCTGGGCGATCTCCAGCGCGCTTTCGACGTAACCCAGCGCACCCAGCGCGTTCGAGCCGCCTACCGGGATCACATAAGGACGGAAGCCCTGGGCTTCGACGCGGGTGGCCAGCTCTTGCAGCTGCGCCGCAGGGTCGGTCAGCGCATCGCACATTTCTATCTGCACATTAAACAGATCCAGCAGCAGACGGTTGCCGTTGCTGAGGTAGTTTTCTGCCTGGGTGCCAATCGGGTTTTCCAGCAAGGCGATGCAGTGCAGGCCCAGCTTTGCCGCAACGGCTGCGGTCTGGCGCACGTGGTTGGACTGGATCGCCCCCGCGGTAATCAGCGTATCGGCCCCTTCACGCAGGGCATCTGCCGCGAGGAACTCCAGCTTGCGCAGTTTGTTGCCGCCCATCGCCATGGGCGTCACGTCATCACGTTTGATAAGGATGTCGCGCCCGAGGTAGTCCGATAAGCGCGGCAAATACTCCAGTGGCGTCGGCGCGCCAATAAATTCGAGGCGCGGAAAACGCGTTAGATTCTGTAATGACATGAAAACCTCCGTAACCCTGTCTAAGTCTGTCTTTTTTTATTATGCACGTTGCTGGCGAGGAAATAAAAAAGGCGCTTATCAAAGCGCCTTTTTTTGCATTCAACTGCTTACTTTGTGACGTCTGCCCCGAACCATTTCTCAGAGAGCGCCTTCAGGCTGCCGTCTTTCTGCATCTCGGCAATGGCCTCGTCGACGGCTTTCACCAGATCGTCGTTGTCTTTGCGGATGGCAACGCCCGCTTCCTGACGGGAGAAGGCATCACCGGCAACCGCCAGGGTGTCTTTGGTCTTTTTCACCAGGTCCAGCGCCGCCAGACGGTCAACCAGAATGGCGTCGATACGGCCTACGCGCAGATCCTGATATTTGGTCGGGTCATCATCATAGGTACGGATGTCCACGCCCTGCACGTTCTGGCGCAGCCACTCTTCGTAGTTAGTCCCCAGACCAACACCGACTTTTTTACCTTTCAGGTCTGCGGCTGATTTAATCGAGCCTTCGTTCCCTTTTTTCACCAGCGCCTGGATACCGGAGACGGTATACGGGGTGGAGAAGTCATATTTTTTCTTACGTTCGTCAGAGATGGTGACCTGGTTAATCACCACATCAATGCGTTTGGAGTCCAGCGAGGCCAGAATACCGTCCCATTTGGTCGGTTTCAGCGAGGCTTTTACGCCGAGGTGTTTCGCCAGCGCTTCGGCAAACTCCACTTCAAACCCGGTCAGTTTGCCGTCATCGCCCTGGAAGCTGAACGGAGGATAGGTGCCTTCCAGACCAACCAGCAGCGTGCCGCGCTCTTTCACTTTATTCAACAGACCTTCTGCCGCGAACGTTTTCACGCTCATACCGGCAACCAGCGCAACGGCCATTACACCCATCAGCGCCTGACGACCCAGAAGTGCAAATTTCATACGTACCCCGATATCATTGGAATTTTGAGTGTAGTGTAGGGTGTTTGGCCTTAAGGTCAAACACGACTGCGCTACATGTTATTCATTTTTAATATATATCAGAAGTTGTTTCGCGGTGGACTTTCTGCTTCGGCGTCACCGGCATTTGCGTTTTAAATTGCGCATATTTGCGCAGCGCAATCCGGTAGTTGTTGGTGCTGGTCGCAGGCAGCCATGGCTCAAGATTTTCATCCAGATAGCCGTTGGTGAGTAACTCAGGGGAAATACGCTGCGTGGTCAAATGCTGGCCCAGGCGACGCAGACGCACAACATATTCGCGCACCGTGCCATGGCTCATCTCTGTTTGCTCAAACAGGAATTGCTTAAAGCCGATGATATCGAAAAAGTCGCTCTGCTCCTTGCAGTGCAGATCGCCACAGAAACGACATAACGCCACCCACTCCTGTTGCTCCAGCAGCCATCCGGCCTCATCCAGCAGCGTATCGAGGCGGGAAATCGCGATTTTATTGACGATTTCGCCGCGACGAACCAGCGTGATGCGATCGAGCAGCTTATGGCAATGGGCGCAATGCGTCTGGCTGTGTTTAAAGTCTTTCAGGTAGCGGCTTAATGGCCGTCTTTTAGATTGCTGCACCGTCATGATAACTCCTGGTTGTCAATACGTTGTGCGGCACTTAACGGGTGATCGGAATCACCTATAACTTACCCAGTTTGGTACGTAAGCGTTTAATGGCCTGGCTGTGCAGCTGGCTTACCCGCGACTCCCCTACTTCCAGTACGGCACCAATCTCTTTGAGATTAAGCTCTTCCTGGTAATAAAGGGTCAGCACCAGCTGCTCGCGTTCCGGTAAAGCTTCAATCGCTTCCATTACGCGCTGGCGGACATTGCCTTCCATTAACTGGTGCAACGGGTTTTCCTGCTGATGATCGTCCGTCACCAGTTCAATGCTATCGCCATGCTCTTCGCGCCACTCGTCATAAGAGAAGAGTTGGCTATTGTTGGTATCGAGCAACATCTGGCGATAGTCAGCCGTAGAAATTCCCAGACGCTCCGAAACTTCGGTTTCCGTCGCGTTGCGTCCAAGTTCTTGCTCCAGCTGCCCCATTGCTTGCGCCACTTCGCGTGCATTGCGTCGAACGCTGCGCGGCACCCAATCCCGGCTGCGCAGTTCGTCGAGCATCGCACCACGAATACGCTGTACTGCGTAAGTCGTAAATGCCGTTCCTTGCAGAGCGTCGTATCGGTCAACTGCGTTCAATAACCCGATACCGCCCGCTTGTAGCAGATCGTCCAGTTCCACACTCGCCGGTAGCCGCACCTGAAGCCGCAATGCTTCATGTCGCACCAGCGGAACATAACGCTGCCACAGCGAGTGTTTATCCATTACACCTTCAGCGGTATAGAGTGAATTCACGATAAACAGCCCTGCGTTAGTTGAGTTATCGGCATGATTATCCGTTTCTGGAGGGGTTTTAATCGTGTGAATAGCGGGGGGAATGGGGGGTTATTTGGGGGTTATACCTTGAAGGGCGTAAGCAGACGCTCTCCCTAACATCTGCTATGTGGCAACAAAATGGGACAAAGAAAATCAAGGAAGGGCATATTTTTCCTGTATTTCACTAAGTTGCTTATGCACTTCTGATATAACTTCCAACTTGATATCATTAACATGAAAACCATGTTTTCGATGAAATTTGTTCATTGCAACTATAATCACTCCGCTGGAATTAAGCCATGTACTAATAGTTGACTGTTGTTGGCTCCACTGTTCATCACCAAGATAATTTTGCGAATCATCAATATCCGCAAAATAATAAAAAGCGGGATGCATACCACAATTGATGATAGCGAGTGTATGATCGACGTGTTCCATAGAATTATAGAATTGCTCATCCATAAGACCAGCTGCCACCAAACTTTTCGAAGAGTAATAACTAAAAGCTCCGACACAGGCAGGAAAAAACGATACATTCAACTTACCATAGTTAATTCGCAATAAAGGCTTAGGGTTGCCTTGCTCGTCAATATTATAAACCCCATGCTGACTAAAGTTAAAGTGCTGAATACCACTAAGTTTGGACGCTTCAATATAACGCAAGAACACATCGTGATTTTTTATAAAAATGTCATCTTCAATTAAAAAATAATGTTCAACATTCCGACTTTGAAGATAGCGCAGCGCAATATTTTTACTAACTCCGACCCCCAAATTTTCTTCATTATGATGGTATTTGAAATCAATACTTTCATATTCAATGAAATGTTCGCCATCATTTACAATGATAATCTCGTCAATAATTTGAAGTGGAAGTGAATTAATCAACTTTAGTAAACCGCCCTTGCGATTATAGGTCACAATGCCCACACCAATCTTTTGATTATGAATCATATTATTCCTGAAACCTTCTATATTTTAATAGCCTCAGTATAGTAATTACTGAGGCTATCATCTGAATATTACAAGACTTCTTAGCTTCTAATTTACGCCTTACCGACCCAAGCTTCTCGCCATTCCTGAATACCTTGTTCATCCAAAAACCACTTTTGGTGAATCTTGTTACGGAGTTTTTCGCCAGCCTCTTCTAATGCCTGTCGATCCGCAAGATGTTCTCTAATAGCCTTTAACCAAAGATGGAAGCGATTTTGCACGCATGTAACCGGCAATCCACAACGATATGGGGCAATATCAGTACAAATGATTGGCACACCGCAGGCTCCCAGCTCCAGCAACCGGAGATTGCTCTTACATTCGTTAAATACATTATTTTCAAGCGGTACCAAAGCAAGATCAAGATCTAGGCTACTTAGTTTTTCTGGATACCGTTCAAAAGGCACTGGCTGATGAAATTCGCATTCAATCCCATAAGGTTTCATGCCCATAAATACCCATTCGACTTCATCACTAAGCTCTTTAATCAAAGGTAGTAAGATCTCTAGATCTCCAGTGTGGCTAGTTCCACCGGCCCAACCAATACGTGGCTTAATTTTCCTACGTTTCTGGCTACACAAATGTCTCCATTGTTCAATATCGAGTTTATTTCTGGCCACTCGAATATCGTTATGCAAATGCGCATATGCTTGCGCCAAGGGTTTGGTTGACACAACCATCCAGTCCGCATGCTCTGCAATCCGGCGTAATCGGCTTGCTATATTTTTAGGAATTTGAGATCTGAAAGCATTTTTTTGTGGAATTTTGGGATAGTTGTCGTCGTACTCAAGAACGATTTTTGCATTACTGACTTTACGATAGTTTTCAATAATAGGAATAATTGCGTCATCTAGCGATAGCGCTAATAAAATTATATCCGGCTGAGCAATCGCCACTTCCATGACTGAAGGCGTTCCATGGATAACTCCCCCTTCTAGCGCAAGTGTTTGCTCAAGTGCTTTAAAAGGTTTAATCACCCGATAGTTTCCACATCCAGTCCAGTTAGTATGCGAAGCTAACACTACCGGCAAAGGTTTGCCTGGTAAAGGTTGTTGAATGCGTGAGGTACGAGTCCCTAAATGGAATAGAGAACCAACTTTTGCCATATGGTAATTATAGTAATTATCCTGTGCTATCTTGCTTCCCCATTTATCAATGAGTGTTGCGAAGGTAGCTTGGTTCGGATGTGGTTCGACTCCAAATTTCTCCTTAAAGAGGCGAGTAGCGCCACCAGCATGTTTTACACGTGCATGCGGCGTCCAAACTGTGATATAGTTTTTTTCACGCACGCTTAGAGCAATGTCTACGTCAGAGAAATAGACAGGAAGCCGTTGTTCGTCAAAGCCACCAACTTCCTTAAACACATCGCGTCTCATCATCATACAGGCAGCACTAACTGCAGTTGCCCCACGAACAGCTTTCAGGCGCATCATGAATCCATTTATATCTTTTTCCGCGCCACGGTGTGCTGTTGCGATACCATCTCCTACACCGATTATATACCCACCGTGTTCGACGTTATCATTTTCAAACTCTAGACGCGCACCAACAATACCAACTTCTGGGCGAAGCACATGTTGCAACATCTCTTCTATCCAGTCTGGCTGAATAATTTTCACATCGTTATTTAAAAAGAGAAATACCTCTCCTTCGGCATGTTGCACCGCTAGGTTATTCATAGCAGCAAAATTAAACGGTGCATTGTAACGCAATATTTTAAAACGTGAGAGATTGAGCGACTCGAGTTGATGAAGATAGTCAAGCATCTCCTGCTCTTCGGAAGCGTTATCAACAAGCAAGATTTCATAGTTAGTGTATTGACTGACCTCGATCAGAGAATCGATACATTGCTTCAAAAATGGTAAGCGATCGCGTCCAGGAATAATGATCGAAATTAAAGGCCGCGAAGCTATTGGATAAGCGATTCGAGCGAGGCCTGTTGCGATATCGACCGTTACATTCGCGGAAATATCGCAACGTTGCAAATGTTGCGAGGTTGCTTCTTGCAACTCTCGTTGAACCTCTGGTATTTTCGCTAGTATTTCAACAGGTTGCTCAACTGCCATCAACACTTCAGAAATATGTCCAACCGAGACAGGCCCCCTGTCTTCAATAATTCGCCAGCACAGAGGGTGGGCAATCAAATGATTGAATCCAACATCAGCCCCACCAAATTTACAAAATGCTTCACGGGTAATGAATATATTACGACCAAAGTAAGGCCATGCGCGTAATAGATCTATATCACAGTCGGATTTAAGATATAATCCCGGTTCATCATTCTCATAAGAGATAATATCATCACAGTACCAAATTGATTTAGCAGGGTCTCGCATACAGTGTTCAGCCCATACTAGTAAAGTATGTGGCAGAAATACTGCACCAGCTTCAACTATCAATACCCCGTAAAAAGTGCTATTGAAAACAAAATTATTTAGGTCTTGATGAGTTGATTCCTTCGCAGCATTGAGCACATAGATCGCGTAGGGTATGAGGTGTTGTTGCTTCAAGGATTCGATCGTTTTGGACGTTTGTCCGTCAACACCATCTCGATCGATAATTACCACAGCAATCTGCCCAAATTCAGGGTAAGACTTAATAAAAGATTTCAGTACTTCAATACGGGTAGGTGAAGGAATACGGTCATTGAGCCACTTCTCAACAGAAATACCTTCGTCAACTATAGTATCCATTACTCGACGGTGAAGATCAAAACGCTGCCATTCTTCTTCATTAATAGAGAGTTTTACTGGCTCTGGTAGGCCTACCTTCAGTTTTTCAATTATAGAATTCAGGTTCCAATGTTGACTCGCCCGCATCCGGAATTTACGAGTCCATTCAACGCCTGCATCGAAACCCTCAACCAACTCTTTCGCCCAAATTGCCCAATCATCAATGACATGTTTTCCTGAGCATCTAAAACCGGTGTCGTTCAGTTTTGATACATTTCCTTCGCCAACAAGTCCTGCTGAACGAGACTGTTCAGCGACTACTGCTGGAATCCCAAGACATAGTGCCTGTACAATACAACGTCCACTCCCAACTACAACCTGATACTGGGTTAATAGTTCCATACTTAGTGGAATTATTGCATGCGCGAGGTTGACATGGTCGAGGCCGATTCCAAGTGCCTCGAGAGCAGCTTTTTTTTCAGCCAGACTCTCGTCACTGCCTTCAGAAACAACCAGTACTTTGCTGAAGGCAGCAATATTTGGTTCAAATGAACAAAAATCCTTAGTAGCAGAAAGTGGAAAATATTTTAATCTGGATTGCTTTATTCCTTTCTCTGCCAACATTACATAGGAAGATGTCGAACTTGTTAGACTGAGCCAAGACAATTTATTCTCGAGCCCAGCGCCATAGGGCAGATCGTAATCTGAATAATTTTCAAAGTGTTGAAACACTACACGACCACTAATAGTCGATTTTAAAAATGCATCATTTAATTTCGGGCAAACATATCCTTGGAAAATCCAGATTAATGCATAAACAGGTTCAAGTGGTAATTCTTGAGAATATACAAATCGGATCTGATCTCGATAAGTAGCCGAAACAATACGATGATGCCAGTATGAACTTATTCTTTTAGCAATCAAATCTACTTGCCAACCATCTGCAGTGAAATATTCCATGACATCATAAAAGGTGGTTTCTGTCTGACTGAAATTTTCAAGTTTATCTATAGAGAGCAGAATTTTTTTCATGGCATCATTTGATAGTTGAGTTGACGAGGTCTAGTAAACTAAAAACCCGGCCATTGCCGGGTTTGACCTATATAGCATACGTTGATTAACGCAGTAAAGACAGCATAGCTTGTGGAACTTGGTTTGCCTGAGACAGCACGGAAGTACCAGCCTGCTGCAGAATCTGCGCGCGTGACATGTTGGAAACTTCAGTTGCGTAATCAGCGTCCTGAATACGAGATTGTGCTGCAGACAGGTTCGAAATTGAGTTGTTAAGATTGTTGATGGTAGATTCAAAACGGTTCTGAATCGCACCCATATTAGAACGCGCTGTATCAACTTTCTCAATTGCAGCATCGACTGCGTCAATCACTTTCAATGCACTGGCGTTACCGCTAATTGCAGCACCGATATCAGAACCGCCGAGATCTGAAGAACCTGCATTGATCAGAACTTTACTATCGATCGTAATTGTATCGTCACCCGTAGTACCTGCACCAACCTGAATTTTTACTGACGTTTTAGTACCATCCAGTAATTTGGTACCGTTGAAGTTTGCAGCACCTGAGATACGATCAATTTCAGCCAGACGCTGAGAAATTTCAGTGTTAACCGAATCTAAGTCAGTAGTACCGTTAGTATCGTTTGCAGCCTGAACAGACAGCTCACGGATACGCTGTAAGTTGGTGTTGATTTCGTTCAGGTTGCCTTCAGCAGTCTGAACCAGGGAAATACCGTCGTTGGCGTTACGTGCCGCCTGAGTCATCCCTTTAACCTGAGCGGTCATACGGTTAGCAATCGCCTGACCCGCTGCATCGTCTTTAGAGCTGTTGATACGCAGACCGGAGGACAGACGCTCGATAGCAGTGCCCAGGGAAGACTGAGATTTGTTCAGGTTGTTCTGAGTGGTCAGGGACAACAGGTTAGTATTGATAACGGCCATAATTTTAATTCCTTAAACAAAAATGGTTTCTAGGTCGGTGCCTAACACTCACAGCGTCTCTCACCGTCAACAAGGTTATCGACGCCCTGGCAGCAGACTTTAGAAAATATCTAACAAAAAATTTAATCCTTTGTTTTTAAATGTGTTTTTTTTGAATTTATTTCTTAAAGTGCTTTGCCAGTGCCCAGGATTAAAGCAAAAAACAAAGAATTCCCCACGCTACTACAGCCCGCAAAGCGATGTGATGCCGCAAGAGTCCTTACGCTCATAAAAGCGCCTATAAGAGGGGGTTATTGCGCGATTTATTTTTTTCCTTATAGCGTAAACTTTTCTCTGTTTTGGCCGATATAGGTCTGAAACAACCATTGGAAAGGAATTAATTATGGCGACTATCAGCAACCTTGGGGTGGGGATGCCGGGTTTATCAGATCTGTACGATAAGTTACAGGCTGCGGAAGAGACGAAGCTCACAGCTATCGCCACTCAGAAAACCAAATATGACGCGCAGATCACCGGCTACGGAAAACTGCAAAGCGCCCTGACCACTCTGCAAACGGCTGCAGCTAAACTGGCAAAGACAGACACATGGAACTCAACGTCTGTTTCCAGCACCAATACCGCGTTCGCCGCGACCACTTCAACGAATGCGAACGTTGGCGAATTTACAATTAATGTCAATAAAATTGCTAAAGGCCAGGTTCTCACTACCGCGCCAGGCACTATCGACAGCAATACCAAACAGCTGGGTGAAACCACTGGCACAAACCGCACCATTACGATTACCCAAGCCGGTGCCGACAGCAAACCACTGACAGTGACGCTCGCCGACGGCGAAACGTCCCTGAACGGCATTGCCAAAGCCATCAACGCCGCTAACGGCAACGTTTCCGCGAGCATTGTCAAAGCTGATAACGGTGATTACCGTCTGATGCTGTCCTCAAAAACCACCGGTACCGATTCAGATATGACGGTGACGGTGACAGGCGATGATACGCTGAACGCAGTCATTGGCAGCGCTGCGCTTAAAGAGCAGGTGAAATCTCAGAATGCCGTCATCAACGTTAACGGCATTGATATTATACGCCAGAGTAATACCGTGACAGATGCGTTGCCGGGCGTCACCCTGACCCTGAAAGCGCCGAGCACCGCTGATGAAACGCTTTCAGTGAAGCGATCTACCGACGATAACAAGAAAGCGGTTACCGAGTGGGTGACTGCCTATAACGCGCTGCAATCAACGATTACTTCCCTGACCAAATATGAACCGCCTGCAACGGGGGCAACCTCCCAGAACTCCAGCAATGGTGTCCTGATGGGTGACAGCACTATCAGGGGAGTACAATCAGATCTGCGTGCTTTATTAACCAATGTCCAGACCGGCTCTTATGCGATCATGGCTCAGTTGGGTATCACTCAGGACCCGCTGAAGGGTGCTGACGGCACGTTCGGCAATCTTAAGATTGATGATAAGAAGTTAACCCAGGCGCTGACAGAAAACCCGGCGGGCGTACAGGCCTATTTCGTTGGGGACGGTAAAACCACCGGTTTCGCCACCCAAATGAATAATACCCTGACGGAGATGCTGAGCACCTCTGTAGGTAAAGAAGGCGTTATTCAAAATGCGAAAGACGGTATTAACGCCACGTTGAAAACCATTGGCAAACGTTACGACGCGATGGAGCTGTCTATTGAAGCCACGATGGCACGGTATAAAAAGCAGTTCAGCGATTTGGATTCGCTGGTAACCAAATTCAACAGCACTGCTTCCTACTTGACCTCACAGTTCAGTAACAATTAAGAAAGGAACCGATATGTATAGCAATTCTGGTGTTCAGGCCTATCAGAAGGTAGGTCTTGAATCTGCCGTTTTGAGCGCCAGCCCACACCAGTTGGTTGTCATGCTGTTTGACGGTGCCCATAGCGCGCTGGTAAGAGCGCGCCTTTTCCTTGAGCAGGGGAACATCCCTGCTAAAGGAGAAGCCCTGTCTAAAGCCATCAACATCATTGACAATGGCTTAAAGGCTGGCTTGAACATGGAGGTCGAAAGTGACTTGCCGGAAAACCTCGCTGAACTGTATGACTATATGGTTCGTCGGTTATTACACGCGAACTTACGTAATGATGCAGAGGCGATCGTCGAGGTTGAGGTTTTATTGAATAACATTGCGGATGCCTGGAAACAAATCGGCCCCAATGCTACCTCCATTTCAGGATAATTTTGATGAACAACCCTAGCACTGCTCTTAACAACTGGCATGCTCTGCATGCCCTGAGTATTGCCATGCTGAAACTCGCTCATTCCGGCCAGTGGGATGAGCTGGTTGAAAAAGAGACGGAGTACGTTAAGTTAGTCGAAAGTATCGGACAAAACGCCATCTCAGCCTGCCCTCCTGCGCAAATTGAGCAGGCACGCTTTCTGCTGGAAAAAGTGCTGCAGAATGAAACGGAGCTGAAAGCGTTGTTGACGGACAGAATGAATGAGCTGCGCCAGTTGATCACCCAGACCGGTAAACAACAATCGGTAACTTCTACTTATGGCAAACTGTCAGGCAATATTCTTTATCCGGAAAATTTAACCCGCGACCTCCCGTTATGATTCAAATCATCCATACTCCAGAGGTCCGCCGAAACGGCTTCTGGAGCAAGGAAGATGAAAAACCCCACCCTCTTACAGTTCTTCCACTGGTATTACCCTGACGGCAGTCAACTCTGGCCTGAAGTGGCCGAGCGCGCTGACGATTTAAACGACATCGGCATCAACATGGTCTGGCTGCCTCCAGCCTATAAAGGCGCATCCGGTGGGTACTCCGTCGGTTACGACTGCTACGATCTCTTCGATCTCGGTGAGTTCGATCAAAAAGGATCCGTCCCCACCAAATACGGTGATAAAGACCAGCTGCTGTCCGCTATCGGGGCGTTAAAACGCAACAACATTGCGGTGCTCATGGACGTGGTGGTCAACCACAAAATGGGGGCCGATGAGAAAGAGGCCATCCGCGTCCAGCGGGTGAATGCGGACGATCGCAATCAGATCGACGATGAGATCATCGAATGTGAAGCCTGGACCCGCTACACCTTCCCGGTTCGAAACGGACAGTACTCGGCGTTTGTCTGGGATTACAAATGTTTCAGCGGCATCGATCACATCGAAAACCCTACTGAAGATGGCATCTTCAAGATCGTTAACGACTACACCGGCGAAGGCTGGAACGATCAGGTCGATAACGAGATGGGGAACTTTGATTACCTGATGGGCGAGAATATCGATTTTCGTAACCGTGCGGTGACGGAGGAGATCAAATACTGGGCGCGCTGGGTGATGGAGCAGACCCAGTGTGACGGCTTCCGTCTGGATGCGGTAAAACATATTCCGGCATGGTTCTATAAAGAGTGGATCGAGCACGTACAGGAAGTGGCACCGAAGCCGCTGTTTATCGTGGCGGAATACTGGTCGCCGGATGTCGATAAACTGCAGCAGTACATTGATCAGGTGGACGGGAAAACCATGCTGTTCGACGCACCGCTGCACATGAAGTTTCACGAAGCCTCTTTGCAGGGACGTGATTACGACATGAGCCAGATCTTTACCGGCACACTGGTGGAGGCCGATCCCTTCCATGCGGTAACGCTGGTGGCTAACCACGACACCCAGCCATTACAGGCGCTGGAGGCGCCGGTCGAGGCCTGGTTCAAACCGCTGGCTTACGCCTTGATTTTACTGCGTGAGAATGGTGTGCCGAGCGTCTTCTATCCCGATCTGTACGGTGCCAGCTATGATGATACCGGCGGCGACGGTGAGATGTACCATATCGACATGCCGGTGATTGAGCAGCTCGACCAGCTGATCCTCGCCCGCCAGCGGTTTGCCCACGGCGTGCAGACTCTGTGGTTCGATCACCCTAACTGCATTGCCTTCAGCCGCAGCGGCACCGAAGAAGATCCGGGCTGCGTGGTGGTGCTCTCTAACGGCGACGAGGGCGAAAAGACAATTACGCTGGGCGAGAACTACGGCAACAGAAACTGGAAAGATTTTCTCGGCAATCGGGAAGAAACCGTCACGACCGATGAAACCGGCACCGGGGTGTTTACCTGCAACGGCGGCAGCGTCAGCGTGTGGGTCATAGAGGATGCGTTGTAAAAAGTGAGAAACCGGGCAGCGCTACGCTTGCCCGGCCACCCGATCTCTTACGGGAGCTTACTGTCGAGCGGATTTTTGCTGAGGTATGTCGCGCACTCGACGGTCGGGCGATCGACGCGATGCAGGATCATCCCATCATACTCAATGGCGCTGCCTTCACGATCCAGCGGGTAGATATCCAGTTTGCTGGTCACGTTATAAAAATCATCCGAGCGCAGCATGACTTTTCCTTTTACCGCAATCACGCGCTGCCACTGGCGGCAGTCGAGGGTATCCCCCTCTTGCGTCACTACCAGCGAGGCGATCGCTTCCGGGCTGACCATTTTGCTTTGCGGCCCTTTCGACTGCCAGTACCCGGCCAGTTCAGCCGGAGCGGGATGCTTGACCACATCCTGGTATCTGTCGACCTGCACACATCCGGTTAATGCCAACAGACCCGCCATCATTACTTTTTTTTTCATTATTCTTTCCCAAAAAATGTTGTTTCAACATATAGCACATGGTATTTAAACCTAATACTCAGGTATAATATCAAGATAGTTTCGGCAGAAAAACTAAAGTTGTCAAAGGAATATGCAAATTTTTATTTATATCTGTACTATCAAAATCTTTCATATTTTATGCATCTAACTACAAAAATTTCTGCTGTACAAGAATTCGCTTTTTTCCTTTAACATTATCTGAATTTTAAAAAATCAGGAGATAATAAGTGATACCAAAAATAATACATATAATTTGGGTGGGAGATGACTCTCTTCGCCCTGATAACAACATTATGTCTTGGGTGAGGCATCATCCAGATTGGACAATAAAACTTTGGGGTAATGAGGAACTTGAAAATCATCCATGGACTAATGCTAACCATATGGTTGAAATGGCCTCACGTAATCAACTTTGTGGTGTTGCCGATCTTATGCGCCTTGAAATTTTATATCAAGAAGGAGGTTTCTATGTTGACGCAGATAGTTTATGTACTAAACCACTTGAAAATTGGTTGTTTCAGAGCAAAGCATTTGCTTGTTGGGAAAACGAAATCGCAGTACCAGGGCTTATTGCAAATACTTATATTGCTGCCGAACCTAATAATGAATTTATCGGCCAAATGATACTTGATCTTCATGCTATGCCTATTTTACCTCCAGGACCGGCATGGTCTACGGTTGGCCCCTTGTTTCTGACGAATAGTTATCACAAGTATAAATATAACGATATGGTAATTTGGCCAAGTCATCTTTTTCTCCCAACTCATCATACCGGACAAACTTATAAAGGAGATCCAATTAGCATTTTTTCTAGCCATGAATGGGGAACAACCCACAACTCTTATAGTAAATAATAAAAAGGTCAACCTGATAAAAGGTTGACCTTTTTATTTATCATTAAAATTAAAGATGTTTAACTTATACGATGTATACTAATGAGATGCCCATTACTGTCACGATTGAAATCCACTTTAGCTTCATTTTTAGGATGATAAGCGATATAATCGTGGAGTTGAATATGCTCAATATGATAACCTAGTTGTAGAATAAACCGTAATAATTCATTACGCTTTTCTGTGAACCATGGCTGATTCCATGCTTCAAAAGAAAATGGTGGGAAATTATTATGTTCAAGAAAACCGATGGCCCCCCTTAAAACATCGATTTCCAAGCCTTCCACATCAATTTTTAAGAATCGTGTTTTATCATTAAACAAGATGTCGTCTAATTTAACCAGTTGGACAAAATCATTTTCACTACTCATCGCAGACTGCACACCTTCATTTTTGCGATATTGCTCAACTATCGAGAAAGCACCAACGTTATCCATTTTGTGATAGTCTGGTACGGGAATCTCAACTACACCAGCTTCCTGTCCAACAGCTTTGTTTAGTGCAGTTACATTCTGTAATCTATTAAGAAAAATATTACCACACAGTTGATAATAAACAGTTTTTTGAGGTTCAAAAGCATATATATGCCCGTTATTTTTTTCAATTAATAACGCCGTTGGGATTGTATAAGCTCCCAAATTAGCGCCTAAATCAAAAATAACTGGAGAATCAAAACCTTGTGTAAATTCATTCGTAATGGCATATTGCCAGTTTTCCCAGTTGTCCTTTGAGAACAAATGGTTAGATATTGCATCATGTCCAAAGGTTAAAAAGCTGCCTTGCGATGAGTTAACAACATGTACTCTTGGTAACATAGGTAATCCCGTATTTTAATTAATCTAACAACAATGTTGAAATGATCGCTGGAGATGATGCCAAGCACTAAACCTGCATACTCATCACATCCTGGTACGCCTGCATCAGTTTATTACGTACCTGGATACCCATCTGCATCGACACTGATGCTTTTTGCAAATCGGTCATCACATCATTTAGACCAATGCCCGGCACACCCATAGTGAATTTTTCGCCCTGCACGCGTGCGGCGGTTTGGGTATCGCTGATCCGGTCCAGTGCCGCATGCAGCTGGCCCGCGAAGCTGACGGTTGACTGCACGTCAGCCACGTTCTGATGACGGGCGGTCATTGCCGTTGCCTGCAACTGGCTGATGACGCTTTCAATCCCCTGTATTGCCATGACGTTCCCCTGATGGATTTTTACGCGCTCAAGAGTACCAGCCTGTCAATAAGATAAAGGCGCTAAATAGCGTGAAAAAACCAGGTTATTTGACGAATAGAAATTCCCGTTTCATCAAATAATGGCACAGCCATGATTATGGAATTTTTGTTGTGTTTGCCGACCCGGGAGCCTGTTTTGTTTCTCCACACGAATAATGAAATCCACGATGAGTCACGAGGTGCGCTATGAGTGCGACAGCAACATCCAGCCCTCAAACTAAATCTCTCGAATGGATGAGCCGCCTGCGCGCGAACCCTAAAGTGCCGTTGATCGTGGCAGGTGCTGCCGCTATCGCTATCGTTGTCGCTATGGTCTTATGGGCCAAACAGCCAGACTACCGCACCCTTTTCAGCAACCTCTCGGACCAGGATGGCGGTGCTATCGTCACCCAGTTAACCCAGATGAACGTCCCCTACCGTTTCTCGGATAATGGTGGCGCGCTGGAAGTCCCTGCCGATAAAGTGCATGAACTCCGCTTACGACTTGCCCAGCAAGGTCTGCCGAAAGGCGGCGCGGTGGGCTTTGAACTCCTGGACCAGGAAAAATTCGGCATCAGCCAGTTCAGCGAGCAGGTTAACTACCAGCGCGCGCTGGAAGGCGAGCTGGCCCGCACCATCGAAACCCTCGGCCCGCTGAAAAGCGCCCGCGTGCACCTGGCCATGCCAAAACCAACGCTGTTTGTCCGTGAACAGAAAGCGCCGTCGGCGTCCGTCACCGTTAATCTGCAACCCGGCCGTGCGCTGGATGAAGGGCAGATCAGCGCCGTGGTCCATCTGGTCTCCAGTGCCGTGGCCGGTTTACCGCCGGGTAACGTGACCCTGGTGGACCAGATGGGTCGCCTGTTAACCAAATCCAATACCAGCGCTCGCGATCTGAATGATGCGCAGCTGAAGTATGCCACCGACGTGGAAAATCGCGTTCAGAGCCGCATCGAAGCCATTCTTGGTCCTATCGTCGGCACCAGCAACGTCCATGCCCAGGTCACCGCGCAGATCGATTTTGCGGATAAAGAGCAGACCGAAGAGCAGTATCGTCCAAACGGCGATGCTGCCCAGGCCGTGATGCGCTCGCGTCAGGTAAATGAAAACTTGCAGGTCGGTGGACCTAACCCTGGCGGTGTGCCGGGTGCGCTCTCCAACCAGCCAGCCCCTGCCAATACCGCGCCAATTACCACCCCGGCACAGAACCAGCAGAACGGTCAGCAGGGTGCGCAGCAGCAGCAAACGACCACTGCAGCCAACTCAGGCCCGCGCACCAGCAGCCGTAACGAAACAACTAACTACGAAGTCGATCGCACCATTCGCCACACCAAAATGAACACCGGTGACGTGCAGCGTCTCTCCGTGGCGGTGGTCGTCAACTACAAAACCCTGCCGGACGGTAAGCCCCTGCCGCTGACGGCCGAGCAGATGAAGCAGATCGAAGACCTGACCCGTGAAGCCATGGGTTATTCCGAGAAGCGTGGCGATACCCTCAACGTCGTGAACTCACCGTTCAGCGCCGTGGACGATACCAGCGGTGAGCTGCCGTTCTGGCAGAAGCAGGCCTTTATGGATCTGCTGATTGAAATCTGTCGCTGGTTACTGGTGGTGATTGTTGCCTGGCTGCTGTGGCGTAAAGCAGTACGCCCACAACTGGTTCGCCGTGCCGAAGAGGCCAAAGCGCTGAAAGAGCAAAGCCTGCTGCGCGAAGAGACCCATGAAGCCGTGGAAGTGCGTCTCAGCAAAGACGAACAAATGCAGCAACGCCGTGCTAACCAGCGCATGGGCGCTGAGGTCATGAGCCAGCGTATTCGCGAAATGTCAGATAACGATCCGCGCGTCGTGGCGCTGGTCATTCGCCAGTGGATGAGTACAGAAAATGAGTAACCTTACCGGAACGGATAAAAGCGTCATCCTGCTGATGACCATTGGCGAGGACCGGGCGGCAGAGGTGTTCAAACACCTCTCCCAGCGCGAAGTGCAGGTTCTCAGTGCGGCGATGGCCAACGTGCGTCAGATCTCCAACAAACAGCTGACCGACGTGCTGGCCGAGTTTGAGCAGGAAGCCGAACAGTTTGCGGCGCTCAACGTCAATGCCAACGAATACCTGCGTTCGGTGCTGGTCAAAGCGCTCGGCGAAGAGCGCGCTGCCAGCCTGCTGGAAGATATTCTCGAAACCCGCGATACCGCCAGCGGCATCGAAACGCTCAACTTTATGGAGCCGCAAACCGCTGCCGACCTTATTCGCGACGAGCATCCGCAGATCATCGCCACCATCCTGGTCCACCTCAAGCGTGGCCAGGCGGCGGATATTCTGGCGCTGTTCGACGAACGTCTGCGTCACGATGTCATGCTGCGTATCGCCACCTTCGGCGGCGTCCAGCCAGCGGCGCTGGCGGAACTGACCGAAGTGCTGAATGGCCTGCTCGACGGCCAGAACCTCAAGCGCAGCAAAATGGGCGGCGTGAGAACCGCGGCCGAAATTATCAACCTGATGAAAACGCAGCAGGAAGAGGCGGTTATTACCGCAGTGCGCGAATTCGACGGCGAACTGGCGCAGAAAATCATCGACGAGATGTTCCTGTTCGAAAACCTGGTGGACGTGGACGACCGCAGTATCCAGCGCCTGCTGCAGGAAGTGGACTCCGAATCGCTGCTTATCGCCCTCAAAGGTGCCGAACAGCCGCTGCGCGAGAAGTTCCTGCGCAACATGTCCCAGCGTGCGGCGGATATCCTGCGCGACGACCTTGCCAACCGTGGCCCGGTGCGTCTGTCTCAGGTGGAAAACGAACAGAAAGCCATCCTCCTTATTGTGCGTCGTCTGGCCGAAACCGGCGAGATGGTGGTAGGCAGCGGCGAGGATACCTATGTCTGATGAACTGCCGTGGAAGATCTGGACACCGGACGATCTCTCCCCTCCTCGCGCGGAGTTTGTGCCTGCGAACCCGACACCTGCCGAGGCAGATGAGGATGACGAAGAGCCTGAACTGAGCGAAGAAGAGCAGCGCGCGCAGCAGCTGGCGAAGATCCAGCTCCAGGCACACGATCAGGGCTACGCCGCCGGCATGAACGAAGGGCGGCAGAAAGGCCAGGAACAGGGCTATCAGGAAGGGTTAGCCCAGGGGCTGGCACAAGGCTTAGAGCAGGCGCGGACACAGCAGGCGCCGATCCACGCCCGGATGCAGCAGCTGGTCAGCGAATTCCAGAATACGCTGGACGCACTGGACAGCGTTATCGCCTCTCGCCTGATGCAGATGGCGCTCGAGGCGGCACGACAGGTGATTGGTCATACCCCACCGGTGGATAACAGCTCGCTGATTAAGCAGATCCAGGGTCTGTTGCAGCAGGAGCCGCTGTTCAGCGGCAAACCGCAGCTGCGCGTTCACCCGGACGATCTGCAGCGGGTGGAAGAGATGCTTGGCGCGACCCTGAGCCTGCACGGGTGGCGTCTGCGTGGCGATCCGACCCTGCATCACGGCGGCTGCAAAGTCTCTGCCGATGAAGGCGATCTGGATGCCAGCGTGGCAACCCGCTGGCAGGAACTGTGCCGTCTGGCAGCACCGGGAGTCATCTGATGACCGCACGCCTGACCCGCTGGCTCAACACGCTCGACAATTTTGAAACCAAAATGGCGCAACTGCCCGCGCTTCGCCGTTATGGGCGCTTAACCCGTGCCACCGGTCTGGTGCTGGAGGCGACCGGTCTGCAGCTGCCGCTGGGGGCCACCTGCATTATCGAACGCCAGGACGGGAATGAGATCCACGAAGTCGAGAGCGAAGTGGTTGGCTTTAACGGCCAGCGTCTGTTCCTGATGCCGCTGGAAGAGGTCGAAGGCGTCCTGCCCGGCGCACGCGTCTACGCGAAAAATTTCTCTGCCGACGGGCTGCACAGCGGCAAGCAGTTGCCCCTCGGCCCGGCGCTGCTCGGACGGGTACTGGACGGTGGCGGTAAGCCGCTGGATGGTCTGCCCTCCCCCGATACCACCGAAACCGGGGCGCTGATTACCCAACCCTTTAACCCGCTACAACGAACGCCGATCGAGCATGTGCTGGATACCGGTGTACGCCCGATCAATGCCCTGCTGACCGTGGGTCGCGGCCAGCGTATGGGTCTGTTTGCTGGCTCCGGCGTCGGGAAATCGGTCCTGCTCGGAATGATGGCTCGCTACACCCAGGCCGACGTCATTGTGGTGGGGCTGATTGGCGAGCGTGGCCGTGAAGTAAAAGATTTTATCGAGAACATCCTCGGTCCCGAAGGGCGCGCCCGGTCGGTGGTGATTGCCGCCCCGGCGGATGTGTCTCCCCTGCTGCGTATGCAGGGTGCCGCCTACGCCACGCGCATCGCGGAAGATTTCCGCGATCGGGGTAAGCATGTCCTGTTGATCATGGACTCCCTGACCCGTTACGCCATGGCGCAGCGAGAAATCGCCCTGGCGATCGGCGAGCCGCCGGCCACTAAAGGCTATCCGCCATCGGTATTTGCGAAGTTACCGGCACTGGTTGAACGCGCCGGTAATGGCATCAGCGGCGGGGGCTCCATCACCGCGTTTTATACGGTGCTGACCGAAGGCGATGACCAGCAGGATCCGATTGCCGACTCGGCGCGAGCGATCCTCGACGGCCATATCGTTCTGTCGCGCCGCCTGGCCGAAGCGGGTCACTATCCGGCGATCGATATCGAAGCCTCGATCAGCCGTGCAATGACGGCATTGATTACCGAGAAGCATTACGCCCGCGTGCGTAACTTCAAGCAGTTACTCTCCAGCTTCCAGCGCAACCGCGATCTGGTGAGCGTCGGGGCCTATGCCAAAGGCAGCGACCCCATGCTCGACAAGGCGATCGCCCTGTGGCCGCATCTGGAGGCGTATCTGCAACAGGGTATTTTTGAAAAAGCCGACTGGGAAAGCTCTATCCAGGCTCTGGAGATGATTTTCCCGCAGGTGTAACCGAATAGAGGGCGAATGTCATGGCACAACACGGCGCGTTAACCACGCTGAAAGATCTGGCCGAGAAAGATGTTGATAATGCCGCACAGCAGCTTGGCGCGATGCGCCGCGGATGTCAGCAGGCAGAAGAACAGCTGAAAATGTTGATCGACTACCAGCATGAGTATCGCACCAACCTCAACACGGATATGGCACAGGGCATCGGCAGCCAGCGCTGGATCAACTATCAACAGTTCATCCAGACGCTGGAGAAAGCCATAGAACAGCATCGCCAGCAGGTGCTTCAGTGGACCGAGAAGGTTGACCGGGCCCTGAACTTCTGGCGAGAGAAGAAACAGCGTTTACAGGCGTGGCAAACCTTGCAGGATCGCCAGCTTGCCGCCGCAACCCTGGCGGAAAACCGTCTCGATCAGAAAAAAATGGATGAGTTTGCCCAGCGCGCAACAATGAGGACACCGGAATGATCACCCTTCAACAACTGCTTTCGAGCGACACCGACCTTACGGCTGGCGTTCGGGGCGGAAAAGCGGCCGACGGCGCGCAGGACTTTCTTGCCCTGCTGGCGGGCGCGTTAAGCGACGTTAAAGGCCAGGGGAAAGAGGCCGGGCTGACGCTGAACGACCTGCAAACCGCGGGCGGTAAGCGGGCCAGCGTGGCGCTGAAAGCCGATGCTACTGATATTGATGCGGATACCGATGCCGGGAAACTGGCCGAACTGCTGGCGCATCAGGATCTCACCGTTACCGACGAAAGCACCGCTCAGCCGGGCCTGACCTCCGGGCTGCTGCCTGCTGTTAAAGGCGACGTGCTGAAGAGCCTGACCCAGGCAGCCAAAGAGGCCGACAGCAAAACCGAGCTTAGCAATGAAGAGCTGGCAGGGTTAAGCGCCCTGATGGCGATGCTGCCCCATCAGCAGACCGTCACTGCCGCCGCACCACAGCCGGTGAGCACCGGCGCCATTGACGCTGACGTCTCCCTGACCAGCGATCGTGGCCGCCAGCCTGTACTGGATACCGATGCCCTGCGTAGCGCCAAAGCCGTCGTTCAGGATAAAAATGCGGGGATGGCTTCCGACACCCAACTGACGCCAGCCGTTGCCGCGACGACATCAAAGCAGGCGGCAGAGAGCACGCCGTCCCCGACCGGGCCAACCGCCACTATGGGGCCGATTGTCAGCACCCCGTCTACGGTGCAGCCGACCTTTGCTGCCGCGCCGGTGGTCAGCGCCCAGTTGGGCAGCAATGAATGGCAGCAGACCGTCAGCCAGCACATCACGCTGTTTACCCGTCAGGGCCAGCAGAGCGCCGAGCTGCGTCTGCACCCGGAAGATCTGGGCCAGGTACAAATTACGCTTAAGCTGGATGATAACCAGGCGCAGCTGCAGATGGTCTCTGGCCATAGCCACGTTCGTGCAGCGCTGGAAGCGGCACTGCCGGTGCTGCGTACCCAGCTCGCAGAAAACGGCATTGAGCTGACGCAAAGCAACATCAGCAGTGAAAATTTCAATGGCCAACAGCAGGCTTCTTCTCAGCATCAGCAGCAGACTGCCCGCTCCGGTAACGCGGGTGGATTCGATGAAGAGAACGATGAGCTGCTCGCGGTGCCTGCCTCCCTGCAGTCCGCGGCACGTGGAAACAACGCTGTCGATATCTTCGCCTAAACCTAAACGCCAGAGGTAGCGTGATTATCCCCCTCTTTTCGACTCTTTGACGGCGAGAGGACACGGGATAATCACCCCATTAGCAGTCCCGAAACAGGAAGCACGAATCAGATGACTGACTCCGCCATCACCAAGAAAAGTAAGCGTTCCATCTGGATCCCGCTTCTGGTGTTAATTACGCTCGCTGCCTGCGCTACCGCAGGTTACAGCTACTGGCGCATGAATAAAGCACCGTCAGCCGCAGCCAAAGCGGAGCTACCGCCGCCGCCGGCCCCGGTCTTTTTCGCGCTGGATACTTTTACCGTTAACCTGGGCGATGCTGAGCACGTGTTTTACGTGGGCATTACGCTGCGTCTGAAAGACGAGGCTACCCGTACCCGTCTGAGTGAATACCTGCCGGAAGTGCGCAGCCGTCTGCTGCTGCTGTTCTCGCGCCAGGATGCCGCGCAGTTGTCTACCGATGAAGGTAAACAAAAACTGGTGGCAGACATTAAGCAAACGCTGGCCGCGCCTCTGATTAGCGGTCAACCTAAGCAGGAAGTCACTGACGTTCTGTATACAGCTTTCATTCTGCGGTAACGACATGGGCGACAGTATTCTTTCTCAGGCGGAAATCGATGCGCTGCTGAACGGCGACAGCGATAAAACCGACGATCCAAAACCGGGTGCGGCTGGCGACAGCGACATTCGCCCCTACGATCCCAATACCCAGCGTCGCGTGGTGCGCGAGCGTCTACAGGCGCTGGAGATCATCAACGAACGTTTTGCCCGTCAGTTCCGTATGGGACTGTTCAACCTGCTGCGTCGTAGCCCGGATATTACCGTCGGTGCGATCCGCATTCAGCCGTATCATGAGTTCGCCCGTAACCTGCCGGTGCCGACGAACCTCAACCTGATCCATCTGAAACCGCTGCGCGGCACGGGCCTGTTTGTCTTCTCGCCAAGCCTGGTCTTTATCGCCGTGGATAACCTCTTCGGCGGCGACGGACGTTTCCCCACGAAAGTGGAAGGCCGCGAGTTTACCCATACCGAACAACGCGTCATCAACCGCATGCTGAAGCTGGCGCTTGAAGGCTACAGCGACGCGTGGAAAGCGATTCACCCGCTGGAAGTGGAGTATGTCCGTTCCGAGATGCAGGTGAAGTTCACCAACATCACCACCTCGCCAAACGATATCGTGGTTAACACCCCGTTCCACGTGGAGATCGGCAACCTGACCGGTGAGTTCAACATCTGCCTGCCGTTCAGCATGATTGAACCGCTGCGCGAAGTGCTGGTGAACCCGCCGCTGGAAAACTCCCGCCATGAAGATCAGAACTGGCGCGAGAACCTGGTGCGTCAGGTTCAGCACTCCCAGCTGGAACTGGTGGCGAACTTTGCCGATGTCCCGCTGCGGTTGTCGCAGATTTTGAAATTAAAACCCGGTGATGTGCTGCCGATCGAAAAACCCGACCGCATCATCGCCCACGTGGATGGCGTGCCTGTGCTGACCAGCCAGTATGGCACCGTAAACAATCAATACGCGTTACGCGTTGAGCACCTGATTAACCCGATTTTGAATTCTCTGAATGAGGAACAGCCCAAATGAGTGATATGAACAATCCGTCCGATGACAACAACGGAGCACTGGACGATCTGTGGGCTGAGGCGTTAAACGAGCAAAAAGCACCCGCCAGCAAAAGCGTGGCCGATGCGGTGTTCCAGCAGCTGGGCGGCGGTGACGTCAGCGGTACGCTGCAGGATATCGATCTGATTATGGATATCCCGGTCAAGCTGACCGTGGAACTGGGCCGTACCCGGATGACCATCAAAGAGCTGCTGCGCCTGACGCAGGGTTCCGTGGTGGCGCTGGATGGCCTGGCCGGGGAGCCGCTGGATATTCTGATCAACGGTTACCTGATTGCCCAGGGTGAAGTCGTGGTTGTCGCCGATAAGTACGGCGTGCGTATCACCGACATTATTACGCCGTCCGAACGTATGCGTCGTCTGAGCCGTTAAAGATGAAAACCCAGGCCACTGTCTCTCAACCCTCTGCAGTGCCCGGTTCGCCGCTGCTGCAGGTCAGCGGTGCGCTGCTGGGGATTATTGCCTTTATTTTGATTGTCGCCTGGCTGGCAAAACGTGTCGGTCTGGCGGGTAAAACCGCAGGAGGACGCGGGTTGAAGCTCGCGGCCAGCACCTCGTTGGGGCCACGCGAACGCGTGGTGATCGTGGAAGTGGAAGACGCCCGGCTGGTGCTGGGTGTGACCGCCTCGCAAATTTCACTCCTGCATACATTGCCGCCTGCGCCGGTCTCTGAAGACAGTCGTGCAGAGGTTCCACCGGATTTTCAGTCCGTGATGAAGAGTTTGCTTAAGCGTTCCGGGAGATCGTGATGCGTCCTTTGTTGTCCCTTACGCTTGCAGGCCTTGGCCTGTTTGCTCCCGCCGTGTACGCCCAGCTGCCAGGCCTGATCTCCACCCCAATGGCCGGGGGTGGCCAGAGCTGGACCCTGCCGGTACAGACGCTGGTATTTATCACCTCGCTGACCTTTATCCCGGCGATCCTGCTGATGATGACCAGCTTCACCCGCATTATCATCGTCTTTGGTCTGCTGCGTAACGCCCTGGGTACTCCTTCTGCGCCGCCGAACCAGGTTCTGCTCGGTCTGTCCCTGTTTCTGACCTTCTTCATTATGTCGCCGGTGATCGACAAGATTTATGTCGATGCCTATCAACCGTTCAGTGAAGACAAGATCTCAATGCAGGTGGCGCTGGAGAAAGGGGCGCAGCCGCTGCGCGAATTTATGCTGCGTCAGACCCGCGAAGCCGACCTGGCGCTGTTTGCCCGTCTGGCCAACGCCGGACCAATCCAGGGGCCGGAAGCGGTGCCGATGCGCATTCTGCTGCCTGCCTACGTTACCAGCGAACTGAAAACCGCCTTCCAGATTGGTTTTACGATCTTTATTCCGTTCCTGATTATCGACCTGGTGATCGCCAGCGTGCTGATGGCGCTGGGGATGATGATGGTGCCTCCGGCGACCATTGCCCTGCCCTTCAAGCTGATGCTGTTTGTCCTGGTGGATGGCTGGCAACTGCTGGTCGGTTCGCTGGCGCAAAGTTTCTACAGTTGAGGAGCGCGCAATGACGCCAGAATCGGTCATGATGATGGGCACGGAGGCGATGAAAGTCGCGATCTCCGTTGCCGCTCCCCTGCTGCTGGTGGCCCTGGTCACCGGTCTGATTATCAGTATTTTGCAGGCTGCGACCCAGATTAACGAAATGACCCTGTCATTTATCCCAAAAATTATCGCGGTGTTCGTGGCGATCATTATTGCCGGGCCGTGGATGCTGAACCTGCTGCTGGATTACATGCGTAATCTGTTTACCAACCTGCCGTACATCATCGGCTAAGCCGGGCCATGATCCATTTCACCAGCGATCAATGGCTTGAGTGGCTCGGCCTCTACTTCTGGCCCCTGCTGCGCATTCTGGCGTTGATCTCCACCGCGCCGATCCTCAGCGAGCGATCGATCCCCAAGCGGGTGAAAATTGGCCTCGCCATACTGATCACGATTATCGTTGCCCCGACGCTGCCGCCGGTCAATGTGCCGATTTTCTCAGCTCCGGCGCTGTGGGTGGGGCTTCAGCAGATCCTGATTGGCGTGGCTATCGGCTTTACCATGCAGTTCGCCTTTGCCGCCGTCCGTATGGCGGGGGAGCTGATTGGTTTACAGATGGGTCTGTCGTTCGCCACCTTCTTCGACCCGGGCAGTCGCCTGAACATGCCCATTATCGCCCGTATTATCGACCTGCTGGCGATGCTGCTGTTTATGGCTTTTGATG
Source organism: Leclercia sp. 1548 (assembly GCF_050435045.1). NCBI lineage: Bacteria > Pseudomonadati > Pseudomonadota > Gammaproteobacteria > Enterobacterales > Enterobacteriaceae > Leclercia > Leclercia sp. 1548. The sequence goes on along the minus strand of NZ_JBNDJP010000002.1, from coordinate 530,377 downwards.
GTCATCTGTGGCTGATTTCGATGCTGGTGGACACCTTCCACACCCTGCCAATTGGCGGTGATGCGGTGAACAGCAATGCCTTTATGGCCCTGACCCGCGCGGCTGGTCTGATTTTCATCAGCGGCCTGATGCTGGCACTGCCGCTTATCACCCTATTGCTTACCGTCAACCTGGCGCTGGGTTTACTGAACCGTATGGCACCCCAGCTCTCGGTGTTTGTTATTGGCTTTCCGATCACCCTTACCGTGGGCATGTTGCTTATTTCCCTGTTAATGCCCCTTATTGCCCCCTTCTGCGAGCACTTATTCAGCGAGGTATTTAATCTGCTGAGCAATATCGTGCGCGAGCTTTCAACGAAATAATAACCCTTGTGTTCTATATTGTCTTTCTGAGGATATTCCTAAAATAAAAACTGCGGAACATCTACCAGGATATATCTGGCGCGGCCTGAATGTTTTTATCCATCTCACAATATTAAACATTTACTTTACTTTAAGATGTTTCCTGGCAAATTATACGTAACTTTACGGGATAGTGAGTTCGCCTGAAAGTCCTTGTAATGCTCACAGGTAATTTTGTTTTTCCATCCCGTATGGCTGTTATAGAGCTCTCAGGCAGATGGTAAATTATCGTTATGCATTGAGTGAGGGTATGCCATGTCAACGATCATTATGGATTTATGCAGTTACACCCGGCTAGGGTTAACCGGGTATCTGGCAAGCAGAGGGGTAAAGAAAAAAGACATCAACGACGTACATAACGTTGACGAACTTGCCGCCGCATGTGAGACCTTAACGCCAGGTGTGGTGTTTATTAATGAGGACTGTTTCATACATGATCCTGCCAACAGTCAGCAAATAAAGCAGATCATTAATCAACATCCCGGCACCCTGTTTATTGTATTTATGGCGATTGCTAATCTACATTTTGACGAATATTTACGGGTCCGTCAGAATCTTCTGATTAGTTCTAAATCCATTAAGCCCGAGTCACTGGATGACCTGGTGGGGGATTATTTAAGCAAAGAAATAAAAAATGTAGCAGAAATTAAATTTCCGACTTTATCATTAAGCCGAACTGAATCCAGTATGCTGCGAATGTGGATGGCAGGACAGGGAACGATTCAGATTTCTGACCAGATGAATATCAAAGCCAAGACTGTTTCGTCACATAAAGGAAATATTAAAAGGAAGATAAAAACGCATAATAAGCAAGTGATCTATCATGTTGTGCGACTGACAGACAATGTGACCAACGGAATTTTCGTTAACCTGCGTTAATCGCTCCCTTCCCTTTTCAATTGTTGCCCGATCTCTGGCTATGCCAGAGATTTTTCCTTGTTCTGTTCGGGTCGGGCCAGCCCGCGCTACCCGACATGCATGTTACTCCTCGCTTTCGACGAAAATGCCGTCAGGGTGGCCTAACTCGTTAAAGAACCAGATCCCAAGCGGGTAATCTTCCAGCGAAACCAGATACATCGTGCCTTCATTAAATGGCTCAACCGCCAGTACAACACCCGGGCGGCGCGCCCCGCCATCCGTTTTGACTGTAACCCGATCGTTGACCTTCATAAAATCCTCCTCTGGTTTTTGAGCCAGTGTAGAACAAAACAGGAAAACTGGCAGCGTGTTGCCGCGCGACTGACGCTTTTATCAACGGTCTATGCTCTCAAGCTGCCTGACAAAACGTTTAGCCCTTTTGCACGGCGCTTTTGCTGGCCCCAATGGGGCGAGGCAACGCGGCGACGTCGCGACTCCCCAGGAGCTTACGGGAGGGAGTGACAGGAGTGAGCAAGGACACTGGTGCTGGCCCTACAGGGGCAAGACCATCAGTCAAGCCGACGCACAGGCATCCTGTAAGTATGACGGGTCTATACTTACGGGTGGACACCGTGTAATCAGGAGTGCGTGATGAAGACCGTAAAAGAGTACAGCGAAACGGCAAAACGGGAAGTGAATGTTGACGTCGATGCCCTGCTCGCCGCAATCAACGAAATCAGCGAGAGCGAGGTAAAACGAATTGAGGATGACCCCACCCGGGTAAGAGTTAACGACAGGGATTATCACACCTGGCGCGAGCTGGCTGAGGCCTTTGAACTCGATATCCATGATTTTAGCGTGACGGAAGTGAATCGCTAAGACGAAAAAAATCCCGGTCATGGGGTGACCGGGATCAAGCTTGCTTATGCAAGAAGCACTTGTAAATTCGTTACATCAGGAAATCTGATGTCGCGTGCAACCTTATCTGCAATTTTTTTGCATGACAAGGAAATATTCTTCATATTTATAGTTGCCACGCGAAATTAAAATGCTACTTATGGTTGCCAACGGGCACCGGATGCGGCTTGAACGGGATCGGTTCCATAATCATCATTTTTACCGGCCTGTTTTTTTAAGATAATTCTTATCCGCGACCTTCATCTGTCAGGGGAGATGCTATGCCTTCACTTAAGGACTCGCTGCTCATCTATAGTGATCTGGATGGTACGCTGCTGGATATTCATACCTACGACTGGCAGCCCGCCGCTGGCTGGCTGGAGAGGTTACAGGACCACCAAATCCCGGTTATTCTTTGCAGCAGCAAAACCGCGGCGGAAATGCTGCAGATCCAGAGCGATCTCGGGCTGGATGGCCTGCCTTTCATCGCTGAAAACGGCGCCGTGGTCCAACTGGATGTACGCTGGAACGATCATCCCAACTCCCCGCGGCTTATCAACGGCGTTCCCCATGCCGATATCGTCCAGGTCATTAATCAGCTTCGCGCCGACGCGGGGTACAAGTTCACCACCTTCGATGATGTTGATGATAAGGTGCTCAGCGAGTGGACGGGGCTGAGCCGCGAACGCGCGGCGCTGGCGCGGCTGCATGAAGCCTCGGTTACGCTCATCTGGCGCGACAGCGACGAGCAAATGGCGGCGTTTGAAACCGCACTGGAGACACTGGGGCTAAAGTTTGTTCAGGGGGCGCGTTTCTGGCATATCCTCGATGCCCGTGGCGGCAAGGACCAGGCCGTCAGCTGGCTCAACGAGCAGTACCTGCAGCGCGACGGCATGTTGCCCACCACCTTAGGGCTGGGTGACGGGCCAAACGATGCGCCGCTGCTGGACAGTGTTGACCTGGCGGTGGTGATTAAAGGCATTAACCGCCAGGGCATCCAGTTGAAAAACGACGACCCGGAACGGGTTTACCACACCCAACAGCCCGGCCCTGCGGGCTGGCGTGAAGGGCTGGATCACTTCGTATCGTCCTGACCGACCACCTGATTGCGTCCTCGCTGCTTCGCCTGGTAGAGACGGGCATCAGCGATGGACTGCAGCTGTTCAAAGTCATAATTATTGCTTTCCTGGGCGCTGCTCACGCCAATCGACACGCTGATGCGTGCCGTCTGGCTCTTTTTCACCAGAATTTCGCGATCGTTGATGCGCAGGCGGATCCGCTCGGCAATCTGCATTGCCTCCTCAGGGCCGGCCCCCGGCAGGACGACACAAAACTCTTCGCCGCCCACGCGCCCGGCGACGTCGACTTTCCGTATCGTGCTGGTGATTAATCTGGCCGCATGGGTGAGCACCTTATCACCCGCCTGGTGGCCGTAGCGGTCATTAATATTTTTAAAATGGTCGAGATCCATCTGCATCACCGAGTAAGGCTGCTGCTGCTGTTCGCATCGTTTCGCCAGCACTTTCGCCCGTTCAAACAGCGCCCCGCGGTTATTGATCCGCGTCAGGGGGTCGTGCCACGCCTGCCACTGGAGCGAGTTCTGCAGCCGGTACATGTTGCTGACCATCCGGCGGATGACAAACCACGAGACCACCAGCATGCCGGTGAACAGCAGCCACAGCAGCGTCAGGGCAATCGTAATACTGCCAAAATCGCCTTGCGCCCCTTCCCTGAGGGTGTGGATGCGCAGCAGAACGCCGTTAAAGTGGTCCAGATGCTGCCAGTTAACATACCGGCTCCCCAGCCGTAGCTCCCCTTCTTTATCCTTTTCCATCGCACCGGCAATTTGCGCCCGTTCCCGCTCGTCAAAACGGTTGGCGTGACTGACGACACTCTCCGAGGTGGCGAGCAGCGTAAAGCTCTCGTCGTAGAGCTGGAACTCGCCTTCACCATTACCATCGACCGCGTCCTGCAGCAGCTTCTTCATCCCCTGAAGGGTAAAATCAATCGCCAGCACGCCGTACCAGTAACGCTGGTAATCGACCGGCACGCTGACCGTGACGATTTGCTCGTTTTGATAATCAGACAGAACAGAATGCGTAAACCAGCGGACGCTGCGGTCACGGTTATCACGCTGTGACTGCCCGGTAAACCACGGGCTGGTCACCAGTTGATAGTAGCGGCCGATAATGTCCCGCTCCGCGTCATGGGGATCGGTTGAGACGTAAAACCCCGCCCGTGAGACGTAAACGACGCGCCTGGCATGCGCCGCCGGGGAGTTGATGCGCAGCAAATAGCCCATTTCGAAGGCGGCGCTCATCTCCTTTTCGAGCCGTTCATCTTCGCGGATCAGACTGTTTGTTTGCTGGACAAAGGCATCCGAAACGCCATGCAGGGTTAAGGTGCGCCGCTCGTCAAAGGTCAGTTGCCACGAGGCTTTTGTCCGCAGGTCGCTAATGCGGGAGACGGTATCGTGGAGCACGCTAGAGGCCAGCGGCGTCTCAAGGGCATCCTGCATCCCGTTGCGGAAGAAGAGCAGCTTTTCAACGCTGAACTGTAGCTGGCGATCCAGTGAGTTGACCACGTTCTCCAGATGCGTGTGTTGCGTGGCGGAGTAGGCGTCTTCCAGCACCACAGCTTCGCGCCAGGTCAGTAACGTGGAGAAGATGAGGACAGTAATAAAACAAATATTAACAACCCGGCTCGGATGAAAATGATGACGTGCCGAAGAAAACTCTTTTCTTACAATATCGTCGGGCTGCACACAGACTCCCTGAAAGCCACTTGCGCTATCCGCATGGGCAAATATTACTGCCTGTTAGCGATTATAGCGCACAAAAACGCCCGGCAATGCCGGGCGTAGCGTGACTTAAGCCTTGTCCTGCCGCCGGATGCCATCACCATGCTGAAGCTCCTCTTCACGAAACGCTTCCTGCTTGATGCCGTAACCGTCGTACCAGCGACACTCCACCATTCCGCTTGCATAGCCGGTTACGACCATACGTGGACCGCCGTTTTTAGGCTTAACTTCATCGCTGACCAGAAAGACCATAACCGCCTCCTTTATCAGTGTGAAACTGTATCAATTTAGTCGAGGAATAGCAGTTATGCCTGGTATAGCCAGAAGTTATTAATGTGAGCGACCTCGCATTTTTTCCACGAGTTTTACTATCGCCACCACAATCAGGCCGATGATCAGACCGATCACCAGATTCAGTAAGGTGGGTAAAGTGGCTGAAATAACAGCACCTTGTGCCTGCGCGAAGTGCTCAATGGCATGATGCAGCGGCGCAATGCCATGCACTACAATCCCGCCACCGACGAGGAACATGGCCAGAGTGCCGATCACCGACAGGGATTTCATCAGCCAGGGGGCAACCACCAGCAGGGCTTTACCGGTCATCTTCGCCAGCGCGCTGGTTTTATCACTCAGCCAGTAGCCCATATCATCGAGCTTAACGATGATCCCTACAATGCCGTAGACCCCAATGGTGACCACAATGGCGATCCCGGAGAGCACCAGCACCTGGTTCAGTAGCGGCGCATCCGCCACAATGCCCAGGGTGATGGCCACGATCTCAGCCGAAAGAATAAAGTCGGTGCGGATTGCGCCCTTAATTTTATCCCGCTCAAAGGTAACAGGATCCTGCGCGGCCAGCGCTTCCAGCCGCTGTTGTCGCGCCGCCGGGCTTTCCTTGTCTTTCTCTTTACGCGATTCAAGCGTGTGCAATATTTTCTCTGCCCCTTCAAAACAGAGAAACGCCCCGCCAATCATCAGCAATGGGGTAATGGCCCACGGGATAAAGGCGCTGATCAGCAGTGCCAGCGGCACGAGGATCACTTTATTGAGTAAGGACCCCTTTGCGACAGCCCAGACCACGGGCAGCTCCCGATTGGCGCGTACCCCGGTGACCTGTTGCGCATTGAGAGAGAGATCGTCGCCCAGTACGCCCGCGGTCTTTTTCGCTGCCAGTTTTCCCATCATCGAAATATCGTCCAGCAGCGTGGCGATATCATCCAGCAGTGTTAATAAGCTACTTCCCGCCAAAATTACGTTCCTTCTTTTTTGTTAATAACCTGAACAGTATGGAGTAAAACCCGCAACCCCGAAACCATCCCGTTTATGTCAACAAATAATTCACAACTGACACACAATTAAAGGACTCGCCAGCATGATAGTTTTCACGTTAACTATATGCGTCCTTTTTATTACGCCGTGAGGGAGTATGCGTTTCAGGCAAGTTTTACCATTAGCAGGCGCGCTGTTTGCGCTCTATATCATCTGGGGATCCACCTACTTTGTGATCCGTATCGGCGTGGAGAGCTGGCCACCTCTGATGATGGCGGGGGTGCGTTTCCTCTCTGCGGGGGTGCTCCTGCTAGCGTTTTTATTCCTGCGCGGCCACAGGCTTCCGCCGCTGCGCCCGCTTCTTAACGCCGCCCTGATTGGCATCCTGTTGCTGGCGGTCGGAAATGGCTTTGTCACCGTTGCGGAACACCAGAATGTCCCCTCCGGGATTGCGGCGGTAGTGGTGGCGACAGTTCCTCTGTTTACCCTCTGCTTCAGCCGCATGTTTGGCATTAAAACGCGCAAGCTGGAGTGGCTGGGGATCGCCATCGGGATGGCGGGCATTATTCTGCTCAACAGCGGCGGTAATCTGAGCGGGAATCCTTGGGGGGCGCTGCTGATCCTGATGGGGTCGATGAGCTGGGCATTTGGGTCCGTGTATGGCTCACGCATTGAACTCCCTTCAGGGATGATGGCCGGTGCCATTGAGATGGTCACTGCCGGGATCGTGTTGCTGGCGGCATCGATGCTCTCAGGGGAGAAGCTGACCGCCCTGCCCGATACCTCAGGCTTCCTGGCTGTGGGTTATCTGGTTATTTTCGGCTCGGTGATTGCGATTAATGCCTATATGTTCCTGATCCGCAATGTTTCTCCAGCGGTCGCCACCAGCTATGCGTACGTCAACCCGGTGGTGGCTGTTCTGTTGGGGACGGGTCTCGGCGGGGAGTCGCTCTCTGCGGTAGAGTGGATGGCGCTGGGGATCATTATTATGGCGGTGGTGCTGGTGACGTTAGGCAAGTACCTGTTCCCGGCCAAACCGGTGGTTACGCCGTATCAGGCGGAGAAACCTTAAGCGGGCGAATGCCCTGGGTGTCGATCTGGGCGGTCTCTCCACCGCCGCAGATCCACTCCTCCAGCCGCTCCGTCAGCGCGGTATCATCCAGCTTCAACCTGCCGCGCAGCGCGCACTCCCACACCACCAGTACCCGCCAGCCCTGCTGCTGTAGCAGGGCAATATCGCGGTTGTCGCGAATGACATTTTTGCCAATCTTTTCCAGCCAGAAATCGGTGCGGGTCGCCGGGACTTTAAACAGATAGCAGTCGTGGCGATGCCAGAAACAGCCATGGGTGAAGATCACGCACTGGTCGCTATCAATCACGAAATCAGGCCGCCCGGCCAGGCTGGCATCCTGCACGCGAAATTCAAAACCGATATGCGTCAGCAGGCCAGCCAGCCGTTTTTCGATGGCCGTATCCCGCGTGCCGATGGCGCGCATGTTTTTACTGCGGGTGGCCTTATTATGAACGTCCGCCATCAACTACTCCGGCTTTGCGTAGCGCTACCGCCTGCAAAATACGGGACTCCAACAGCCGGGCGACAGCGGCAAACGCCGGAACCACCACCGAGTTACCAAACTGGCGGTAGGCCTGGGTGTCAGACACCGGGATACGGAAGTGGTAGCCCTGCGGGGTTTCAAACCCCATCAGGCGGGCGCACTCGCGTGGCGTCAGGCGGCGAGGCCGGTGGCGCTGGTTCTCTGGATCGTCAAAATCACGCTCGCCGAGTGCTTTGTCCCAGCCCCGGTCAATGAGGATCTCAGCCCCGTCTTTATAATAGCGCGCCGACAGGGTGCGGGCGATGCTATGGGGGTTAGTGGGATCGACCATCCCGAAGCCAAACCCGTTGCCCTTCGCCTGATGCTTCTGCGCATAGCGATAGAGGTATTTCCACAGAACCGGGGTAAGAATAAATTTCGCGTCCACCACCGGCTCCAGCAGATCGGCAATCGTGGGTCGGCGTGCCGGCCACAGTCCCGGGAGATCGCGCAGCGTGAAGTTGCCCCCCAGGTTGAGATCGCGACGAAAACCCACCAGCACAATGCGCTCGCGATGCTGGGGCAGGAAGTGTTTGCCATCAATGATCTTCGGATCGTCAGGCCCGCTCTCCGCGGCATCTGCCACGTCATACCCCAGGTCGTCCAGGGTCTGCATGATAATGCGGAATGTTTTGCCCCCGTCATGGCTCTTCAGGTTTTTAACGTTTTCCAGCACGAAGATCGCCGGACGGCGGGCGTCAATAATACGCGCCACGTCGAAGAACAGCGTTCCCTGTGTGTCGCAGGCAAAACCGTGCGCGCGGCCAAGGGCATTTTTCTTTGACACGCCCGCCAGGGAAAACGGCTGACAGGGGAACCCCGCCAGCAACACGTCATGCGCCGGAATGGCGTTACGGATGTGCTGCGCCGCCTCGTCGTCGGTCACGCCGCTCTGGTGGCTGAGCGTCACTTCGCGGATGTCATCGTTGAACTGGTGCGCGTCGGGATCGCAATACCAGTTGGCTTTATAGGTGCGCACCGCGTGTTTATTCCACTCGCTGGTGAACACGCACTGGCCGCCAATCGCCTCAAAGCCATGGCGGATGCCGCCAATCCCGGCGAACAGATCGACAAAGCGGAACGCATAGTGAGGATGACAGGCCGGAGGGCGCGGCAGCAGGTTTTGCAGCATGCCATATTCACCGTCGCTGAGGCGATGGCCTGCCCGCTCGCTGGTGACCAGTCGCTTGAGGATCGCCGGGCTCCAGTGGCTATCACCCTGAGCATTCAGAAGATGCGCCAGCGTTCTGGCATCATAAATTTCCAGCAGCTGGCTCAATAACGCCTGGACTGACGCCGTTGATTTCTTTGCCAGCTCAAGCGCGGACTCCATCACTGATACATTTTCCTGCATAGATTTAACCGGGCCAAATGAGACTGAAGAGAGAGTAACACAGAAAGACATTACAGACTGTCGCGGAAACGCTGTAGGACGGCGGTGTCGATGCCGTCGTAATCACCGCGTAGCTCTGCACTGAGCCGGGCCATAAACTGGATCAGAACATCGGCACTCTGTCGCGCAAGCTGCCGACCGGCGTCGGTCTGCATGGTTTCGGGCAGGCGAAGCAGTTTGGTCTGGAAATGGTCCAGCGCATAGGCCCGGTCGTTCAGCTCACGCGCATCGGCAAAAGGGTCCTCCGGGTCGAAGAGCGGCACTCCCAGCGCGCCGGACACGGCAAAGACGCGCGCCAGGCCAATCGCCCCGAGGGCCTCCAGCCGGTCGGCATCCTGCACAATTTTCGCTTCAACGGTAAGCGGCGTAATGCCCGCGCTGAAGCTGTGCGCCTCGATGGCATGCTGGATGGCGGCATAGTGATGGGCGGGAAAGTCGGCAAACGCTTCCCGCAGAATGGCTATCGCTTTTGCGGAGGCCAACTGCGACGAGCGGCCCCGCTGTGGATGATTTTTCGGCAGGCTGACAATATCGTGAAAATAACAGGCCGTCAGGATGACCAGCGCATCGCCACCCTGATCTTTCATCAGCCGTTGTGAGGTATGCCAGACACGACGAAAATGAGAAATATCATGAGCGGTATCATCGGTGGCATGATGCGCCTTCAGCCAGCGTTCAAAACGTTCCTGCCATTGCACGAGTTCCATAGTGCTGTCCCTACTGTGAAAAACCGTACAATAGCAATTATTTACTCCTCTGACACATCACGTGGCCGGGTGTACCAGGCAATGGCGCCGAGGATCGCCCCCACCGCGCTTAACAGCAGAAAACCGAACAGGGCACTCAGCCATTTACCCGACGTCGAGCCGAGATCGCCCTCAATCAGCGGCCCCGGTCCCGAGGTGACTTTACTGACGATCCAAAAATAGCGTGCCATCGCCCAGATGAAATAGCCGCAAAAGGCGTAAAATACCCACAAAGCCAGCTTGCCTCCCAGGCTGCGATCGTGTTTCTGTTCCATGTAGTCCTTTTTCCTTTTCGCGGCAGGGGTTCGCCGCATTCACATCGCCAATCTGACCCCGGCAATAAATCACATTTTTCAATTAAACGCACTCCCCCGGCGCAGTTTTTCCGCCGATAACCTGCGTCAGGTTGAGCTTTTGCTACTAAAGATAGACCATATTTATTATTCGCTCATATTTATGAGCCTGAAAAATATCTTGAGTGAGAAGGCAGAAATAAATGGATTTATCGCGCATTTTTATCCGGGAAAGGATATTTGTTTAAACGACCAACTGTGCAATGATGAGAGCGTTAAAGCATTTTTAGCGTTACATCCTCAGAAAATCTTCATTATCGCCTTCATTTTTCGCCCGATATTATTATCGGGCTTTTTTATTACCTGTCTTACCCGCCCAAAGCATACACCCAATAAATCAAACCAATTCAAGCCATAACCAACTGATATAAAAATCGATACACCAGAAATATACCATCAAAAAAACCCATAGAAATAAAATATAATGACACCTATATTAATATTTTGAAATAATCTAAAGGATTTAGTTACATTTATTTTTAAAGAGTAAAATCCCGCCCTGAAATAGTATTACCCCGTGCCCTGGAAAGGGTTACGTATATTCATTAAGAAAATACATTAAAGGGAATATATAATGAAAAGAAAAGTTCTGGCAGTCCTCGTTCCTGTTTTATTAAGCGCTGGCACAGTCAATGCCGCGGAAATCTATAACAAGGACAGCAATAAACTCGACCTGTACGGAAAGATGGTCGGAAAGCGCGTCTGGAACAACACTGATGATAGCAATAGCGAAAACTTTGATGACTCCTACGCCCGTTTCGGCTTTAAAGGCGAAACACAAATCAACAACGAACTGACCGGTTACGGCCAGCTTGAGTTCAACCTGGGCGCCAGCGCGCCGGAAGGCCAACAGAATGAAGACACCCGTCTGGCGTTCGCGGGCCTGAAGTTCGGTAACTACGGTTCATTTGACTATGGCCGTAACTACGGCGTGGCGTATGACGCGGGCGCGTACACCGATATGCTGGTGGAATGGGGTGGCGATTCCTGGGTTCATACCGATAACTTTATGACCGGCCGTACCACCGGTGTGGCGACTTATCGCAACGCCGACTTCTTCGGCATGGTTGACGGGCTGGATTTTGCACTGCAGTACCAGGGCAAAAACCACGACAGCCAGGCTAAAAAAGGCAACGGTGATGGTTACAGCACCTCCCTCGCCTATAACGTCGATGGCTTCGGCTTCGTTGGTGTGTACGGCAAGTCCGATCGTACTGACAACCAGTCTGTTGACGGCTATGGCGATACCGCTGAAGTCTGGTCTCTGGCGGCAAAATATGACGCCAACAACCTTTACGCTGCCGTCATGTACGGTGAAACCCGTAACATGACCTGGGTTAACGATAACGGTTTTGCCAACAAAACGCAGAACGTTGAAGCCGTGGTGCAGTATCAGTTTGATTTCGGCCTGCGTCCTTCCCTGGGTTATGTTTATTCCAAAGGCAAGGACCTGGGTGCGCGTAACGGCCAACGCGGCGTAGATGCCGATCTGGTCAACTATGTTGAACTGGGCACCTGGTACTACTTTAACAAGAACATGAACGTTTATACCGCGTACAAGTTCAACCTGCTGGATGAAGACGACGCGGCTATTACTGGCATGCCTGCTGACGACCAGTTTGCAATGGGTATCGTTTACCAGTTCTGATTGCCTGTTACACCTCTTTCAAGCCCGCTGCGAAGCGGGCTTTTTGCTTTCTGCCGCCACCAGCTTTACATAGCTTTAACAAATTAACGCCATCAGCGATAATGCCTGCTTTTTCGCATGTCCTGGAGTTTCAATGCGCGATTTGCCGCCCCTTCCCCCCACGCACACGCGCCCAATGAAACTGAATACCCTGGTCACGCTGATGGTCTACAGCGTGACGGGCGCGATCTTGCTGGTGATTTTTGTCCTCTATTTTGCGCAAATTACCCGGGCCACGCGGGATGGTGTGCGGGATACTGCCCTCGCGGTGGCTCGAACCCTGGCCGATAGCCCGACGGTGATCCGGGGCTTAGCCTTGCCACCGGACAGCAACATCATTCAGCCTGTCGCCCTGACGGTCATGCAGCGCAACAACCTGCTGTTCGCCGTCGTCACCGACATGCACGGGCGCCGTTATTCACATCCCAACGGCGCCCTGCTCGGCAAAGCCTTTATTGGCGACGATCTCCGGCCTGCGCTGGAGGATAAAGAGAATGTCGCCATCAACCACGGTGTGCTGGGCGAGGCACTGCGCGTGTTTACGCCGGTCTATAACGCTCAGCGTCAGCAGATTGGGGTGGTAGCGGTAGGGATCTCCCTGGATAAAGTGGAGCAGCAGATCGCCCGCAACCGCTGGGACGCCATCTGGCTGGTTCTGTTCAGTGCCCTGCTCGGTGCGCTTGGTGCCTGGGGGCTGGTGCGGATGCTCAAACGGGTGCTGTTTGGCCTGGAGCCTTATCAGATTTCGGCTCTGCTGGAGCAGCGCCAGGCCATGCTGCAATCCCTGCGCGAAGGGGTAATCGCAGTGGATCAGCAGGGGCATGTGACGATAATCAACCATGCCGCCCGGCAGATTTTGAATACCAGTACCAGCGGCCATGCCCTGCACGAGACACCACTGCTGGCGAACCTGCGTGAGGTATTGCAAACCGGGCTGCCGCGTCAGGATCAGGAAATCAACTGCCACGGTCGGCTATTGCTCTGCAACACCCTGCCCGTCAAAAGTAATACTCAGCTGATGGGCGCTATTACTACCTTTCGCGATAAGACCGAGATCAGCCAGCTGATACAGCGGCTGGACGGAATGGTGAGCTATCTGGATGTACTGCGCAGCCACTCCCACGAGTTTATGAACAAGCTGCATGTGATCCTTGGCCTGCTGCATATGAAGCACTATGCCAAACTGGAAGAGTATGTCCTGCAGACGGCCAATGCCTGGCAGAACGATGTCGGCACACTGCAGCGCAACGTGAAATCGCCAGTGGTGGCGGGCTTTCTGCTGGGCAAGATCAACCGCGCCAGAGAGCGGGGATTCAGCCTGACGCTTTCCGACGCCAGTCAGGTGCCGGACAACCCGAATGAACAACAGGTCGCGGGGCTTATCACCGTGCTTGGCAACTTGATCGAGAATGCGCTGGATGCACAGCCTGAAGGGGAGATCGGCCTGCTACTCCACTATCAGCGGGGCTGGCTCAGCGCGGAAGTCAGTGACGATGGTCCGGGCATCGCCCCCGAGCATCTGCAGGACATTTTTAGCAAAGGGTTTTCCACCAAAGGGGAAAACCGGGGCGTGGGGCTTTATCTCGCCCGTCAACAGATTGAAAACCTGGGCGGGGAGATCGCCGTTGAATCTGAGCCGGGCGTGTTTACCCAGTTTTTTGTTCAGCTCCCCTGGAACAGTGAAAGGAAAAGCGCGTGATACATGTTTTGATTGTCGATGATGATGCCATGGTGGCCGATCTTAATTGTCAGTACGTTAACCGGGTGAACGGTTTTTGCTGCTGCGGCGTGGCCACCACCCTGGCTGAGGCCGGGGCGGTGCTGAACACGTCCGCCAGGCAGGTGGACCTGATTCTGCTGGATGTCTATATGCAGCGTGAAAACGGCCTGAGCCTGCTGCCGGTTATCCGCGCATCCGGGCGTAACACCGATGTCATCATGATCACCTCGGCGTCAGATGCCGCAACCATTCAGACTGCCATGCACTACGGGGTGGTGGACTACCTGATCAAACCGTTCCAGTTCCCGCGCTTCGAAGAGGCCCTGAACGGCTGGCGTGAGAAAAAAGCCCTGATGGCGTCGCATCAGTATCATGACCAGGCGGATGTCGATCGGCTGATGCGCGGCGGTGCGCCAGGGCTGGCAGACAGTCGGCGCCTGCCGAAAGGACTCACCCCACAGACGCTGCGCACGCTATGCCTGTGGATTGATGCCCATCCGGGTATCGAGTTTTCCACCGACGATCTGGCACATGCGGTCAATATCTCGCGCGTCTCTTGTCGCAAATATCTGATTTGGCTGGCACAGGTCAACATTTTGCATACCAGTATTCACTATGGTGCCACCGGACGACCCGTGTATCGCTATCGTCTGCGTGCCGAGCAGGTTGCCCTGCTCAGGCAATATTGCCATCAGGAGTAACGCCCGTAATACAACCGATTCGGGTAAACATCCTGATTTAGCTCACATATATTGTTTTGCAGCGGTAAAGGTCTGTTACTTCCCGTAAATGGGATGATAATGTACCCGGCGCACAGGATGTCTGACGAGAAAGCTAGCGGAAAGCGTGACTGAAGAGATAAAGTGGCGGAGAGAGGGGGATTTGAACCCCCGGTAGAGTTGCCCCTACTCCGGTTTTCGAGACCGGTCCGTTCAGCCGCTCCGGCATCTCTCCGTTTTGATGGTTGCCATCATGCCGGGGAATTTGGCATTTTAACAGACCATAACCGTTCAATTTTGTTCAAGTGACGAGTTTGCGAGCAAAGCGATGATTAAGTGGCCCTGGAAGTCGAATGAATCTGCCCGAAGCGCGGCGCTGCCGTGGGAAGAGGCGCTGGCGATCCCTGTCCTGTCCACTTTATCGGATGAGGATAAATCACGTCTGGTACAGCTTGCGATACGATTCTTACAGCAAAAACGGCTGGTCCCGCTACAGGGATTTGAACTCGACGATCGCAAGAGCACCCGCATCGCCCTGCTCTTTTGCCTGCCGGTGCTGGAACTGGGTATTGAGTGGCTGGACGGCTTCCATGAAGTGCTGATCTACCCGGCGCCGTTTGTTGTAGACGATGAATGGGAGGACGATATCGGGCTGGTGCACACTCAGCGAATGGTGCAATCCGGCCAAAGCTGGCAGCAAGGGCCGATTATCCTCAACTGGCTGGACATTCAGGACTCGTTCGACGCATCCGGTTTCAATCTCATCATTCATGAAGTGGCGCATAAGCTGGACACCCGTAATGGCGATCGCGCCAGCGGCGTTCCCTTTATCCCGCTGCGTGAGGTGGCTGGCTGGGAACACGATCTGCACGCCGCGATGAACAATATTCAGGATGAAATCGATCTGGTGGGCGAAAGCGCAGCCAGCATTGATGCCTATGCTGCCACCGACCCTGCTGAATGCTTCGCCGTGTTATCGGAATATTTCTTCAGCGCGCCCGAGCTTTTCGCCCCTCGCTTCCCGGCGCTGTGGCAGCGTTTCTGCCAGTTTTACCAGCAGGACCCTTTACAACGGTTACGTGAAAATGACGGCCAGACCGGGGATCCCTCCGCGCAAGTACACTAAACCAGCACTCTGAAGCTTAATTAATCAATTGAATCAGCGCGTTGAATTTAGTGTTGACACAAAATGGCGAGGCCATTAACATGCGCCTCGTTCAAACGATTCCTCTGTAGTTCAGTCGGTAGAACGGCGGACTGTTAATCCGTATGTCACTGGTTCGAGTCCAGTCAGAGGAGCCATATTTAAGAAGCCCGCTTAAGGAAACTTAAGCGGGCTTTTTGCTTTTCCACATTTCTCACTTTAGTTCCTCACCACCTTATGGCAGCAGAGTTCAACGTCTCGCCAGCCCCTCATTGATAATGCAATCCGATATTCGCCCCCGCTTTATGCCATGGCGCGCGGACACATCTATCGTCCGGGGCCGAGCGCTGCGAATCAGGCTCGCGGTTTTTGATCCCGCTTCAGACGGGAACACGGTAAAACCAGCGGTGCAGGCGAACGTGCCGGTAGTGACCGAAACCACAATGGGTCGCCGTTTTGCGGGATCGGTGGATTATATCTGATAGTCGATCGCCGCCTCTTCCGGCTCCATGACCTGGCGTTTGATCTCATCCACCGAGAGTCCGGCGTTGCAGAGTTCGATAAAGCGCCAGACATAGTTGCGCTGCAGCTGGCCGCGCTTAAGCCCGAGCCAGACGGTGTTGGCATCAAACAGGTGGCGGGTATCGAGACGCACCAGACTGCCCTGCTCACGCTCTTCGCCGGACTGTTCGGCCACCAGACCAATGCCCAGCCCCAGTTCGACGTAGGTGCGGATCACGTCGGAATCCTGGGCGCTGAGCACCACATCCGGCGTCAGGCCTTTGCGGTTGAAGGCTTCATCGATACGTGAACGCCCGGTAATGCCCTGCCGATAGGTAATTAACGGCCATTTAGCGATAGCCTCCAGGGTGAGCGGCGAAACTTGTGTCAGCGGATGGTCGACCGGCAGCAGCAGACTGTGATGCCAGCGAAACCACGGAAAGGCGGCCAGCAGCGGGTCATTGCTTAGACGTTCGCTGGCGATGCCGATATCCGCCCCGCCGTTTTGCAGCAAAACGTCTATCTCCTGTGGCGTGCCCTGGATCAGCTCCAGACGCACGTCGGGGAACAACTCACGGAACGCCTTAATCACCGGCGGCAGGCTGTAGCGAGCCTGAGTGTGCGTGGTGGCGATGGTCAACACGCCGGAAGCATCGTTGGTAAAAAGATCGGCCAGCCGACGCACGTTGCTGGCTTCATTAAGAATACGTTCAGCGATGGTCAACAGGGCCTTGCCAGGCTCGGTCATTCCCAGCAAGCGTTTGCCGCGACGGATGAAAATTTCAATGCCCAGCTCCTCCTCCAGCTCGCGGATATGACGGCTGACTCCCGACTGGGAGGTATAGAGCATGTTGGCGACCTCGGTCAGGTTGTAATCCCGACGGGCCGCCTCACGGATAATTTTAAGTTGCTGGAAATTCACGGTTCACTCCGGCGCATCTGACATATCGCTATTGTTAAAGCGTGCTCGCCGTGAGAACAAATAATAAAAACCCGCAACTTATACCTTAATGGAATATCAGCTGACCAACTGCAACTCGCGGTTCTCCAGTGACGGACGGCTCACCAGCGACATCAGGATCTCTTTCACTGCCTGCGCCTGCGGCGTCAGCGAGCCACGCGCCGAGACGTTCAGCGACAGCGGCAGGCTCATCGATGGCGAGGCAATCCGCGCCATCCAGCCGTTGGCTGCACTGGAGAGCGAACGGGCTGCCGATTCCGGCAAGACGGTCACACCCATACCACTGGCAATGGCGGCGGTCAGGGTAGAGATGGAGTCGATCTCGCCAATGATTTTGGCCGTCAGGCGGCGCAGAGAGAAGGCTTCATCAACGCGCAAACGCACGGCGCTGTAATCCCGGGGCAAGAAGAGATTCATCTCGGCCACCGCGGTTAGATCTACGCTCTGTCCCGGGCAGTCCCGCGTTCCAACCAGGAAGAGATCTTCTTTCAGCAGCGGCTGGCTGGTGATCCCCGCCACGGGGGAGCGATCGTAGAGCACCGCCATATCCAGTTGCCCGCCGAGTAATTTATCGTTCAGCGCTGAACCGCTGTTCTCGTGAAGATAGACCAGCACCTCCGGCAGCTCTGCGCGTACCGCCTGCAGCAGCGGCATGGTGACTGACGAAGCCGCCGTGCCCGGTGCCAGCCCGATCGACACCTGCCCGCTCAGCGTCTGCCCGACATTACCCACCGCCAGCTGCGCCTGCTCGCACTGGCGCAGAATGGTGCGTGCGTGGGTATAGAGGATCTTGCCTGCTTCGGTAGGGGTGACGCCGCGTTTCGTGCGGATCAGCAGCTGCTGATCCAGCTCACCTTCCAGAGTGGCCACCTGCTGGCTCAGTGCCGGCTGTGCGATGTGCAGCACCTCAGCGGCCTGGGTCAGGCTACCGATATCGACGATTTTTACGAAGTATTTCAGTCGTCTTAAGTTCATTTTGCCCCCTGTACGAAATGCGTTGCCGGTTCCGGCGCGAATGTAATGAGGGTTTTGCAAGATGCTTGCCAATTTTGTGAAGAGGTCGGATATGTCCGCTAAGCGGCGGAAAATAAGGAAATCTAATCGCTGCCTGCACTTTTAAACCTGAAACAGCGGTTTATGATCTGCCCCATTCGGGGTATGTGCGCACCAAAAACGTGCAATCCGCTGGGGAAAACATCACTTTGCTGATTTTGTCAGCAAACGATCTCAACAGGCGGGATCACCCTTTGACAAGTACAGGCGACGCCGCTAATATTCGCCCCGTTCACACGATTCCTCTGTAGTTCAGTCGGTAGAACGGCGGACTGTTAATCCGTATGTCACTGGTTCGAGTCCAGTCAGAGGAGCCAAATTTGAAAAGCCCGCTTAAGGAAACTTAAGCGGGCTTTTTGCTTTCCGGGTTCAGCTTACGGGCTGGAGGTCATTACCAGCGGCGTATTCTGTCCTCCGAAGCTGACGTTCACCGGCATTCCTGACCGCTGCTCCAGCGCCCCGCTCACCCGTACAGCATCCACATCCCCACCGTTGAGCTGGGCGCGTAAACCTGGCGTTATCGGCAGCGGCACTCTGTTTGTGGATTCGAACTCCGCGCGATTACGAGACAGCGGTTCGTGGACCTCTACCCAGCGGCTGCCGTCCGGCTCGGTGGTGACTTTCACCGGCTGATCGATCAGCTGCACGCGCGTCCCGACCGGGACATTATCGAACAGATACTTAATGTCATCGTTACGCAGACGAATACAGCCCTGGCTCACGCGCAGCCCGATGCCAAAATTCGCATTGGTGCCATGAATGGCATATAGCCTGCCGATATACAGCGCATACAACCCCATCGGGTTATCCGGGCCGGCAGGAACAAAAGCGGGCAAGGTTTTGCCCTCTTTGGCATAGGCGCGACGGGTGTTGGGGGTTGGCGACCAGGTTGGCCCATCCTTCTTGCGCTCAACGGCCGTTACCCAGTTACGCGGTGTTTCCCGCCCGGCTTCACCAATGCCGATAGGGAAGATCTCAACGGTATTTCCGTCTTTGGGATAGTAGTACAGGCGCATTTCCGCCACGTTGACCACAATCCCCTCCCGCACCGTTGGCGGTAAGATGATTTGCTGGGGTACCACCAGCTGCGAGCCGGATTTCGGTAAAAACGGATCGGCTCCCGGGTTGGCCTCCAGCATATTGCTCAATCCCTGCCCATACTGCGCCGCAAAGGCCTCGAGCGGTAAACGGTTGTCAGCAGGAACGGTGATCAACCGTGGGCTTCCTACCAGACGACTCCCTTCAGGCGGCAACGGATAGCTCACCGCCAGCGCACTCTGACTGACCAGTAATGCGGCAAAACAGCCCAAAAAAGTACTACGACGCATCATTCCCTTCCTCTGTCGCTCCACGTATCAGACAAGCATAGTCTTGTTGCTGCGTTTATCGCCAGATATCAGACCATGATGTCGATAAATATCACCCGTTTAGCTCACGCCGGGATAAAAACGTTTTCAGCTGTTCGCTGTCGGGGTAGTCTCATACCCGTCGCTGTTTTTATGCGGCCGCAATGTGAGTGATCTTCTCCCTATACCTATAAGAAAATAACGTCAGACAGGACCACTATGGATACCACCCTCGCATCCCCGTCCCCCGATGGGGCAACAACACCATCGCTCAATCGCGCGCGCCGCGCGGCCCTCGGCAGTTTTGCCGGTGCGGTAGTCGACTGGTACGATTTTTTGCTGTACGGCATTACCGCCGCGCTGGTCTTTAACCGCGAATTTTTTCCGCAGATTAGCCCGGCGATGGGCACGCTCGCCGCCTTTGCCACCTTTGGCGTCGGCTTTCTGTTCCGCCCGCTCGGCGGGGTGATCTTCGGCCACTTTGGTGACAAGCTGGGCCGCAAGCGGATGTTAATGCTGACAGTGTGGATGATGGGCATCGCCACCGCGCTGATTGGTATCCTGCCCTCGTTTGCCGCGATAGGCTGGTGGGCGCCGGTTCTGCTGGTTACCCTGCGTGCCGTTCAGGGCTTTGCCGTTGGCGGCGAATGGGGCGGGGCGGCGCTACTGTCGGTGGAAAGCGCCCCGGCGCGAAAAAAGGCTTTCTACAGCAGCGGCGTACAGGTGGGGTATGGCGTGGGACTGCTGCTCTCCACCGGGCTGGTCTCGCTCATCAGCACGCTCACGACTGACGAGCAGTTCCTGAGCTGGGGCTGGCGGATCCCGTTCCTGTTCAGCATCGTGCTGGTGCTGGCGGCCCTGTGGGTACGTAAAGGGATGGACGAGTCTGCCGAATTCGAGCAACAGCGTCAGCAACCCGCGGAGAAGCGTCGCCTGCCGGTCATGGAGGCGTTAATCCGTCACCCGGGCGCTTTTTTGAAAATCATCGGCCTGCGCCTGTGCGAGCTGCTGACGATGTATATCGTCACGGCTTTTGCCCTGAGCTATTCCACTCAGAATCTCGGCCTGCCCCGCGAGCTGTTTCTCAATATTGGCCTGCTGGTGGGCGGTATCAGCTGCCTGACCATCCCCTGCTTTGCCTGGCTGGCAGATCGCTTTGGCCGCCGCCGGGTCTATATCACCGGGGCGCTAACGGGGGCCATAAGCACCTTCCCGTTCTTTATGGCGCTTGAGGCCCAGTCGGTATTCTGGATTGTGGTATTCGCTATTTTGCTGGCGAATATCGCCCATGACATGGTGGTGTGCGTGCAGCAGCCGATGTTCACCAGTATGTTTGGCGCGAGCTACCGCTACAGCGGCGCGGGCGTTGGCTATCAGGTGGCGAGCGTGGTCGGCGGCGGGTTTACGCCCTTTATCGCCGCCGCGCTGGTGACCTTCTCCGACGGCGACTGGCACAGCGTGGCGATCTACCTGCTGGCTGGTTGTTTGCTCTCTGCCGCCACGGCTCTGCTGATGAAACCGACCGCGTCCTGATCTCACTTTTGTTTCACATCCAGGTGACATACTATCGGTGAACGCCGTACACCTGTGGAACAAGGAGACAGAGATGAATAATAAAGGCGCCAGCCTGACCCCGACTCAGGCACTGGAAACGCTGGATGCGCTGTACGACCAGGCGGTCAACGCTCTGCGCAGCGCCATCAGCGACTATATAAAAGACGGAACGCTCCCTGATACAGAGGCCAGAATGAATGGCCTCTTTGTTTATCCTTCACTTTCAGTGACCTGGGATGGTAGCGCCACCAATACGCCAAAGACCCGCGCCTATGCACGCTTTACCCACGCTGGCTGCTACTCCACCACCATCACCCGTCCGACGCTGTTTCGCCCGTATCTGGAAGAACAGCTGACGCTGCTGTATCAGGATTACGGTGCCCACATCACCGTCGAGCCATCGCGCCATGAGATCCCCTATCCGTATGTGATTGATGGTTCCGAACTGACGCTGGACCGCTCCATGAGCGCTGGCCTGACGCGCCACTTCCCGACCACCGAGCTGTCGCAGATTGGGGATGAAACCGCCGACGGGATCTACCATCCGGCAGAGTTTTCCCCGCTGTCGCATTTTGACGCCCGCCGCGTTGATTTCTCGCTGGCACGCCTGCGTCACTACACCGGTACGCCAGCCGAACATTTCCAGCCGTTTGTGCTGTTCACCAACTACACCCGCTATGTGGATGAGTTTGTGCGCTGGGGTTGCAGTCAGATCCTCGATCCCGACAGCCCGTACATCGCCCTCTCCTGCGCAGGTGGGATCTGGATCACCGCCGAAACCGAAGCCCCCGAGCAGGCCATCTCCGATCTGGCCTGGAAAAAGCATCAGATGCCAGCCTGGCACCTGGTAACTGCCGATGGTCAGGGCATTACCCTGATTAATATTGGCGTTGGCCCGTCAAACGCTAAAACCATCTGCGATCACCTGGCGGTGCTGCGCCCGGATGTCTGGCTGATGATTGGCCACTGCGGCGGACTGCGTGAAAGCCAGCTGATTGGCGATTACGTGCTGGCCCACGCCTACCTGCGCGACGATCACGTTCTGGATGCGGTGCTGCCACCGGATATTCCGATCCCGAGCATTGCCGAAGTGCAGCGGGCGCTGTACGACGCTACGAAAGAGGTGAGCGGGATGCCGGGCGAAGAGGTTAAGCAGCGTCTACGTACCGGGACAGTGGTGACCACCGACGATCGTAACTGGGAGCTGCGCTACTCGGCCTCGGCGCTGCGCTTTAACTTAAGCCGCGCGGTCGCCATCGATATGGAGAGCGCCACCATCGCCGCTCAGGGTTATCGCTTCCGTGTACCTTACGGCACCCTGCTGTGCGTCTCCGATAAGCCGCTGCACGGCGAAATTAAACTGCCCGGCCAGGCGAACCGTTTTTACGAGGGAGCGATCTCTGAGCATCTGCAGATTGGTATTCGCGCCATCGACCTGCTGCGTGCCGAGGGCGATAAGCTACATTCGCGCAAACTGCGTACCTTTAACGAGCCGCCGTTCCGCTAATCATAAAAAAGGAAAGTTATGCAAACCACATCACCGCTCTCTGCCCTGCGCCAGTGGCTGGAAACCCAGGCGCTGGATGGCATTATTGTCCCGCGGACTGATGCCTTTCAGAGCGAATATTGCCACCCACATGACGATGTTCTCGCCTGGCTGACCGGCTTTGACGGCTCGGCGGGGCACGCCCTGATCCTGCGCGATCGCGCCCTGCTGTTTGTCGACGGGCGCTACCAGGTGCAGGCCCGTGAACAGGTTGATCTGGCTGAGATTGAGATCCTGCATCTGCACAACGATCCGCTGGCAGCCTGGCTGGATCAGCATGTCGAAGCGGGTTCGAGAATTGCCTTTGAAGCGCTGTTGATGACCAACGGCCAGTACGAGGCCCTGAACGCCAGCCATTGTGAGCTTGTCGCTCTGAACGATTCACCGTTCGATAGCCTGTGGCATGATCGCCCTGCACCGCCCGTTGGCGCGATCAGGGAGATGCCGGTCGACATCAGCGGCGAGAGTAGCGCCGATAAGCGCAAGCGCGTCGCCGCTATTCTGGCTGAGCGCAATGCCGATTATCTCGCCATCACCCAGCCGGATAACATTGCCTGGCTGCTTAACGTGCGCGGAAGCGATATTCCCATGAGCCCGGTGCCGAACTCGTTTGCTCTGCTGAGCCGCGAAGCCGCGGTGGAGTGGTTTGTGGTCCCCGGAAAAACGCACGGGCTTTCCGCCTCCCTGCTGGAGAGTCTGACGCTGGCACCAGAAGCCGATTTTCTGCCGCGCAGCCAGCAGCTGTGCGCCGGGAAACGCGTGATGGTGGATGCCGATTCGGCTCCCGTCGCCCTGCGTTTTGCCGTGGAGCCGCAGGGGGAGATCGTCTGGCACGCCGACCCGATCACTGCCATGAAAGCGCATAAAA
This sequence comes from Leclercia sp. 1548, assembly GCF_050435045.1. Lineage (NCBI taxonomy): Bacteria > Pseudomonadati > Pseudomonadota > Gammaproteobacteria > Enterobacterales > Enterobacteriaceae > Leclercia > Leclercia sp. 1548. The sequence goes on along the minus strand of NZ_JBNDJP010000002.1, from coordinate 506,966 downwards.
ATCCTACCGAGCTGGCAGGCTACCGCGACAGTCACCAACAGGATGGCGTGGCATGGGTCAACTTCCTTGCCTGGCTGGCGCATGAGGTGCCCCGCCGTGAGGCCGCAGGCAATCCGCTTACGGAGCTGGAAGCACAGGAGCAGCAGCTGGTGTTCCGCCAGCAGAGACCGGGCTTTATCGAGCAGAGTTTTGCCACTATTTCCGCCTCGGCCAGCAATGCGGCGATGTGCCATTACCACGCCAGCGAGCAGACCAATGCGGCCATTACCCGCAACCATTTTTATCTGAACGATTCCGGCGGGCAGTACCATAACGGCACGACCGATGCCACGCGCACGCTTGCCTTTGGCTCTCTGAGCGACCAGTGTCGTCTGCACTACACCGCGGTGCTGAAAGGCTTTTTATCGCTTATCACCCTGCAATTCCCTTCCGGTACCTGCGGGCATCAGATTGATGCTTTTGCGCGGCGTGGGCTGTGGGAGCTGGGGCTGGATTTTGATCACGGCACCGGACACGGCGTGGGCCACCAGCTGCTGATTCATGAGAATCCGCAGCGTATCGCGAAGAAGGTCAACCCATGGCCGCTGGTCGCGGGCAATATTATCACCATCGAGCCGGGCTATTATCTGGCTGATGAGTATGGGATCCGGATTGAAAATCAGGTGGAGGTTGTGGAAAGCCTGCCAGGCTTCTGCCGCTTCGCGTCGCTCACGCTGGCGCCAATCGACCTGAGCCAGGTTGAGTGGCATCTGCTGAGTGAAAAAGAGATCCAGTGGCTGGATGCGTATCACCAGCAGGTACGGGAGGTGCTCTCGCCGCACGTTGATAGCGACGCGCGTCAGTGGCTACTGGCAGCGACGGCGCCGGTGCGCGAGCATAAAGAGCGTGCGGCCTGATGCCCTCACCGCAGAGATAGATACAGACACTAAAAACGGTAACCTTCGGGTTGCCGTTTCTTTGTTGTTGTGGGTAGAAAAGCAAAAAGCCTGCTTAAGTTTCCTTAAGCAGGCTTTTCAAATTTGGCTCCTCTGACTGGACTCGAACCAGTGACATACGGATTAACAGTCCGCCGTTCTACCGACTGAACTACAGAGGAATCGTGTGAACGGGGCGAATATTAGCGATGCCACCTGGCGTTGTCAAAGGCAGAATGCATATTTTGTATCGTTTGCCGATTTATTCCCCACTTTGCACATTTGCCACCCGTTCTGAGGCAATGGGCGCCACATTGTCACGCTGTGGCCGTGGGTATTTCCACAGCCAGCGACCGCTGATCATTCGCCAGTAGAAGAGCGCGCCGCGTACCGCCCAGTCGAGGAACATTCCCAGCCAGACCCCGACCACGCCCATACCCAGCATGATCCCCAACGTATAACCTGCCACGACGCGACACCCCCACATCCCGAGCATCGACACCCACATCGCGAAGCGCGCATCGCGCGCCCCTTTCAACCCGGCAGGTAACACCCACGAAGCGGCCCAGATCGGCATAAAGGCGGCGTTTAGCCAGATGAGGATCACCACCACGTCCTTAACGTCCTGCTCGCGGGTATAGAAAGACGCCAGCAGGCCGGCGAACGGCGCGGTTCCCCAGGCAATGGCGGTCAGGCCGATCGTCGAGAGCCAGAAGACATGGCGCAGCTGACGCTCCGCCTGGCCGATTTGCCCTTTACCGAGTCGTTTGCCGGTAATGATGGTGGACGCGGAACCGAGGGCGTTACCCGGCAGGTTGATCAGTGCCGCAATGGAAAAGGCGATAAAGTTACCGGCAATGACATCGGTGCCCATCCCGGCAACAAACATCTGGGTCAGCAGCTTACCGCCGTTGAACAGCACGGATTCAATGCTGGCAGGCACGCCAATACCCATCACTTCCCAGATAATGGCGAAATTAAGCGGCTTGAAATAGCTCTTGATACTGATACGCAGGGACGGGTTAAAACCGACGGCCAGCACCACGATGATGGCAACGGCGCCGATATAGCGCGAGATCGTCAGCCCGAGCCCTGCTCCGATAAAGCCCAGCCCGTCCCAGGAAAAGAGGCCGTAAATCAGCACGCTGCTGATCATAATATTCAGGATGTTCATCCCGCCGTTAATCAGCAGCGGAATTTTGGTGTTCCCTGCCCCGCGTAACGCCCCGCTGCCAATCAGCGCAATCGCTGCGGCCGGATAGCTGAGCACCGTCATTTCGAGATAGGACAGCGCCAGGGCTTTCACCTCACCGGTCGCCTCGCCAGCCACCACATTAATAATCTCTTCACCGAAATAGTGGATCACCGCCGCCAGCACAATGGAGAACAACGTCATGATCACCAGCGACTGCCTGGCGGCCGCCCGCGCACGACGGGGATCGCGTTTCCCCAGACTAAAGGCCACCACCACCGTGGTACCAAGATCGATCGCCGCAAAGAACGAAATAATCACCATATTAAAGCTGTCGGCCAGCCCGACGCCTGCCATCGCCTCTTTGCCGAGCCAGCTGACCAGGAAGGTGCTGAGCACGCCCATCAGCAGGACGCAGGTGTTTTCCAGAAAGATAGGCACGGCAAGGGGGGTGATTTCGCGCCAGAAGAGAACCTTGTAGCTCTTACGTTTGGTATACCAGGGCGTGCGCATCACGGCCTGGCGTAAAGCGGAGGTGACGTTCAAAATGGACCTTAGCGAGAAAAGTTGAAACTCCATTTCAAATGATGAGGGAGAAAAGCAGATCCTGCAAAGTATTTCCCACAAAAATTTGTTGGTAATTACGTCAAACTGACGACAGAATCAGCAGTTGATCTAAATCAGGTAAGATCAGGTTTGACAAAAGTTTTTTCGCCGTTAAGATAACGCTCCACAACGATTCCTCTGTAGTTCAGTCGGTAGAACGGCGGACTGTTAATCCGTATGTCACTGGTTCGAGTCCAGTCAGAGGAGCCACATTTAAGAAGCCTGCTTTCGAGCAGGCTTTTTGCTTTTCCGGGTTCGGTAAACCAGAGCCAAAAAAAAGCCCCCCGACAAGTCGGAGGGCTTAGCCTGTTCAGCGGCGCTTATTCGCCTTTGGTCTCAACGTGTTTCATCTCGCCCATAACTTTCAGCTTTTTCGAGATTTCACGACGTTCTTTAGAGATTTCAGCATTCTTGATGATGTAGTCATCCACGCGGTCTTCGTAATCGCTTTTCATGCTGGCGATGATGCCCTGGATGGCTTCAACGCTCATGCCTGGCTTGATGTAGTCGCTCAGGTTGTCCAGCAGCAGGACACGCTTCTGGTTGTCACGGATCTTTTTCTCAACGTCCTGGATTTCACGTTGCAGTTTGTTCTTGCGACGGAACAGGCGGACGAATTCCAGAACATCCTGGAACGAAGGCTTGGTAGTTTCCATTTTTACACCCCTGATAATGTGAGATTCGGATTCGTTTAAACAACCGCGATGCCGTTAACATTACTGACAGCGATTGCTGATGACAATAATTTTTCCTTTGTCCCTATCATAACCTCAATTTCTGCTGAATCGAAGCAGCAGGCATCACAACCGCGCATGGCCGCTTTTTATTTGCGCAATGCCCGACAGATAAGATGCGACAGCAGCTCGAGCTGGCGCGCAAGTTCCATGCTCAACCATACATAGCCGTGAATGGGCGTTTCTGCCACGTTTTCGCTGGGCCGATCGTTGATCAGCTGGCGCAGCTCGGCAACGATTTCGTTTAGCCGCTCGGTATTGGCCAGAATGGGCTGCGGATTGCCTTCGTAGAGCGCATGGGCGATGGTGAGCAGCGTCTGCTGCGTCATCTGCTGCGTCTCTTTTAAAGTCCGGGCATTCAGCATCACAAAATGACTGGCACGTGACGCCCAATGGGCGTTGATTTGCAGCTCCAGCATACAGACCAGGTTGCGGCTGATGGTCTGGATGGCTTCGAAGATAGATTTCTGGATATGGGTCTCTTTGCTGGCTGGCGTGATCAGGCCGCGCATTTTTACCACGTCATTGAGGATGGTTTGCAGATGTTTTTCCAGACGCGGTCGTTCAACCAGGTTGGGAGAAAAGCCCGCCTGATAAACCCGGTTAAAAGCGGTGACGTAGTTCGCCATCTGGATACGCCAGTGCAGGAACGCCCGCTGCGGCCAGATCCCGGTAAACAACATCGCTAACAGGGAGCCGAGGATCACGTCGCCGCTTCGCCACAATGCGGTATGCATATCCCCGGTTGGCGCGCCGATCACCACCGCAAGGGTGATACCAATAAGCAGCGCCTGATAAGGCCGCTTGCCGAGCGCCAGCCAGCCGCAAAGGAACATCGCTGCCGCGCACCACAGTAGCATCAGCGGCAGGGAGAAAAGCTCCAGCTTCAGGGCAATCAGCCCCAGCGCCGAGCCAAGAATGGTGCCGCCAATACGCTCAAACGCGCGTGGCACCACGTTACCCCAGAAGGAGATGGGCCCCATGATTACCACCAGGGTAATCAGTGGCCAGGTCCCTTCCGGCACGTCCAGCAGACGCACCAGTAAAAAGGTGAGGATAAACGCCAGCGCGATACGGCAGCCGTGTACGATGCGGTAATGGCGATACAGTCTGATTTCAAAAGGCGTTAGAGATTTGTCGGGACGCACACGCTCTCCAGCATTACGGCAAATCCTGATTGTACTGTGTTTTCTGCCGGAGCGGTGATAACCCGGCAGAAAAACCCTGTAAACAGTGGGAATATGTGCGGGGTTATGAGACCCGGTGTTGTACCGGAATAAACATTTCGATATCCCAGTAGCCATCGGCATTACCGTCATTCAGGTAACGTTCAAAGCAGGGTTTCGGCGCTATCTGGTAATCGACATCTTCAAGCAGGCTATCAAAAAGAAGGTTCCACGGGGTGGCGAAGTCATGGTTCTCAACGCGGGCGCTGGCAACCGCGTACTCGCCTTCTGCCACTTCGGTAAGGATCACTCCTTCGCTGTTAGCGGGGATAACGAAATCGTCCGGCACGGTGATAACCGTGCCGCAGCGTAACTTTTCGGCTGGCACTTCATCAGGATTATCATAATAAACCGCCACCCACTCCAGCGGCTGAATCTGTCGGCCATCGACCCACATCACCAGTTGCTCAAAACCCTGCTTTACCGTTTGCTCCCAGGGGCCAACCATATGAAAACCGGCGATTTTGCGTTTATTCTGGTGCTTGATGCTGTAGTCCATGCTGCCTCCGATTGGTTACTGTATATACATACACTGTAATGCAGAGAAAAGCGGTTTAACAATAATGATCTGTTTATTATGCGAGCAGGCTCGCACAGTCGCCAGCCTGCTCCTTCAGCCGTCAGGCTTTATGGTGAAGATAGTCACTCAGGCGTGAAAACATCCCGCCTTTCCCTACGCTTTCCAGCGTCACCAGCGGCCAGTGGGCGACCACTTTATCGCGATCGTAGAGTTCGATCTCACCAACCCGTTGATGCGCGGCAATCGGCGCTTCCAGCTCTTTTTTATCCAGCACATATTTGGCTTTAATATTCGGCAACTCTGCCTTCGGCAGGGCCAGCCAGAAGTCCTGGTCGGTTCCCAGCGAAATCTGTTCTTTATTGCCGTACCAGATCCGCTCGATGCCTACCTGCTTACCGTTACGCAGGATCTGCACGGTATCGAAGTTTTGCTGTCCCCAGTGCAGAAGCTTACGCGCTTGATCCTCGCGCCCTTTCGGACTTTCAGCGCCCATGATGACGGCAATCAGGCGACGCTGACCGTCCACAGCAGAGGCAATCAGGTTGAAACCAGCGCCGGAAGTGTGACCGGTTTTCAGGCCATCGACGTTAAGCGACTTATCCCACAGCAGGCCGTTACGGTTCTGCTGGGTGATGCCGTTCCACGTCAGGCTTTTCTCGCTGTACATGTGATAGAACGCTGGCTCTCCGTGGATGATGGCCCGGGAGAGTACCGCCAGGTCGTACGCCGAACTGTGCTGGCCCGGCGCATCCAGACCGTGCACGGTTTCAAAATGGGTATCGCGCAAATTCAGCTTTTTAACGTAATCATTCATCATGTTCACGAACTGCGGCTGCCCGCCCGCCACATAATCGGCCAGCGCCACACAGGCGTCGTTGCCGGAATCGACAATCAGGCCGCGGCTAAGGTCACGCACCGAAACCTGCTCGCCCGCCTTCAGGAACATCAGCGAGGAGCCGTCAAAAACCGGATTCCCCTTGGCCCAGGCATCCTGACCGACCGTGACCATATCGTCCGGGGTGATGCGATGGCTGTCGATAGCGCGATCCACCACGTAGCCGGTCATCAACTTGGTGAGGCTGGCTGGATTGCGCTGCTGATGTTCGTTGCCCGCCGTTAAAATCTGCCCCGTCGTATAATCCATCAGTACCCAGGAACCGGCCTGGATAGCTGGCGGCTGCGGCGCATAATTAATCGGGTCGGCAGCCAGCGCGGAAGAAATGCTCAAAGTGAGTAAAGAAACAGCAATAAACAGACGGCGTTTCAACGGTATATCCTCAGTCATTTAAAATCGTTGACCTTTTTACGGAAGTTTTCCGCTTGATACCTGGAATAATTGCAAAAAATTGTGACAGCACGCACGTTTTTCCCGGACGGTGTCTCGCAAATTTGCAGGCTTAGGGTGCTTTTCCTTCGGCGTGCCAGGCTGGATGGTTTACCATAAGGGGGTCACTCATAAACAGGATGGTATTACTGGTGTCTGACTCCGTCGCGCTGCCTACATTTTTATTCCACGATTACGAAACCTTTGGCACCAGCCCCTCGCTGGATCGCCCTGCCCAGTTTGCCGCGATACGCACCGATGCTGATTTCAATATCATCGGTGAGCCGGAGGTATTCTGGTGCAAACCCGCCGATGACTATTTGCCTCAGCCCGGCGCAGTGATGGTCACCGGCATCACCCCGCAGGAAGCCCGTGAAAAAGGGGTGAATGAAGCAGAGTTCGCCCGTCGCATTCATGACCTTTTTACCGTGCCCAACACCTGCGTAGTGGGCTACAACAACGTGCGCTTCGATGACGAAGTGACCCGGCATATTTTTTACCGCAACTTCTACGATCCCTATGCCTGGAGCTGGCAAAACAAGAATTCGCGCTGGGATCTGCTGGACGTTATGCGCGCCTGCTATGCCCTGCGCCCGGAAGGGATCGTCTGGCCCGACAATGAAGATGGGCTGCCCAGCTTCCGTCTTGAACATCTGACCCGCGCAAACGGCATTGAACACAGTAATGCCCATGACGCGATGGCGGATGTCTACGCCACTATCGCTATGGCGAAGCTGGTGAAGACCCGGCAGCCGAAGCTGTTTGAGTACCTGCTCAGCCATCGCAGTAAACAAAAACTGACCACCCTGATTGACGTGCCGCAAATGAAGCCACTGATGCATATCTCCGGGATGTTCGGTGCCTGGCGCGGAAATACCAGCTGGGTGGCCCCGCTGGCCTGGCACCCGGAAAACCGTAATGCAGTCATTATGGTGGATTTGGCGGGAGATATTACGCCATTGCTGACGCTGGAGAGCGACGCCCTTCGCGAGCGGCTGTACACCCCGAAAGAGGCGCTGGGCGACGCTGCTGCCGTGCCGGTGAAGCTGGTGCATATCAACAAGTGTCCGGTGCTGGCCCCTGCCAATACCCTGCGCCCGGAAGATGCCGAACGGCTGGGGATTGACCGTCAGCACTGTCTGGATAACCTGAAACGGCTGCGGGAGAACCCGCAGGTGCGGGAAAAAGTGGTGGCGATTTTTGCTGAAGCGGAGCCGTTCGTTCCGTCAGATAACGTTGATGCCCAACTCTACAACGGCTTTTTCAGCGACGCTGACCGCTCTGCCATGAATATCGTTCTGCAGACCGATCCCCGTAATCTGCCCGCGCTGGATATCACCTTTGCCGATCAACGTATTAACAAGCTGATCTTTAACTACCGGGCGCGTAATTTCCCCGGCACGCTGGATGAGGCCGAGCAGGAGCGTTGGTTGCAGCATCGCCGCAACGTGTTTACCCCGGAATATCTGCAGGCTTACGCGCAGGAGCTTGAGATGCTTTACGGCGAGTATGAAGGCAATGCTGAAAAGCAAATGCTGTTGAAAGCGCTGTATCAATATGCGCAGGAAATTGTGTGACCTGAGAACACAAAAAAGCCGGAGGCGATGTCTCCGGCTTTTTTTTCTTTGCCCGGCGGCGCTATAGGTGCCGGGCCTGAGTATTATTACGCGACGTCTTCGTACTGAGGAACCGGGTTGCGGAAGCTTTTGGTTACGCATGCCAGGTAAATCAGGCCAATACCACCCCAGATCAGACCCAGAACCATAGAGCTTTCTTCCAGGTTGATCCACAGCGCACCGACGGTCAGTGCGCCACATACCGGCAGAACCAGGTAGTTGAAGTGGTCTTTCAGCGTTTTGTTGCGCTTCTCACGGATCCAGAACTGAGAGATCACGGAGAGGTTAACAAAGGTAAAGGCAACCAGCGCACCGAAGTTAATCAGCGCCGTCGCGGTGACCAGGTCAAAGTTGATGGCCAGCAGCGCAATCGCACCGACCAGCAGCACGTTCCACGCCGGGGTACGCCATTTTGGATGGACATAACCGAAGAAGCGAGTCGGGAACACACCATCACGGCCCATCACATACATCAGACGGGAAACACCCGCGTGTGCTGCCATACCGGATGCCAGAACGGTAACGCTGGAGAAGATCAGCACGCCCCACTGGAATGTTTTACCGGCAACATACAGCATGATTTCTGGCTGCGATGCATCCGGATCTTTGAAGCGAGAGATATCCGGGAAGTACAGCTGCAGGAAGTAAGAGGCACCGATAAAGATGATGCCGCCAATCAATGCCGTCAGGAAGATCGCGCGCGGGATCACACGCTCAGCGTCTTTGGTCTCTTCAGACAGAGAAGAGATACCGTCGAAGCCGAGGAACGAGAAGCACAGGATCGTCGCACCGGTGATCATCGGCACCACATGTGCGCCTTCAGACCAGAACGGACGGGTGCTGGTCAGCGTACCTGCGCCTTCGCCGTGAGAAACCCCGTAGATGATCAGACCAACGATAACCGCCACAATACCCATCTGCAGGATAACAATCAGGGTGTTGAAATTGGCAACGGTCTTGATGCTGCGCAGGTTAGAGATGGTCATAAAGGCCACCAGCGCTACAACGAAGATCCACGACGGTACGGAAGGCACCAGCGCTTCAAAATAAATTTTTGCCAGCAGAATGTTGATCATCGGCATGAACAGGTAGTCCAGCAGAGATGACCAGCCCACCATAAAGCCGACAGCCGGGCTAATGGATTTCTGAGCATAGGTGTACGCAGAGCCTGCGGACGGGAAGCGGCGAACCAGCTTGCCGTAGCTCAGCGCGGTAAAGAGGATCGCGATCAGCGCAAAGGCATACGCCGTTGCAACGTGACCGTCAGTGAGGCCTGAAACGATACCAAACGTATCGAACAGCGTCATCGGCTGCATATAGGCAAGGCCCATCATAACAACCGGAATTAACGTAAGCGTTTTACGTAATTCCACGCGAGAGGTTTTTGGAGTTGCGTTAAGCGACATAGTTATTCTCCTTTACGGTGAATACCGCCACGTAAGCGAAAAATTGCCCCATTTCTTTCTTCCTCAGCGACAACAACTGTCGGATTTTAGTAAATATCTATCCGGTACGAAGCCCGGCCTCTTGGATTTAATGGTTTTCTTACATGCAAAAAAAAATAATCGACGCCTTTTATATCGTCGATTATTCCATGTTTGCTGCGGCGCATTTTCCCTAAATGATAGTTAAAATGCAAGAGATCGGAAGGCATCCTAAAGTTAAATTTTTTATTATTCACCTGATTTTTCAGCCGCACCCTGCGCATAAACGGCAGCAATAGCACTATTTGCTAAAATTTCTTGTCGCCACCATGCACTGGCAAGCCCGGCTGTCTGCTCATTCCAGCCTATCCATACGGAATCATAACTGGATTGCGCGATAACCTGTTTCTCTATTAGCGCTCCGCTTTCAATATAGCGCTGGGCTAAATAACGTGGCAGATAACCGCAGCCTAAGCCGCTAATTTGCAGCTCCAGCTTGGTTTTAAAATCAAATACCGTGATGGCTTCCTGATCGTCCAGTAACTGCGAAGAGGCCGCACAGCTTGGTAATGAACTGTCACCCACCACGATGGCGCGATAATTTTTGATCACTCGCCGGTTAACCGGCTCTGGCTCCTGGGCCAGGGGATGGTGTGGTGCAATGACGAACACCTGTTCCAGGTGCCCGAGACAGGCAAAGCCAAAATCACTTAATTGCGGCGGCTCAAGCAGCGCGCCGACGACAATATCCGCTCGCCCCTGCACCAGCGACTCCCAGGAGCCAGCCAGCACGCCATTGATAAACTTCAGGCGGGTAACGCTGTGTCGTTCGTAAAAGGCTTCGATGAGCGGTGCAAGCAGGGAAAAGGGGAATGTATCATCGACCCCAATAATCAGTTCGTTTTCCCAGCCCTGATGCAGTTTGACGGCCTGCTTTTCCAGCTCACGTACCGTATGCAGTACCTCACGCCCTTTTTCCAGCAGCATTTGTCCAGTGCGGGTAAAGCGCGCCCGGTGGCCGGAACGGTCAAGGATCTGAATATTAAGATCGCTTTCGAGCTTGTGAACGGTGTAGCTGAGTGCCGAAGGAGTTTTAAAGAGCTTTGCCGAGGCCGCAGCAAAGCTCCCCTCTTTTTCCAGTGCATCAAGGATAATAAGGACATCCAGCAGCGGTTTCATGCTCACCCCCTTGTGGTGCGCTTACGCTCCGCCAGCGGCATTACTCCATAGGCATAACCAGCGGATCGGGAAAGAGATACTCAAATCCCAGTTCATGACAGATGCGGTTCCCATCAATCAATTTGCCCTTCCCCTCTCCCGGGGCATCGTGGAAGTGCGGCGGCGCCAGGCCAAGCTGACGCGACATCACCGGATAAAATGTACTGCGTGTTGGATGAGAGGGCGCACATATATTATAGATGTGCCCGCCCTTCGGAGCCTGTAATAGCAGGGTAATTGCGCCGATCACATCTTCAAGATGCACCAGATTGACGCCATGTTGGCCGTCAGGCGCTGATTTTCCGGCAAAAAAGCGACCAGGATGACGCCCCGGCCCCACCAGCCCCGCCAGCCGTAATATATCTACCTGGGTACCCGGTAAATTGTGCAGCCAGTCTTCCAGCTCTTTTAAAACCCGCCCGCTTGCCGTCACCGGCTGGCGCGGCATATTCTCTTTCACGGTGCCGTCCACATCGCCATATACCGAGGTGGAGCTGGTGAAAATAATGCGGGGAATATGGTACGCGAGGGCACTGTCGACAATTTCCTGTACGGCCTGCAGATAATAATTCTCACCCGGCCCGGTGCGGCGTGCCGGCAGGGTAATCACCAGCGCATCCACATCACTCATTAGCGTATCCAGATCGTCGGTGTCGCACACTAACTCTGGCTCCAGGCGCAATTCAACGCTCTCGATGCCGCACATCCGCGCCGCCTCGACCCCATCCACGGTGGTTTTACTGCCGGTGACCTGCCAGCCCCGTGACAGCAACGACATGGCCAGCGGCATTCCAAGCCATCCCAGACCGACAATTGCGACCTTTTTCATGCGTTCTCTCCTGACGTTTACGCCTCTGCTTTAAGGCTACGCCAGCCATGCGCAACTGACAATTGATAGCACCAATATGAAATCGTTTAATGATTAAAAAAAGCCCTTGCTTTATGTAGCGTAAGTGGTTTAGGTTAAACGACATCACATGAATAAGCATTCATCGAGAATTTTATGACACGCGTTCAATTTAAACACCACCATCATCACCATCATCCTGACTAGTCTTTCAGGCGATGTGTGCTGGAAGACAGTTAGATCTTCCAGCGGTGCATGAACGCAAGAAAAAGCCCCCGGAAGATCGCCTTCCGGGGGCTTTTTTTTGGACCGTGTTCAGGCAAGTTACAACAGGATCATGAGGAACCGACAATGTTAGATAATTCACGTTTACGCATAGCTATGCAGAAATCAGGTCGTCTTAGCGACGATTCACGCGAACTGCTGGCGCGCTGCGGCATCAAAATCAACCTGCACACTCAGCGCCTGATTGCGCTGGCAGAGAATATGCCGATTGATATTCTGCGCGTGCGTGACGATGACATTCCGGGTCTGGTGATGGACGGCGTGGTGGATCTGGGCATCATTGGCGAGAACGTGCTGGAAGAAGAACTCCTCACCCGCCGCGCACAGGGCGAAGACCCACGCTACTTTACGCTGCGCCGTCTCGATTTTGGCGGTTGCCGCCTGTCGCTGGCAACCCCGGCTGACGAAGCATGGGACGGCCCGGCTGCACTGAATGGCAAGCGTATCGCCACCTCCTACCCTCACCTGCTGAAGCGTTATCTCGATCAGAAAGGGGTCCAGTTTAAATCCTGCCTGCTCAACGGCTCTGTCGAAGTGGCACCGCGCGCCGGTCTGGCTGACGCAATCTGCGATCTGGTCTCCACCGGCGCGACCCTGGAAGCCAATGGTCTGCGCGAAGTTGAGGTGATCTACCGCTCTAAAGCCTGCCTGATCCAGCGCGACGGCGAGATGCCGGAAGCCAAGCAGCAGTTGATTGACCGTCTGTTGACCCGTATTCAGGGGGTGATTCAGGCCCGCGAATCGAAATACATCATGATGCATGCGCCGACTGAGCGTCTGGATGAGGTTATTGCCCTGCTGCCAGGTGCCGAGCGTCCTACCATTCTGCCGCTGGCGGGGGATCAGCAGCGCGTGGCGATGCATATGGTCAGCAGCGAAACCCTGTTCTGGGAAACCATGGAAAAACTGAAAGCATTGGGTGCCAGTTCGATTCTGGTGTTGCCAATTGAGAAGATGATGGAGTAACCACCATGACCTTTAACACCGTTATCGACTGGAACACCTGTAGCGCGGAACAACAGCGCGACCTGCTGATGCGCCCGGCTATCTCTGCCTCCGAAAGCATTACCCGTACCGTGGCTGAGATTCTGGACAATGTGAAAGCCCGTGGCGACGATGCCCTGCGGGAATACAGCGCCAAACTCGACAAAACCGAAGTCGGTGCGCTGAAGGTGAGCGAGCAGGAAATCACGGACGCCTGTAACCGCCTGGGCGATGACATTAAGCAGGCGATGGCGGTGGCGGTCAACAACATCGACACCTTCCACCGCGCGCAAGCCCTGCCCGTTGTGGATGTGGAAACCCTGCCGGGTGTGCGATGCCAGCAGGTAACCCGTCCGGTTGACTCGGTGGGTTTATATATTCCGGGCGGTTCCGCACCGCTCTTCTCTACGGTGCTGATGCTTGCCACCCCGGCGCGTATCGCCGGGTGTCGCAAGGTGGTGCTCTGCTCTCCACCGCCGATTGCCGATGAGATCCTCTATGCGGCGCAACTCTGCGGCGTTCAGGAGATTTTCAAAGTCGGCGGGGCACAGGCCATTGCCGCCCTGGCGCTGGGTACGGAGTCCATCGCTAAAGTGGATAAAATCTTTGGTCCGGGTAACGCCTTTGTGACCGAAGCGAAACGTCAGGTCAGCCAACGGCTGGACGGTGCGGCTATCGATATGCCGGCTGGCCCCTCTGAAGTGCTGGTCATTGCCGACAGCGGCGCGACGCCGGATTTCGTGGCCTCGGACCTGCTTTCCCAGGCAGAGCACGGCCCGGATTCGCAGGTGATCCTGCTGACGCCGAATGCCGGTATGGCAAAACGGGTGGGTGAAGCGGTCGAACGTCAGCTTGCCGATCTGCCGCGTGCCGATACTGCTCGCCAGGCGCTCTCTGCCAGCCGTCTGATCGTCGCCCGGGATTTGGCGCAGTGTATCGCCATTTCCAATCTCTATGGCCCGGAGCACCTGATCATTCAAACCCGCAACGCCCGTGAGCTGGTCGACAGTATCACCAGCGCCGGTTCGGTGTTCCTTGGCGACTGGTCACCGGAATCCGCAGGTGATTACGCCTCCGGCACTAACCATGTGCTGCCGACCTACGGTTATACCTCTACCTGTTCCAGTCTGGGGCTGGCGGATTTCCAGAAGCGCATGACCGTGCAGGAGCTTTCCCGTGAGGGCTTCGCCTCTCTTGCCGCAACGATTGAAACGCTGGCCGCAGCCGAACGGCTGACTGCCCACAAAAATGCCGTAACGCTGCGCGTTGCCGCCCTGAAGGAGCAAGCATGAGTATTGAAGAGTTAGCCCGCGAGAACGTTCGCGCCCTGACCCCCTATCAGTCTGCCCGCCGCCTGGGAGGCAATGGCGATGTATGGCTGAACGCGAATGAATTCCCTACCGCCGTTCATTTCGCGTTGAGCCAGCAGACGCTGAACCGCTACCCGGAATGTCAGCCGAAAGCGGTGATTGAAAACTATGCGGCCTATGCCGGTGTACAACCTGAGCAGGTGCTGGTCAGCCGCGGCGCGGATGAAGGCATTGAACTGCTGATCCGCGCCTTCTGCGAGCCGGGTAAAGACGCAGTACTCTACTGTCCACCGACCTACGGGATGTACAGCGTCAGCAGCGAAACCTTTAACGTTGAGCTGCGTAAAGTGCCTACTCTGGAAAACTGGCAGCTGGATTTGCAGGGCATTGCCGACAATCTTGATGGTGTAAAGGTGGTGTTTGTCTGCAGCCCGAACAACCCTACCGGCCAGCTGATTAACCCGGAGGATGTCCGCACTCTGCTGGAGATGACCCGCGGTAAAGCCCTGGTGGTGGCCGATGAAGCCTATATCGAGTTCTGCCCGCAGGCGACCCTCGCAGGGTGGCTGGCGGAGTATCCGCACCTGGTGATCCTGCGTACGCTTTCAAAAGCCTTCGCCCTGGCCGGGCTGCGCTGCGGTTTTACGCTGGCCAATAAAGAGGTGATCGACCTGCTGATGAAAGTGATTGCCCCTTATCCGCTTTCAACGCCGGTCGCGGATATCGCCGCCCAGGCGCTGTCGGCAGACGGCATCACGGCCATGCGGAGTCGCGTGGCGCAGATCCTCGACGAGCGTGCGTATCTCGTCAGCCAGCTGAAAACCATCCCTTGCGTAGAGCAGGTTTTCGATTCGGAAACCAACTATATTCTGGCGCGTTTTACCGCCTCAAGTGCAGTATTTAAATCTTTGTGGGATCAGGGCATTATCTTACGAGACCAGAACAAACAACCCTCTTTAAGTGGCTGCTTACGCATTACCGTGGGTACCCGTGAAGAGAGCCAGCGCGTTATCGACGCCCTGAATGCGGAGAAAGTATGAGCCAGAAGTACCTCTTTATCGATCGTGACGGCACTATCATTTCGGAACCACCCAGTGACTATCAGGTCGATCGTTTCGACAAGCTGGCTTTTGAAGCCGATGTCATTCCGGTGCTGCTTAAGCTGCAAAAAGCCGGTTTTAAGCTAGTGATGATCACCAATCAGGACGGCCTCGGCACAGATAGCTTCCCGCAGGCTGATTTCGACGGCCCGCACGATCTGATGATGCAGATCCTCACCTCTCAGGGCGTGGTATTTGATGAGGTCTTGATTTGCCCGCACCTGCCTGCCGACAACTGTGATTGCCGCAAGCCGAAAGTGCAGCTGGTAGAACAATACCTGGCCGACACGACGCTGGATAAAGCCAACAGCTATGTGATTGGCGATCGCGCGACGGACATTGAGCTGGCGACCAACATGGGCATTGCTGGCCTGCGCTATCAGCGCGAGACCCTGAACTGGGCGATGATTGGCGAACAGCTGACCAAACGTGACCGCTACTCCCACGTGGAGCGCAATACTAAAGAGACGCAGATCGACGTCAAGGTCTGGCTGGATCGCGAAGGCAGCAGCAAGATCCACACCGGTGTGGGCTTCTTCGATCATATGCTGGATCAGATCGCCACCCATGGCGGCTTCCGCATGGAGATCGGCGTTAAAGGCGATCTCTACATTGACGATCACCACACCGTGGAAGATACCGGCCTGGCGCTGGGCGAGGCTCTGAAGCTGGCCCTGGGCGACAAGCGCGGAATCAACCGTTTTGGCTTTGTGCTGCCGATGGATGAGTGCCTGGCCCGCTGTGCGCTCGATATCTCCGGCCGTCCGCATCTGGAATATAAAGCCGACTTTACCTATCAGCGCGTGGGCGATCTGAGCACCGAGATGGTTGAGCACTTTTTCCGCTCCCTCTCCTACACCATGGGCCTGACGCTGCACCTGAAAACTAAAGGTAAGAACGATCACCATCGCGTGGAGAGCCTGTTTAAGGCCTTTGGCCGCACCCTGCGCCAGGCCATACGCGTGGAAGGCGATACCCTGCCGTCGTCGAAAGGAGTGCTGTAATGAACGTGGTGATCCTCGATACCGGCTGCGCCAACCTCAACTCAGTGAAATCCGCGATTGCGCGCCACGGCTACGATCCGCTGGTCAGCCGCGACCCGGATGTCGTGCTGCATGCGAGTAAACTCTTTTTACCTGGCGTCGGTACGGCACAGGCGGCGATGGATCAGATCCACCAGCGCGAGCTGGTTGAGCTGATTAAAGCCTGTACCCAGCCGGTGCTGGGCATCTGTCTGGGAATGCAGTTGCTGGGACGTCGCAGCGAAGAGTCCAACGGTGTGGATCTGCTGGGCATTATCGATGAGGATGTGCCGAAAATGACCGACCACGGCCTGCCGCTGCCGCATATGGGCTGGAACCGCGTCTACCCGAAAGCGGGTGACCGACTGTTCCGCGGTATCGAGGACGGGGCATATTTTTATTTTGTGCACAGCTACGCGATGCCGGTGAACGCCAATACCATCGCCCAGTGCCAGTATGGCGAAGCCTTCACCGCCGCCGTGCAGAAAGACAATTTCTACGGCGTGCAGTTCCACCCGGAGCGTTCCGGGGCCGCTGGCGCGCAGTTGCTGAAAAACTTCCTGGAGATGTGATGATTATTCCCGCTTTAGATTTAATCGACGGCACGGTTGTCCGTCTGCACCAGGGCGATTATGGCCAGCAACGCGACTATGGCAACGATCCGTTGCCACGCCTGCAGGACTATGCTGCGCAGGGTGCAGAAGTGCTGCATCTGGTTGACCTGACCGGCGCGAAAGATCCGGCCAAACGCCAAATCCCGCTGCTGAAAACACTGGTCGCGGGCGTTAACGTCCCGGTGCAGGTTGGCGGCGGCGTGCGCACTGAAGAGGACGTAGCCGCACTATTGGAAGCGGGCGTGGCGCGCGTAGTGGTGGGTTCTACCGCGGTAAAAGATCCCGAGACGGTACAAGGCTGGTTCCGCCGCTTTGGCGCTGACGCGCTGGTGCTGGCGCTGGACGTCCGTATCGACGAACAGGGAAACAAGCAGGTTGCGGTCAGCGGCTGGCAGGAAAACTCCGGCGTGACGCTGGAAGCGCTGGTCGATCGCTATCTGCCAGTGGGCCTGAAACATGTTCTTTGCACCGATATCTCCCGTGACGGCACGCTGGCCGGTTCTAACGTGTCGCTTTACGAAGAGGTCTGCGCCCGTTATCCGCAGGTGGCGTTCCAGTCATCCGGCGGTATTGGTGATTTAAATGATATCGCCGCCCTGCGCGGGACCGGGGTACGTGGGGTCATCGTTGGACGCGCCCTGCTGGAAGAAAAATTTACTGTGAAGGAGGCGATTCAATGCTGGCAAAACGGATAATTCCTTGTCTCGACGTGCGTGATGGCCAGGTCGTTAAAGGCGTGCAGTTCCGCAATCATGAGATTATCGGCGACATCGTTCCCCTGGCAAAACGCTATGCGGAAGAAGGTGCCGATGAGCTGGTCTTTTACGATATCACCGCCTCCAGCGATGGTCGCGTGGTGGATAAAAGCTGGGTTGCGCGCGTGGCGGAAGTGATTGATATTCCGTTCTGCGTGGCGGGCGGAATCAAATCGGCAGACGACGCGGCAAAAATCCTCACCTTCGGTGCCGACAAAATTTCCATTAACTCCCCTGCCCTGGCTGAGCCGGAGCTGATTACCCGTCTGGCCGATCGCTTTGGCGTGCAGTGCATCGTGGTCGGGATCGATACCTGGTTTGACGAGGCCACAGGCAAATACCACGTCAACCAGTATACCGGCGATGAGAGCCGTACCCGTGTCACCCAGTGGGAGACACTGGACTGGGTGCAGGAAGTACAGAAGCGCGGCGCGGGCGAGATCGTCCTGAATATGATGAACCAGGACGGGGTGCGTAACGGCTACGACCTGGCGCAGTTAAAGAAAGTACGCGAAGTATGCCATGTACCGCTGATTGCCTCAGGTGGTGCAGGCACCATGGAACATTTCCTTGAAGCCTTCCGCGATGCCGACGTAGATGGCGCGCTGGCAGCCTCGGTGTTCCACAAGCAGATTATTAATATTGGTGAGTTAAAAACGTTCCTGGCAAATCAGGGCGTGGAGATCAGGGTATGTTAACAGAGCAACAACGTGCGCAGCTGGACTGGGAAAAAACGGACGGTTTGATGCCAGTCGTGGTGCAGCACGCGGTATCCGGTGAAGTGCTGATGCTGGGTTATATGAATCAGGATGCCCTGGCGAAGACCATCGATAGCGGCAAAGTGACCTTCTTCTCACGCACTAAACAGCGTCTATGGACCAAAGGTGAAACGTCCGGCCATTTTCTGAATGTGGTCAGCATCACCCCGGACTGCGATAACGATACCCTGCTGGTACTGGTCAATCCCATCGGCCCCACCTGTCACCTGGGCACCAGCAGCTGCTTTGGCGACGCCAGCCACCAGTGGCTTTTCCTGTACCAGCTGGAGCAACTGTTAGCTGAGCGCAAAACTGCCGATCCGCAAAGTTCCTATACCGCGAAGCTCTATGCCAGCGGCACCAAGCGCATTGCGCAGAAAGTGGGAGAAGAAGGCGTAGAGACAGCCCTGGCCGCCACCGTGAACGACCGGGCCGAACTGACGAATGAAGCCTCCGACCTGATGTATCACCTGTTGGTGCTGCTACAGGATCAGGACTTAGATTTGACCACCGTGATTGAGAATCTCCGTCAGAGGCACAAATAAAAAAACCGGGGAAACCCGGTTTTTTTTCAGCTTTTAAGCCCTGCTCTGGTAGTTGCGTAGGGCGTTACGTCCTAACACAATGCCGGAACCGACAATCCCGCCCAGCAGTACCGCCAGAACCAGTACCAACGAACGTTTAGGACTGTCACGACGAATCGGCAGGTCCGGCTTCATGACATAGCGATATGCATGGATGGTTGTCGGATCGATTTTCAGTTTTTGAATATCGAGCAGTTTCTGTTTGTTCTGATAATAGCTGTCGGACAGCGTCAGTGGACGTGAAGATTCATGGGCAATCATGGATTGCAGCGCTTCAGTCCCTAACAGGAACATCGTTTCTTGCGTAACGTCCTGAGTCTGCTGGATTTTTGGGGTGGTAATGTTGGCCGCTTCAGCATACTTCAGGGCTTCTGTGATTTGCTTGATTCGCACATCTTTTTGCTCCTGAGCGATGGTCTCCTGGTTACCCAGCACATCGTTCAAGCTGGTGACCTGCTGCTTAATGTTATCGTTCAGATCAACTTCCAGCTCTTTTTGAATTTGCTCATCAATCTGCTGAATGTATTGCGCCACCTGCTTTTGCGCCGCTTCGGCTGAACTACTCACATATTTAATGCTGAGAGGGATATCCTGGCCTTTAACGGTAGGCTCGATAGTCAGGGATTCCGGGACAGCACCGTTTTCCAGCGTCTGGGATAATGCGGAGAAGGACGCGTTATAACGCGTGATTACGCTCGCCTGGATTTCAGTCAGTTTCGGCGCATTACTACCATAAAGGATATTCAGCGCGTTGCTGTAACTGCCAATTTGAGCGGCATCAGGTTGAGTGATGATCGCGGTAGATGTCCACTTCTCTTTGGCAAAGGCCAGGTACAGGCCAGCAATTATAAGGGCGATGGCGATAAACACAGCAATTAGCCATTTTCCACGCCACAGCTGTACCAATAGATCAATCAAATCAATCTGTTCAGGGTCATTGCTACGCATGACCGTGTTATTGTTGTTGTGCGTCATATAATCCTTAGAAGGCGAAAAAGCGCAAATAATAAAGTTTCAGATATAGTTTATCGATTGTTTTCGGATTTTCTATAGGAATCCGATTAGGCATATCGAAAATATGATGTTTGGATACCCTTCGCATCGCGTTATCATACCCCAAATCCGGTACTTAACGCACCGGACATGATACGTAACAGATGAGGACAGTTATGAAATTTCTGGTCACTGGCGCTGCAGGCTTTATCGGCGCTCATGTCAGCAAGCGGCTCCTGGATGCCGGACATCAGGTTGTGGGTATCGACAACCTTAATGACTATTACGATGTGAACCTGAAGCAGGCGCGTCTTGATCTGCTCACCTCCGCGAATTTTAGCTTCCATAAGCTTGAACTGGCCGACCGCGACGGTATGGCGGCCCTCTTCGCTACAGAAAAATTCGATCGGGTGATCCATCTCGCCGCCCAGGCTGGCGTGCGCTACTCCCTGGATAACCCACATGCTTATGCAGAAGCCAACCTGGTGGGGCATCTGAACGTACTGGAAGGCTGCCGTCATAATAAGGTGCAGCATCTGCTTTATGCCTCCTCCAGTTCCGTGTACGGTCTGAACCGTAAGATGCCGTTCTCAACGGATGACTCCGTGGATCACCCGGTTTCGCTGTACGCCGCGACCAAAAAAGCCAACGAGCTGATGTCACATACCTACTCCCACCTGTATGGTCTGCCGACGACTGGCCTGCGCTTCTTTACTGTTTACGGCCCGTGGGGGCGTCCTGACATGGCGTTGTTCAAGTTCACCAAAGCCATGGTGGAAGGCAAAAGTATCGACGTCTATAACTTCGGCAAGATGAAGCGTGACTTCACCTATATCGATGACATTGCTGAAGCGATTGTTCGTTTGCAGGACGTTATTCCCCAGGCGGACAGTAACTGGACGGTGGAGTCTGGCTCCCCTGCGACCAGCTCCGCACCTTATCGTGTCTATAACATCGGGAATAGCTCCCCTGTTGAACTGATGGACTACATCACGGCGCTGGAAGAGGCGTTAGGCATTGAAGCTGACAAAAACATGATGCCGATCCAGCCCGGTGATGTGCTGGAAACCAGCGCAGATACCACGGCGCTGTATGAGGTTATCGGCTTTAAACCGCAGACCTCGGTGAAAGAAGGCGTTAAGAACTTCGTTGACTGGTATCGCGAGTTTTATAAGGTTTAAAAAAAAGCCCGGCATAATTGCCGGGCTTTTTTCTGCTGTTGATAAAGTCAGTCGTTACCAAACAGATCGCGGGTATAGACCTTATCCGCCACGTCGGAGAGTTCTTCCGCCATTCGGTTAGAGATAATCACATCGGCCTCTTTCTTGAAGGCATCCAGGTCGCGGACCACCCGGGAATGGAAGAATTCGTCTTCCTTCATCACCGGCTCATAAATGATGACCTGAACGCCTTTTGCCTTAATACGCTTCATAATCCCCTGAATGGAGGAGGCACGGAAGTTATCCGAACCGCTCTTCATAATCAGACGGTACACGCCCACAACTTTAGGGTGGCGCGCCAGAATGGAATCAGAGATGAAGTCTTTACGCGTGCGGTTAGCATCTACAATCGCAGAGATTAAGTTGTTCGGTACGGACTGGTAGTTAGCCAGCAGCTGCTTGGTATCTTTTGGCAGACAGTAGCCACCGTAACCGAAGGAAGGGTTGTTGTAGTGGTTACCGATACGCGGGTCGAGGCAGACGCCTTCAATGATCTGGCGGGTATTCAAGCCCAGGCTCTCTGCGTAGCTGTCCAGCTCGTTAAAATAGGCAACACGCATGGCCAGATAGGTATTGGCAAAGAGTTTGATGGCTTCTGCTTCTGTGGCGTCGGTATAAAGAACATTGATGTCTTTTTTAATGGCGCCTTCCTGCAGCAGGGCAGCAAAACGTTCCGCACGCTCGGAGCGCTCACCAATGACGATACGAGACGGGTGCAGGTTATCGTACAATGCCCTGCCCTCACGCAGGAACTCAGGTGAGAAAATGACATTATCGATACCCAGCTCTTCTTTGATCGATTGGGTAAAGCCGACAGGAATGGTTGATTTGATGATCATCACGGCATTCGGGTTAATCGCCGTCACATCCTTAATCACCGCTTCTACGCTCGACGTGTTGAAATAGTTCGTTTTTGGATCGTAGTCGGTTGGCGTGGCAATGATGACAAAATCCGCCCCGGTGTAGGCGTCAACTTTGTCAGTGGTCGCACGGAAATTCAATGGCTTATTCGTCAGATAATCCTGGATCTCTTTATCCACGATGGGCGAGATCTTCTGGTTCAACATATCTACTTTGGCCTGCACGATATCCAGGGCCACCACTTCATGGTGCTGCGCAATCAGGATCCCGTTAGAGAGACCCACATAACCTGTTCCTGAGATTGTTATTTTCATTGAATTAACGTCTTTAAGTTAAGTGTCGGGAGCGACAACCGCCCCACCGCTATAAGCAACTTTTGGGGTTTTTACCCCGTATGCTGAGTTGATGTCAAGGCGAATGGCCGGCTGCAGAAAGGAACAATTGTAGTGTTTTATGCTGCATTAACGCTGCCCCGATGACCAGGGTTAGGCAACACGGGGATATTACAAATAAAAAAAACCCGGTGACATTCACCGGGTCTCGCTACATGACTGAGTTAAATCAGATTAATCCAGCCACTCGGTGTGGAAAACACCTTCTTTATCGGTACGTTTATAGGTGTGCGCGCCGAAGTAGTCGCGCTGCGCCTGAATCAGGTTCGCAGGCAGAACGGCAGCACGGTAGCTGTCGTAATAAGCGACTGCAGCAGAGAAGGTTGGCACAGGAATGCCGTTCTGTACTGCGTAAGCCACGACGTCACGCAGCGCTTGCTGGTAATCATCAGCAATCTGCTTGAAGTATGGGGCCAGCAGCAGGTTAGCGATGCCCGCGTTTTCAGCGTATGCATCGGTAATTTTCTGCAGGAACTGAGCACGAATGATGCAACCGGCACGGAAGATCTTCGCGATTTCACCGTAGTTCAGATCCCAGTTGTTCTCATCAGAGGCGGCACGCAGCTGAGAGAAGCCCTGCGCGTAAGAGACGATTTTACCCAGGTACAGAGCGCGACGGACTTTTTCGATAAATTCTGCTTTATCGCCAGCCAGCTGTGTTTGTGGACCGGTGAGCACTTTAGATGCCGCAACACGCTGCTCTTTGAGAGAAGAGATGTAACGCGCGAAGACCGATTCGGTGATCAGTGACAGTGGCTCGCCCAGATCCAGGGAGCTTTGGCTGGTCCATTTACCAGTGCCTTTAT
This sequence comes from Leclercia sp. 1548, assembly GCF_050435045.1. Taxonomy (NCBI): domain Bacteria; kingdom Pseudomonadati; phylum Pseudomonadota; class Gammaproteobacteria; order Enterobacterales; family Enterobacteriaceae; genus Leclercia; species Leclercia sp. 1548. Next base: position 483,661 of record NZ_JBNDJP010000002.1, on the reverse strand, counting down.
TCGCCGCTTCATCCAGAATCACATCGACCAGGTATTTACCTTCTTCATCTTTCTTGGTGAAGATGTCTTTGGTGATGTCGATCAGATAGCTGCTCAGCTCACCGTTATTCCAGTCGGTAAAGGTTTGCGCCAGTTCGTCGTTAGTAAGGTTCAGGCCGCCTTTCAGCAGTGAGTAGGCTTCAGCGATCAGCTGCATATCACCGTATTCAATACCGTTGTGAACCATCTTCACGTAGTGACCCGCACCGTCTGGACCGATATAGGTCACACACGGTTCACCGTCTTCAGCAACGGCAGCAATCTTGGTCAGGATTGGCGCAACCAGCTCATAGGCGTCTTTCTGGCCGCCAGGCATGATAGATGGACCCTTCAGTGCGCCCTCTTCACCGCCCGAAACACCGGTACCGATGAAGTTGAAGCCTTCAGCTGACAGTTCACGGTTACGACGAATGGTGTCGTGGAAGAAGGTGTTACCGCCATCAATGATAATGTCGCCTTTTTCCAGGTACGGTTTCAGGGAGTCGATGGCCGCATCGGTGCCAGCGCCTGCTTTCACCATTAACAGGATGCGACGAGGCGTTTCCAGGGATTCAACGAACTCCTGCACCGTATAGAAAGGAACGAGTTTTTTGCCTGGGTTCTCGGCAATCACTTCTTCAGTTTTATCACGGGAGCGGTTGAAAACGGAGACGGTATAACCACGGCTTTCGATGTTCAGCGCCAGGTTGCGCCCCATCACTGCCATACCGACGACGCCGATCTGTTGTTTGGACATTACATACTCCTGTCAGGTGTGGTCACCGCGCCATATACGCGGCTTGAAATGTGGCTTAGATGTTAACTCAACGAGTGTTTTTTTTAAAAGATAATTTTTTTAATATTAACAATAGGAAATATATTAGTTATTTGTTGTTAATAAATGCTTTATGGTTTTATCCCAATCATAAAATTCATCATCTTTTTTCAAATTCACTTCATTGAAAACGGGTTTTCCATCCATTAAATCAACAAAAAGGTTTGCTAAATCCTCTGCGGAATAAGGATCAATGAAAGCAGCGCACTCATAATTACCCAAGGTTTCATGCGCATAAGGTAAATCAGCCAATATAATCGGCTTCGCATGCATCTTGGCTTCTGAAATGGGTAGGCCCCATGTTTCCAATAATGACGGGAATATTACGACATCACATTGATTATAAGCCTGTTCAACCTGGGCGAAGTTTAGCAGGCCAGTAAAATTAACACCTTCAACATGTTTATACTTATCTATTATATACTTTGAGAATTTATTCGTATCTTCTGAAAACGTTAACGTAAGCGTTAGCTTCCCTTTATGAGCAGGCGATTTCTCATTGAATAGCGAAAGGGCATCAAGCAGTAACTCAAAATTCTTAAACGTACGAGGCAATGCAGGATAAAAAAGATTTACCGTATGCTCAGGACTAAATGAAGGTTTCGCGTCATTAACAACAGGGTTAATAGGGCGAGAGACAATATACCGCTCGGCGCCTACATGATTTTTCAAATACTCGCCAAACCAACGTTGCTGCACAATGATGGCATCATTCTTTTTAATATTGATTTTGTAAAGTAGATTATAGAATTTAGAAAAAAGGAAGAATTTGGGTTCGTAAAGAAAATCTTTGAAATTAGACTTATAAACTGTAGAGCAGTTATGGCAATAAACAAATTGCTTTTTTACTGCGACATTAGGCGTGATATCGTGCATTGCCAACCAAACGTCTGCGCCCCATTTTTTACTCAAACCCTTACATGTAACAAGCTCAAAATAGAGCCTTTTGAGCCAGCTTTTTTTGATGTCAGGATATTCAATAAACGTAATATTATCGAAGACAAGATCATTGAACAATTCTTTTTTATGCACCAATGCATAAACGGTATCTTCAGGCGATGTATTCTTATCTAATGTTATCAATGCATCTCTGAATACTTTAAGCGTTCCCCCCTCTACGAGGTTAACGCCTGAAATAACTATAAACATAAATATTCCTTTCCGCCAGATTACACTTTTTTTGATAAATTACGATACATAAACATCGAAGATAACATCATAAACACATATGGATTTAAATACCCAGCACCACGGATGAAAAGTGGGATAATGAATGACAGTAAGAAACAATATGCTAACACATGCTGAGCAGAGTAGGATTTTTTCGAGTTAAACGAAATGAAAGACTTGATAAATTTAAGCGTAAATAAGATACAGAAAATTAAGCCAATCAGTCCAAATTCAGAAATAAACTTTGACGCTATAAATGATCCATCATACAAATTTAAATGCCCTGCCCCTAAGCTTTCCAGTACCTTTTGGCTTTCTCCAACGACGCCATTGTAGCCCATTTGCTGGAAGCCGGTCCCCAACCCTAAACTTTCAGTGAAGTTTAAAAATGCACGTTCCAGTCCAGAAAGATAGACCAGTACAGAAAAGTTAGTAGAGTTGGCAAAACTTAAGCGTGAGGAAAAGTATGTATAATCATAAGTAAATTGATAAAAGGTCCAGACAAACAACATTAAACAAAAAGCGACAGCGAAAGGTAAAATCCTGACCTTTTTAAGAGCGATTACGCAGAAGACCAAACCAACCAGTAAGGTCAAATTCTGTACCGCAAGAGCAATACTAAACGACACGATAAAAATGATTATCGTTGTTGTTCCTCTCGCATAAAACAATGCAAACGAGAAGAATGGCAAAAATATCAAGGCAAATGCAGAGGGTTCAGAGAAAAACACCATGCTTTTATCTTGCACTACTCCGCCAATGATTAGCACTGCTCCGACCATTCCAATGGCACAAAGAATGTAAAACATCCTAAATGAAGCTTTTTTAATAGTGGAGTCTGATAAATAGCTAATGTTATTTGCAAAACAAGATGCAAAGTAAACCATAAGCAGTAATGATACAACAGAGAAATATACTTTAATATTAAAGAGGTCTGCGATACCATTAACAAAGAAGCTAGAAATTATATTCAATATCAATATAAAAAAGACAAGTGCAATTGCTAAACGACAATCACGAGTTATCCATTTCAACCGCAAACAAACGAATAAAACAGTTAATGCGACTAACGTTGAAAGCGAGAAATTCCCGAGTCCTAATCTATAATAGATAAAATCAGGCGCAATAAACACAAGCATTAAAAAGAATAAAAAAGTATTCGTATTGTGAGGCCTAATATTATTTATAGTCATACATTAACTCAATTATTTTTTTCGCCCACGCATCCCAATTTAAATGACTATGATATCGTTCAAATGCATTATTTGAATAACGATTATAGTTATCAAAATTGTTTATTATTTCATAAATACTGTTTGCAAAGGCTTGTGAATCGGTTGGATCATCAATCAACAACCCAGTTTCACCTTCAACAACAATTGAGCTAATGCCACCTGTATTGGTTGCAACGACTGGCATTCCATAAGCCGCCGCCTCACAGAACACCATGCCATAGCATTCTGCTATTGTTGGAAGTAACAGTACATCTGATTTCATGAGAACATTTTTAAAAATAGTCATGTCAGATGGAATGTCTTTATTTAAGCGGCCCGTTACTTCAACCCAATCTGGAAGCTCGCTCGTTTCAGGAGTGCATCCACAAACAATAAGCTTAGCGTCAATATTTTTGCTTTTACGTAAATATTCAACTGCCTCTAACGCTACTTTTCCACCTTTACGTTCCCAGTCAACGCCCAGGAATAATAAGGTAAATGATTTATCATCATCTTGTGTTCTAATTTTCGGATGAGCATTAGGTTCTACTATATTAGCCCCCCACAGTAATTTTTTAACTTTTGACTCTGGTAATTTGTAATGTTTAACGCAAAATTCAGCAGCCCAGTCTGAAGGGAAGGAAACTATTGCAGCATTATTTAACGCAGCTCTTTCTATCTTGCTCCCCTGATAATGGAAAGAATCATTAATAGAATTAAAATTGCTATAGTATTTTTTCAGCTGGTCGTAGGTTGTGTCTGATAAATATAATATCGGAATATTAGTTTTCAAATGTGCTATTTGAGTAGAGCCTGCCGGCGCGATAATGAAATCCACATCTGATATTTTTTTTAGAATTTTATTAAACCGAAATGCATACTCATACGATAAAATTGAAGAATAACTATAATCATAATTGATCCCAAACAATTTAAGAAAGAGTTTAAATGCTTTCAAAAATGGTTTAGTTAACGAATTTATAGGACCAAGCACCTTAACATCGATATTATGTCTTTTTAACGCAGACAACATATAATAAGGCGTCCCTGACCAACTACCTGTTGAGGTGGGATCATAGGATGACAGAAATGCAACTTTCATCAATGTACTCCACTAAAAAAAAGCTTTGGTTTTTGCACAATATTTAATAATACTTTTTACATGCCAAACGAAATGTTTTGAGAATAATGATCTATTGGCATGCTGTGCTTTATGCACTGCGCTAATCGTTGGGTAATAAACCAAAGCAACACCTTCTGCTTTGCTTCTAAAGCAAATATCGATATCTTCACAATACATGAAAAATGATTCATCAAAGCCGCCTAGTCTGGCGTAATGATCTGCCCGAAATGCGAGGAATGAACCAGCAGCCCAATCAACAATACATTTATTATTGACAGCGCTTTTTTCGATAATAGTTTTATTTTTAAAGCCAAGATATGAAAGGAAAAAATCCTTAAACTTTGGAAAATGCCTTATCGAATTATCATAAACAGTTTTTAAATCGTCTTTATATAAATTTATTGTTGCAGCTTTTTCATTATTTTGCCGCATAGAATCACATAATTTTATTACGTCATTCAAATCAATTAACACATCTGGATTCAAAACAATAAAGTAATCTTCTTCTTTCATGTTTAAATGATTTTTACAGAAGTTAAAAACAATATTGTTATTATCGCCAAAACCACGATTAAAATGCTCATTGATAAAATAGATACATTCTGAATCATTTTCATTTAAAGAAGAATGTATTTTATTATTTTTTACTACAAGGAATACATCCTTATAATTTTTGACTTGTTCTAAAATCCCACTTTCACGAATCATATCATCATGACCATGAGATACAATGGAAATAAATATCTTGCTGTGATTATTTTCCATGTTGTAATTTTTTCCTACCAAAACTAAAAATGATGAGAAGACATACAATCATCTTGTTGAATTCTTTTCGTCTGGCCCTGTTAAAAGCAACACCAAACAGAGACAACCAAACTGTGATGTAACATTCAGGATAAAATTTGGCAGTCACAAGAAGCCGGTTTCTGATGGAGCAAAAATCTGCAACTTTGCTCTTTCCGCCACCCGTGCTTGCACCTTCTTTATGATAAACAATGCTATCAGAACAGATACCTAGCTTGAAGTTAGCCTTTCTTGCTCGCAAACAAATATCTAATTCTTCGTAATATAAAAAATAGTCTTCATACATCAAACCAATTTTATTTAAGCATTCTTTAGTAAAGAACATAGCCGCGCCGATTACGTAATCGATTTGCTGTGCAACAATTTCATCATTATATTTAGCATGAGCACTTTCACCAATGCCGTATTGTTTAGTAGTACACAGCCATTTATTATGTAACCCACCCAAGCCTTGTTGAGTTTCTCTGTCATCAAAATAAACCAACCGAGAACCACATATCCCAATGTTTGAATCTTGATTACATTTATCAACTAAATATTGGAGGGCATTGGCATCAACTTCTGTATCATTGTTCAGCACCCAGACATAATCTGCATCATCCTGATTAAGCGCGAATTTCACGCCAAGATTATTCCCACCAGCATAGCCGCGATTATAGTCTGACTGAATGTAAATTATTTTTTCATCAGGCTTAACTTTATATTTATTAATATCTTCTGAAGTAATTATCGTAGCCTGGCTATTATCACTGACCTTATTGATTACTTCATTTTTTATTGTAGTATATGAGTCATCAGTTGATTTATTATCTACTATAACAATTCTAAATTTATCATAATTCATCTGGAGTAAGCTATTAACACACAAACATGTGTCTTTCGCACCATTCCAGTTTAATACTATTACATATACCATCACTTTACCTTTGCTTCTTCATAAGAATATTACATCTATGGCTCATATAATACAAAAGTATAAAATCAACAATAACCCTTGCAGTCCATAAAAAGGCAACACCAACAATGCCAAATTGTTTTGTAAAGACAAACAACAGGATCATATACGGGATAAATTCCAGCATATGAATATAAGCTGTATATTTCGCTTTCCCGAAAGCTTGTATATTTGCAAAAGGTATTTGTGAGAAGCAGTTAAAGAAAAAGCCAACAATCATAATTTGTAGGATTGTTGACGATGTTCCTGCAAATTGACTACCCATCCAGATAGTTAATATTTTTTCTGCGAACAAATATACGAAAAGGCACAGAGGGAAACAGATAAGCGTCATCAGCTTGTAGGCATATTTTTGATGCTTAATAGACTCATCATAATTATTCAAACAGCTAAGTTTTGGGAAAATAGCTTTACCTAACGAACCGGGAATTATCGATAATCTGTTTACAAGCTCATTTGGCACCGTATAAAAAGAGATTTTCGATGCACCCGCAATATTTGATAAGATAAATCTATCCATACTGATCAACAGCGGAGAGATAATATTACTGACGGTGACCCACCCTCCATAGTAAAACATCCGCTTTAGCACTGAGAGTGAAAAATATTTTATACCTAATGTTATTCTTTTCCTGACATATAAATAACTTAATACTAAGCAAATGATCCTTGCCAAAGCAATGCCTAATACGGCATAGAAAAGAGTTTCCTGGTAGAATACAAAGCAAACAGGCAAACCAGCAATAAGTGAGTTACCTATGCTTTTTTGAATGTTTAAGTGTCCAAAATATTCACGGCCTTCAAGTTCGGCGAGGAATATTTGCGTCACCAAGAAAACAGGAATCAGTAAGGCAAGAATAATGATTGAGTTGTAAACATCGGAATAATACTGGCTGCTAATATTAAGCAAGGTGATGATATTATCCTTGAATACAAATAACGCCCCTCCGCCTAACGCACCTAATATAAAGATAGCGACCAGCGATGTATTAATGACGATATTGCTGTCTACTTTATTTTCTTTTAATAAAGCTATTTCACGTACTACAGCTCTTGTTAAACCTGCATCAAATATGCTTGCATATCCAATGACAATCATCGACAACGTATACAGGCCAAATAATTCAACGCCTATTTTTCGTGCGATGATTCCAAATGCTGGAATGGCTATTAATGTTGGGATTGCATACCCTGCCATATTCCATATGCTGTTTTTCAAAAGTGACATAAGCTAATTAATTTCTGTTCATAAAAGTGTTTTTATTTTAACCTTTTCTGAAATGGCTGATTTTTCTCACATATCTGATTAATCAATCATTCAAAATGACTTGTCTGGAATGCGGCGACATGACGTCTTGTCATCATCCTTTCAAACGCATCACGGCCTTTCAGGAGCTTAAATAGAGATGTGCCGCATTCAACGTTGTCACATTAACTACATTGTCAGGTTAATAACCTTTAAGCATCTTCAACAAATATTGACCGTAGGCATTCTTCGCTAAAGGTTTGGCAAGCGACTTAACCTGCTCCGCATCAATAAACCCTTTTCGATAAGCAATCTCTTCCGGGCAGGCCACCTTTAATCCCTGGCGCTCTTCAATGGTCGCAATGAAGTTACTCGCTTCAATCAGACTCTGATGTGTACCGGTATCCAGCCAGGCAAAACCGCGTCCCATCATGGCAACGGACAGACGCCCCTGCTCCATATAGATCCGGTTAATATCTGTGATTTCCAGTTCACCGCGCGCAGAGGGCTTAAGGCTTTTCGCCATCTCAACAACGCTATTGTCATAGAAATAGAGTCCGGTTACGGCGTAATTGCTTTTTGGCTCAACCGGTTTTTCTTCGAGGCTGACAGCCGTACCGTCTTTATCAAACTCCACGACACCATAGCGCTCAGGATCGTTAACATGATAAGCAAAGACGGTAGCACCGCTTTCTTTACTCACCGCGGAGTCCATCAACTTCGGCAGGTCATGACCATAGAAGATGTTGTCGCCCAGCACCAGCGCACAATCGTCATCGCCGATGAATTCTTCGCCCAGGATAAATGCCTGCGCCAGGCCGTCCGGACTTGGCTGGACTTTATACTGCAGGTTAAGGCCCCACTGACTGCCATCACCAAGCAGCTGTTCAAAGCGTGGCGTATCCTGCGGGGTACTGATAATCAGAATGTCGCGAATCCCCGCCAGCATCAGCGTAGTCAGCGGGTAATAGATCATCGGCTTGTCATAGATCGGTAGCAGTTGTTTGCTGACAGCCATAGTGACCGGGTACAGACGAGTTCCTGAACCACCGGCTAAAATAATCCCTTTACGCGTTTTCATTTCATCATCTCTTTATGTGCAAAATGCCCGTAAACGGGCATTTAATGTAAGGTCAGACCGCAGTCGTCGTAAACAATTCTGCCAGCATACGCTTTACGCCGGTTTCCCACGCAGGTAATACGAGATCAAAGTTTTGCTGGAATTTATCTGTGTTCAGACGGGAGTTATTCGGGCGACGTGCCGGAGTAGGATAAGCACTGGTAGGAACGGCGTTGAGCGTAGTAATCGCCAGTTCAATACCAGCCTTACGCGCCTCGTCGAACACCAGGGCGGCATAGTCGTGCCAGGTAGTCACCCCACTCGCAACCAGATGATAAAGTCCTGCAACATCAGGTTGCTTCAGCGCCACGCGGATCGCATGTGCCGTGCAGTCTGCCAGCAGCTCAGCACCTGTTGGCGCGCCAAACTGATCGTTGATAACCGACATCTCTGTCCGCTCTTTTGCAAAACGCAGCATGGTTTTCGCAAAGTTATTTCCCTTACCGGCATAAACCCAGCTGGTACGGAAAATTAAGTGGCGAGCACAGTGTGCCTGCAAAGCCTTTTCGCCCGCCAGCTTGGTTTCGCCATACACATTCAGCGGTGCTGTCGCATCCGTTTCTCGCCACGGTTCTTCGCCGTTACCCGGGAAAACGTAATCGGTAGAATAGTGTACAACCCAGGCACCGATTTTAGCCGCCTCTTTAGCGATGGCCTCAACGCTTGTGGCATTCAGCAACTGGGCGAATTCTGCTTCTGATTCGGCTTTATCTACGGCCGTATGCGCCGCCGCATTCACAATCACATCTGGCTTAATGCGACGCACGGTTTCCGCTACGCCTTCTGGATTGCTGAAATCACCGTAATATTCGCTGGAGTGAACATCGACGGCAATCAGGTTACCAAGGGGAGCAAGCGAGCGTTGCAGCTCCCAACCCACCTGCCCTGTTTTGCCGAACAAAAGGATATTCATTACTGACGTTCCCCGTAGTTCTGTTCAATCCAGGATTGATAGTTGCCGCTTTTGACGTTCTCGACCCACTGGGTGTTAGCCAGATACCACTCCACCGTTTTACGGATCCCGCTCTCGAAGGTTTCCTGCGGTTTCCAGCCCAATGTCTGGCTAATCTTATCCGCATCGATGGCATAACGGCGATCATGGCCGGGGCGGTCAGTAACATAGGTAATTTGATCGCGATAAGAGCCATCTTTTGGCACGATCTCATCAAGCAGATCGCAAATAGTATGCACAACATCCAGGTTTTGTTTCTCGTTATGGCCGCCGATGTTGTAGGTTTCGCCTGGTTTACCCTGGGTCACTACCGTATAGAGCGCACGGGCGTGATCTTCGACATAGAGCCAGTCGCGGATCTGATCGCCCTTGCCGTAAATCGGCAGCGCTTTTCCGTCCAGGGCGTTAAGGATCACAAGCGGGATCAGTTTTTCCGGGAAGTGATAAGGCCCGTAGTTATTTGAGCAGTTGGTGACGATGGTCGGGAAGCCGTAGGTACGCAACCATGCGCGCACGAGGTGATCGCTGGACGCTTTCGAGGCTGAATAGGGGCTGCTTGGCGCATACGCCGTGGTCTCGGTAAACAGCGGCAGCTCGGTAGACGCAGGATGTTCGTCCGGGTGCGGCAGATCGCCATACACTTCGTCGGTGGAGATATGATGGAAAAGGAACGCTTTTTTCGCCTGATCGTCCAGCGTTGACCAGTACGCTCGGCCCGCTTCCAGCAGCACGTAAGTCCCAACGATATTGGTCTCGATAAACGCAGCCGGGCCGGTAATCGAACGGTCAACGTGACTCTCGGCTGCCAGATGCATCACCGCGTCAGGTTTATGCTCGGCAAAGATACGGTCCAATGCCGCTTTGTCGCAAATATCGGCATGCTCAAAAGCGTAACGCGGGCTGTTGCTCACGTCAGCCAGAGATTCCAGGTTACCGGCGTAGGTCAATTTATCGACATTAACCACCGAATCCTGGGTGTTTTGAATAATATGTCGTACAACCGCAGAGCCGATGAAACCGGCACCACCAGTAACAAGAATTTTCACGCGTTATTTTCCGTTAAATGTTTACATTGGGATAATGGATTTCTGAAAATGCCTTAAAGCGAATATTCAGAAATCAGACACGCTACCGCCCCTGGCTTAACAGCTACCAGTGCACTGAACGTGATCATATTGAGAGGTATGTAATCGCCTTTCCCCGACAAATCGTGACAGGGTCGCGTTTAAGTCAATTAATAATTGTCGTCTTAAATGCGTGTAGAAACAAGGGAAAAAAGCAAGCCAGCCATACAAAAAAACAGCGATTAAGCCACTGAAAATTAAGAAAATATTTAAAAAGAAAACGGCAGTGTCATTCACATGGCTTATAAAAGCCTGGAATGATCCACTGCCGTTTAGTCAACGACAAACCAATCGTTAGTCTTTGGTTAGTAGTTTCTTCATGCTTTCCCGGAACTTTTGCCCTTCTTTCAGGTTACGAAGACCATACTGAACAAAGGCTTGCATGTATCCCATTTTTTTACCGCAGTCGTAGCTGTCACCGGTCATCAGCATCGCATCGACAGACTGCTTCTTCGCCAGCTCCGCGATAGCATCCGTCAGCTGAATACGATCCCATGCGCCTGGCTCGGTACGCTCCAGCTCAGCCCAAATTTCAGCGTTGAGCACATAGCGGCCAACGGCCATCAGATCGGAGTCGAGCGTCTGCGGCTGATCCGGTTTCTCGATAAACTCAACGATACGGCTGACTTTACCTTCAGAATCCAGCGGCTCTTTGGTCTGAATGACAGAGTATTCGGACAGATCGCCCTTCATACGCTTCGCCAGCACCTGGCTACGGCCGGTCTCGTTGAAACGCGCCACCATTGCAGCAAGGTTGTAGCGCAGCGGATCGGCAGAGGCGTTGTCCAGAATGATGTCCGGCAACACGACCACAAACGGGTTATCGCCGACCACAGGACGCGCGCACAGGATTGAGTGACCAAGCCCCAGCGGTTGCGCCTGGCGAACGTTCATAATAGTCACACCTGGCGGGCAGATGGACTGCACTTCTGCCAGCAGCTGACGCTTAACGCGCTGCTCCAGAAGGGCTTCGAGTTCGTAGGAGGTGTCGAAGTGGTTTTCTACCGCATTCTTTGAAGAATGGGTCACCAGAACGATTTCTTTGATCCCTGCAGCAACAATCTCGTCGACGATGTATTGGATCATCGGCTTGTCAACGATCGGCAGCATCTCTTTAGGAATGGCTTTTGTGGCCGGGAGCATATGCATGCCCAGACCAGCTACCGGAATAACCGCTTTCAAATTAATCATATTTCTTCCACCTTAAAATGGTTGCCGAATTATAGCTCTTTAGCATGGTTTCGCCAGCACGGATTGCTACAAATCTGATGACGATGTTACGCAACTATCGTCTAAATTCCAGTAGTTGCAATCCGAATCCGCGCGCTTCAATTCCAGGAATCTTCGCAAAATGCCGTCTGGTTAATTTCTAGCGCTTTGGCAGACTAAAATTCAGCCGTTCCGTGTTAATGGTATGGTGATCGACCCGGTCAATATCCACCGAGCTTTGGCCCTTTTCATTAATCGCGTTAATGTTGGCCAGCGACAGCAACGTCTCTTTGCGAGCCATAAATTTCCCGCGCACATCTTTGCGCAGATCAAAGTTCAGCTTCAGGGCTGGCCCGACATCGGAATCCTGCATCACGTTGATATTACGCATAAAAAGATGCTGCGGTTTATTATGTAACTCAAGCGTGGCACGCTTCATCTCGATATTGGTGATGGCCACGAACGAGGTCGCATTGCCGGAGGAGATCTGTATTCCGCGCAGCTTTCGCGCAAGTTTCTGGTTGTCGAGATGGATATTGTTGAGGCGAAAATTCTGCGGTATCGACAAATAATTGCCTTTAATCACACCGTACCCAATTAACATGCCTGCGCTGCCGGTCATTTCAACATTATCGATGACAAAATTATCACAGCCATATATCGCTACCGTGGCGTTATCAATGCCCGCTTTTTTGCTGAAATCCGGGGTGATATTTTTGGCTTTAACATTACGGATAATAAAGTGTTTGCCATTCTCAACGTGCACTAACTGGCGGCAGTTGCTGCCGGTGATATTGGCCACCACAAAGTTCTTCACCGCCTGGTCTTCCGGGTAGGCATTATCATAGGTACTGCCGGCCAGCCCGATGCCGATGCCCCAGTTAATTTTACCGTTGGTGCAGTCGATATGGTCGATAACGTGGTCGGAGATCAGGATGTTCTGGTCGTTGATCGCCACGTTCCACTCAATGGCATCGCCCTGCAGATAGCTGAAGTGACAGTTAGTGATCCGTGCGCCATCCACCTGGTTATGGAAACCCTGACGCAGGATCGCATAGTTGGCTTTAGTGACCCGCAGGTTGTCGATCACCAGATTACGCATCACTCTCGGTTTTTTGCCGCCGATATAAATCTGGGTCACCGGGCCATAACCGCTCATCGCCAGCCCCTGGATCACACAGTCAGAACCGCGGACGTCGAGGGTGATGTTTTCGCTGCGCCCCTCCCCTTCTCCAATCACCTTACTGCCATCCTGCAACACCAGCCGCCCGCGTCCGTTGCCGGTCAGCGCGCCGCGGATGCGCAGGGTTTTGCCCTCGGGGATAAAAATGGCGGTGTTGATGTTATCGCAGGTAAGCCCGGCGGGTACCACCACCGTGTCGCCTTCGGTAAAGGCCTTTTTGAACGCCGCGATCCAGTCACGATGGTTATAGCGACTGATGTCCACCGTGGCGTTGTTTGCTGCGGCCCGCACGCCTATTAGCGGTGCGGCGGCCAGTACGGAACAGGTGGTGACAAACGCGCGTCGCGTCATCTCTTTCGGCATATCGCCTCCCTTTTTAAAGCGTCTGAAGCAGAGTGGCTAACTGCCGGTTAATCAGGTGTTGATTGAAATCGGTCTCTACTTTCCGGCGCGCGTTGTGCAGCACGGGCGAAAGTTCGTGGTCGGCAAGCGCGGCAAAGCGCTCCAGTTGCCCGGCAAGCGCCGCCGGATTGTTTTCTTCCACCAGCCAGCCGGAGTGGCCGGGTTCGATCAGTTCGGGAATGCCGCTGTGAACGGTGGAGACAACGGGGATCCCCACCGCCATCGCCTCCATCAGCGCCACCGGGATCCCTTCCATATCGCCATCGGTACCGGTGACTGACGGCAATAAGAAGACATCGGCGGCATCGAGCATGGCTTTGACTTCATGGCTGGGTTTAAACCCCGGCATCTCAACATAGTCTTCCAGCTCGTACTGTTCGATCAGTGTTCGCAGGCGGCGCTCCCAGGGGCCGATGCCGAGAATGCGATAGTGAAAAGCAACCCCACGCGCTTTCAGCTGGCGGCAGGCCTCAATCGCCACGTGCAGCCCTTTTTTCTCGGTCAGACGCGCCACAGAGATAATCTGTAGCGGGCTTCCCGGGGTCTTCACCGGCCGTTGGGTAAAGCGTTGCATATCCACGCCCATGCGCGAGACGGTGATCTTCTCGGCCGGGCAACCCATACTTTTGAGCCGTCCGGCCCAGAGATCGCTTATTGGCAGCATCATATCGCCGCGCTGGAACAGGCGTTGATATTCCGGGGTATAGTGCGCCAACACCTCCCGGCTGGAGATGTCGATCCCGTGGAAAACAGTGGCAATCTTTCCGTCAATGACCCCCAGCTCACGCAGCTTGGCTGCCGTCACGCCCGCAGGGCCGAAATGGGCGATAAACACATCCGCGCGCCAGGGGCGTACCGTCTGGCCGCAGATGGCGGAAAGGATCAGGTTGCGCGACTCAGCGCCATAGCGGGAAACGTTTAGCGCTTTCCACGTGCCCGGGCGATGCAGCCCACGCAGGGTCTGGCGGGCGCGGTAGCCCAGCTTCGCGAGCTTGCCCTGCGGTTCATCCTGCAGCCAACGGGTTTTGCTGGCCAGGTCGTACTGCGTCCATGCCGCGTGGGTATTTTGCGTGTCGCCCTTTTGCAGGGCGACAATTTCCACGTCATAACCCATATCAATAAACGCGGTGATCTGGGTCAGCACAAAGGTTTCGGACGAGAGCGGAAATTTCAGTAAGAAGAAACCAACCTTCATTTGCCCTCCCCGACCCGATCCAGCACCGATTTCACCATTCTGATGCCGTTTTCACGTTCGGCTTTGACCGCCACCGCCAGGCGGTCGTTGATGGCCGGCAACTGGCCGAGGGTGTCACCCACCATCGCCCCAAGGGAGCCATCCAGCAGATGGCGGATATCCACCGCCATCTCCGGCATGCCCAGCTGCTGCATGATCCCGGCAGACTTGTGTTCGTAGTTAATGGCGATGGCTGGCGTACCAAAGTTCATCGAGATGATCGCCGAATGCAGACGCGTGCCCACGGTCAGATCGCAGGCTCCCAGCAGTTTGCCCATTTCGAGGTCATTGAGTTCGTCCATTACCACGTGGTAGCGCGACGGATCGCTGACGTGCTGGCGCAGATTCAGCGCCACCATGCGGTCATCTTTGTTGTAGCTGTCGATCCCGGTGCAGGTGGAGAGCGCCAGCACCTGGTAGCCGCTGTCCAATACCCGGTTGACCACCTCGGCAAAGGCCTTCTCATAGGCCGCCTGGGTGGTACCCAGCCGTTTGTCGAACGGGGCCAGTTCGCGCAGGGTGATGGCAACTGTTTTTTGCTGCCCGACCACGTTCAGCCAGTGCTGTACGGCGTAGCTGGGGGTAAAGTTCGCCTCCTGGTGATCCACCAGCCAGGCGGTATCGACGCCCTGCTCCACTTTGCGGGTGTCTATCTCGCTGCGCTGCATCAGATTCAGGCTTACCGACTCGCGCAGGATCAGGGCATCGCAGTGGCCAAACACATAGTTTGCCAGCTGGTTGAACTGCGGATCCTGGAAGGGCCCAACGCTGTGGCCGACCATAAACAGCGGCTTTTTCGCCATGAAGGTACAGAGCGCGTGCTCGAACTGCGGCACGCCGTAGAGGTCAACAAAGAAGGAACCGCCCACCTGGATGATGGCGTCGTAGCCAGAGAGCAGACGAACAAAATCGGTAAAACCCTGGGCGATGGCGATATTGCGCAGCTTACCGGTGTCGGTGACACGCGACAGCAGCACCTGGTGTTGATAGCGGCGGCGCAGCACCTTCTTTACCCGGCCCATCACGCCTGCGGCATTGTTGTGCTGTTTCATCTGGCTGTAGAGCGGATCGCCCATTACCGGGCGGTTCAGCAGCCAGGAGGAGCTGACCGGGTAACGGCTCATCACATCGACTTCGGTCTCAGGCGACAGGGTGTAAATGGCATCCAGCAGGCCGCGCAAAATGGCGCTGTCACCACGGTTACCACAGGTATGGTTGCCCAGAATCAGTAATTTCATAATGACCTCTTAAAATTAGCCTGCGCGAAGCAGCGTTTTAATCTTTTCGTTGCGGCAGAACTGACGCTTAATCTCTACCACCAGCGCATTACGCGACAGCACAATCATCACGGCAAAGGCCACGGCACCCGCAGCCACCTGCACCGCCAGCAGCGCGGCAAGAGGCAGATGCCCGTTGAGGGCGATGCCCAGGCCATAGCTCACCGCCAGCGTCGGCAGCGACAGGTAAAATGGCAGCCACAGGCTCAGGATGTACTGCCGATAGCTGGAACCCAGCACCGGCTTAATCATCACGAAGTAGCTCAGCACGGTGTTGATGATTTGCACCAGCAGGAAGCCCAGCGTCACCCCCATCGCGCCCGCCAGATGGCCGCCGATGACGATCGCCGGAATAAACAGAAATGTTTTAAACACGTTGAATTTGAAGCTGATATCGACGCGGGCTTTCGCCATCAGCAGCGAACCGATCGGGTTGCCGACGGAGCGCAGCAGGCCCACCACGCACAGCAGTTGCAGGATCGGCACAATACTGATCCATTTTTCACCGAACACCAGCGGCACCATATTGCCGGAGACCACCATCAGCCCCAGCAGCGTCGGGAAGTTAATGATCCCCACCACCGACAGCAGCTTGTAGAAGTTGATCCGCAGCTTGTCGGTATCGTCCTGAATTTTGGCGAACGCCGGGAACAGTACGCGGGTGATGATCGGGTTAAGCTTCATCGGCGGCACCACCGCCACGTTGTAGGCCAGGTTATAGCCCCCCGCCACGCTGGCACCGAGGATGCGCGCCAGCACCAGCGTCGAGAGGTTGGTGTTCACATAGTTAATGATGCTGTCGGCGGTCAGCCAGGCACCGAAGCGCAGGTTGGACGACACCGAAGAGAGGGAGAAATGAAAACCCGGACGGTAAATCTTGCGGCCAAAGTAGCCGAACAGCAGCGTGCGTACGGCAGAGTTCACCAGATAGCCAAGGATGGCCGTCATCGCCAGCGGCCAGAAGTGGGCGCTGACCACGGTAAAGGTAAACCCGGCCAGCACCGCGCTGGTTTCAATCATGCCGATTTTGCTGAACTCCAGCTCTTTTTGCATCAGGGCGCGGAACTGCTGCCCATGAGGGATCACCACAAAAGCAAACGACAGGGCGCGCATCAGCGGGGCCAGTTCCGGGTTGTGCAGCGCCAGGGCAATGGCATCGCTCAGCAGAAACAGCGCCACGAACACCAGCGCACCGAGGCCGACGTTCAGCCAGTAGAGCGTGGTTAACTCCAGCTGGCTGATCTCCTTACGCTGGATGATCGAGTTGGCGATACCGAAGTCCGACAGCGTATCGGCCAGGGCGATGATCACCAGCGAGACGGTCAACAGGCCAAACTGGTGGTTATCAATGATGCGCGCCAGCACTGTCATCTGCACCAGCCCGAGGCCGATGATGATCACTGTGGCGATAGCCGACCACTTTGCCCCGCTGAGGGTTTTTTCACGTAAGCTCATGTTAATACGCCGCTTTGTTCACAAAGCCCTTAAAGACGGTGAGAAAAACGATTTTGATATCGAACCAGAGACTCCACTCGCGGATGTACTCCAGGTCGAACTCAACGCGTTTTTCCATCTTCTCAAGGGTGTCGGTCTCACCGCGCCAGCCGTTGATCTGCGCCCAGCCGGTGATGCCCGGTTTCACTTTGTGGCGCAGCATGTAGCCTTCAATCAGGGCGCGATACTGCTCGTTATGGGCCACCGCATGCGGGCGCGGGCCGACAATCGACATGCCGCCGGTCAGGACGTTGATAAACTGCGGCAATTCGTCCAGCGAGGTGCGGCGCAGGAAATTACCGACGCGGGTGACGCGCGGATCGTTTTGCGTCGCCTGGGTCACCACCTGGTCGTTCTCCATCACCTTCATGGAGCGGAATTTCCACACCATAATGGGCTTACCGTCCATGCCGTAGCGGGTCTGGCGAAAAATAACCGGCCCCGGGGAGGTGATCTTCACCGCCAGCGCGATGGCGCAGAGCACCGGGGAGATCAGCAGCAGGATCAGGGATGAGAGGACAATATCCTCCACGCGCTTCAGTACCCGGTTAAGCCCCGAGAGTGGCGTGTCATACAGCGGCACCACCGGCACACCATTCACCTCTTCAATGCGGGAATGCAGGATGTTAAAGGTGAAGACATCGGGGATCAGGATCACCGAGCAGGTGGTGTCTGCCAGTTTGCGCATCAGGGTTTTGATTCTGGCCTCGTCACTCATCGGCATGGCGATATAGACGTTGTGGATCTTGCCGGCTTTAGCATCGTCAACCAGCTGGGAATAGTTACCGGCCCAGTCAGCCGACACGCCGCCGGGCTGCGCGTCATGATAAACACCGACCACATCGAACCCCAGCCACGGCTCTTTTCGGAAGCCGTCAAGCAGCGCCAGCCCTGCGGGCATACTCCCGGCCACCGCCACCCGGCGGGTGTTGTAGCCGCGGTTACGCAGCCAGCCGGCACCGTAGCGGATCAGCGATCGGCAGACCACCATCCCCACGCTGGTGAGCAGATACCAGGCAAAATAGGTGGCAAAACGATTATCAAAGTCGTTGTTGAAGGCCACCAGCCCGAAGCTGAAGACCAGACTCAAGGTCCAGTTCTGCAACAGCAGCAGGAGTTCGGTGGCGATCTTGACGCCACGCCATGAGCGGTAGAAATCGGTCATCCCGCCGATCATCTGGAAAACCACCAGCGCGATCAGCGCCATCAGCAGATGCATATAGAGGAAGGGCAGCCCGCTGAGTTTACACACCATCCACAAGCCACCGAACATGATGGTGATATCAGAAAAACGCTGCACCATAGAGATTAACGATGCATTCGTTTTGGCTCGCTCGCGCTTTTTTAGATTTGTCATCGTTGTTCCTGTTTCAGGGTCCCCTCCCCCGTCGGGAGAGGGGCAAGGATTACTGATTCAACAGCGCCATAATGTCCTGCGTTCGCGCTGCCATCAGCGCCGCATCGGCGCGGGATTCCACGTTCAGGCGCACCACCGGCTCGGTGTTTGACGAACGTAAATTGAAGCGCCACTGGGGGAAGGTCATGCTGATGCCGTCGGTGCGGTCAATTTCCAGCGCGTGCAGGGCAAAGTGGTTCTCCACGCGGGCAATCGCCTCGGCAGGCGCGGCGAGGGTGCTGTTGATCTCTCCGCTCGCCGGGAACGCCGCCATGCGGTCGCGGACCAGCTCGCCCAACGACTGTCCCTTCAGGCACAGCAGTTCGGTAACCAGCAGCCACGGGATCATCCCGCTGTCGCAGTAGGCAAAATCACGGAAGTAGTGGTGAGCGCTCATCTCGCCGCCGTAAATGGCATCTTCTTCGCGCATCCGCTCTTTGATAAACGCATGCCCGGTTTTCGACATCACCGGCGTACCGCCCGCCGCAGCGACCACATCCACCGTGTTCCAGGAGAGACGCGGGTCGTGAATGATGCGTGAGCCAGGGTTTTTCTCGAGGAAGGCTTCTGCCAGCAGGCCGACAATGTAATAGCCCTCGATAAACTGCCCTTTTTCATCGAACAGGAAGCAGCGGTCGAAATCGCCGTCAAAGGCAATGCCCATGTCTGCGCCATGCTCAATCACGGCGTTGCGGGTATCGGCGCGGCATTCCGGCAGCAGCGGATTAGGAATGCCATTCGGGAACGTGCCGTCCGGGGTGTTATGGACTTTAACGAAGGTCACCGGCACGTTAAGCGCTTTAAAGCGGGCTTCAAGGGCATCGACTACCGGACCAGCCGCACCGTTGCCGGAGTTGATAACCAGCTTCAGCGGCTTGAGGTTCGCCAGGTTGATGTAGCCCAGCAGGTGGTCGATATAGGCGTCACGCAGATCGATTTTTTTATAGCTGCCGCGTTTGGCTTCGTTCGCCGGCGGGAAATCGTTGGCTTCCGCCAGACGCTGAACGTCGCGCAGGCCGGTGTCGCCACTGATTGGGCGGGCGCCTTCGCGCACCAGCTTCATGCCGTTGTAGTCCATCGGGTTATGGCTGGCGGTCACTTCGATCCCGCCATCGACACCTAAATGGAAGGTGGCAAAGTAGATCTCTTCGGTGCCGGATAAACCGATATCCAGCACGTCGACGCCCGCATCCTGCAACCCTTTTGCCAGGGCCAGTTTCAGGGATTCGCTGGTCAGACGCACGTCGCCACCCAGCACAATGGTTTTCGGCTTTAAATATTCGCCGTACGCGCGGCCAATGCGCCAGGCAATGTCCTCATTCAGCTCTTCACCGAGCTTGCCGCGAATATCGTAGGCTTTAAAACAGGTTAATTTTTGCATCATTACCCCTTATTCAGGCAACAGTTGGCCCGACCCGGACAGGGCCAATTAAATTTTTTGTTTTCATTGGCCCGGTAAGCGCAGCGCCACCGGGCAAAATGCGTGAGTGCTAAACCCTGCCGTACCTGTCCTCAAAGCGGACAATATCGTCCTCTTCCAGGTACGAGCCGGAGCGCACTTCAATCAGATCGAGCGGGATTTTTCCCGGGTTTTCCAGGCAGTGGGTCGCCCCCAGCGGGATGTAGATCGATTCGTTTTCACCCAGCAGCGTCACCACGTCGTCGATGGTCACTTTGGCCGTGCCCGCTACCACCACCCAGTGCTCGGCACGGTGATGATGCATCTGCACCGACAGCCCCTCGCCCGGTTTAACGGTGATGCGTTTGACCTGGTAGCGATCGCCCTCATCAATCGAGTCGTATTTGCCCCACGGGCGATAAACTTCACGGTGAATGTGGTGCTCATGACGGCCATCAGCCTTAATCTGCTCCACCACTTTTTTAACGTCCTGCACCGCGTTGCGATCGGCAATCAGCACCGCGTCTTTGGTCTGTACCACCACCAGATCCTTCACCCCGACGGTGGTCACCAGCCCGGATTCGGCATAGACGTAGCTGTTCTCTGTTTTATGGCTGATCACGTCCCCGTGATGGACGTTGCCTTCCGGGGTCTGGGCGCTGATCTCCCACAGTGAAGACCAGGAGCCGACGTCGCTCCAGCCAGCATCCATTGGGACGACGACCGCATCGGCAGTACGCTCCATTACCGCGTAATCCACCGACTCTTCCGGGCAAGCGAGGAACGCCGCTTCATCGACGCGAATAAAATCCAGATCCGGGTCAACGGTCGCCATTGCCTGCTGGCACGCGTTTAGGATGTCCGGGCGGTATTTCTCCAGCTCTTCCAGATAACGGCCGGCGCGGAACAGGAACATGCCGCTGTTCCAGTAGTACTCACCGCTGGCGACGTAGGCCTGCGCGGTTTCCAGATTGGGTTTTTCGACAAACTGCGCCACGTCAAAGGCCAGGCTCTCGCCCTCGCCTGGGGTGACGTTGCCACGGCGAATATAGCCATAGCCGGTTTCCGGCAGATCCGGCACGATGCCGAAGGTCACCAGCTTGCCGCTTTCGGCATACGGAATGGCTGAACGCACGGCGTCGCGGAAGGCATCTTCCTGCTGGATCACGTGGTCGGCTGCCAGCACCAGCATCAGCGGATCGCAATCCGGGCTGCTGCGCTGGGCTGCAAGGGCTGCCAGGGCGATGGCCGGGGCGGTGTTACGGCCGGCAGGCTCCAGAATGATATTTTCGGTCAGTTTGTTCAGCTGACGCAGCTGCTCGGCGACAATGAAACGGTGCTGTTCGTTACAGATCACCACCGGGCTTTCACACATCACGCCATTGAGACGGTTCACCGTCGTCTGCAGCATGGTAAGTTCCCCTTTCAGGCAGAGGAACTGTTTCGGATAGAGCACGCGGGAGAGCGGCCACAACCGGCTGCCAGAGCCACCTGCCATCACCACCGGGTACAACGTATTTTTACTCATGATTTATCCCCGAATATCTGCAATAAACTGGCTCAGCACGTTCTCTTTCTCGATCGTGCGTTCGGCATAGTCACGGGCTACCGTGTTCTCTTTGGGCATCGTCAGCGCCTGTTCGATCCCGGCCACCAGCGCGGGTACTGACTCGGGTTCAACGCATACGGCGATCCCCGGCAGGCTGGTACACAGCTGGCCCAGCTCGGTGTGGGGTTCGGCGGTGATCACCGCATTACCGCCCACCGCCAGAATATTGGTCAGCTTGGAGGGCAGCACCGCATCCGCCGCGCCGCGCTTTTGCACCACCAGATGGCAGTCAGCCATTTTCAGCAGCGCCGGTAGGGCGTCGTAAGATTGCAGCGGGAAGAACTGAATATTCTGCAGGCCGCGCTCGCGGGCCATTTTCTCCAGCCGCGCTTTACCGCCGCCCTGCCCGACAATCACAAACTGCCAGGGCTTATCGCTGAGCGCAGCAGCGGCATCGATCACGTTTTCCAGCCCCTGCTTCTCACCGATGTTGCCGGAATAGAGAACGATTTTGTGTGCCTCGGCCAGACCCAACTGCGCACGCAGCGCCGCCACGTCGGCAGGTGTTACGTCGCGAAAACGCGCCACTTCCGACCAGTTGGGGAAGAAGATCACCTTTTCCGCAGCCACGCCCTTCTCCTGCGCTTTGTTCATCATCGAGCGCGAGATAGTCGAGACGTAATCGACGTTGTGCAGGCCGCTGCGCTCAAACGCGCTGGCCAGTCTGGCGACTTTGCCGCCCTTGCCTTTGCCCGCCATACCCAGGCCGAGCATGGCGTCCACTTCATAATCCTGAATGTGTAACAGCGTGCGGGCGCCAGAGAGTTTGCCCAGCAGGCGCATGCCTGGAGTGCAAAACAGGGTGGGCACCACGCCAATAATGCGATCCGGCTTCCAGCGACGTTGCGCCATCAGCGGGAAGAAACTGCTCAGGGCAAAGCTGCCCAGGTGAATCAAACGCTTTAAGGTCGATGGCTGCTTCGGCACATACAGCGGGCAGCGCCAGACGGTGGCCGCTCCCTCTTCGCGGCGGTAGCGCCAGCTGGAGTAGTGCTTACCTACCTGCCATTCCGGGTAGTAAGGCGGGGCCGTAATGACCCGCACCTCATGCCCCTGGCGGGCCATCCACTCCACCATCTCGCCGGTGTATTTGCCGATACCGGTGAGCTCTGGCGAGTAGTTAATTCCGTACACAAGGATTTTCATACACTTCATCCTTCAACCTGACTCTGCGTTGGCTGCGTCTGCTCACCCCAGTCACTTGCTTCAGCAAGCTCCTGGGGATTCCCAGACTTGCCGCCTTGATTCAGGCTGAATGATTTCGTGTAACATCCCGGCACCCCGGCCTGACGATCCGCCAGGAAGTAGGCCCGGCTGTTGTCATGCACGTTATCGCTTGCCAGCAGGGCATCCGGCTTGAGCCAGCGATAGTCGTCATGCTGAGAATCAGGCAGACGCAGGTCTGCCTCATTCACTTGCAGGCGATATCCGAGCACCACGTAGTGGGTGGTAAAATCGGTGCCGGAAAAGTTGTCGTCATAGAAGTGCTGCCAGACGCCGTAGAACTGCCCCGCCGTCATTGGCAGGCGCAGCCCCAGCTCCGCTTGCGTCAGACGTGCAAAGGCATTTTCCAGCGTCTCGTCTTTCTGCACTCGCCCACCCGGCACGAACCAGTAGCCCTGCGCCGGACGGTTGGTGCGTTGCCCGAGCAGAAACTCGCCCCGCTCGTTCTCCACAATCAGATCGATGGAGATAAGCGGAGTGGAACGCACCACAGTGGCAAAATCTTCCTGACTTAAAAACATATCTACCCCCGGAAGCGCTGCTGGTTTTCCAGGAACCACTGGTAGGTACTGGCCAGCCCCTGCGCCAGGTTCACCTCGTGGAACCAGCCCAGCAGATGCAGACGGGTCACATCCAACAGCTTGCGCGGTGTGCCGTCAGGTTTGCTGGCATCGAAGGCGACGCGGCCCTTGTATCCCACCACCTGAGCAATGGTCTCTGCCAGCTCGCGGATGGTGCAATCCACCCCGGTACCGACGTTGATGTGCGACAGCATCGGCTCGGTGTTCTCCTGCCACACCTCGCGGGCCAGCTCCATGACGTGAATGCTGGCAGCAGCCATATCATCCACGTGCAGGAATTCACGCATTGGCGTGCCGCTGCCCCACACCACCACTTCCGGTGCGTTGTTCGCGGTTGCCTCGTGAAAACGACGCAGCAGCGCCGGGATCACATGGGAGTTGCTCGGGTGGAAGTTATCGTTCGGCCCGTACAGGTTGGTCGGCATCACCGAGCGATAGTCGCGGCCATGCTGGCGGTTATAGGACTCGCACAGCTTGATCCCGGCAATCTTGGCGATGGCGTACGGCTCGTTGGTCGCTTCCAGCGTACCCTGCAGCAGTTCGCTCTCGGCAATCGGCTGTTTCGCCATCTTCGGGTAGATACAGGAGGATCCGAGGAACAGCAGCTTATTCACGTTATGCAGATGCGCAGCGTGAATGATGTTGCTCTCGATCATCATGTTTTCGTAGATGAAATCCGCCGGATAGGTGTTGTTGGCGACGATGCCGCCCACTTTTGCCGCCGCCAGATAAACCTGGTCGATGCGCTGGTCGGCAAAAAATGCCTGCACCGCAACGGGATCCAGCAGATTCAGTTCATCACGGGTGCGCAGCACCAGCTCGACGTCGCCCCGCTGTTCCAGCTGGCGAACAATCGCGGAACCCACCATTCCGCGATGACCGGCAACAAAGATTCGTTGTTTGCTCATACTCAGGACTCCAGCGCGATGGCAACCTCGTAGCCATGGGACTTGAGCAGGGAGTGTTTCTTCGCCGCTTCAAGATCGTGGGCAACCATCTCGGACACCATCTCCTGCAGGGTGATTTCCGGCTTCCAGCCCAGTTTTTCGTGCGCTTTGCTTGGGTCGCCCAGCAGGGTTTCCACTTCAGCAGGACGGAAGTAACGCGGGTCAACCTGGACAATCACATCACCTGGTTTCACGCCCGGTGCGTCATGGCCGGTGACAGAAACAACGATGCCTTTCTCATCTACGCCGGTGCCTTCAAAGCGCAGCTTGATACCCAGCTGGGCGGCCGCCATCTCAACGAACTGACGCACGGAGTACTGCACGCCGGTGGCGATAACGAAGTCTTCTGGTTTTTCCTGCTGCAGCATCATCCACTGCATTTTCACGTAGTCTTTGGCATGGCCCCAGTCACGCAGGGAGTCCATGTTGCCGAGGTGCAGGCAGGATTCCAGACCCTGAGCGATGTTGGCGATAGCGCGGGTGATCTTACGGGTAACGAAGGTTTCGCCGCGGCGTGGGGATTCGTGGTTGAACAGAATACCGTTGCACGCGTAGATGCCGTAGGACTCGCGGTAGTTCACGGTGATCCAGTAGGCGTACATTTTAGCGACCGCATACGGCGAACGCGGATAGAACGGCGTGGTCTCTTTCTGCGGGATTTCCTGCACCAGGCCATACAGCTCAGAGGTGGATGCCTGGTAGAAACGGGTCTTCTTCTCCAGACCTAGGAAGCGGATAGCTTCCAGCAGACGCAGGGTACCCATTGCATCCACGTCGGCAGTGTATTCCGGGGATTCGAAGGAGACCGCTACGTGGCTCATCGCGCCCAGGTTATAGACCTCATCCGGCTGCACTTCCTGCAGGATACGGGTCAGGTTGGAGCTATCGGTCAGGTCACCGTAGTGCAGGTGGAATTTCGGGTTAGCGGCATGAGGATCCTGATAGATATGATCCACGCGCTCGGTGTTAAACGAGGAGGCACGACGTTTGATTCCGTGCACTTCGTAGCCTTTTTCCAGCAGAAGTTCTGCCAGATAAGAACCATCCTGTCCGGTAACGCCGGTGATGAGAGCGACTTTAGACATGTTTATTTTCTCCAGACTTATCAGAAGTTATTCAGTTTCAACGCGTTCGCGTATCACCACTGCGGGATTGCCACGGCAAAGCTTATTTGCCGGAAGCGATTTAAAAACACTGCTGCGCGCACCAACAACGGTGCCATCGCCAATGGAAACGCCAGGCGCGACAAAAACGTCGGTCGCCAGCCAGCATTTCTCACCCAGGGTGATGGGCTGCGCATTAATATCAAAATGTTGACTCATATAATCGTGACTGCCGGTACACAAATAACACTTTTGTGACACCACAGAATTGGCGCCAATCGTAATATCACCCAGCGTATATAACACCGCATCGTCTCCCACCCATGCGTTATCCCCTAAGGTTAATTTCCATGGGTAGGTAATTTTTACTGACGGACGAATGACTGCGTTTTTTCCGATTTTTGCGCCGAACAGCCGTAATAAAAAGGCACGCCAGCGGTACATAATTTGTGGTGACCAGGCAAATAAGGTTGCCTGCACCGCCCACCATAACTGCACTTTAATACCGCCTGCGCCTCGAAATCCTTTAGGCACAGAGAAGCCGCTTAATTCCTGCATTGTGTTTCCTTATATTCAGGCTTTGTTATATAAGGCTTTCGTTTTACCCGTCGTTTTCAGACGTAATAAATAAGACAATTCCGCGAATACGCCCGGCATGCGCAATATCTCGCGCTGCACTTTTTTGGCATCCTGGCATAATTCAAGATTATTCGAGGTTGACACGCCGCCCATCGAGAATTCAGAGACCAGCCCGGGCAGACGTTTAAAAGGATAACCGGCTTTATACATTCTGGCGGTCAGGGCGTAATCGGACGAGACGCGATATTGCAGTTCGTACGGGTACGTTTTTAATCCACTTACGGGGAAGAAAATCGCCTGGTGGCTGGCCGGCAAGCTGTGATAAATATACCAGCCCGGTTTTGCCGCCCGGCGCACTTTATTTCCGTCACCAAAATCGAGTAACGCGTCGCCAAGGATCATGGCATTACCCTGCACTCTGGCGAGCTGGCGCACAAACTGCGCCACGTCTTCATGAAAAATATCACCGGAGTTGAGAAAGATAGCGTAACGCCCCTGGGCCATGTCGATGCCTTTATTCATGGCATCGTAGATACCGCGATCCTTCTCGCTAACGTAACGTAAGTTGAACTCACCGTTCAGTTTTTCAAGAAATTCTGCCGTGCCATCGTTCGAGCCGCCATCTACCACAATCCATTCAAAGCTGAGGCTGGGATCGCGCGCCAGGTTGCGCAGCGAACGCCAGGTTTTTACCACGCCGTCAAGGTTACGGAAGGCAACAGTAATAACGCTGAGTAACATAAACCACCTCGTTATGAACGCGTAATATTAAGCGCCTTGCGCAAAATAAACGGGCAAACAATTAAGAATGCGTATTCCGGGCTAAATATTGACCCGGTAAAAAACAGCGACACCGGCGTAAAAAGATAAAGCTGTACGCGAAAATTCTGATTATCACCAAAGGCGTTGATCGTCATTTTGAAAACTTTGAACAGATACCACGCCGTTAATAACACTGCGAACCATGAGAAATAAATAATCAGCAGATACAAGCCATTGTCTATGGTTTTTCCGACGTCCGCACCGTTAAAGATTCCGAATGATGCGACATATTCATAAAGTGAGCCAAATCTGACTACGCCATCAATATGGGTTAAAGAGTACCCCACCATCACCAGCGGACCGATAATACGGTAATAGGATGACGACCCTTCGGTACCCAAATCACCCAGACGTTCGGAAATATACGGGAAGGCGAATACCACCCCGACCAAAAACACCGACAGCGAAATGATCGCCAAGGGTAACTTTTTCTTGATTGCCTCTTTATTCAGATACTGAAATGCCCACTCCAGAAGGTAAAACAGGATAAAGGTCATTACCCCGGAGAACGAGCCTGACAGAACAATTCCTGCAAGAATCATAGCATCGCTCTTGGGCGTTTTGATACCAAACTGTTTGATGCTGAGCCAAATTGAGATTAACGCCAGAGCAAAGAATGCCGGTTCGAAATAGAGCGCGGTAGTACGCTTGCCGCCAAATTTAATGAAATTCAGTACATAGCTATTACTGTAAATAAGATATTTCGAAATTATTTCCATCAGGCTACTGCCGCCCGTCAAAATAATTTGCGCCATCTCCATTGCGGCTAAAATCACAATGATGCCAATGACAAGATAAAAGAACCTGAGGATCTTCCGATAATTGTGCGGCGAGATGGTTTTAAAGCGAATACTCCACACCATACCGATAATGATCACGATATAGACAAACAGCATGGTGGAGGTGACATATTTGCTGGCGTCCAGCGATTGACCAAAGATGTAGTTAAAGAGGGTCAGCCCGGCCCCCAGCCCCAGCGCAATCAACAGCTTCTTAACGCTAATCTTCTCGACGAAGAGCAACAGCAGCACCGGTAAAAAGGTCACGATGGTGATGGGGAAGCTTTCACCCAGCTGGGCAATTTTGACGTTGACCAGCAGGTAGATCAGCGGCAGCAGCAGATAGCTACAGATTCTGATAGAACGAGACATACTCCTCCAGCATCTGTTGTCCACTGTAGGCCTGGCGGCTGCGGGTGCGGAACGATTCCAGGTCGGTGCCAAAAACAGCCTGAGCGATCTCCGCCTTCGACAGCTGCACCAGCGGCAGCACCTCGTTTTCACTGAACGTCCTGCCGCCGGATTTCTCCAGCACTTCCCGGGCAGCATCGCTATGGGTCGCAATCACTGGCACCCCGATGGAGAGCGCTTCGCACAAAATCAGCGGATAGTTATCCACGCGGGAGCTGAACACCAGCGCATCCATACCGTTCAGGGCGCTCATCAGCTTGCGCTTGTCGGTTTCGAAACCGTGGTTAATCACGTTCGCACCGTCGAACGGCGAGAACTTACCGAAGGTGTGCAGTTCCACTTTATCGCCGAGCGCCATGATCTGACGCACCAGCTGCTGGTTGGTTTTGCCGTCGTAGCGCAGGTCGTGCGCCACCACTGCGATTTTCGGTTTGCCTGGCGTCACCGCGACCGGCGTCAGTTCCGCCAGAATGGCTTCCGTCGCCACATCAATACCGTTGTTGATAATCCGGCAGCGCCCTGCCCCATACAGGCTGTTAAAGGCCTCAGCCACATGCTGGCTGGGAGAGATAAATTGGCAGCCGAGCGCCAGCATGTCGCGGAACAGCTGGCGTTTTCCGTCCACCAGCTGGTGGGCGCGATCCACCTTCACCGGGGGATAGTTGCCGAGGGTCGGGCACTTCTGGCAGTGGTTTTTCCAGCCTTCGCAGCCGTCAGTAAAGGCGCAGCGGCCGGTCACGCTCCAGTGATCGTGCAGCGTCCAGACGAACGTGGTATCCGGTTTATGCGCCTTCACCTTTTCACAGAAGGCCACCACCTCTTCCAGCTTCAACCAGTAGCTGTGCAGGACGTGGAAATGCAACACCACCGGGCCAGACGTGCGGGTCACGGTGCGATACAGGCTATTAAGGTTGCCGAACAGATCGCGGTTAAACAGGCGGAACAGCGCGATGTTCGCCACTGAGGTCAGCCGCGGGGTGTGCTTCACCACCTGCGGGTAGCGATCGTGGCTGACGCTTTTCTTGCCACCCTTGCCGTAACCGTAGATAAAGCGCGACTGAAGGCCTTTTTCCAGCGCGCGCTGGTGCAGATCCAGCGCCACCCCTGCCGCCCCGCCCTCGGCGAGGCGTACGTTAAATTGCAGAATATTCATTTGATCACCTTCACCCGGGCCTTCTCACCCACCACCAGCGCGTTGTCGGGGATGCTGTCGAGCACCACGCTCCCGGCCCCGATGGTGACGTTATTACCCACGGTGATATCACCAATCATCACCACGTTGGCACCCAGCTCAACGTTATTGCCAATCACCGGGCAGGCCAGGCTGTCCGGGCCGCGGTTGCCGAGGGTCACGCCGTGACGAATGGTAAAATCATCCCCGGCCACCACGAACTTATTGATCACCACGGCATAACCATGGTGAATGGTAAAGCGACGCCCGATGGTGGCCGCGGCCTGGATTTCGTAGCCGAAGAAGCACTCGGTGATGATGCGGTAGAGCACCAGCACCGGCGCGGCCCACAGGTTGTTGAGGACGTTCTTTTTACGCCAGACGGAGCAAAAATGGGCCACCCGATAGGCCAGCACCATGCAGCAAGGGCGCAGGCTCCAGCTGTTTGCGCGACAATCTTCCAGCACCATTATTTCCCCCGCAGCCCATCAGCCAGACGCTTGCCGTTACGCACCGAGATCAGCGTCAGCAGCGTGCGCCAGTTCATGCGCTTATTGCGGATCTGATACAGGGTAAACAGCTGATATTTGCGGCTGGCGCGATCGAACTTGTCCCGGTGCTTGCGGTAGAAGTGGAAGTAACCGGAGAACTTTTTCGGCGACGAGGTGATCTGCATCTCGCCGTGATTGATGTGCAGGATCTGCGTCGCCTCGTCCACCTTCCACGGCTCGCCATACTCCACCACCATTCGCAGGAAGATGTCGTAGTCCTGGGCGGCCTTCAGTTCGGTATCGAACAGGCACTCCTTGAAGCGCCATGCCCAGGTAAAGACCTGATTACCAATGATATTGCGTTTGTAGAACAGGTGACGCGAGTAAGGCGATTTCGGATAGAGCGGCAGACTGGCGGGCTGGGAATAGACTTCCCCCTCGCAAACGTAGTCATTGGCATACAGAAACGCATGGGTGACCAGATGATGCTGGTGCGCCAGGAAAGTAGAGAGCCGGTTCGGCGTCCACTCATCATCGTCGTCAATGCCGGTCAGGTACTGGCCGTTGGCCTGCATGATCGCCTGGTTACGTACCGCACAGGCGCCTGAGTTAATGGCATTGTGGGTGTAGACCACCCGCGGATCGTTGAGGTCGGTGACAAACTGCTGCAGTTGTTCCCAGGAGGAGGAGCAGTCATCAACGATGATCAGCTCCCAGTGGTCATAGTCCTGGCGCAATACCGACTTTATCGCACGGATCGCCAACTGCTGACGGTTCCATGTCGGCATATAAATAGAAATCAAAGGGCGTGTTGTCATGGTATTCCCCGAATGGCTCATTACTTACTGTCCGACTTGTATTCGTACTCGTAATACCCGTAATCCTGATACCCGGTAGCGCGACGGAAGATGGAGTTGAGGATCACCCCTTTCACCGGAATGCCGTTCTGCTCGAAGCGGCTGAGGCTGGTTTCCACCTCTTTCAGGGTGTTCACCGCATAACGCGCCACCATCAGGGTGGTGCCCGCGTGGCGACCGACAATCGCCGCATCGGTGACGGCCAGGATTGGCGGGGTATCGATCAGCACCAGGTCATAATTCTCGCTGGCCCATTTCACCAGTTGGGTGAATCGCTCGCTCATCAGCAGTTCTGACGGGTTCGGTGGCACCTGACCACGCGAGACGAGGTCAAAGTTAGGGACAGAGGTCGGTTTCGCGGACTGGCTGATATCGCCCTTGCCCAGCAGGATGTCCGACAGACCGTTCACGTTATTGGTGCCCAGCAGCTCGTGGGTGTAGCCCTTACGCATGTCGCAGTCGATCAGCAGCACGCGCTTGTTGGTCTGGCTGACCACCGCCGCCAGGTTGGCACAGACGAAGGTTTTACCGATGGACGGGCTGACCCCGGTGAGCATCAGAACGTTGTTGCTGGCCTGCATCATGGCGAAGTGCAGGCTGGTGCGCAGGCTGCGAATGGCTTCAATGGCCAGATCCGTTGGGTTGCCCACGGCCAGCAGCTGGCTCTGTTTGTAGCGTTTAACCCCGTTGGTGGTTTTGACGCTGTCACGCGACTTCTGCCATTCCGACAGCGGGATGCTGGCGTAGACGTTGATGCCGTGCTCTTCCAGCACCTGCGGGCTTTCGATCCCCCGGTTAAACAGGGAGCGCAGCAGCACACCGACGATAGAGAGCATCAGGCCAAGAATAATGCTGCCGAGAATAATCAGCGCCTTCTTCGGCTTCAGCACGCCAGGCTGGGTGATGGCCGGATCGACAATCCGCACGTCGCCAACGGTGCTCGCTTCGGTGATCTTCAGCTCCTGCTGTTTGTTCAACAGCTGCATATAGACCTGCTGACCAGACTCCACGTCGCGGGTCAGACGCAAGATCTCCTGCTGGGTTTTTGGCATCGCGGTGACGCGGCCATTGAGCTTGGCTTTTTCCTCTTCCAGCGTCTGGCGTTTTTCCAGCAGCGTGCGGTAGGCAGGGTGGCGTTTGGTGTAGAGCTTGGAAATTTCCGCCTCTTTAAAGGTCAGCTCGTTAAGCTGGGCATCGATATTGACCATCGAATCCAGCACCGACTTCGCCTCAAGCGGCAGATCGACAGAATCTTTATCCTGACGGAAGGCGTTGAGCTTGTTCTCGGCTTCGTCCAGATGACCGCGCACTTCCGGGAGCTGTTTCGCCAGGAACTCGAGACTTTTGGACGCCTCTTCCGACTTGCGCTTCACGTTCTGCGCCTGGTAGTTGCGGGTGATGCTGTTGAGAATGTCGCGGATCTTGTCCTTATCTTCCCCGGTAAAGGTCAGACTCAGCACCCCGGTATCTTTTCCGGTTTCGGTAACCGTCAGGTTGCCCTGCAGGTTGTTAATCATCCCCAGCATCGAGAATTTGCTGACGGTGAACTCGCTGCCGGGCTGGGCACGAATGTCGCTGACCATCATGCTCACGCCGTCTTTCTCCAGCATCTCCCCTACCTTGCCGCGAGCGCTAAACCCGGCGTCGCTGGTGAGCTGATACTGGTTTTTATCCAGCACCTCGAGGGTAAAGACCTGGCTGGCCCCCCCGGCGGGCAGCGTAAAGGTGGTCACTTTTACGGTGTCGTTTTGCCGGCCCATCAACCGATCCCAGCCCGCGCCAAACACCGGGAAGGTGTTTTTGCTGACGCCGATGTCGAGATCGAGATCGTCCACGGTTTTACCCAGCACCAGGCGGGACTGGATCAACTCGATTTCCGCCTGCGAGGCGGGCGGCTTGTTCGCCAGCGCCGAACCGATGTCCTGCACCAGAGAACTGCCGCTATTCTGCTCAATTTGCACCAGCGCGTCGGCGCTGTAGATTGGGGTGGCGAAGAGGGTGTAAATCACTGCCGCCACGGCAAACACTGCGGTGATACCCAGCACCCACCAGCGCGCCTCTACCACGGTGCCGATCAGGCGACCAATATCAATTTCATCACTGCCCGCACTCGGGGTGGAAGAAGGTTTTACGTTTGCTGTCATTATTATCCCTGCTGAACGTTCAGTGCCTGTGCCCACTGGCGGGCAGACTGGTCGAGTAAGGTGTAAACCGCCTCAAACGCTTCATGACTTTTGCGATACGGATCGGGGATCTCACGCTCGTTATCCCAGTGTCCAAACAACATCACCTTGCCACGCATCTCCGGTGCGATATCGCACAGGGCGTGGATGTGGCGTTTTTCCATGGCCAGGATCAGGTCATAGTCGCGGCACAGGCTGGCTGACACCTGACGGGCGCAATGCCCGTCGAGCGAAAGCTGATGCTCTGCCGCAACCTGACTTGCCCGTGCATCGGCCCCTTTACCCACCAGCGCGCCCAGCCCGGCTGACGCGACGGTCAGCTGTGGCTGGTACTGCTTCAAAAGCCGCTCAGCGGTAGGGGAACGGCAGATGTTCCCCACACAAACCACCAGAATTTTGTTAAACATCGTTATCACCAGTTGTGGTACTGATGTACCGTGTCGGTCATGGTATGGATATTGTTGATGGTCGGCATCAGCTGGTTCATCACACGGTTCCAGCGCGTTATCGGCGCGGTGGTGACGTACACCACGTCATACGGCTGGAGGCGGAAGCCGGTTGCCATCACCAGCGAAGTGGCATCAGACATATCCAGCTGGTAGACGTTGGCAATCTTGCCCTTCGCACTGTTTCCTGTAATCGGACGGATCACGAAGATACCGCTGGCGTCGGAGGTGCTCATATCCAGCCCTTCTGCGTTGCCCAGCGCTTCGGTCAGGGTCATACCGCTGAAGTCCATCTTGAGGGTGCTCTGTTTCTTCACTTCACCCATCACGAACACTTTCAGGTCGTCATTGCGCGGAACATACAGGATGTCACTCGGATAGAGCAGACGGTTCTGGCTCAGATCGCCGTTCTGCATCAGCGCCTGCAGGGAGATACGCTCCTCTTTGCCTTTATGGGTCAGCACCGCATTGCGCCAGTCGGCGCCATCGGTCAGCCCGCCCGCGGCGTTGATGGCGTCAAGCACCGTCAGCGGCACGTTGGTGATCGGCTGCTGGCCGGATTTATTGACCTGGCCGGAGACATAGACTTTCTGCGAACGGAATGCGGCGATATTAACGTCCACCTGCGGGTCAGCGATGTACTGCGCTAAACGGCCGGTAATATCACTACGGATCTGGGAAAGGGTTTTACCGACAACACGGATTTTGCCGACATAGGGATAAAACATGGTGCCATCTGCCTGAACCCAGTTGCCGGTATCGCTGGAGCTACGATACTGCCCCGCCGGGGTGGTCAGTTCCGGGTGATCCCAGACGGTGACGTTGATGACATCCCCAGGCCCCACGCGGTACTGGTAGTTGGCAATCTCCTGGTCGAGGCTGTCGTTAGGTCGCGCCACAACCGGGCGAGGGCGTAATTGTTCAACCAGCTGCGGGGTCATTGGATAAACATTCACCATGCGGTTGATATCAAAATCAGCATCCTGCTGTTTAATCACATCCTTGCCCGATGATGACATATTGCTGCCGGGAAAGACCGTACAACCACTCATCAAGGTCACAGACACCAATAATGGCATCAATTTCATTTTGGATTTCATCATTGATTATTTATCACTATGGAAGAGTAATTATCCTGTGCATTTAAATAAGCGCGGAGGCGTATTACTTTTAGCATGCAGTCATTAAAAGTGAAATATAACTGGCATCAGTCCTAAAAGAGGCTTATTTGCATTCAGACTATTGACAGAATAATCGAGGCTGATTAACACGCTTTCAGGCACGCTACCGCCCTTGGCTTTCAGTTACCAATCTACTGTTTAAACAGTAAGTTATGAGTAAACACCCTCTTTGATGTTGCATAACGGAAAATATAAAAGGCAGGATAATTCCGAACCCGATATAAGTTTTTCACGTCATTAAACCGACACAGAAATAGCATCAAAAAGACAGCGCCATTTAATGCTGAAAGAATTGTTGCAGCTAACGGAATAGCAGGCAAGGAAACATCAACGAAGGCGTGGCTTTTAAGATTAGTATTAACGCCGACATTTCTGCGTTTTTAGGAATAGCTTTATATTGACTTTATTAAACAACAATCATTAGCCTGCGATATTTCTTATTTTTCGTTAATCCAGACTAATCGCAATATTAACCCACTATGTACAAGGTTTATTTCCGGCGGATTCAGGAAAATCTGTGCAGATAAATGCCCGGCTGGCATTGCATTTTTCAGGCGAAGTATCCATGATCGAAATGTGACAATTGTCATATAACGAAAGGTATTACGCACACTATGGAATGGATAGCAGATCCATCAATATGGGCCGGGCTGGTCACCCTTGTGGTGCTGGAACTTGTGCTCGGTATCGACAACCTGGTCTTTATTGCTATTCTCGCCGAAAAATTGCCCCCAGCTCAGCGCGACCGCGCCCGCATTACCGGCCTGTTAATGGCGATGGTGATGCGCCTGCTGCTGTTGGCCTCTATCTCCTGGCTGGTGACGCTCACCCGCCCGCTGTTTACCGTCCACGGTTTTGGCTTCAGCGCCCGCGACCTGATCATGCTGTTTGGTGGCTTCTTCCTGATTTTCAAAGCCACCGTGGAACTCAACGAAAGGCTGGAAGGCAAGGATAGCGAGAACCCCACCCAGAGGCGCGGCGCCAAATTCTGGGCCGTGGTGGCACAAATCGTGGTGCTGGACGCCGTCTTCTCACTGGATTCGGTCATTACCGCCGTGGGGATGGTCGATCACTTGGGTGTGATGATGGCCGCGGTGATTATCGCCATTGCGCTGATGGTCATGGCCAGTAAGGCACTCACGCGCTTTGTTAATGACCACCCGACGATTGTCATTTTATGCCTGAGCTTCCTGCTGATGATCGGCTTCAGCCTGGTGGCAGACGGGTTTGGCTTCCATATTCCAAAAGGGTATCTCTACGCCGCGATTGGCTTCTCGGTCATTATTGAGGCCCTGAACCAGCTGGCGATTTTTAACCGCCGCCGTTTCCTCTCCGCCAACCAAACGCTGCGCCAGCGCACCGCCGACACGGTTATTCGCCTGTTGAGCGGTAAAAAAGAGGATGCCGAACTGGATGCGCAGGCCGCCTCGCTGCTTGCTGACCATGACGACAGTCCGATCTTTGCCCCGCAGGAGCGACGGATGATTGAGCGTGTGCTGCATCTTAACCAGCGTTCCGTCAGCAGCATCATGACCTCGCGCCACGATATTGAACATATCGACCTGAACACACCGGAGAGCACCATCCGTGCGCTGCTGGATAAAAACCAGCACACCCGCATCGTGGTCACCGGCGGCGAGCAGGAGGAGGAGTTGCTGGGCGTGGTGCACGTTATCGACCTGCTCAATCAACAGCTACGCGGCGAGCCGCTCAACCTGCGGGTGCTGATCCGCCAGCCGCTGGTGTTCCCGGAAGTGCTACCGCTGTTGCAGGCGCTGGAACAGTTCCGCAATGCGCGGACCCATTTTGCCTTTGTGGTAGATGAGTTTGGTTCTGTGGAGGGGATCGTGACGCTCAGTGACGTGATGGAGACCATCGCCGGTAATCTGCCGAACGAGGTGGAAGAGATCGACGCCCGACACGACATTCAGAAGAATGCCGACGGCAGCTGGACCGCCAACGGTCATATGCCGCTGGAAGATCTAGTGCAATATGTTCCGCTACCGCTGGACGATAAGCGCGAATATCACACCATTGCCGGGCTGTTGATGGAGTACCTGCAACGGATCCCGCAGCCGGGCGAAGAGGTACAGGTCGGGGATTATGCGCTGAAAACCCTGGAGGTAGAAAACCACCGGGTGCAGAAGGTGCAGTTGATTCCACTGATGTCGCAGGATGATGTGGATTACGAGGTGTGATGGAACTTCGCCCCTCACCCTAACCCTCTCCCCCAAGGGGAGAGGGGACAGTCTGGTGCGGTCTTATAAACCGAACTCTATCTTCATTTCTTTCTCTCCACTGGGGGGAAGGAACAGTCCGGGACGGTCTTATAGACTGAACTCTATTTTCATTTCTTCCTCTTCCTTGGGGAAGAAGGAACGGTCTGGGGGGGCTTATAGACTGAGCGCTCTCTCCTCATGGGGGAGAGGGAACAGCCTGGGGCGGTCTTATAGACTGAACGCGATCGGCTTTTCTCCCTTTCCCCTGGGGGGAAAGGAACAGTCTGATGCGGTCTTATAGACTGAATGCGATCGGCTTTTCTCCCTCTCCCCTATGGGGAGAGGGCGGGGTGAGGGGAAATACTACTGAAGCTTTTCCAGTAACTTCTTCACATCTTTACCGTTCTGCGAATCTTTATTCTTATCCGCCCAACCGCTCAGACGACGTTTCGCTTCATCCTGAAGATGTTTACGCAGCAGCTGATCCACCTGCAGGCTGTAGTTCAGCGCCTGCCAGTTACCATAAACGTTAAGCGGGATCGGCGTTGTTTTCAGGAAATCGATCAGTCGGCTTTCACCGAGCCAGCCCTCCAGCACGCGGATTTTGAAGCGGGTATCAGCCGTTTCTTTGATCAGATCCAACGTGCCATTCCCTTCAAGCATCAGCATCGGTGATGCGCCCTGCATATCATCCAGCGTCACCTGGCCCTCGTCGAGGCTCAGGTCGGTGACAAAGCTGTCCAGACGGGTCGCGTTATCAACGTTCTCTTTCACCTTCACGTTGCTGCTGCGCTCTACCGCCTGCTGTACCAGTTGCTGGAAGTTAAGCCCTTCCATGCGGGTGTTACGCATTTCCAGATGGGCCTGTCCCCGCCAGTACTGACGGAAGGCGTCGGCATCAATCTTGCTGCCCGAGAAATCACCTGCCATGGTCAGGCTGCCGGTCAGCGAAATCGGGTAGTTAAAGGCCTTCAGAATGGTGCCGATCTCAATGTTGTCCAGACGCGGCTGGAAAGAAGACCGGGCGACAGCTTTACGCACATCGAGCGTGCCGGGTAATGAGAGATGCCCCTCCCCCATCTTACCGCTCAGCTCAGCGATGGTCAG
Organism: Leclercia sp. 1548; assembly: GCF_050435045.1. Taxonomy (NCBI): domain Bacteria; kingdom Pseudomonadati; phylum Pseudomonadota; class Gammaproteobacteria; order Enterobacterales; family Enterobacteriaceae; genus Leclercia; species Leclercia sp. 1548. The sequence continues at coordinate 445,796 of NZ_JBNDJP010000002.1, read as the reverse complement.
AAGGCCATTTTTGTTGGTCATCTGGCTGGTGACCTGGGTGAAGTCCATACCCCGCCAGTGTACGCTGTTGGCTTTCAGCAGAATATCGGCGCTAAAGCCGCGCAGGCCGTTGTAATCGGGCTGCTCCAGACTGGAGGCGATCACTGGCCGCTGGGGTTTAGCCTGCGCTTGACCCTGCTGCTGCACCACCTCGCCCCTGGCGGCTGGTGCGGCCTGTGCAGGAAGCAGGTTTTCCAGATTAAGCTTGTCGAACTGCAGGTTCATGTTCCACTGCGGTTCGTTGCCAAGGATCACGCTCGCCTGGCCGGTCAGCGTGCTGTCATTGGCCTGTAAATTAAGTTGGTTGAGTTCGAGCTGTTTCTGCTCTTCACGCCACTGCGCCTGCAGGGTGCCCTGCCCGCTAATGCCCTGAGAAGGCAGATCGACGCCGGTCAGTTGCCAGCTTAGCTGCTGGATGTCGGCGCTCAACAGGTGCGGATAGTCAGAGGCATTCACCTGTGCGGCGAGGGAGAGGGTCAGATCGCGCTGATTGCGGTTAACGCGGCCGCTAAAGTCGATCTTACCTTTATGATGTTCATCCTGCTCCATCTGCAGGTTGATATTGCGTACCGTGACCTGCTCATCACCCTCGTGCTGGAACACCAGCAGGCTGTCAGCCACCTTCAGGCGACCAATATCGAATGACCAGCCGGTATCTTCCGCTTTGTCCGGGAGGGTGTTTTCACGCGGGGCGACCGGCGCATCGGCGTTACGCACCGCTTCTGACTGCGGGGTCAGCTGGATGACTGCCCCTTTGAGCATCACCTGATTAACCTGCAGCTGATGTGAAAACAGCGGCATCAGCGCCACGTCAAGGCGCATATTGTCGGCGGCAACCAGCGGCACAGAAGCCCCCGGTGCGGTAAGCGACATGCGCCCGGACAGGATGCTGAGCTGCGGCCAGACGTGCCAGCGCAGTGGCCCCTCCAGCTTCAGCGTGTAACCGCTACGGGCCTCGACCTGACGCACCATGTAGGTGCGAAAGTCATTGGGATTGACCAGCAGAACCAACGCTGACAGGCCCGCAACCAGCACCACCAGCAAAATCATCAGCGTTGTAAGAACTCTTCTCATGGCTTCCTCAATGGACCGGATTTAAGCTCAATCTTTATCAATACGGCTCGCGACCGCACCCTGCTGGTCGCGATATTTTGCGTCCTGACGGGCGTTATACGGACGTGCCGCCGGGCCGGTTAACGGCTCAAAACTCAACGCGCCGATCATCATACCCGGGCGCAGCGCCAGCGGCAGTTTACCCGCGTTGAAAAACTCCAGAACGATTCGCCCGGACCAGCCTGGATCGATACGGTGCGCGGTCACGTGCACCATCAGCCCCAGACGCGCCAGAGAGGAGCGCCCGTCGAGCCAGCCCACCAGATCCGCAGGCAGCGTAATCGACTCAAACGTGACCGCCAGCGCCAGTTCACCCGGGTGCAGGTAAAACGCTTCGCCGTCGGCCAGCACGATCTCATCGCTCATCACCCGATCGAGCGCCGCGCTGACTTCATCTTTCGGCCCGCTCAGGTCGATAAATGGCGCGGTATGACCGCTAAAGGTACGAAACTTATTACCCAGACGCACATCGACAGTAACGCCGTTAATCCGCTCAACGGGCGGGCGCGGGGTGATGGTCAGACGGCCTTCGTCCAGCCAGGCTTCAATATCTCGGTCACAAAGACGCATGCCACTTTCTCCTTTCGTGCATCGCACCCTCAGGCCAATAAAGCCGGAGGGTGAACCCGATTATCTTTGAACGGTACACAATTCGTGTGTGTTATTCAAAAAACTGGCTAATTTTCGCTTTCAGAATATCAATGGCAATGCGGTTTTTACCCCCGCGCGGCACGATGATATCGGCATACTGTTTGGAAGGCTCAATGAACTGCAGGAACATTGGGCGTACCGTTTTCTGGTACTGCGCCATCACCGAATCCATGGAGCGGCCACGTTCGTTCACGTCGCGTTTGATGCGGCGCATCAGGCAGATATCCAGCGGAGTATCGACAAAAATCGAGAAGTTCATCGATTCACGCAGACGGGCGTCGGTCAGCAACAGGATCCCTTCGAGGATGATGACCTTCTTCGGAGCAATGCGAACGGTTTCCTGCAGACGGGTGTGTTCAACATAGCTATATACCGGCAGCTCAATGGCGGTGCCGTTCTTCAGGGCCTGGAGGTGTTGGAATAACAGGCTGTGATCCATCGCGCTCGGATGGTCGTAATTGGTCTTAACACGTTCTTCCATCGACAGATGGCTTTGATCTTTGTAGTAACTGTCTTCTGGAATGACACCGATGTGCTCATCACCGACCTGTTCACGTAATTCACGGTAAAGCGTACTGGCAATGAGACTTTTACCTGAAGCCGATGCGCCGGCGATGCCTATAATGACGCACTGATGAGACTTATCAGTCATAAATTTTTGCGACCTGAGTAACCTGGATGTAAGGAAGGACGACGCCTGAGCGTCAAACGCGGCAATTATAGGGATTTAACGGGCCTGATACCAGTCGAATAGAAATGTTATGCGAGACGCGTTCAAAGACCATACTGATCGCCCTGACATAAATTTAACTGCTTACTTTTCCAGCGCTAAAGATGAATTTTTTGCAGGATAAGTATTTAATAACACTGTGATGTCAATTTATGAGCGCATACCATATTAATTGTAAATTGTTTGTACTAGCATGGTTCAAATTAGAAATGAACTCGTCCGGGGTTGGCTCCTGGCGGCATGGCGTCTTCGGATAAAGCGGTAATGAAAAAAAAATACCAGCGCGTTTTGGTAACTACGCCACATCCTCTACTACGGCTTGTCAGTCTTGGTCTGGTTACCTTCATTTTCACCCTTTTCTCGCTTGAATTAACGCGTTTCGGAACATTTCTGGCACCTTTATGGTTCCCGACCTCCATTATGATGGTGGCGTTTTACCGCCACGCCGGGAAGATGTGGCCTGGGATCGCCCTCGCCTGCACCCTCGGTAACATCTTATCCTCCTGGCTGATTTTCTCCTGGGCGTCAATCAACTTCTGGTACGCTGGCATCAACGTCCTTGAGGCCTTTGTCGGGGCCTTGCTGCTGCGAAAACTGCTGCCCAGCTACAATCCGTTGCAGGATCTGGGGGACTGGATCCGTCTGGCCATTGGCAGCGCGGTGATCCCTCCCCTGCTGGGCGGCGTGATGATTTATCTGCTGGTGCCGAGCGACGAGCCGCTGCGCAGTTTTCTGGTCTGGGTGCTGTCGGAGTCCATCGGCTCGCTGGCGCTGGTGCCTTTAGGCCTGCTGTTCAAACCGCACTATCTCTTGCGTCACCGTAATCCCCGCCTGTTGTTTGAAACGCTGCTGACCATGGCAGTCACGCTGCTGCTGAGTTGGATTTCCCTGCATTTCCTGCCGTGGCCGTTTACGGCCATTATCGTTCTGCTGATGTGGAGCGCCGTGCGTCTGCCGCGCCTGGAAGCCTTCCTGGTCTTCCTCGTCACAGTGATGATGGTGTCGTTGATGATTGCCAAAAACCCCACTCCGCTGGTCACGCAGAACGCCAGCGTGATGGTCAATGCCCCCTGGCTGCCATTCCTGATGATGCTGCTGCCCGCCAACATCATGACCATGGTGATGTACGCGTTTCGCGCAGAGCGTAAGCACATTACCGAAAGCGAAGAGCGTTTCCGTAATGCAATGGAGTATTCCGTTATCGGCATGGCGCTGGTCAGCACCGACGGACAGTGGCTGCAGGCCAACAAGGCGCTGTGTCAGTTCCTCGGCTACACCCAGGCAGAGCTGCGTTCCCTTAACTTCCAGCAATTAACCTGGCCGGAAGATCTGGAAAGCGATCTGGCGCAGCTGGACCAGCTGTTAAAAGGCGAAATCAACAGCTACTCGCTGGAAAAACGCTACTACACCCGTAATGGCGAGGTGGTGTGGGCGCTGCTGGCGGTGTCGCTGGTGCGTCATGCTGACGGTACGCCGCTCTACTATATCGCCCAGATCGAAGACATTAACGATCTCAAGCATACCGAATGGGTTAATAAGCGCCTGATGGAGCGTATTACCCTGGCTAACGAAGCAGGGGGCATCGGTATCTGGGAGTGGGACGTCAAACCTAACGTCATCAGCTGGGACAAACGCATGTTCGAGCTGTATGAAGTGCCTGCCCACGTTAAACCTACCTGGCAGCTGTGGCACGAATGCATGTTGCCGGAAGATCGCGTCCTGGCCGAACAGGTGGTGCGCGATTCGCTGGCAGCCCGCATCCCGTTCAAACTGGAGTTTCGTATCCGGGTGAAAGACGGCATTCGCCATATCCGCGCCCTGGCGAACCGGGTGCTGAATAAACAGGGTGAAGTGGAACGTCTGCTCGGCATTAATATGGACATGACCGAGGTCAAGGAGCTAAATGAGGCGCTGTTCCAGGAAAAAGAGCGTCTGCATATTACCCTCGACTCCATCGGTGAAGCGGTGCTCTGTACCGACGTAAACATGAACGTCACCTTTATGAACCCGGTAGCGGAGAAGATGAGCGGCTGGCTGCAGCAGGATGCGCTGTCGCAACCGATCCTCTCGGTGCTGCATATCACCTTCGGGGATAATGGCCCGCTGATGGAAAACATTCACAGCGGCGATATGTCCCGCAGCGACATCGAACAGGATGTGGTGCTGCACAGCCGCAACGGTGGCAGCTACGATATCCACTACAGCATTACGCCGCTGAGCACCCTTGACGGGCAAAACATTGGCTCGGTGCTGGTCATTCAGGACGTCACCGAATCGCGCAAAATGTTGCGCGAGCTGAGCTACAACGCCTCTCACGATGCCTTAACCCACCTCGCGAACCGCGTCAGCTTTGAGGCCTGTCTCAAGCGGATGCTGCTCACCGTGCAGGATACCCGTCAGCGTCACGCCCTGGTATTTATCGATCTGGACCGCTTTAAGGCAGTCAACGACACCGCAGGCCACGCGGCGGGGGATGCGCTGCTGCGGGAACTGTCGTCGCTGATGCTCAGCATGCTGCGCTCCACCGACATGCTGGCGCGCCTCGGCGGGGATGAGTTCGGCCTGCTGCTGCCAGACTGCAACACCGAAAGCGCGCGCTACATTGCCGGTCGCATCATTGACGCAATCAACGATTATCACTTTATGTGGGAAGGTCGCCTGCACCGGATTGGCGCCAGCGCCGGGATCACCCAGATTGACGAGCGCAACAACCAGGCCTCAGAGGTCATGTCCCAGGCTGATATCGCCTGCTACTCCTCCAAAAACAACGGTCGTGGCGTGGTGACGGTGTATGAACCGCAACAGGAACGGACGCTCGAAGCAGGTACCATCTCTCTCGACGAGCAGTGGCACATGATCAAAGACAATCATCTGTTGATGATCGCCCGTAGCGTCGCCTCGCCGCGGATACCGGAAAGCAGCACCTTCTGGATGCTGGCCCTGCGTCTGTGGACCAACGACGGCGAGATGCTGGAGGAGCAGGCCTTCCGGGCGGGGCTGGCAGAGCCTGAGCTGATTCACGCCCTCGACAGACGCATCCTGCAGGAATTTTTCCGCAATTTCGCCACGCCATTGACCAGCAAAGGCACCGGGGTCGCCCTGCCGCTGTCAACCGCCGGTCTTGCCAGCGCCACGCTGGTGGATGAACTGCTGGAGATGCTGCGGGCCAGTCCACTGCAGCCGCGACTGCTGCATCTGGTGGTGAACGTTAGCGTGCTGGCGCTGGAGGATGAGCACACCCGCAACAACCTGGACAAACTGCGTCAGGCCGGATGCCGCATTATCCTGAGCCATGTGGGCCGCGATATGGAGGTGTTCAACCACCTGAGCGCGCAGATGGCCGATTATCTGCTCCTCGATCCCGATCTGGTGGTTAACGTCCACGCCAACCTGATGGATGAGATGCTGGTGACCATCATCCAGGGTCATGCCCGCCGCCTGGGCATCAAGACCATTGCCGGACCGAGCAACCAGCCGATCATGATGGATACGCTCTCCGGCATTGGCATCGACTATATCTTCGGCAACACCATCGGTGAGCCGCAGCCGCTGGAACTCCTGCTAAATACCAGTTATTTCGCCATCAACTGACGGCGTCCAGCCGTCGGTGTACCAGATGTGCAGCAGGGCGTACGAGCGCCACGGCTGCCAGCGTTCAGCATAGCGACGGATTTGCGCCGGGGTCATCCCGGCAAAACGCTGTTTAATCAGATAATCATCCGCCAGAAAGACATCTTTTGCCTGCCAGCCGCGCAGGGCAAAGTAGTTCGCCGTCCAGCGACCAATACCCGGCCGGGTCTGCAACGCTTTTATCGCGCTGTCGATATCAACCGGTGTCTCCGACGGGAAATCCCCCGCCACCACCGACTGCGCCAGATGAATCAGGGATTCCGCGCGTTTCAGCGGCATGCCCAGCGCTTTCAGCGCCAGCGGATCGGCACCCGCCACCGCGGCAGGCTCCGGGAAACAGCGGTAGCCCGGTGCTTCAGGCAGCGGTTCGCCGCAGAGCGCCACCAGCTTGCCCGTCAGCTTTGCCGCCATCGCCACGCTGACCAGTTGCCCGAGAATGGCGCGCACGCCCTGCTCCCAGGTATCAACCGATCCCGGCAGACGCAGGCCCGGCCGCGCGGCCCCAAGGGTGCCGAGCGCTGTGGCTATTTGCCGTGGATCGCAGTGCAGATCGAACAGGCGGGTGATGCGCGCCAGGCAGAGATCGGCAATCGGCAACAGCCCGTCGCTGAGCACCACCTGCAGCGTGCCCGCCTGCGGCTGCGGCGTGACGTGAATCAGCCCCCGATAGCCCTGGCAGGCAAAGCTGCGGGTGTAGTCGGTGGGGGTCACGATTTCAATCCCGGCCACCGCACGGTCGCCAAGAAATTTCAACATCCATTGCCAGTCGTAGGGCGGCTGCCAGGTCAGAGTAAACATCGTTGCTCCTTTTTTTGTCCTGTCACAGCATAAACGGAGTTGAGGGGTTGCGCCTTGCTTTCATATTCCAGTTGTCGCCAGCCTGACATTTCGCTAAAGTCTCGCCCCTTCTCAATGGCATGGGGACGCTGACGTGTTTATCGGATTTGACTATGGCACCGCCAACTGCTCAGTAGCAGTAATGCAAAACGGGCAGCCGCAGCTGCTGAAAATGGAAAATAACAGCACGCTCCTGCCGTCGATGCTCTGCGCACCGACGCGCGAAGCGGTGAGCGAGTGGCTGTACCGCCATCATCAGGTTCCGGCCACCGGCGCGGAAACCCAGGCACTGCTGCGCCGCGCGGTCAATTTTAACCGCGACGAAGATATCGACGTTACCCCGGGCAGCGTGCAGTTTGGCCTGTCGTCGCTGGGTCACTACATTGAGGATCCCGAAGAGGTCTACTTCGTAAAGTCACCGAAATCTTTCCTCGGTGCCAGCGGTCTGAAACCGCAGCAGGTGGCGCTGTTTGAAGATCTGGTCTGCGCCATGATGCTGCATATTCGCCAGCAGGCGCAGTCCCAGCTGACGGAGGAGATCACCCAGGCGGTGATTGGCCGTCCGATCAACTTCCAGGGGCTGGGGGGCGATGAAGCGAACCAGCAGGCACAGGGGATCCTTGAGCGCGCCGCACAGCGCGCCGGATTCCGTGACGTGGTGTTCCAGTACGAGCCGGTTGCCGCCGGGCTGGATTTTGAAGCGACCCTGAACAGTGAAAAACGGGTGCTGGTCGTGGATATCGGTGGGGGGACCACTGACTGCTCGCTGCTGTTAATGGGACCACAATGGCATGAGCGTCGCGATCGCGAAACCAGCCTGCTGGGGCACAGCGGCTGCCGTATCGGCGGTAACGACCTGGACATCGCCCTGGCCTTCAGAAGCCTGATGCCCCTGCTGGGCATGGGTGGACAAACCGCGAAGGGCACCGCCCTGCCAATACTGCCGTGGTGGAACGCCGTGGCGATCAACGATGTACCGGCGCAAAGCGATTTCTACAGCGTCGCCAACGGGCGTTTTCTTAACGATCTGGTGCGCGATGCCCAGGACGGCGAGAAAGTGGCGCTGCTGCATAAAGTGTGGCGTCAGCGCCTGAGCTATCGGATGGTGCGTAGCGCGGAAGAGAGCAAAATTGCCCTCTCCGGGGCCGCAGAGCACGCCGTAACGCTGCCGTTTATCAGCGAGGAGCTGGCGACCGCTATCAGCCAGCAGGGGCTGGAAGCGGCATTGTCGCAGCCCTTACAGCGTATCCTTGAGCAGGTGCAACTGGCGCTGGATAACGGCAACGAAAAGCCGGACGTGATCTACCTGACCGGCGGTAGCGCCCGCTCACCGCTGATCAAAAAAGCGCTGGCGCAGCAGCTGCCGGGCATCCCTATTGCTGGCGGCGATGACTTTGGCTCGGTGACGGCAGGTTTAGCCCGCTGGGCGCAGGTCGTTTTCAGCTAGTCTTGACAGGCCGGGCGGCGCTTCGCTTGCCCGGCCTGCAACTTTATCAGGCGCGCCGTTGCTATCCGGCATCCAGACCGGTGCCATTCAGACAATTCCAGACAGTCTTCCATATTTCCTCCATTTTTCTGCTTCATTGCCTCACTAAACTAGTATTATTTTCTGCACAGTTTCAGGATGAGTACGTATAACGATGAAAGGCCGCAATAAATCCCGCTGGGTAATCGCCGCTGGCATCATTGTGGTGGCCCTTGCCGCCGCATGGTACTGGCATCAACAGTCTTCGGCCCCTGCCGGTGCGTCCAGCCAGGCGCAGCGCCCGACAGGCGGTGGACGCCATGGTATGCGCGGCGGGGCGCTGGCCCCGGTGCAGGCCGCGACCGCAGAAAGTAAATCCGTGCCGCGCTACCTCTCCGGGCTGGGCACCATTACCGCAGCCAACACCGTTACCGTGCGCAGCCGCGTCGACGGGCAGCTGATCGCCCTGCACTTCCAGGAAGGACAGCAGGTGAAAGCTGGCGATCTGCTGGCTGAAATCGACCCCAGCCAGTTCAAGGTGGCGCTGGCCCAGGCGCAGGGACAGCTGGCGAAAGACACCGCCACCCTCGCCAATGCCCGCCGCGATTTGGCCCGCTATCAGCAACTGGTGAAAACCAATCTCGTCTCCCGTCAGGAGCTGGATGCCCAACAGGCACTGGTGAGTGAAAGCCTGGGCACCATTAAAGCGGATCAGGCCGCCGTTGCCAGCGCCCAGCTGCAGCTCGACTGGAGCCGCATCACTGCCCCCATCGACGGGCGCGTGGGGTTAAAGCAGGTGGATATCGGCAATCAGATCTCCAGTGGGGATACCACCGGGATCGTGGTGCTCACCCAGACCCACCCTATCGACCTGGTATTCACCCTGCCGGAGAGCGATATCGCCACTGTGATCCAGGCGCAGAAAGCCGGTAAGGCCTTAACCGTGGAGGCCTGGGATCGGGCCAACAAGCAGAAGCTGAGCGACGGCGCCCTGCTGAGCCTCGACAACCAGATCGACACCACCACCGGCACCATCAAGCTGAAAGCGCGCTTCAACAATCAGGACGATGCCCTGTTCCCGAACCAGTTTGTCAATGCCCGGATGCTGGTCGCCACCGAAGAGAATGCCGTGGTGATCCCGACGGCTGCGCTGCAGATGGGCAACGAAGGCAACTTTGTCTGGGTGCTGAACAGCGACAACAACGTCAGCAAACATCGGGTTAAAGCGGGCATTCAGGACAGCCAGAGCGTGGTGATTGCCGCCGGACTGTCGGCAGGCGATCGCGTGGTAACTGATGGCATCGACCGTCTGACCGAAGGGGCAAAAGTGGAAGTGGTGGAAGCCCACAGCGACACCGCTACCCAGCCGGCGAAACGTGAACATAAATCACAGGGAGCGACCTCCTGATGCAGGTGATGCCCCCGAGTTCTACAGGCGGGCCGTCACGTCTGTTTATCCTGCGCCCTGTCGCCACGACGCTGCTGATGGTGGCGATCCTGCTGGCAGGGATTATCGGCTACCGCTTCCTGCCCGTATCCGCCCTGCCGGAAGTGGATTACCCCACCATTCAGGTTGTAACGCTCTACCCTGGCGCCAGCCCGGATGTGGTGACCTCGGCCATTACCGCTCCGCTGGAGCGCCAGTTTGGCCAGATGTCGGGCCTGAAGCAGATGTCCTCCCAAAGCGCGGGCGGCGCGTCGGTGGTGACGCTGCAGTTCCAGCTCAGCCTGTCGCTGGATGTTGCCGAGCAGGAGGTGCAGGCCGCGATCAACGCCGCCACCAACCTGCTGCCCTCCGACCTGCCTAACCCGCCGGTCTACAGCAAAGTGAACCCGGCGGATCCGCCGATCATGACCCTTGCCGTCACCTCCTCCGCCATGCCGATGACCCAGGTCGAAGACATGGTGGAAACCCGCGTGGCGCAGAAGATTTCCCAGGTTTCCGGCGTCGGGCTGGTTACGCTGTCCGGCGGCCAGCGTCCGGCGGTGCGCGTCAAACTGAATGCCCAGGCGATCGCCTCCCTCGGGCTGACCAGCGAAACCATCCGCACCGCCATCAGCAACGCCAACGTTAACTCAGCGAAAGGCTCACTCGATGGCCCAAACCGGGCGGTAACGCTGTCCGCTAACGATCAGATGCAGTCTGCCGACGAATACCGTCAGCTGATTGTGGCGTACCAGAACGGAGCGGCGATCCGCTTAGGGGATGTCTCCACCGTCGAGCAAGGGGCAGAAAACAGCTGGCTCGGGGCGTGGGCCAACAAGCAGCAGGCGATCGTGATGAACGTGCAGCGCCAGCCGGGGGCGAATATCATTGATACCGCCGACAGCATTCGTGCCATGCTGCCAACGCTTATCGACAGCCTGCCGAAATCGGTCAGCGTCAAGGTGCTGTCGGATCGCACCACCAACATTCGCGCCTCGGTCAGCGATACCCAGTTTGAGTTGATGCTGGCGATTGCGCTGGTGGTGATGATCATCTACCTGTTCCTGCGCAACGTTCCGGCGACCATCATTCCCGCTGTGGCGGTGCCGCTCTCGCTGGTGGGCACCTTCGCGGTGATGGTGTTCCTCGACTTCTCGATCAACAACCTGACGCTGATGGCCCTGACCATCGCCACCGGCTTTGTGGTGGATGACGCCATCGTGGTGATCGAAAACATCTCCCGCTATATCGAAAAAGGGGAAAAGCCGCTGGCGGCGGCGTTGAAAGGCGCGGGCGAGATCGGCTTCACCATTATCTCCCTCACCTTCTCGCTGATTGCGGTGCTGATCCCGCTGCTGTTTATGGGGGATATCGTCGGGCGTCTGTTCCGTGAGTTTGCCGTCACCCTGGCGGTGGCCATTTTGATCTCGGCGGTGGTGTCCTTGACCCTGACGCCAATGATGTGCGCGCGCATGCTGAGTCATGAATCCCTGCGCAAGCAGAACCGTTTTTCCCGCGCCTCGGAACGTATGTTCGAGCGGATTATTGCCGCCTACGGCCGTATGCTGACAAAAGTGCTGAACCACCCCTGGGCCACCCTTGGCGTGGCGCTGGGCACCCTGGCCCTGAGCGTGCTGCTGTGGGTAATGATCCCGAAAGGCTTCTTCCCGATCCAGGATAACGGCATTATCCAGGGTACTCTACAGGCGCCGCAGTCGGTGTCCTTTGCCAGCATGGCGCAGCGCCAGCAGGCGGTCTCGGACGTTATCATGAAGGATCCGGCGGTGGAGAGCCTGACGTCGTTTGTCGGCGTCGATGGCACCAACCCGTCGCTGAACAGCGCCCGCCTGCAGATCAACCTCAAGCCGCTGGACGATCGCGACGATCGGGTTAACAAGGTCATCGAACGACTCCAGCATGCGGTGGCCAAAGTCCCGGGTGTGGCGTTGTATCTGCAGCCTACGCAGGATCTGACCATCGACACCACGGTGAGCCGCACCCAGTATCAGTTCACCTTGCAGGCCACCAGCCTGGATGCCCTCAGTACCTGGGTACCGCAGCTGGTGGATGAACTTAAGCAGCTGCCGCAGCTCTCGGATGTCAGCAGCGACTGGCAGGACAAAGGGCTGGCGGCGTACATCAACGTCGATCGCGACAGCGCCAGCCGTCTGGGGATCTCCATGGCGGATGTGGACAACGCGCTGTACAACGCCTTCGGCCAGCGCCTGATCTCCACCATCTACACCCAGGCCAACCAGTACCGGGTGGTGCTGGAGCACGATACGCGGCAGACGCCAGGCCTGGCGGCCCTTGATTCCGTGCGCCTGACCAGCAGCGGCGGCGGCATTGTGCCCCTGAGCGCCATTGCCAAAGTTGAGGAGCGCTATACGCCGCTGGCGGTAAACCATCTGGATCAGTTCCCGTCCACCACCATTTCGTTCAACGTCCCGGATGATTACTCGCTGGGCGAAGCGGTGCAGGCGATTACCGATGCAGAGAAAAACCTTAGCTTCCCGACGGACATCCAGACCAAATTCCAGGGCAGTACGCTCGCCTTCCAGGCGGCACTGGGTAGCACTGTCTGGCTGATTGTTGCCGCGGTGGTGGCGATGTACATCGTGCTGGGGGTGCTGTACGAGAGCTTTATCCACCCGATCACCATTCTCTCTACCCTGCCGACCGCAGGCGTGGGTGCCCTGCTGGCATTGATGCTGGCGGGCAGCGAGCTGGACGTGATTGCGATTATCGGCATCATCCTGCTGATCGGTATCGTCAAGAAGAACGCCATCATGATGATCGACTTTGCCCTCGCCGCCGAGCGCGAGCAGGGTATGCCGCCCCGGGAGGCCATCTACCAGGCCTGCCTGCTGCGTTTCCGCCCGATCCTGATGACCACCCTCGCCGCGCTGCTCGGTGCCCTGCCGCTGATGCTCAGTACCGGGGTCGGGGCCGAGCTGCGCCGTCCGTTAGGCATTGCCATGGTCGGCGGTCTGCTGGTGAGCCAGGTGTTGACCCTCTTTACCACCCCGGTGATCTACCTGCTGTTTGACCGCCTGGCGCTGTGGAGCAAAAGCCGCTTCCCGAAACGTGAAGAAGAGGAGGCGTAAGTGAAGTTTTTCGCCCTCTTCATTTACCGCCCGGTGGCGACGATTTTAATCTCCCTCGCCATCACCCTGTGCGGCGTGCTGGGCTTCCGGCTGCTGCCGGTGGCTCCGCTGCCGCAGGTGGATTTCCCGGTGATCATGGTCAGCGCGTCGCTGCCGGGTGCCTCGCCGGAAACCATGGCCTCGTCGGTAGCCACGCCGCTGGAGCGTTCGCTCGGGCGCATTGCCGGGGTGAACGAGATGACGTCGAGCAGCTCCCTCGGCAGCACGCGCATCATTCTGGAGTTTAACTTTAATCGCGACATCAACGGCGCGGCGCGCGACGTGCAGGCGGCGATCAACGCTGCGCAAAGCCTGCTCCCGAGCGGGATGCCGAGTCGGCCAACCTACCGCAAAGCCAACCCGTCCGATGCGCCCATTATGATCCTGACGCTCACCTCGGACACCTACTCCCAGGGGCAGCTGTACGACTTCGCCTCCACCCAGCTGGCGCAGACCATCGCCCAGATCGACGGCGTGGGGGATGTGGATGTCGGCGGTAGCTCCCTGCCCGCGGTGCGCGTGGGGTTGAACCCGCAGGCGCTGTTTAACCAGGGCGTCTCGCTGGATGACGTGCGCAGCGCCATCAGCAATGCCAACGTGCGTAAACCGCAGGGTTCGGTGGAGGATGACAGCCACCGCTGGCAGATCCAGACCAACGATGAGCTGAAAACCGCGGCGGAATATCAGCCGCTGATCATCCATTACAACAACGGCGCAGCCGTGCGCTTAAGCGATGTGGCGAGCGTCACGGACTCGGTGCAGGACGTGCGCAACGCCGGGATGACCAATGCCAAACCCGCGATTTTGCTGATGATCCGCAAGCTGCCGGAAGCCAACATTATCGAGACGGTCAACAGCATCCGCGCCCGCCTGCCGGAGTTGCAGGAGACCATTCCGGCGGCCATCGATCTGCAGATTGCCCAGGATCGCTCCCCGACCATTCGCGCCTCGCTGGAAGAGGTGGAACAGTCGCTGATCATCTCGGTGGCGCTGGTGATCCTGGTGGTGTTCCTGTTCCTGCGCTCGGGCCGCGCAACGCTAATCCCGGCCGTCGCCGTGCCGGTATCGTTGATTGGGACCTTCGCCGCCATGTACCTGTGCGGTTTTAGCCTCAACAACCTGTCGCTGATGGCGCTGACTATCGCCACCGGCTTTGTAGTAGATGACGCCATCGTGGTGCTGGAGAACATCTCCCGCCACCTCGAAGCGGGAATGAAACCTCTCCAGGCGGCATTGCAGGGCAGCCGGGAGGTAGGCTTTACGGTGCTCTCCATGAGCCTGTCGCTGGTGGCGGTGTTCCTGCCGCTGCTGCTGATGGACGGGCTGCCAGGGCGTCTGTTGCGGGAGTTTGCGGTCACGCTGTCGGTGGCGATCGGTATTTCTCTGCTGGTGTCGTTAACCCTTACCCCGATGATGTGCGGCTGGATGCTCAAGCGCAGCCCGCCCCAGTCGCAGCCGCGCAAAAAAGGCTTTGGCCGGATGCTGATGGCGTTACAGACGAGCTACGGTAAATCGCTGAAATGGGTGCTGAACCACACCCGGATCGTCGGGCTGGTGTTAATTGGCACCATCGCACTTAACGTCTGGATGTACATCACCATCCCCAAAACCTTTTTCCCGGAGCAGGACACCGGGGTATTGATGGGGGGGATACAGGCCGATCAGAGCATCTCCTTCCAGGCCATGCGCGGTAAGTTGCAGGATTTCATGAAGATCATCCGCGAAGACAAGGCCGTGGATAACGTCACCGGCTTTACCGGCGGCTCGCGGGTCAACAGCGGAATGATGTTTATCACTCTCAAGTCGCGCGACCAGCGTAACGAAACCGCCCAGCAGGTGATCGACCGCCTCAGGGTGAAGTTAGCCAAAGAGCCGGGGGCGAACATGTTCCTGGTGGCGGTGCAGGATATCCGCGTCGGTGGCCGTCAGTCGAACGCCAGCTACCAGTACACCCTGCTGTCGGACGATCTTGCCGCACTCAGAGAGTGGGAGCCTAAAATCCGTAAAGCGCTGGCGGCACTGCCGGAGCTGGCAGACGTTAACTCCAACCAACAGGATAACGGCGCGGAGATGGCGCTGACCTACGATCGCGAAACCATGTCACGGCTGGGCATTGATGTGAGCGCCGCCAACAGTCTGCTGAATAACGCCTTCGGCCAGCGCCAGATCTCGACCATCTATCAGCCGATGAACCAGTACAAAGTGGTCATGGAGGTCGATCCGCGCTATACCCAGGACATCAGTGCGCTGGATAAAATGTTCGTGATTAATAACGACGGCAAGGCGATCCCGCTGTCGTACTTTGCCCACTGGCAACCCGCTAACGCGCCGCTGTCGGTGAATCATCAGGGGCTGTCGGCGGCATCGACCGTATCGTTTAACCTGCCGACTGGCAAATCCCTCTCTGAAGCCAGCGAGGCCATCAACCGTGCCATGACCCAGCTTGGCGTGCCGTCAACGGTGCGCGGCAGCTTTGCCGGTACGGCTCAGGTCTTCCAGGAGACGATGAACTCGCAGGTGATATTGATTCTGGCGGCGATTGCCACGGTCTATATCGTGCTCGGGGTTCTGTACGAGAGCTACGTCCATCCGCTGACCATTCTCTCCACCCTGCCCTCGGCGGGCGTAGGGGCGTTGCTGGCGCTGGAGCTGTTTGGCGCGCCGTTCAGCCTGATTGCGTTGATTGGCATTATGCTGTTAATCGGGATCGTGAAGAAGAACGCCATTATGATGGTCGACTTTGCGCTGGAGGCACAGCGCAACGGCAATATGACCCCGCAGGAGGCGATCTTCCAGGCCTGCCTGCTGCGTTTTCGGCCGATCATGATGACCACCCTGGCGGCGCTGTTTGGCGCGCTGCCGCTGGTGATCTCCAGCGGTGATGGCGCAGAGCTGCGTCAGCCTCTGGGCATTACCATTGTCGGTGGGCTGGTGATGAGCCAGCTGCTGACGCTCTACACCACTCCGGTGGTCTATCTGTTCTTTGACCGCTTACGGGTGCGTTTTTCACGTAAACAGAAAGAGACGGTAACCGGCTGATGACTGATCTCCCCGCTAACGTTCGCTGGCAGTTATGGATCGTCGCCTTCGGCTTTTTTATGCAGGCCCTGGATACGACCATTGTTAATACTGCCCTCCCCTCGATGGCGCAAAGCCTGGGGGAGAGTCCGCTGCATATGCATATGGTGATCGTCGCCTATGTGCTGACGGTGGCTGTCATGCTGCCCGCCAGCGGCTGGCTGGCGGATAAAGTGGGGGTGCGTAATATCTTTTGTACCGCCATCGTGCTGTTTACCGCCGGGTCGCTCTTCTGTGCCCGGGCAGAGACGCTGAACGAACTGGTGCTATCCCGGGTGTTGCAGGGCGTCGGCGGGGCAATGATGGTGCCGGTCGGCAGGCTGACGGTGATGAAGATTGTCCCGCGCGCGCAGTACATGGCGGCGATGACCTTCGTCACCCTGCCCGGCCAGGTCGGGCCGCTACTTGGCCCGGCGCTCGGCGGAATGCTGGTGGAGTACGCCTCCTGGCACTGGATCTTCCTGATTAACCTGCCGGTGGGCATTATCGGGGCGATTGCCACCCTCTGGCTGATGCCGAACTACAAAATGCAGACCCGGCGCTTCGATCTGGTGGGCTTTTTCCTGCTGGCGGCGGGAATGGCGACCCTGACCCTGGCGCTGGACGGGCAAAAAGGGCTGGGGATCTCCACGTTATCGCTGGTCGGGCTGGTCGCCATCGGGGTGGTTTCTATTCTGTGGTATCTGTGGCACGCCAGAGGCAACGACCGCGCCCTGTTCAGCCTGACGCTGTTTCAAAATACCACCTACCGTCTGGGGCTGCTCGGCAGCTTTGCCGGGCGCATCGGCAGCGGGATGCTGCCGTTTATGACCCCGGTCTTTTTGCAGATTGGCCTCGGCTTTTCGCCGTTCCACGCCGGTCTGATGATGATCCCGATGGTGCTCGGCAGCATGGGGATGAAGCGCATTGTGGTCCAGGTGGTGAACTATTTTGGCTATCGTCGGGTGCTGGTGGCCTCCACGCTGGGGCTGGCGCTGGTGAGCCTGCTGTTTATGGCCGTGGCGCTGCTGGGCTGGTACTACGTTCTGCCGCTGGTACTGTTCTGCCAGGGGATGATCAATTCCATCCGCTTCTCCTCCATGAATACCCTGACGCTGAAAGATCTGCCCGATGAGCAGGCGAGCAGCGGCAACAGCCTGCTGTCGATGATTATGCAACTGTCAATGAGCGTCGGCGTGACCATCGCCGGGTTGCTGTTGGGCATGTACGGCCAGCATCACCTGACGGCTGACAGCCCGGTGGTCCATCAGGTCTTCCTCTACACCTACCTGAGCATGGCGGTGATTATCGCCCTGCCGGCCATTATTTTCGCCCGGGTCCCGGATGATACCAGTAAGAATGTCGTCATCAGGCGGCGCAAAAGGAGTGAACCATGAAGTTCTGGCGGCCCGGCATTACCGGTAAGCTGTTTCTGGCCATCTTTGCCACCTGTATCGTACTGCTGATCACCATGCACTGGGCAGTGCGGGTGAGCTTTGAGCGTGGCTTTATCGACTACATCAAACACGGTAACGAACAGCGGTTACAGGGCTTAAGCGATGCGCTGGCCGAGCAATACGCCCTGCACGGCAACTGGCGTTTTTTACGCAATAATGACCGGTTTATTTTCCAGATCCTGCGCTCGCTGGAGCACGACACTGACGACGATCGTCCCGGCCCCGGCATGCCGCCCCACGGCTGGCGCACCCAGTTCTGGGTGATCGACCAGGATATGCGGGTGCTGGTGGGGCCGCGTGCTCCGGTGCCGCCGGACGGCACGAAGCGGGCCATTACCGTCAACGGCGCTGCCGTCGGCTGGGTGATCGCCTCCCCGGTCGAGCGGCTGACGCGTAATACCGACATCAACTTCGACCGCCAACAGCGGCAGACCAGTTGGCTGATTGTCGCCCTCTCCACCCTGCTGGCGGCGCTGGCGACCTTCCCGCTGGCGCGTGGCCTGCTGGCCCCGGTTAAACGGCTGGTGGAAGGGACGCATCAACTGGCGGCAGGCGATTTTACCACCCGCGTGGATACCCGCAGCCAGGACGAACTGGGCAAGCTGGCGCAGGACTTTAACCAGCTCGCCAGCACGCTTGAAAAGAACCAGCAGATGCGGCGGGATTTTATGGCCGATATCTCCCACGAACTGCGCACCCCGCTGGCGGTGCTGCGCGGCGAGCTGGAGGCTATCCAGGACGGAGTACGCAAGTTCACCCCGGAGTCCGTCACCTCCCTGCAGGCGGAAGTGGGGACGCTGACCAAGCTGGTGGAGGATCTCCATCAGCTGTCGATGTCCGACGAAGGGGCGCTGGCCTATCAGAAAGCGCCTGTCGATGTGATTAACATTCTGGAAATGGCCAGCGGCGTTTTCCGCGAACGCTTTGCCAGTCGTGACCTTCGCATTGAGCTGTCGCTGCCGGACAACGCGGTGGTGTTTGGCGATCGCGACCGGCTGATGCAGCTTTTCAACAACCTGCTGGAAAACAGCCTGCGCTATACCGACGCGGGGGGCGCGCTGCGTATTTCCGGTAAATGCGAAGATCACCGCTTTGCGCTGACCTTTGCCGACACCGCACCCGGCGTCTCTGACGATCAGCTTCACCGACTGTTTGAGCGTTTTTATCGTACCGAAGGCTCCCGCAACCGCGCCAGCGGCGGATCGGGACTGGGGCTGGCGATCTGCGTTAACATCGTCGAGGCCCACGGGGGCACCCTCCGCGCCGCCCATTCGCCTTTTGGCGGGGTTAGCATTACAGTAGAGCTACCGCTGGAACGCGATTTATCGAGAGAAGTATGACTGAGTTACCCATTGACGAAAATACCCCCCGCATCCTGATCGTGGAGGATGAGCCTAAGCTTGGGCAGTTATTAATCGACTATCTGCGGGCGGCAAGTTATGCCCCGTCGCTTATCAGCCACGGCGACCAGGTTCTGCCGTATGTGCGCCAGACCCCGCCGGACCTGATCCTGCTCGATCTCATGCTGCCCGGCACCGATGGTCTGACCCTGTGTCGCGAAATCCGCCGCTTCTCCGAAGTGCCGATTGTCATGGTGACCGCCAAAATCGAAGAGATTGACCGACTGTTGGGACTGGAGATCGGCGCCGATGATTACATCTGCAAACCCTACAGCCCGCGCGAAGTGGTGGCCCGGGTAAAAACCATTCTGCGCCGCTGCAAACCGCAGCGTGATCTACAGGCGCTGGATGCCGAAAGTCCGTTAATCATCGATGAAGGCCGTTTTCAGGCAAGCTGGCGCAACAAGCTGTTGGATCTGACCCCCGCCGAGTTTCGCCTGCTGAAAACCCTGTCGCACGAGCCGGGCAAGGTTTTCTCTCGCGAGCAACTGCTGAACCATCTGTATGATGACTACCGGGTGGTGACCGATCGTACTATCGACAGCCACATCAAAAACTTGCGGCGCAAGCTGGAATCCCTTGATGCAGAGCAGTCGTTTATTCGCGCAGTTTACGGTGTGGGATATCGCTGGGAAGCGGATGCGTGCCGGATCGGCGCGTGACAGGAAATAAAATGACCCGCTACGGCGGGTGATACGCTCAGGCCGCCTCGGCCAGCCCGTGGGCGGTAATGCTGTAACCCTGCTTTTGCCAGTGCTCAAGCTGCAGACGCTGTTGTGGCGATAACACCGGGCCTGCCCAGACAAGGATGTGCTGGCCGGGGAAGAACTCGGGATGAGGTAACTCCAGCGGTTCAGCAAACACGTTAATGCGCCAGCCACGCTGCGAAAGACGCCACGCCTCCAGCCACAGACGGGTACGGTCCTCCACGCTCCAGCCAATCAATAATGCATCCCGGCCCGCTTTGCTGCGTGACTCGCTCAGGCTGGTGACTGCCTGCTCGATCAGAATGCCGTCCAGCAGGCTGCACATGATACTTGCGGTATTTTGATCAAGGCTGAGGTTTTCCCGGACGGGAATAAAAACGTGGTCAATCAGGACCTCGACAGCGTGGTGCTGGCAGAATGCGACAATCTGCGCGCGGGACTTACCCGGGCTGACCTGACGCAACATGCCCATCATCTCTTCCTGCAAGGTACGCCAGTCTCCTGGCTCAGGGACTTTGTCCTGATCGAGCAGGGCTTTGACCTTACCGACCGGCACGCCACGCTCAATCCAGCGTTTGATCTCCTCGATACGCAGGATGTCGTCATCGTCAAATTGTCGATGCCCGCCTTCACTACGCTGCGGTTTTAGCAACCCGTACCGACGCTGCCATGCACGTAGCGTAACGGGATTTATGCCGCAGCGTTCTGCTACATCGCCAATACTGTAAAAGGCCATCGATTCTCCCTGTCTGACCAATAGATTCGTTAACCAAAGTAACGAATCTCACCGGGGTGTACAACTTGTTATATTGTACAACAGAATTGTATCACTGCCCGGTGTGGATCAGTTTCAGAAAGTTTCTTTTAGCTCAGGCCACGCCACAGGCGGGATACCGGCCAGTTCAGGGTGGGCAAACAGGTGTCCCTGGAAGTGAGAAATACCTGCCGATTCGAGCCACATCCACTCTTCCGGTTGCTCGACACCGACCGCAGAGATCAGAATTTCCAAAGCTGTACAACATTTGATGATTGCCAGCACGATGGCCTGACGTGGACCGCTCTTGTGTACGTCGCGGATCAGGTCACGGTTAATCTTAATCCGGTCTGGCTGGAACTGTGCCAACAGCAACAGACCGGCAAAACCGCCACCAAAGTGGTCGATGGTCACGCCGATCCCCGCAGCCTTTAACTCACGCACCGCACCGGTGAATTCGTCGAGACGGGAGATGACTTCGTTCTCCGTAAATTCCACCACGATCTGCTCGGGCACCAGCCCGTTGGCCTCTATCTCCTGAATCAGATAGCTGACCGCATCAGGCACGTTGACCAGCGTCATCGGAAGCAGGTTAACAGAGAGGCTCTGCTCTCCCAGCCCCAGCGCGCTGGCCATCGCAAAGGCGACGCTTTTGCTTTTGAGATCGGCTTCGTAGAGTTCATCTCCCACTAACCCCTCAAACCAGTGCCGGGATACCCCGCCATCCGGGGTACGGATAAGGGCCTCCAGTGAGACGATTTCCCGTGCCAGCGGATCGATAATCGGCTGAAAAGCAAAGTTGCACACCTCGCTGTAGCGCCGCGACAGCGCACGAACGCTGGGGGCGCCGGTATCAGCAATAAAGTCCCAGTGATCCCCTGAAGGCAGCTCAAAATAGTTCTCTTTTTCACTCTCTTCGACGAAAGTTCTGAAGAACTGCAACGACCTGTCGTTGTAGGTCAACTGGTACTTGGTCGTGCCTTTATCCAGCACGTTTTGCAGCACCTCTTCGCGATCGTATCGTCGTAAATCAAAGAGTTCCATACCGCACTTCCCGAAACGCCGCGCGGGGGAATAGTCACATAGCAGTTCCACCACGTTGTGATGACGCGGGTCTTCGCAGATAGCGCGGTAAATCGCTCTTACGTTTTCCTCGGGTCCTTCAAGCAACTGGAAAAAGAGCTTTCCGTTAAACAGAAGAATGCCGCTGACCCCGGCTTCGCTGTTTTTTTTGTTTGCTGCAACAACCATGTCTTCCAGCACAGTAACCGGTACGTGATCACGAAAGTGACTACGGTAAATGATGGTAGTGAGCATAAGTTTCCAATAGCGGAGGTGAATGAAAGTTCACAGTATCAGAAGGTTGGCGTTACGTCTTGTTAACCCACACGGGGGTTTTCTCGCCCTTTCTGTATTCCGACAATAACGGTTAAAAACGCCAGGAATGTACAATATTTTCTTCCTTTTTCACCGAATTTTTTATAATTAAATCTTTGATATATATAGTTTAGCACGTAATGATCAAAATATATTTGTTAACTTGTACAATTAGTATGTACAGTATTCACCAGTTAACAAGATATTAACCATTTTAGCTCTGCGGATTTCAGGAGTGACATATGCGCGAGAACGGGTTTGCACCGAATACAGCCAATGCCATTACCCAGTACTTTAATAAAGCTAACCAGCCTTCTCAGCAGGAGACGCTGGGACAAATCGTTGTGGAGCTACTGAGGGAAGGAAAAATCCTCAACCGGAAAGCCATCTGCACCCGACTGCTTTACCGGATGGAACAGGCAACCGATCAGGAAGAGGAGAGCCGTTACCAAACGCTGATTGGCCTGCTTTTTGAACGTTAAGATATGTAAGCCCACAGCCGCTAATTGAATTGTTTTCAAGTCGGTTTTTTCTCCAGGACAGTTTTTTTATACTGTCACGACAGACTGACTTAAGGCCGCAATTCCTCTAACAGGTAAGTGTGGCAACAGAGACGTAGTTATGAACAGAAGTGACCATGAACGATTAACTGATGAACTTATTGGCGAAGCCACTCTTTCTTTGCTTAAGGATAACGGCCCCATCAGCATGAAACTCTTGCTACAGAGGCTGCAACAGATGTTATCGGCAGAGCGAGACGGCCAGCGTCGGAACGTGCTTTCCCAAATCATCCTGGAAATTTCCAACGATGGTAAAGGTGGTGCCCAACGCAAGCCAATGAATGAACAGCAGGATTGGGACACGGATGGTCGAAACAACAGCAATGTTTATCCTCTGTTTGGCAATAGCCAGCACGCCAACAGCAAAAAACACTGACTGTATTATTAATTTATTAACTTAACCGGTGTGACACTATGAGCCAGGCTATGCTCCAGAATCCAGACTTGTACGAAGAACTGCCTAATGCTGCGTTATCCAACTATTTCCGCAGCGCGGGCGGTTTGTTAGCCGAAGAGTGGGCGCTGCTTGAATCTGTGATGGGCGCTATTCATGCTGCGAAGGAACCGGTGACCAATAAAGCGATTATTTTACGACTGATTAAGCAGATTGAGTCCACTCACGACGTCGTCAAAGCCGATATCATCCGTAAAACGCTGGAAATTATTGTCGATCACACCCAGGACGACCTCTGAGCGCCCCGCTGAATTAAACGCCGACTGTACTGTCCTGCCGTCGGCGTTTTTTTATCCAAACCCGCAGCACTGCTACTCTACATCGCTCTACAACATACGCCGCAAAATTTCCCCCTGGCCTTGAAGGGTATATCGAATCACTGCCGCCACGTGCATGAACAAAATCACGCCGAGTGTAATGCAACTCACCCTATGAATTTTGAAGAAGAAATCGTTAATCACGTCAACGTTAACGGGCCGGGAAACGTGCAGTAAACCAAAGAACTGATAATCCTTATGCAGCATTAAAAAACCGCTTACCAGCACCAGCATGATGGTCAGGTAAAAGATTTCATGCAGAAAGACCACCAGCTGTTTTTTACGTCCAGCCACGCTATCCGGGTAGGGCACTGACGGGCGAAAGAAGCGCCAGATAAAGCGCACCAGCATAATGGGGGTCGCCATTGTCCCGAGCGACATGTTTAGCACCGAGAAAAAATGGAACCAGCGCGTCCCTTCCAGCGCGTGAAGTATATACCCCATGCACATGGCATAAATAATCACTGCCGCCACCACCCAGTGCAGCAGACGGGAAAAGGGATCGTAACGATTCGCTACCCTACGTGAAGCATACATAAAACATTGTCCTCAAAATTCAACCCAAAGAAGGCCACCTCCTGTGGGTAATTAGCTGTGATCATAATTTTTGTGCGCAGCCTGCGCGGTTATCATCCCTGGGGCCAGAACGGCTTTTCCTGGCGATATCATAGGTATCCTGGCCTGAGCGATATATGAGAAAGGAGGCGATGTGCCTAAGAATCATTCGCCAGAATGATGAGAAAATTCTGAAGCCAGAACCTTAACGGCTGTCGGGATAACGGTTTACCTCCCTGCCCCGCAGCGTTACAATGCCCGCCCTTAATGTATGGGATCTCCTCCCGGCGCCCACCTGGTGTGCGCATCTGACCTGTCATCAGAACGAGAACAAACATGTTTAAACCGGAACTCCTCTCCCCGGCGGGAACGCTGAAAAATATGCGTTACGCTTTCGCCTATGGCGCCGATGCCGTCTATGCGGGCCAGCCGCGTTACTCACTGCGCGTGCGTAATAACGAATTCAACCACGAGAATCTGCAGCTCGGCATCAACGAAGCCCACGCGCAGGGGAAAAAATTCTACGTGGTGGTGAATATCGCCCCGCATAACGCCAAGCTGAAAACCTTTATCCGCGACCTGAAACCGGTGGTGGAGATGGGGCCTGATGCCTTGATTATGTCGGACCCGGGTTTAATCATGCTGGTACGGGAAAACTTCCCGGAGATGGACATTCACCTCTCGGTGCAGGCCAATGCCGTTAACTGGGCAACAGTGAAATTCTGGCAGCAGATGGGGCTGACCCGCGTGATTCTGTCCCGCGAGCTGTCGCTGGAAGAGATCGAAGAGATCCGCAGCCAGGTGCCGGAAATGGAGCTTGAGATTTTCGTCCACGGGGCACTGTGCATGGCTTATTCTGGCCGCTGCCTGCTCTCTGGCTACATCAACAAACGTGACCCGAACCAGGGGACCTGCACCAACGCCTGCCGCTGGGAATATAAAGTCCAGGAAGGTAAACAGGATGAGGTGGGCAATATCGTGCATAAGCACGAGCCGATCCCGGTGCAGACCATTGAGCCAACATTAGGTCTGGGTGCCCCAACCGACAGCGTGTTTATGATTGAAGAGGCCCAGCGTCCGGGCGAATACATGACCGCGTTCGAAGATGAGCACGGCACCTACATCATGAACTCCAAAGATCTGCGTGCCATCGCCCACGTTGAGCGCCTGACCCAGATGGGCGTGCACTCGCTGAAGATCGAAGGCCGCACCAAATCCTATTACTACTGCGCGCGTACCGCCCAGGTCTACCGCAAGGCGATCGACGACGCAGCGGCGGGTAAACCGTTCGACCCGACCCTGCTGGAAACACTGGAAGGGCTGGCACACCGCGGCTACACCGAAGGCTTCCTGCGTCGTCATACCCATGACGATTACCAGAACTATGAATATGGCCACTCGCTTTCCGAGCGCCAGCAGTTTGTCGGGGAGTTCACCGGCGAGCGCAAAGGTCCACTGGCAGCGGTTGCAGTGAAAAACAAATTCCTTGTGGGTAACAGCCTGGAGTTGATGACCCCACAGGGCAACGTGAATTTCACTCTCGAACATATGCAGAATGGTAAAGGTGAAGCCGTATCAGTCGCACCGGGTGATGGTCATACCGTCTGGCTGCCTGTGCCGGAAGATATTTCGCTGGATTATGCCCTGCTGATGCGTAATTTCACCGGGGAAAACACCCGTAACCCGCATGCTGGCTAGTCAATTGTGTTATTTTTGGTATGGGATGATTCTTAGAATCCGATCACATACCGCTGCGTTTTTTACGGTTATTATTGATAACGCTGAAAAACATAACCCATAAATGCTAGCTGTACCAGGAACCACCTCCTTAGCCTGAGTAATCTCCCTTACGCAGGCTAATTTTTTTGTCTGTAAAACGCCCTTCTTCCGCCTTCGCCCCTGCTTTTCTGCCCCATCCATAAGTTTCCCTAACGTAAATTTATCTTTATTTTCAATGAGAAATGCCGGAATTTATGAATTTCGTAAAGTCAGGCTTTTCAAGCACCTGTACGATGTTATTCTCTGTATGAATGGAATTTCACTTAAGGATAAGGAGAAATACATGTACTGGGTGGTTGAAGAGAGGATGGTGTGCCCGCGTACCGGAACAATTTTCATTCATGTTCTTACAGTTAAAAATCTCAGGCTGATAATTTGGTATAAAGGCGATTACTTTATCAGCCCCGGCTCGGTTCTGGTGACCGGCCCTTTCGGAATCGCTGTGGATGGCAGGCTCAGAAAGTTGCACATCCTGCGAGCGTTTCCTTATACCCCGCCCTTTTGGTCATCATTTCTGGCGAACTCGACGTGCCCGGGCAATGACGGTACCTTGCTCACCCGCTGCGAACATCGCCAGGATTGTGTGTTCGCTTTGTGCCCTTATGGTGCTATAGCGTCATAAACGAGGTGGTCCGAGTGGCGCACGTTTTGGCTCGCCACTCATTTAATTTTTATCCTTTCGTCCTCTTCTTACCCGCTTTTCTCCGCGCTGCGATACACTTTTGAAAGATCAGCACAGGAGCAATGTGGATGGCGACCTATCCGGCAAGTTTATTAATTCTGAACGGCAAGGGCTCAGGCAACGAACTGTTGCGCGAAGCCGTAACGCTTCTTCGGGAAGAAGGCGTGGTGATCCATGTCCGCGTGACATGGGAGAAAGGTGATGCAGCACGTTATATACAAGAAGCCTGCGATCTCGCGGTGGAAACTGTCATTGCAGGCGGTGGCGATGGCACAATCAATGAAGTGGCGACGGCGCTAATTGCCCTGCCTGAGGCGCAGCGTCCCGCGCTGGGCATTTTGCCGCTCGGCACCGCCAACGATTTTGCCACCAGCGCCGGGATCCCCGACAGCCTCGATAAAGCATTGCAGCTGGCGATTGCGGGTAAAGCCACGGCGGTAGATATTGCCCGTGTGAATGACGAAACCTGCTTTATCAATATGGCGACCGGCGGGTTTGGCACGCGTATTACCAGTGAAACCCCGGAAAAAATGAAAGCCGCGCTGGGCGGCGTCTCATATCTGCTTCACGGACTGGCGCGGATGGATTTACTCAAGCCCGACAGCTGTGAAATTCGCGGCGAGAATTTTCGCTGGCAAGGGGATGCGCTGGTGATCGGTATCGGTAACGGACGTCAGGCGGGAGGCGGGCAGCAGCTCTGCCCGGATGCATTGATTAACGATGGACAGCTACAGCTGCGCATTTTTTCTGCCAACGAACTGCTCCCGTCGCTGCTGACGACGCTGACCAACCCGGAAGAAAGCCCGAACGTCATTGACGGCCAGTCAGCCTGGTTTGAGATCGTCGCCCCGCACGGCATGACGTTTAACCTGGATGGCGAACCGCTTAGCGGCGACCATTTCCGCATCACGCTCTTGCCCGGCACGCTCCAGTGTCGGTTGCCGCCGGATTGTCCGCTTCTGCGCTGAGGGTCTGCCCGGCAGCGCTGCGCCTGCCCGGGCCTACGGGTTTTGTAGACCAGGTAAGCGCAGCACCATCCGGCATTAGTAGACCGCCACCTCCCGGGCCATCTCGCGGGAGTACTGCTGGCTGGCGTTCACCAGCATCCGGGTGTAATCCGTTTGCGCCTGCCCCGCCACCAGATCATCTACCGTCAGGGTTTCGAGGATTTTCCCGTACTGCATCACCGCCACCTTCTGGCAGAGATGGGCGATCACCCCGAGATCGTGCGTCACCATCAGGTAGGTGAGGTTCGACTCGCGTTGCAGTTCAGCCAGCAGGTTTAAGATCTCCGCCTGCACCGACACATCCAGCGCCGAGGTCGGCTCGTCAAGCAGCAGCACCTGTGGCTCCAGAATCAGCGCCCGGGCAATCGCCACACGCTGGCGCTGACCGCCGGAGAGCTGATGCGGATAACGGTCACGGAAGGCGCGGTTGAGGCCCACTTTATCCAGCAGAGCGTGGATGCGCCGCTCCCGATCGTTGATGCCGTGAATTTGCAGCGGCTCTTCCAGAATATCGCCGATGGTGTGGCGGGGGTGCAGCGAACCATAGGGGTCCTGAAACACCATCTGCACCAGCCGACAGCGCTGGGGGCTGATGCGTCGCCCCAGCGGCTGGCCGTTAATCGCCAGCGCCCCGTCCCAGTGGGTGAACAATCCGGCCAGGCACTTCAGCACCGTGGTTTTGCCGGAACCGGACTCCCCCACCAGGCCGTAAATCTCCCCCGGCTGGACGTTAATGTTGACGTCATACAGGACCTGGCTGCGTTTCTCGCCTTCGCCGAACGCCAGATTCAGGTTTTTTACCTCGATCATCTTCGCTCCTTATTCCGTCAACCAGCTGGCCTGGCGCTGCAACACCGGCAGCACCGGACGGCGGTGGTTCATCTCTGGCAGGGCATTGATAAGCCCCTGGGTATAGGGGTGCTTCGCATTATGCAGGTCACAGGCGGCAATCGACTCCACCACCCGTCCGGCATACATCACCAGCACCCGATCGCAGAAGCTGCGCACCAGGTTAATATCGTGGCTGATAAAGATCAGCCCCAGCCCACGGGACTGGACCAAATCGTCAAGTAATCCCAGCACCTGCAGCCGCACCGAAACGTCCAGCGCCGAGGTCGGTTCATCGGCGATCACCAGTTCGGGGTCAGTGATCAGCATCATGGCAATCATGATGCGCTGCCCCTGTCCGCCGGAGATCTCGTGCGGATAGAGCTGATACACCCGCTCCGGCTGGCGAATGCGCACCACATCCAGCATCTCCAGCACTTTGGCTTTCGCCTCCGCCTTGCGCCCCGGATGGTGGGTCAGCCAGGCCTCGGCAATCTGATCCCCGACGCACACCACCGGGTTGAGGGAGTATTTCGGATCCTGCATGATCATCGAAATACGCTTGCCGCGAATGCCGCGCATCTGCGCCTCGCTGACGGTGCGTAAGTCCACATCGCCAAACTGCATCCGGGTGGCGCTGATCTGCGCCTTTGCCGGGTGCAGGCGCAGTAGCGCCCGCCCGACGGTGGATTTCCCGGAACCCGATTCGCCGACGATTGCCAGCTTCTCTCGCCCGAGTTGAAAGGAGACGCCGCGCACCGCGTTGGTGACCGCGCGTCCGTTGATAAAGTCAACGTGCAGGTCACGCACGTCCAGCAGTGGCGCATCAGTTGCTGCGAGGATCGAGGATGTCACGTAAGCCATCTCCTAAAAAGTTAAACGCCAGGCTGTTGATCAGGATCGCCAGCCCCGGAATAGTGACCACCCACCAGCACTCCATCATGTAGGTACGCCCGCTGGAGATCATCGCTCCCCACTCCGGCTCCGGCGGCTGCGCGCCGAGGCCGAGGAAGCCGAGACCGGCGGCGGTCAGGATGATACCGGCCATGTTCATGGTGATACGGATAATCACTGACGGCAGGCACAGGGGAACGATATGCCGCCACAGTACCCGCACCGGGGACGCGCCCTGTAAGCGTACGGCAGAGATAAAGTCGGCCTGACGCAGCGAGAGGGTTTCGGCGCGGGCCAGACGGGCGATCGGCGGCCAGGCGGTGATCGTAATGGCAATGACCACGTGTTCCAGCCCCGGACCGAGCGCCGCGACAAACGCCAGCGCCAGCACCAGGCTCGGGAAAGAGATAAAGATATCGGTAACGCGCATCAACACCGCATCGACTTTGCCGCCAAAGTACCCGGCGGTCACGCCCAACAGCAGCCCCAGCGGCCCGACGGTGACCGACACCAGCAGCACAATATAGAGCGTGATGCGCGAGCCGTAGACCAGACGGCTGAAGATATCCCGGCCAAACTCGTCTGTGCCGAACCAGTGCTGTGCATTCGGTGCCACCAGGGCGTTATTCAAATCCTGCACCAGTGGGTTGTAGGGCGCGATCCACGGTGCGAAGGCTGCCACGATCAACAGCAGCAGGATGATGCCGCCACCGATGGCCGTCAGCGGGTTGCGCGCCATCTGCCCGACAAACCCGAAGGTACGGCGGGCCATCCGCGTCAGACGCTGGCGCCCTTCGCTGCGGACAGGTTGCAGAGGTGTATCCAGAGAAACGGTCATGATTTCGTCCTCGGGTCAAAGAGTTGATACAGCATGTCGGAGAGCAGGTTGAGCATCACAAAGATGATCCCCACCAGCAGCACGCAGCCCATCACCGCGTTCATGTCCCCCAGCAGCAGGCTACCGGTGAGATAGGAGCCAAAACCCGGCCAGGAGAAGACGGTTTCAATCAGTACCGCCCCTTCAAGCAGCGAGCCATAGGCCAGCGCGACCACGGTAAGCAGCTGCACCAGGATATTGCGAAACGCGTGGTTCCAGATCACCTGCCGCTCGGTTAAACCTTTCACCCGGGCGGTGATGATGAACTCCTGCGACAGCTGGGCCAGCATAAAGCTGCGGGTCATGCGGCTGATGTAGGCCAGCGAGTGGAACCCCAGCAGCGAGGCGGGCAGGACCAGGTGGTTGATGGCGTTCCAGAACACCGTGCTGTTGCCTGCCAGCAGGGCATCGACGGTCATTAACCCGGTGCGGCGTGGCACCAGGCCATCCAGGCCCAGATCCAGCCGTCCGGCGCCGCCCACCCAGCCAAGCCAGGCGTAGAACAGCAGCAGGCCCATCATCCCGACCCAGAAGATTGGCGTGGAATACCCGGCGAGGCTGATGATGCGCACCACGTAATCCGAGACGCTGTTGCGTCGCGCGGCGGCCAGGACCCCCAGCGGAATGCCTAAACCGGCCCCGACAATAATCGCCATCGTCGCCAGCTCCAGCGTCGCCGGGAAGACACGCAGAATGTCATCCAGCACCGGTTTACCTGTCAGCAGGGCATTCCCAAAATCCCCCTGCAGCAGGTTGCCAAGGTAGATACCGAACTGCGTCAGCAACGACTGATCAAAACCCAGCTGGTGATAGACCTGTTGGTAGGTGCTGTGGTCGGCATCCGGTCCGACAATCGCCAGCACCGGATCCACCGGCATCACGCGGCCAATAAAGAACGTCAGCACCAGCAGACCGAACAGGGTCACCAGCACCTGGGTTAACCGTTTTGAAAAACGGCGGGTGCGGGAGCCAGGCGCAAGGATCGCAACGCTCATTTTTCACCTCCGGTTTTGTACACTTCCCGCAGGAAGGTGGTCGCTGACGGGTGCGACTGGAAGTTTTTGACTTCGTTACGCACCACTACCGAATCGACCATCTGCGACAGCGGCAGCAGAGCCGGGATCAGCTGGTCATAACGCACCTGAATTTGCTGATAATCCGCCACTTGTTTCTGCGGATCGCGCTCCAGCAGGGCTTTGTCGATCATCTCGTTCAGCGGCTTGTCGTAGAAACTGGTACGCCAGCCCTGGAAGTTGGTCAGCCGGGCTTCGTCGCTGTTGTCCGGGTTATAGACCAGCGCGCGCAGGCTGGAGTGTGGATGCGGCTCCACGCCGCTGCCGCCGCGCCCGACCAGCATGTCAAACTTACGCTCGCGCATCGCACCGTAGATCTGGTTTCCGGTGCCAGTGATGATTTTGGCGTTAATGCCCGCCTGCATCAGGGTGGATTGCACCGCGATGGCGATATTGAGGAACGGCTGATCCGCCAGTACCCGCAAAGTGGTGTCGAAACCGTCCGGGTAGCCTGCTTCCGCCAGCAGTTTTTTGGCACGCGGGATATCCAGCTTATAACCGGGATCCGGCAAGGTGGACGGCATACCCGCCTTGATTGGCCGCTGGTGCAGCACGCCGTAGCCCGGCATCAGCGCCTTGTTGATCCCCTGATAATCAATCAGGTAGCGCACCGCTTCGCGCACTTTCGGGTTGGCGAAATGCGCCTCCTTCATGCTCATCGCCACGTAGTAGACTGTGCCCTTCTGCACGGCTTCCACCGTCAGCTGCGGATCCTTACGCAGGGCGTTGATGTCGGCCACCGCCATGTTGCTGGCGATATCCAGATCGCCCTTCTCCACCATCAGGCGCAGCGTCTGCGACTCCTGGAAATGGCGCAACACGACGCGGTTCATCTTCGGCTCTTCACGCCAGTAGTTGGGGTTGCGCTGCATGCGCAGCACGTCTTTTGCCTGCCAGGTCTCGAGCATAAACGGCCCGGAACCGGCTTCGTTGATGGTCAGCCAGCGGTTGCCCCAATCGCTGTTCACCTCATGGCTCAGCACCGTTTTGCGGTCCAGCACGCCGAGGTTGCCCAGCGCGCCGAGGGAGTAGATCACCAGCTGCGGATCGTTAGCCTTTGGCAGGGTGAGCTGCACGGTGTAGTCATCCAGGGCTTTAATCTGCTGGTCAATATTCTTTTTGGAAAAGCCGTAAGATTTCCACACCGACGCCTGGGCCAGGTTCAGGTGCAGCAGGCGGCGCATCGACCACACCACATCCTCGGCAGTGAGCGGATTGCCGGAGTGGAAGGTCACGTTGTCGCGCAGGTGGAAGGTCAGGGTTTTGCCGTCCGGCGAAATGTCCCAGGATTTCGCCAGCGCCGGTTTAACGTTGGTGAGGGTATTGGGATCCAGTTCCACCAGTGAATCGTAAAGATTGACCACAATGCCGACCACTTCGTTACCGGTCATCGCGGCCGGATCGAGGGTCAGCAGGTTGTTCATGTTCATGCCAATGATGAGCTGATCGGGCGGCGTTTTTGCGTACGCCGCCCCGCTCCCCATCATCAGCGAGAGCGCGAGTAAACACGCCCCGGTGAGGGAGTTTTTCTTCATCTGTGTATACCGTTTGTAGGGTAGAAGTTTTATTTATCAGTCGTGGCTGACGGTATTGGCTTCGATATACGCAAAATTGATGTCTTCGCCGAGTCCCGGGCGAGTCGGCAGGCTGACCATGCCCTCATCGTCCATTGGGTCGATCAGGCTGTGCAGATACGCTGCCGGTTCATCATAATCAAGGAACGGATGCAGCAGGCCGCGCTCGTACCAGCGGCAGTTTTTGATCGCGCCAATGACGGCCAGGCTTGCCGCGCCGTTGCCGTGGACTTCGCAGTCCATGCCGAACGATTCTGCGAGGTTGGCCACTTTCAGGGTTGGCGAGATACCACCGACGCCATTGGCTCCGGCACGCAGGATGTCGCAGGCCCCGGCTTTCACCCAGTCGGCACGGCTGTGGTGTTTACCGCCCAGGCTTTCTGGCCCGATGATCGGAATGGAGAGGTTTTCCGCCAGCCAGGCATAAGAGGACATGCTCTCCTCTTCCATCGGCTCTTCAAACCACGCGAAGTTGAGTTTTTCCAGCTCTTTGCCGATGTAGAGCGCTTCGGCGCGGCTGTACCAGTGGTAGCCGTCGATCATCAGGTCGATGTCCGGGCCGACCGCTTCACGCACCGCGGCACAGGCTTTGACATCCATTTTTGGATTGGGGGCAAAGGAGACGGGCGGCATCCAGGTGTGCAGCTTGATCGCTTTGTAACCGCGGGCCACCAGTTTTTCGGCAAAGCTGGCGTACTCTTCCGGCGTGGAGAGACCACCGGGCAGATCATCGCCACACATGGTGCTGCCATAAGCCGGAACTTTATCGCGGTAGCCGCCGAGCAGCTTCCACACCGGCATATTGAGTTTACGACCAATCAGATCCCACAGCGCCTGCTCAACAAACCCCAGCGCACGTTCGGTCAACTGGTGGGCGCTGCCGCGCTGCCAGTGTGCCAGCTCCTGCCAGATCTTCTCGCGATTAAACGCGTCCTGGCCGATCATCACTTTACGAAAGAAGGTGTTGACCACAAAAGGGCGCACCACTTCCGGCGGTGCAAATGAATACCCTTTGGTGCCATCGTCTGCGGTAATGGTTAGCATCGCCATTTTTGCCAGGCTTTCTGGTCCCGGATGGGAATGCCCGGCAGTATCGGAAACCCGACGCGTGGGATACTGAAAGACGGTGACGTTTACAGATTCGATTTTCATTATGAGTCCTTAAAACAACGTAGGTTCAGTGCCTTTAGCAATTTGAAAAGCTGTTTCGAAACTAACTGTAAGCGCAAAATTCATCCACTGCCTTAGACAAATTCCGCTAAGCGCTGCCCATTTATTGGGCATATGCACGGGAGGAAGTGACACTTTTCACAAAAGCGCAACGAAGTGTGAGCTGGATCGGAAGGGGTGTAAGCGCAGAGCAGGACGCATAAGACCGGTGACATCCCCGGGGGATCTGCGCTCACAGTTTGGTAGGTTATTCAGCGGTTTCCAGCCATCAGGAACCGGTAATGTGCCTGTTAAGAGAGGTCCGCCACCCTGCTTTCAGCCGTGCGCTGCGAAGCAAATCCCGGCTGCTCAACGCGAATGAACGGACAGAGTACGAAGGCCAACAGATAGAGCAGCTTGTAGGCGATGACCACGCCAATAGTGCTGAAGTAGGGAAGCAGCACCACGGCGATCGCCGGAGCGAGGAAGTTCGACAGCCCGGCCGACAGGTTATAGACCGAAATAGCCGCCCCCTTGTGCTGCGGCTCCAGCGCCGGGAAGACCGCGGCCATAGGGACGAACGCCGCCACAAAAATGCCCAGCGCAATGGCCGGCACCAGCGCCATGGCAAAGTTGTGGCCAAAGTGGAGCGGCATATAATAAAACGCCAGGCTTGATGCCGCCATGCCAAGACAGCCAAACCAGCGAACCACCTTCATCCAGCCTAATTTTTCAGCCATGATCCCCCAGAAAACGTTGGAGAAGATGGTGGTAAAGAAGAAGACCGCCCACACCTGCAGCCACTCGGAGGTGGTAAACCCCAGCTCGTCGACAAACATCATGGGCATGATCACCGCAAAGCCAAACAGCGACAGGGTGTTAATAATGCGCACAATGCTGGAGAGCAGGATGCTGCGGTTGGTGTAAAGCAGAGTAGCGGCGCGCCCCAACTCGCTGAACTTTTCCCGGGTGGTAAGGTTTTGCATATGCCGGGGAGTCTTGATGTTACGCAGGGAGACCAGGGCGATAATGCCGCCAATGGCGCAGAAAAGCAGCGACAGCCACAACGTACCCATTTCCCCGATATGCGGGATGGTGAAGCTGGGAATGTAGCTTCCGAAAACCCCGATGCCGATAGAGTAAACCGCCCAGAACCAACCCAGCGCCGCGCTGGTGCTGTCGCTGCGCACGTTATGAACGATGGCAACGATAAAGGCGTAGAGGAACAGCGGATAGGCCAGACCGCGCAGGCCGTAGAACAGTAAAATCAGCG
Source organism: Leclercia sp. 1548 (assembly GCF_050435045.1). Lineage (NCBI taxonomy): Bacteria > Pseudomonadati > Pseudomonadota > Gammaproteobacteria > Enterobacterales > Enterobacteriaceae > Leclercia > Leclercia sp. 1548. Next base: position 410,985 of record NZ_JBNDJP010000002.1, on the reverse strand, counting down.
CGTAGTTGGTATGGCCCAGGCCAAAGACCATAAACAGCACGTGAAAAATACACCACAGCACAAAGCCAATCAGCATGGTTTTTTGCGGGGTAATGATCTCTGCCACTACGCCCGAGACCCATGCCGACAGCGCGGCGGCCAGGCCATAGAGAGTGAAGGCCATCGAGGCCTGCGCCGGGGTAAACCCGAGCGATTTGATGTAGTGGGAAAGAAACGCCAGTTCAAAACCATCCCCGGTCATAAAGACGGCAATGGCGATGTATCCCCAGACCAGGCTCAGCGGTAACCCCAGCCATTGTTTCGTGTTTAACGACATATTGACCTCTTTTTTAGGTACAGGGCGCCGCTCTGGCAGTATTGCCAGAGGGCGTTTTTTATTAAAATTAATGAGTTCGATAGTTCAGGTCGTTTTGATAGAGGGCCATGAATTGTTGATAGCGCTGCATCAGGGCGGCGTGTCGCTGCGGATCGCTGCGCCAGATTTTATGGACTTCCGGTTTTTCGCACACCGCGGCCAGCGATTTACCGGCGGCAAGGCATGCCAGTCGTGCGGCACCCAGCGCCCCGCCCGTCTCACCGCCTTTGTGAGTGATGACGGGCAGATCCAGAATATCCGCCAGCAGCTGGGCCCAGAACGGACTTCTGGCCCCGCCGCCCACCAGCGAACACTGCTCTGTCCGGGTGCCGCTCTCCTGCAGGACGCGCAGCCCGTCGGCGATGCCGAAGCTGACGCCCTCCAGCACGGCGTACCCCATGGTGGCCCGCTGGCTGGCATGGGTCAGCCCCCAGAACATTCCCCGGGCGTTGGGGTCGTTGTGCGGGGTTCGTTCCCCGGACAGATAGGGCAGGAACAGCGGCGCAGCGGCTTTTTCAGCGTCCGAGAGTTGGGCTATTTCGTCAAGCAGGGTGGCCTCGGTGGTGCCGACCAGACGACAAAACCACTGCAGGCAACTGGCCGCACTGAGCATGACGCTCATCTGATGCCACCGATTAGGCAGCACGTGGCAAAACGCATGCACGGCTGACTGCGGCGCAGGACGGTAGGCGTCTGTCACCACAAACAGCACCCCCGAGGTGCCCAGCGAAATAAACGCATCACCCGGCGACACCGCCCCCACACCGATGGCGCTGACGGCGTTATCACCCCCGCCCCCGGCCACCATCACCGAGGAGTGCAAACCCCAGCGTTGCGCGAGGCCTGGCTCGAGAGTGGCCGACACCTCGCACCCTTCCACCAGGGAGGGCATGTTTTCGCGGGTTAAGCCGCATTTTTGCAGCAGCGCATCGGACCAGTCACGCTTACCGACGTCCAGCCAGAGGGTGCCCGCCGCATCAGACATATCGGAGATTTTTTTGCCGGTCATTTTGAAGCGCAGATAATCTTTCGGCAGCAGTACGCTGGCAATGCGCGCGAAGATTTGCGGCTCATGTCGACGCACCCACAGCAGTTTCGGGGCGGTAAACCCCGGCATCGCCAGATTGCCGGCCACCTGATGCAGCTCGGGGGCGAGCTCTTCCAGCTCGGCACACTCCTGCGCGCTGCGGGTGTCATTCCACAGGATAGCCGGGCGCAGGATTTCGCCCTTTTCATCCAGGAGGACCGCGCCATGCATCTGCCCGGAGAGGCCAATAGCCTTAATGGCCTGCCAGTGGTCCCCGCATTTCTCGCGCAGGGTCGTCATCAGGTATTCCGTTGCCTCCCACCAGGACGCCGGGGATTGTTCCGACCAGTGGGGATGTGGCCGCTGAATAGTCAGCGGCGCGCTGTGGCTGGCGACGATGTCGTTATTTTCATCAATGACCAGCGCCTTCACTTCTGAGGTGCCCAGATCGATGCCAAGATACATAGCGCCCCCTCAACCGATCAGTGTATTAACGGTGGCGATCTTCTCGCGCAGGAGCGCAACAAAATCCGCCCGCTCGCTCAGATCGCCAAACAGGGCTTTATCCCCGGCATACACCGCAACGGGATCGGCCGCGTCAAACATGGCGTGCACCGCGGCCGCGTCCAGGATGCCGTCCTGGTACACATACGGCAGTTTGCCGAGATGCCACTGCTGCATAAAGACGAAGAACAGCGCCGGCAGCATGGCGGTGGCCTCAGGGCGGGCGCCGCGCTGATAACATTCCCGCAGGGTCGGGGCGATCATGGCCGGGATCTTGGAGAACCCGTCGGCCGCCACGCGCTGGTTGGTATCCTGAATGTAGGGATTGGTAAAGCGTTTAAGCACCACATCGCGATAGAGGGGTAAATCGATGCCGTTATCGCCAAGGCTCGGGATGACATCTTCCGTCACGTAGCGATCGGCTATCCGGTAGATGAAATCGGTCAGGGTGCTTTCATGGATATAGCGCTGGCCGATGAGCGTTCCCGCCCAGGCGATACAGCTGTGCGAGGCGTTAAGAATGCGGATCTTCGCCTCTTCATACGGAATGACCGACGCCACCAGCTCCACGCCGACGGTCTCCAGCGCCGGACGCGCGTCGCGGAAGTTGTCCTCAATCACCCACTGAATGAAGGTTTCGCCCATCACCGGCGCGCGATCGTCAATGCCGGTTTGCGCTTTGATCCGCGCCGGAAGATCGGCTGCCGGGCGCGGCGTAATGCGGTCGACCATGGTATTCGGGCAGGTCGCGTTAACGTGCAGCCAGTCGATCACCGTCTGACGGTGGGTGAGGTGTAAAAATTCAACAAGGCCATCGTGGAAACGCTCGCCGTTATGGCGGACGTTATCACAGTTCAGCAAAGTTAACGGCCCGGCGCCGTTGGCCATACGGGCTTCAAGAATGCGGGCGATCACGCCATAGATCGTATTGCTCGCTCCCTGCAGGTCGCCTGCCAAATCCGGATTTTTCACGTCCAGCTTATGACTTGTGTTCAGATAGTACCCCCCTTCCGTCACGGTAAAGGCGATCACTTTCGTTTGCGGCCTGGCGCCTTCGGCAATCAGCGGCTGTAGATCCGCCTGCCATGGAATCAGTTTTTGCAGCGAGGTGATCTCTTCATATTCGCGCTCGCCCGCCGGGCTGACGGTCTCCAGCACATAGCGCCCTTTCTGGGCCATCAGCGCCTGAACGACGTTCTCAGCATCATTGCGAATATTCCCCGCCGCGATATGCCAGCGGGTATCCCCTGCGGCAATCAGGCGATGTAGATACCACGCCTGATGCGCACGGTGGAACGATCCTAATCCGATGTGAAGCCAGGTATTTTGCTCGTGCATTGTTCTGCTCTCCTGTGAGGTTATGTACGCACTGTAGTTAATCATTTGTGTAAAGTAAGAGCGTTAGATCACAAAAGAGCAAATGACCAAATAAATTACAAATGACCAATAGCGAGCAAATCACTTGCCTCCTTACTGAGCTGCCGCCAGAATAACGGCTTATCGGCCAGGCATTTGGCCCCATTATCGAGGCAGGAAAGCGTGAGCAAAGAAGATGACATCAGGCTGGATCAAAAGGTCAGAGCCGCATGGATGTACTACGTCACCGGGCTGAACCAGAGCGAAATTGCCAGTCAGCTTGGAACTTCAAGGCCAGTTGTGCAGCGTCTGATTGCCGCCGCCAAAGAGGAAGGCATTGTCTCTATTGGGCTACACCATCCTGTCGCTCATTGCCTTAACTATGCCCAGCTGTTGCAGGAAAAGTACCAGCTAAGCGACTGCACCATCGTGCCCGTCTATACCAGCGAGAGCATGCTGGATGCGGTGACCTTTGGCTGTTATCAGCTGATGGCCCGCTACTTACAGGGCGAAACGCCACGGGTGGTGGGGATTGGCTCCGGTCTGACGCTAAAAAAGACCATCAAACGGATTGATTTCGATAGCCCGAACAGCCGGTGCGTGGCGCTGATAAGCGCCATGAACGAGCACGGTCAGTGTAACTACTACGACGATGTGCCATTACTGCTGGCGAGTAAAATCCAGGGCAAATATTATCAGTGGCCCGCCCCTCGCTACGCGCAATCGCGCGAAGAGCATAAGCTGTGGTGCGGCACGCGACTTTTTCACAACGTCTCGACGGTGGCGCAGGAAGCCGACGTGATCTTTGTCGGCATCGGCGCCCTGGGCGTACAAAGCCCGATCTTCAAAGACGGTTTTATCGATCGGGCGCAGCTCGATGAATTAACCGCCCACGGCGGGGTGGGTGAAATTCTTGGCCGCTTCATTGACGCTGAAGGCCAGGTCGTCGAAACCCTGATAAACGGCCTGATCACCAGCTACGATATTCGGCAAAACCCTTGCCCACGCATTGCGGCGGCCTGTGGCGAAGACAAGCGTCCGGCAATACTGGCAGCCTTAAAAGGCAAATGGATCAACGGCCTGGTGACCGATGAACATACCGCCCGCTGGCTGTTAACCCGCTAGTCTTCCGCGACATTCATGCTGCCGACCAGTTCCGGCGCGATCTCGATACGGCGTATCGAGGTATCGCCGGAGTCGACGATCTCAAACACCTTATCGAGCATTGCCGGCACGTCCTGACGCACCATGTCGATATCGTGCCCAAGGAGAGAGACAAAGGGATCCCAGTCGAAACACCCCATCGGCGGCTGGCGCGAGCCCGTTTGGCCGCTCTGCGCCAGCCAGCGCACTACCCCCTCAAGGGAGATCGTTGAGTTGACGAACAGCCCCTGCAGCCGCACCTCCGGCGAGTGAAACACCGATTTTAACAACCCTTCTACCCGCGACGAGGAGTACCCGGTCACCAGCTGCTGCGCGTTGGGAACGGTTAAGCCTGCCTCGGTGTGGGCATCAATAAACCCCCGCAGGCGTTCGGCTGTGTTGTTATCGGTCATACGCCCGCCGACAAAAGTCAGCGGGGCCAGCGAGCCAAAACGCTTCAGACTGGTGGCGAGGATCCTTTCGGTAAGCGCCTTCGCCCCCGCATAGTTGTCCGAGATGACCGACGGCGCCAGCGTGCCCGGCAGATCGAGATTGAGGGTGGGCACCCCCGCCTGATGGCACATTTCGGCAATTTTGTCAGGATGCGTCGCGCCCGTGGCGATCACCCAGTCCACCTGCCAGGAGAGCATGGCCCGGGCCGCTTCGATCTCTAATTCAGGCTGGCGGCGGGTGCAGGTGATGATGGGCAGCAGGCCACGGGCACGGGCCATTTCTTCGAACCGCTCGGCGATGGAGCCAAAGTAACGGTTATCATATTTGGGCACAATCATCCCGATGACGTTCGACTTCTTGCTGCGCAGCAGGCTGGCCTGACGGTTGATGGCATAGCCCTGCTCTTCAGCAATGCGCGTCACCTTTTCGGCAAGCTTTGCGCTGATGCGGCGTTTCTTCCAGTTGCCATTCAAAATCGCGCTCACCGCGCTGGCGGAAACGCCCGTTAATTCCGCCAGATCGTAGATGGTCGTTTTCTTCGTTTTCTCAACGCGCGTCACAAATTCGCCTCTTCATTTTGAATGTCACTTGCTGGCTAATCGAGCAAATGCTAGATCTGCTTCATCGATTGAGCAACTTGCTTCACCTACCAGAAAAAATCCGAATTCAGTGAGAGTTGCGCTCATTAAAAATACTCATGTTAAAAAGGATTATAAAATGAATCACTCCGTCCCCTCCATGAATACTTCCCTGAATGGCAAAGTGGCCGCTATTACCGGAGCCGCCTCCGGTATTGGCCTGGAGTGCGCCCGAACGTTGCTGGCCGCTGGCGCCAAAGTGGTGCTTATCGATCGCGAAGGTGAAAAGCTGAAGCAGATCGTCGCGGAACTGGGGAGCAACGCCTACGCCCTGCAGATCGATCTCTTTAAGCCAGAGCAGGTAGACAACATGCTCGTCGAGATTATTGGGCTGGCCGGAAGGCTGGATATATTCCATGCCAATGCCGGCGTCTACATCGGTGGCCCGGTCGCCGAAGGGGATCCGGACGTGTGGGATCGGGTATTAAATCTCAACATCAACGCCGCGTTCCGCTGCGTGCGCGCCGTGCTGCCGCACATGATTGCGCAAAAATCGGGCGATATCATCTTTACCAGCTCCATCGCTGGCGTGGTGCCGGTGATCTGGGAGCCTATTTACACCGCTTCTAAATTTGCGGTTCAGGCGTTCGTGCACACTACCCGCCGTCAGGTGGCTGAGCATGGCGTACGCGTGGGCGCCGTTCTGCCCGGCCCGGTTGTCACCGCCCTGCTGGACGACTGGCCACAGGCAAAAATGGATGAAGCCCTGGCCAACGGCAGCCTGATGCAGCCCATTGAGGTTGCGGAGTCGGTGCTGTTCATGGTGACCCGGTCGAAAAACGTCACCGTGCGCGATCTGGTTATCCTGCCTAACAGCGTCGATTTATAAGGTAGACCGCCATGAATCACGTAAAGCAAACCGTTATCGGCGTGGACGTCGGCTCCGGCAGCGTTCGCGCGGGCGTCTTCGATCTGAGCGGCCAACTGTTGTCGCACGCCACGCATAAAATCACCACCGTTCGCCGCAGCGGGCAGCGAGTGGAGCAGTCGAGCGAGCAAATCTGGCAGGCCGTCTGCCGCTGTATTGCCGACGCGCTCGACAGCGCTGGCGTCGCGCCTCAGAGCGTGGCCGGGATAGGCTTTGATGCCACCTGCTCGCTGGTGGTACTGGATAAAGATGGCGCCCCGCTGCCAGTGAGCGCAGAAGGGTGCGCTGAGCATAACGTCATCGTGTGGATGGATCACCGCGCGACGGCGCAGGCTGAACGCATTAACGCGACCCACCATCCGGTGCTGAACTATGTTGGCGGCAAAATTTCGCCGGAAATGGAGACGCCAAAGCTCCTGTGGCTGAAGGAGCATCGCCGGGAGATCTTTGACCGCGCGGGCCAGTTTTTTGATTTAGCCGACTTCCTGACCTGGCGCGCTACCGGCGATCTGGCGCGCTCCATCTGCACGGTGACCTGCAAATGGACCTGGCTTGCGCATGAAAATCGCTGGGACGCGGACTATTTTCGCACCATTGGGCTTTCGGAGCTGGCGGATGAAAACTTCGCCCGCATCGGCCAACGGATCCTGGCACCGGGAACCCCTTGCGCCAGCGGCCTGACGGAGCAGGCCGCGCGTGAGATGGGCTTGCCTGTCGGTACGCCAGTGGCGGTGGGGTTGATCGACGCGCACGCGGGCGGGATAGGCACCGTGGGCGTTGAAGAGGGAGCGCTAAGCAACCTGGCCTATGTCTTCGGCACCTCGTCTTGCACCATGACCTCTACAGCCGAACCGGCCTTTGTGCCGGGCGTCTGGGGGCCTTACTACAGTGCGATGGTGCCTGGGCTATGGCTCAGCGAGGGCGGACAGAGCGCCGCCGGGGCTGCTATCGATCAGCTGCTGGCGTTTCACCCGGCCGCTGAAGAGGCTCGCCTGCTGGCGCAAGCCGCCGGGCAACCGCTACCGGTCTGGCTTGCCGACAGGGTGATGCAGCGGTGCGCCCAGCCATCGGAGGCCGTTGCGCTCGCGTCAGGCCTGCACGTAGTGCCGGAATTTTTAGGCAACCGCGCCCCCTTTGCCGATCCACATGCCCGGGCCATTATCTGCGGGCTGGGCATGGAGCGCGATCTGGATAACCTGCTGGCGCTGTATATGGCCGGGTTGTGCGGCATCGGCTACGGACTGCGGCAAATCCTCGATGCCCAGCGCGCCTGCGGGGTCAACACGCGCAATATCGCCATCAGCGGCGGGGCGGGTCAGCATCCCCTGGTGCGGCAGATTCTGGCCGACGCCTGCGGAATGCCGATTTTAACCACCCAGTGCAGCGAGCCGGTGCTGTTGGGTTCCGCAATTCTTGGCGCCGTTGCGGGGAATATTGCCCCCTCCGTAACCGACGCTATGAAACAGTTTACCCATGTCGATCGCTATTATTCGCCAGACGACGCCTGGCAGGCTCTTCACCAGCGTCGCTATGACATTTATAAACAGCTCCAGCACACCGCCAAATTGATAAAAGAGTAACCACCCCGCGCTATTTTATTGCCGGGAAAAAGTAACGTTAATAATAAAAAAACACACTCCGAATTCATTTCGGAGTGTAACCACCTGTACGCTACAAACGAGGTTAATATGGCATTATCTCAAAAAAACTGGCTTGGATTACCGCTCAATTTACTGTGGGGATATCTGGCTATCGCCATCTTTATGACCGGCGATGGGTTTGAGCTGGCGTTTTTATCGCACTACATCAAATCGCTGGGCTTTACCCCGGCGCAGGCCTCGATGGCCTTCACCCTCTATGGCCTGGCCGCCGCGCTGTCGGCGTGGGTTTCAGGCGTAGTGGCGGAGATCATTACCCCGCAAAAAACCATGCTGATTGGCTTTGTGCTGTGGTGCATATTCCATGTGTTATTCCTGGTCTTCGGTCTCGGGCAGTCAAACTATGCGCTAATGCTGCTCTTTTACGGCATTCGCGGCCTCGCTTATCCATTATTCCTCTATTCATTTATCGTGATCATTATTCACAACGTGCGTGGGGAAAATACCAGCTCGGCGCTGGGATGGTATTGGGCGGTATATTCTGTCGGTATCGGCGTGGCGGGAAGTTATATTCCCAGCTTCACCATCCCCTATATTGGCGAGATGGGTACGCTATGGCTGGCACTGGTATTTTGTCTGGCCGGTGGGATCATTGCTATGGTTTCTTTGCGCGAGGTTAAAGTCCCCGATCGCATGCATCATCTCTCCACCCGGGATAAATTTGCCGAACTTGGCCGGGCGGTGACCCTTATTTACACCAACCGCAATATTTTTCTCTCCGGCATTGTGCGCATTATTAACACCCTGTCGCTGTTTGGCTTTGCGGTGATCATGCCGATGATGTTTGTCGACGAGCTGGGGTTTACCACCTCCGAGTGGCTGCAGGTGTGGGCGGTCTTCTTCTTTACCACCATCTTCTCCAACGTTTTCTGGGGGATCGTGGCTGAAAAATTAGGCTGGATGAAGGTGGTTCGCTGGTTTGGCTGTCTTGGCATGGCGGCATCAAGCCTGGCGTTTTATTATATGCCGCTCCACTTTGGCCATAACTTTGCCATGGCGCTGGTGCCGGCCATTGCGCTGGGCATTTTTGTGGCAGCATTCGTTCCTATGGCGGCGGTCTTCCCCGCGCTGGAACCTCAGCACACCGGAGCGGCGATTTCGGTCTATAACCTGTCGGCCGGGCTGTCGAACTTCCTCGCCCCGGCCATTGCGGTGGTGCTGCTTCCCTACTTCAGCACCCTTGGCGTGGTCATCGCCTACACGGCGCTCTACCTGCTGGCCTTTGTGATTTGCGCCTTTATTCGCGTCGAGCAGCCGGGGTTTAACCTCGCGGTTGCGCCGGAAAAAACCCCGATCGGCGTAATATGATTTAAACGGCCCGCTTGATAAAGAGGCGGGCCGCCTGCTCAGGCGATGGTAATTTTCTTATCCAGATAGACATCCTGCACGGCGTTAATCAGCTTCACGCCGTCGGCCATCGATTTTTTAAACGCCTTGCGTCCGAGGATCAGCCCCATGCCACCGGCACGTTTATTGATCACCGCCGTACGCACCGCATCGGTGAGGTCGGTTTCTCCCCCTGACGCACCGCCGGAGTTGATAAGCCCCGCGCGGCCCATATAGCAGTTCGCCAGCTGGTAGCGCACCAGGTCGATAGGGTTATCGCTGGTCAGTTTGCTGTACACGCGATCGTCGGTATAGCCAAATTTGACCGCTTTGTAGCCGCCATTGTTTTCGGCCATTTTCTGTTTGACGATATCTGCCCCGATGGTCGCCGCCAGATGGTTAGCCTGGCCGGTTAAATCGGCGGAAACATGGTAATCCGTTCCGTCTTTATTGAAGGCCGGGTTACGCAGATAGGCCCACAGCACGGTTACCATCCCCAGCTCATGGGCACGCTCGAAGGCAGCCGAGATCTCTTCAATCTGGCGGCGCGACTGCTCAGAGCCGAAATAGATGGTGGCACCTACCGCGACTGCACCCAAATTGAAGGCCTGCTCAACGCTGGCGTAGAGGGTCTGGTCATATTCGGTGGGGTAGCTCAGGGTTTCGTTGTGATTCAGTTTCACCAGGAACGGAATACGGTGCGCGTAACGGCGGGAGACCGACGCCAGCACGCCGTAAGTAGAAGCCACGCAGTTACAGCCCGCCTCGATCGCCAGTTCCACGATGTTCTTCGGATCAAAATAGAGCGGGTTGGCGGCGAAGGATGCGCCCGCAGAGTGTTCCACACCCTGATCCACCGGCAGGATCGACAGATAGCCGGTTCCGCCCAGACGTCCGGTGTTATACAGCGTCTGCATATTGCGCAGCACCGCCGGTGGGCGGTTGTTGTCCACCATTACGCGGTCAACGTAATCGTGGCCAGGAAGATAAAGTTGGTCGGCTGGAATGGTCATACAACGATGCTGTAACAGGCTGTCGGCATCTTTGCCAAGCAATTGCGTAATATCAGTCATGGTTTTCCTCCCGTCAGTGCCGACGGCGCGTCGGCATGTTTTATCCAGGCTCACAGGATTGTAAGCCCTTTAAGCCTGGTCTGCGGGTCGTCAAATTACCAGCCGTCTACCACCATGCATGAAAATGATGCACCGGGCCTGCACCATGCCCGACCTCCAGAGTGTCGGCTTGAGCCAGCGCACGGGAGAGCCAGGTTTTCGCCTCCTGCACCGTCTCTGCCCAGCTTTGGTGCCGTGGGCGCAGCGCTGCCAGGGCAGCAGAGAGCGTACAGCCCGTGCCATGGGTATTTTTCGTTTTGACACGCGGGGCGGTAAAGCGCATGGCGCCGTCACGGGTAAACAGCCAGTCGGGGCTTTCGGCATCGTCCAGATGGCCGCCTTTCATCAGCACCGCCTCGCACCCCATCGCCAGCAATGCCTGGCCCTGCGCTTTCATCTCCTGCTCGCTGCGGGCATGAGGCGCATCCAGCAGCGCCGCCGCTTCGGGCAAGTTGGGCGTGATCAGCGCCACCTGCGGCAGTAACTTTTTACGCAGCGTGTCAACGGCGGAGGGCGACAGCAGCGGATCGCCGCTTTTCGCCAGCATCACCGTGTCCAGCACCACGTTTTTTACCTGATGTCGCAGCAGCTTCTCCGCTACGGCCTCGACGATATCCGTTTCGGCCAGCATGCCGATCTTGGTGGTGTCGATGCGCACATCGCTGAACACCGACTCCAGCTGTGCCGCCACGAAATCAGGTTCGATACGATAGACCGACTGCACCCCACGGGTATTCTGTGCCACCAGGGCGGTGATCACCGAGCAACCATAGGCCCCGAGCGCCGAGAAGGTTTTCAGGTCGGCCTGGATACCGGCGCCGCCGCTTGGGTCAGTGCCGGCAATAGTCAGCGCATTGATCCGTTTCATCGTTGCGCCCCCAGTTCCCACAGGGCATCCAGAAACGCCGGGGCAAAACTGCCCGGCCCTTTGCTGTGCGCGGCAGCAAGCGTACCGGCCCGTTTCATCCAGCCACAGGCTGCGGCAATGTTATCCAGCCGGTCGCCCGGAAGTGAACAGCTGGCCGCCACCACCGCTGACAAGGCGCAGCCGGTCCCCACCACCCGGGTCATCAGCAGATCGCCGCCAGTGAGGGTCTGGGTACGCAGCCCGTCGGTCACGTAATCGACCTCGCCGGTCACCGCCACAATCGCGTTGGTTTGCCGCGCCAGCGCCTGGGCTGCTGGCAAGGCACTGGCGGCCGTATCAGTGGTATCCACCCCACGCCCGCCTGCGCTCATCCCGGCGAGGGCGAGGATTTCAGAGGCATTGCCGCGAATGGCGGCCGGTTTCAGGGCGAGGATTTGCTGGCAAAAACGGGTCCGGTACGTCAGCGCGCCAACGGCCACCGGATCGAGCGTCCAGGGCTTGCCTGCCGCCACTGCACTTTCAATCGCCCGGCGCATCGCCTGGGCACGCGGTGTGGTCAGGGTACCCACGTTGATCAGCAGCGCATCGGCAATCGCGGAAAACTGTTCGGCCTCTTCGGCTTCAATCACCATCGCCGGTGAGGCACCGAGAGCCAATAACACGTTGGCGGTAAAGGTCTGCACCACGTCATTGGTCATGCAGTGGGTCAGCGGAGAGCGGGTTCGGAAATGGTGTAAGGCGTGTAAATTGAGCAGGTCAGGCTGCATGGTATCGCTCCTGCCTTGCGCGAAGAAGCGATAGCCCGGAGGGCATCTGACTTCCCTACGCTGGCATTATCCAGATCAGGTGGTACGGGTATTTCTCAGCCTTCACAAAGAAGGGCACCCCGAGTCAAATTACATAATAAAATATAACGATGGCAGCGTAGAGGATGCGTCTGCCAATAGCAAGAGCCATTCAGGTGCTCCTTGTCTTCACCAGGATTGCTCTCATCTTTTTAGCTATTCGTGCTAAATGTGATCTCTATCAACTAGCAAAACTTCATGTTCCGCGATAGTCATCCTCCGCCACATATAGTTTCTTTTATAGAAACGACATAAGCATGGCTACGCACAGAAAAATGGCTAACTTAATGATTAGGCAAGCAATATTTCCTTATTTTACTAAAGGTTAATGTATGAAAAAGATTTTGTTGGTGGGTATGGTCGCTGCGCTTCTTGCGGGTTGCGTCTCTGAAGAGCAGCGGTTAGCGCAGTGTGAAGCAAAAGGCGTCAGCCGGGATGCGTGCTATATCGCAGACCAGAACCGTCAGGCCGCAATCAATGCCGCCGCTGAAAAACAGGCCTTAGAGAATGCCCATAATGCCGTACAACATGCGCAGGCGGCTCATGTTGCCGACCCGTTGCGGGAAGCCTCTTTTAGCGCCAATGGCATCAAAGCCACCATCAATAATGGTTTTACCCAGGCCACCATCAACGGCAAAAAAGCCAGCGTGAAGCGTTTAAATGCTAACTTCTACGAAATTCGCGGTGCCGGTTATATCCTGTCGATTACCCTTGATGAGGACGGCGTCACCGATGCGTCATGGAATAGAACCCATGGTCGCGATCATGGAATTCTGAACGTTGTCCAAAGTAGTCCTAAAGCATTCTAAAATACCCCACTTTTTTCCCCGGCGTGCCCCCCAGGAAACATCAGTCGCCATGCGGGGTTACGGCTTACGCGCGTTGATTCAACGCGCGTAACAAAACGATAAACAATTAACCATTGAGCCTTGCGCAAAAAGGCTCTATATTGGCCGCGATTTTTGATGCCCTTCTCATTTTCTTAATTAATTATTCAATCGTGGCCACGTGCTGAGCTGCGGTTGTAGGAGTGATATGATGACGGATAAAGTCCGTATTGATACTTTGAATGCCTCTTCTTTCAAAACCAACGAAACCTATCTGGCCCGTCAGGCCGACATGGAATCCAATGTCAGGAGTTATCCGCGCAAGCTGCCTTTAGCCATTACTAAGGCGAATGGGGTGTGGATCACCGATGCGGATAACAAAGAGTATCTTGATTGCCTGGCCGGAGCGGGAACGCTGGCGCTGGGTCATAACCATCCTGATGTGCTGAAAAGCATCCAAAGTGTCATTACCAGCGGCTTGCCGTTACATACCCTGGATCTGACCACGCCGTTGAAAGACGCGTTCTCAGAATACCTGCTCTCTATGCTGCCAGGTCAGGGTAAAGAGTACTGCCTGCAGTTTACCGGCCCATCCGGCGCAGACGCCGTTGAAGCCGCACTGAAGCTGGCGAAAAAAGTCACTGGCCGTAGCGGCATTATCAGCTTCTCCGGTGCTTATCACGGCATGACTCACGGCGCACTGTCCGTGACTGGCAACCTGTCGCCGAAAGAAGCCGTTGACGGCATGATGCCAGAAGTGCAGTTCATGCCCTACCCGCACCAGTACCGCTGCCCGTTGGGTATCGGCGGCGAAGCGGGCGTGAAAGCCCTGACATACTACTTCGAAAACCTGATCAACGACGTCGAGAGCGGCGTGCGTAAACCGGCTGCCGTGATTCTGGAAGCCGTACAGGGCGAAGGCGGCGTGAACCCGGCGCCGGTTGAGTGGCTGCAGCGCATCCGTAAAGTGACCGAAGAACATGGCATCCTGCTGATCCTCGACGAAGTCCAGGCAGGCTTTGCCCGTACCGGTAAATTCTTCGCCTTCGAACACGCAGGTATCCAGCCAGACATCATTGTAATGTCCAAAGCTGTCGGTGGCGGTCTGCCGCTGGCCGTGCTCGGTATCAAAAAGCAGTTCGATGCCTGGTCTCCGGGTCACCATACCGGCACATTCCGTGGCAACCAGTTGGCGATGGCTACGGGCCTCACCACCCTGCAGATCCTCAACGAGCAGAACATCGCTGATAAAGTTGCCGCCCAGGGCGAGTGGCTGAAAGCGAAGCTGGTTGAGCTGCAGAAACGTTATCCGGTAATTGGTCACGTGCGCGGTCTGGGCATGATGATCGGCATTGAGATCGTGAAACCGCACGAAGCTGCCGACCATATGGGCTGCTTCCCGGGCGACGGCGAGCTGTCTGCGCTGATCCAGAAAAAATGCTTCGAAGCCGGTCTGATTCTGGAGCGTGGCGGCCGTAACGGTAACGTTGTGCGTCTGCTGCCTTCCCTGCTGATCAGCGATCAGGAGCTGAACGTGTTCCTGGACAAATTTGAGCAGGCACTGCTTGCTGCGGGCGTTCGCCCAGTCTAACCGGAGACAATGGATACAATGTCAGATTTAAACCCGATTTTGTCGTCGTCGGCGCAAAGCATCGAAGCCTATCAACAGGCCATCGAGCAGAGCACCCAGGCGGTTATGCAGTGGCTGAAACAGCCGGAAATGTACCAGGGTAAAACGGTCGCCGAGCTGCGCGAACGTATCAACCTGGATTTCAGCCCGGAAGGGTTGGGTAACGAGACCGCCATCGAGCGTGCCGTTGAATATTTCCTGAAGGACAGCCTGGCGGTGCACCATCCGCAGTGTGTGGCGCACCTCCACTGCCCAAGCCTGGTGGTAAGCCAGGCGGCGGAAGTGATGATCAACGCCACTAACCAGAGCATGGACTCCTGGGATCAAAGCCCGTCTGCGACCATTATCGAGATAAAACTGATCGAGTGGCTGCGTACCCGTCTGGGGTACCAGCCAGGCGACGCCGGTGTCTTCACCAGCGGCGGCACCCAGAGCAACATGATGGGTCTGATGCTGGCGCGCGATGCTTTCTTTGCGCGTCAGGGCCACTCCGTCCAGCAGGATGGTCTGATGGGCGATCTGCGTAAGATCCGGGTGCTGTGCTCCGACAGCGCGCACTTCTCTGTGCAGAAGAATATGGCGCTGATGGGCCTCGGCTATCAGTCCGTTATCCAGGTGAAAACTGACGAATGTTCGCGCATGGATCTGACCGATCTGGCTGCGAAAATCGCGCAGTGCAATGCCAACGGTGAACAGATTCTGGCGATCGTTGCCACCGCAGGAACCACCGACGCGGGCGCTATTGATCCGCTGCGGGCGATTGCGGAACTGGCGGCGAAGCAGAATATCTGGGTTCACGTGGATGCGGCCTGGGGCGGCGCACTGCTGATGTCTGAAAAGTATCGCGATTACCTCGACGGTATCGAGCTGGTGGATTCCGTTACCCTGGACTTCCACAAGCAGTTCTTCCAGACCATAAGCTGCGGCGCATTCCTGCTGAAAGAAGCGCGTCACTATGAGCTGATGCGCTATCAGGCGGCTTACCTGAACTCTGAGTTTGACGAAGAGGCTGGCGTACCTAACCTGGTATCCAAATCGCTGCAGACCACCCGTCGCTTTGACGCGCTGAAGCTGTGGATGAGCCTGGAAGCGCTGGGCCAGAAGAAATACGCGGAGATCATCGACCACGGTGTGACCATGGCGCAGCAGGTTGCCGCGTATGTCACCGAACAGCCACTGCTGGAACTGGTGATGCCACCACAGCTGGCGAGCGTGCTGTTCCGCTTCCGCCCTGAACTGAACCTGGACGATGCGGCCATCGCGCTGCTCAACCAGAGAATCGGTGATGCGCTGCTGGAATCTGGCCGTGCCAACGTCGGTGTGACTGAGCATAACGGTGTCACCTGCCTGAAGCTGACCCTGCTGAACCCAATCGTGACCCTGGAGGATGTTAAAGTCCTGCTGTCACTGGTCGAACGCACGGCGCACGAGCTGCTGGCGAAGTAAGTTATTCAACCCGGCAGCGCTCTGCCGCCGGGTTTATTCCCCTTCCCCTTTAACAGGTTTTTTTCTCTTTATTCTCGTTTTGCGCAGAGGCGTAACCGTAGGCGTCATAGGCTGTGCTGTAATAGCTGACGGACGATTTCACCACGTCATTCAGAATCGCGCCTTTAATTTTGACGCCCATCTGCTGTAAACGCCCGTAGCTGACCTGGATCTCCTTCACGGTCGTTATGTTGTTACGCGCCACCAGCAACGTAGAAGCAGCAACACTCCCCACCACTGCCGCATCCGTCACCGCCAGAATGGGTGGGGTATCGACGATGACCATGTCGTAACGCTCGCTTGCCCATGCCATGAATTCACGAAAACGTCCGTGCATTAACAGCTCCGACGGATTTGGCGGATATTGTCCACAGGTCACCACATCGAAGTTGCCGCTGGTATAGGTTTGCACGGCATCATCAAAGGCCACTTTGCCT
Source organism: Leclercia sp. 1548 (assembly GCF_050435045.1). Classification (NCBI taxonomy): domain Bacteria; kingdom Pseudomonadati; phylum Pseudomonadota; class Gammaproteobacteria; order Enterobacterales; family Enterobacteriaceae; genus Leclercia; species Leclercia sp. 1548. The sequence goes on along the minus strand of NZ_JBNDJP010000002.1, from coordinate 394,453 downwards.
GACAGCACATTCGATAACCCTTTCTCATTACTGAGCGCGAAAATCTTGTGCACGTAACCTTTGCGCATATCCGCATCGATAAACAGCACCCGTTGATCTATCTGTGCGACCAATGCCGCCAGCGAGGTACTGACCAGCGTTTTACCGCAATCCTGGCTCGGCCCACTGAACATCAGGATGTTGTTTTCCGCATCCATCATCGCAAAATGCAGGCTGGTGCGTAATCCACGTACGGCTTCAACAAAAATATCCATCGGCCTGACCACCGGTAAAAAAGGCACTCTCGTGGTTTTATGCCGGATGTAATAGCGTAAGAAAGACTTGCCGCCCAGAGAGGTTTTGTTGCTTAGCCATTCGGAATGCGGCAAGGTGGCATAGACGTTTATCCCCTCGCTTTCGAGCTGCTCCGGGCTGGTAATGCCGCGATTCAGGGCCGCTCTTGCCAGCACCAGTCCCGTAGAGATAAAAAATCCTGTCAGGGTGAGTAACAGAATTATCATCGACTTACGCGGTTTTATTGGAGCCGGTTGCGTCACCGCCGGGTCAATAATTCGCACGTTGCCAATGGCGCTCGACTGGGAGATATTAAGCTCCTGCTGGCGAGTAAGCAGCTGGAGATAAACTGCACGACCGGTGTCCACATCGAGACTAAGGCGGAGCACTTCCTGCTGTGTCGTCGGCATCGCACTGACGCGATCGTTCAGACGTTTACGTTCCTTCTCTAACGTCTGGCGCTTTTCCCTCAAGGCCCGGTAGGTCGGGTGATCTTTTTTATAGAGCTGCGACACTTCCGCCTCCCGGAAGGTCAGCTCATTCAACTGATTATCAACGTTGACGATCTGCTCCAGCACCGCTTTGGCTTCCAGCGATAAATCCACCGAATCGCGTTGTTTACGATAGGTGTTGAGCCGTTCTTCGGCCTGCTCCAGTTCGCTGCGCACCAGCGGCATTTGCCGTTGTAAAAAGGCCAGACTTTGCGAATCCTGCGCTGCCTGCCGGGCAATGTTTTGTTGCAGGTAGCTCTGGGTAATGTGGTTCAGCGTTCTGGCAATCAGCACCGGATCGGCACCTGTCAGGCTCAATGTGAGGATGCCACTCTCTTTACTCTGTTCCGTCACGTTAAGCTGTTGGCTCAGGGCATTGATTGCCTCAAGCTGCGTAGCCTGCTTCACCCGGAAACGTGTTCCGGCAGGCGCTGACAACTCACGGACCTTAATGGTCATCCCCGCGTGTTGTACCAGCTTACCGACCGTACCCTCAATGCTATTCCCGGCCCCTTCCAGCAGATACTTTCCATTGTTTAGAGCAGTAATGGTGAGTGACATCGCTTTCCCCTGCGCGGGAGGCAGCGTCAGTGTATCGAGTCTCAGGATAGCGGGCTGCTGGCCGGTGAGCCTTGCCCAACCCTCGCCAATCAGGGGAAAGCGGATGGGCGTAATTTGATCGTATAAGCGCAACGCTCGCACGGTTCCGCCGAGGATCATGCGGGAGCGCAACAACTGAAGTTCGGCGGATGAATCCGGCGAATAAGCAGGTGAGAGTTGGTCTAACGATTTAAGCAGGCTGTTTTGTTGCTTCTCTTCTATTTGTACCATCGCGTCCGCGATATATACCGGCGATGCAAAAAGCGCGTATACCAAGCCACATAACGCAAAAAGCAGCGTACAGCTAAAAATACACACCCGATGATCGATTAACTCTCCGAGAAGACGCGTCAGATCCAGCTCATGATTATCTGCAACATAACCCTGCGCATTTACGGTTTTCGACGACATGTACGTAATCCCTTTCCTGTAAGTCGGTTGGTCCATTCCTGGCTTGCTTCGCCAAGCAGGCGAAAAACATAGTCAAACGCTTCAATGCTTTTACCGTACGGATCGGGAATTTCCTGGACCCTTAGCCACTGGCCGAACAGCAAGGCTTTACCCCGCACCTCCGGCGCCATGAGCGAGATCCGGTTAATCTGTCCTGGCTCCATGGCGAGGATCAGATCGTATTCCCGCATCATTGCCGCCGTCAGTGGGCGTGCAACGTGATCGGCCAACGACAGGCCATGCATGGCCGCAATTTGCCGGGCACGGCGATCTGCCGGATGTCCCGCCAGGCCGCACGTACCTGCAGAAGCGATGGACAATGCAGGCAAATGTTGTTGTAGGAGCCGTTCCCCAAGCGGGGAGCGGCAAATGTTTCCTGTACACACCACCAGAATCGATTGGATCATTATTCAGGCCACGATCTGATAAAACGCACGGTTTCCGTCAGGTCATGCACGCCATTGATGGTAGGCACCAACTGCGACAGAACCCGGTTCCAGCGTGAGACCGGTGCCGTGGTCACGTAGACGATATCGTAGGGCTGGAGCTGAAATTCTGTGCCGAGCACCATGGCTGACGCGTCGCGGGCATTCAGCTGCCAGATGCGCGCAATTTTGCCGTCCGGGCTTTTCCCGGTGGTGGAGCGGATCACGAAGATACCGGTAGCATCAGCCTTCTCCTGATTCAGACCACCGGCGTTGGCTAAGGCTTCTGCCAGCGTCATACCGCTGCGATCCATCTTGAGGGTGCTCTGTTTAACGACCTCGCCCATGACGAAGACTTTCAGGGCGTCATTGCGTGGGATAAACAGGATATCGCCCGGCCAGAGCAGGCGGTTTTGCGTCAGGTCGCCATGCTGCATCAGGGCATACAGCGAGATCGGCGTATCTTTGCCCTCGTGGGTGAGCACCACGTTGCGCCAGTCAGCATTAGCCGACAGCCCCCCTGCCGCATTGATAGCATCCATAATGGTCAATGGAATATTGGTAATGGGCTGTTGCCCAGATTTGACCACTTCGCCAGTGATATAGGCTTTTTGCGAACGGAACGCCGCGATACTGACATCGACCTGCGGGCTTTCAATCACCCTGTCCAGCCTGGCGGTGATCTCATTGCGCACCTGGGCAATGGTTTTACCCGCAACGTTGAGTTGACCAACGTAGGGATAAAAGATTGTGCCATCGGCACCGACCCAGTTACCGGTGTCGCTGGCGCTGCGATACTGCCCGGCCGGGGTGGTGAGTTCGGGATGATCCCAGACGGTGATCATCAGCACGTCCCCGGGGCCAATCCGGTATTCCCAGTTCTTTAACTGCTCATCCAGAGTAGGATTTGCCTGAGATTTCTCACCATTTCCCCGCAGTTGTTCAATGACGGAGGGCGTTAATGGCCAGACATCCACTTTTTTGTTTAAATCAAGCGAATCGTCGGCAACAGCAACGTTATTTTTTTCTGAAGTATTTATATGTTGACCGGGTGTAATTGTGCAGCCTGCTAATAAAAGGGCGGCAAACAATCCTGCACCGGCGCGAAATGTTGTTGTCATTAATAAATGGCACTCTATTATTGTCGATAAAAACTCATTAGCTCCCCTATAGCTCTCGTTAAAATCGCCACATAAGTATAATTAAAACATCAATTATAATCAGAGAGTTACAAGGAGTGTTGAAATAGAAAACAACAACCCGGATACATGCGGCCAGGTTGTTTTTTCGGATAAATAAAAGCCAGAGTTTTTTTCAGTTAATTAAAACACATCATAAGCATCCCGCAATGAACATAACATACTCATGTAATAACTATTAAGTCTCCGGGTGTTCATTTCGGATTTCATCAACGAAATAATAGAATTAATTAATCACTAAATAATAAAGCATTCACAACATCGATAATTGAAAAGTGACATACCTACCGTCAGGATGTGTTGATTTGTTACATTTTTTACACACCCAGCCAGCCGGCAAAACATAAAATAGACTATCTGTTGCTCGGTCACGAAACAGCAGACCAAGAGTAATGGCCACGGTTAATCTGGAGAAAAAATGACTAAAGGTAAAATTCTACTTCTGGGCGTATTGATGTCACTGGCGAGCGCGGCGTTTGCTGCCCCGCAAGCCGCAGCGGCACCCTCTGGCATCCAGGCCTATGAGGAACAGGAGTTTGTAGCCGATTTTACGAAATTCAAGATTGGTGATTTCGCCCCGGCGCAGTATCTGACACCTGAGTACACCATCAAGCAGTACAAACTGCGCAACCTGCCTGAACCGCAAGCTGGCACACACTGGACCTACATGGGTGAGAACTATGTGCTGGTGGGTGATACCGACGGTAAGATCTACAAAGCGTATAACGGCGATATCTTCTATCACCGTTAAATAATGCTTTTGCCGGGTGGCAAGATAAAAGCAAAACGGTCACCCTGAGGTGACCGTTTTTGTCTTTGCGCCCTCTCCCGGAAGAAAGGGACAGGACAGGTGCATCAGGCAGCCCCGGTAAAACAACTACACCGCACGGAAGGCGATATCCGCCGGGATCACTTCCCCCTGCCAGTAGAGCTGGGCCGCGACGCGATCCGCCAGCTGGCGATACATCTCAGTAAACTCACTGTCAGGACGGTTAACCACGGTTGGCTTCCCGCTGTCGAGATCTTCACGCAGCGTAATGTGCAGCGGCATCTGGCCCAGCAATTGGGTGTGATACTGCACCGCCAGCTTCTCTGCCCCGCCTGCGCCAAAGATCGCCTCATGATGGCCGCAGTTGCTGCAGATGTGCATGCTCATATTTTCGACCACGCCCAGCACCGGCACTTCAACCTTCTCGAACATCACAATGCCTTTTTTGGCGTCGATCAGCGCGATATCCTGTGGTGTGGTCACCACTACCGCCCCGGTAACCGGGATGTTCTGCGCCAGCGTTAGCTGAATGTCGCCGGTGCCCGGCGGCATATCCAGCACCAGATAATCGAGATCCGGCCACAGAGTCTCCTGCAACATCTGCATCAGCGCTTTGCTGGCCATCGGCCCGCGCCACACCATGGCGTTGTCGTCGGTGACCAGATAACCAATCGAGTTAGTCGCCAGACCGTAGGCCATGATCGGCGCCATATGGGTGCCATCCGGCGAGGTCGGACGCTGGTTTTCCGCGCCCAGCATATTGGGGATCGACGGGCCGTAGATGTCGGCATCCAGGATACCCACTTTCGCCCCTTCGGCGGCCAGCGCCAGCGCCAGGTTCACGGCGGTGGAGGATTTCCCCACCCCACCCTTGCCGGAGCTGATGGCGATAATGTTCTTCACGCCGTTAATGCCCGGATGGTTTTTTACCCGCTTGAGGGTGGCGATATTATGGGTCAATTTCCAGTCAATTGCTTTCGCCCCGGTGATCCGCAGCAACTCAGCGCTGGTTTGCTCTTTCAGCGTCTCAAACGCGTGCGTCCAGACGAACGGCATCTGCAGCTCAACATGCAGGGTATCATCCAGCCACGCCACGTGATGCAACGCCTTGAGCGCGGTGAGATTGTGCTTCAGGGTGGGGTGCTGAAAGTTAGCCAGCGTCCCGGCGACCATTGCGCGCAAGGCTTCCGGTGATTTGGCCTGGGATTGAGAACTCATCCCGACTCCTTTTGTTATTGTGGATAAGAGCTTTGTTGAACAAGTTTACCTGAAAGGCCGTGGTTTGTGCTTACTTAATAATGCCCCTTTTGGTACTATCAAAACCCTTTTCACTACCAAAGAAGTAATGTCCACTATGACTCAAGTCGCGAAAAAAATTCTGGTGACGTGCGCTCTGCCGTACGCTAACGGCTCAATCCACCTCGGCCACATGCTGGAGCATATCCAGGCTGATGTCTGGGTCCGTTACCAACGAATGCGCGGCCATCAGGTTAACTTCATCTGTGCAGACGATGCACACGGCACGCCGATCATGCTGAAAGCACAGCAGCTCGGGATCAGCCCGGAACAGATGATTACTGAAATGAGTCAGGAGCATCAGACGGATTTTGCTGGCTTTGACATCAGCTACGACAACTATCACTCCACGCACAGCGACGAGAACCGTGAGCTGTCGGAGCTGATCTACACCCGTCTGAAAGAGAACGGTTTTATTAAAAACCGCACCATTTCTCAGCTCTACGATCCGGAAAAAGGCATGTTCCTGCCGGACCGCTTTGTGAAAGGCACCTGCCCGAAATGCAAATCCCCGGATCAGTATGGCGATAACTGCGAAGTGTGCGGTGCAACCTACAGCCCGACCGAACTGATTGAGCCGAAATCCGTGGTATCCGGTGCCACGCCGGTGATGCGTGATTCCGAACACTTCTTCTTCGACCTGCCATCCTTCAGCGAAATGCTGCAGGCATGGACCCGCAGCGGCGCGCTGCAGGAGCAGGTGGCGAACAAAATGCAGGAGTGGTTTGAGTCCGGCCTGCAGCAGTGGGATATCTCCCGCGATGCGCCGTATTTCGGCTTCGAAATCCCGAACGCACCGGGCAAATACTTCTACGTCTGGCTGGATGCGCCAATCGGCTACATGGGTTCCTTCAAGAACCTGTGCGATAAGCGCGGCGACACCACCAGCTTCGAGGAGTACTGGAAAAAAGATTCCGACGCCGAGCTGTACCACTTCATCGGCAAGGACATTGTTTACTTCCACAGCCTGTTCTGGCCAGCCATGCTGGAAGGCAGCGGCTTCCGCAAGCCGACCAACCTGTTCGTTCACGGCTATGTCACGGTGAATGGCGCGAAGATGTCCAAATCGCGCGGGACCTTCATTAAGGCCAGCACCTGGTTGAACCATTTTGACGCCGACAGCCTGCGCTACTACTACGCGGCGAAGCTCTCTTCCCGTATCGACGATATCGACCTGAACCTGGAAGATTTCGTTCAGCGCGTGAACGCCGACATCGTTAACAAGGTGGTCAACCTGGCCTCCCGTAACGCCGGCTTCATTGCCAAACGTTTTGACGGCGTGATGGCGGCTGAACTGGCGGATCCGGCGCTCTACAAAACCTTCACCGACGCGGCTACCGTGATTGGCGAAGCCTGGGAAAGCCGCGAGTTCGGTAAAGCAGTGCGTGAGATCATGGCCCTGGCCGATCTGGCTAACCGCTACGTTGACGAGCAGGCTCCGTGGGTAGTGGCAAAACAGGAAGGCCGCGATGCCGACCTGCAGGCAATCTGCTCTATGGGTATCAACCTGTTCCGCGTGCTGATGTCCTATCTGAAGCCTGTGCTGCCGCAGCTGGCCGCGCGTACCGAAGCGTTCCTGAACACCGAACTGAGCTGGGACAGCATTAACCAGCCGCTGCTCGGCCACAAGCTGAACGCGTTCAAAGCGCTGTATAACCGTATCGAGATGAAACAGGTTGAAGCCCTGGTTGAAGCGTCGAAAGAAGAGGTGAAAGCCGCAGCCGCGCCGGTTACCGGCCCGCTGGCAGACGATCCGATTCAGGAGACCATTACGTTCGATGATTTCGCCAAAGTCGATCTGCGCGTGGCGCTGATTGAAAACGCGGAATTTGTTGAAGGCTCCGACAAACTGCTGCGCCTGACCCTGGATCTGGGTGGCGAGAAGCGCAACGTCTTCTCCGGTATTCGTTCTGCTTATCCAGACCCGCAGGCGCTGATTGGTCGCCATACGGTGATGGTGGCGAACCTTGCTCCGCGCAAAATGCGCTTCGGCATCTCAGAAGGGATGGTGATGGCCGCAGGCCCTGGCGGGAAGGATATCTTCCTGTTAAGCCCGGATAGCGGTGCGCTGCCTGGTCATCAGGTGAAATAACAAAAAAGCCGGAGATACGCTCCGGCTTTTTTTATACCTTTTACTACCCGCTGCTCTCCCCTCCCTGTGGAAGAGGCTGGGGGCGAGACGTCAAGCCGCACCCCTGGCAATCATCACGGTTTCGGGTGGTGCACCCGATGCGTCAGCCCACGCAGGAAATTACGCAGAAACTGGTCTCCGCACTCGCGGTAATTTTTATGATCCGGCGCGCGCATCATGGCGGTGATCTCCGGCATCGACACGCGATATTTCTGCTCGGTCATGATCGCCAGAATATCGTCGGTCTTCAGCGAAAAAGCGATACGCAGCTTTTTCAGCACCGTGTTGTTGTTCACCCGACGCTCGAGCGCCAGCTCAGGCGCAGACTCATCTTTGCCGCGCTTGTCATAAATAAGACCGTTCAGGAAACCTGACAGGATGATGTCCGGGCAGCGAACAAAACCCTCTTCATCCTCTTTGGTCATCCAGGTGTCGAATCCGGCAGAGGTGGATTCCATATCGGCAAGCGCAAGAATGCGCACCATGTCGTTATTGTTGGCTTTCAGGGTGTAGCGCAGGCTACGAAGAATATCATTACTGAGCATAGAGCCTTCGAGTGTCGATGATGCAATGGCGCGCAGTGTAGCAGTTTTACAGCCCTATCGCCTCTTTCAAACTTTTCAGATAGCGACGGCTGACCGGCACCGTCTGCCCGGCCCGCAGCACCAGCTCCGCCTGACCGTTCTCCTCCAGACGGATCTCTTTCAGGTGCGCCATGTTGACCAGGTACTGACGATGGCAGCGCAGCAGCGGCGTGCGGCTCTCCAGGGTGCGCAGCGTCAGCTCGGTAAAGCCCTCTTTGCCTTCACCGCTGGTGACAAACACCCCGCTCATTCGGCTGCTGACAAAGGCCACGTCATCCATTTGCAGCAGATAGATGCGGCTGTGGCCGGTACAGGGGATAAATTTCAGCGGCTGCTGATGTTCCGCCAGCAGCGATACGTCCTGCACGTTGCGCTCCTGGCGCAGGCGGTTGAGGGTCTTTTCCAGCCGCTGCTCTTCAATGGGTTTTAGCAGATAGTCGAACGCGTGCTCTTCAAAGGCTTTGACCGCGTACTCATCAAAGGCGGTGAGAAACACGATGTAGGGGCGATGTTCAGGATCGAGCATTCCCACCATCTCCAGGCCGCTGATGCGCGGCATCTGGATATCCAGAAACAGCACGTCGGGGCGCAGCTTGTGCACTGCCCCGATGGCCTCGATGGCATTCGCGCACTCGCCCACAATTTCAATATCACTCTGCTCCTGCAGCAAAAACCGCAGGTTTTCCCGTGCCAGAGGTTCATCATCGACAATCAGCACATTCAACATGCGTGTTCCTCCAGAGGCAATCTTAAGGTTATGCGGGTAAAGCAGTCCGGCTCGCAGACAACGGTGATGCCGCAATCCTCGCCAAAATGGGCGCGCAGGCGTTTATCCACCAGCCCCATCCCCAGGCCGCCGCCCTCGTGGGTCGCGGTATAGAGTCCGGCGTTGTCTTCGATATCCAGCACCAGATAGCGGTTAAAGCGGCTGGCGGTGATGGCGATTTCACCGGTGCCCAGCAGCTGCGAGGTGCCGTGCTTAATCGCATTTTCCACAATCGGCTGTAAGGTGAAGGCCGGAAGCTGCTGCCAGGCCAGTTCCTCCGGCACCGAAAGCGACACCTGCAGGCGCGACTGAAAACGCGCCTGCTCAATTTGCAGATAGGCATTCACATGCTCAATCTCATCGGCAAGGGTGACGATTTCCGACGGCCGCTTCAGGTTCTTGCGAAAAAAGGTCGAGAGAAACTGCACCAGCTGCGTTGCCTGCTCGCTGTCACGGCGGATCACCGCCTTCAGGGTGTTCAGCGCGTTAAACAGAAAATGCGGGTTAACCTGAGCATGCAGGAGCTTGATCTCCGACTGGGTGAGCAGCGCCTTCTGGCGCTCGTACTGACCGGCAAGGATCTGCGCCGACAGCAGCTGGGCTATCCCCTCCCCCAGAGTGCGGTTGATGGAGCTGAACAAACGGTTTTTCGCTTCATACAGTTTGATGGTGCCCATCACCCGCTGATTTTCACCGCGCAGCGGGATCACCAGCGTCGAACCCAACTTGCACTGTGGATGCAGCGAGCAGCGGTACGGCACTTCGTTACCGTCGGCGTAGACGACCTCTCCGGTCTCAATCGCGCGCAGCGTATAGGCAGAGGAAATCGGTCTGCCGGGCTGGTGATGATCGTCCCCGGTGCCGGTAAAGGCCAACAGCTTTTCGCGATCGGTAATGGCGACGGCGCTGATATCCAGCTCCTGATGCAGCACCTGGGCCACCTTCATGCTGTTTTCTTCGTTAAAGCCCTGACGCAGGATCCCCTCCGTCGAGGCCGCCACCTTCAGCGCGGTAGCGGAAAAGGCGGAGGTATACTTTTCAAACATGGCCCGCTTGTCGAGCAGGATACGCATAAACAGCGCAGCACCCAGGGTGTTGGTGACCATCATCGGCGCGGCAATGCTGCTGACCAGATGCACGGCATCCTCGAACGGACGCGCAATCAGCAAAATGATCATCATCTGCACCAGCTCAGCCACCAGAGTGACCATGCCTGCGGTGAGCGGGCTGAAGACCTTATCCGGGCGACCGCGCCGCACCATCACGCTGTGGATCAGGCCGCCAAGCAACCCTTCAACGATGGTTGAGATCATACAGCTCAGCGCCGTCATTCCGCCCATCGAGTAGCGGTGCAGCCCCCCGGTCAGGCCCACCAGCCCGCCGACCACCGGGCCGCCGAGCAGCCCGCCCATCACCGCGCCAATCGCACGGGTGTTGGCAATGGAGTCTTCAATATGCAGGCCGAGATAGGTGCCAAGAATGCAAAAGATAGAGAAGGTGACGTAGCAGAGCAGCTTGTGCGGCAGGCGAACCGTGACCTGCATCAGGGGGATAAACAGGCGCGTTTTACTCATCAACCAGGCGATGACCAGAAACACACACATCTGCTGAAGCAGCAGCAACACCAGATTAAATTCGTACATGCCCACAAACCACACACAGTAAAACCGCGTAACATACACCGAAGCGCATTAACTTTCCTGGCAGCCTGAAGATAAAAATGTGTTTTCGTGTCAGGCATCACACCTTTAACCCAACATAGTCTTAAATTCACCTTCGCCGGGCAAAAAAAGAGGGATCCTTCCTGGTTCGGCATTCTGCGTCTACAGTTAATCTGGGTATGTGCAAGCCGGGGGAAAACATGGCGCTCTACACGATTGGGGAAGTGGCACTCCTGTGTGATATCAACCCTGTAACGTTACGCGCATGGCAACGACGTTACGGATTACTCAAACCACAGCGAACCGACGGCGGACACCGGCTGTTCACCGATGCGGATATCGACCGCATCCGGGAGATAAAAGGCTGGATCGATAACGGCGTTCAGGTTGGCAAGGTCAAAACGCTACTCAGCCCGGAAGGCCAGGAGGAGCAGGATATCTGGCGCGAACAGCAGGAGGTGCTGCTGCGTTACCTGCAGTCCGGCCATCTGCATCGCCTGCGCGTATGGCTCAAGGATCGCGGCAGCGAATACCCTGCACAAACCTTAATTTCGCACCTGTTTGTCCCGTTACGCCGAAGGTTGCAGTCGCAGCAGCCCACGCTGCAGGCGCTGCTGAGCGCCCTCGACGGGGTGCTAATCAATTACATCTGCATCTGTCTGGCCACCGCGCGTAAGAAGAACAGCAAGGATGCGCTGGTTGTTGGCTGGAACGTGCAGGACACCACCCGGCTGTGGCTGGAAGCGTGGATTGCCGCGCAGGAGGGCTGGCGCGTCGACGTGCTGGCCCACTCGCTGGTGCAGCTGCGCCCGGAGCTGTTCGACGGGCAGACGCTGCTGGTCTGGTGCGGCGAATCCCCGACCGCAGCGCAGAAGCAGCAGCTTACCCAGTGGCAGGCGCATGGTTACCCCGTGTTCCCGCTGAAAGGCAATTAATGGTTCATTAACAGCCGTGCTTCACCGTATAATCGCTCTGTTAACATCAGGAGCACATTATGAAGGCAACCAAAGTCGCGGTTATCACCCTGTTCTTACTCATGGCCATCAGCGGTATTGGCGGCGTGATGCTGGCAGGGTATTCATTTATTGTCCGTGGCGGTGTCGGCTGAGACGCTTAGCCAGGCGCTCAAAGGCGCGATCCACCACAATCGCCGCCAGCGCCACCAGTAACGCCCCCTGGATAATATAGGCCGTATTAAACCCGCTTAAGCCGATGATGATCGGCGTCCCTAGCGTATTTGCCCCTACCGTAGAGGCAATAGCCGCGGTACCGATATTAATAATCACCGACGTGCGGATCCCGGCCAGCATGACCGGCGCAGCAAGCGGCAACTCAACGTTGCGCAGACGCTGCCAGCCGCTCATCCCCATCCCTTCTGCCACGCTGATGGCCGCTACGGGCACGGACGCCAGCCCCGCCAGCGTCGCCTGCAAAATCGGCAGTACCCCATAGAGGATCAGCGCGATAATCGCGGGTTGTTGCCCAAATCCCATCACCGGAACCGCAATCGCCAGCACCGCCACTGGCGGAAAGGTCTGCCCGACCGCGGCGATGGTCTCGACCAGCGGGCGAAACTCACGCCCCGCCGGGCGCGTAACGGCGATCCCGGCCCCGGCCCCCAGCACAATCGCCACCAGGCTTGAGATCCCCACCAGCCAGAAGTGGGCCAGCGTCAGGCTAACGAAACTTTCCTGCTGATAGACGGGGCGCGGCAGCTCTGGGAACAACGCGCTGAACAGCGGCGCGCTGTAAGGCATCGCCACCAGCAGCGCCACAAAAAGCAACACCAGCCACAGGAGCGGCTCACGTAACCACGTCATTTACCGCCTCCGGAGTGAGCAGGTCGCGAAACCAGAGCGTACCGCACGGCCTGTCCTGGTCGTCCACCACCGGCAGGCGTTCACTGCCGCTGCTGACAAACGCCGAGAGCGCATCCCGCAGGCTCATGGAGGCGCGCAGCGGGCTGGCCTCGCCCGGCGTAATGTCCCGGCGCATCGACTCGCCCACCGTGCGCAGCGACAGCAGACGTACGCCCAGCTCGCTGCGGCCAAAAAACTCCCGCACGAACCCATTCGCGGGCTGGGTCAGCAGCGTCAGCGGTGTTCCTTGCTGCACGACTCTGCCGTTATCCATCAAGACCAGATGGTCGGCCAGCCGAAGTGCCTCGTCGATGTCGTGAGTGACCAGAATAATGGTGCGGCCGAGGATGCGGTGGATACGGGTCATCTCCGCTTGCAGAGCGCTACGGGTCACCGGGTCGAGGGCGCCAAAAGGTTCATCCATCAGCAATACCTCAGGGTTGGCCGCCAGCGCGCGCGCCACGCCCACCCGCTGCTGCTGCCCGCCGGAAAGTTGATGCGGGTAGCGCTCGCGCAGTACCTGCTCCAGCCCCAGCAGCGCCATCAGCTCATCCACCCGATCGTTAATTTTTTGCCGGGACCATTTTTGCAGCTGCGGCACAGTGGCGATGTTGCGGGCCACCGTCCAGTGCGGGAACAGGCCAATGGACTGGATGGCATAGCCCATTCGCCGCCGCAGCTCCAGCACTGGCAGGCTGCGGATCTCCTCTCCGGCAAAGCGGATCAGGCCGCTGTCATGTTCTACCAGCCGGTTGATCATCTTCAGGGTGGTCGATTTGCCCGACCCCGAGGTGCCAATCAGCACCGAAAAAGCCCCTTCGGCAAAGGTCAGGTTCAGATCGCTGACCGCTGGCTCCCCGGCAAACGTTTTATTTACATCATGAAATTCAATCATCGGTTCTCCTTCGCAGCAGGGCGATCCACAGGGCAAAGAGCGCATCCACCACCACTGCCAGCGCGATCGTCGGGATCACGCCCAGCAGCACCAGATCCAGCGCGCTGCTCAGCAGCCCCTGGAACACCAGCGCCCCGAATCCGCCGGCACCAATTAACGCCGCAATTACCGCCATTCCCACCGTCTGTACTGCCACCACCCGCAGGCCGCGCAACAGTACCGGCAGCGCCAGCGGAAGCTGGATCTGCCAGAAGCGCTGGCGGGTATTCATGCCCATGGCGTCGGCGCTCTCCAGCACCTCGGCAGGGACCTGGCTTAACCCCGCCAGCACGCCGCGCGCCAGGGGCAGCAGCGCATACAGCACCAGCGCGATAAGCGCGGGAGTCATACCGGTTCCGGCAATTCCCAGCGACGACAGCCACGGCCAGGCGCGGGTCAGCCCGGCCAGCGGGGCAATCAGCAGGCCGAACAGCGCCACGGAGGGCACGGTCTGAATCACGCTCAGGACGGCAAACACGGGCCCCTGATACGTCGGGCGGCGATAACAGAGGATCCCCAGCGGGACGCCGATCAGCAGCGCCGGCAACAGGGTGCCCAGCAGCAGGGTCAGATGCTGCGCCAGGGCGGCGTTAAAGGTATCTTCGCGGTTGGTATACTCTTTCAGCAGGGACAGCGAGTGGAGCTCACCGCTGAATAACAGCAGCAGCGGCAGGATCCAGATTTGCGCCTGCAGCAGCCAGCGCCAGAGCGGCTGCGCGCTGAGCCGCCGAATGGCATCGCTGCAGGCCAACAGGCAGAGCGCCAGCCACAGCCACAGGCCGCTCCCGACCGCGGTACGCGCCAGCGGGCTTTCGCTGGTGGCGAGGTGAGAAGCCGCCAGCCCGGCGCTCCAGACCAGCGCGGCAAACAGCAGCTCGCACACCACCAGGGTCGTCGCTAACGCCCATCGTCCGCGGGCGAGGGTCAACGCCAGCAGCAGGCCCAGCGGTAACAGCAGTAACGCAGGGGAAAATGACCACACCTGCCAGAGGGCACGCCCCTCCCCGGACACCAGCCGGTTAGGGGCGAAATTGACAAAAGGTAACGCGGCTGCGGCCAGGGCTATAACAGCCAACAGCAGCAGGACGCGGTTATGACATCGTATCGGCACCGAACTGTCCTGGGGCTACTTCACCAGCCCTTTCTGCTTCAGATAATCTGCCGCCACTTTTTTGGCATCCAGCCCTTCCACTGCAATGCTGGCGTTCAGCTGTTGCAGGGTTTTCTCATCCAGCGTTTCAAAGACCGGCTTCAGCCAGGTGTCCAGCTCCGGGTAGGCCTTCAGCACCGCTTCGCGTACGACCGGCGTTGGAGCATAAATAGGCTGAACGCCTTTCGGATCGGTAAGGGTTTGCAGACCCAGCGCCGCCACCGGGCCGTCAGTGCCGTAGGCCATCGCCGCGTTCACGCCCGAGGTTTGCTGGGCCGCCGCTTTGATGGTCACGGCGGTATCACCGCCTGCCAGCGACAGGAGCTGGCTCTGATCGAGCTTGAACTCATAGGCTTTTTCAAACGCTGGCAGGGCATCCGGGCGCTCGATAAATTCTGCCGAGGCGGCGAGTTTGAAATCGCCCTTCTCTTTCAGGTAGCGGCTGAGATCCTCAAGCGAGGTGAGCTTGCCTTTCTCCGCCAGGTCCTTGCGTACCGCGATGGTCCAGGTGTTGTTGGCCGGGGCCGGGGTAAGCCACATCAGCTTGTTCTGTTCGGCATCGAGCTTTTTCACTTTCTCATACCCGGCCTTAGCGTTTTTCCACGCCGGGTCGTTTTCATCTTTGAAGAAAAAGGCGCCGTTGCCGGTGTATTCCGGGTAGATATCCAGCTCACCGGAGGTGATCGCGCCGCGCACCACCGGAGTGGTGCCCAGCTGCACTTTATTGACGGTTTTTACGCCGTGGCTCTCCAGCACCTGCAGGATGATGTTGCCGAGCAGCGCGCCTTCCGTATCAATTTTTGACCCGACTTTTACCGGCTCTGCTGCCTGCAAAGGCAGGCTCAACGCCGCCAGTAATGCCGTTGAGCCAACAATCCCCTTTAAGATAGTCATTCCACTTTCCTCATGTTTTTGCCGCCGTTTTCAGTGGCTTGTGAGAAAAGCGTAGTCGATAAGCGCCGTTTTATCCCTGGTCCGGCAGTTTTAACGTAACAGTGAGCACGCAGGCGGCGAAACAGTGAACAGCGAGCGCACCCGGATACCAAAGCAGACGAACAACAGCCCGACCATAAACGAGGCAGTAACGGAAGTAAGACCGCAGCGGTCGGGCTCGAAATCGCCTGACTCGCGCGTCATATTGATAGCTGTCAGCGGTTAAGGGAGAGGCATGACACGCGGTTTTATCGCCCGGCTTGCGCGCCCTTTTGCCGAGGTTGAGCGAAGAATGAACCCGAGTGCGGTGTCAGAAAGCGCTTTTGATGAAATGCATGTTTTGCGGCAGCAGCCAGAACTGAACTGTGAAAACCTTCGCAATCTATTGCGAAAAGAGGGAGCCAAAAACGAGGATTAACCGGCTTTCAGGATGAAGGGAGGAAAATTTTGGGGCCGGTCACCAATGATGTGAGGCGGCCCCGCCTGGGTATTGCCGGATGGCAAGGTTTATAGCAGCTCGAACTCGCCCTTGTTAACCCGGGCAGAATCGACGCCGATAAAGACGTTGAATTTGCCTGGCTCGGCGTCGTATTTCATCTGCTGGTTCCAGAACTTGAGCGCATCCACATCAATCGGGAAGCTGACGGTTTTGGTTTCGCCCGGTTTCAGGTGCACCTTTTCGAAGCCACGCAGCTGTTTCACCGGACGGCTCATGGAGGCGGTAACATCCTGGACGTACATCTGGATCACCGTATCCCCTTCGCGTTTGCCGCTGTTGGTCACCTCGACGCTGGCAGTGACGTTACCGTCCGCTTTCATGGTCGGAGCCGACATTTTCACCTCAGAAACGGTGAAGGTGGTGTAGCTCAGGCCGTAACCAAACGGATAGAGCGGGCCGTTAGCTTCGTCGAAATAGCGCGAGGTGTACTTGTTCGGTTTATCCGCGTTGTACGGACGGCCGGTATTCAGGTGGCTGTAGTACACCGGGATCTGGCCGACGGAACGCGGGAAGGACATCGGCAGTTTGCCCGACGGGTTGTAATCGCCAAACAGCACGTCGGCAATGGCGTTACCGCCCTCGGTACCGGCAAACCAGGTTTCCAGAATCGCGTCAGCCTGCTGGTTCTCATCAACCAGCGCCAGCGGGCGACCGTTCATCAGCACCAGCACCAGCGGTTTACCGGTGGCTTTCAGCGCGGCAATCAGCGCCTTCTGGCTCTGAGGAAGGGTGATATCGGTGCGGCTTGAGGCTTCATGCGCCATACCCTGGGCTTCACCGACCACGGCCACCACCACGTCGGACTGCTTCGCGGCGTTAACGGCCTCGTCGATCATCTCCTGCGCCGGACGCGGATCGACCTTCACCGCCTCTTCATACTGGTTGAGGAAGGTAACGATGTCGTTATCGCCGGTGACGTTGGCACCTTTGGCGTAAATTACCTTGCCCTTGTCGCCCAGCGCATCTTTAATGCCGGTCAGCACGGTCACTGACTGATCGGCCACGCCCGCCGCAGACCAGCTGCCCATCACGTCGCGCTTGCTGTCAGCCAGCGGCCCTACTACTGCCACGGTGCCGGATTTCGCCAGCGGCAGCGTTTCCAGACGGTTTTTCAGCAGCACCAGGCTTTCGCGCGCTACGTCGCGCGCTTCCTTACGATGTAAACGGCTTTCGGCGTTGGTGTCTGACGGGTCGGACTCTTTTGGCCCCAGATGGCTGTACGGATCGTTGAACAGCCCCATGTCATATTTCACGTTAAGCACGTGGCGCGTGGCGTCGTCCAGCTCTGCCATGGTGACTTTGCCGCTTTTCACCAGACCCGGCAGGTATTTGCTGTAGTACTCGTCGCTCATGCTCATGTTGATGCCGGACTTCAGCGCCACCCGCACCGCATCTTCAGGATCGGCCGCGGTGCCATGCTTAATCAGCTCCTTGATCGCCCCGTGATCGGACACGGTGATGCCTTTAAAGCCCCACTGGTCGCGCAGGACATCTTTCAGCAGCCAGCTGTCGGACGTGGCTGGCGTGCCGTTCAGCGAGTTGAGGGCCACCATCACCGCGCCGCTCCCGGCATCGAGACCGGCTTTGTACGGCGGCATATAGTCGTTAAACAGACGCTGAGGACTCATGTCGACGGTGTTGTACTCTTTCCCGCCCTCCACTGCGCCATAGGCGGCGAAGTGCTTGACGCTGGTCATCACCGAGTAGCGATCCGCCGGGCTTTTACCCTGCATCGCTTCCACCATGGTTTTACCCATTATGGAGGTTAAATAGGTATCTTCCCCAAAGCCTTCCGAGCCGCGGCCCCAGCGTGGATCGCGGGAGACGTCAACCATCGGTGCCCAGGTCATGTTCAGACCGTCGTCTGCGGCTTCATAGGCTGAAACGCGGCCGACGGTTTTCACCGCCTCAAGGTTAAAGGAGGAGGCCAGGCCGAGACTGATGGGGAAGACGGTACGCTGGCCGTGAACCACGTCATAGGCGAAGAATAACGGGATTTTCAGGTGGCTGAGTTCCATCACCTGATCCTGCATCGCGCGGATATCCTGGCGGGTAACGGTGTTAAAAATTGCCCCAACCTGCCCGTTTTTGATCATTTCGCGAATGGCTTCTTTCGGATTATCCGGCCCGACGCTAATCAGACGCAGCTGGCCGATTTTCTCATCGACCGACATCTTTGTGAGCAGATCGGTGACAAAAGCGTCGCGGGCTTCCGGCGTCAGCGGATGATTACCAAACAGGTCATCAGCCAGCGCGGGCTGTAGCGCCAGACTTACTGCCACACCTACAGAACAGAGCCATTTCATCTCGTTTACTCTCTCATCAATAACCGCCGGATAGTCGCGGCCAGACCGTACGAAAAGCGCAGTGTGCCATAAACCCTGTGAACCTTGCAGGGTTTATTCTCTGATTTTTCTGGTGAATACTGGTTCGCTTAAACATTAATCGCGCTATGATTTTGGACGACGTATTCGACTGACCACAAGGGGTGGATGATGTCTTTTGAACAACCGCACGATAACACCGACTTTATTAATGAACTGACGCGACTGGTGGGGTCAGCCCACCTGCTGACCGACGCCGCGAAAACCGCGCGCTACCGCAAGGGTTTTCGCTCCGGTCAAGGGGACGCGCTGGCGGTGGTTTTCCCGGGCACGCTGCTGGAACTGTGGCGGGTGCTCAGCGCCTGCGTGGCGGCAGACAAAATTATTCTGATGCAGGCGGCCAATACCGGCCTGACCGAAGGCTCCACGCCGAACGGCAACGATTACGACCGCGACATTGTGATTATCAGCACCCTGCGCCTCGACAAGCTGCATCTGCTGGATAAAGGCGAGCAGGTGCTGGCCTATCCGGGGACCACGCTCTATTCCCTGGAAAAAGCGCTGAAGCCGCTGGGCCGGGAGCCGCACTCGGTGATTGGCTCATCCTGTATTGGCGCGTCGGTGATTGGCGGGATCTGCAATAACTCCGGTGGCTCGCTGGTGCAGCGCGGCCCGGCCTACACCGAAATGTCGCTGTTTGCGCGTATCGACGAGCAGGGCAAACTGACCCTGGTGAACCACCTGGGCATCGATCTGGGCGTCACGCCGGAGCAGATCCTCAGCAAGCTGGATGACGATCGCGTTAAGGACAGCGATGTGCTGCATGACGGGCGTCACGCCCACGATCATGACTACATCACCCGGGTGCGCGAAATCGATGCCGATACCCCCGCCCGCTATAACGCTGACCCGGATCGCCTGTTTGAGTCCTCCGGCTGTGCGGGCAAGCTGGCGGTCTTTGCCGTGCGGCTGGATACCTTCCCGGCCGAGAAGCGGCAGCAGGTGTTTTACATTGGCACCAACCAGCCGGAGGTGCTGACCACCATTCGTCGTCATATTCTCGGGGAGTTTACCCACCTGCCGGTCGCCGGGGAGTATATGCACCGGGATATTTACGACATTGCCGAACGCTACGGTAAAGATACCTTCCTGATGATCGACAAGCTCGGCACCGACAAGATGCCCTTCTTCTTCACCATGAAGGGGCGCACCGATGCGATGCTGGAGAAGGTGTCGCTGTTTAAGCCCCACTTTACCGACCGCTTTATGCAAAAGATTGGCAATGCCTTCCCGGCGCACCTGCCGCCGCGGATGAAAAGCTGGCGAGATAAGTACGAGCATCACCTGCTGTTGAAGATGGCAGGCGATGGGATTGCCGAAGCGCAGAGCTGGCTGGCCGAGTTCTTTAAAACCGCCGAAGGCGACTTCTTCGCCTGTACGCCTGAAGAGGGCAGCAAAGCCTTTTTACACCGCTTTGCCGCCGCCGGGGCCGCGATCCGCTACCAGGCCGTACATGCCGACGAAGTGGAAGATATTCTGGCGCTGGATATTGCCCTGCGACGCAACGATACCGACTGGTTTGAGACGCTGCCGCCGGAGATCGACAGCCAGCTGGTGCATAAGCTCTATTACGGTCACTTTATGTGCTATGTCTTCCATCAGGATTACATCGTCAAAAAAGGGGTCGATGCCCATGCCCTGAAGGCGCAGATGCTGGAGTTACTGCGGGCGCGCGGGGCGCAATATCCCGCGGAACACAATGTGGGTCACATTTACGAAGCGCCGGCCGCATTAAAGCAGTTTTATCGCGAAAACGACCCGACAAATAGCATGAACCCGGGTATTGGAAAAACAACCAAGCATAAAAACTGGAAGGAACAGCCTGAAGCAGCGGGTCATAGCCCGCAACCTACTGATCAAACCAGTTAGCCCACTGGACCTGCTGTTAAGCCCTCATGAATCGTACTAGAGTAACCCCGGGTCGCCAGAGAAAACTTTCTCTGGCTTTTTTGCGAGGAGCGGACAGCTATGTCGGCTATTGAAACTTTTTCCGAAACTGATGTTCAGGTTCGCGATGCCGAGGCGGAGGACGCGCATGCCATTGCCGCCATCTACGCCTGGCATGTCCTTCACGGGCGCGCGTCCTTTGAAGAGGTTCCCCCTACCGTAGACGAAATGCGCCAGCGTATAAATACGGTGACCAGCCAGGGATTGCCCTGGCTGGTGGCGCTCTATCGGGGAATTGTGGTGGGCTTCTGTTACGCCACGCACTATCGAGCGCGCACCGGATACCGTTACACTATTGAAGAGTCGATTTACGTCGAGGCCAGCACGCCCGGACGCGGCTTTGGCAGCGCGCTGTTAAGCGCCCTGATTGCCCGTAGCGAAGAGGGACCGTGGCGGCAGATGATCGCTATCGTCGGGGATGGGCCAAACAATGCCGGTTCGTTACGCCTGCACAAAAAACACGGATTCGAAGTGGCGGGACAGCTCAGAAGTGTGGGTTATAAAAAAGGCGACTGGCGCGATACGCTGATTTTGCAACGTCCCCTCAACGAGGGTGACTGGACGCTGCCGGAGTAATACACATTATTCCCGGCCTACAAACCGTAGGCCGGTATCACGTCACCCGGCGATGACAAACGACTCAATCGTTTTGTGCCGTCGCCATCTGCGCCGCTTTCTGCTTTTTATAACTCAGCGCCGCAGCCGGTACTGGCTGCACCTTCCCGGTTTCAATCCAGGTACGCAGGCGGCTGGCATCGGCAAAGTGGGTATATTTGCCAAAGGCGTCCATGACCACCAGCGCCACCGGCTTGCCATTAAAGACCGTACGCATGACCAGACAGTGACCCGCGGCGTTGGTAAAGCCGGTTTTAGTCAGCTGGATATTCCAGTTATCGCGGTAGACCAGATGGTTGGTGTTACGAAACGGCAGGGTATAGGCCGGATTCGAGAAGGTCGCCATCTCTTCGCGAGTGGTGCTGAGCTGGCCAAGCAGTGGGTACTGCTTAGTGGCAATCAGCAGTCTCGTCAGATCCTGCGCCGTCGAGACATTATGAATCGACAGGCCGGTCGGCTCCACAAAGTGCGTCTGAACCATCCCCAGTGCCTTCGCTTTCGCGTTCATCGCCCGGATAAACGCATCATAGCCACCCGGATAGTGGTGCGCGAGGCTTGCCGCGGCGCGGTTTTCCGAGGACATCAACGCCAGCAGCAGCATGTTTTTACGGCTGATTTCGCTGTTCAGGCGTACGCGGGAGTAGATCCCTTTCATCTCTGGCGTGTGGCTGATATCGACGCGCAGTTTTTCATCCAGCGGCAGTCGTGCATCCAGCACCACCATCGCGGTCATTAATTTGGTAATCGAAGCGATCGGGCGCACCAGATTGGGGTGGCTGGAATAGATCACTTTGTTGGTATTCAAATCGACGATCATGGCGCTACCGGAGGCAATCTCCGGCTGGGTGGCAGTAGCCACAGCGGCAGGTTTAGCGATCGCCGTGGTCGCCACTGGCACAGTCAGCAACAGTGCCAGACTCAGTAAAGAAACGCGGAATTTCAGCATGGTGAGATTTCTGATAATTATTCATGCACGTAATAACGTACACCGCCCGGGTCATAGCGCGAACGCGGGCTGGCTAAGGCATCATAGCCGTCCAGATGCCTTGCTGCCAGCAGTTAATCGTGAACAGATGCTGCATTGCTGGCAATTACACCAGCAATGCAGGAGCCTCAGAAGAGACGATAACCATAACCCCAAAGAATAACTGTCAGCGCCAGCAGCACTTCCAGCAACAGCACGCCAATGGCGAGCGTTGAACCAGAGAAGCTACGGCCCTCTTCTTTGTTGATATTCAGGAAGGTAGGAATACCGATATAGAGCAGATATCCGGTGTAAAACAGCGCCAGCGTCCCCACCAGGGCGCACAGCCAGACTAATGGATAGAGCGCCACAATCCCGCTCAGAAACAGCGGCGTTGCCACGTACCCGGCAAACACCATACAGTGCGTCAGCGAAGGGCGCTGCGGATAATTACGCGCCATCCAGTAAATCACTCGCCCCATCACCGCGACACCCGCCAGCATAAGGGCATAAAACACCACCGCCAGCGCCAGGCCGGTGGTCCAGGAGAGTTTTACAATGTTGCCGTCGTCAAAATCCCAGCCAATTTGCGTGGTGCCAATAAAGGCGCAAATGACCGGCACCGCGGCCATCAGCAGCACATGGTGGGTGTAGTGATGACTGACCGTTTCGTTTTCGCTTCTTATGACGTGCATTTCACGATCGGGATGGGAAAAGAGTCCCCAGACATGGTTCATAACGCCCCCTTGTTGTCGGCCCGCTAGCGATAACTCAAGTATAATGCAGGCCTGAGATTATTTTTTGTACAGCGCAATAATGCAGCAAATTGCGGGGCGTTCTGATATGTTAATGCCTACTAAACAGGCGGTTACAAAAAGGCCTCTTTCATGCCGGAATTCATCTTTTTTAAAAAAGGAAATACCCTCTCGGCCCTTGAGAAGTCCAACGTGCAGGGAGCCAGGTTGTTGCTTGAGCAGGGTTATGAAAAACAGTTTGAAGAAATTATGGCCTCTGACAGCCAGCATGCCCTGGCGCGTCTGGCCGATATCAAAAAAGAAGAGGCCCTGACGGAACATGCCTTTATGACCTGGCCCGCTTTTGCCGCGGCGGTGGCCATCATTATGATGGTTATGGGGTATCTGTTCAGCAACTAGCGTTTCCTGCGCTACGCTTATCGTATGGATATTAATACTCTCATTGCACAGTATGGCTATGCCGCGTTGGTTGTGGGCAGCATAGCGGAAGGCGAAACCATCACCCTGCTGGGTGGCGTGGCGGCGCATCAGGGATTGTTACGTTTCCCGCTGGTCGTGGCGGCAGTCGCGCTGGGCGGGATGATCGGTGACCAGCTGCTCTATTTACTCGGGGTGCGGTTTGGTCCGGCGATCCTGCGCCGTTTTTCCCGGCACCAGAAAAAAATCGACCGCGCACAGCGGCTGATCCAACGCCATCCCTACCTGTTCGTCATCGGCACCCGCTTTATGTACGGATTTCGCATCATCGGGCCGTTGTTAATCGGCGCCAGCCGTCTGCCGCCCAAAATTTTCCTGCCGCTGAATATTGTGGGGGCTATCGTCTGGGCGCTGATCTTCACCACCTTAGGCTACGTCGGTGGCGAAGTGCTGGAGCCGTGGCTGCACTCGGTAAACCAGCACCTGCGCCACTGGTTCTGGCTGATCCTGGTGCTGGTGCTGGTCGTCGCGGTACGCTGGTGGCTGAAACGCCGGGACCGCAGCTAATTTACTCTGCCGGTTTAAACTGCGGATTGCCCAGCATAAAACCGCCATCGACGATAAACGACTGTCCGGTGGCGTAGCTGGCATCCGTATCACACAGCCAGGCCACGAGGCTTGCGATCTCTTTCGTATGCCCCGGCCGTGCCAGCGGGATATTCGGCATAGAACCCGGCTTCACTTCGCTGTCGTCCATATCGTTCATCGGCGTGGCGATGGCCCCGGGCGCGACGGCATTGACCAGAATATTGTGCTGCACCAGCTCCATCGCCATCGACTTGGTCAGGCCACCGAGGGCATGTTTGGCCGAGGTATAGGCGCTGGCATCCGGCAGCGGGGTATGCTCATGCACCGAGGTGATATTGACGATGCGCCCGCCCTCTCCCTGCTTCACCATCTGCCGGGCGGCAATCTGCGAGCAGAGAAACGCGCCATCCACATCGACCTTAAAAATGGACCGCCACTGGTCATATTCCATGTCGAGAAACGCGGCTTTGGTCATCGCCCCGGCGTTGTTAACCAGCACGTCGATACGGCCAAAGCGGGAAATCAGCGTCTCGATCGCCTTTGCGCCGTCCGGTAGCTGGCTGAGATCCAGATGAATGGCCTCTGCCCGCTGCCCGCGCGCCTCAATTTCACGACAGGTTTTCAATGCCCCTTCTTCATCCGAGTGCCAGGTGACGCCAATATCAAATCCACGCTCCGCCAGCATCAGCGCCGTGGTTTTGCCGATCCCGGAATCCGATGCCGTCACAATAGCCACACGATTGTTTGAACCCATACTCACCTCCGAAAAAGAATACAAAGAGATAAGTATAGATACTTCTCACTTTCTACCCATGCTGATAGCCGCCGCCCAGTGCGGAGGTAAGCTGGAGAGTGGCATCGATGTACTGCCCCTGTAGCGTCAGCCCGGCGAGTTGTTCCTTGAGGGCGGGTAGTCTGGCTTCGCTGACGCGTGAACCGGCGACAATCCCCGCCCTGTAGCGCGCCTGCGCCAGGGCCACCACCCGCTCGGCATCGGCTTCAATTTTCTGTTGATGCTGATTTTTTG
The DNA here is from genome assembly GCF_050435045.1 of Leclercia sp. 1548. Classification (NCBI taxonomy): domain Bacteria; kingdom Pseudomonadati; phylum Pseudomonadota; class Gammaproteobacteria; order Enterobacterales; family Enterobacteriaceae; genus Leclercia; species Leclercia sp. 1548. The sequence continues at coordinate 369,736 of NZ_JBNDJP010000002.1, read as the reverse complement.
CCATTAAGGTTTCGACTTCGCTTGCGGTACGGGCCACCTGATTCACCGCTTCCACCACCGCCTTGTTGTAATTCGCTACCGACAGGTTGCTTTGCGCCTGGGCGATATCGAGATTTGCATTCAGGCGTCCACTGTCAAAAATAGGCAGGGTCAGACCGGCGGTAACCCCCACTTGCTGCGCCGAGGAGCGGAACAGATCGCTTAAGTGCAGCGCATCCTGTTGCAGGAACGCCATCAGGTTGATATCGGGATAAAACGCGGCTTTTGCGGCATCCACGTCCCGCAGGGAAGCTTCGATATACCAGTGGGCCTCCTGTAGATCGGGGCGTCGGGCCAGCAGTGAGTAGCCCAGCGAGGAAGGCAATTTTGTCTCGACGGTGGGTAAGGCGTGCGGAGTGAGGGTTATCGACGCGCTGTTGGTCAGGGCCTGCAGACGCGCCTCAATGGCTTTCATATTGCCGTTTACTTCCGCCAGCCGCTCTTCGGTTTTACTGGCATTGATGTCGGTTTCCACCCCTTCCACGGATGAGGTAATCCCCTGCTGATACAGCTCCCGGTCGGTACTGATGATATTTTGCTGCTCCTGTTTGATGGCAGTTAACAGCTGCCCGGTCGCAGCCTGGGTCTGCCACTCCCAGTAGAGGCGCGCCACGCTGGTAGCAAGCAGCTGGCGGGTCTGTTGCAGCTCTGCCCGTTGTGCGTTGACTTTCCCGATGCGGGCCTCCACCTGGGCGCGGTTTTTGCCCCACAGATCCAGATCCCAGCCAGCGGTTAAACCCAGGGTGCCGTTAGTGTACCAGGGGCCGGTGGTGCCAGCCGCAGGGTCGGTGATCGCGAAAGGCCCCATCAGCCCCTCTGCTGACATTTTTTGCCGTTCGACATCGGCTGTAAAATCAACGTCCGGCCCTTCTGAGGCCATCGCCATTTTGGCCTGGGCTTCGGCAAGGGCAATGCGCTGACGGGCAATTTGCATATCTGGCGCGTCGGCCTGCGCTTTGACAATCAGGGCAGTGAGCTGCGGATCGTGGAATTCTTCCCACCACGTATTTTTTGGCCATAGACCGGCGGCCAGCCCGGTGGCGATGGTCGCGGCGGGGACCTGCTGTTTAAGCGATGCAGTCGTATCGTGGTGAGGGGCACAGGCAACAAGCCACAGGGAGAGAGGCAGGCAGAAGCCGTAAAAACGTGAACGTTTCATCGGGTTATTCACATAAAAAAAGAAGGCTGCAACATACGCTCACAGCGCTTCGTTTTTTTAGGAATCGGTGGCAATCCACACTTTGTCATACCTGGATATATTCAGAAAAGGCACCCGGCGCACCGCCGGGTGCCCTGGCGATCCTTAGCCTTTCAGCGAAGCGCCATGGGTCGCAATCACTTCCTGATACCAGTAAAAACTCTTCTTGCGGCTGCGCGCCAGCGAGCCTGCCCCGCTGTCGTCACGATCGACGTAGATAAAACCGTAGCGTTTGGAAAGCTCCGCTCTGGAGGCGCTCACCAGATCGATCGGTCCCCAGCTGGTGTAGCCCATTACCTCCACGCCGTCCTCAATCGCCTCGCGCACCTGCACCAGATGGTCGTTGAGGTAGCTGATACGGTAATCGTCCTGCACCATGCCGTCCGCGTCCGGCTTGTCCTTCGCGCCCAGACCGTTCTCAACAATGAACAACGGCTTCTGATACCGATCCCAAAGCACGTTCAGTAACGTGCGCAGGCCAACCGGGTCGATCTGCCAGCCCCACTCCGAGCTGGCCAGATGCGGGTTCGGCACCATGCTCAGGATGTTGCCGCGCGCCTGCTGGTTCAGCTCGTCGTCGGTGGTGACACAGCCGGTCATGTAGTAGCTGAAGGAGATAAAGTCGATAGTCGATTTCAGCGCCTCGCGATCGGCCTCGGTGATCTCAAGGGTAATGCCATTATCGCGGAAGAAGCGCAGCATATAGCCCGGGTACGCCCCGCGGCACTGCACATCCCCGAAGAACTGCCAGGCGCGGTTCTCCTGCAGGGCTTCCAGCACGTCGTCTGGCTTGCAGGTCAGCGGATAGACCAGGCCGCCCAGCAGCATGTTGCCGATTTTCGCGTCCGGGATAATCTCGTGGCAGGCTTTTACCGCCAGCGCGCTCGCCACCAGCTGATGGTGGATCGCCTGATAAACCTCCGCCTTGCTGCTGGTCTCCGGCAGACCGACGCCGGTCATCGGCGCGTGCAAGGACATGTTGATCTCGTTAAAGGTGAGCCACAGCTTGACCTTATGCTGATAGCGGGTGAAGACGGTGCGGGCATAGTGTTCGAAGAAACCGATCACCTGACGGTTGCCCCAGCCGCCGTACTGTTTCACCAGCCCCCACGGCATCTCGTAATGTGAGAGCGTCACCAGCGGGGTGATGTTATGCGCCGCCAGCTCGTCAAACAGCTTGTCGTAAAAGGCCAGTCCGGCCTCGTTCGGCTGCTGCTCATCGCCGTTCGGGAAGATACGTGTCCAGGCAATGGAGACGCGCAGGCAGTTGAAGCCCATTTCGGCGAACAGTTTGATATCTTCCGGGTAGCGGTGATAGAAATCGATCGCCACGTCTTTAATGCCGCTGTCGCCAGCCACCCGCTCCACGACCGGGCCAAACACCCCCTGCGGCTGGACGTCAGAGGTGGACAACCCTTTGCCATCCTCCAGGTAAGCCCCTTCGACCTGATTCGCGGCAACCGCGCCGCCCCATAAAAAATCATTCGGGAAAGTTTTCATTCGGTTCTCCTGTTACTGATGGCTGACGCAAAGTAACGGTGCGCCGGCCTGGACGGCGGTTGCCGCCACGGTCGCGACATCACGGTAGTCGTCACTGTTGCTGATAATAATCGGGGTCGCCAGATCATATCCGGCATCAAGAATGGCCTGACGGTCGAACTCCAGCAGCAGATCGCCCGGCTGTATTTTGTCCCCCACCTTCACGTGGGCGGTAAACGGCTTGCCGTCGAGCTTCACGGTGTCGATTCCGACGTGGATCAGCACTTCGATGCCGCTGTCGCTCAGCAGGCCGATGGCATGTTTGGTGGCAAATAGTGAGGCCACTTCCCCGGCGAAGGGGGCAATCACTTTGTTATCGGCAGGCACGATAGCCGCGCCCTGACCGAGCAGGCCACTGGCAAAGGTTGCGTCCGGCACATGGTCCAGCGCCAGCACCGTGCCACGCATCGGTGACAGAACAGTGTTTTCATCGAGGGTAACGGCCACCGGTGCCGTTTCTGTCGCACGACCCGGCATCCCGGCCATCATCGTCAGGACACAGCTCAGCACCAGCGCCACCAGCATGCCTGCAATCCCGCCCCACAGCGTGGCGTCCACCCCACCCGGCGGGATCATCTGCGCGATGGTGAAGATGTTGCCGAAGCCAAAGGAGTAGACATGGGTGTCGAAGAAACCGACAATCGCGCCGCCCACCGCCCCGGCCACGCAGCCAAAGATAAAGGGACGACGTAAAGGCAGGTTCACGCCATACACCGCCGGTTCGGTGACGCCAAAGATCCCGGCCGTCACTGAAGAACCCGCCAGCATCTTCTGCCGTGCATCGCGGCTGCGCAGGAAGACGCCTAACGCCGCCCCCACCTGACCGTATACCGCTGGCAGCAGCATCGGCAGCATGGAGTCATGACCCAGCACGGCGAGGTTGTTGATCATCAGCGGCACCAGCCCCCAGTGCAGGCCAAAGATAACGCACACCTGCCATACCGCGCCCATCGCCGCCCCCGCCAGCCAGGGAGCAAGCACGTAGATCCACTGATAGCCGTTCGCCAGCATCTGGCTGAGCCAGGTGGCGACAGGGCCGATCACCAGAAAGGTCAGCGGTACCGTGACGCCGAGGCAGATCAGCGGGGTAAAGAAATTTTTCATCGCCGACGGCAGACGTTTGCTGCCCTGCTTTTCCAGCCAGCAGCTAACCCAGGCGGCGAGGATGATCGGAATGACTGATGTACTGTAATTAAACCAGGTCACCGGAATGGAGAGGAAGGCATTGGCCGCCGCGCCCGCCTGCTGGCTGGCCTCGAAGGCCTGAATCATGGTTGGATGCACCAGCGCCCCGCCAATCACCATAGTGATAAACGGGTTGCCGCCAAACTTTTTCCCGGCGGTGTAGCCCAGCACCAGCGGGAAGAAGAAGAACAACGCGTCACTGCTGGCAAACCAGATTTTGTACGTGCCGCTGTCGGTGGTCAGCCAGCCGCACACCACTGCCAGCGCCAGTATCCCCTTCAGGATCCCCGAGGCGGCGAGGACGCCGATAAAGGGGGTAAAGATGCCGGAGACAATATCGATAAGGTGGCCGCCGAGGCTGGTTTTTTCGCCTTTCTCCTCTGCGGCGGGTCCTGCGTCATCTGCCAACCCGGCCTCCTGACAGACAGCCTGCCAGACGTCGTGAACGTGGTTGCCAATCACCACCTGGAACTGGCCGCCGCTTTCGACCACCATGATGACCCCGGGATTGTTCTTCAGCCCTTCAGCATCCGCGCGTTGAGAATCTTTCAGTTTGAAACGTAGCCGGGTAGCGCAATGAACCAGGCTGACAATGTTCTCTTTGCCGCCAACGTGGCCGAGAATATCCTTCGCCAGTGCTTGATATTCCATCTCTGTATCCTTCTTCGCTGCCCGCAGGCAGGGTTTGACTGAGTCCTAAAAATAAAAAAACCCGAGAACGACGCCCTTTCGGGAGCCGCGCTCAGGTTTTGCCTGCACAGTGCAGTAACAATCCGTTTGTCGTGGGGGCTTAGCGCCCCTCTTTTCTCACACGCTCAATATGAATGGTGAGAAACATAATCTCTTCGGTAGTCAGCTCGCGCTGATAACTCTTTTGCAGATGCCGGGCAATCTTCTCGGCGCATACCCACGCCTTCGCGTAGTTGTCTTTTACCGCCGAATGCAGCGAGGCATCGTCATCCGCAACCACGGTACGGGTCAGCATCCGCTGGGCGAAAAACTTCAGATGGGTGACGAAGCGCTGATAGCTTAGCGACTCTTCGTCATACTCCAGCTGTAAGGTGTATTTCACCAGCTGCAGGATCTCCTGCATTACCCGGGTGACGTGCATCACCTCCGGCATCTCGCTGTGCAACTGGGCCGTGACCAGATGCAGTGCGATAAACCCGGCTTCATCTTCCTCCAGCGCCACGCCCAGCCGTGTAGCGATAATGGCCCGGGCCTGCTGGCCCAGCTCAAACTCGCGCGGGTAGAGCCGCTTAATGTCCCACAGGAGCACGTTTTTGATCGCCAGCCCCTTCTTCTGCCGCTCAATCGCAAAATAGCAGTGGTCGGTTAAGGTGATGTACAAGCTCTCCTGCAGTTTGCCCAGCCGCTGTGCTGCCAGCCCGATAATGCGATCGCAGGTGGTCATCACCTCCAGCGGGATCTGGCTGAGTAACTCTCCCAGCCGATGCACCAGCTCGTCGCTTTGCAGGGCAAACACTTTCTCAATGTTCTCTTTCGGGATCACGTCGCCAGGGTGCTTTTGAAAGGCCAGCCCGCGGCCCATCACGACCTGTTCGCGCCCCTGTTCATCCAGAACTACCACCACATTGTTATTCAGTATTTTGGCAATTTTCATTCCATGACCCAGAAACAAAAAAACCTGACCTCCGGCAGATGCCAGAAAATCAGGTTTTGCCTGCCGCAGCAGTAACAATCCAGTTAACGCACTTTACCAGTTTCGCGCTTCGCCTCAATGCGCCCCGCTAAAAAATGTGACGCAGATCGAACCCGGCTTATTTGGACTGGATAACCCGGGCAATCTCCGCGGAGGATTGCAGGGCGCGGATCTCCTGAAACAGTTCCAGGGCCTCGTCGTACTCTTTACGCAGGTAACTCAGCCACTGCTTAATACGCGCGACGTGGTACAGCCCGGTGTCGCCCTGCTTTTCGAGGCGGGTGTATTTCTTCAGCAGCGTCACCACCTCTGGCCAGGGCATACGCGGCTCGTTGTATTTAATCACCCGGCTGAGGTTAGGCACGTTGAGCGCCCCGCGCCCAATCATGATTGAATCGCAGCCGGTCGCCGCCATACAGGCCAGCGCGCTTTCGCGATCCCAGATTTCGCCGTTAGCAACCACCGGGATGGTCAGCCGTTTGCGGATCTCGCCGATAGCCTGCCAGTTAATGCGCTCGGCTTTGTAACCATCTTCTTTGGTGCGGCCATGAACCACCAGCTCGCTGGCCCCCGCCTGCTGCACCGCATCGGCAATTTCAAACTGCCTGTCGCCGCTGTCCCAGCCCAGACGGACTTTCACCGTAACCGGCAGGTGAGATGGCACCGCCTCGCGCATCGCTTTCGCGCCGCGGTAGATCAGCTCAGGATCTTTAAGCAGCGTGGCGCCGCCGCCGCTGCCGTTGACCATTTTCGATGGACAGCCGCAGTTCAGGTCCACGCCCCAGGAACCCAGCTCGACGGCGCGGGCGGCATTTTCCGCCAGCCATTCGGGATATTGTCCCAGCAGCTGGATCCGCACCCGGGTGCCGGAGGGGGTGCGGCTCTGGTGATGCAGCTCCGGGCAGAGTCTGTAAAACGATTTTACCGGCAACAACATATCCACCACCCGCAGAAACTCGGTGATGCAGTGATCATAATCGTTAACGTCGGTCAGCAGCTCACGCACCAGCGAATCGAGCACACCTTCCATCGGTGCCAGTAATACACGCATATCAGTACCCGTAAAAAAAGACGCGCTATAGTAGCCGCTCCCGCGAAAGGTGGGAAGCGTCAGGAAAGCGATGCGTGTAGGGTTTGGGCCTTAATCGGGGATGGTTTCGTCAGGGCGCAGCGTCAGCACCTCAAAACCGTCTGCGGTCACGGCGATGGTGTGTTCCCACTGTGCAGAGAGCTTTTTGTCACGGGTCACCACTGTCCAGCCATCTTTCTTGGTTTTGATCCGGCTGTCGCCCTGATTGATCATCGGTTCGATGGTAAAGACCATCCCCTCCTGTAAAACAGGGCCTTCACCGGGTTTGCCGTAGTGCAGGATCTGCGGCTCTTCGTGCATCTCTTTGCCAATGCCGTGCCCGCAATACTCCCGCACCACGCTGTAGCCATGGCTTTCAACGTATGACTGGATCGCGTGGCCAATATCGCCCAGGGTCGCGCCCGGTTTCACCGCCTTAATCCCCTTCCACATCCCCTCCTGAGTCGTTTTCACTAACCTGCGCGCCAGCGGGGAAACCTCACCAATGAGATACATTTTACTGGAGTCGGCGATCATGCCCGCGTTTTCGAGGGTGATATCGACGTTGACAATAGAGCCTGACTTAAGGTGCTCCGACTCTTTCGGGATCCCGTGGCAGACCACGTCGTTCACCGAGGTGTTCAGCACGTACGGGTAGCCATACTGCCCTTTACTGGCGGGGCGGGACTGAAGCTGATCCACAATAAATGCCTCCGCACGATTGTTGATCTCCATGGTTGATACGCCAGGCTTGATAAACTCATCCAGCATGGTGAACACGGACGCCAGCAGTTCACCCGCGTGTCGCTGACGGGCCAACTCATCGGCACTCTTAATGAGAATTGATGGCATTGATCACCTCCAGTAAACGGTCGGAGCCAGATTTCAGCATCATCATCTTTATTTGCTGATGGTTAAGGTCAGGATAGAGTTCGCTCATCATGCCGAGGCGGATCCAGTATTCCGCCTGCGCGTTGACCGAACGCGACATGGCTTTGCTGGCATCACGAATGTCGTCATGCAGAAGATCGGAGATTTTTACGATGCCCATATATATGTTCCATTATGATTCATATATAAATCGTATATCAGGGGCGCGGCATTGTCACTTCTGGTTTGGGGAAATGCCCAACGTTCCAATAAGTAATGTCTGGTATGCTCAAAAGTCATGATGTGATCCGTAGCACGTTTAGGGTTTTAATTGTATGATGAATGCGTTTCATCAAGGGCTTTCACCATGAATAAATCACTGATAGTTGTCTGGCAGTACCTGCGCGCGTTCATCCTGATTTATGCCTGCCTGTATGCGGGAATATTCCTCGCCTCTCTGCTGCCAATTACTATTCCCGGCAGCATTATTGGCATGCTGATCCTGTTTGTGCTGCTCGCGCTGCAAATCCTCCCGGCACAATGGGTTAAACCCGGCTGCTCGGTGCTGATCCGCTATATGGCGCTGCTGTTCGTGCCCATTGGCGTGGGTGTCATGCAGTACTACGACCTGCTGAGCGCGCAGTTTGGCCCGATATTTGTTTCCTGCACTATCAGTACGCTGGTGGTCTTCTTAGTGGTCAGCTGGAGCACACATCTGGCGCATGGGGAACGTAACGTGGTTGGGCAAAAAGGACAGAAAAAATGATGGCCAATATCTGTTGGTCCCTGCCGCTCACCGTGGCGGTCTTCTTCGCCGCCCGCAAGCTGGCAGTGCGTCTGAAGTTCCCGCTGCTTAACCCCTTGCTGGTGGCGATGGTGGTGATTATTCCTTTCCTGCTGTTGACCGGCATCCCCTACGCGAACTATTTCCAGGGCAGCAAGGTGCTTAACGATCTGCTGCAACCTGCGGTGGTGGCGCTAGCGTTTCCGCTGTACGAACAGCTGCACCAGATCCGCGCCCGCTGGAAGTCGATCATCACTATCTGTCTGGTTGGCAGCCTGGTGGCGATGATTACCGGCACCTCGGTGGCGCTGCTGATGGGGGCAACCCCGGAAATTGCGGCCTCTATTTTACCGAAATCGGTGACCACCCCGATTGCGATGGCGGTAGGCGGCAGTCTTGGCGGCATCCCGGCGATCAGCGCTGTGTGCGTCATCTATGTCGGTATTCTCGGGGCGGTTTTGGGCCATACGCTGCTGAATGCCATGCGTATTCGTACTAAATCGGCCCGTGGTCTGGCGATGGGGACCGCCTCGCACGCCCTCGGTACCGCCCGTTGCGCGGAGCTGGATTATCAGGAAGGGGCATTCAGTTCCCTGGCGCTGGTGATCTGCGGGATCATGACCTCGCTGATTGCGCCGTTCCTCTTCCCGATTATTCTGGCGGTCATGGGCTAAAATTTGCGACGCGTCGCGCATTTTTCATTTGAGTTTCATAAGTTGCACACATAATGAGATCTGGGTCACATATAAAGCCTTTGTGGCTCCGTACACTACCGATCCATTAACCTTTATGAGGCAACGCCATGCATCCACGTTTTCACTCAGCTTTCACTCAGCTTGCAGAGAATTTGCAGTCAGCCCTGGCCCCGGTTCTGGCGGATGCACATTTCCCCGCCCTGCTGACGGCTGAACAGGTCACCGCCCTGAAACGTGCCACGGATCTGGATGATGACGCGCTGGCCTTTGCGCTTCTGCCACTGGCGGCAGCCTGCGCCCGCGCCGACCTGTCCCATTTCAACGTCGGTGCCATTGCGCGCGGCGTGAGCGGCACCTGGTACTTCGGTGGCAATATGGAGTTTATCGGGGCGACCATGCAGCAGACCGTGCATGCGGAACAGAGCGCAATCAGCCATGCCTGGCTGCGCGGTGAAAAATCCCTGCAGGCCATTACCGTGAACTACACGCCGTGTGGCCACTGCCGTCAGTTTATGAACGAGCTTAACAGCGGTTTGCAACTGCGTATCAACCTGCCGGGCCGCGCCCCGCATACTCTGGCCGACTACCTGCCGGACGCTTTCGGCCCGAAGGATCTGGACATTAAATCCCTGCTGATGGATGAACAGGATCATGGCTACACCCTGAGCGGCGATGCGCTGGCCCAGGCCGCTATCCTCGCCGCCAACAAGTCACACGCCCCTTATAGCCAGGCCCCGAGCGGCGTGGCGCTGGAGTGTGGCGATGGGCGCATCTTCACCGGCAGCTATGCCGAGAACGCCGCCTTTAACCCAACTTTGCCGCCGCTGCAGGGCGCACTGAACCTGCTCAGCCTCAACGGCTACGACTACCCGGACATTCAGCGCGGCATTCTTGCAGAAAAACCCGATGCTCCGCTGATCCAGTGGGACGCCACCGCGGCCACGTTGCGCGCGCTGGGTTGCACCAGCATCGACCGCGTGCTTCTGGCTTAAGTCGTTGATGCGGGCAGCAATGCCCGCACAATTGATGAAAATCCCTTCAATTAAACCGCCGTTTCTTGCGCTTACCAGACGGGTAAAGTAGCCTGAGTGAAATTTCACCTTTGGTAAGAGTCATCTGTATGTTAAAGCGCGTGTTTTACAGCCTGGTTGCCCTGATCGCCATTGTGCTGCTGACTGCGCTGGGCCTCGACCGCTGGATGAGCTGGAAAACGGCGCCCTATATCTTTGATGACCTTCAGGATCTGCCCTACCGCCAGGTCGGCGTGGTACTCGGTACCGCCAAGTACTACCGCACCGGGGTGATTAACCAGTATTACCGTTACCGTATTCAGGGGGCGCTCAATGCCTACAACAGCGGCAAGGTCAACTACCTGCTGCTGAGCGGTGACAACGCGCAGCAGAGCTATAATGAGCCGGTCACCATGCGTAAGGATCTGATTGCCGCAGGCGTTGATCCGGCGGATATCGTGCTCGACTACGCCGGTTTCAGAACCCTGGATTCCATTGTTCGCACCCGCAAGGTATTTGATACGAACGACTTTATCATCATCACCCAGCGCTTCCATTGCGAGCGCGCGCTCTTTATTGCTCTGCATATGGGCATTCAGGCGCAGTGCTATGCCGTCCCCTCCCCCAAAGACATGCTCACCGTGCGGGTGCGTGAATTTGGTGCGCGTTTGGGTGCGCTGGCCGATCTCTATGTCTTTAAACGTGAACCGCGTTTCTTAGGCCCGCTGGTGCCAATCCCGGCGATGCCGGAAGTGCCGGAAGATGCCCAAGGTTATCCGGCGGTTACGCCAGAGCAGCTGCTGGACATGCAGAAGAAGAAGCCCGCACTGCCCTAGAGCCACGCCAACGCAGCGCCGCCAGGGGAAATGACCCGGGCATAAAAAAACCCGCATTGAGCGGGTTTTTTTATGCATTGATATCTTACTTCTTACGCGCGTACTTCAGGGAGTCCAGCGCAACGGCGAAGATGATGATGGCACCCTTAATAATGTACTGCCAGTAAGGGTTCACGCCGATATAGGTCAGACCGTAGTTGATAACGGTGAAGATGATTACACCGGTTACCACACCCAGTACGGTACCCACACCACCACTGAACGACACACCACCCACGACGCAGGCAGCAATCGCATCCAGCTCATACATAAAGCCGAGGTTGTTGGTGGCAGAGCCGATACGGCCTGCTTCCAGCAAACCACCGAACGCATAGAACACACCGGACAGGGCATAGATGACCAGCAGGTTCAGCGCCACGTTAACGCCAGAGACTTTCGCCGCTTCCGGGTTACCACCGATTGCGAAGATGTTCTTACCGAAGCGGGTTTTGTTCCACAGCACCCAGACAAAGGCCACCGCAATCAGGGCGTAGAAGGTGATGTAAGACAGGCGGAATGTGCCCAGCGCGATAAAGCCCTGCGCAAAGGTGGAGAAGCCGCTGTCGAAACCGGAGATTGGCGATGCGCCTACGAAGTCGTAGTACAGGGAGTTGATACCGTAAACGATAATCATCGTACCCAGGGTAGTGATGAACGGCGTTACGTTCAGGTAAGCAATGATGATGCCGTTAATCAGACCAATGATCGCACCGATAGCGCAGACAATCAGGATCACCAGGAAAATCGGCATGGTCGCCATTTCCGGGAACACCTTGTTGGCGTTTTCCATCGACTGCAGGAGCGTGGCCGCAACAACCGCCGCCAGGCCTACCTGACGACCGGCTGACAGGTCAGTACCCTGGGTGACGATCAGACCCGCCACGCCCAGCGCGATAATAATACGTACGGAAGACTGAGTCAGAATGTTACTTAAGTTCAGGAGACTTAAGAATGTCGGATCCTGGAAAATAATAATGGCCAGCAAGACTAAAAGAACAACGTAAATACCGCCTTCTTTCAGATAAGTAAGAAAACTTTTCTTATTTAACGCACTCATGAGAAGCCCCTAATCTTAAAGGTGCAAAGACGCAAGACGCAAAATTTCGTTTTGCGTTGTCGTTTTGGTTTCTACAATTCCGGCAACGAGACCATTGCTCATGACCAGAATACGATCTGTGATCCCTAACAATTCCGGCATTTCGGACGAAATAATAATAATCCCTTTATCTTTCTTGGCTAACTCAGCTATGAGCTGATAGATTTCAAATTTTGCCCCCACATCGATACCACGGGTGGGTTCATCCAGCATCAGAATTTCAGGCTGAGTTAACAACCAGCGTCCAATAATAACCTTCTGCTGGTTACCGCCGGAGAGCGAGCCAATTTGCGTGCGGTGTCCTGGGGTTTTTACACGCATCGAGTCAATTACCCACTGGGTATCACTCTTCATGCGGGAATTATCCAACAGACCGATTTTGTTTTTGTAGTTATGAATATTAGAAATTAACGAGTTAAAGTTAATATCCAGATAGGCGTAAATACCGGTTGAGCGACGCTCTTCCGTCACCAGCGCAAAGCCGTGGTTAATGGCTTCGTTGGCATTGTGGTTATTGATTTTTTTGCCGTGCAGGGTGATGGTCCCGCCGGATTTCTCGCGAATACCGAACAGGGTTTCCACGATATCAGTACGCTTGGCTCCTACCAGACCGGCAATCCCGAGGATCTCTCCTTTATGCAGATCGAAGGAGATATCGCGAATAGAAGGCTGACGCAGCGACGTCAGGTTGCGCACTTCCAGAATCACTTCGCCCGGCTTGTTCTCTTTGGTCGGGAAGCGCTGGTTCAGGGAACGACCCACCATCATGGCGATGATCTTGTCCATGTCCAGCCCTTCCAGCGGCTGGGTGGCGATCCACTGGCCATCGCGCAGTACCGTGATTTCATCGCACAGCTGGAAGATCTCTTCCATTTTGTGCGAGATATAGACGATGCCGCAACCGCGCTCCTTCAGCTTACGGATAATGGTGAACAGATGGTTCACCTCTTTCTCCGTTAACGACGAAGTAGGCTCATCCATAATAACGATTTTGGCGTTATAGGAGAAAGCCTTGGCGATTTCAATCATCTGCATCTGAGAAACGGATAACGTACCGACGCGCGCACGCGGATCGATATCAATATCCAGTTCATCAAAAATCGCTTTGGTGTCACGATACATTTTGTCCTGATCGACAAATACGCCTTTGGTCGGATAACGACCCAGCCACATATTGTCCATGACAGAACGCTGAAGTACCAGGTTAAGTTCCTGGTGAACCATCGAAATACCATTTTCCAGTGCTTCTTTGGCGGAATGGAAATCGATCTCTTTCCCCTGAAAAAGAATGCTGCCAGAATCTTTTTGATAGATCCCAAATAAGCATTTCAATAATGTTGATTTACCCGCACCGTTTTCACCCATTAAGGCGTGAATAGAGTGAGGCCGTACTTTTAAATTAACATTATCCAGTGCTTTAACCCCGGGAAAAGACTTGTTGATACCGCTCATTTCCAACAAGTATTCACCGGACGACTGAGTCGTTGTGCTGACCATAATTATACCTTCTCGGCCTCGCGTCGCGTGATAAAAGGGCGCAGAAACTGCGCCCAGTAGAATGCTATAACTTATTTACCGGTGAATTGGGCCAGGTTTTCCTGATCTACGCCAACGTACGGTACGCGAACAACTTTGTTGTCGATTTTCCAGTTGGTGCCGTCAGCAGCGCCTTTGCCGTCTGCCAGGTTTTTCGCCAGATCGAAGGTAGCTTTCGCCTGGTTGTTAGCATCGTTCAGCACGGTACCGGCCATTGCGCCAGATTTTACCAGAGCCATTGCTTCAGGCAGGGCATCCACACCAAAGACCGGAATAGAGGATTTGTTGTGTGCTTTCAGGGCTTCTACTGCACCCATTGCCATCGCATCGTTGTTGGCGATAACCACTTCGATTTTGTTAGCGTTCGGGCCGGACAGCCAGGCGTCCATTTTGTCTTTCGCCTGAGCGGTGTCCCACATAGCCGTATCTAATGCCAGCTGCTGGGTTTTCAGGCCTTTGTCGTTCAGCTCTTTGATCACGTAAGTGGTACGTGCTTCAGCATCCGGGTGGCCTGGCTCGCCTTTCAGCAGAACAAACTGAATCTGACCATCTTTGTTCAGATCCCAGTTCGGGTTAGCCGCCCAGTGTTTAGCAATCAGGTCGCCCTGAATGATGCCGGATTCTTTGGAGTCGGTGCCCACGTAGAAGGCTTTATCGTAGCTATCCAGCGCTTTACGGGAAGGTTCTTTGTTGAAGAAGACCACTGGCACATTCTGGCCACGTGCTTTCTCAATAACGGTGCCTGCTGCCGCCGGGTCAACCAGGTTGATTGCCAGAGCTTTCACGCCTTTTGCCAGCAGTACGTCAATCTGGTCGTTCTGTTTTGACTGGTCATTCTGGGAGTCATTCATCAGCAGCTGCACGTCTGGCGCTGATTTACCTTCTTTCTCAATGGCTTTACGCACAACAGACATAAAGTTGTCGTCGTATTTATAGATAGTCACACCAATACGGCTATCTGCAGCGTGCGCGGTTGCACCAAAAAGCATACTTGCCATAACAGCAGACAGAGTCAACACCTTCTTATTCATGATATCTCCGGTTTTTATGCAGGGTAGTTCGTGTGAATAACGATCGGCGGGCAATGTTAATGAAACGTTAATGCCGGCCGAAGTCCACTTATAAAATTTCTATCTTCCTTGGTCGGTAACGCTCCAGAATGCGTTTTTTTGGATGTTTAACGTGCCGTGGCTATAGTGAAAGTGATTATTCACCGTTACATAGCGTTTCAGTCACTAAAACGCTGACATCATAGTCAGCGCCTTGTTAACTTACTGTGAATTTACTCACAAATTGAAAACGGTTACATCACGACGAATTATGAGTTAGTGATCGGCACCACAATTTGCCGTAGAGCAACGGAGTGACGACGCACTAAAGTCGGCATGAAACAGTGAGTTGCAGCAAGATCCAGCTTTCCCGCGGCCCCCTGTAACGCCAGCTCCGTGGCCAGCCGCGCCATAGAGGCAATCGGATAGCGCACCGTCGTCAGCTGTGGGTCTGTGTAACGGGCAATCGGAATATCATCGAAACCAATCAATGACAGATGCTGTGGCACCGCAATACCGTTGTCCTTCAGTGCCGTTAGCGCCCCTGCGGCCATGCTGTCGTTGTAGGCAAAGACCGCGGTCAACTGCAGGTTGCGCCCGAGTAGCTCCACCATGGCCGCTTCCCCGCCCTGCATATCCGGCGCGCCGGTGCCGATCCAGCTGTCCGAAGCGATAATGCCCTGCTCCAGCAACGCTTTCTGCCAGCCTTCACGCCGCATTTCGTCATCCTCAATGCGGTGGCTTGATGCAAGATAGCCGATGCGCTGATGGCCGTTATTCACCAGCATTCGCGTCGCCATCATCGCGCCGCTGACGTTATCAAGGCAGACGCAGCGGTGGGCATAGCCAGGCACAATGCGGTTGATCAACACCATGCCGGGGATCTGCTCCATCAGCGCAGACAGCTCCTCATCGCTCAAGGCTTTTGAGTGGACGATCAGGGCGTTACAGCGCTGACGAATCAACACCTCAATGGCGTTACGCTCTTTTTCTGCCTCGTGATAGCTATTGCCGATGAGCACGTTTTTCTGGTGCTCCTGGGCAACCATGTCCACGGCTTTTACCAGCGCGCCAAAGAAGGCATCCGATACATCCATCACTACCACGCCGATGGTATCGCTGACCTGGGTTGCCAGCGCCTGCGCGTTCGCATTGGGACGGTAGCCCAGCGCCGTGACGGCTTTCATCACGCACTCGCGCGTTTCAGGGCTAACCAGCGCGCTGTTGTTGAGCACACGGGAAACGGTGGCGACAGAAACGCCCGCCTGACGCGCGACGTCACGAATGGTGATCATATTCACCATCCTTATTTAGATTGCAGCAACTCACAGACACCCCCTGTGTTTAGCAAGGTGCCTATTCTGGCAGTGAGAAAGGAAGGACTACGTGAAGAAGCTCACAAGGATGAAAACGGTTACATCCGTTTTGTTAATGATTGTGATCCAGATCGTTATCCGGATGTATTACCCGGTGAAACCCCTGCAGCACGTGCGGTCAATTGCCGCCATAGCCACTCCATCGGTCCCTGACGGAAATAACGCAGCCAGAAAACGGAGAACAGGATATTCACCAGCCAGACAGGTAACACGAAGCCCATCAGTTGCAGGCGATCAAAATGCATAAACAGGCCGAGGCGATAGAACAAGGTGGTGCAGATCAGCGTCTGTAAAAGGTAGTTACTGAGCGCCATGCGCCCTACGCAGGCCACGGCCATCACCAGCCGGAAACGGCAGAGCTGCGGCCAGAAGCCATAGATCAGCGCAGCATAGCCTATCGTCTGGAAGGGCGCGCTAATCTCACGCGGTGCCTGTAACAGAAACGCGCACCAGCGATAGTCCCAGTTGACATACCACTGGGCGATCACCGCCGGGAGATTGATCGCCAGACCGACCAGCACCAGCCACATCCCGGTTCGCCGGTAATGACCGAGGCTAAACTCGCCTTTCAGCCAGCCGGTTCGCATCAGCGCCGCGCCAATCAGCATCATTCCCGCCAGCTGCCAGCCGTATTGCGCCCCAAGCGCCAGCAGGCTGTTGCCAATCATATCGGCCCGATTGCTGATGGCCTCCATGCCGCCACCCAGCTTCCAGTACTGCTCATACTGCAAATTGGCCGCATCCGGTACCCAGGAACGATTGGTGGAGCCGCCGGAGATAACCCCCAGCAGCAGCAGGATAGCGACGCCAATGAGGAAGAGCACTACGCCGGTGTTGAACAGGTTTTTTATATCGTGCGCATCGCGGATGATACGCCAGCAGATCAGTCCCACCAGCCCATAGGCCAACAGAATATCGCCGTCCCAGAACAGGAGGCCATGCATAAACCCGAGGAGGACCAGCAGTGAAAGACGCGCCTGGATCCAGCGTTTACCGCGTTTTAGCAGCAGCTGGAGGCCTGCCCCAAACAACAAGGCAAACAGGGTGAGGAATTTGACCTGGGCAAAGAGATCCAGCACCGCCCATGTCCAGGCGTCGCTGAGGGTAATATCGCCATACCAGGCGGGATTAAGATAAGCGGCTTTCGGCAGACCGAAGCCGCTTATATTGAGCAGCAGAATACCCAGAATAGCGACGCCACGAACGAAATCCAGCGTGACATTTCTTTCCATGTACCCTGCCCTGATGATCAGTTGTGGTGACGCACGGCGCGCAGGAACTCCTGACGGGTGTTCTGGCTTGATTTAAACAGGCCGCCCAGCGAGGTGGTCGTGGTGGCGCTGGTCGCATCACGAATACCGCGCGCTTTCACGCAGTAATGCACCGCGTCAATGGAAACCGCCACGTTATTGGTCCCCAGCAGCGTTTGCAACGCGATAAGGATCTGCTGGGTTAAACGCTCCTGCACCTGCGGACGCTGGGCAAAGAACTGCACGATGCGGTTAATCTTCGACAGGCCAATAACCGAGTCTTTTGGAATATAGGCTACGGTCGCTTTGCCGTCGATGGTCACAAAGTGATGTTCACAGGTGCTGGTCAGGGTGATATCACGCACCGTCACCATCTCATCCACCTTCATTTTGTTTTCAATGACGGTGATTTTCGGGAAATTAGCGTAATCCAGCCCGGAGAAAATCTCATCGACATACATTTTGGCGATGCGACGCGGGGTTTCCATCAGACTGTCATCGCTGAGATCGAGATTCAGCAGCTGCATGATTTCGGTCATATGCCCGGAAATAAGACGTTTACGCGTTTCGTTGTCCAGATCCTGAACCGGCGGGCGCAGCGGGGTTTCAAGGCCGTGCGCAACCAGCGTTTCATGGACGAGGGCTGCTTCTTTACTCATTGATGACATTCTTTTCTCCTGCAGGTGTGGCGCGCTTCTGCCCTACATGGGGCAAAATGTGCCGTCATTGTGCGCGAGGCGGCGAGCATAATCCAGTATTCACCGCGATAATTATTGCAATTGCCGTTACCTTTCAACCTGACGCTGCCAGACCAGCCCGCCCGCCACGAAAAGCGCGATGCCCGCCAGGCCCAGCGCAGGCTCCAGTTGGTGGGTAAGCCAGCTCGACAGCGCCGAGGTCATCGGGCCAACAAGCTGCCCAACCGCATAGCCGGTGGTGAGTAATCCGGCCATGTAACGCGTATGATTCGGTGCCAGCTCGCGCCCGTAAAGCAGCGAAAGCTGTACCGCACATAAAAATCCGCCGCCCACCAGCAATGCACCGGTCACCAGACCGGCCATTCCCGGCAGCAGCCAGGCGGCAATCACGCCCACCGCCTGCAGCCATAACACCAGCGCCAGTCGGCGATGGGTCGTGAATACATGGCGCAGCGCGATACTCAGGGCAATGCCCAGCACCGAGGCTACGCCGAAAACTGGCCAGGGAAACTGGGCGAACGCGCTGCCAGGGAAACGCAGCGCCGCCATCTGGGACAAAAACGTCGCCGGGAGGATGTAACCAAACCCGGCGAGACTGTAGCTCCACACCAGACGACGCAGATCGCGGGTCAGCGTCAACGGCTCCGGCGTCGTGCCGGGGCGATGCAGTTGCCCGGCACGCGGCAGATAGCGGGCCACCAGCGCGATCAGTACCAGCGCCAGTACGCCGTAGATTTGCCATGCGGCACTCGCCGATAAGCCCTGCGCCTGGATCCACACCGCCAGCAAGCCGCTGAGCGTAATGCCCGCCCCAGGCCCCGCAAAAACTGCGGCACTGAGACCTGGCTTACCGAAATGGGCCAGCCGTTCGTTGGTCCAGGCGGCGATCAGCACCATCGACCAGCCGCTCATGCAGCCAATCACAAACCGCAGCAGTCCGTGAACGACGGCGTTATCCGCGATGGCCGAAAGCAGGGTCAGCATCACTGCGCCAACGATGCCCAGCCACAGGCGGCCTTCGACAAACCGGTGCGCGCGCATGGCATCCCACGCCCCCACCAGATAGCCGAGGTAGTTCATCGCCGCCACCAGTCCGGCGCTAGTCAGGGTTAGTTGCCCTGCCGCAATCATCAGCGGCACCTGTGGTGTAAAGGCAAAGCGCCCTATTCCCATCGCCACCACCAGAACCACAAAACCGCTGAGCGCGATACGCAGCGCCATGACTACTCCAGTTGTTAAAGTTTCGTAAATTCATGATGCAATATATGTCGTTAATGCGGAAGTGAAAGTTACTCACGCGTTATTGAATTAACTGTATTATGAGGTCTATCTATCGAAACACCTTCCTGAAGGAGCCTTGCATGGAACTGCTCGAAGAGCACTACTGTTTTGAAGGTCGACAGCAGCGCTGGCGTCATGACTCCACGGTGCTGAACTGCGCGATGACGTTCAGCATTTTTCTGCCTCCGGCTACGCGTGCGGCAAAACCGCCTGTGCTGTACTGGTTATCCGGCCTGACCTGCAACGATGAGAACTTTACCACCAAAGCGGGCGCCCAGCGGGTTGCGGCAGAGCTGGGGATCGCGCTGGTGATGCCCGACACCAGCCCGCGCGGTGACGACGTGGCAGACGATGCCGGTTACGATCTGGGCAAAGGCGCCGGCTTCTATCTGAATGCCACCCAGCAGCCCTGGGCGCGTCATTACCGGATGTACGATTATCTGCGCGATGAGCTGCCAGCGCTCATCCAGGCGGAGTTTGCGGTCGCCGATCGCTGTGCCATCAGCGGCCATTCGATGGGTGGCCACGGTGCGCTGGTAATGGCACTGAAAAATCCGGGCAAATACGTCAGCGTGTCGGCGTTTGCGCCTATCGTGAACCCATGCCAGGTGCCGTGGGGGCAAAAAGCCTTCACCCATTATCTGGGCGAGAATCCAGAAACCTGGCAGGAGTGGGATAGCTGTGCGCTGATGCTGGCCAGCCAGCCGGAACAGGCGATCCCGACGCTTATCGATCAGGGTGATGCCGATCAGTTCCTGGCGAGCCAGTTACAGCCAGCGGTGCTGGCGGAAGCTGCGCGCCAGAAGGCCTGGCCGCTGACGTTACGCATCCAGCCAGGCTACGATCACAGCTATTACTTTATTGCGTCCTTTATAGAAGATCATCTGCGCTTCCATGCGCAGCAGTTGTTGAAGTAAGGGCAGACTTCACGTCCTCACTCGCCCCTCTTCCGCAGGGAGAGGGGTCTGTCACAGGCCGGGCAAGCGCAGCGCCGCCCGGCGCATTCACGATCAGAACTGGTAATCCACCGCCATAAAGTAACGGCGTCCTTCTTCGGTGTAGCTGTAGTCGTCGCGGCTGAGATCTTTATCCAGCAGGTTCATGACACCTGCACGCAGCTTGACGTTTTTAGTTGCCTGCCATGCGCCACCGGTGTTCCACACCACGTAGCCACCCGGCGTTGCTTCGCCATCGGTAACAGTGCGTTTCTCACCCGTATAATTGCCCTGCACGTAGAAGGACCACGCCTGCGTTGCCTGCCAGTCAAGCGTGCCGTTTGCGGTATGGAACGGCAGTTCCGAGAGCGGCTTGTTGCCGCCGTTGCTGATATCACGCCCGTCGTTATAGGTGTAATTCAGCGTCATGCGCCAGTCTTCGGCGATCGGGAATTTCACTTCCGTTTCCAGGCCGCGGATCCGCGCCTTATTGACGTTGTAATAACGGAAAATCGGCTCACCGTCGGCATTCAGGCCGACATAGTTCGGGTAACCCTGCGCCTGGTTGACGTTGGCCGTACGGAGGATGCTGATACGATCGTCCACATCGTTCTGGAAGGCAGTAATGCTGCCCTGCACGCCTTCTAACCAGCCCTCTTCCCCGCTGTAGTAAAGACCCAGCTCGAAGCTTTCGCTGGTTTCCGGCTTCAGATCCGGGCTACCGACAATTTCACAGGCCCCACGGCAGGAGCCGGTGGTCCAGTCTGGGCTCAGCTGCAGCAGCGAAGGCGCTTTGAATGCTGTCGCCCAGCCGCCTTTTACCGTCAGGGTATCGGTCGCGTTGTAGACCAGATAAGCACGCGGACTCCAGTGATCGCCGTAGGTTTCGTGGTCATCCATACGCACGCCGGTGGTCAGCGCCAGCGGCTCGAAGATACGCCATTCATCTTCAATAAAGAGCGCATACTGGCTGGCCGAGGTGCTACTGCTGCTACCGCCGGTAATGTTAACCGGATCCTTCAGCTTGTCGTGACGCCATTCTCCCCCGAAGGTGAGCAGCTGGTTAATCTCTCCCAGCGGCAGGACGTATTTACCGTCAACAGAGTTGCTTTCGGAGGTGATAGGGTTGGCATTGCCCGGGTTCTTGTTATCAACCTTTTCGCCGTAGAATTTCAGTTCGCTGTTGCCCATGCCCCAACGGCCATTGTGGCTCAGGGAGTAGTTCTGGCGCTCAAGACGGTTCTGATCCAGCGAGTCGGAATCACGGTCCTGACGGTCAAAACCGTAGCCAGCGGTGAAATCGTGGTTCTCGTTCGGGGTCCAGGCAAATTCCACGTTGGCATCGCGGCTGGTGAAGCCTTCGATACGCGGAGTTTCCCCGGAGGCGCTGGTTGTCGAGGTCTGCGGATCGTCTTTATCGCGTTTTGACAGGCTACCAAAGGCTTTCAGACCGAGGACGCCATCCACCAGCGGGCCGCTGGTATAAAACTGGCCGCCATAGGTGTCGCCGCGATCGCGGTGTTCCTGAATCGTGGAGTCGGCGGTGAGAGTACCGGTCCATTTCTGGCCGATCTTTTTGGTAATGATGTTGACCACGCCGCCCAGGGCATCAGAGCCGTACAGGGAGGACATCGGCCCGCGCACCACTTCGATACGTTCGATGGCGTCAACCGGTACCCAGTTGAGGTCGAAATCGTTATGACGGAATACGGCGTTGCGAGAGTTGACGCGTTTACCGTCAACCAGGATCAAGGTATAGCTGCTGTCCAGACCGCGGATACTGACGCCCTTACGGTTGTCCCCTTCGTCAGTTAATTGCACGCCCGGAACCTCTTTTAACACATCTTTCAGGTTCTGCACCGGCTTACGTTGCAGATCCTGCTGAGTGATAACGCTGATACTGGCCGGGGCATCTTTCAGGTTTTGCTCGTTGGCCGAGGCAGTCACCACCATAGTGTCGCCAGATTCCGCCGCAACAACCGGCAGGGCCAGGGACAGAGCAGACGCGCACAGCCCTCCCCGAACGAAGGGATTCAACCTAAACATTCCATATCTCCATGAGGTAAACACAGCAAAATCAAATATGTACTGCTCACATTGCATTGCGTGCCGCCCGCTTCTCTGGCGGGTCAGCCGGGTAATTTTTTTGCAGGTGTGGGCACAGCTTCTTCCCCTGACCAGGGCGACGATGCTGACTCCTTCATCCTTTTGATTACCATGCTAATGATAAAGCAAACGATAACTATTATCAATTCAATTGTTAAAAGTTATGTCAAGACTGCATAGTATGGAGATAAAAAAAACCCGCTCGAGTGAGCGGGTTAAAGAGAGGCGTTGCGGTTATTTTTTGAAGCTATTCGGGAATTCCATTTCGCTATAGCTGACAAACTTCGATCCCTTCGTCAGCTTGTAGCCGAACCAGATGATCAAGAACAGTGGGATACCGATATAGGTGGCTGCCACGCCGCCCCAGTCGATGGTGTCGGCCAGGAAGGCTTCGTAGTTCTGGCCCAGGGTGATGATCAGACACAGCACAAAGGCAAAGATCGGACCCAGCGGGAAGAACCCGGAGCGGTACGGCAGGTTGTTAATGTCGTAGCCCTGCTTCACATAGCCGCGCCGGAAACGGTAGTGGCTGATAGCGATACCCAGCCAGGCGATAAAGCCCGTCATCCCCGAGGTATTCAACAGCCACAGGTAGACCGTCTGGTTACCAAACATTGAGGTCAGGAAACAGAGGCAGGCAATCACGGTGGTGGCATACAGCGCGTTACGCGGCACGCCGCCTTTAGACAGCTTAGCGAAAATACGCGGCGCTTTGCCATCACAGGCCAGGGAGTAGAGCATACGGGTAGAGGCATACATGCCGGAGTTACCCGCCGACAGTACCGCCGTCAGGATCACCGCATTCATTACCGCCGCCGCAGAGAGCAGACCGGCATGCTGGAACACCAGCGTAAACGGACTGACGCTGATATCTTTCACGTCATTACGCAGCAGGCTTGGATCGGTATACGGAATGATCAGGCTAATAATCAGGATGGCGAACACATAGAACAGCAGGATACGCCAGAAGACCTGCCGCACCGCGCGCGGAATGTTCTTCTCCGGGTTCTCGGATTCACCGGCGGCAATGCCGATAAGTTCAGTCCCCTGGAAGGAGAAGCCAACGATCATCGCCACGCCAATCATCGCCGAGAAGCCCCCGGCAAAAGGCGCATCGTCAAGGGTCCAGTTGCTCCAGCCCGCAGGTTCAGTGCCTTTGAAGATGCCGACAATCATCGCCACACCCACGGCGATAAAGATGATCACTGTGGCGACTTTGATCAGCGAAAACCAGTATTCCGCTTCGCCAAAACCGCGCACGGAGATGTAGTTAAGCAGGAAGATCAGCCCCAGGAAGATAGCGCTCCAGATCCAGCCCGGCGTATCGGGGAACCACCAGGTCATCACCAGCTGCGATGCCACCAGATCCACGGCGATAGTCACCGCCCAGTTATACCAGTAGTTCCAGCCCAGCGCGAAGCCAAAGCCCTCTTCCACATATTTCTGACCATAGGTAGAAAAAGAACCGGATACCGGCATGTACGCCGCCAGTTCGCCCAGGCTGGTCATCAGGAAATAGACCATCAAACCGATCAGGATATAAGAAAAGAGCGCGCCGCCGGGACCCGCTGCAGAAATGGTCGCCCCAGAGGCGACAAAAAGACCTGTACCGATAGAACCGCCAATGGCAATCATCGTCAGGTGACGCGCCTTGAGTTCGCGACGTAGCGCGGGCGCTTCTGTGGTTTTAGTTTCGGAAACCATATGAAAATGCTGTCCATTCAAAAAATGAGGCGCGATTGTAGCAGACGATCGCCAGCGCTTCCGGCACAAATGCCCTGTTATAAGAGAGCTTCATGACCGGGCCAGGATTATAAGTAAAGCAGAGAATTAAATCGGTGCGAGGACGCGATCCCGGCGGGCAGAACGCCGCCGGGCGGGCTTACATTTCGCAGTAACGCAGAAAACGCTGTAAGGAATTCGAGAGGTGCTTCTGGCGATGATGGATACGCCACAGGGTACGCACCAGCTTGTTCGGCAGCGGAACGGGGATCTCCACCAGCGTGCCGCTCTCCAGCTGTTCGGCAATCACCCGACGCGACAGGCAACTGATGCCGAGGCCGTGGCGCACCGCATGTTTGATCGCCTCTGAATTGCCCAGCTCCATACCCATATGAAACTGCGGCAGATGCGACAGCAGCAGATAATCGACGATCTCCCGCGTGCCGGATCCCTGCTCGCGTAAAATCCACGGCGCCTGCGCCAGCCGTTCCAGCGTCACCTCCTGCTGTAATAAAGAAGAGGCCGGCGAGGCGAAGACCACCAGCTCGTCCTCCAGCCAGGGGTCGGCAATGATGTCGGCGTTGTGGCACGGGCCTTCGATAAGACCGATATCAACCCGAAAATCGATCACGGCGTTGATCACATCCTGGCTATTGCCGACGCTCATCTCCAGCGGTAACCCCGGGAAATCACGGCGGTAGCGGGCAATCACCTCCGGCAGAATATAGTTGCCGATGGTGCTGCTGGCAAAGACGCGAATGGCACCATTATCTTCACGAAACAGCTGTTCAATCTCGATGGTCTGCTCCAGCAGGGCCAACGCGCGGGGATAGAGCAAGCGCCCGTGTTCGTTGACCACCAGCCGCTTCCCTACCCTGTCAAAGAGCTGAACCCCCAGCTGGCCTTCAAGATCGGTCAGGGCGGCGCTGACCGCAGACTGCGACAGCGCCAGCATCTGCGAGGCCTGCGTGGTCGAGCCGCTTTTCAGCACCTCAGCAAAGACCTCAAGCTGGCGTAACGTAATGTGCATAGTTGTCGTCCGATAAGATAAGCGTCCTGCTTACCACTTATAAAGATTAATTATAAATATATAATCAATTTTATTTTTAAACCAGCGCGCCGTAATCTTTAGCCAGAGAAAAGGAGAAGGTTATGACGACACTCACTCTGGAACATCATCGTACAGTGTGGCACTACATTCCGGGCTTAGCGCTGAGCGCGCTGGTCACCGGCGTTGCGTTATGGGGCGGCAGTATTCCGGCGGTTGCCGGGGCGGGATTCAGCGCCCTGACGCTGGCCATCCTGCTGGGGATGGTCATCGGCAATACGGTCTATCCGCAGATTTACAAGCCGTGTGATGGCGGCGTGATCTTCGCCAAACAGCACCTGCTGCGCCTCGGGATCATCCTTTATGGTTTTCGCCTGACCTTCGCGCAGATTGCCGATGTTGGCGTCAGCGGGATTGTCATCGACGTATTAACCCTGACCAGCACTTTTACACTGGCCTGCGTTATTGGCCAGAAAGTGTTCGGGCTGGACAAACAGACCAGCTGGTTGATTGGTGCCGGGAGCAGCATTTGCGGTGCTGCGGCAGTGCTGGCGACCGAGCCGGTGGTGAAGGCCGAGTCCAGTAAGGTGACGGTTGCCGTCGCGACAGTGGTGATCTTCGGTACGCTGGCGATCTTCCTCTATCCGGCGATGTATCCGCTGGTGGCGCACTGGTTTAGCCCGGAGACCTACGGGATTTACATCGGCTCGACGATGCACGAAGTGGCCCAGGTAGTAGCAGCCGGTCACGCCATCAACCCGGAAGCGGAAAATGCGGCGGTGATCGCCAAAATGCTGCGGGTGATGATGCTGGCCCCCTTCCTGCTGATCCTGGCGGCAAGGGTCAAACACCTCGCCCCGGCGGGCAGCGGCGAGAAGAGCAAAATCACCATTCCGTGGTTTGCGATCCTGTTTATTGTGGTGGCGGTGTTTAACTCGTTCCATCTGCTGCCAAAAGACGTGGTGGATATGCTGGTGACGCTGGATACGGTGCTGCTGGCCATGGCGATGGCGGCGCTGGGCTTAACCACCCACGTCAGCGCCCTGAAAAAAGCCGGGGCTAAACCGCTGCTGATGGCGCTGCTGCTCTTCGTCTGGCTGATTGTAGGCGGGGGAGCCATTAACCTGGCGGTTCATAGCCTGCTGGCATAAACCACTTCATCCTTCTCCTGTTAACCCGCTATCATAAGCGTTTGTGGGTTAACAGGAGTCCCTGTATGAAATATGTTGGAGCACACGTCAGTGCTGCTGGCGGCCTGGCGAATGCCGCCATTCGTGCCGCCGAAATTGAGGCGACCGCCTTCGCCCTGTTCACCAAAAACCAGCGCCAGTGGCGTGCCGCCCCCTTAACCACTCAGGTGATTGATGAGTTCAAAGCGGCCTGCGAAAAATACCATTTCACTTCCGGCCAGATCCTGCCGCACGACAGCTACCTGATTAACCTCGGCCACCCGGTTCAGGAGGCGCTGGAGAAGTCACGTGAGGCTTTCCTCGATGAGATGCAGCGCTGCGAGCAGCTCGGTCTGACGCTGTTGAACTTCCACCCGGGCAGCCATCTGACGCAAATTGATGAAGACGCCTGCCTGGCGCGGATCGCCGAGTCGATCAATATCGTGCTGGACAAGACGCAAGGGGTAACGGCGGTGATTGAAAATACCGCCGGACAGGGCAGCAACCTCGGTTTCCGCTTTGAACATCTGGCGGCCATTATTGACGGTGTTGAAGATAAAACCCGCGTTGGCGTCTGCATTGATACCTGCCATGCCTTTGCCGCCGGTTACGATCTGCGCAGCATGGAAGAATGTACAAAGACCTTCGCGGAATTCGAACGGATTGTTGGCTTTGAGTATCTGCGCGGAATGCACCTCAACGATGCGAAAAGCGCCTTTGGCAGCCGCGTTGACCGCCACCACAGCCTGGGTGAAGGCAACATCGGCCACGATGCGTTCCGCTTTATCATGCAGGACCCGCGTTTCGACGGCATTCCGATGGTGCTGGAAACCATCAATCCGGATATCTGGGCAGAAGAGATCGCCTGGCTGAAAGCACAACAGTACACCGAGGCCACCGCATAAGGATGAACGAAAGGGAAACGCCGATCCTGCGGCGCCCCCCTTTTATTCAACAGCCTGACAAGACCCTTGATCTCAGCCGTTCGCGCATTGCTGCACACCTCATGGAGTGAATGCGCAAAGGGGCAATCACAGACAAGGGTTGTATCCTCACCGAACAGGATGATTGTGTCGCGCTCGCGCCATCCATATGGATATACGGGGTATGGCCGACATTCGCTTCCCTTAATCTTCCTCTCATCCGGGAGCTATTCAGTACGCAGCGGGTGGGGTGGCGTGGCGCGGAACATCGCCCGTCGCCTGCCGCGGTAGTGTCGCTACCCGCCCTGCCCCCTTCTGTTCGACAAAAGCGTTTGATTCGTTGCACGTTTAAATGCAAAAAAAGGGCAGAGTCGCCTCTGCCCTTTTTGAATGAAGAATGCTTATGCGGCTTTCGCAGCAACTACCTCAGCTTCCGGGCGTTTCAGCACCGCGTAAGAGAGACCTGCCACCAGCGTACCGGCGATAATTGCAAGCAGGTAACCCAGCACCGGGGTAATCGCACCCGGGATCAGCAGAACAAACAGACCACCGTGCGGCGCCATCAGTTTTGCGCCAACCGCCATGGAGATGGCACCGGTCACGGCACCGCCGACGATACAGCACGGCAGAACGCGCATCGGGTCACGAGCCGCAAACGGGATAGCCCCTTCGGTGATGAAGCACAGGCCGAGAACCAGCGCCGCTTTACCCCCTTCCTGCTGCGCCTTGTCGAATTTACGACGGGCAACGAGGGTCGCCAGGCCCAGCGCCAGCGGTGGCACCATACCCGCAGCCATGATGGCCGCCATCGGTGCATAAGTCTGGGTACTCAGCAGGCCAACACCGAACGCATATGCTGCTTTGTTCACCGGACCACCCATATCGGTACACATCATCGCCCCGAGGATTGCACCCAGCAGGACCGCGTTGGCGGTACCCATGGTTTGCAGCCAGTGGGTCAGGCCTTCGAGGATACCCGCAACCGGTTTACCGATCAGGTAGATCATGGCCAGACCAACAATCAGGCTGGAGAACAGCGGAATGATCAGGATCGGTTTCAGGGCTTCCATGCTTTGCGGCAGTTTCAGCTTCGAACTAATCAGCTTCGCCACGTAGCCTGCGAGGAAGCCGGCGATGATCCCGCCTATAAAGCCAGAACCGGTGCTCACCGCCAGCATACCGCCGATCAAACCCGGGGTCAGACCTGGACGGTCAGCGATGGAGAACGCAATGTAACCTGCCAGCACAGGCACCATCAGCGCGAACGCCGAGCCTCCACCAATCTGCATTAATGCCGCTGCCAGGGTGTTTGGCTCTTTGAACGCCTCGATACCAAAGGCGAAGGAGAGCGCGATACAGAGACCACCTGCCACAACCATCGGCAGCATGTAGGAGACGCCTGTCAGCAGGTGACGATAGGCACCGGCAGACTCTTTCTTGCCTTCGGAAGCCGAAGACGCGGTATTACCCGCAGGCTGGAACAGTTTCGCTTCTGCCTGCGCTTTATCCAGTTCCTGGGCCGTTTTCTTCAGCGCCAGACCGGTTGAGGTGCGATACATCGGTTTACCGGCAAACTTCGCCAGATCCACTTCGATATCCGCCGCCACGATCACCAGGTCCGCTGCCGCCACCTCTTCCGGGGTGATAGCATTGCCTGCGCCCACTGAACCGCGGGTTTCAACTTTTACCCACCAGCCGCGTTTTTTGGCTTCGGTTTCAATGGCTTCTGCGGCCATAAAGGTGTGCGCTACGCCAGTTGGGCAGGCAGTGACCGCCACCACGCGTTTCGGACCGCTGGTCACAGCTGTTGCCGTTTCCGCCGCGACAGGTGCGGTGTACAGCGCCGCATGGCCTTTCGCTTCGCTCAGGAACAGTTCCGGGTGGGCGACTGCGCGATTGATATCGCCCAGCCACACTTTTTTGCCGTTCAGTGAACTGTCGGCCGGGATCGTGTCGCCCAGTACAATGACCAGTTCGGCATCGCCCGGGTTATCGATAAAATCAAGGTGTGCTTTATGCCCCGCTGAACCCAGCAAGGTTTTCGCCATATAAGCGCGCGCCTGTCCGAGTGCAGAGTCAATAATCAGCAGCGTTTTCATTATGCCTCTCCTGCTGTCAGTTAAAGGGTTTCAAGTCAACGCGCGCCATCATCGCGGCTAACTGGGTACGATCGGTAATCCCGACATTGCTCTGGCTGACAGCCAGGGCAGCAACGGCGGTGGCAAGACGTAATGTGTGTTCACTGGATTCGCGCATCAGCAGGCCATAGATCAACCCGCCGACCATCGAATCGCCTGCACCCACGGTACTGACCACTTCCATCGATGGCGGTTTGGCGATCCATTCGCCGGACGCGTTAACCCACAGCGCGCCCTCTGCGCCCAGAGAGATCACCACATGCGCGATACCCTGCTCACGTAAAGCGTGGGCGGCGTCAATCACATCTTTTAAGTCTGGCAGCTTACGGCCAGCCCAGATCTCAAGTTCGCGACGATTAGGTTTCACCAACCACGGCGCTGCTTTCAGACCCGCCACCAGCGCATCGCGGCTGCTGTCAAAGATGATGCATGGGCACTGGCTACGCAGGCGCGTCATCCAGTCGGTAAAGGCTTCCGGGCTGACGCCGGACGGCAGGCTGCCGCTGACGCAGACCATGTCGAACTGACCAAGCCAGGTCAGGGAGTCATTCACAAAACGCTCCCAGTCGGCCTGGGTGACTTCAAAACCGGAGAAGTTCAGGTCGGTCACTTCGCCATCTTTTTCGGTCAATTTCACGTTGATGCGGGTACGGCCCTGCACCACCTGAAAACGGTTGGCGATCCCCAGCTCGCTGAACAGCTGCTGGAAACCATCCTGGTTATCTTTGCCGAGGAAGCCGCCGACGGTGACGTCAATCCCGAGATCCTTCAGCACTTTTGCAACGTTAATCCCTTTACCTGCCGCGTGCAGGCCAGTGGTACGCACGAGGTTAACTTCGCCGCGTTCGATTTCCGGGCAAAAGCCCACGAGGTCGTAAGCCGGGTTCAGCGTAATAGTGGCAACACGTCTGCTCATTATGCGCCCTCCCCCAGACCGGCCGCGATGGCGTCGCCAATCGCTTTCAGCGCCTGTTCAGCATCCGCACCCTGCGCGGTGAAACGCAGGCGATGGCCTTTCTTCACGCCCAGCGCAACCACTTTCATCAGGCTGCGACCGTTGGCCGGTTTACCGCTGCCGTCGAGGTTGGTGACGGTAACGTCGCTATTGAACTGCTTAATGGTATTCACCAGCATGGTGCCCGGACGGGCGTGCAGACCATGTTCGTTACGTACCACAAATTCAGCGCTCAGCAGCTCATCGGTATTCACATCATCGCTGGTCAGCAGCGCCAGCAAGGTAGCGGCATCGGCTTTCAGCAGTTGTTCAGCTTTTTTGTTCAGCAGCAGGTCGCTCAGGCGCTTCAGCACCTCTACCGGCTGTTCATCGGCCATGGAAACAGTCACCAGCATGGCGGTGGTGTCTCCGGCGGTATCAAACGCGGTAGCCGCACGGCTGACGGCGATAGCGCTGCGCAGGTTGCCTTCAGCACAGTCGTTCAGCCAGACGCCCTGACCGAGGTTCAGCGGTTTGTCGTTAATCGCATGGGCAACAAAAGTGGTATCGACAGCACCCGCTTCTTTCAGGCGACCGGCGTTGAGCGCCTGCAGGGTCACCAGATCGGAAGCCACCACGTCCAGGGTCAGCATGTCGTTATCCAGTTTCAGGGCTTCGCTCTGCTTTTCACCCATCAGCAAGGCACGCAGCTCTTCGGCGGTGGTCGCGGATTTGAGTTGTTCAGCCACCGCGTCATCGCTCAGCACGTGCGTCAGCTGACGCAGCAGGCCGAGGTGTTCGTCGCTGCTGGCGGCGATACCAATGGCGACATAGGCTACCTGGCCTTCACCCCAAAGCACGCCCTGCGGGAACTGATAAACCTGAACGCCGGTTTTCAGTACCTGGTCACGGGTATCGGTGGTGCCATGCGGAATGGCGATGCCATTGCCAAGGAATGTTGAGGTTTGCTGTTCGCGAGCGAGCATGCCGTCAACATAGCCGTTGCCGACATTGCCTGCCTGCACCAGCGCTGCGGCGATCTGCCGGATAGCCTCTTCTTTTGATCCGGCCTGCTCGCCCGGATGGATGTCCTGCACGGATAACTGGAACATGATTCTCCACTCCTGCTGAAATTGAATCGATTCAGCTTAGATAAGAAAAAATACGCTATTTGGGTTGGCAAACAGATACCGGATAGCGCTGAAACGTTTCAAGAAGTCTTGCTCTTTCTACAAAAGCTTGCAAGTAAAGTTACAATTCAGCATACAAAAATTAGATGTGCAGCACGTTTTATTGGCAGGCAGCGCATTTTTACAAATCTGTTTTGAAATCCACCGCTCTGTTTCAGCAACTTCAGCAAAATCGGAAAACCTTTTGAAAGGGGATTTTGATTTTTCGTGGGATGAATGATCCGGTTTTCTGTCTATTTTCTGACAAGCGGCGTAAACTCCGCCTTTCTTCATATCACTGATACAGAAACATGCACACGACCCCCGCCGCCGTCCCCCGGAAGTCATTTGATTTGACCTCATCGGCGTTTTTGATTGTTGCCTTCCTCACCGGTATCGCCGGTGCGTTACAAACTCCTACGCTGAGTCTGTTCCTCACGAACGAGGTTCATGCCCGTCCAGCAATGGTTGGCTTCTTCTTTACCGGCAGCGCCATCATCGGCATTCTGGTCAGCCAGTTTCTGGCCGGGCGTTCGGATAAGAAAGGTGACCGCAAGTCCCTGATCGTTTTTTGCTGCCTGATGGGCGTTTTTGCCTGCCTGCTGTTCGCCTGGAACCGTAACTATTTTGTGTTGCTGTTTGTCGGCGTGTTTCTTAGTAGCTTTGGCTCCACCGCCAACCCGCAGCTCTTTGCCTTAGCCCGCGAACACGCAGACCATACCGGCCGCGAAGCGGTGATGTTCAGCTCGATCCTGCGCGCTCAGGTGTCACTCGCATGGGTCGTCGGGCCGCCGCTGGCTTACGCCCTGGCGATGGGGTTTGGTTTTCCGGCAATGTATCTCAGCGCCGCGGTGGCGTTTGTGGTCTGTGGGGCGATGGTCTGGTTTTTCCTGCCGACGATGCGCAAAGAGCCGAAGCTGGCGACCGGGGTGCTGGAATCACCGCGCCGCAACCGTCGCGACGCCCTGCTGCTGTTTACCATCTGCACGTTAATGTGGGGCACCAACAGCCTGTACATCATCAATATGCCGCTGTTCATCATTAATGAGCTGCATCTGTCCGAGAAACTGGCGGGGGTGATGATGGGGACGGCGGCCGGGCTGGAGATCCCGACCATGCTGATCGCCGGTTACTACGCAAAACGCTTCGGGAAACGCTTCCTGATGCGCATTGCTGCCGTTGCCGGACTCCTGTTTTACGTCGGGATGTTGACCGCCCACTCCCCCGCGCTGCTGCTGGGGTTACAGCTGCTAAACGCGATCTATATCGGCATTCTCGCAGGGATCGGCATGCTCTACTTCCAGGATCTGATGCCGGGACAGGCGGGTGCTGCGACCACGCTATACACCAATACCACCCGCGTGGGCTGGATTATCGCCGGCTCCATGGCCGGGGTCGTCGCCGAGATCTGGAGCTATCACGCCGTGTTCTGGATTGCGCTGGGGATGTGCATCCTGACGACGCTCTGCCTGACGCGCATTAAGGATATTTAAGGCGCGGTGAGCGTCTCGAGGTCAAGCAGCCAGGTCATGGCCTGGGTACGCGAGGTGCTGCACATTTCGAGCGACGGCTGCAGGCTGGCGCACACTTTGGGCCGCAGCGGCGAGCCAAAGATTTTGCAGCGCTGTTGCGCGTCAAGCTGTACGCAGGGGGTATTGGCAGGTTTGCCGTTGGGCATCCCGGGGATGGGGCTGGAGATGGAGGGCGCGGTGCAACATGCTCCGCAGTCCGAACGGCAATCCATATACGTACGTTACCTGAAAGAAAGCCGCTCCCGCGGGCGTGACGCGCACAGTAACACCTTTTGCGTATTGATAGCAAAAGCCACGAAATCCACTTGCCTGAAATGCCGCGCGCGAGTACTTTGACGCGATATTTTTGACCTTCCCGTGAACAGGATTACTGCAATGCCAAGAGCGAACGAAATTAAGAAAGGTATGGTGCTGAATTACAACGGCAAGCTGCTGATTGTGAAAGACATCGATATTCAGGCACCCAGCGCCCGTGGCGCAGCAACGCTGTACAAAATGCGTTTTGCTGATGTGCGTACCGGTCTGAAAGTTGAAGAGCGTTTCAAAGGCGACGATATCGTGGATACCGTTACCCTGACCCGTCGTTATGTCGATTTCTCCTACGTTGACGGCAACGAATACGTATTTATGGATAAAGAAGACTACACCCCGTACATCTTCACCAAAGATCAGATTGAAGAAGAGCTGCTGTTTATCCCGGAAGGCGGGATGCCGGATATGCAGGTTCTGACCTGGGATGGCGTCCTGCTGGCGCTGGAGCTGCCGCAGACTGTCGATCTGGAGATCGTGGAAACGGCCCCGGGCATTAAAGGTGCTTCCGCCTCCGCGCGTAACAAACCTGCGACCCTGACCACCGGTCTGGTCGTGCAGGTGCCGGAATACCTGTCCGCAGGCGAGAAAATCCGCATCCATATCGAAGAAAAACGCTATATGGGTCGTGCTGACTGATCCTGCACGCTGTTTTGCCGGGTAGCGGCTTCGCCTTACCCGGCCTGCAAAAGCACGTATAAAAAAACCGGCTCAATGGCCGGTTTTTTTGTCGGCCCGGTCAGCATAACGCCGCCGGGCAATAGCTGTTACAGCAGCTCAGGATATTTGGTCATCTTCAACGCCAGCTCCACGCCGCGCACTTCCGCCATCCCTTTCAGACGCCCAATCGCGGAATACCCCGGATTGGTTTTCTTACGCAGATCGTCCAGCATCTGGTGTCCGTGATCCGGGCGGAACGGAATCGGACGCAAATCGCCTGCCCGCTTACGACGTTGCTCCTCACCCAGAATCGCATCGACGACCGCCACCATGTTCACGTCCCCGCCAAGATGCGCCGCTTCGTGGAAGGTTTTCGGGTTATCTTCCCGACAGGTTGCCCGCAGGTGGGTAAAGTGGATGCGGTCACCGAAGGTTTCAATCATCTGCACCAGATCGTTATCGGCCCGAACGCCGTATGAACCTGTGCACATGGTAAAGCCGTTGTTGATGCTATCGACCGTCTCTTTCAGCCACTGCATATCTTCAATGGTGGATACAATACGCGGCAGGCCGAGGATAGGACGCGGCGGATCGTCCGGGTGGACCGCCAGACGCACGCCCACCTCTTCCGCCACCGGCACGATGGCCCGCAGGAAGACCGCCATGTTTTCCCGCAGCTGCGCTTTGTCGATGTTGCCATACTCGGCCAGACGCGCGCGGAACTGGTCGAGAGTGTAGCCCTCTTCCGCCCCCGGCAGGCCGGCGATAATGTTGCGGGTCAGCTTTTCAATATCGGCCTCGCTGGCGGTGTCGAACCACACCTGCGCCTGCTGCTGCTCTTCCGCGGTGTAATCAGCCGCCGCGCCTTCGCGCTTCAGGATGTGCAGTTCGAACGCGGCAAAGGCGATCTGGTCAAAACGCAGCGCTTTTGAGCCGTCCGGCATTTCATATTCCAGGTCGGTACGGGTCCAGTCGAGGATAGGCATAAAGTTGTAGCACACGGTATCAATACCGCAGGCCGCCAGGTTGCGGATGCTCTGCTGGTAGTTCGCAATCCAGGTCTGGTAGTTGCCGGAGTGGGTTTTGATCTCTTCGTGAACCGGAATACTTTCCACCACCGACCAGGTTAGCCCTTTCTCTGCCAGCAGCGCCTGACGCTGTTTGATCTCCTCCACCGGCCACACCTGGCCATTGGGGATATGGTGCAGTGCGGTGACGACGCCCGTTGCGCCAGCCTGACGCACATCATCAAGAGAAACCGGATCTTTCGGCCCGTACCAACGCCAGGTTTGTTCCATTGATTCACCCTCTAAAGTTGTTATACCAATATTATCTATCGTAATGACGACTACCATACATGCATGATCATGCAGGTCAATGCGTCTCGCTATATTGATTGATCCATCTCACAGTTCCCGGATATTTACGGCTCACCAATTCAATTTGTTGTCATATAACTTTACACTGGCATTGTTAATTAATGGTTAATCAGGTGTGTATTTCATGAAGACAATTGCCTCCATCGCGCTACCCGCTCACGTGTTACAGCCGCAGTACGATCGTCAGGCGTTACGCTCCCGTATCGTCCATTTCGGCTTTGGTGCCTTTCATCGTGCGCATCAGGCGCTCCTGACCGATCGGGTGCTGAACGCCAGAGGCGGCGACTGGGGGATATGTGAGATTAGCCTGTTTAGCGGCGATACGCTGATGAGCCAGCTGCGCGCCCAGGATCATCTGTTTACGGTGCTGGAAAAAGGGGCTGAGGGTAATCAGCCAATTATCGTCGGGGCAGTGCATGAATGCCTGAACGCCAGGCTTGATTCGCTGGCTGCCATTATTGAGAAATTTTGCGAGCCGCAGGTGGCAATCGTCTCCCTGACCATTACCGAAAAGGGCTACTGCATCGATCCGGCCACCGGCAAGCTGGATACCCGCAATGAACGCATCATGCACGATCTGGAGCATCCCGATGCGCCGCACTCCGCGCCGGGGATCCTCGTCGAAGCCCTGCATCGCCGTCGCGAGCGGGGTCTGTCGCCGTTCAGCGTACTCTCCTGCGATAACATCCCCGATAACGGCCATGTGGTGAAAAACGCGGTGCTGGGCATGGCCCACAAGCGTTCCCCGGAGCTGGCGGAGTGGATCGCCGATAACGTTAGCTTCCCCGGCACCATGGTGGACAGGATTGTTCCCGCCGCCACCGATGATTCCCTTGCAGAGATCGCCCGTGAAGTGGGAGTTGACGATCCCTGCGCCATCAGCTGTGAGCCTTTTATCCAGTGGGTGATCGAGGATAACTTCGTCGCCGGTCGCCCGGAGTGGGAAGTGGCGGGCGTGCAGATGGTGCAGGACGTCCTGCCGTGGGAGCAGATGAAGCTGCGTATGCTTAACGGCAGCCATTCCTTCCTGGCCTACCTCGGTTATCTGGCCGGTTTCGCCCATATTAACGACTGCATGGCCGACAGCGCGCTACGCGACGCCGCCCGTCGCCTGATGCTTGAGGAGCAGGCACCGACGCTGCGTATCACCGGGGTGGATCTGACCGCCTACGCCGACAGCCTGATTGACCGCTTCGCCAACCCGGCGCTGAAGCACCGCACCTGGCAGATTGCCATGGACGGCAGCCAGAAACTGCCTCAAAGGATGCTGGAGAGTATTCGCCTCCACCGCCAGCGCGACACCGCCTGGCCGCTGCTGGCCCTCGGCGTCGCGGGCTGGATGCGCTACGTCAGCGGCGTGGACGATGCAGGCCACGCCATTGATGTACGCGATCCGCTGAGCGATAAGATCCGCGCCATTGTAGAGACCAGCAGCGAAGAGGAGCGCGTTACCGCCCTGCTGGCGCTCACTGAAATTTTCGGCACCGACCTGCCGCAGGATCCGCAGTTTGTAGAGGCCATTACCCTGGCTTACCAGCGCATTAGCCAGTCGGGCGCGCGCCAGGCCATTATCGATACGCTCCAGATTTAACCTCTGGTGCGCTTAAGGCGAGCGGGAAGCCTCCCGTTCGCCCTCCCCGCTTCTCAGGGGTGTTCTTTTGCGCCAGGATTATTGATAATTGTTATAGCATTACATTTATCACCCCTGGAGCACCTGTGACTAAAACCAACCTCATTACGGGCTTTCTCGGCAGCGGGAAAACCACATCGATACTGCACCTGCTGGCGAATAAAGATCCTGCTGAAAAATGGGCCGTGCTGGTCAATGAATTTGGCGAGATCGGCATTGATGGCGCACTGCTGGCCGATAACGGGGCACTGGTAAAAGAGATCCCCGGGGGATGCATGTGCTGCGTGAACGGTCTGCCGATGCAGGTGGGGCTTAACACCCTGCTGCGTCAGGGCAAGCCCGACCGGCTGCTGATTGAACCCACCGGGCTGGGCCACCCGAAGCAGATCCTCGACCTGCTGACCGCCCCGGTCTATGAACCCTGGATCGATTTGCGCGCCACCCTGTGCCTGCTCGACCCGCGTCAGCTACTGGACGAAAAATATGTCCAGAACGAAAACTTCCGCGATCAGCTCGCCGCCGCCGACGTCATCATTGCCAATAAAGAGGATCGCGCCACCGCAGAAAGCCGCGCCGCGCTGGATATCTGGTGGCAGCACTTCGGCGGCGAACGTCAGCTCTCCTGTACCACGCAGGGAAATATTGATGGTGCCCTGCTCGATCTGCCGCGGCGTAATCTGAAAGCGTTACCTGCCAGCGCCGCCCATGCCCACAGTCACGGCGAAAAACAGGGTCTGGCCGCGCTGAGTCTGCCTGCTCACCAGCGCTGGCGTCGCAGCCTGAATAGCGGCCAGGGTCACCAGGCCTGTGGTTGGGTGTTCGATGCGGACACCTGCTTCGACACCATCGGTTTACTGGAGTGGGTGCGGCTGGCACCGGTTGAACGCGTGAAAGGTGTTATGCGTATTCCCGAGGGGCTGTTACAGGTCAATCGCCAGGGCGCCGATTTTCACATCGAAACGCAGGGTGTAACGCCACCGGACAGCCGAATAGAGTTAATTAGTGCGGTTAACACCGACTGGAACGCCTTACAGTCCAGCTTGTTGAAGCTTCGTTTAAGTTCGGGCAACTAACGTTGCCCTGGTTTAACTGCTTACGGCTTAATGATGAAAACCCGACTATTACCTGTTTTATTGCTTAACCTTGCTGGCCTGGGCCTCTTTTTATCCTGGTATCTGCCGGTCAACCACGGTTTCTGGTTCCCGCTGGACAGCGGGATATTCCACTTCTTTAACCAGAAACTGGCAGAGAGTCGCCCCTTCCTGTGGCTGGTGGCGATCACCAATAATCGGGCCTTTGACGTCTGTTCCCTGTTGGCGATGGGCTACCTCATGCTGACCTTCTGGCGGAACGAGAGTGCGGCCGGGCGTCGACGCATTCTGATGATTGGCCTGGTTATGCTGCTGACTGCCGTGGTTCTGAACCAGCTGGCGCAGGCTCTGATTCCGGTGAAACGCTCAAGTCCGACGCTATTTTTCCCTGACATCTACCGCGTCAGTGAATTACTGCATATTTCGACAAAAGATGCCTCGAAGGACAGTTTCCCGGGCGATCACGGGATGATGCTGCTTATTTTCACCGCTTTTATGTGGCGTTATTTTGGTCATAAGACTTTCGCATTAGCCCTCATTATTTTTATGGTTTTCTCTTTTCCACGGGTAATGATTGGCGCGCACTGGTTCAGCGATATTGCCGTCGGTTCTCTTTCAGTGGCGTTGATTGGGCTTCCATGGTGTCTGATGACCCCACTGAGCGACCGTTTAATAGCATTCTTTGATCGCTACCTGCCTGGCTGATTCAACATTTTTAAAACAAGTTACTAACCGAAATTAACAGTATCAATGAGGGATCAATGCAGATCCCTCATGTATTATTTGCTTGCACTGCCCCAGCCTGTCATTTTCCTGTCATAATAATCACGTTAGAAATTAACAGTTTGGTTATTCCTTAACCTAAATTAACCCGCAATTTTGCTCTCCCGGCAGCAAACTTTTGGTATCACATTTTCTTATAAAAATTTGGCAATTTTTGCTCGCAATGACCGTGTCGATCGGGTACTCTCAAACTCGTTTTACCTCAGCGCTACAATTATTATCGTTGTAAATAAATTTGTGCGATTCGCCACAGATTTGACCATAAAGAATTGTCTGATAGTGCGCAGGTATTTAGTCTCGTCTCGCTTGGCATTTTTTATAACGATATTTGTCGTTAAGGACTTCAAGGGATAATAAACAACATGGTCAAATCTCAACCGATCTTGAGATACTTCTCACGGGTGATCCCGGCGATTGCAGTAGCGGTTCTGCTTTCAGCTTGTAGCGCATCGAATACCGCAAAGAATATGCATCCTGAGACGCGTGTTGTGGGGTCAGAAGACACCTCTTCACTGCAAGCCTCTCAGGATGAATTTGAAAAAATGGTCAGCAATCTGGATATCAAATCCCGATTAATGGACCAGTATGCTAGCTGGAAAGGCGTGCGCTATCGCCTTGGCGGCGATACACGTAAAGGGATTGATTGTTCCGGCTTCGTACAACGTACTTTCCGCGAACAGTTTGGTTTAGAACTTCCGCGTTCAACTTATGAACAACAGGAAATGGGCAAATCGATCTCGCGTAGTAGCTTGCGCACCGGCGATTTAGTGCTGTTCCGGGCGGGTTCAACCGGCCGTCATGTCGGCATCTATATTGGTAACGACCAGTTTGTCCACGCGTCCACCAGCAGTGGTGTGACGATCTCCAGTATGAACGAGCCCTACTGGAAGAAGCGCTACAATGAAGCGCGCCGTGTATTAACTCGCAGTTAACCGCCAGTGCTGTCCGTTTCCCTTGACTGACAGCATGCTAAAAAAGCACTGCTACGGCAGTGCTTTTTTTTTATAACTCAACAACACATTCAGGGCTGGTCGTTCCAGGCTATAGTCTGGTAGTAGCGTGAGTTTAGCCGTCATGATAACGCGGGCGGCATATCAGGATCCGATTACATTTATGTTTACCCGCCATTTATCAACCCGACGAAAAGTGCTGATGCTCAGCGTGCTTGCCGGACTTATTGTCGCCCTGCTCTGCGGCGGTATGCAGTTTTTTTTCAGTTATCACAAACGGGATGTGAAATACGATAACCTGATTACCGACCTCCATGACTACATGGCAGATTATTTTAAAGAGCTGCGCATCTCCATCGATGGGTTGCAGCCGCTGACCTTAAGCCAGTGCCACGAGGTCAGCGCCGAATTGACCTCCCGCGCCGCATTCAGCCTTAACGTCCGTGCCTTCCTGCTGGTAAAAGATAAAATTGCCTTCTGCTCGTCAGCAACCGGGCCGTTGAATGTCCCCCTCAGCGAACTGGTGCCGAATATCGACGTGAATAAAGATGTTGATATGGCTCTGCTGCCCGGTACGCCGATGATGCCGAAAAAACCGGCCATTGTGTTGTGGCACCGAAACCCGCTGCTGGACAGTGGCGGCGTATTTACTTCTATTAATCTCAACCTGACTCCCTACCTGTTATATACCGCCCGCCAGGATGAATTTGCCGGTATTGCCCTTATTATCGGCGATACCTCTTTTTCGACTTATTCAAACCGGCTGATTCACATTTCGGATCTGGATAAACACCCCGTGCGCTCCAGCCGGATTGAAGGACTGCCGCTGACCATTAATCTGTATGCCGATACCTGGACGATGGCCGATCTCTATTTTGCCCTGCTGTTTGGTCTGATGTGCGGCTCCAGCATCGGGGTGCTCTGTTTCTATGGGCTGATGAACCACGCCAATCCGCGAAAAGAGATCCTCACCGCGATTAAGCAGAACCAGTTTCACGTGGTCTATCAGCCGGTCGTGGACGCGAACAATCTGCAGATGGGCGGCGTGGAGGTATTGATGCGCTGGCACCATCCCGGTGCCGGGGAGATCCCGCCGGATGCCTTTATTGGCTTTGCAGAAGCACAGAAGTTGATTGTGCCGCTCACGCTGCATCTCTTCGACCTGATCCTGCGCGACGCCCCGGCGCTGAAAAAACGCCTTCCGCCAGGTTCCAAGCTGGGCATTAATCTCTCCCCGGGCCACCTGCACGCCGACAGCTTCAAGGAAGATATGCGTAAATTCGCCGCCTCGCTGCCGCCGGATCATTTCCAGATTGTGCTCGAAATTACCGAGCGCGATATGCTGAATCAGCGGGAAGCCACAAAGCTCTTTGAATGGCTGCATCTGGAAGGATTTGAAATCGCGGTGGATGATTTTGGTACCGGGCACAGCGCCCTCATCTACCTTGAGCGTTTCACCATGGACTATCTGAAAATCGACCGCGGCTTTGTCAACGCCATCGGCCTGGAGACCGTGACTTCCCCGGTGCTGGATACCGTGCTGACGCTCGCCCGGCGGCTGAATATGGTGACCATTGCCGAAGGTGTCGAGACGCCCGAGCAGGCGAAGTGGCTGCGCGATCACGGCGTCAATATGCTGCAAGGCTACTGGATCAGCCGCCCGATGCGCCTGGAGCAGCTGCTGGTCTGGCAGCCTGACGTTCACCCCGACAGCGAATAATTTCCCAACCACCGCTACGTCACTTATTATTCAGGTATCCTGCCCGGCCAGACTGCAAGAGGAAAATGTCGCGGAATGATTGTGCGCATAATAGTACTGCTGATGGCGATGATGAGTGGACTCAGCCAGGCGCAAACCATTAAAGAAAGCTACGCGTTCGCGGTGATTGGCGAGCCGAAATATGCCATCAATTTCGATCACTACGATTACGTTAACCCTGCCGCGCCAAAAGGGGGCAATCTTACCCTTGCCGCCAACGGCACCTTCGATAACTTCAACCGCTATGCCCTGCGCGGCGTGGCGGCCGAGCGTACCGACGCCCTCTACGACACCCTTTTTACGACGTCTGATGATGAGCCAGGCAGCTATTATCCGCTGGTGGCCGAGCAGGCCCGCTACGCCGATGATTTTGCCTGGATGGAGTTGACCCTCAATCCACTGGCGCGCTTTCATGACGGCACACCGGTGAAGGCCAGCGACGTGGCTTTTACCTTCCATAAGTTTATGACCGAAGGGGTGCCGCAGTTCCGGCTGGTCTATAAAGGGGCTACGGTGACGGCCATCGCCCCGCTGACGGTGCGCATCACGCTCGCCAACCCTAACAAAGAGGACATGCTGAGCCTGCTCACCCTGCCGGTCATGCCTGAAAAGTTCTGGAAAGATCATAAGCTCAGCGATCCCCTCTCCACCCCACCGCTGGCGGGCGGGCCATACCGCATCACGAGCTGGCGTATGGGGCAGTATCTTATCTACTCCCGGGTGAAGGATTACTGGGCAGCCGACCTGCCGGTGAACCGGGGCCGCTGGAATTTCGATACCCTGCGCTACGACTACTATCTGGACGACAACGTGGCCTTCGAGGCGTTCAAAGCGGGCGCGTTCGATATGCGGGTAGAGAGCAGCGCCAAAAACTGGGCCACGCGCTACATCGGGAAAAACTTTGACCGCGGCTTTATCGTGAAAGAGGCGCTCAAAAATGATTCCGCTCAGGATACGCGCTGGCTGGCCTTTAATATTCAGCGCCCGGTATTCAGCGATCGCCGGGTCCGTCAGGCCATTACCCTCGCCTTTGATTTTGAGTGGATGAACAAGGCGCTGTTCTACGGCGCCTACAGTCGGGTTAACAGCTATTTCCAGAATACGGAATACGCGGCTAAGGGCTACCCGGATGCCGCGGAGCTGACGCTCCTCGCCCCGCTGAAGAGCGCCCTCCCCGCCGAGGTGTTTACTACCG
This sequence comes from Leclercia sp. 1548, assembly GCF_050435045.1. Classification (NCBI taxonomy): domain Bacteria; kingdom Pseudomonadati; phylum Pseudomonadota; class Gammaproteobacteria; order Enterobacterales; family Enterobacteriaceae; genus Leclercia; species Leclercia sp. 1548. Next base: position 327,091 of record NZ_JBNDJP010000002.1, on the reverse strand, counting down.
TCTTTCAGCCGCCGGTCTCTAAAGGCGATGGCTACGATCGTAACAACCTGCTGAAAGCCAGCCAGCTGCTGGACGAGGCCGGGTGGACAATCAAAAATAAGCAGCGGGTTAACACGCAAACCGGCAAACCGCTCAGTTTTGAACTGCTGTTGCCCTCCGGGGGGAATAACCAGTGGGTACTGCCGTTCCAGCACAACCTTGAACGGCTGGGCATTACCATGAACATTCGCCAGGTGGATAACTCACAAATCACCAACCGGATGCGCAACCGCGATTACGATATGATGCCGCGCCTGTGGCGGGCCATGCCGTGGCCGAGCTCGGACCTGCAGATCTCCTGGGCCTCCCAGTACATTGACTCAACCTATAATTCACCGGGAGTAAAAAACCCGGCCATCGACGCTCTGATTGCGCAAATCGTTGCCGCGCAGGGCGATAAACAGAAGCTGCTGCCCCTCGGGCGCGCGCTGGATCGGGTCCTGACCTGGAACTATTACATGCTGCCAATGTGGTTTATGGGCCAGGATCGGGTGGCCCGCTGGGATAAATTTGGTCTTCCGGCCCAGCGCCCGGTCTACTCCCTCGGGTTCGAAAACTGGTGGTATGACGTTAACAAAGCGGCGAAATTACCCGCCGAGCGGCGTTAAGGATACGCAATGGGCGCTTATTTACTTCGTCGTTTACTGCTGGTGATCCCCACCCTGTGGGCGATTATCACCATCAACTTTTTTATCGTGCAGATTGCCCCGGGCGGCCCGGTGGATCAAGCGATTGCCGCCATCGAATTCGGTAACAGCGGGGCGATGCCCGGCGGGGGCGATGAAGGCATGCGCGCCAGCCACGCCCGCACCGGGGTGGGCAATATCAACGAAAGCCACTATCGCGGTGGACGGGGTCTGGATCCCGAAGTGATCGCCGAGATCACCCAGCGGTACGGCTTTGATAAACCGATCCATGAACGCTACTTCAAAATGCTCGGGGACTATCTGCGCTTTGATTTTGGCGACAGCCTGTTCCGTAGCGCCTCGGTGCTGCATCTGATTAAAGAGAGCCTGCCGGTTTCCATCACCCTGGGCCTGTGGGGCACCCTGATTATCTATCTGGTCTCGATCCCGCTCGGCATCCGTAAAGCGATGGATAACGGCAGCCGGTTCGATATCTGGAGCAGTACCTTCATTATTATTGGCTATGCGATACCGGCGTTTCTGTTTGCCGTTCTGCTGATTGTCTTTTTTGCCGGGGGGAGTTACTTCGACCTCTTCCCGCTACGCGGGCTGGTCTCGACCGATTTCAGCAGCCTGCCGTGGTACGAGAAAATTACCGACTACCTGTGGCACATTACCCTGCCGGTGCTGGCGACGGTGATCGGCGGGTTTGCGGCTCTGACCATGTTGACCAAAAACGCCTTCCTCGATGAGATCCGCAAGCAGTACGTGGTCACCGCCCGCGCCAAAGGGGTCAGCGAGCGGGGCATTCTGTGGAAACACATTTTTCGCAACGCCATGCTGCTGGTGATCGCCGGTTTTCCCGCCACCTTTATCAGCATGTTCTTTACCGGCTCCCTGTTAATTGAGGTGATGTTCTCCCTTAACGGGCTGGGGTTGCTCGGTTACGAGGCCACCGTCTCGCGGGATTACCCGGTGATGTTTGGCACGCTCTATATTTTCACCCTGATTGGCCTGCTGCTGAATATCCTCAGCGATATCTGCTATACGCTGGTCGATCCGCGTATTGATTTTGAGGGTCGCTGATGCCGCGCTTAAGCCCCATCAATCAGGCCCGCTGGGCCAGGTTTCGTCACAATCGCCGCGGCTACTGGTCGCTGTGGATTTTCGCCCTGTTTTTCGCCCTGAGCCTGTGCTCGGAACTGGTTGCTAACGATAAACCCCTGCTGGTGCACTTTAACGATCGCTGGTACGTCCCGGTGATCAAAGAGTACAGCGAAAGCGACTTTGGCGGCCCCTTTGCCACCGCAGCGGATTATCAGGATCCCTGGTTACAGGCGCAGCTCAACGAGCACGGCTGGGTGCTGTGGGCCCCGGTCCGCTTTGGTGCCACCAGCATTAACTTTGCCACCACCACGCCCTTCCCGTCCTCGCCTTCGGCACAAAACTGGCTAGGCACCGATGCCAACGGCGGGGATGTGCTGGCGCGCATTCTCTACGGCACGCGGATCTCCATTCTGTTTGGCCTGATGCTGACCCTGTTTTCCAGCGTGATGGGCGTGCTGGCCGGGGCGATCCAGGGCTATTACGGCGGTAAAATCGACCTCTGGGGCCAGCGGTTTATCGAGGTCTGGTCCGGGATGCCGACGCTGTTCCTGATCATTCTGCTTTCAAGCGTGGTTCAGCCTAACTTCTGGTGGCTGCTGGCCATCACGGTGCTCTTTGGCTGGATGGCGCTGGTGGGGGTTGTGCGCGCGGAGTTCCTGCGCACCCGTAACTTTGACTACATTCGCGCCGCCCAGGCGCTGGGGGTCAGCGATCGCGGGATCATTTTCCGTCATATGCTGCCGAACGCCATGGTGGCGACCCTGACCTTCCTGCCGTTTATCCTGTGCAGCTCCATCACGACCCTTACCTCGCTCGATTTTCTCGGCTTCGGCCTGCCGCTGGGTTCGCCGTCGCTGGGCGAGCTGCTGTTACAGGGGAAAAACAATTTGCAGGCGCCGTGGCTCGGCATCGCCGCCTTTCTCTCCGTTGCCGTGCTGCTCTCGTTGCTGATTTTTATTGGCGAAGCGGTGCGCGATGCCTTTGACCCGAATAAGGCGGTTTAAGATGACCCAGCCTCTCCTTCACATTGACGCCCTCTCCATCGCGTTTCGCCAGCAGGGCGAGCTGCGTACCGTGGTCAATGATGTCTCCCTGCACATAGATGCGGGGGAAACGCTGGCGCTGGTGGGGGAATCTGGCTCCGGGAAGAGCGTTACCGCGCTCTCCGTCCTGCGCCTGCTCCCAGCCCCGCCGGTAGTCTATCCGCAGGGCGATATCCTGTTTCATGGGCAGTCGCTGCTGCATGCCGACGAGCGCACCCTGCGCGGGGTGCGGGGCAACAAGATCGCCATGATTTTCCAGGAGCCGATGGTGTCGCTGAACCCGCTGCACACCCTCGAAAAACAGCTCTATGAAGTACTCTCCCTGCACCGCGGCATGCGCAAAGAGGCGGCACGCGGAGAGATGCTCGACTGTCTCGAACGCACCGGGATCCGCAATGCCGCAAAACGGCTGGCCGATTTTCCTCATCAACTTTCCGGCGGTGAACGCCAGCGGGTAATGATCGCCATGGCACTGCTGACCCGCCCGGAGCTGCTGATTGCCGATGAACCGACCACCGCGCTGGACGTCACGGTACAGGCGCAGATCCTTCAGCTGTTACGCGAGCTGCGTGACGAGCTGAACATGAGCCTGCTGTTTATCACCCACAACCTCAGCATCGTGAGAAAGCTGGCCGACCGGGTCGCGGTGATGCAAAACGGCTGCTGCGTGGAGCAGAACCGGGCCGCGACGCTGCTTGCCGCGCCTGAGCACCCTTACACCCAGCGGCTGCTCAACAGCGAGCCAGCTGGCGATCCCGTCCCGCTGCCGGACGCGTCACAACCGCTGCTGAGCGTGAAAGATCTCTCGGTGGCTTTTCCGGTGCGCAAAGGCCTCCTGCGTCGGGTGGTGGATAACAAGCAGGTGCTAAAAAACGTCAGCTTTAACCTGCGCCCCGGTGAAACCCTGGGGCTGGTAGGCGAATCCGGCTCCGGTAAAAGCACTACCGGGCTGGCGCTGCTGCGCCTGATCGCCTCCAGAGGGGAGATTGTGTTTGATGGTCAGCCGCTGCATCGCTGGGATCGCCGTCAGATGTTGCCCGTCCGCCACCGGATGCAGGTGGTGTTTCAGGATCCAAACTCCTCCCTGAATCCACGTCTTAACGTGCAGCAAATTATCGAAGAAGGGCTGCGGGTGCATCAGCCCACGCTCAGCGTGCAGGCGCGGGAGGAGGAGGTCATTCGGGTGATGGGCGAAGTGGGGCTGGATCCGCAGACCCGGCATCGTTATCCTGCCGCCTTTTCCGGCGGCCAGCGTCAGAGGATCGCCATTGCGCGCGCGCTGATCCTGCGTCCGGAGCTGATTATTCTGGATGAACCCACCTCATCGCTGGATAAAACCGTACAGGCGCAGATCCTGGCGCTGCTGAAAGATCTGCAGGAGAAACACCGGCTGGCCTATATCTTTATCAGCCACGACCTGCAGGTGGTACGCGCGCTGTGTCACCAGGTGATTGTGTTACGTCAGGGAGAGGTGGTCGAGCAAGGGGAGTGTCAGCGCGTGTTTGCCGCGCCGACGCAGGAGTATACGCGTCAGCTATTAGCGTTACGCTGACGCTCAGACAGGATCCTGACCTGCTACGGATTCGGCAATCGCCACCCCGAAGTTTTTCAGGCGGCAGGTCGCCGCGAACTCGTCCTGGCTTTTCACGAACAGGCACGGCTCGCCTTCGCACTCCAGTACCGAGCTGTAAAGCTCAATGTCCGTCAGCGCCTGGCTCAGCTTTTCCATTACCGGCCATGCGTTGCCCTCTTCCGGGCTTAGCAGCTTAAGCGCCACCAGACAGTTATCACTGTTTGCTCCGCTTTGCGGAATCGGTTCAACTTTGGAACCTGCAAAACCCGCCGACCAGCGATAGCTCTGCGGCAAGCGATGCACAATGGAGAGCTGTAATGTATTCACGTTTGTTCCCCGGAAGCAAAATATACTTCACAATCTATTTACATTTATAGTAACACATCAACACTTACCTGCTCTGTTTTTAATAAGAAAACGCTTACACCTGTTTCCACGGGGGTTGGCGTCTAATTTATCAGGGCTTTTTGACAGTGTTTCAGGTTGATAGCGGCGCTATATGTACCCGTTTCTGTGATCTAACACAACCTTTTTAACTACAAGGCTGTGACTATTTACACAAATAGATTTTACATAAAAGAAACAAACAGGGGAGCGGTGAAACGTGCTTTGCTTGACCAACATCAAAAAAGGGCCCCGTCGGGACCCTTATCGCTGCACTATTTTACTGCTTTTCGTGGCCGGCTGGCGTAGAGGCAGAAAAGGATCGAGCAGGTCGCGCACAAGGCAATTGACCAGAGCATCGGCCAGGCGGTGGTAAAGGTCGCCAGGGAGAGCAGCGCCCCGACAATGGCGCCAATCCCGAAGCGGAAGGTGCCTGCCAGTGAAGAGGCCGTCCCGGCCATATGCGGGAACTCATCAAGGATCACCGCCATCGCGTTGGACGACACTATCGAAATACAGCCCACAAAGGCCGCAATCCCTATCACCAGCGTCCAGAAGCCCACATCAAAGAAGGCCGTCACCACCATCCACACCGCCATGACGAACTGGATCCACAGACCAATGCGGAACATGTTCAGCGCCCCCACCCGACGGACGAAGCGGCTGTTGATCATAGTCAGCACAAAGATGAAGACCACGTTCAGCGCGAAGTAGTAGCCGAAATGCTGCGGGGAGACGTGGTTGAGTTCGATGTAGACAAACGGCCCGGCGCTGAGGAATGAGAACATCCCGGCAAAGCTGAAGCCGCTGGCCAGCATATAGCTCAGCACGCGCTTATGGCGAAACAGTGAGGCAAAGTTGCCAAGGGTGGTACGGATATGAAACTTCTGCCGATGCTCCGCAGGCAGGGTTTCCTTTATAAAGAAGAAGATCATCGCCGAGGCCAGCAGGGCCGCCAGCGCCAGAAGCCAGAAAATCGCGTGCCAGCTGAACCACACCAGCACAGCCCCCCCGACCATCGGTGCCACCAGCGGCGCCACGGTGGTGACCAGCATGACGAAGGACATCATGCGGGAGAACTCTTCTTTGGGGTAGATATCGCGCATCAGGGCATTGATGACCACGCTTGCGGCCGCTGCCGCCAGGCCGTGGAAGAAACGCATCACAATCAGGTGATCGATGGACTGCGCCATCGCACAAGCTGCCGCCGCACCAGCAAACACCAGCGTCCCGCCCAGCACCACCGGTTTGCGGCCCAGGCTGTCGGCCATAGGGCCGTACAGCAGCTGGCCGAGGGCAAAGCCGAGAATATAGGTGCTGAGGGTCATTTGCGCGCTACCCGCCGGCACGCCAAATTGCTCAGCGATCACCGGCAGCGCAGGCAGATACATGTCGATGGACAGCGGCATCAGCATAGCCAGCAGACCAAGGATAAAGACAATGCTGAACGACGAGTGTGGCCTGGTGGTCACAATTAGCTCCTGAAATTAGCGTGAAGAGAGGCCAACGCTGGCAATTTCTTCTTCCGTCAACGGGCGGTATTCGCCTGGCTCAAGATCCGGGTCAAGGGCGATCGCCCCAATCCGTTCGCGATGCAGACCCACAACGTGGTTACCCACGGCAGCAAACATGCGTTTTACCTGATGGTAGCGCCCTTCGCTGATGGTCAGACGCACTTCGGTAGGGGTGATCACTTCCAGCACGGCGGGCTTAGTCAGATCTTTTTCATTGTGCAGCTGAACGCCGTGGGCAAATTGTTCTGCCGTGCTGTCGCTCACCGGGGATTCCAGCGTCACCAGGTAGGTCTTCTCACAATGGTGGCGCGGGGAAGTAATACGATGCGACCACTGACCGTCATCGGTCATCAGCACCAGGCCAGTAGTGTCGATATCCAGACGCCCGGCGGCGTGCAGTTTGTGCGCCACTGGCTCGTCGAGGAAATAGAGCACGGTCGGGTGATCGGGATCGTCAGTCGAGCAGACATAGCCTTGCGGCTTATTGAGCATGAAGTAACGCGGGCCGTTCTGCTGGGTCAGCGAATTGCCGTCATATTCCACCTGATGCTCGGGCTGGAGTTTGAACGCGCTGTCTCGCACAATATCGTCATCCACAGTAACGTGGCTGCCGCGAATCAGACGCGCAGCAATAGCGCGGCTTACGCCGAGTTGCTGAGCGATAAACTTATCAAGTCGCATGAAATAATTTTAGCCTTAAAGGTGCCAGGAGCCGGACGGGGCGCCCGGAAAAGAAGCAGTTAACAACAGCCCAGTATAACGGGCTATCCGCGCCACTCAAGGGAAAAAGTTTCGTGGCATACTATATGCGGGATAACAAAGCTGAGTAACCATGACCTTTACACTTCGCCCCTATCAACAGGAAGCCGTGGACGCCACCCTCGCCCACTTTCGTCAGCATAAAGAACCGGCCGCCATCGTCCTGCCCACGGGGGCGGGCAAAAGCCTGGTGATCGCCGAGCTGGCGCGCCTGGCGCGCGGTCGCGTGCTGGTGCTGGCGCACGTCAAAGAACTGGTGGCGCAAAACCACGCCAAGTATCTGGCGCTGGGCCTGGAGGCTGATATTTTTGCCGCCGGATTACAGCGTAAAGAGAGCCACGGCAAAGTGGTGTTTGGCAGCGTGCAGTCGGTAGCGCGCAATCTGGACAAGTTTCAGAGCGAGTTCTCGCTGCTGATCGTGGATGAGTGCCATCGTATCAGCGATGACAACGACAGCCAGTATCAGCAGATCCTGACCCATCTGAAGAGCGTGAACCCGCACATTCGTCTGCTGGGGCTGACCGCCACCCCGTTCCGCCTCGGAAAAGGCTGGATCTACCGCTTTCATTATCACGGCATGGTACGTGGCGATGAAAAGGCGTTGTTCCGCGACTGTATTTACGAGCTGCCGCTGCGCTACATGATTAAACACGGTTACCTGACGCCGCCAGAGCGGCTGGATATGCCGGTGGTGCAGTACGATTTCAGCCGGTTGCAGGTGCAGAGTAACGGCCTGTTCAGCGAAGCGGATCTTAACCGCGAGCTGAAAAAGCAGGATCGTATTACCCCCCACATCATCAGCCAGATTGTGGAGTTTGCCGCCGATCGCAAAGGGGTGATGATCTTTGCCGCCACCGTGGAACACGCCCGGGAAATCACCGGCCTGCTGCCCGCCAGCGAGGCGCGGCTTATCACCGGCGAGACGCCGGGCAACGAACGCGACCAGCTGATTGAGGCGTTTAAGGCACAGCAGTTCCGCTATCTGGTCAACGTGTCAGTGCTCACGACCGGGTTTGATGCCCCACACGTCGATCTGATTGCTATTCTGCGCCCCACCGAATCCGTCAGCCTTTACCAACAGATTGTCGGCCGCGGCCTGCGTTTAGCCCCCGATAAAACCGATTGCCTGATTCTGGATTACGCTGGCAACCCACACGACCTGTACGCCCCGGAAGTGGGTGCGCCAAAAGGAAAAAGTGACAACGTCCCCGTGCAGGTGTTTTGTCCCGGCTGCGGATTTGCCAACACCTTCTGGGGCAAAACGACCGCCGACGGCACGCTGATTGAGCACTTTGGCCGACGTTGTCAGGGCTGGTTTGAAGATGACGACGGCCATCGGGAACAGTGTGACTACCGTTTCCGCTTCAAAAACTGCCCGCAGTGCAATGCTGAAAACGACATTGCCGCCCGTCGCTGTCGCGCCTGCGATGCGGTGTTGGTCGATCCCGACGATATGCTGAAAGCGGCCCTCAAGCTGAAAGACGCGCTGGTGCTGCGCTGCAGCGGGATGGTGCTGGCTCATGGCGCGGACGAGAAAGGCGAATGGCTGAAAATTACCTATTACGACGAAGATGGCACCGATGTCAGTGAGCGCTTCCGTCTGCAGACGCCCGCCCAGCGTACCGCCTTTGAGCAGCTGTTTATCCGTCCGCATACCCGCACGCCCGGCGTGCCGCTGCGCTGGATCACCGCGGCCGATATCGTTCATCAGCAGCCGTTGCTGCGCCACCCTGACTTCGTGGTAGCGCGGAAAAAAGGCCAGTTCTGGCAGGTGCGCGAAAAGGTTTTTGATTATGAAGGCCGCTATCGGCGGGCTAACGAATTGCGTGGATAAAGGGACTTTTCATTGATGTGCAGGCCATTTGAGTATAAAATGCCGCCCGCTTCACATCCGTGAGGCAGAACACTTACCTGCTGCTGGGTCGCCTGTAGCAGGAATAATATGTACAGAGAGAAATCAATGTTAACTATCAATGTAGAAGTACGTAAAGAGCAGGGCAAGGGTGCGAGCCGCCGCCTGCGTGTAGCAAACAAATTCCCTGCCATCATCTATGGCGGCGAAGCTGCGCCAATCGCAATCGAACTGGACCACGACAAAGTGTGGAACCTGCAGGACAAGCCTGGTTTCTATGGCGAAGTTCTGACCCTGGTTGTTGACGGTAAAGAAGAAAAAGTGAAGGTTCAGGCTGTTCAGCGTCACCCGTTCAAGCCAAAACTGGCTCACATCGACTTCGTTCGCGCGTAATCGCTTACAGGTTGAGAAAAAACCCCGCATTGCGGGGTTTTTTTATGGCCGTTATTTACCGCCGGAGGTGCGACGCTGCAGCTGGTCGCGCAGGTTTGGCGGGGTGCCTTTAATGGTCAGCGTGTCGGTCGCCGGATCCCAGAAAATGCGCTCGCCGAGCAGCATGGCATCAAAGTTAATGGTTAACCCACCGCCGCTACCGGCAAATTTGGTGAGCTGACGCAGCGTGCTGCGATCCGCCGGGAAGCTCTCTTCCAGCTCATAGCCTTTCTCAGCCGTAAATTCCTGGAAACTCACTTCGCTGACGCCCGCTAACTCTTTTGACAGCGACTCCAGAGCGATCTCTTCTCCCGCCTGCAGCTGCTCGTTGCAGTAGGCGTACACCTGCTGACGCACGTTCTGGCGTTCCGCTTTATCCAGCTCGGCTTCTGCGGTGAAATCATCTACCGCCTGCAGCAGGCCTTTGTTCTGCGCCTTGGCGTTCAACCCTTCGCTGGCACCGAGGAAATCCATAAAGAAGTCGGCCACCTTGCGCCCTACCCGCCCTTTCAGGAAGGTCAGATAGCGGGTCGATTCCGGATTGGTTTCCCATTCCGTCAAATCGATACGCGCCACGATATCCGCGTGGTTGATGTCCAGATAGTGGGTGGAGCTGATATCCAGCTGCTCATTAACGCGCATGCTGCTTAAGTTGTTCAGCACCGCCACCAGCAGATACTCCACCGCCAGGTAACGATAATGGCAGAACAGGACGATCCCGCCATCGGCAAATGGGTACTTTGCCAGCTCATCGCGCAGGCGGCCGGTGGCGGCCCGGCTGAAGGCGAGGAAATCCTCGTCGCCCTGACGTTGCAGGCGCAGCGCCTGCGCCAGTTCACTCTCTTCACTGAACAGGCCATAGGCTTTGTTTTTAGCGCTGTAAACCCGGTGCAGCTCCGCGATCATGTCAACAGCGGTAGGCGTAGGCTCCAGTAACGAATCGCGCAGCACCAGCTCAAGGGTTTGCTCATCACGCTTGATAAGCTGGTGCAGGGCAATCTGGTTGATATCCAGACTCATGATAAACTCTCCTTTTAGACCGGGCCGTATTCAACCACCCGCCAGACATGTATGCAACCGAAGATAAAAAAGGGGAAAAAAAGCTGTTGCTACGGTAATATGTTGCCCTTTCCTTCACAAACAGATTTCGATTTATGCCACAACTCTCCCGCTATAGTGATGAACACGTTGAACAAATGCTCAGTGAGCTGCTCAACGTACTGGAAAAACATAAGGCACCCACCGACCTTTCCCTGATGGTTCTGGGAAATATGGTGACTAACCTTATCAATACCAGCGTTGCGCCGGCCCAGCGCCAGGCAATCGCAAAATCTTTCGCTCAGGCCTTACAGTCCTCGGTTAACGACGACCAGGCACACTAAGGGAAACGAACGACAGTTTATGGTGACGAATCGTCAGCGCTACCGTGAAAAAGTCTCCCAGATGGTTAGCTGGGGGCACTGGTTTGCCCTGTTCAACATTCTGTTGGCGATGGTGCTTGGCAGTCGTTACCTGTTTGTCGCCGACTGGCCGACAACGCTTGCCGGGCGTATCTACTCCTGGATGAGCGTCATTGGCCATTTCAGCTTCCTGGTATTCGCCACTTATCTGCTGATCCTGTTCCCGCTGACGTTTGTCGTCATGTCGCAGCGGCTGATGCGGTTTATCTCCGCCATTCTCGCCACGGTGGGCATGACGCTGTTACTGATCGACAGCGAAGTCTTTACCCGTTTTCACCTGCATCTTAATCCTGTCGTCTGGGAACTGGTGATTAACCCCGACCAGAACGAAACGGCACGCGACTGGCAGCTGATGTTTATCAGCGTGCCGATTATTTTGCTGATTGAGATGCTGTTTGCCACCTGGAGCTGGCAAAAGCTGCGCAGCCTGACGCGTCGTCGTCGCTACGCCAAACCGGTTGCCGCCCTCTTCTTCGTGGCCTTTATCGGCTCGCATTTCATGTATATCTGGGCTGACGCCAACTTCTACCGCCCAGTCACCATGCAGCGCGCGAACCTGCCGCTCTCCTATCCGATGACGGCCCGCCGCTTCCTTGAGAAACACGGCCTGCTTGATGCGCAGGAGTATCAGCGCCGCCTGATCGAGCAAGGCGATCCCGAAGCGGTATCGGTACAGTATCCGCTCAGCGATCTGCGCTACCGTGACATGGGCCAGGGTCAGAACGTCCTGCTGATCACCGTTGACGGGCTGAACTACTCGCGCTTTGAGAAGCAGATGCCAGCGCTGGCGGAGTTTGCCGATAAGAACATCAACTTTACCCAGCATATGAGCTCCGGTAACGCCACCGATACCGGGATCTTCGGCCTGTTCTACGGCATTTCGCCAAGCTATATGGACGGCGTACTGTCGTCGCGTATTCCTGCGGCGCTGATTACCGGTCTGAACCAGCAGGGTTACCAGCTGGGGCTCTTCTCGTCAGATGGCTTCAGCAGCCCGCTATACCGTCAGGCACTGTTGTCCGACTTCTCGCTGCCGGCCACCCAGAGTCAGTCCGACGCCCAGACCGCCGGGCAGTGGATCAGCTGGCTGAACCGCTATGCGCAGGACGATAACCGCTGGTTCTCCTGGGTTGCCCTCAACGGCACCACGCTGGATAACAGCAACCAGAAAACCTTTGCCCGCCGCTACGCTCAGGCAGCAGGCGATGTGGATGCCCAGATCGCCCGGGTACTGAACGCCCTGCGTGAATCCGGCAAGCTGGAGAACACGGTAGTGGTGATCACCGCAGGTCACGGTGTGCCGCTGGGTAACGAGCGCACGGATGTTGACTGGTCGCGCCCTCGCCTGCACGTTCCGCTGGTTATCCACTGGCCGGGGACGCCCTCGCAGCGCATTAACATGCTGACCGATCATAAAGATGTGATGACCACCCTGATGCAACGCCTGCTCCACGTCAGCACGCCAGCCAATGAGTATTCCCAGGGTCAGGATCTGTTCAGCGCCACACGTCGTCATAACTGGGTGACCGCTGCCAGCAATAATACGCTGGCCGTCACGACGCCAGCCCTGACGCTGGTACTGAACAGTAACGGCAGCTACAAAACGTACAACCTGCAGGGTGAGAAACTCAACGACCAGACGCCGCAGCTCAGCCTGCTGCTCCAGGTGCTGACGGATGAAAAACGGTTCATTGCTAACTGATTTAAAATTAATCAGTTAGCCTGGACTGGCCTTGCATTAAGCGCGGAAATGGGTAGTATAAATTCTCATGCGTCGGCACGTAGCGCAGCCTGGTAGCGCACCGTCATGGGGTGTCGGGGGTCGGAGGTTCAAATCCTCTCGTGCCGACCAAAAATCCCAAAAAAAACCAACCTTTTACGGTTGGTTTTTTTATGCCTGACTTCCGCGACAGCGCTTCAATGCGCGCTTAAATTTCCGGCGTCTTTTTATACCCTGTCAACATCAGCATCAGGCTCTCTTTCGAATCCGCCGGGCTGAACTCGTAGTGGTTGCCCTGACGGTCGCCCCCGATGTACCAGGAGATTTCCGTCTTTCCTGCGGCCAGCGCTTTACGCACCGCCTTGTCGACATCTACCATCCGGTACTCACGCTTGTTGTTGAGATACAGTTTTGCATCGGAGCTGTAGTTGCAGGCAGGCCGTTTTTTCCAGCTGACGGTAGCCGGATCCCAGTCGTTGCTGGCCGGGTAGAAGAAGATTTGATCCGCGCCGTTGGCTTCGACTTTCCCGCCATAGATACGAATTTTGTACTTGAAGAGAGAGGGATCCTGGCCTGTCGGCAGCGGTGGGATCGTGAATTTAACCAGGCTCAGGGTCTCGCTATTGTGGGTACGCCCCCCGTTTTGCCAGTTATCCTGGACTAATAAGGTCTGCGCCGGGGCGCTCGCCGTCTCGCTGCTCACCCGGACGTTTGCCAGCGCCTTCGAATAGCCATAAGGCACGTTGGTACCGCAATCCATGCCCTGATTCATGCACATCTCCGTCATAAAGCGGGCGCCCTCTTCGGTCCAGCCGTTCATAAAGTCGGCATGGGCGGTATAGAGGCTACCCCAGTGCTCCTCACGCGCATCGCCATTCATGGTGGGATCGAGCGACAGCTGCGCTTTCGCCGTATCCAGAGAGGTGATGCCGTGCAGCACCCAGGCCACGTTCATATTTACCGTCGGGATCTTCACCGGGAAGCCGGAAGGACAATCCCCTTTCACATCGTAGGCGGCGTTAGCCATCCCGTGGTGCGGCTTGAGGTTAATGCCATCCCAGCAGTTAGGGAACTGAATGCCGATATTGAACTGCACCGCATCTTTGGCTTTTCTCAGGCCACAGACTTCACCGACTTTATTGGTGTAGCCTTTGCCGTTGGCGCATAAAAAGGTGATCCGGGAGTTGGGTTTAGTGCCGCGGTGATCGCCCGCCAGCAACGCCAGCCCGGCCGGGAACGGGCTGAGTGGGTACTGATCGACCTGCGAAGCCTGATAGTAGGTTTTTTGGTAGGCAGGCTTTACCACCGTCCCATTTGGCAGGCGCAGCGACGGCACCCAGTAGGCTGAGCTGTCGGCTTTGTTATCGCAGGTGGTGTCCGGTTGCTTACGCAGCGACGAAGAGGTGGAATGGGCATCCGTGCGGGTATTGCCAAAAAAGTCATGCCACATCGCCTGGTTGGCTTTGCCGAACATCATGATGGCATCATCGCCCAGGGTGTGGTTATACCCGCAGACAACGTGCGCCTGCGGGGCGGCATGCGCATAAAGCGATGGCAGCAAAAGGGCGGATGCCAGCGCAGTATAAACTGTGGTCCTTTTCATAGAGATCTCCTGATAGAAAGGCCCACATTGGTAACAAAACGGCGTTCACTCTCCGAATGATTTACGAAATGATTTTCCGCTGTAACGTGCTTTACAACGCTGCCGGACGCTTAAGCAGATACCCCAGGGTTATCAGGCAGATAACGGCCCCCGTATAGAAAGTATATTCCGCGCCCCACGTTTCCCAGATGATGCCCGCTCCGAGGCTGGCAATCAGCAGCGCCACGCCGCTCACCATACTGAACAGGCCAAAGGCGGTTCCGCGCAGGTCGGCGGGAGCTGTTTTCGCAATCATCGCCGTCAGCAGCCCCTGCGTCATTCCCATATGAATGCCCCACAGCGCCACGCCGACGATGATCCCCACCCAGTGGGTGCTCAGGGCCAGCACGATATCTGCCGCGATCAATACCACCAGCCCCCCTTGCAGCAGGCGGGTATGGCTCATGGCATCGGAGAGTTTACCGAAGGGATAGGCTGAAAAGGCGTACAGCAGGTTCATGGCGACCATCACCAGCGGGATCAACGCCAGCGGGATACCGGATTGCTGGGCGCGCAGCACCAGAAATGCCTCGCTGAAGCGGGCCAGGGTAAAGACTGCCCCCAGGCCGACCACCCACCAGCAGCTGGCACCGAGGCGTTTCAGGTTCGCTTTTTTAATCGGATTGGTGCGTTTGTGGGCGACAGGAGAGGCGGGTTCATGCAGGCCAAAAAAGAGTAGCGCGACGGCAAGTACGCCAGGAATCACGGCGATCCAGAAAATGGTGCGGAAATCGTTATGCCACAACAGCATCATGCCGACCGCCAGCAGCGGGCCAAGAAACGCGCCGATGGTGTCCATCGACTGACGCAGCCCGTAGGCGGCACCCCGTAGTTCGGGTGGCGTTACGTCGGCCACCAGCGCATCACGCGGTGCGCCGCGGATCCCCTTCCCTACCCGGTCAATTAACCGTGCCCCGAGGATCATCCCCGACGAGGAGGCGAGCGCGAACAGCGGCTTGCTGGCCGCCCCCAGCCCGTAGCCCAGCAGCGCCAGCCCTTTGCGTTTCCCCAGATAGTCGCTGATGGCACCGGAGAAAACCTTGATAATCAGCGCCGTGGCTTCCGCCAGCCCTTCGATCAGGCCAATGAAGATGACGCTGGCTCCCAGCGTGGTCACCATAAACAGCGGCAATAAGCTATGGATGATCTCCGAGGAGATGTCCATCAACATGCTGACGCCGCCAACGATCCAGACCCCTTTGGGGATCTGGCTCAGCGTGGAAAACCGGGAGGCCATGCTCCGCTCCTGCTACCGGGAAAACCGTCATTTAACCCGAAAAAGTAGCAGAAGGGAATGTGAATCAATATCGTAAAAGCGAAGCGCGAAAGCTTAGTGCTTATCGCTACCACCGAGGAAAAAGATCCCCAGCGGGATGGCCAGCAGAACGGTAAAGACCGTGCTGTAAACTAACACCATTGCCGATTGCAGAACGTACATGCTGGTGGTCCACGACGTTAGCGGAATGTTGTACTGCTCAACCACACCGATGATCGTTACACGGCCTACCCCCATTACCGCGATGAGAAACACCGTCAGCAGTGCCAGCAGAAATTTTTTCCCCGCTGGGGTGTTAAGTTTTTGGCGTACCATGCGTCTCTTCCTTCACAGATGAATAACAATGATTGCCGCTCACCCTACCACGATCGTGCCTGCCGCACCAATCCAGAATTTAAAACCACAACAAAGGCAAATTGTTAGTGATATAAACCAGATAAAAATAAAATAAAGGCAAAAAACACCACTTATGATAGTGTAAGCAGGAACCGTTTGACATAAAAAGGAATGACTGTGAAAAACGCACCTAAAAGCATCGTCGCCCTTCTGGCGTTGGCCTGCGCCAGTGCCTATGCCGCCCCTGCCGCTCAACCCCTTGAGAAAACGGCCCCGTATCCGCAGGCGGAGCACGGGATGAAGCGCCAGGTTATCGACCTGCCCGCCCAGAAAGATGAAGCGAATTACAAAGTAGAACTGCTGATCGGCCAGACGCTGGACGTGGACTGCAACCTGCATCGTCTGGGCGGCCAGTTAACCAGCAAGACGCTGGAAGGCTGGGGCTACGACTATTACGTCTTTGATAAGGTCACCTCGCCGGTCTCCACGATGATGGCCTGCCCGGAAGGGAAGAAAACCGCTAAATTTGTGACTGCGAATCTGGGTGAGCACAGTCTGCTGCGCTACAACAGCAAGCTGCCGATTGTGATCTATACGCCGGACAACATCGAGGTGAAATACCGCGTCTGGCAGGCAGATGAGAAAATCGAAAACGCCGTCGCGCGTTAATAAAAAAGCCGGGTTATGTTAAGCCGGCTTTTTTTACATCAGAGTGCGATATCCGCGACCGGTTTGCTTTCCGGCTGGGCCGTCGCCTGCGGCTGAGCCTGAGGCACCGCATCCGGGGCCTGCGGCTTTTCATACTTCAGCTGCAGAACGCGGCTGGTGTACTCCAGCTCCTGCTCGGTAGCATCGATGTTGCCGTTCAGCGCCGTACCGTAAGATGGAATGATCGTTTTCAGCTTCGCCTGCCACTCCGGGCTGGCGACTTTGTCTTTGAACACTTTTTCCATCAGATGCAGCATGATCGGCGCGGCAGTGGATGCGCCCGGAGATGCACCCAGCAGCGCGGCTACGGTGCCTTCTTTATCGCTAACCACTTCGGTGCCCAGACGCAGCACGCCGCCTTTCTCCTCGTCACGCTTGATGATCTGCACGCGCTGACCCGCCTGCCACAGACGCCAGTCCGCTTGCTTCGCGTCCGGGTAGTACTCTTTCAGCGCTTCAAAGCGATCGTCATCGGAGAGCATCACCTGGCTAATCAGGTATTTCACCAGATCGAAGTTATCCAGACCGACATCAACCATTGGCCCCACGTTCGAGGTGGTGGTAGAACTCAGCAGATCCCACAGCGAACCGTTCTTCAGGAACTTGGTCGAGAAGGTCGCAAACGGCCCGAACAGCACCACGCGCTTACCGTCGAGAATACGGGTGTCGATATGCGGCACTGACATCGGCGGTGCGCCCACGGAAGCCTGACCATATACCTTCGCCAGATGACGGTTCACCACGTCCGGGTTTTCAGACACCAGGAACTGACCCCCAACCGGGAAGCCCGCGTAGTTTTCCGCTTCCGGGATACCGGTCTCCTGCAGCAGCTTCAGCGCCGCGCCGCCGGCACCAATAAAGACGAACTTCGCCTTGATGACGTGCTCTTCATCATTGTGCTTGAGATCGGCAACGGTCACGCTCCAGGTGTTGTCTGCGTTACGCTTAAAGCCGCGCACTTCGCTGTTCAGCGACAGAGTGAAGTTCTCTTTTTTCTGCAGAGAACCCACCAGCTGACGGGTAATTTCACCGTAGTTAACGTCGGTACCGATTTCGGTACGGGTCGCGGCCACTTTCTGGTTCGGGTCGCGCCCTTCCATCACCAGCGGCGCCCACTCCTTGATCTGAGCGTGATCTTCGGAGTATTTCATCCCACGGAACAGCGTGCTTTGCTGCAGGGCAGCATAACGGCCGCGCAGGAAGTTAACGTTATCGTCACCCCAGACAAAACTCATGTGCGGCACAGTGTTAATAAAGCTGTGCGGATCATGCATTACGCCACTGTTAACCTGGTGAGACCAGAACTGACGGGAGATCTGGAACGCTTCGTTGATCTCCACGGCTTTCTCAATGCTGATAGAGCCGTCTTTTTTCTGCGGGGTGTAGTTCAGCTCCATTAAAGCCGAGTGGCCCGTACCGGCGTTATTCCAGCCGTTGGAGCTTTCCTGGGCTACGCCGTCCAGACGTTCAACCATGGTCATTGACCAGTCCGGCTGAAGCTCCTGCAGATAGGTTCCCAGCGTGGCGCTCATGATCCCGCCGCCAATTAACAGAACGTCCGTTTCCTGGTCCTGCGATGCCTGAGCCTTCGCCGCCATCGGAGCAGCGCTAAAGCTTGCCGCCGCAGCCAGCAACAGGGCAGTCATTTTTTTCATAATTAATGCCTTCGTAATAAGCGTATTGTTCGCTATTTATGCAGATGAAGTCGAGTGCGGCGCCACGGTAGCAACATTTAAATATTGTTTAAAGGTTAAATAATTATTGTAATTATGATAATCAATGTCGCTATGTTTGTAGGGTCGAGGCGCTGCTGCGCTGGAAAGATGCGCATTTTCCCGCTACTATGCAGCCCTTTGTGATCGACCGCACAGATCCAGCCAACCGCCACTAACTTGCGAAAAACTATGTCTCATACCCATGCCTCTCCCCGGACCTTATCGGTCCTGCGTTCTCCGTCGCTGTTAATGCGCGAAACCCTGGCCGGTGTGATCACCGCGCTGGCGTTAATCCCCGAGGTGATCTCCTTCTCGGTAGTGGCGGGGGTCGATCCGAAAGTGAGCCTGTTCGCCTCGGTGGTGCTCTGTCTGTCGCTGTCGGTGATAGGTGGACGTCCGGCGATGGTGACCGCTGCCGCAGGCTCGGTGGCGCTGGTGATTGGGCCGATGGTGCATCAGCATGGCGCGCAGTATATTCTGCCTGCGGTGCTGCTGGCGGGCCTGATCCAGATCCTGTTCGGCGCGCTGGGAATGGCGCGCCTGATGCGCTTTATTCCCCAGTCGGTGATGACCGGGTTTGTGAACGCGCTGGGGATTTTAATCTTCTTTGCCCAGGTGCCCCATTTCTGGAGCAGAAGTCCGTTGATTGTCGGTCTCTTTGTTCTGACGCTGCTGATTGTGCTGTGGGCACCCCGCTACATTAAAAGTATTCCTTCCCCGCTGATCGCCATTGTGGTCCTGACGCTTTACACCGTCACCAGCGGCCAGCTGCTGCCAACCGTGGGCGACGAAGGATCTATCGGCGGCGGCCTGCCGGGTATCACTCAGATGCTGGTGCCCCTCAACCTGCAAACCCTGAGCATTATCTGGCCCTGCGCGCTGAGCATTGCCTTCGTCGGCCTGATGGAGTCGCTGCTGACGGCAAAACTGGTGGATGAACTGACGGCCACGCCGTCCAGCAAGCGCCGCGAGAGCGTAGGGCTGGGCGTAGCCAATATCCTGGCGGGCTTCTTTGGCGGGATCGCCGGGTGCGCGATGATCGGTCAGACCATCGTTAACGTCGAAATGGGTAAAGGTCGCAGCCGTGTCTCCACCCTGGCGGCCGGGCTGGTGTTGCTGCTGTTGGTCACTGCCCTGAGCGAAGTAATGGCAAAAATTCCGATGGCGGTGCTGGCGGGGATCATGGCCATTGTCGCCATCAAAACCTTTAACTGGCAGAGCATTCGCCCTGCCACGGTGAAAGGTGCGCCCGTCGCCGAAACCCTGGTGATGCTGGTGACCGTCGCGGCCACCGTCTCAACCGGCAATCTGGCCATTGGCGTGCTGGGCGGGATTATCCTTATGGCGATCCTCCCTGCCCGTCTGCGCCGCCACAGCGCCGCTACAGCAGAAACAGCGTCGCCAGCCCAAGAAAAATAAAGAACCCGCCGGTATCGGTAATGGCGGTGATCATCACGCTCGACCCCACTGCGGGGTCGCGCCCGAGGCGGGTCATCACCATCGGAATGATGACCCCCATCAACGCCGCTACCAGCAGGTTCAGCACCATCGCCAGGGTCATTACCCCACCCAGCGCCATGTCGTCGTACAGCCACCAGGTGACGCCCCCCATAATGCCGCCCCACACCAGACCGTTAATCAGCGCCACGCCAAGCTCACGCAGGATCAGGAAGGTAAAGTTGCCGGGCTGAATGTGCTGTAGCGCCAGGGCGCGCACAATCATGGTGATGGTCTGGTTACCGGTATTTCCGCCAATGCCTGCCACAATAGGCATCAACGAGGCCAACGCCACCAGCTGTGAAATGGTATGTTCAAACCCGTCGATCACCCGCGAGGCGATAAAGGCGGTGCAGAGGTTGATCGCCAGCCAGGCCCAGCGGGTTTTCACCGCCTTGCTTACCGGGGCATAGACATCCTCTTCCGCGCTGAGACCCCCAAGGGCGCGCATATCGTTATCGGTCTCTTTATAGACCACATCCACAATCTCATCGATGGTCAGTCGCCCCATCAGCTTACCCACCGCGTCTACTACCGCGGCGCTGAGCAGGTTGTCGCGCTCAAAGGTACGGGCCGCTTTCTCGGCGTCATCTTCCGGGGAGAAGAGCATCGGCTGGGTGTCCATCACCTCGCTGACTTTGCTCTGGGCGCTGTTAAGCAGAATGGTCTGTAGCGCCAGCTCGCCGAGCAGGGTTTTATCCCGGGAGGTGACAAAAAGTTTATCGGTGTTTTTCGGCATTTTGCCGAGCCGACGCAGGTAGCGCTGTACCGTGCCCAGGGTCACATCCGGGCGCACCGTGATGACGCTGAACTCCATGATCGCCCCGACGCGGTCCTGCTCATAGTGCAGGACCTGGTGCACGCGGGCGCGTTCCTGCGGTGGCAGCGACACCAGCAGGCGTCCGGTCAGGTTACGCGGCAGATGCTGAACGAGGTAAATCTGGTCGTCGATATCCAGGGTGCGCAGGGCATCAAGGATCGCATGGTCGCTCATCTCATCGATAAGATCTTCCCAGACGTTCTCCGAGGCCTCTACCAGGACCTGCCCACGCTCGTGATCCTGCACCAGACGCCACAAGGCATGGCGCTCTTCCGAAGGTAATGCTTCGAGGGTGTCAGCCAGATCCGGTGGCGGTAAATGCGCCACCAACGCCCCTACCTCAGCAATATCGTCGGCTAATGTGCCGACGTCATATTGCTCAGCCAGGGTCAGTTTACCCAGCAGAGTGGACGTGAGCGCTTTGTCGGTGGTCATCAACCAGATCAGGCGCGCACGCTCTTCATCGCGCAGCCGTGCGCTGTTTTTGCTTAATGCAGACATTAATCATAAATCCATTAAATGAGTTGGCATTAAGCATAGCGCGGGCTTTTGTAATTTTTAATAAACGGATGAGAGGAAAGAATAAAAAAGCAGCAGTCATGAGGGGGAATGGCCCGGCGGCGTTGCGCCTGCCCGGGCTGATAAAACGCAGGCCGGGTGAGGTGAAGCCACCCCCCGGCACATTGACACTCAGGCGGTACGGGACACCGCATCACGCGAGGCGGCATCGCGCTCGGCACCGGTCAACTCACTCAGCTGGCCGCTGCGCATCTCCAGCAGGCGGTCGGCATGAATAAAGTAGTGATCGTCATGGCTGATCGCGAAAATAGTTTTGCCCATCTGCTGCATCAGCGGCAGCAGTACCTGGTAAAACTCGCGGCGGAAATGCGGGTCCTGATCGGCAGCCCACTCATCCAGCAGAATGATGTCGCGCTCTTCCGCCAGCGCCAGCAGCAATGCCACGCGCTTCTTCTGCCCTTTCGACAGCTTGAGGTTAAGGATCTTGCCATCCTGCAACTCCAGCTTGTGCGACATTTGCAGATGCGCCAGCCACTTCTCCACCAGCGCCGGATCGGCCTGTTTGCCTTCCGGGCCAAGCAGTTGATCGAACAACCACACGTCGGTGAACACGGCGGAAAACAGCTTGCGGTAATCTTCCGGTTTTTCGGCGCTGAGGGGTTTACCGTCCAGCAGGATCTCCCCCGACTGCGGCTGATACAGGCCGGTCAGCAGCATCGCCAGCGTCGATTTACCGCTGCCGTTGCCGCCAATCAGGAACAGCAGTTCGCCGCGGTTGAGGGTTAAGTTCACCGGCCCGACGGAAAAGGCACTGTCCTGATACTGAAAGGTAACGTTACGCAGCTCCAGGGTCTGCCAGTCCGGGAAGGCCTGCGGACGTGGGAATTCGGCTTTATAGGGCGCGAGAGAGAACTTGCGCAGCTTGTTAAAGGCCACCTGGGCGCTGAGCAGGGTCGGCAGCGCGCCGACGGCTGAGAGCAGCGGCGTGCGCAGGAAAAGCAGCGTCAGCGAGTAGGTGGCAGCGACATTGGTATCTGCCCAGCCGAGGCTGTTAGCCATCCAGAAGACCAGGCCAATCGCGCCCAGCATCATAATATTTGACCAGTTAACCGCGCTGAGGTGGAAGGTATCGGCGCGCACAATGTGGTGGCGATATTCGCGGGCATCCGGGATATAGAGATTATTGAAGATATGCTCGGCGCGCTCGCGATTGAGGGTCAGCTCTTTGCGCCCTTCCAGCACCGTCTGATAGTCGTTATAAAGCTTATCTTCGGTTTCACGCAGCACCGCCATGTGCTTATAGACCCGCGACACCAGCATGTAGCCGCCCCAGATGGTGATCACAATCCACAGGGCGGTGATTGCCAGCATTTTGGTGGAGAGCCAGGCCAGATAGGCCGCCGAGCCGAAGGTCAGGATAATCCCCTGCACCAGCTCCGGCAGACGCACAAAAGCGATGGTGATTGAACGCACATCGCTGGTCAACCCGGCCAGCAGTAAGGCGCTGCCCAATTGCTCGACACGTTCAACCTGGGTATCCAGAATACGCTTGATAAACTCGCTGCGCAGGCGGTAAACAAAGTGGTGGCCGAGGGTGGTGAGCGCCAGCTGCGAACCCAGAGTGACGGCCATCAGCAGCACCAGCAGCCCGAGAAATTCCGGCAGCACCATCAGGGTGGTGTCCACCGTTTCAATTAAACGCAGGTTAATGAAGGCGATAAGCCCAATACCCAACGCGGCGCTGAGCAGGCTCAATGCCATTACCGCGATAAACGGCCAGCGGTATTGACGCCAGACCAGTAACAGGAGTTCCATACAGAGCAATCCAGACAAGAAAAATCAGCCAGCAGTGTAAACTGCCCGCCACTTACATCAAGAATAATTCTTATTTTTATTCGTTATTCGCCGCCTGCCGGAAGGTGAGGTTGTAGCGACAGTCGCCCGTGAGGGGATGCACCCCCGGCTTAAGCGGCTGAATGCCATGATAAAACAGGCGGGAAGGCCCACCCCACACCACCACATCACCGTGCTCCAGCAGCAGGCGTTGAAGCGGATCGTTGCGGTGTAATCCGCCGAACTGGAAGACCGCGGGCAGGCCGAGCGATACCGAAACAATCGGCGCCCGCAGGTCTGCCTCGTCCTTATCCTGATGCAGAGAGAGTTTAGCCCCGACGGCGTAGCGGTTGATAAGACAGGCGTCCGGCTGAAAGTCAGGATAACCGGCCGCGCAGGCCGCATCATGGCACAGAGCGGCAAAAACGTCCGGCATCGGCGGCCAATGCGCGTCGGTCAGCGGATCGACGGGTGAATAGAGGTAGCCGCGCGTGTTAGTGGTCCAGCCCAGTCCGCCGCAGTTGGTCATCGCCACCGACATCGTGTATCCCCCGGGGGTCACCATCTGCCGAAACGGCGACGCGCTGGCGACCTGTTCGATCCCCTGCATTAAGGCGCTGGCCCGCGCCTGGGCAAAGCGGCGCAGGATCACTGCCCCGGGCACCAGCGGCTCCTGCCAGGGTTCAGCATCAGCAAAAAGATCCAGCATCACACCTCCTCTTTGTTGGCTTCGCGACGCAGCAGCGCCGCCTTGCGGACCGTGCCCCAGCGGTAGCCCGACAGCCCGCCGTCGCGACGAATCACCCGGTGGCAGGGGATGACAATCGCCAGCGTATTAGCGGCGCAGGCCCGGGCCACTGCCCGCACCGCGCCGGGATGGCCAATGGCGTTGGCCACCTGCTGATAGCTTGCGGTTTCGCCCACGGGAATGGCGCGCAACGCCTGCCAGACCTGACGCTGGAAGGCGGTGCCGCGAATATCCAGCGGCAGGGCGAGAGCGACATCGTGGTTATCCACGCTGGCGATCACCTGTGCAACGCGCGCGGCGAAGGCGGCATCGGCCTGTTCTCGCCGGGCGTGGGGAAAGAGTGTTTCAAGTTCGGCGATCAGGGCGCTGTCATCATCCCCGGGTAAAATGGCGCAGACACCCCGCACGCTCTCAGCCACCAGACACCGCCCCAGCGTGCAGTGACTCAGGGCGTAGCGTACGGTGGTATCGTCCCCGCCGTTGCGGTACTGCTTCGCGGTCATTCCCAGGGTGGCATCTGCCTTGCGATAATAGCTGCTGCTGTCCGGGAACCCCGCCGCCAGCACCGAATCGGTAATTTTATCGCCCTGTGCCAGCGCGTGACGCAGCCGTTTCGCCCGGGCCGCCTGCTGCCAGGCTTTCGGGGTCATGCCAGTAAACGCTTTGAAAAGTCGGTGAAGGTGATACGGACTCATCCCCACCTCTTGCGCCAGCGTCCCAAGGGTCAGAGGCTGCTCCTGCTCCAGTAACCGGCAGGCTTTTTCGATGGTGGCGACCCGCTGCGCCTGCGGATCCTGTTGATCCGGGCGGCAGCGTTTGCAGGGACGAAATCCCGCCTGCGCTGCCTGACCGGCATCGGCGTAAAAGCGAACGTTTTCACGCAGGGCGTGGCGCGCGCGGCAGGAGGGACGGCAGAAGATGCCGGTAGTCTGTACGGCAAACACAAACTGACCATCGGCATTGCCATCGCGGGCCAGCACCGCCAGCCAGCGTTGATCGTCATTCATCGGGTTCGGCTTTTTCATGATCGGCTCCTTATCTAAGCATACGCCTAGCCTGCCTGAACGCCACCCGACAAAAACCCGCAACCTTGCTTTTTAATTCGCGCCGTTGACGAGGAAGCTGGCGAACTGCGGGGACATCCAGGTTTTGAACCCTTCCCCTTCGCGGGTGATCATATAAACCGCCAGCCCTTGTTCACGCACAATCTCTTTGGCTTTTTCTGTGCCCAGCACCATCAGGCCGGTATCCCAGGCATCGGCTTCCAGCGCCGTGGGGGCAATCACCGTCACCGACACCAGATTATGCGTAATCGGGCGGCCGGTCTGGGGATCGATCACATGGGAAATACGTTTACCGTCC
The DNA here is from genome assembly GCF_050435045.1 of Leclercia sp. 1548. NCBI lineage: Bacteria > Pseudomonadati > Pseudomonadota > Gammaproteobacteria > Enterobacterales > Enterobacteriaceae > Leclercia > Leclercia sp. 1548. Next base: position 302,126 of record NZ_JBNDJP010000002.1, on the reverse strand, counting down.
AGCTCATAATAGTTGCGGTAGCTCCCGGAGGTGCTGATGCCGTGGCCGTTGATATCGACAATGGCCTGGACCGCATTTTGCTGATCGGTGGGTTTCTGGATCGCCACGCGCCAGGGCTTATCGCTGGCATTCATGCCGCGGCTGACCAGCGCGCCACCCACCGACACCAGATAGCGCGGGATCCCCTCCTCGGCCATCAGCCGGGCCAGGTGATCGGCGGCATACCCCTCCCCTACCGTCGAGAGATCGACATAGAGATCGGGGATGTCTTTTTCGAGGTATTGCTTGCCGGCCTGATTAATGACCGTCAGATGTTGCAGGCCCGTTTGCGCCCGGGCATCGTCAATCTGCGCCTGGTCAGGGGTTTTCACCGGCTGCTTGTTCGGGCCAAAGCCCCACAGATTCACCAGCGGGCCGACGGTGATATCCATCGCACCGTTGGTTTTGTACCCCACCCGCAGCGACTCGGTGACAATATCCGCCATCGCTTCGCTCACCGGCCAGGGAGAAGTGCTTTGGGACTGATTAAAGCGCATCAGGGCAGAGTCGTTTTTATAGGTGGACATCAGCTGGTCGTCGCCATCCAGCTGGGACTGGATCTTCCCGCGCAGCTCTTCAGCCCGGTCAGCAGAGAGATCAATGACGCTAACGCGCCAGAAGGTGCCCATGGTTTTCCCTTCCAGCACCGTCGCAGCGGCGGTGTCGGCCTTAGCCGGAGGAGTGGGATCATCACATGCAGACAGCATTAAGAGCGTCGCCAGAAAACCGGCGCGCAGAAAAGTAATTTCCATTCGTTATTATCCTCAAGCCTGAGACCGGCAAGAGTACACTAAAAAGCACGCTTTGTAAGGGCCTGATAGTAAGGCCAAAAAAAGGGGCCTTTTGGCCCCTTTTGCAATAGTACGTAAGACTTAGAACTGGTAAACCAGACCCAGCGCTACGATGTCATCAGTGCTGATGCCGGCACGGTCGGTGAAGGCATTTTCATCCAGCAGGTTGATTTTGTAATCAACGTAGGTGGACATGTTTTTGTTGAAGTAGTAAGTCGCGCCAACATCAACATATTTCAGCAGATCCTGGTCGCCATTACCTTCGATGTCCTTACCTTTGGACTGCAGGTAAGCCACGGATGGACGCAGACCGAAGTCGAACTGATACTGTGCTACCACTTCGAAGTTCTGTGCTTTGTTAGCGAAGCCATAAACAGCGTTAGTGCCGCCGGACTGAGAGTCACCGAAACGGGTCGCGTTGTAAGTCTGGGTGTACTGCGCTGCCAGATACAGGTTGTTCGCGTCGTATTTCAGGCCACCGCTGTACACTTCAGCATGGTCGCCACGGCCGTAAACGCGCGGGCCGTTCTGATCTGCGGTACGTTTGGAGGATGCTGCTGCCGCGCCTACGCTGAAGCCTTCGCCCAGGTCATAGGTCAGGGAGCCGCCGAAGCCGTCGCCGTTCTGTTTCAGCAGGCTACGACCGGTGTCGTTTTCACCGCTGACGCTGCCGTTTTTACCCTGGTACTGCAGAGCAAAGTTCAGGCCATCAACCAGACCGAAGAAGTCCTGGTTACGGTAAGTTGCAACGCCGTTACCACGGGATTGCAGGAAGTTGTCGGAACCGTAGGTGTCGCCGCCGAATTCTGGCAGTACGTCGGTCCAGGAGGTGACGTCGTAGATGACGCCGTAGTTACGACCGTAGTCGAAAGAACCTGCTTCAGCGAATTTCAGACCAGCGAAGGCCACACGTGTCCAGGACTGGTTGTCGCTCTCGGTGGTGTTGCCCTGAATCTGGTATTCCCACTGACCGTAGCCAGTGATCTGGTCGTTAACCTGAGTTTCGCCTTTGAAGCCGAGACGCATGTAGGTCTGATCGCCATCAGCGCCGTCGTCATCAGAGAAATAGTGCAGACCATCTACTTTGCCGTAGAGATCTAATTTGTTGCCGTCTTTGTTATAAATTTCAGCCGCATTCGCTGCGCCTGCTACCAGCAGTGCTGGCACCAGGAGGGACAGTACTTTAACTTTCATTATTTTAACCCTCTGTTATATGTCTTTTATTACCACTGCTTACTGATTAACCCTCTTAACCAGTCGGCAATCTCATTCTCCTCAAAAATACAGAATAATCCAATAAGAATATGATACGAAAACTTTTAAGATGTTTCATATTGCCGTATAGATGTTTCAATTTGTAAAAACAAGGGAACTTTTTGGGCGCACATAAAGCCAAAAAATAAAGCACCAAAAATCAAAAACTTAAAATTAAACATATAAATCAAAGAGTTAAGAAAAAATAAATTATAGCACTGATTGACAAAACAAAATGACGCCTCGCTACTAAAATATCTCTCGCTATCATCATTAACTTTATTTATTACCGTCATTCAAATTTGAATGTCTGTTTATCCAGAATTGAACCGAATGCACTGCATTCGGTTTTTTTTTACCTTTCTTTACGCAAATCTGAATTATTTGTGCTACCCACCCGAAACTATAACGACTATTAATTAAATCGTTGCGCGCTATTTTTAGGCGCAAAAAATGGACGGGTAATTTAATTTCTTGTTAATTCGTGCGATTTTTTTTCCGTATTGTCCCTTATTTGTACAATATCAGTCTGACCGTACAGATTTAACTCACCCCGCCTTCCTCGCACAGCGAAGCGAAAAAGTCAGCCTCTAAGGTGGCGTGAGGCTGGAAATTCGATTATTACGCTTTATACTGCCCTACTCGCCTGAAGCGCAGCCATAACAGGTTAAACACATCCATGAGTCAGTCTGATACCACAGCCGCGAACAAATTCTCCCTGCTTCCGGGCAGCATTACCCGTTTCTTTCTTCTATTGATCGTTGTGCTGTTAGTGACCATGGGCGTAATGGTGCAGAGCGCGGTGAACACCTGGTTAAAAGACAGAAGTTATCAGATTGTCGATATCACCCATGCGCTCCATAAACGCATCGACACCTGGCGTTACGCAACCTGGCAGATTTACGACAACATCGCAGCCACGCCAACCACCTCATCCGCAGATGGGTTGCAGGAGACGCGCCTGAAGCAGGATGTTTACTATCTGGAGAAAGCGCGGCGCAAAACCGAAGCCCTGATCTTTGGCTCCCACGACAGCGCCACGCTGGAGATGACCCAACGCATGTCGACCTATCTCGATACGCTGTGGGGCGCGGAGACGATTCCCTGGTCGATGTACTACCTCAACGGTCAGGACAACAGCATGATCCTGATCTCCACCCTGCCGTTGAAAGATCTCTCTTCCGGTTTTAAAGAGTCCTCGGTCGGCACGGTAGTCGACTCCCGGCGCGCAGAGATGCTGCAGCAGGCCAATGCCCTGGACGAGCGCGAAAGCTTCTCTTCCCTGCGCCGGCTGGCCTGGCAAAATGGCTACTACTTTACCCTGCGCACCACCTTTAATCAGCCGGGCCATCTGGCGACGGTGGTGGCCTTCGATCTGCCGATTAACGACCTGATCCCCCCGGATATGCCGCTCGAAAGCTTCCGTCTGGAGCAGGACACCGCAGCGCAAAACCTGCGCGCGCCGACGGACAAAGAAAGCCCGGATAGCGTCTCTATCTCCTTTAATGGCTCGAAAATCGAGATTGCCTCCTCGCTGAACACCACCGGCATGCGCCTGGTCTGGCAGGTGCCTTTCGGTACGCTGCTGCTGGATACCCTGCAAAATATTCTGTTGCCGCTGCTGCTTAATATCGGTCTGCTGGCGCTGGCGCTGTTTGGTTACAGCACCTTCCGCTCGCAGCCGGGTCGCCAGAGCGATGTTCCCGTTGCCGCTGGCACCAGCAATGAGCTGCGCGTTCTGCGCGCCCTGAATGAAGAGATTGTCTCGGTGTTGCCGCTCGGGCTGCTGGTGCATGACCAGGAGGCCAACCGCACGATAATCAGCAATAAAATTGCCGATCACCTGCTGCCGCACCTGAATCTGCAAAACATTACCAGCATGGCCGATCAGCATCAGGGCGTGATTCAGGCGACCGTCAATAATGAGCTGTACGAAATCCGCCAGTTCCGCAGCCAGGTGGCGTCACGCACGCAGATCTTTATCATTCGCGATCAGGATCGCGAGGTACTGGTCAATAAAAAGCTCAAGCAGGCACAGAGGCTGTACGAGAAGAACCAGCAGGGCCGGGCGGCATTTATGCAAAATATCGGCGATGCCTTCAAACTGCCGCTGAAGGCACTGGCCAGCGAAGCGGCCCAGTTAACCAGCCCGGAAAGCCTGCAACTGTCGAGCCATGCCGATACGCTGGTTCGGTTGGTGGATGAGATCCAGCTCGCCAATATGCTGGAAAATGACAGCTGGAAGAGCAACGCAACCCTGTTCTCGATTCAGGACCTGATCGATGAAGTGGTCCCGGAAGTGCTGCCGGTGATCAAGCGTAAAGGGCTGCAGCTGCTAATCAACAACCCGCTGCGGGCCAACGATGAACGCCACGGCGACCGTGACGCGCTGCGTCGCATTCTGCTGATGCTGATCCAGTACGCCGTCACGACAACCCAGATCGGCAAAATCACCCTTGAAGTGAGCAGCGATGAATCGGCCGAGGACCGCCTCACCTTCCGTATCCTCGATACCGGCGAAGGGGTCACCGCCAGCGAAATCGATAATCTGCACTTCCCGTTCCTGAACGATACCCAGGGTGACAACTACGGCAAAGCTAACGCCCTCACCTTCTGGCTCTGCGATCAGCTGGCGCGTAAGCTCGGTGGTCATCTGAATATCAAAGCCCGTGAATCGCTGGGCACCCGTTATTCACTGCACGTGAAGATGCCTGCGACACCGCAGGATGCGGAAGAGGATGAACGTCTGCTGGATGAGGTGGTGATCATGGTAGACGTCACCTCCAATGAGATCCGCAATATCGTTGTGCGTCAGCTGGAAAACTGGGGAGCAACCTGTATTTCCCCGGATGAAAGACTGGCAAGTCAAGAATATGATCTCTTTTTAACAGATAATCCGTCTAATCTTACTGCCTCGGGCTTGCTTTTAAGCGATGATGAGCCAGGCGTGCGAAAAATTGGCCCCGGCCAGGTGCGCGTCAACTTTAATATGAGCAATGCCATGCAGGAAGCTGTACTACAACTTATAGAGGAGCAACTGGCGCAAGAAACGATCCCGGAATCCCCACTGGGCGGCAATGAAAATGCCGAATTGCAGGCTAGCGGCTATTATTCTCTCTTCGTAGACACAGTACCAGATGATGTTAAGAGGTTGTATACTGAATCCGCCGCGAACGACTTTGCGGCGCTGGCTCAGACAGCACACCGGCTCAAAGGGGTGTTTGCCATGCTTAATCTGGTTCCAGGCAAGCAATTATGTGAAACGCTGGAACATCTTATTCGCGAGAAAGATGCCGCCAGCATAGAAAAATACATCAGCGACATTGACGACTATGTCAAAAGCTTGCTGTAGCAAGGTAGCCTTATACATGAACAATATGAACGTAATTATTGCCGATGACCATCCGATTGTACTGTTCGGTATTCGCAAATCACTTGAACAGATCGAGTGGGTGAATGTAGTCGGCGAATTTGAAGATTCCACAGCACTGATTAATAACCTCCCGAAACTTGATGCGCACGTGCTCATCACCGACCTTTCCATGCCTGGAGATAAATACGGTGACGGGATCACGCTGATCAAATACATCAAGCGTCACTTCCCAAGCATTTCGATCATCGTGCTGACCATGAACAACAACCCGGCCATTTTAAGCGCCGTGCTGGATCTCGATATCGAAGGGATTGTCCTGAAACAGGGCGCACCTACCGATCTGCCAAAAGCGCTGGCCGCGCTGCAGAAAGGGAAGAAATTTACCCCGGAAAGCGTCTCCCGCCTGCTGGAAAAAATCAGCGCTGGCGGTTACGGCGACAAACGTCTGTCACCGAAAGAGAGCGAAGTGTTGCGTCTGTTCGCAGAAGGTTTCCTGGTTACCGAAATTGCCAAGAAACTGAACCGCAGCATCAAGACCATCAGTAGCCAGAAGAAATCTGCAATGATGAAACTGGGCGTGGAAAACGATATCGCCCTGTTGAATTATCTCTCCTCCGTGACCCTGAGTCCGGCAGATAAAGAGTAACCGGCAGGTCAACGTAAAAAGGCAACGTAAGTTGCCTTTTTTTATGCCCCGCTTTCAGGCAGTTGCGGGATGTTCACCCCACCCCAGCCCTCTATTTCCAGGAAGAAAGAGCACCCGGCAGGCCCGCGTAAGCGAAGCATAAGTGGGCAATAAAAAAGCCCACAAGTGGGTAATGCCAGTCAGTTAAACGATTCGGTATTCCTAAATGACTGAAGTGGAGGGGTTACGTTCACTAAAGCACCTATGCTTTATGCCCCTTCCGCTGCGGTGAACGTGCCAGGGGGTTCGCCGCCTCCCACTCCCTGGCTACCCCTGCTCCCGGCAGGCTATGCCCTCTCGGCCTGCGGTCAACGCTTCGGCGATTTTCAGCCGGATTCCCCCACCCTCACGCTTCTCAGTCGCCTGAATGTGGCACGGGTGTTGATTCCCCGCTGAAACCGGCGAAACGGAGATCGGATGACAAGGGCTGGACGCCAGGGATGGCGGCCAGAGGCGAATCGAGACAGGATGTCGAGTTGAGCCGACCGCAGGCAGCCGGTCGGGAGGTGAGCGCAGTGCGAAGCACCGGTTTCATTGCGGGGCCGCGGGGATTGACAAGGGGGGCCCGGCGGCCCCCCTTGTCACGTTCACGGGTTATGTAATGCCATGTTCTGCTGAACATGAGGTGAACGGAACAATCCGCCGGGCTTAACTGCCTGGCATTACCACAAGTGGGCTTTTTTTATACTCGCGTCTTCCTCACCCGCTCCGCGTACACCGATAGCGTCTGTTTCAGCACGTCCAGCGTTACCGGCTTGGAAAGACAGCTGTCCATCCCCGACTCCAGACAGCGCTGTTTCTCTTCCGCCAGGGCGTTAGCGGTGACGCCCACCACCGGCAGCGTCAGCCCCAGCTGGCGAATGCGTTGGGTCAGGCGATAGCCATCCATGTTCGGCATGTTCACGTCGCTCAGGACGATGTCGATATGGTTTTTACTCAGCACATTCAGCGCATCCACACCATCGTTCGCGGTCTTGCACTGATAGCCCAGCGAGCCAAGCTGGTCAGCCAGCAGGCGGCGGTTAATCGGATGGTCATCCACCACCAGGATCATCATGTCTTCATTCATCGACTGCACCGATTCCGGTGACGGTAGCGCCGTCGTGCCGTCGGCTGTCTCCATCTCCACACGGTAGATCCGCGCCAGCAGCGTAATCAGTTCGTGCGGCGAGGCCACGCTGTTCACCCATTCACCGTGGGCACGCTCCTGGGCAATGCCAATATGGCGACGGCAGAAGATCACTGCCGCTTTACCCTGCCACGGCTGCGTCAGTTCATCGTCGGTGATGAGCATGTCTTCTGCGTCCGGCGTTTGGCCTGTGTAGCGTGCCACGCGAATACCGTGTGTCGTCAGCAGGGATTCCAGATAGGCATACAGCGAGGCATTATTGACCGCTAACCAACAGCGTTTATCACTTAATCCCTCTACCAGCCCGTTGGCCGGAGACTGCGCGGCATACAGCGGAATGCGGATGGTGAACTGGCTACCCATACCGGGTTCGGTATCCACCGAGATATCGCCGTCCATCATGCTGATCAGTTTTTCACAGATCGCCAGCCCCAGACCGGTGCCCTGGAAATTGCGCTGAACCCCGGTCCCCACCTGGAAGAACGGGTCGAAGAGTTTGACCACCTCTTTGGCCGGAATACCGACCCCGGTGTCGCGCACGCGAATGCTCAGATAGTCCCCTGCCCTGGAGACATGCATCACAATGCAGCCCATGTCGGTAAATTTAATGGCGTTGCTGAGCAGGTTGGAGATCACCTGCTGCAGGCGCATCGGATCGCCCTGCAGGGATACCGGCACGTCCGGCTCAATAAAGCAGTACAGTCCCAACTGCTTACGTACCACCAGCGGCAGGTAGTTGGCGCTGATATGGTTCATCACCTCGCGCGGTGAGAATTCGCGCGGCTCAATTTTCAGCTGCTCGGACTCAATTTTGGAGAAGTCGAGAATATCGCTGATGATTTTCAACAGCAGGCTGGAGGAGTTATTCATCGCCGTCACCAGACGGTCTACGCCCCGGGGCAGCTCTTTGGTCTGCAGCAGATCGAGGTTACCAATAATACCGTACAGCGGGGTGCGCAACTCGTGGCTGACCGTCGCAAGGAACATCGATTTCGACTGGCTGGCCTGTTCAGCCGACTGGGCCATGTCCTGCAACGACTCTTCCATTTTGACGCGCGCGGAGACATCCACCAGCACGCAGATGGCGACGTTCTCGTTGCGATAGCGCGAGTGCACAAAGCTAATCTGCAAATTGGTGTTGTTGCTGGTGAGCACGTCGACAAAGTTGACCTGCTGTCCGCAGATAATCTGCGTCAGCCGCTGCCGATCCTCGTGGGTCAGCATATTGAGATAGTTATGCGCCAGCTCGTTACTGAGGATGTTAGTCCCATCCAGGGTGCGCAGAATACAGATCCCCACCGGCGCAGAGGCGACAATCTTGCGGTTGAACTGCTCATGCTCCTCGAGGCGCTGAGCATCGATCTCCGCCGGGATAAATATTTTGCGCTCGTACATCCGCGCCAGGGTAAACAGCGCAATCCCCACCAGCACGTTGAGTAGCACCGAGTTGAGGATCAGCATGCGGATACGTTCCAGGACCAGATCCACCGGAACGGAATAGACGATGCTCAGGGACGATGGCGGCAGGCTCTTTTTCAGCACCAGATCGCGGAAACCGGAGGTATAACCAAACCACGAACGCTCCTGCATCCAGCGAGGGTCGACCTTGAGACGTGTTTCTGGCCCCGCCAGCGAGATAAGGCTGTGGCCATTTTCATCGAGAATGGTTACGCCCATCGGCAGATTGCCGGGGGTGAAAAAGTTCTCCATGCGGATAGTCTGTTCAGTGCCGAGCATCGCCTGCAGGCGGTTCGCCAGATAGACCGGCGTCATGGCATAGAAGTACCCTACCCCTGGACGCGGCCCCTGGCCAATCCAGAACAGGTTGTTGCCGCGCTCATCCTGCGGTGCGTTGCGGTATTTGGTGATCCGTTCGCGCAGGCTTTTCAGGGCGTTTTCGCGATCGACCGGCACGTCACGCAGGCCAAAATTGGCCATACAGAGATTTTCGCTGCCAATCAGAAAGACCCGGTTCAGATCGTACGCTGCCGAGAAGTTATCGCGCCAGTAGCGCATAAACCAGGCCAGTGACGCCAGCGAACCCCGCCATGCCGGCCCCATAACAGAACAGTCAGAATCGGGGAACAGCGGCTCAAAGTTGGGCACCTCGGTTTTACTGTCGCGTCCGCGGGTGGCCAGTACGCCGTTTTCTGCCGTCAGACGGTTCTCCGCGATGTACTTGAGTTCCTTCATGACGTCTGCGGTGCGCTGAATGTAGCGCTGGGACTGTTCGTAGCTAAGGTTGAACTCCTGGCGGATCTCCGACTCCTTCTGGTGCAGCGCATTGACGATGTAAAACACCGAAAACAGGGCGATCAACACCCAAATCAGGAGCGCCAGCGCCCGGAACAGATAGCGAGAAACTTTCAGCGTGGTTCGAAAGGAGACGAGGTATTTCAAGGGGGCGAGGCTCCGCCATCAGGGTCAAAAGGAATGGGCTTTAAGGTAGCGGTAAACGCGCATAGTCGCAATGTTCGGTTGTCTGCAATTGCGTGTACCGGCAAAAGAAAAGGGCCGGAGACCGGCCCTTTATCGTCAGGAGACATTACTCTTCAGCGTCATCCGCTGCATCGTCGTCAGTATCCGCTTCCGGTGCGATCTCATCGTCACCTTCTGCTACGCTGCCGTCGATAGAGTCGAGCTCTTCGTCATCCACTGGCTCAGCGACGCGCTGCAGACCCACCACGTTCTCATCTTCCGCGGTACGGATGAGGATCACGCCCTGGGTGTTACGGCCTACCACGCTGATCTCGGACACGCGAGTACGCACCAGCGTACCGGCATCGGTGATCATCATGATCTGGTCGGTATCATCAACCTGAACCGCGCCAACCACGGAGCCGTTACGCTCAGTCACTTTGATCGAGATAACGCCCTGGGTGCCGCGGGACTTGGTTGGATACTCGTCCTGGGCGGTACGTTTACCGTAGCCGTTCTGCGTAACGGTCAGGATTGCGCCTTCGCCGCGCGGAACAATCAGGGAGACAACGCTGTCTTCGCCCGCCAGTTTGATGCCGCGAACACCGGTCGCAGTACGACCCATGGCGCGCACTGCGCTCTCTTTGAAGCGCACCACTTTACCGGCGGCAGAGAACAGCATCACTTCGTCGGAACCGGAGGTCAGATCCACACCAATCAGTTCGTCGCCTTCGTTCAGGTTGACGGCGATAATGCCGGCAGAACGTGGACGGCTGAACTCGGTCAGGGCGGTCTTCTTCACCGTACCGCTGGCGGTTGCCATAAAGACGTTCACGCCTTCTGCGTACTCACGAACCGGCAGAATGGCGGTGATACGCTCGTTCTGCTCCAGCGGCAGCAGGTTGACGATTGGACGTCCACGTGCGCCACGGCTCGCTTCCGGCAGCTGATAGACCTTCATCCAGTACAGACGGCCCCGGCTTGAGAAGCAGAGGATGGTGTCGTGGGTGTTGGCCACCAGCAGGCGGTCGATAAAGTCTTCTTCTTTAATACGTGCCGCTGACTTGCCCTTACCGCCACGACGCTGTGCTTCGTAGTCGGTTAACGGCTGGTACTTCACGTAGCCCTGGTGAGACAGGGTCACAACAACGTCTTCCTGGTTGATCAGGTCTTCGATGTTGATATCAGCGGTATTGGCCGTGATTTCAGTGCGACGCTCATCGCCGAACTGATCGCGAACCAGCGCCAGCTCTTCGCGGATCACTTCCATCAGACGATCGGCGCTGCCGAGGATATGCAGCAGCTCGGCAATCTGTTCCAGCAGCTCTTTGTACTCGTCGAGCAATTTTTCGTGCTCAAGGCCGGTCAGTTTCTGCAGACGCAGATCCAGAATCGCCTGAGCCTGCTGCTCGGTCAGATAGTACTGGCCATCACGCACGCCGAACTCGGGTTCCAGCCACTCTGGACGCGCAGCGTCATCGCCCGCACGTTCCAGCATTGCTGAGACATTACCCAGCGCCCATGGCTGAGCCACTAACGCCGCTTTCGCTTCCGCAGGGGTTGGCGCACGGCGAATTAACTCGATGATCGGATCGATGTTCGCCAGCGCAACGGCCAGCGCTTCAAGGATGTGCGCACGATCGCGGGCTTTACGCAGTTCGAAAATGGTACGGCGAGTCACCACTTCACGGCGGTGACGCACGAACGCGCTCAGAATGTCTTTCAGGTTCATGATCTTCGGCTGACCATGGTGCAGCGCAACCATGTTGATCCCGAAGGAGACCTGAAGCTGAGTCAGGGAGTAGAGGTTGTTCAGTACCACTTCCCCTACCGCGTCACGTTTGATTTCAATCACGATACGCATGCCGTCTTTGTCAGACTCATCACGCAGCGCGCTGATACCTTCAATGCGTTTCTCTTTAACCAGCTCGGCAATCTTCTCGATCAGGCGCGCTTTGTTCACCTGATACGGTATTTCGTGGACGATGATGGTCTCACGGCCGGTTTTGGCGTCGGCTTCGACTTCTGCGCGGGCACGAATATAGATCTTGCCGCGACCGGTACGGTACGCTTCTTCAATGCCGCGACGGCCATTAATGATGGCGGCGGTCGGGAAGTCCGGGCCGGGGATGTGTTCCATCAGCCCTTCAATGCTGATGTCTTCATCGTCGATATAGGCCAGGCAACCGTTGATCACTTCCGTGATGTTGTGCGGCGGAATGTTAGTCGCCATACCTACTGCGATACCGGACGCACCGTTTACCAGCAGGTTAGGGATCTTGGTTGGCATCACATCGGGAATGCGCTCGGTGCCGTCGTAGTTATCGACGAAATCAACGGTCTCTTTTTCCAGGTCGGCCATCAGCTCGTGGGCGATTTTCGACATACGGATTTCCGTATAACGCATCGCCGCCGCGGAGTCACCATCGACCGAACCAAAGTTACCCTGACCATCTACCAGCATGTAACGCAAGGAGAATGGCTGCGCCATACGGACGATGGTGTCGTACACGGCGGTATCACCATGCGGGTGATATTTACCGATTACGTCACCAACGACACGGGCAGATTTTTTGTAGGCTTTATTCCAGTCATTGCCCAATACGTTCATGGCGTATAGTACGCGACGGTGTACCGGCTTAAGTCCATCGCGGACATCCGGCAGCGCACGGCCAACAATGACCGACATCGCATAATCCAGATAGGAGCTCTTCAGCTCTTCCTCGATGTTAACCGGTGTAATTTCTCTCGCAAGGTCGCTCATCTAACCGCTATCCCTCTACTGTATCCCGGATTCAAAGGTCGGAAATTATAACACACCCGCTTAGGTTTAAACTAATTTGCTTTGTTATCCTGATATACTTCCTCGTCTTTAAATTACGGAGTAAAAGCGTCCATGAATGCGGAAAAATCCCCGGTGGCTCCCAACGTTGACCATGAAGAGATCGCCAAATTCGAAGCCGTCGCCTCGCGCTGGTGGGATCTTGAAGGTGAGTTTAAACCCCTGCACCGCATTAACCCCCTGCGTCTGGGCTATATCGCGGAACGCTCCGGCGGCCTGTTCGTTAAAAAGGTGCTCGATGTAGGCTGCGGCGGCGGTATCCTGGCAGAGAGTATGGCGCGCGAAGGCGCTACCGTGACCGGGCTGGATATGGGCTTCGAGCCGCTACAGGTGGCGCGACTGCATGCGCTGGAAAGCGGTATTCAGGTGGAGTACGTGCAGGAAACGGTTGAAGAACACGCCGCGAAGTTTGCCCAACAGTATGACGTCGTCACCTGCATGGAGATGCTGGAGCACGTGCCCGACCCGCAATCGGTGGTGAACGCCTGCGCAAAACTCGTTAAACCGGGCGGCCAGGTGTTCTTCTCCACCATCAACCGCAACGGCAAGGCGTGGCTGATGGCCGTGGTCGGCGCAGAATACGTGCTGCGGATGGTGCCAAAAGGCACCCACGATGTGAAAAAATTCATCAAACCGGCAGAGTTACTGAGCTGGGTCGATGGCACCTCCCTGAAAGAGCAGCACATGACCGGTCTGCACTACAATCCTCTGACCGACAAGTTCAAACTGGCGCCAGGCGTGGACGTTAACTACATGCTCCATACCACCGCCAAAAAAGACTAAGGTTATCTACTCTTTTTCTAAGAATGCGCAGCAGTTTGTTGCGCATTTTTGACCACCCGTTGAAGAAATCAGCAGTCGATCAATTTTTCATTTTTTTTTCTACATTATTGACATCACGTCCAGGCCTTACGGTACGAGGACTTACGCTTTTTTACTCTTTCACAACCTCAATTTAACCTCAAAATCAACTCTTGTACTGAAAAGAATCCTTACTAGAATACTCACCATCTTGCGTTATCCTTATCGTAAAACCCCTATATGTAGTATTTATCCACAGAGGTCTGTGGATAAGCGGGGGATATTTTCTTTTTTCACGGACAGGTAAAAACCCACATGAATCAGAGTCTGCTGGTGACAAAGCGCGACGGTGCTACCGAGCGTATCAATCTGGACAAAATCCATCGTGTTCTCGACTGGGCAGCAGAAGGACTGAATAACGTATCCATTTCTCAGGTGGAACTGCGCTCCCATATCCAGTTCTATGACGGCATCAAAACGTCTGATATCCACGAAACCATTATCAAAGCCGCGGCGGATCTGATCTCCCGTGAAGCACCGGATTATCAGTACCTCGCAGCCCGTCTGGCCATTTTCCACCTGCGTAAAAAAGCCTACGGCCAGTTTGAGCCGCCAGCGTTGTTCGATCATGTGGTGAAGATGGTAGAGCTGGGCAAATACGACACGCATCTGCTGGAAGACTACACGGAAGAAGAGTTCAAGCAGATGGACGGGTTTATCGATCACTGGCGTGATATGAACTTCTCCTACGCCGCGGTGAAGCAGCTGGAAGGGAAATACCTGGTCCAGAACCGTGTGACCGGCGAAATCTACGAGAGCGCCCAGTTCCTCTACATTCTGGTGGCCGCCTGCCTGTTCTCTAACTATCCGCGTGCTACCCGTCTGGAATACGTGAAGCGTTTCTACGATGCGGTTTCCACCTTCAAGATTTCTCTGCCGACGCCGATCATGTCCGGCGTGCGCACCCCTACCCGTCAGTTCAGCTCCTGCGTACTGATCGAGTGTGGCGATAGCCTGGACTCCATTAACGCCACCTCCAGCGCCATTGTGAAATACGTTTCCCAACGCGCCGGTATCGGTATTAACGCCGGTCGCATCCGTGCGCTGGGCAGCCCAATTCGCGGCGGTGAAGCGTTCCACACCGGCTGTATTCCATTCTACAAACACTTCCAGACTGCGGTGAAATCCTGCTCTCAGGGCGGCGTACGCGGTGGCGCAGCCACCCTGTTCTACCCGATGTGGCATCTGGAAGTCGAAAGCCTGCTGGTACTGAAAAACAACCGTGGCGTGGAAGGTAACCGCGTACGTCACATGGATTACGGCGTTCAGATCAACAAGCTGATGTACACCCGTCTGCTGAAAGGCGGCGACATCACCCTGTTCAGCCCGTCAGACGTCCCGGGCCTGTACGACGCCTTCTTTGCCGATCAGGATGAGTTCGAGCGTCTGTACGTTCAGTATGAAAACGACGACAGCATCCGTAAGCAGCGTGTGAAAGCGGTTGAACTGTTCTCCCTGATGATGCAGGAACGTGCTTCCACGGGCCGTATCTACATCCAGAACGTTGACCACTGCAACACCCACAGCCCGTTCGATCCGGTCGTTGCACCAGTGCGCCAGTCCAACCTGTGCCTGGAGATCGCCCTGCCGACCAAACCGCTGGAAGATGTGAACGACGAAAACGGCGAGATCGCCCTGTGTACGCTCTCTGCGTTCAACCTGGGTGCGATTAATAGCCTGGACGAGCTGGAAGAGCTGGCAGTGCTGGCGGTTCGCGCGCTGGATGCGCTGCTGGACTACCAGGATTACCCAATCCCAGCGGCAAAACGCGGGGCAATGGGTCGTCGTACTCTCGGCATTGGCGTGATCAACTACGCTTACTGGCTGGCGAAAAACGGCAAACGTTACTCCGACGGCAGCGCCAATAACCTGACGCACCAGACCTTCGAAGCCATTCAGTACTACCTGCTGAAAGCCTCTAACGAACTGGCCATCGAACAAGGCGCCTGCCCGTGGTTCAACGAAACCACCTACGCCAAAGGCATTCTGCCGATCGATACCTACAAGAAAGATCTGGACGGGATCGTCAGCGAGCCGCTGCACCTCGACTGGGAAGGCCTGCGCGAGTCGATTAAAACCCACGGCCTGCGTAACTCTACGCTCTCTGCCCTGATGCCGTCCGAGACCTCCTCGCAGATCTCCAACGCCACCAACGGCATCGAGCCGCCGCGCGGTCACGTGAGCATCAAAGCGTCGAAAGACGGGATCCTGCGCCAGGTGGTGCCAGACTACGAGCTGCTGAAAAACAACTACGAGCTGCTGTGGGAAATGCCAAACAACGACGGCTACCTGCAACTGGTGGGCATCATGCAGAAGTTTATCGACCAGTCGATCTCTGCGAACACCAACTACGATCCATCACGCTTCCCGTCAGGGAAAGTACCGATGCAGCAGCTGCTGAAAGACCTGCTCACCGCCTATAAATTTGGCGTGAAAACCCTGTACTATCAAAACACCCGTGACGGTGCGGAAGATGCGCAGGACGATCTGGTCCCGTCCATTCAGGATGATGGCTGCGAAAGCGGCGCATGTAAGATCTAAGTAATTTTGCCGGGTAGCGTTACGCTTACCCGGCTTACGTTTTTGTAGGCCCGGCCCGCCGGGCAGTACAATCTCAACAGGACACACTCATGGCATACACCACCTTTTCACAGACGAAAAACGACCAGCTCAAAGAGCCGATGTTCTTCGGCCAGCCGGTCAACGTGGCACGCTACGATCAGCAAAAATATGACATCTTCGAAAAGCTGATTGAAAAGCAACTCTCCTTCTTCTGGCGCCCGGAAGAGGTTGACGTTTCCCGCGACCGTATCGATTTCCAGGCTCTGCCAGAACACGAAAAGCACATCTTCCTCAGCAACCTGAAGTATCAGACGCTGCTGGACTCCATCCAGGGCCGTAGCCCGAACGTGGCGCTGCTGCCGCTGATCTCTATCCCGGAGCTGGAAACCTGGGTTGAGACCTGGGCGTTCTCCGAGACGATCCACTCCCGCTCTTATACCCATATCATTCGTAACATCGTCAACGATCCGGCGATTGTGTTTGATGATATCGTCACCAACGATCAGATCCTGAAGCGCGCCGAAGGCATTTCTCACTTCTATGACGACCTGATCGAGATGACCAGCTACTGGCATCTGCTGGGTGAAGGCACGCACACCGTGAACGGCAAAACCGTGACCGTGAATCTGCGTGAGCTGAAGAAAAAGCTCTACCTGTGCCTGATGAGCGTGAACGCGCTGGAAGCGATCCGCTTCTACGTCAGTTTTGCCTGCTCCTTCGCTTTCGCAGAACGCGAGTTGATGGAAGGCAACGCCAAAATCATCCGCCTGATTGCCCGCGATGAAGCCCTGCACCTGACCGGCACCCAGCATATGCTGAACTTGCTGCGCAGCGGCGTGGACGATCCCGAGATGGCCGAAATTGCTGAAGAGTGCAAACAGGAAAGTTACGACCTGTTTGTTCAGGCGGCGCAGCAGGAGAAAGAGTGGGCGGAATACCTGTTCCAGGGCGGCTCCATGATCGGCCTGAACAAAGATATTCTCTGCCAGTACGTGGAGTACATCACCAACATCCGTATGCAGGCGGTTGGTCTCGATCTGCCGTTCCAGACCCGCTCCAACCCGATCCCGTGGATCAACACCTGGCTGGTTTCCGATAACGTGCAGGTGGCGCCGCAGGAAGTGGAAGTAAGTTCCTACCTCGTCGGTCAGATTGACTCCGAAGTCAACACTGACGATTTGAGCGATTTCCAGCTCTGATGAGCCGCGTGACGCTTCGTCTTTCTGGCACAGAGATCCTGTGCCAGGAAGAGCACCCTTCCCTGCTCGTTGCGCTGGAATCTCACCAGATTGAAGTTGAATACCAGTGCCGTGAAGGTTACTGCGGCTCCTGCCGCTGCCGTCTGGTGATAGGCCAGGTCGACTGGATCACCGAGCCGCTGGCCTTCATTAACGAAGGGGAAATTTTGCCTTGCTGCTGCCGGGCAAAAGGGGATATCGAAATCGAAATGTAAGCGCCCTTATCCCCTCTCCCGTGGGAGAGGGTTAAGGTGATGTCTTCGTCTTACCCGACCAACCAAATCTACTTCCGCTGAATAAACTCGACCGCCTTATCCGGGAAGTCCGTAAACAACCCGTCCACACCCGCCTGGTTATACAGCACGTCGTAAAGCTGATTCACGTCCGTCGCATAGTCCGGCAACTGGTCTGCACGCACCGTGTACGGGTGCACCTGCAGCTTGCTGGCATGGGCGTCTTTTACCATCGCCGTCAGCTTAACGTGACCCGGCGTTGAGCCGTCCGCCACCAGCATGTGGTAATCCGGCCCAATACCGTCCGCGTACTGCGCAATTTGCTGCATTGCTCCCGGTTTAAACATCCAGTCGTAGCTGTAGTTGATCCACTTGCCGTCAGGCTGTTTCTCCTGGGTTTCATTCCAGTCGGTATAGGCAATCAGTTGCACCAGATTGAGGTCCATCCCCATCTTCGGCTCCAGCTCGGTTTTGATGCGTTTCAGTTCAGCGGCATCAAAACACTGGAGATACACCTTGTCCTCTTTGCGGGTGTAGCCATACTCCTTTAGCACTGCCAGCGTTTTCGCCGCAATATCTTTGCCTTCCTGATGGTGGAACCACGGCGCTTTGATTTCCGGGTAGATACCGATGTTTTTACCGGTGGAGTGGTTCAGCCCCTGAACAAACTCTATTTCCTCTTCGAAAGTGTGAATGCGGAAGTCAGATTTGCCCATCGGGAAACGTCCCGGATAGACCTGCACCTTCTTGCCGTTTTCGATCTCAAAACCTTCGGTAAATTTCAGCGAACGGATTTCCGCCAGCGTAAAGTCGATGGCGTAATAACGGCCATCTTTACGGGCGCGGTCCGGGAAACGTTCCGCCACATCCGTCACGCGATCCAGATAATGATCATGCAGGACAACCAGTTGGTCGTCCTTCGTCATCACCAGATCCTGCTCCAGATAGTCCGCGCCCTGTGCATAGGCCATCGCTTTTGCCGGAAGCGTGTGCTCCGGCAAATAACCGCTCGCGCCACGGTGGGCGATAACAATTTTATCGGCCGCCAGCGCGGAGCCGGTCATCAGCCCCGCCAGCAGCAGGCCAGTCGCTAATTGGGTCAGTTTCAAAGCCCTTCTCCTTATTGACGACGTGCCAGCACTTCAGCGTGGTGACGTTTTTCCCCGATCATGACCACAATCAGCAGCAGTACCGCCAGGACGCTCCCGCCAATCATCACCATAAAGCCGCCGTCCCAGCCGAAGAAGTCAACGGTATAGCCAACAATGGCGCTGGCCGCGACCGAACCGCCCAGATAGCCAAACAGACCGGTAAAGCCCGCCGCTGTCCCTGCCGCTTTTTTCGGTGCCAGCTCCAGGGCGTGCAGGCCAATCAGCATTACCGGGCCATAGATCAGGAAGCCGATGACGATCATGCACGCCATGTCTACGGATGGATTACCCGGCGGGTTGAGCCAGTAAACGATGGTCGCAATGGTCACCAGAGTCATAAAGAAGACGCCCGTCGCACCACGGTTGCCCCGGAAGACTTTGTCCGACATCCAGCCGCATAGAAGCGTGCCCGGGATCCCTGCATACTCATACAGGAAGTAGGCCCAGGAAGATTTATCCAGCGCGAAGTGCTTCACTTCTTTCAGATAGGTTGGCGACCAGTCCAGAATGCCGTAGCGCAGCAGATAAACAAACACGTTCGCCACCGCGATGTACCACAGCAGTTTGTTTGGCAGCACATATTTCATGAAGATCTGTTTTGCCGACAGCTCTTCTTCGTGCTGCTCGCTGTAATCATCGGGGTAGTCGTTTTTGTACTCTTCGATCGGCGGCAGGCCACAGGACTGCGGTGTATCACGCATCAGGGCAAAAGCGATAATCGCCACCACGATGGCACCAAAGGCAGGCATATAGAGCGCCGCTTTCCAGTCGTTGAACCAGGCCATACCGAGCAGGAACAGCAGTGGCGGAATACCGCCGCCGACGTTATGCGCGCAGTTCCACACCGACACGATGCCGCCACGCTCTTTCTGCGACCACCAGTGCACCATGGTGCGTCCGCACGGCGGCCAGCCCATCCCCTGGAACCAGCCGCAGAGGAACAGCAGCACAAACATGACCGCAATACTGGAGGTCGCCCAGGGAACGAAGCCCATAAAGAGCATCACCGCTGCCGCCAGAATCAGCCCGGCAGGCAGGAACACGCGCGGATTCGAACGATCCGACACCGACCCCATGATGAACTTGGAAAAACCATAGGCAATGGAGATCCCTGACAACGCGAACCCCAGATCGCCGCGCGAAAAGCCCTGCTCCACCAGATAGGGCATGGCAAGCGCAAAGTTCTTACGCACCAGGTAATAAGCCGCATACCCGAAGAAAATCCCCAGGAAGATTTGCCAGCGCAGGCGGCGATAAAGCGGATCTATTTCTGCCTCTGGCAGACGCGCCTGATGCGGCGCAGGTTTAAAGATACTGAGCATGACAGCCTCCGTGGCCTTAGAGAAAGTGAGCAGGTGGCTCGCACCTGATTCCAGAGGCGGGGATGTTAAGAAATCACAGCGATTGTTACTGTGAATCAACGCACAAATTGTTACAGAAATATGACAGAATGCGCATAAAGACGCATGGAATCGTGTTTCATTTTCGTATCAGGCGCGTTTATGTTCGAAATCAAACAAACCACAACTTTCATGTGGCTAAATGATAGAAAAACGAACATAGAGGAAAGACGATGATGCTTCAGGATCCTCGTTACAGCGATGTGATAATCATTGGCGGTGGCGCAACCGGGGCGGGGATTGCCCGGGACTGTGCGCTGCGGGGCTTAAGCGTGACGCTTCTTGAACGCCATGATATCGCGACAGGGGCGACCGGGCGTAATCACGGCCTGCTCCACAGCGGCGCGCGCTATGCGGTCACGGATGCGGAATCCGCACGGGAGTGTATTGCTGAAAACCAGATCCTCAGGCGCATTGCCCGTCACTGCGTTGAACCAACCAATGGTCTGTTTATCACGCTGCCTGAAGATGATCTTTCGTTTCAACAAACCTTTATTTCCGCCTGTACCGCAGCCGGGATCGCTGCTGAAGCGATTGACCCTGCGCAGGCCCGCCGTATAGAACCCGCCGTAAACCCTGCCCTGATCGGCGCAGTTACGGTCCCGGACGGCACGGTGGATCCCTTCCGCCTGACGGCCGCCAATATGCTGGACGCCCGCGAGCACGGCGCGCGTATCCTGACCGGGCATGAGGTCACCGGGCTGATCCGCGAAGGCAACACCGTTCGCGGTGTGCGGATATTTGATACGCAATACAAAGAACACAGCGACCTGTTTGCCGCCGTCGTGGTGAACGCGGCGGGGATCTGGGGCCAGCGCATCGCGGAATATGCCGACCTCTCCGTTCGTATGTTTCCGGCAAAAGGTTCCCTGCTGATCCTCGATCACCGCATCAACAACCACGTCATTAACCGCTGCCGTAAACCTTCTGATGCCGATATCCTGGTGCCGGGGGATACCATTTCATTGATTGGCACCACCTCAACCCACGTTGACTACAGCGAAATTGACGCCAACCGGGTGACGGCTGACGAGGTGGATATCCTGCTGCGTGAAGGTGAAAAACTGGCACCTGTCATGGCACAAACCCGTATTCTGCGGGCGTATGCCGGCGTTCGCCCGCTGGTAGCCAGCGATGACGATCCGAGTGGACGTAACGTTAGCCGCGGCATTGTGCTGCTCGATCACGCCGAACGTGACGGGATGGAGGGCTTTATCACCATTACCGGCGGCAAGCTGATGACCTATCGCCTGATGGCGCAATGGACCACCGATGCCGTGTGCCGGAAACTGGGCAACACCAACGCGTGCGTCACGGCGGAAAAGCCTCTGCCCGGCTCGCGTGAAGCAACCGAAAAAACCCTGCAAAAAATCATCTCGCTCCCCGCCCCGCTGCGCGGCTCTGCACTCTATCGCCACGGTGACAGAACACCCGCATGGATTGGCGGAGGGCGGCTTAGCCGCAGCCTGGTGTGCGAGTGTGAGGCGGTGACCGCCGGGGAGGTTCAATACGCCGTGGAGAACCTGACGGTGAATAATCTGCTGGACTTGCGCCGCCGTACCCGCGTCGGCATGGGAACCTGTCAGGGTGAACTGTGCGCCTGCCGGGCAGCAGGACTGTTACAGCGCTTTCATGTCACTACCTCAAGCCAGTCACTGAGCCAGTTGAGTGAATTTTTAAACGAGCGCTGGAAAGGCATTCAGCCTGTCGCCTGGGGCGATGCCCTGCGTGAAAGCGAGTTTACCCGCTGGGTCTACCAGGGGCTTTGTGGTCTGGAGAAGGAGACGCAGGATGAATTTTGATACCCTGATTGTCGGCGGTGGCCTGGCGGGTTTGCTCTGCGGCATCAAACTCACGACGCACGGGCTTCGCTGCGCCATCGTGACCCGGGGACAGAGCGCGCTGCACTTCTCTTCTGGCTCGCTGGATCTGTTAGGGCCGATGGCCTTTGACGATTTGCCGCCAGCGCACCCCTACCGCCTGACGGGCGTCGAAAACGTTTTACGCTACGCCAGGGAAGCGGAAACGCTGCTGGCACGCAGCGGCGCAGGCTTACAGGGCAACGCGCAGAAAAATCATCAGCGTGTGACCCCGCTTGGCACCCTGCGATCTGCCTGGCTCAGCCCGGAAGAGGTTCCCGTCGCCCCCTTCGACGCGAAGCGTGTGCTGGTGGTCGGGATCAGCGGTTTTCTTGATTTCCAGCCGCACCTGGCCGCCGCCTCGCTGAGCCAGCGGGGGATTAACGTCGATGCCGCTGAGATCGACCTTCCTGAACTCGACGTACTGCGTGACAACCCCAGCGAGTTTCGTGCGGTGAATATTGCCCGCCTGCTGGATCATGAAGATAAATGGCCGCAACTGTATGAGGCACTCCGGCCGCTCGGCGAAACCTGCGATGCTCTGTTTATGCCGGCCTGTTTCGGCTTAACGGACAATCGCCTCTGGCACTGGCTGTCCGATCGCTTGCCCTGCTCTCTGGGTTTACTGCCGACGCTTCCCCCTTCGGTGCCGGGCATTCGTCTGCATAATCAGCTCCAGCGGCAATTTATTGCCCAGGGTGGCGTATGGATGGCAGGCGACGAAGTCAAAAAAATCACGCTGGCGCAGGGCGCGGTAAGCGAAATCTGGACCCGTAACCACGGCGATATTCCGTTGCGCGCCCGCCATACGGTGCTCGCCAGCGGCAGTTTCTTCAGCAACGGCTTGTTGAGCAGCCGGGAAGGCATCCGCGAGGCCATCCTCGGGCTGGATGTTCGTCAAAGCGCCTCGCGTGCAGACTGGTACCAGAGTGATTTCTTCACGCCGCAGCCCTGGCAACAGTTCGGGGTGATCGTCGATGAACATCTGCGTCCTCAACTCTCCGGTACACCCGTTGAAAATCTCTACGCCATCGGCTCGATTCTGGGTGGCTACGATCCTATTGCCCAGGGTTGCGGCGGCGGCATATGCGCGATAACGGCACTGCATGTCGCCGGGCAGATTATCCACAGTATGGAGGCCGAACAATGAACGACACCCGCTTTGAAAGCTGCATTAAATGCACGGTCTGCACTACGGTCTGCCCGGTCAGCGGCGTAAACCCGCAATACCCGGGGCCGAAGCAGGCCGGTCCAGACGGGGAGCGCCTGCGCCTGAAGGACGGCGCGCTGTACGATGAAGCACTGAAATACTGCATCAACTGCAAGCGCTGCGAAGTGGCTTGCCCGTCAGATGTCAAAATCGGCGATATCATTCAGCGTGCCCGCGCGCGTTATAGCACCCAAAAACCGACGTTGCGTGATGCCATCCTCAGCCATACCGACCTGATGGGCAGGGTTTCAACGCCGTTCGCCCCGCTGGTGAACGCTGCGACCTCGCTGAAACCGGTACGCCAGTTGCTGGACGCCACCCTGAAAATCGACCACCGTCGCAGCCTGCCGAAATATTCTCAGGGGACGTTTCGCGGCTGGTACAAATCGGTGGCGGCGGAACAGGCGCAGTTTAGCGATCAGGTGGCTTTCTTCCACGGCTGCTACGTGAATTACAATCACCCTCAGTTGGGAAAAGATCTGCTCAATGTCCTGAATGCGATGGGCACTGGCGTACAGCTACTGAATAAAGAGAAGTGCTGCGGTGTGCCACTGATTGCCAACGGCTTCACGGATAAAGCGCGCAAGCAGGCGACCAGCAACGTCACCGCCTTGCGCGAAGCCATTGTCGGAAAAGGGATCCCGGTGCTCGCCACGTCGTCTACCTGCACCTTCACATTGCGGGATGAATATCCGCATCTTTTGGATGTGGATAACACCGACCTGCGCGACCATATTGAACTGGCGACTCGCTTCCTGTGGCGCATGCTGGACAGTGGACAGACCCTGCCACTGAAACCATTGCCACTGAACGTGGTTTATCACACGCCCTGTCATATGGAAAAAATGGGCTGGTCGCTGTATACGCTGGAATTGCTACGGCTGATACCGGGGCTAACGTTGACGGTGCTGGATTCGCGCTGCTGCGGCATCGCGGGCACCTACGGGTTTAAGCGAGAAAACTACCCCACCTCGCAGGCGATTGGCGCGCCGCTGTTCCGTCAGATTGAAGAGAGCGGCGCAGATATCGTGGTGACGGACTGCGAAACCTGCAAATGGCAGATTGAAATGTCCACCCGCAAACGTTGCGAGCATCCCATTACCTTACTGGCAAAGGCACTGGGCTAGAGGTTGCCGGGGTGTCCGCCCCGGCAGATTCATCACTCGACAAACACCGACTCAACAACGTTGATCCAGCCGTGTTCGCTGGCGACCTCTTTCCCGTTCAGCCAGCGGCGCAGCATGTTGAGCGCCATCATGGCGCACACCTCCTGACGCACCGCCACACTGTGACGGGTGATACTCATTTTCACCCGCAGCGCGTGTGTGCCTTCCGGCGTCGCCAGCGCAAAGTTAAGGTGCTCGTCATCCACTCCACCGATGGCCAGCGCCAGTCCGGCAAAATGTTTCACTCTGCGTTCTGATGCCCAGCGAGCGGTCTGCGCCAGGGTTTCCTGCTGGAACGGCACCACTTCACTGGCCAGCAGCGGCGCGCTGGCGCGTGAAAGCTGTAATGCCAGCAATCCACCGGTAAACTGCTCGCTCAGGGTCACGCTCAACTGGCGGGACTGCAACTCACGGGCGATCTGCGCTGGCAGCCCTTCGGTGCCCTCAAAAATCAGGCTTTCACCCGCGACACGCTGCACTTCCGGCCACAACGCCAGCATGGCGGCTTTCTCTGTTGCCGGGCCGGTGAGCTTAAGCTCGATAATCGGCATCGAGGAGCGATAGCCCATCGACACGCCCGGCGGGAGTTGCAGGTGATCCAGACTCTGGGCCAGATCGCTTTCAGAGCGGCCAAAGGTGGTCAGGCGCAGACACAGCGGCGGCTCCGGCAGGGTAAAACGCTGACGAAGGCGCGGCAGGATCTGCTGCTCAACCATCACTTTAAATTCAGACGGCACGCCCGGCGTGAAGAACATCAGGCAGCGGTTGAGTTGAATGGCAAACCCGCAGGCGGTGCCAACCGGGTTATCAACCAGTTCGGCACTGGCGGGGATCTCAGCCTGTTTGCGGTTGCTCGGGGCCATGACGCGGCCACGATCGGAGAAAAAGCGCTCCATCTGTGCCAGCCACTCTTCATGCATCACCAGCCCTTCGCCTTTCGCTGTCGCGGCGGCCAGAGCGCTAAGATCGTCGCTGGTCGGGCCGAGTCCGCCGTTCACAATCAGCACGTCAGCCTGTTCGCTGCGCTCGCGCAGAATGTTCACCAGTGACTCAAGGTTGTCGCCCACCGTATTGCGGCGCGTGAGTGGTAATCCCTGCTCAAAGAATAAATCGGCAAGCCAGGCCGCATTGGTATCAATAATTTGCCCATGCAGCACTTCGTCGCCAGTGGATAACATTTCCACGTTAATCATTGTGTTCTCCCACTTCTATGGTCAAAACACTATAGCGCAATGGTGATGGGTGAAAAGAGAAACTGGCGCAGCAGAGCACTGCGCCGAAATAGATTAGAAGCCCGCGCTCACGCCAACATATGGGCCATCGGCCAGGGCGTTATCGCGATTGCCGTCTTTACCGGCCAGGTTCAGATAACGATAACCGGCTTCAATGGTGATTGGACGCATGATGGTCCAGCGCGCACCGGCGTTGGCTTCTTTATAGCTGTTGATGCCGCTGGAGAGCGAGTCTGGAGAGTAATAGTACTCGCCAAACAGGCCGAAGCTGTCGCCAATCTTCCACTGCAGACCGCCGCCCACCGCCGCGGCGTAACCTTCGTCGCCGTTGTTTGGGTTGGTGTAGATCCCTTTTCCGCCGACGGTGGCCAGGAATGGACCGAGAGGAACGTTCAGACCGAGACCGAGGCTGGCGGCATCGCCATCATCGTCGTTATGGGTCCAGCCACCGGTCATCGCCAGACCGGACGTCTCGGTGCCAAGGCCAAAGCCCAGGTGGGTATAGTCCTTACCCGCCGAGCCGTTAAAAGAGATTGCGTTTGCCGCTGCTGACGCAAACATCAGGCCTAAGCCCAGTAATGCCACTTTTTTCATTGTCGTGATCCCGCGCAATGTGATTAGAATTATTCAAAACCGCGAGATTTTAACGTGAGTCGGCCTGCGATCAACGCTGCGGCGAGATAATAAAAAAATTAGATTGTAACGAGTTGATACTTACAGGTTTTAACAATGTTAAATTCGGAAAAAGCGTTACCCTGAGGATGCCAGCGACGTCAGTTTAACGGCACGGATGCGTTGAATGGCAGCGAAGTTAAAAACGAAACGGGAGCCTGAGCTCCCGTTTTTATCGCAGGATGAATGCCTGCGCCCTGCCCTTTACCCGCAGCCGATCACCGGGAAGACTCGCAACTCAACCTCGTAACGACTGATGAACCCACTGTTGCAGGGCGCGGCGGGCGATTTTAATTCCGCCATTTTTCAGTTCAGCCGGGAGCATAAGCCAGTGTACCGGCTGCTGAAAGCGCGCCAGCTTATCGCTCACCCAGTGCGGTAGCTGGGCGATATCCGTTCCCGCTTCGCACTCGACGACCGCCACCGGCCGTTGACCAAACTCGACATCATCGAAGGGAACCACATACACCTGGTTTACCTGAGGATGGGTGCCGATCACCCGCTCCAGCTCTTCCGGCTGGATCCCCTCCCCGCCGCTGAAAAAGAGATTATCCATCCGACCCAGGATAGTCAGCCGACCGTCGCATAACGCACCGCGATCGCGGGTGGCGAACCAGCCCTGCGCATTGGTCAGCGGG
Source organism: Leclercia sp. 1548 (assembly GCF_050435045.1). NCBI lineage: Bacteria > Pseudomonadati > Pseudomonadota > Gammaproteobacteria > Enterobacterales > Enterobacteriaceae > Leclercia > Leclercia sp. 1548. Next base: position 275,373 of record NZ_JBNDJP010000002.1, on the reverse strand, counting down.
AGCAATGCGCCGTCTCGCCAGTAACCCGCCGCCATACTGCGTGCCTTGATCCAGACTTCTCCCTCGACGACCTGTATTTCTCGCCCCGGCAAGGGGAAACCGACATCTGGTTCTCCGTCCGCCTCTTTGGCGCAGACGGTGGAGGCAAATTCAGTCAGACCGTAACCGCAGAAGGTCCGAATGCCCTGCTCGCGTGCCTTCTCCGTCAGCGCCACAGGAATGGCCGCCCCGCCGAGAAGGACGGCTTTCAGGGCGACGCGATGCTCGCCATTGATCAGGCGCCACAGCTGAGTTGGTACCAGCGAGGCGTGAGTACAGCCCTGCAATGCCTGCTCCAGCGGCTGTTTCTCACGCACGGTCAGGCGCGCGCCCGCATGCAGCCAGCGCCATAAAATGCCCTGCCCGGAGACATGAAAAAGCGGCAGCGAAAGCAGCCAGTCATCGTTGCCGCTAAACGGCATGAGGGCCAGAACGCCCTGCGCGCTGGCAAGGTGGGCCGAACAGGTATGCACCGCCGCTTTGGGTAAACCGGTCGAACCGGAGGTAAGCGTCATGGAGGCCAGACGTTCTGGTTGCCATGCAACGCTGTAGTGCCCCTTGTCATCGCGTAAAGCCAGTCCAGGCAGCCCGTCGAACACGCCGGTTAACACCAGCGCAAAACGCAGTGTCATTTGCGGCAATAAGATATCCAGCAGCGGACGCGGCAGCTGAGGATTAACGGGCAGAATGCGCGCCCCGCACTGAAGCAGCGCCAGCCACGCCAGCAGGGTGTGCGGATGATTGTGGGCGAGCAGCATTACGCCGTCACCTTCCTGTACGCCCTGACGATGAAAACCCGTCGCCAGGCGATCTACACGATCGCACAGCTGTTGCCAGGTGAGCGTCTCTTCGTTCAGGCGTAGCGCAGGTTTATCAGCCTGCCGCGCGCACCAGTGCCGCCACGGCCAGTCGGTAAAACTCATAGCAGCGGCTCCAGCGCCTCGACGTCGAGTTGCGGCAGCGTACTGTCAGGCCAGGAGCGGATAAGCTGAGCTTGCATCAGGTTTAGCGTGTCCAGGCCGGGGACAGTGTCTGGCGTCAGCCAGGCTGCGATACGTGCCAGCTGTGTCAGCCCAAGACTGGATTCAATGGAGGAGCTTATCACCGCCGTCAGGCCTGCCGCCTGTGCCGCAGAGACCTGCTGGCGCACTTTCTCCAGGCTGCCGGTCAGGGTCGGTTTGATCACCACGGCGCTGACACCCGGCTCGGCAACAAACGCAAAATCATCCTCGCGCAGGCTTTCATCCCAGGCGATGGCAATCCCTGTCTCCCGGGCAAACGCCAGCGAGTCCGCGCGCGTTTTACAGGGTTCCTCCAGAAAGGCGATACGATCCCGATACGCCGGGTTAACGTACTTCGCAAACTGCTGCGCTTTCAACGGTGTCCAGGCACGGTTGGCATCAAGGCGCAGACGCAGATCCGGGATGGCCTCCAGCAGCAGATTCGCCACCATGCCGTCGCGCACCGCTTCGTACAGCCCCACTTTGATCTTCGCCACTTTTTCGCCCGGCATGGCGGCGAGCACGGCAAAGAGTTCGTCAGGATCCCCGGTACAGAGCGGGGCTGCGCGATAATTGGCTTTCTGCGGCAGCGTACCGTCCAGTTCGGCCAGCGCACAGCTGATGCCAAAATCCACCGCAGGCTGACCGGGCAACTGCGGATCTGCGCCGTCGCGCCAGGCCAGGCACCAGGCCCGCAGCGAGGCTTCCGCCTCCTCCAGCGACTCGCGGCTGAAGCCCGGCAGGGGGGCGATTTCTCCCCACCCTTGCCGATCGCCCTGCTGCAGATGAACGAACAGACCGTCGCGCGTTTTTAACCGCCGTTCGCGCAGAACCACACCCGCGTCCATCGGTACCTGCCAGCGGTAGATCTGTACGCTGCGCATTACGGATTCCGTTTGTATTTGCTGAAGTCCGGCTGGCGCTTCTCGTTGAACGCGTTACGCCCTTCCTGACCCTCTTCGGTCATGTAGAACAGCATAGTGGCATTGCCTGCCAGCTCCTGCAGCCCGGCCTGACCATCGCAGTCGGCGTTCAGTGCCGCCTTCAGGCAGCGCAGCGCCATCGGGCTGTTTTGCAGCATTTCACGGCACCAGCGCACGGTCTCTTTTTCCAGATCGGCAATCGGCACCACGGTGTTAACCAGCCCCATGTCCAGCGCTTCCTGGGCATTGTACTGACGGCACAGGAACCAGATCTCGCGCGCTTTTTTCTGCCCCACGATACGGGCCATGTAGGAGGCGCCCCAGCCGCCGTCGAAGGAGCCGACTTTCGGGCCGGTCTGGCCGAAGATGGCATTTTCTGCCGCGATCGTCAGGTCGCACATCATGTGCAGCACGTGACCGCCCCCGATGGAGTAGCCAGCCACCATCGCAACAACCGGTTTTGGACAGGTGCGGATCTGGCGCTGGAAGTCGAGCACGTTCAGGTGGTGCACGCCAGAGTCATCCTGGTATCCGCCGTAGTCGCCGCGCACTTTCTGATCGCCGCCGGAACAGAACGCTTTTTCGCCTTCCCCGGTAAGGACAATCACGCCGATATTGTCGTCGTAACGGGCATCTGCCAGCGCCTGGATCATCTCTTTAACGGTGACCGGACGAAACGCGTTACGCACCTCGGGACGGTTGATGGTGATTTTGGCGATCCCGTCCGCCGATTTGTGGTAACGAATGTCGGTGTAACCTTCGGAGCAGTCCTGCCATTCCACCGGTGCGTAGAGCATGTTTTCATCAGGGTAGATCATAGAGTGTCCTTTATGGATAAACGGAGTATCTGAGCCAGACGCTCGGCCACCGCAACGGGATTTTCCCGATGGGCGTTATGTCCGGCATGGGAAATTTGATGGCCGATCGCGGGAAGCTCCCGGGCAATCGCCCTGAACTTGTCGTCCCGCTCGCCATACAGATAGAAAAAGGGAACTGCGCACTCAGCGAGCGCAGCCCTTAAATCGGGTTGTTCAGCCAGGGATGTCGCCTGCAACATGGCGGCGAGGGTCGCGCCGTTGTTACGGCTGCGCAGGGCTACGAGCGCACGACGCTGCGCGTCAGTTAATGAGGCAAAGACCGGCTGTTGATACCAGTCTGCAAACACCGCCTCTAAGGGTTCATGGCGAAAACGCGCAGCCCAGTGAGCATCAGAGGCGCGGCGCCTTGCCCGTTCGTCATCATCACGCAACCCCGGATGCGCCCCTTCAACAATCAATCCCTGTAGCCCTTTCGGGCGCTGGCAGGCGTGATACATCGCAATGCGGCCGCCGAGGGAGTACCCCACCAGCCAGTACTTTAGTATGTTGTAACTAATAAGGGTGCGATTCAGCAATGTATGCATGTCGTTGAAATCGTGCACCGCAGCGTGCGCCGATTCGCCGTGTCCCGGCAAATCAAGATATAAGCGGGGGTAATCCTCCAGGCACGCTTCGGGCAACTGCCATTCACGGCGATCGCCGGAAAAGCCGTGCAGGAAAACCAGCCAGGGTTTTCCTGCCGCGCTGGTGCAGTGCGTGCCTTGCAGGATCATAGATGGCTTACCTGCGCCAGCAGGTTTTGCAGCATCTGCGCGCCATCGCTGTCGTTAACCACCACTTCGATAAGCGTGGCGCGAGGTTTGCTCCACGCCGTATTCAGGGCGCTCTCCAACTCCCCCCAGCTTGTAGGGCGCTGATAGCGGAGGCTGAACATGGCTGCCGCGTGTTCAAACTGCACGTTTTGCGGCATCAGATAGAAGCGCTCACGCTCACTCTGCGGCGTCGGGAGCAGGGAGAAAATCTGCCCGCCGTTGTTGTTGATCACCAGCAGCACAAAGGGCGCCGAAGCCTGACGTAACAAGGCCAGCGCGTTGAGATCGTACAACGCCGACAGATCGCCAATAATCGCCAGCGTCGGGCGTGCGTTGGCACGCTGGACCCCGGCTGCGGTGGAGATCAGCCCGTCAATGCCGCTGGCGCCACGGTTACTGAACACCGGATAGCCTGCCGGCAGGCGGGAAAAGGCATCAATCAGACGCACCACCAGGCTGTTGCCGACAAACAGCTGCCCCTGCTCGGGCAGATAGTGGCGAATACGGTGCGCCAGCTGCGCCTCGCCAAACGCCTCGCTGTGTTGCGCTGTCAGCTGCCAGGCCTGGCGGGAGAGTTCCGGGATCGCCGTGGCCCAGGGGCCGCGTTTTTCCGCCGGATGCAGTTCCAGCCAGTCGGCGACATTCGAGACCAGCCGACGACCGCAATGGTGCGCCGGATCCAGCCGCCCTTCCCGCGGATCGACCAGCCAGTACTCTTCCGGCGTGCAGGTTGCCTGCCACTGCAGCAGCCGTTTCCCCGTCAGACTGCCGCCCAGCTGGACCACAATCTGCGCCTGCTCCAGTTCGGTAACGGCCTTCGCATTGCCCAGCCACAGATCCGCACACGGCAGCGGCTGCCCGGTCTGGGAAAGTACGTCGCCAATCAGCGGCCAGCCCAGGGTTTGCGCCCACTCTGCCACCTTTTTTCCTTCCGCCGCGCTCATTCTGCCCGCCAGCACCACGCCGCGTTTTTGCCGCCAGAAGAACCAGTCGCGCTGTTCAGGGCTTGAAAGCGCTGCGGGGGCGCGCAGCCAGGGTTTATCGCTCTGCCACCAGTCACCCAGCGCCTGGTGCCAGGCAAGATCGGTATCATCCATTTCGCCATACAGCGGCTCGGCAAACGGACAGTTAATGTGCAGCGCCCCCGCGCGCAATGCGCCCATGGCGTTATCCACTGTGGAGACCAGCCAGCGGGCGGGAATATCCCGGGTCGGACGCGGCAGGGATAAGGTTTCCGAGGGATGTGAGGCGAAGAGACCCGGCTGACGAATGGCCTGGTTTGCGCCACAGTCGATCAGCTCCGGGGGACGATCCGCCGTTAGCAGCACCAGCTTTTCGCCGGTCAGACCGGCTTCAATCAGCGCCGGATAGAGGTTAGCCACCGCGGTACCGGAAGTTACAATAACCGCCACCGGGGTATTACTGGCTTTGGCCAGCCCCAGCGCCAGATGCCCGAGACCGCGTTCATCAAAATGGGTGTGATGAATAAAAGCACGGTTCTCTGCGGCAGCCAGGGTCAACGGCGTTGAACGCGAGCCGGGTGCGATGCAAACGTGCCTGACGCCATGGCGGGTCAGGGCTTCAAGGATCACCGCCGCCCAGCGCCGGTTAAAGGAACTCACTGACATGGAATTGTCCGGTATCAATATTGCGACTAAGTATAAATAATAGGAAAAGATGTAATTTTGATATGAATCGGGTAAGTACGACTCAGTATTAATCCTTTAGGAGGAGAGAACGCAGTCCGGCAGCTTTATTTTCAATCTCCTGCCACTCCTGTTCAGGGTCGGAACCACTGACGATCCCCGCCCCGGCGTACAGGCGCACGCAGGTCTCCTGCACCCTGGCCGAACGCAACGCCACGCAGAATTCGCTTTGCGCTAACGACAGATAGCCAGCGGACCCGGCATACCACTCCCGATCGAAGGGTTCATTGCGGGCGATAAAATCCCACGCATTTTGGCGCGGCAGACCGGCGACGGCGGCGGTAGGTTGCAGCCGCATCAGGCACTGTTCATCGTCCGGCTGTTGCAATGCAGTCCAGATGCAGCGGCGTAAATGCTGCACCTTACGCAAGCGCATAATTTGCGGCGGCAGCACGTCAAGCACGCCGCCATCACGTTGCAGGCGCTGACAGATATCCTCGACCACCAGCATATTTTCACGCTGGTTTTTATCGTCATGCATCAGCCAGTCCCCCATGCGGGCGGCCTGGGCATCATCCGGGTGACTGGCGACCGTACCGGCCAACGCCTCGGTACGCAGCAGGGTTCCACGCCGCCGCCACAGCCGTTCCGGCGACGAACCGAGAAAGGCCCGGGTAGCATCAGGGCGCATCAGAAAGTGGTAGCACTGGAAATTCACCCGACGGCTGGCGGCTATCAGAGCGACAGGATTGACCGGCAGGTTGAAATGCAGATCCGTTGCCCGGGCCAACACTACTTTATCGAACTCCCCGCGGGCAATGGCGTCGGTTGCACGGGTGATTAACGCCAGCCAGCCGGATTTCTCAGGCCGATGGGTTTCGCTCACCACCGGCTGGTTAAGCGCCTTAACGGGCTGGCTGTCCCTGAGGGAGCGCAAGAATTCGTGTGCGTGTTGCGCATCGTTTTTCAGCGAGGTTGCGCTGCAAAGTATCAGCCGCAGCGTCGCGGTTCCGCCGCTGCGCTGCCACAGCAGACGCGGCAGGAACAGATTGCCCTGGTGCGGATCGAAGGCGTTAACCCCCACCACCCGAACGTCAGGACATTGCGGATAACAGTGCAAAAAATGACGGGCATCAGAGAGAGAGGCGAAGTGTTTTGTGGCCCCCAGCGCGGCGTACTCTTCATCACCGTTACGCTGCTGCCAGTAGAACTGAGGAAAACAGTGCTGGGCATTCAGCCAGGCGAGCGGGTCAAACGCATCGTTGAGCGCAAAGGAAACATCGAGGTGATGCAGGCCAGGTACATCAGGAATATCGTCTGCTAACTGGTGGCAAAGGCCTGCCAGCGCGGTGGAAATCGAGTGCACGCGAACTTCTCCCAGCTCAAAGACCTTACATTATACGGGGTACTGGCTGGAAAAAGCAGTACCCACGATTTGACAGGGAGAAGCGTGCGTGTAGGATTAACGGCGGGCGAGCAGCAGACCGAGCACCAGACCGGCGGCGGCGCCTACTCCGATACCCTGCCACGGTTTTTCACGGACATAATCGTCCGCACGATAGACCGCTTTTTTCGCCCGATAATAGTAAGTGTCCGACGCATGGCTTACGCGCGTTTTCACGTCATGCAGTGCCTGTTCAGCACGCGCCTTTAGCTCAATGTACTTTTGATCGGCCGGATCGCCTGAAGAACGAAGGACTTCTTCCAGCGTTTCACTTAACAGCGTCAGATCATCATCAACGTGCGATTCCGAAGATTGGAAGGACATAGTTTTCTCCTTGTAGTTGCATCAGTTCGCTAACTATAGACAATCCTTGCCGATTCTGCCTGCTACGCTTGTTCTGCCTCTTTCGCCATCCCGATATGCGGAATGCCATCTTCATCGTAAATATCCGTCACGGGCACAAAGCCAAAACGGGCATAAAACGCCTGCAAATGGGCCTGCGCGCCAAGATATAACGCTTTGTTCGGCCACTGTTTTTCGCAGGAATGCAGGGTGTGCTCCATCAGCGCATATCCGAGCTTTTCGCCCCGCGCTTGCTGGCTGATAATCACCCGGCCAATCACAACGGGAGAAAAATCGTCGTCGCTTTTCAGAATCCTCGCATACGCCACCAGTTGGTTATCTTTCCAGCCGAGGATGTGCCGGTTCTCCCCCACCAGATCGTCGCCATCAATATCCTGGTAAGGGCAGGTTTGTTCCACTACAAAGACTTCGCAGCGAAGCTTGAGTAGCGCGTAAAGCACGGGAACGGTCAGCTCGCTATGGTGCAGATCTTGCCACTGGATCATGGGGGTCTCCTTATCGTGTCGGTAGCCGTTATACTAATGACTTTTCGTCCCTGGCACAGAGGCTGAGTGCATTATGGAGCTGCTTTTTTTAGGAACATCTGCTGGCGTGCCGACCCGGACGCGCAACGTCACCTCAATTTTGCTGGATTTACAGCACCCGACCCGCGGTGGCTTGTGGATGTTTGACTGTGGCGAAGGCACGCAGCACCAGCTGCTCCAGACCGCCAGCCATCCCGGCAAGCTGGATAAAATTTTCATTACCCACCTGCATGGCGATCACCTTTTTGGTCTACCGGGGCTGCTGTGCAGTCGCTCGATGGCGGGCAATCTCCACCCGCTGACCATTTACGGCCCGCCCGGGATCCGTGAATTTGTCGAAACCAGCCTGCGCATCAGTGGCTCCTGGACCGATTATCCGCTTGAGATTGTCGAGATAAGCGCAGGAGTGGTTTTCAGCGATGATGCCTGGACCGTGACCGCGGCCGCGCTGAATCATCCCGTGGAGTGTTACGGCTATCGCATTGAAGAGCAGGATAAACCCGGCGCCCTGGATGGCGCGGCGCTGATTGCCGCCGGAGTTCCTTTCGGCCCCCTGTTCCAGCAGCTCAAGCGCGGTGAACGCATCACGCTGGACGATGGCCGGACGATCGATGGCGCAGACTATCTCTCGCCGCCCCGCCCGGGCAAGAAACTGGCTATCTTCGGGGATACCGCCCCCTGTGAGAACGCCCTCGCGCTGGCCAGGGGCGTCGATCTGCTGGTGCATGAAGCCACCCTGGAATCGGCGATGGAGGAGAAAGCCAACAGCCGCGGCCACAGTTCAACGCGTCAGGCCGCCATGCTGGCCCGCGAAGCGCAGGTGAAAAAACTGGTGATCACCCACGTCAGCTCGCGCTATGACGCCGGGGGCTGCGCCATGCTGCTGACCGAGTGCCGCGACCTGTTTGCCGACAGTCAGCTTGCAGAAGATTTTGCCGTGGTGCGCGTTTAACGCTCTATTTTTCCCCGGGTCTGCCGATAACCCTTAACAGGCAGGTATTTTTCACTCGAGGGTAGAATGGATAATTTCCAGAAAGACATTGATGACAGGGCAAATCTTACTCTGTCGAACCGTTTTGAGCTGTTGCTGTTCCGTCTCGGCACATCGATGAACGAAAATAAATCTGAGCTGTTTGGCATCAACGTCTTTAAGCTTCGCGAGATTGTGCCCATGCCAGCGTTCACCAAACCGGCGGGCATGAAGTCACCCCTGATGGGGATGGTCAATATTCGTGACCAGGTGATCCCGGTTATCGACCTGGCCGCCGTGGCAGGCTGCAAACCGGCGACGGGTCTGAACATTCTGCTGATCACCGAGTATGCCCGCAGCGTGCAGGCCTTTGCCGTCGAGTCGGTCGAAAACATTATGCGACTGGACTGGAAGCAGGTGCATGCGGCTGAAACCGCCGTCAGCGGACGCTATATCACCAGTATTGCCTGCCTGGACGAGAAGACGGATACCAACGATCTGGCGATGGTGCTGGACGTTGAGCAGATCCTGTATGACATCACCCCGGCCAATCATGACCTGCACGCGACCGACCTGAAAACCACCCAATTTAATATTAAGCCGGGTGCCGTGGCGATTGTGGCGGAAGACTCCAAAGTGGCGCGTTCGATGCTGGAAAAAGGGCTGCAGGCGATGGCGATCCCGGCGCTGATGCATATCACCGGCAAAGAGGCGTGGGAGAAAATTGGCGTGCTGGCAGCGCAGGCGCAGGCAGAAGGCGTACCGATCACCGATAAGATCGCTCTGGTCCTGACTGACCTTGAGATGCCGGAGATGGACGGCTTTACCCTGACGCGCAAAATTAAAACCGACGCCATCCTGAAGGACATTCCGGTGGTGATCCACTCTTCCCTTTCCGGCAACGCCAACGAAGACCATATCCGCAAGGTGAAAGCCGATGGCTACGTGGCGAAGTTCGAGCTGAATGAGCTGTCTTCGGTGATTGAAGAGGTGCTGGAGCGCTCGACGAAGAAGATTGATGGACCGTTGATTAGTCGTAAGCAGTTGGCCTGATTTGCGTTTTTTTGCCCGGCAGTGCGTCGCTTGCACGGGCAGAGGCAGCAAATAGAAAGCATAAAAAAACCCGCTGAGGCGGTTTTTTTCGTTCAGTGCGGGCTGGTGCCCTCACCCCAGCCCTCTCCCACAAGGAGAGGGAGAAGACCATAAAAAAACCCGCCGAGGTGGGTTTTCGTTCAGTGCGGGCTGTTGCCCTCACCCGGCCCCCTCCCACAAGGAGAGGGAGAAGACCATAAAAAAAACCCGCCGAGGCGGGTTTTCGTTCAGTGCGGGCTGTTGCCCTCACCCCAGCCCTCTCCCACAAGGAGAGGGAGAAGACCATAAAAAAACCCGCCGAGGCGGGTTTTTGTTTTTACCTTGCTTACATCAGCGGCATCGCGTGCTGCACGATGGTGATCAGCGGCTGCGGATAGATACCGAAGATCAGTACCAGCAAGGCCGAGATCAGCACCACAATACCCCCGGCGCTGTACTGCCAGTTGCCTGGCGCATCGCGGTTGAGCTGCTGAGGTGCGCTCAGGTACAGGCTCACGGCCACGCGCAGGTAGTAGTAGAGACCAATCGCGGAGCCGATAACGACACCCGCTGTCAGCCACCACAGACCCGCCTGCACACCCACTGCCAGCACGTAGAACTTACCGATAAAGCCCAGCGTCATCGGGATACCCGCCAGAGAGAGCATCATCACGGTCATCACCGCGGACAGGATCGGACGGTGCCAGAACAGACCACGGTAGGAGAACAGTGAATCTGCGTCCGGGCCACGGTACGGGCTGGACATCAGGCTTACCACGCCGAACGCGCCGAGGCTGCTGAACAGGTAACCGGCCAGGTAGACACCTACGGTCTCCATGGACATCTGGCCGCTCTGCAGCGCAATCAGTGCCACCATCAGATAGCCCAGGTGCGAGATGGAGGAGTAACCGAGCAGACGTTTGATATTGGTCTGGCTCAGCGCCATCAGGTTACCGAAGATGATGGAGACGAAGGCAATGATACCCAGAACCACACGAACCGCTTCGCTCTCGCCTACCGGTGCGTACAGGAACAGACGCATCACCACACCGAAGATAGCGATTTTGCTCGCTGTCGCCAGGAAGGTGGAGACCGGTGCCGGAGCACCCTGGTAAACGTCTGGCGTCCACAGGTGGAACGGCACCAGAGAGAGTTTAAAGCCGAGGCCTACAATCATCATGCCCAGACCTGCCAGCAGCAGCGGCTCATGCAGCATGCCGTCGCCGAGGCTCTTGCCAAGCGCTTCGAAGGAGAGGTTACCGGACTGAGCATAGATCAGCGCAATACCGAACAGCAGGAAGGACGAAGCAGCAGCAGACAGGATCGTATACTTGATACTCGCTTCCAGAGAGCGCTTCTGACGGAAGGCATAACCAATCAGGCCGAACAGCGGCAGAGAGATCAGCTCAATACCGAGGAACAGCGCCGCCAGATGGTTTGCGTTCGCCAGCAGAATACCACCCAGGGCGGCAATCAGAACCAGCAGGTAAAACTCTTCTCTGTTGTCGTTGTAGCCTTCCAGCCACGGGTACGCAAAGGTACAGGTTGCCAGGCTGGCTAACAGCACCAGCCCGGTGTACAGCATGGCGAAGCCGTCAACGCGCATCAGCGGAGTGACATCCATCGCACCCGCCTGGCCAACAAACCAGAGGGAGACTAACGCAGCGTTCAGACCCAGAACCGCCAGGGTGGCATTCAGGAAGTGATTGCGTCGCCACGCAATGGAGAGCATCACAACCACCACCGTCAATCCGACGATCAGCAGCGGTAGCAGCGCAATCAGTTGTTGTGGAGTTATTGTCATGGCGATTTACGGCCTTGTAGTAGAAGCAGAATTAACAAACCACTGCTGGATGTTGCCCATCGCGGAGTGCGAGGTATCCAGAATCGGCTGCGGATAGAAGCCCAGCAGCACCAGCAGTACGACCAGCAGCAGGATGATGAACAGCTCGCGCAGCGACATCCCCGGCAGCTCTTTGGCAGCGATTTCACTCTTCGCTTTACCGAAGTAAGCGCGGTGCAGCATCGCCAGTGAGTAAACCGAAGCGAACACCAGACCGAAGGTCGAAATCACGGTGATCATCGGCACCACTTTGAAGCTGCCGAACAGGATCATGAATTCGCCAACAAAGTTACCGGTACCCGGCATCCCGAGGGTGGCAACAGCGAAGAACATCGACATCGCTGGCAGCCATTTCATTTTGCCCCACAAACCGCCCATCTGACGCATGTCACGGGTGTGTAGACGTTCGTAAAGCTGGCCGCACAGGATGAAGAGGCCGGCTGCGGACAGACCGTGCGCAATCATCTGGATCACCGCGCCCTGGTACGCCAGCTGGCTGCCGGTGTAGATAGCAATCAGCACGAAGCCCATGTGGGAAACGGAGGTATAGGCGATCAGACGTTTGATGTCGTACTGCGTGAAGGCCATCCACGCGCCGTAGAAGATACCGATCACGCCGAGCCACATGGCAATTGGCGCGAACTCTGCGGAGGCGTTCGGGAACAGCGGCAGAGCGAAACGCAGCAGACCGTAGGCCGCGGTTTTCAGCAAGATGCCCGCCAGGTCAACGGAACCCGCCGTTGGTGCCTGGGAGTGCGCATCCGGCAGCCAGCCGTGCAGTGGAACCACCGGCATTTTCACCGCAAACGCGATAAAGAAGCCCAGCATCAGCAGGTATTCAACACCGTGTGACATCGGGGTCTTCAGCAGGTCCTGATAGTTGAAGGTCCAGACGCCGGTCGCGTTGTAATGCACGAACACCAGCGCCAGGATGGCAATCAACATCACCAGACCACTCGCCTGGGTGTAAATGAAGAACTTGGTTGCCGCCGTGATACGCGTTTTACCGTCGGACGCCTTATGGCCCCACAGCGCGATCAGGAAGTACATCGGCACCAGCATCATTTCCCAGAAGAAGAAGAACAGGAACATGTCGATGGCAAGGAACACGCCGATAACGCCGCCCAGGATCCACATCAGGTTCAGGTGGAAGAAGCCCTGATATTTTTCGATTTCTCGCCAGGAGCACAGGACCGCCAGAACGCCGAGCAGACCGGTCAGCACCACCATCAGCAGCGACAGACCATCAATCGCCAGGTGAATGGTAATACCGAAGCGCGGGATCCACGGCAGAATGAATTCAGACTGCCACTGCGGAATGCCCGCAGACTGGGTCAGAGAATAGCCGCCCTGCAACCAGAGTTGCAGGCCAAGCGCAAGCGTCAATCCCATGGTGATCAGCGCAATCCAGCGCGGCATCTTCACGCCAAAGCGTTCGGTCTGCCAGCACAGGAAGCCGCCGATGAAGGGAATTAATATTAGCCAGGGTAGTAACATGGCGATTTGCATTCCTTTTTAAGGCCCCCAGCAGGGGCCTGATTTTCAACGAATTCGAATAAATTCACTTAACGATCAACGCAACACCATCAGCAGCGCCAGCACCACAACCGCACCGATGCTCATGGACGCCACATACCAGCGCAGATACCCGTTCTCGCTGAACAGCAGGCCTTTACCTGCAAAGCGGGAGAGGATCGCCGGAGTGTTCATCAGTGAGTTCAGCGGATCGCGTTTAATCAGCCACGCAATGCCGAGGAATGGTTTCACGAAGATCATGTCGTACAGCCAGTCGAAGCCCCACGCGTTGTACCACCAGGTGCCCAGCAGACGGCCCGGCGCACTGTTGGCAACGGCAGTCACCAGCGTACGTTTGCCCAGCCACAGCCATGCAGCAATCAGGATGCCCGCGATAGCGACCACACCGGAGGTGATTTCAAGCGTCAGAACGCGACCGTGCTCAAGCTCGGTGGTGTCCGGCAGTACGCCCTGCAGCGGTGGCACAATCATCGCGCCAACGAAGGTGGACAGCACCAGCAGCACAATCAGCGGCAGGTGGTGGGTGATCCCCTTCCCTGCGTGAGCGTGAATTTGTTCTTTACCGTGGAAGACGATGAAAATCATACGGAAGGTATACAGAGAGGTCATGAATGCACCGACCAGACCCGCAACCATCAGATTGATATGACCATTTGCCATGGCGCCCGCAAGGATTTCGTCCTTACTGAAGAAGCCCGCGGTGATCAGCGGCAGTGCCGCCAGCGCCGCGCCACCTACCAGGAAGCAGACGTAAACCAGCGGAATGGATTTGCGCAGACCGCCCATCTTGAAGATGTTCTGCTCGTGGTGGCAGGCAAGGATCACCGAACCAGACGAGAGGAACAGCAGCGCTTTAAAGAACGCGTGCGTCATCAGATGGAAAATCGCCGCATCCCACGCCTGTACGCCCAGCGCCAGGAACATGTAGCCAATCTGGCTCATGGTGGAGTAAGCGAGAACGCGTTTGATGTCGGTTTGCACCAGCGCGGCAAAGCCTGCCAGCACCAGCGTCACTGCACCGACGATACCGACCAGGTGCAGAATTTCCGGGGTCATCAGGAACAGACCGTGGGTACGCGCAATCAGGTAAACACCGGCGGTAACCATGGTCGCGGCGTGGATCAGCGCGGAGACAGGGGTTGGACCCGCCATCGCGTCGGCCAGCCATGTTTGCAGAGGCAGCTGTGCGGATTTACCCACAGCACCACCCAGCAGCATCAGCGTTGCCCACCACAGCATGTTGTTGCCTGCTTCGAAGTGCGCTGGCGCCAGCTCCACCATTTCGCGGAAGTTCAGCGTGCCCAGTTCGTTGTAGAGAATGAACAGCGCGAAGGCGAGGAAGACGTCACCCACACGGGTCACGACGAACGCTTTCATGGCTGCTGCGCCATTCTTCGGATCGGTGTAGTAGAAACCGATCAGCAGGTAAGAGCAGAGACCCACGCCTTCCCAGCCGAGATACATCAGCAGCAGGTTATCGGCCAGCACCAGAACGACCATGCTGGCGATAAACAGGTTGGTGTAGGCGAAGAAGCGGGAGTAACCCTCTTCACCGCGCATATACCAGGAGGCGAACATGTGGATCAGGAAGCCCACGCCGGTCACCACGGAGAGCATGGTCAGGGAGAGACCATCCAGCACCAGGTTGAAACCGATGTTGAAATCACCGACCGACATCCAGGTCCACAGCGGCACGCTGTGAGGCTGACGTCCGTTACTGAAGAAGTCGATACCCGCATACGCTGTAACCAGCGCAGCCAGACCAATAGAGCCAATGCCAACGGTAGCAGACAGATTCTCAGACCAGCGGCCGCGAGAAAATGCCAGCAGCAGGAAGCCAATCAGCGGAAAAATAATGGTTAAGGCAAGCATGTTCATCCACGCAACTCACTTACTGAATCGATGTTCAGGTTCTGGCGGCGACGGTGGAGCTGCAGTAACAGCGCCAGGCCAATACTCGCTTCGGCAGCCGCAAGGCTGATGGCGAGAATGTACATCACCTGACCATCGGTCTGGCCCCAGTAGCTCCCGGCGACCACGAAGGCCAGCGCGGCAGCGTTGATCATGATCTCCAGGCCAATCAGCATAAACAGCAGATTGCGGCGGATAACCAGACCGGTTAAGCCCAGCACGAATAAAATCGCTGCGAGGATCAGTCCATGTTGTAAAGGAATCATGCGCGTTCCTCCGTTTTTCTTTTCGCGCTGTCGTCCTTGCGGTTGCTCAGCACTTCACCACTACGCTCTTCGCGGCCCACGTGGAACGCGACAACCAGACCTGCCAGCAGCAGCATCGAGGCCAGTTCAACCGCCAGTACGTATGGCCCAAACAGGGTGATACCCACTGCTTTGGCGCTGATTGGCGTACCGTCGATACCCTGGTCGTTGACACCCAGAATGGCGTAGACGATCACCGCCAGCATGATGGCCGACAGAATTGCCGGACCAATCCACACCTGCGGTTTCAGCCACTGACGTTCCTGTTCGATTTCCGAGCCGCCCAGGTTCAGCATCATCACCACGAAGACGAACAGAACCATAATGGCACCGGCGTAAACGATGATCTCAAGCGCACCCGCAAAGTGTGCGCCCAGCGCAAAGAACACCCCGGAAATGGCCAGCAGCGAAATGATTAAATAGAGCAGCGCATGCACCGGGTTGGTGTGCGTAATCACTCGCAGCGTAGCCAGGATGGCGATCAGGCCACAGATATAAAAAGCGAATTCCATTGCCCCTCTCCTTACGGTAACAGGCTCTTGACGTCGATAGGCTTGGCTTCGTTCTCTGCTTCGCCCTTATCTTTGCCGTCGATTGCCATACCCGCCATCCGGTAGAAGTTATATTCCGGGTATTTGCCCGGACCGGAAATCAGCAGATCCTCTTTTTCGTACACCAGGTCCTGACGCTTGTATTCGCCCAGCTCGAAGTCCGGGGTCAACTGAATCGCCGTGGTCGGGCACGCTTCTTCGCACAGACCGCAGAAGATGCAGCGTGAGAAGTTGATGCGGAAGAACTCCGGGTACCAGCGACCGTCTACCGTCTCGGCTTTTTGCAGAGAGATACAGCCTACCGGACAGGCTACCGCACACAGGTTACAGGCAACGCAGCGCTCTGAGCCGTCTGGATCGCGCGTCAGCACGATACGGCCACGGTAGCGCGGCGGCAGATATACCGGCTCTTCCGGGTACATCCGGGTTTCGCGTTTGGCAAACGCGTGCAGGCCGATCATCCAGATACTGCGTACCTGGGTGCCGAAACCTACCAATAATTCTTTCAAGGTCATGGTCTAAAGCCCCTTATGGCTGCTGCCAGAGAATGACAGCCGCCGTTACCAACAAGTTGACGAGCGTCAGCGGCAGGCACACTTTCCAGCCGAAGGACATTACCTGGTCATAACGCGGACGCGGTAACGCTGCGCGAATCAAAATGAACATCATCATGAAGAACGCGGTTTTCAGCGCGAACCAGATGAACGGCGGTAAGAACGGGCCATGCCAGCCACCAAAGAACAGCGTTACCATCAACGCGGAAATGGTGACGATACCGATGTACTCGCCCACGAAGAACAGACCGAACTTCATACCGGAATATTCAATGTGGTAACCGTCGGCCAGTTCCTGTTCGGCTTCTGGCTGGTCAAACGGGTGACGGTGACACACCGCCACGCCCGCGATAGCAAAGGTAACAAACCCAAAGAACTGCGGGATCACGTTCCAGATATCGGCCTGGTTGTTGACGATGTCGGTCATGTTGAATGAACCGGCCTGCGCCACCACGCCCATCAGGGAAAGACCCAGGAACACTTCGTAGCTCAGGGTCTGCGCAGACGCACGCATCGCACCCAGCAGGGAGTATTTGTTGTTACTGGACCAGCCGGCGAACAGCACCGCGTAGACCGCAAGGCCTGCCATCATCAGGAAGAACAGGATCCCGATGTTCAGATCCGCCACAACCCAGGTCGGGCTAACCGGAACGATAGCAAACGCCAGCAGCAGCGAGGTAAAGGCGATCATTGGTGCCAGAGTAAAGATCACGCGATCCGAGAAGCGCGGAACCCAGTCCTCTTTAAAGAACATCTTGATCATGTCCGCGACCAGCTGGAGTGAACCACCCCAGCCCACGCGGTTCGGTCCGTAACGGTTCTGGAACAGACCGAGCAGACGACGCTCACCGAAGCTCATGAACGCGCCGCAGGTGACGACCACCAGCAGAATAACAACCGCTTTCAGGATGTTCAGCAGGATGTCGATAAGATCAGGCGTTAACCAACTCATGCTTTTGCCTCCTGCAGGTTATCAAGACGCGCGCCCGCCAGCACTGGCGCGATGCCAGGCATACCCATTGGCAGACCCACCTGCCCTGCTGTCAGACCTTCAGAGATAATCAGCGGCAGGCTGATTGTCTGGCCTTCGTAGCTAAAGCTGATGTTAGCGCCTGCGTTCACGCCAAGCTTCGCGGCATCTGTCGGGTTGAGCTTGATGTACGGCTGCGGCATACGGGTCTGGAAGACCGGGGAACGCTGAGACAATTCGTCGCTACCGAACAGATGGTAGTACGGCGCAATACGCCAGTTACCCTCTTCCGCCTGGAAGCTTGCCGGAACGGTGGAGAAGAACGCCAGACCGGTTTCGGAGGCTTCAATCAGGCGCACGCCCGGATCGCCGTGACGCAGAGAACCGCCCACTTCAGCCTGGAACTTGTTCCATGCCTGTGGTGAGTTCCAGCCTGGCGCCCATGCGAACGGGATCTGCGAACGCGGAGCAGACGGCTGGTTGTTCCCTTCCATTGAGAAGGCGAACATGGTGTCTTTATCCTGCGGCTGACGCGGTTCGTGCACGCTGATGTTGGCGCGCATGGCGGTACGGCCGCTGTAGCGGTGCGGTTCACGCGCCAGTTTCTGGCCGCGAATACGGAAGCTCGCTTCCGGCGCCGCATCTTTAATGCCAGCCAGCTGCGGCAGTTGTGCCACGGCGGCGTCGATCACGTGGTCGAGCTGGGTCCAGTCCACTTCACGGCTCAGCACGGTGCTGTGCAGGGAGTGCAGCCAGCGCCAGCTTTCCAGCATCACAATGCTGTTGTCGTAGTACGCCGGGTCATAAACCTGGAAGAAGCGCTGGGCACGGCCTTCGTTGTTCACAACGGTACCGTCGCTTTCTGCGAAGCTTGCTGCAGAGAGCACCAGATGCGCTTTGTCCATGATCGCCGTGCGCTGATGGTCGATAACCATCACCAGCGGCGCTTTAGACAGAGCAGCGTCCACGCGGGCAGCAGAAGCATGACGATGGAGATCGTTTTCCAGCACCACGACAGCGTCTGCAGCACCGGATTCCAGTTCGCTTAACGCCTCTTCCAGCGAGCCGCCGCCGATCATGCCCAGACCGATGCTGTTTACCGCACGGGCGATCATGGTCACGCCAACGTCAGCACCGCGACCTTTCAGGGCTTTAGCCACGTTGGCCGCCGCTTCAATGATCTCTGTGCTACCGGCGTTAGTACCGGAAATAATCAGTGGTTTTTTCGCACCGGCCAGCGCCTGCACAATCACGTCAACCTTGTTCTGCAGATCGCGATCCAGACCTTCAACGGCCGGGGCGCTGTTGTCCAGCGCGTGAGCGATAGCAAAGCCAAGACGCGCCTGATCTTCAACCGGGGCACGGTAGGTCCAGGCTGCGATGTCGTCCAGACGGGTGTTATCGACGTTAGTGACAAACAGCGGATGCTTGGCGCGCTGACCGATGTTGAGGATCGCCGCGATCTGCCAGTCAGCCACTTTCTGAGCCGCTGCCATTTCACGTGCTTTACCCTTCACCGCCTGACGAACCGCCAGGGCAGCGCGCGCACCGGTCTGGGTTAAATCTTCACCCAATACCAGAACCGCATCATAAGATTCGATTTCGCGCAGCGCAGGGGTATGAATACCGCCTTCACGCAGCACTTTCAGCACCAGTTGCAGACGTTCCTGCTCGCCCTTAGCGATACCGGTGTAGAAGTTTTCCGCGCCTACCAGTTCACGCAGCGCGAAGTTGCTTTCGATGCTGGCGCGCGGGGAGCCGATACCGATCACTTTCTTCGACTGTCGCAGAATATCTGCCGCGCCCTGCATCGCCTGTTCGGCGTTCAGCGTGATCACGTCATCGCCACGGCGCTGAACCGGCTGACGCGGACGGTCTTTCAGGTTCACATAGCCATAGCCGAAACGACCACGGTCGCAGAGGAAGTAGTGGTTAACGGTACCGTTGTAGCGGTTTTCGATACGACGCAGTTCGCCGTAACGTTCACCCGGGCTGGTGTTACAGCCGAGGGAGCACTGCTGGCAGATGCTTGGTGCAAACTGCATGTCCCACTTACGGTTGTAACGCTCGGAGTGCGTTTTATCCGTGAAGACGCCGGTCGGACAGATTTCGACCAGGTTACCGGAGAATTCGCTCTCCAGTACGCCGTCTTCCGGGCGACCAAAGTAGACGTTGTCATGTGCGCCATACACGCCCAGATCTTCGCCGTCTGCGTAGTCTTTGTAGTAACGCACGCAGCGGTAGCAGGCGATGCAGCGGTTCATTTCGTGAGAGATGAACGGCCCCAGATCCTGGTTGCGGTGGGTACGTTTGGTGAAACGGTAACGACGGAAGCTGTGCCCGGTCATCACGGTCATATCCTGAAGGTGGCAGTTACCGCCCTCTTCACACACCGGACAATCGTGCGGGTGGTTGGTCATCAACCACTCCACCACGCTTTCGCGGAACTGTTTGGCTTCCGCGTCGTCGATAGAAATAAAGGTACCTTCGGCGGCTGGCGTCATACAGGACATCACCAGGCGACCACGCGTGTCTTCCGCGTTTTGATATTGCTTCACCGCACACTGGCGGCAAGCACCGACGCTCCCCAGCGCCGGATGCCAGCAAAAATACGGAATATCAAGGCCGAGGGACAGACAAGCTTCCAGCAGGTTGTCCGCGCCATTGACCTCGTATTCTTTGCCGTCTACATGAATCGTAGCCATTAGCATGCTTCCAGTTGGCTCGGTATAAACCGAGCGTTAATCAAAATTCTTCTTATCACCCTCACCCTACCCCTCTCCCTGAAGGAGAGGATATAGCCCGGTTTTCTCCCTCTCCCTTGAGGGAGAGAGCCGGCTTGAGGGGGAATTACCAGCGCGCTTTCAGCAGGTTCGGCTGAATACCATTGATTGAATGGGTATTGCTGAACGGCTGCTTGATGCCTGCTTCGAATTCGTCGCGGAAATATTTAATCGCGCTCTGCAGGGGTTCAACCGCACCTGGCGCATGCGCACAGAAGGTTTTACCTGGACCCAGGAATCGACACAGTTGCTCAAGTGTCTCGATATCACCAGGCTGGCCTTCGCCACGCTCGATAGCACGCAGGATCTTAACGCTCCACGGCAGACCATCACGGCACGGGGTACACCAGCCGCAGGACTCACGGGCGAAGAACTCTTCCAGGTTACGCACCAGCGATACCATGCCGATCTCGTGGTCGACGGCCATCGCCAGCGCCGTACCCAGACGGCTGCCTGCTTTACCAATGCTTTCGAATTCCATCGGCAGGTCAAGGTGGGCTTCGGTCAGGAAGTCTGTTCCTGCCCCACCTGGCTGCCAGGCTTTAAATTTCAGGCCATCACGCATGCCGCCGGCGTAGTCTTCAAGAATTTCACGTGCGGTGGTGCCAAACGGCAGTTCCCAGACGCCCGGATTCTTCACGCGACCGGAGAAGCCCATCAGCTTGGTACCGGCATCTTTACTTGAAGAGATGCCCTGATACCACTCCACGCCATTAGCAAGGATAGCCGGGACGTTGCACAGGGTTTCAACGTTGTTTACACAGGTCGGTTTACCCCACACGCCGGAGCTTGCCGGGAACGGTGGCTTGGAACGTGGGTTAGCACGGCGGCCTTCAAGGGAGTTAATCAGCGCGGTCTCTTCACCACAGATATAACGCCCTGCCCCAGTGTGCACGAACAGCTCAAAGTCAAAACCGGTGCCGAGAATGTTTTTGCCCAGCAGGCCCGCTTCGGTGGCTTCAGCGATCGCGCGACGCAGGTTCTCTGCCGCTTCGATGTACTCACCGCGCAGGAAGATGTAGCCGCGGTAGGCTTTCAGTGCGAACGCGGAGATCAGCATGCCTTCCACCAGCAGGTGTGGCAGCTGCTCCATCAGCAGACGGTCTTTATAAGTCCCTGGCTCCATCTCATCGGCGTTACACAGCAGGTAACGGATGTTCATGGATTCGTCTTTCGGCATCAGGCTCCACTTCAGACCGGTGGAAAAGCCTGCGCCGCCGCGCCCTTTCAGGCCAGCGTCTTTTACTGCATTGACGATCTCATCAGGCGCCATACCGCCCAGGGCTTTGCGCGCCCCGGCGTAACCGTTTTTGCTTTGGTATTCTTCAAGCCATACCGGCTGTTTGTCATCGCGCAGACGCCAGGTCAGCGGATGAGTCTCAGCAGTACGAATTACAGTTTTCATTTGTACTGCTCCAGCAGGTCAGGAATGGCTTCCGGCGTCAGATGGCTGTGAGTATCCTCATCAATCATCATGGTCGGCCCCTTGTCGCAGTTACCCAGGCAGCAGGTTGGCAGCAGCGTAAAGCGACCATCAAATGTGGTCTGCCCCGGCTTGATATCGAGTTTTTTCTCGATAGCGGCCTGAATGCCCTGATAACCGGTGATGTGACAAACAACGCTGTCACAATAGCGGATCACATGGCGGCCAACTGGCTGGCGGAAGATCTGGCTATAGAAGGTGGCTACGCCTTCTACGTCGCTTGCCGGGATCCCCAGTACTTTTGCGATCTCATAGATCGCGCCATCCGGCACCCAACCACGCTGTTTCTGTACGATTTTCAGCGCTTCAATGGACGCCGCACGCGGGTCTTCGTAGTGGTGCATCTCGTGCTCAATGGCGGCACGCTCTGCTTCACTCAGCTCAAAAGCCTCGGTTTGTGGTTGTTGATTCTCGTGCATAATTAGCGGTCCACATCTGACATAACAAAATCGATACTACCCAGATACACAATCAGGTCGGAGACCAGACTGCCGCGAATGGCGGCCGGGATCTGCTGCAGGTGCGCGAAGCTTGGCGTACGCACACGGGTACGGTAGCTCATGGTGCTGCCGTCGCTGGTCAGGTAGTAACTGTTGATACCCTTGGTCGCTTCGATCATCTGGAAGGATTCTTGCGCCGGCATGACCGGACCCCAGGAAACCTGCAGGAAGTGCGTGATCAGGGTTTCGATATGCTGCAGCGTGCGCTCTTTCGGTGGCGGCGTGGTCAGCGGGTGATCCGCCTTGAACGGGCCTTCCGGCATGTTGTTGAGGCACTGCTCAAGAATGCGCAGGCTCTGGCGCAGCTCTTCCACTTTCAGCATCACACGGGTGTAGCAGTCGGAAACACCGCCGCCCACCGGGACTTCAAAGTCGAAGTTCTCGTAGCCAGAGTAAGGACGGGCTTTACGCACGTCGAAATCAATACCGGTGGCACGCAGACCTGCACCCGTTGTCCCCCACTCCAGCGCCTCTTTCGCGCCGTAGGCAGCAACGCCCTTCGAACGACCAATCAGAATGGTGTTACGCAGTGCGGCTTTCTCATACGACGCCAGACGTTTCGGCATCCAGTCGAGGAATTCACGCAGCAGACGATCCCAGCCGCGCGGCAGATCGTGTGCTACACCGCCGATACGGAACCAGGCCGGGTGCATACGGAAACCGGTAATCGCTTCTACCAGATCGTAGATTTTCTGACGATCGGTAAAGGCGAAGAAGACCGGGGTCATTGCGCCGACGTCCTGAATGAACGTGGAGATGTACAGCAGGTGGCTGTTAATACGGAACAGTTCTGACAGCATCACGCGAATCACGTTAACGCGATCCGGGGTGGTGATCCCTGCCAGTTTCTCAACGGCCAGCACGTAAGGCATTTCGTTTACGCAGCCGCCGAGGTACTCGATACGGTCGGTATACGGAATGTAGCTGTGCCAGGATTGACGCTCGCCCATCTTCTCAGCACCACGGTGGTGGTAACCGATATCAGGCACGCAGTCGACAATCTCTTCGCCATCAAGCTGAAGAATAATACGGAATGCACCGTGCGCAGACGGGTGGTTTGGACCGAGGTTGAGGAACATGAAGTCCTCATTGTCGGTACCGCGCTTCATGCCCCAGTCTTCCGGCTTGAAAGTCAGCGCTTCCATCTCCAGATCCTGTTTGGCTTTGGTCAGCTCAAACGGGTCGAATTCGGTGGCGCGCGCCGGATAGTCTTTACGCAGCGGGTGACCCGTCCAGGTTGGCGGCATCATGATGCGCGTCAGGTGCGGGTGGCCGTCGAAGGTCATGCCGAACATTTCCCAGGTTTCACGCTCATACCAGTTGGCGTTCGGGAAAAGTTTTGTGAGGGTCGGCAGATGCATGTCGTTTTCAGACAATGCCACCTTGAGCATGATATCCGTGTTGCGGTCTATTGAGATCAGGTGGTAGAAAACGGAAAAATCCGCCGCGGGTAAACCCTGGCGGTGAGTACGCAGACGTTCGTCCATGCCGTGTAAGTCAAACAGCATAACGTACGGTTTAGGCAGTTTCTTGAGGAAATCAACCACTTCCAGTAACTGTTCACGCTTCACCCAAACAACGGGTACCCCGGTGCGGGTGGCCTGAACAGTAAAGGCATCCGGCCCAAAACGGTTGCGCAGTTCGCCAATGACCGGGTCATCCAGATGATCCCGTGTTTGCCAGGCGGCGTCTTGCGCGGTTAAGTCGGTCATAGTGTTCACCATTGCAAAAGGTCCGTGGTGACTGTCGGGCGTGGCTTCGCGCTATTTGAATAGTGATATGCGAAGGTTATCTCCATGCCCACAGGCGCAAATTAAATTTCGTCTGGTGTACGCAGATTGGTCACTGCAATACGTTCGCCGCGTTTACGCTCGCGCTCGGACTGCATGTTAGCGCGGTATACACCCTGGTCGCCCACGACCCAGGAGAGCGGACGGCGTTCTTTGCCAATCGACTCCTGCAACAGCATCAGCGCCTGCATATAGGCTTCTGGACGCGGTGGGCAGCCCGGGATGTAAACGTCCACCGGGATGAACTTATCTACGCCTTGCACGACAGAATAAATGTCGTACATACCGCCAGAGTTTGCACAAGCACCCATGGAGATAACCCATTTTGGCTCGAGCATCTGGTCGTACAGACGCTGAATGACCGGCGCCATTTTGGTAAAACAGGTTCCTGCCACCACCATCAGGTCAGCCTGACGCGGAGAGGCACGGAGTACTTCTGCACCAAAACGCGCAACGTCATGCACCGCAGTGAATGACGTCACCATTTCAACGTAGCAGCAAGAAAGGCCAAAGTTGTAAGGCCAGATGGAGTTTTTACGACCCCAGTTGACCATATCGTGCATGGCATTTTCGAGCTTGCCCATGTACACGCTTTTATTGACTTCTTGCTCCAGGGGGTCGGTTACGATCTCCTGTTTTTGCAGGGGGTAACGGTCATTCTCACCGTTAGGATCTATGCGGGTGAGCGTATAATCCATCTTATTGCCTCGCTGTTACTGCTGACGATTAGAGATACTGTTTTCCGGGTTGATACGTTCACGGCGTGAACGCGCAGGTGTCCAGTCCAGCGCGCCAATACGCACCAGATAAACCAGACCGGCCAGTAACACTAAAATGAAAATTGCGGCCTCGACAAAGCCGACCCAACCACTCTCACGAATGGAGGTTGACCATGCGAACAGGTAAAGCGCTTCCACGTCAAAAATGACGAAGAACATGGCCACCAGATAGAACTTGGCGGACAAACGTAAACGCGCAGTACCTACCGAATCGATACCCGATTCAAATGGCGTGTTTTTGTGCCTTGCCCGGGCGCGACCGCCGAGGAACCAGCCGCCGACAAGCATCAGGCAGCACAGGCCAATGGCTACGATAAGAAAGATTGCGAATGCCCAGTGATGAGCGATGACTTCTGTGGATGTTGACATACTCATTGCTTACTCATCAAAAGTGATACCTAAAATCCTGCTCTTTCTGGCAGATGGGCATCACATCGATTCATGGGGAGGAACAAATAACCTTACACTAACTGTCGAAAAATGAGACATAGACAGCAAAATGATGTGGTTTTTTACTCCTTTCTATAACCTTTTGTCAACTTTAACAAAAGTTTCTTCACATTAGATTACATTGTTCGAACTTCATTAACATTTAATGCCCTTTACCCTCAAAACGTGTGAGGCGCGTTCCGGCGTTGGGGTGTTGAATCGTGTCCGTAGTGATCTAACACAAAGATTACCTGCCTATTTTGACAGGATTTGCTACCGATTCCTCCCCCCAAAGAGGAGTATTTTCTTGATCTGTGACACGCTTTTGTTAATTCAATCAAAAAAACAGCAACATCTTAGCTGCTTTTTTAACATGCCCATTGACTTTGGAGAGAAGCGGGTGAGCGGTTCAGGCAGGGCGCCATCGACAATTATCAATTTGATAAAGAAGACAATTGTCAAATGATAACGCTAATGTGTACGGAAGCAGATGCAAAAAAAGAACCACTCTGCGGGTTATCAGCCTGAGTGGTTCTTTTTACGGGAACAAAATGTTAACAAAGCATGAGAAGTTCGTTTACTCGAAATCGCGCTCAATCACCAGGGAGTCATCCCCCCCTTCCGGAGTAACATTATTGTACTGCCAGGGGTTATCGTAATTTTCCATGGCATTGAAAATAGTCTGCGCCAGTTCGTTTTTGCTGAGCGGGTTGTGGCACAGCATATACTCCGTATCCGGCAGCGCAGGCAGCCCATCCGCTTTGCCTAGCACCCGTAAATCCGGGCTCATCATCTCAACCGGACGTGCTGTGACGCCCAGCCCCGCTTTCACCGCTGCGCGAACCGCAGGCAAGGTGGAGGCCACATAGGCGAGTCGCCATGGCACGTTGGCAGCATTGAGCGTTGCCAGCACGATGTCGCGGAACGGACTAGGATCGTCCAGCAGCACCAGAGGAACGGGCTCGCCGCGCTGCAGAGAAAACTCCGCGGCACAGTACCAGTGGGTTGGCGAAGTCCGCAGCGTCAGACTCTCAAACTGGCCGGTGCGGTGGGTTGTCACCACCAGATCGACCTCCTGCTCCTGCAACATATCAACCATAAAGGCATTGCGTTTAACTCTGACGTCCAGCGCAAGCTTCGGATAAACCGAACTGATTCGGTTGAGCAGGAACGGCAGAATGGTAT
Organism: Leclercia sp. 1548; assembly: GCF_050435045.1. Lineage (NCBI taxonomy): Bacteria > Pseudomonadati > Pseudomonadota > Gammaproteobacteria > Enterobacterales > Enterobacteriaceae > Leclercia > Leclercia sp. 1548. The sequence goes on along the minus strand of NZ_JBNDJP010000002.1, from coordinate 249,143 downwards.
CGGCCGACTCATCAGATGCGCCTAAGGTTAAGACGCCCTGCAGATTACTAAACATTAAAGATGTACACGCTTCATCGTTGAAACGTAAGATTTTTCTGGCATAACCCAGCAGCTGAATACCGTGTTCCGTTAACAGCTTATTGCGACCATGACGGGCAAAAAGCTCTTTACCCACCAGTTGCTCCAGGCGTTGCATTTGTTGGCTGACCGCAGATTGCGTGCGGCAAACTGCGGCCGCGGCAGCAGCAAAGGTGTTCAGATCGGCGACCGCCACAAAGGTTCTCAGCAGATCGAGGTCGAGATTCAGTATCGGACGATTTGCATTAATCATATCTTTTCACTTACAGGTTGCTCGTACGGAGCTGCCCCGGGTTTAAGCTGTGTGCGTAAAAGTAATACAGTTCCTTCTGAAAAAAATCCTCTGACGTCCCGGTCTGGCAGAGTGCCTGCGTAATGTAATTGTGCTGGGTATATCAGTGGTCAGAAACAACTTATCTGACGATATTTTTATTCTCAAAAACGATTGAGATAAATAGAAGTTTGTCGGTTGATGTAAATTCCGTTAAAGACAATGCCTTTCCGACGTCAACTTTATCGCAGTAGAGGTTAAGCAGCAATGGTGTTACTTAACTTCTCAAGGCAGAGATAATTCAAACAATTACAACAAACTTTCAAAGGTTCAGCCAACAAGACCTGCTGTGGCCTGTTATCTTTACTCGCTAAACCTGGTGACATCTTACCCTAAAACCTTTTTATTTATAAGCCTTATTGCGCTTCCAGTGATTTAACCTGGTTGATAACTCGCTAAACTAATTTTATTTATATTAACGAAAGTTGTGATTTTGTCTTTATTTGGAAATAACTAATAATTCGCCCAGGACTTAATGATTAATAATGCTTAACATTAATTTCACATGGGCAACCTTTATATAAAGACGCCGTGAAGTAAATGCTAGTGCATTTCATTCAGCTTTTACGAAATGTTGCTTAAGGAAACTGTAGCACTGCTGCCCTGAACCTCTCAATAATCGTCTTTTTTGCAGCGTAAAATCCATTTTAATATGCAACAACCAAAATAAATAACCAAATAGCAATAAAAATGTGGATTATAAAATACATCATTACTTCAAAAACAGTTAAAAATGTCGATATCGCTTCTGAGAGATGAACAAAATCTTCTTCTGCCGACGCTTCAAAATTGGCCAAGCGAGGAGTACATTGTTTCGTGCTGGCTTCCACGGCAGGAAGTCGCAATCACAGCGAAAAGGTTAAAGATTCATGTCACCCATCGAAAAATCCAGCAAGTTAGATAACGTTTGTTACGACATTCGTGGCCCGGTTCTTAAAGAGGCAAAACGTCTCGAAGAAGAAGGTAATAAAGTACTTAAGCTCAATATAGGCAACCCGGCGCCATTTGGTTTTGATGCACCGGATGAAATTCTGGTTGATGTGATCCGCAACCTGCCGACAGCGCAAGGCTACAGCGACTCCAAAGGTCTCTACTCAGCGCGTAAAGCCATCATGCAGCACTATCAGGCGCAGGGCATGCGCGATGTGACCGTAGAAGATATCTATATCGGTAACGGTGTTTCGGAACTGATCGTCCAGGCGATGCAGGCCCTGCTGAACAGCGGTGACGAAATGCTTGTTCCGGCTCCGGATTACCCGCTCTGGACGGCGGCGGTATCGCTCTCCAGCGGTAAAGCTGTGCACTACCTGTGTGATGAGTCCGCTGACTGGTTCCCGGATCTGGATGATATTCGCGCCAAAATTACGCCGCGCACCCGCGGGATCGTCATCATTAACCCGAACAACCCGACCGGTGCCGTTTACTCTAAAGAGCTGCTGCTGGAGATTGTTGAGCTGGCCCGCCAGCATAACCTGATCATCTTCGCAGACGAGATCTACGACAAAATTCTCTACGACGCGGCGCAGCACCATTCTATTGCCGCGCTGGCACCGGATCTGTTAACCGTCACCTTTAACGGCCTGTCGAAAACCTACCGCGTCGCCGGTTTCCGTCAGGGCTGGATGGTGCTGAACGGGCCGAAAAAACACGCCAAAGGCTATATCGAAGGTCTGGAAATGCTGGCCTCCATGCGCCTGTGCGCCAACGTACCGGCACAGCACGCTATCCAGACGGCACTGGGCGGCTATCAGAGTATCAGTGAATTTATCGTGCCTGGCGGGCGTTTGTATGAGCAGCGTCAACGCGCGTGGGAGCTGATTAACGATATTCCGGGCGTCTCCTGCGTGAAGCCAAACGGCGCGCTCTATATGTTCCCGAAAATCGACATCAAACGCTTTAACATCTTTGACGACCAGAAGATGGTGCTCGACTTCCTGTTGCAGGAGAAAGTATTACTGGTTCAGGGGACGGCGTTTAACTGGCCGTGGCCGGACCATGTGCGTATCGTTACGCTACCGCGTGAGGATGAGCTGGAGATGGCCATCAGCCGCTTCGGGCGTTTCCTCGGCGGATACCATCAGTAAACATAACCCTCGGGCTGCCACTGGCAGCCCGATTTGCATCTCACCGCCCCTCCCCTCACAATGAAATCTGTCGCTGTGCAAGACCAAAGGTAACTTATGAGTCAGAGTCATTTTTTCGCCCATCTTTCCCGCCTGAAACTGATCAACCGCTGGCCGCTGATGCGTAATGTGCGCACCGAAAACGTCTCCGAACACAGCCTGCAGGTCGCTATGGTTGCCCACGCGCTGGCGGCCATCAAGAACCGCAAGTTCAATGGTCAGGTGAATGCCGAACGTATCGCCCTGCTGGCCATGTACCATGATGCCTCCGAGGTGCTGACGGGCGATCTGCCGACCCCGGTGAAGTACTTTAATTCGCAAATCGCCCAGGAGTACAAAGCGATTGAGAAAATCGCCCAGCAGAAACTGGTCGATATGGTGCCGGATGAGCTGCGGGATATCTTTGAACCGCTGGTTGATGAGCAGAGCTATAGCGAAGAGGAGCGGTCGATTGTGAAGCAGGCTGACGCGCTCTGCGCCTACCTGAAATGTCTGGAAGAGCTGTCTGCCGGGAACCACGAGTTTTTACTGGCAAAAACCCGGCTGGAAAAGACCCTGGAAGCGCGTCGCAGCGAGGAGATGGACTACTTTATGGAGGTCTTCGTTCCGAGCTTCCAGCTGTCCCTGGATGAGATCAGTCAGGATTCACCTTTATAATGTTTTGCCGGGTAAGGCGCAGCCTTACCCGGCGAATTGTCAGAACGGAAACAGCATCGGGATCATCACGACGCACACCACCATCACCAGGATGGTAAAAGGTACGCCGAGTTTCACGAAGTCACTAAAGGTGTATTTGCCTGGCCCAAGCACCAGCGTATTAACCGGTGAAGAGACCGGGGTCATAAAGGCGGCTGAGGCGGCCATCGCCACCATCATCGCGAACGGATAAGGCGATACCCCCATCGATTTCGCCATTGCCAACGCTATAGGTGCCATCAATACCGCAGTCGCGGTATTAGAGATAAACAACCCGATGGTGGCGCACATGATAAACAGGCACATCAACATCATGTAAGGGCCATAACCGCCCCCCAGCTCCATCAATCCCTTCACCACCAAATCGACACCACCGGTTTTTTGCAACGCCAGCGCGAAAGGCATCATGCCGACAATCAGAATGATGCTCGGCCAGTGGATCGCTTTGTAAGCGCTTTCAGCGTCGATGCAGCGGAATTTCCCCATCAGCAGACAGGCAATAATGGCCGCGATCGGGTTCGGGATTTCGTCGGTCAACATCAGCGCGACCATCAGCACCAGACAGAAAATGGCATGCGGCGCCTGGCTGTGGGCGGGAGACGCATCGCTCACCTCAACGGGTAAGTTCATCACCACAAAGTCCCGGCCTCTCTGGCCCAGTTGGGTGATCAGCTTCCAGTTGCCCACTACAAGGAAGATATCCCCCAATTCAAGAGGTTCATCCACCACCGAGCCGTCCATCGCCACGCCATCGCGTTTTAACCCCACCACGTTCAGACCATAACGGGTGCGGAAACCTATTTCGCGGACGGTTTTGCCGAGCAGTTCCGACTCGGGGATCAGCGATACCTCCGCCATCCCCACGTCCAGCGCCTGATCGGAGAAGTACTCCCCGCGCAGCACCATCGGCTCCAGCAACTGTTCGCTACAAAACTCGCGGAGATCGACCTCTGCCGAAGACATATCAATCAGCAACACGTCCCGGGCGCGAAACTCCGATACACCATTAACGTTCACAATGACACGGCGAAAACGACGCCAGCGCTCTACCCCGATGACGTTAGCCCCGTAACGTTCACGGAGTTTCAAATCATCCAGGCGTTGACCAATCAGCGGCGAGCCGGGGCGGATCGCCAGACGGCGGGCGCGTCCGGTCAGGCGATACTCTTTAATCAGATCGCGGAAGGTGCGGTGCTTCCAGCCGTCGCGGGGTTTATCCTGCTTGTCGCTCTTGAGGGCAAAACGGGTCAGCAGCATATAGATAATGCCCAATACGAGGATCACCAGCCCCAGCGGCGTCACGCTAAAGAAGCTGAAGCCCTCCAGCCCTTCACGCAGCAGTTCGCTGTTGACCACCAGGTTCGGCGGCGTGGCCACCAGCGTCATCATGCCGCTGATAAGCCCGGCGAAGCTGAGGGGCATCATCAGGCGCGATGGCGAGATCTGCATGCGCATAGAGACGCTCAGCACCACCGGAATAAAGATGGCCACGACCCCGGTGGAACTCATAAACGCGCCCAGACCGGCGACGGTCAGCATCAAAAAGACCAACATTTTGGTTTCGCTGTTGCCCGCCACGCTCACCAGCCAGGAGCCCATGCTGGTGGCCACGCCGGTACGTACCAGTCCATCACCGATGATAAACAGGGCGGCAATCAAAATAACGTTGGGATCGCTAAAGCCTGAAAAGGCTTCCGGGAGGGTTAAGGTGCCGCTGAGGACAAAGGCTACGATCACCAGCAGAGCCACGGCATCCATACGGACTTTGCCCGTCGCAAAAAGAATAATCGCGATAAGGAGCAGGCTTAAGACCCAAATTAGTTCACCGTTCAAAACAGGTCCTTGTCAGAAGAGAGTGAGGCCGATAGTGCCATAAAAAAGCCCCAACAATGTGGGGCTATATCATGGGATTACATTTTTCGGGAGACTGTTACATTCCCGTCGGCAGAGCGGGTGACGTCTACGGCCTCCAGCGTGGTGAGTACCAGGTCCGCTTCGTCCAGTCGTGGCGAATCGGCGGGAACCTTCACAGCGATGACGTGACAGCCTGCGTTAAGGCCCGCCAGCACGCCAGCGGCGGCATCTTCCACCACCACGCACTCTTCCGGTGCCAGCCCCAGACGCTTCGCGCCGAGTAAAAAGGCATCGGGTTCCGGCTTGCCGCGCGTCACCTGTTCGGCGGTGATAAACACTTCTGGTACTGGCAACCCTGCCGCTTTATGCCGCGCATGGGCCACAGGAACAGAGCCGGAAGTGACGATAGCCCACGGGATCTCCGCTTCATTCAGATGCTGGAGCAGTTCAAGCGCTCCCGGCAAGGCGGTGATGCCGTCAGTATCGGTGGCCTCAACCTGCTCAAGCCAGGTAAACTCCGCCTGGATATCTGCTTCGCTTCTTCCCTGGAGAAAGTGCCGTAAAGAGGTTATGGCCTGTTTGCCATGGATAAAATTCAGCACCGCCTGATGGTCGATGCCATGCCTGTCGGCCCAGCGACACCAGGAGCGCTCCACCACCGGTAACGAATCTACCAGCGTACCGTCCAGATCAAACAGAAAACCTTTACACTGCACATCAACCTCCGTCAGGCGTTAATAATTTGTTGAATCTCATTGCTGCTCAGATGGTACTGACGCGGGCAGGCATGCCACACGCTGAGCATACGTTGGTATTTGTCCCACATTGGGGTCTGGGCATTAAAGCCATGAGTACCGGCATCGAAATGGGTATAGCGCCCTTCCACATTGACCATAAAGCGAACATAGCTCAGGTAACGGGATTCAGTGGCCGCATCATAGCCCAGGAAGGTAACACGACGCTCGTCAATGGTCTGTGCATCCTTCAGGTTGGTCCATGAAACATGCAGGGCGTGATACATCTCCATGATGTCAATAACGGTACGACAGGTCTCTTCCTTAAGTTCGCCAAACTCGCGATCCAGCTCGCGCATCTGTAAACCGAAACCACGTTCGACGATAGTCTGCAAGCGGCGATAGCGCTCTGCGTTGTCGGGATCAAGCATTGTCATCATTTTGTACTGATTAGACAAAATCAGACGTTGAGCGTGGGTCATTTCCATCTTCGACTCCTGTTGCACATGGCAGCGTAAAAAAAAGACACGGTAACGTTGGGTTACTGTGCCTTCTTTTATTCATCGTTTCGATGATCAATCACAAGTCATCGAGGAATGTTTTATCAAGTTGCTTAAATGCCCGCTTCAGGGTATCTGCCAGCGCCTGATAGTCGGGTTTACCCTCGACCGGCGCCAGCGCCTGACCGGCATCCTGCAACTTACCGCGCACTTCATAGAACCAGGACAACACCGATGGTGGCAACGGGGTGACCGAACGCTTGCCCAACCACCACAATCCCTGCATCGGCAGGCTCAGGGCAAACAGGGCGGTAGCTACCGCTGGGCCAAGTTGCCCACCCAGCGCAATCTGCCAGCACAGGGTGAAGACCGCGATGGGCGGCATCAGCCGGATAGCGTGGCGGGTGGCGCGAATCACCCGGTTTTCAATAAAGACGGGCGCGAGGCGCTTTTCCAGTGGCCACGTCTTAGAGTAATGCTGTCCCCGGCGAAACAGGCTAAAAAAGCTCACGGAAGGGTTCACAGGTGTCGACATGGCTTACCTCAACTTCACATATAAAAATTAAAATATTCGTGCAAAACCACAACTGGTCATGACAACGTTCAAAAACTTTTGTCAGGGCTACCCAGTATCGGGTATCCTGTGCCGGCCTGCAAAGGCCTTAGACGAGGAATGTTCACTCGTCAAATTATCGCACATTATGCCATTGCCGGAAAAATGCGCAAAATGGCATAAAATCATATGTATTCTTTTCGTCATGCCAAAATGTACTTCGGGCATGATGTTAATCATAAATGTCAGCGATATCTTGCGCTACGATCCTTGACTCACTGACGTTTTTTTAGCCACGTATCAATAATAGGTACTTCCATGTCGAGTAAGTTAGTACTGGTTCTGAACTGCGGTAGCTCCTCACTTAAATTCGCTATCATCGATGCGATCAACGGTGAAGAGTACCTTTCTGGTTTGGCCGAATGTTTCCATCTTCCTGAAGCACGTCTTAAGTGGAAAATGGACGGCAGCAAACAGGAAGCGGCTTTAGGTGCAGGCGCCGCTCACAGCGAAGCGCTGAACTTTATCGTTAACACTATTCTGGCACAAAAACCAGAACTGTCCGCTCAGCTGACCGCTATCGGTCACCGTATCGTTCATGGTGGCGAGAAGTACACCAAGTCTGTGATCATCGATGACTCTGTTATTCAGGGCATTAAAGACTCCGCTTCTTTTGCACCGCTGCATAACCCGGCTCACCTGATCGGTATCACTGAAGCGCTGAAAGCCTTCCCGCATCTGAAAGACAAAAACGTGGCCGTGTTTGATACCGCGTTCCACCAGACCATGCCGGAAGAGTCTTACCTCTACGCCCTGCCGTACAAACTGTATAAAGAGCACGGCGTTCGCCGCTATGGCGCGCACGGCACCAGCCACTTCTACGTGACGCAAGAAGCCGCGAAAATGCTGAACAAGCCGGTAGAAGAAGTGAACATCATCACTTGCCACCTGGGCAATGGCGGTTCCGTTTCTGCTATCCGTAACGGCAAATGCGTTGATACCTCTATGGGTCTGACCCCGCTGGAAGGTCTGGTGATGGGTACTCGCTCCGGTGATATCGACCCGGCGATCATCTTCCACCTGCACGATACCCTGGGCATGAGCGTTGAAGATATCAACAAAATGCTGACCAAAGAGTCTGGCCTGCTGGGTCTGACCGAAGTCACCAGCGACTGCCGTTACGTTGAAGACAACTACGCAGAGAAAGAAGACGCTAAACGTGCAATGGACGTTTACTGCCACCGTCTGGCGAAATACATCGGTTCTTACACTGCGCTGATGGACGGTCGTCTGGACGGCGTGGTCTTCACCGGTGGTATCGGTGAGAACGCGGCAATGGTGCGCGAGCTGTCCCTGGGCAAACTGGGCGTGCTGGGCTTTGAAGTTGACCATGACCGTAACCTGGCTGCGCGCTTTGGTAAGTCTGGCTTCATCAACAAAGAAGGCACCACTCTGGCAATGGTTATCCCAACCAATGAAGAGCTGGTCATCGCGCAAGACGCGAGCCGTCTGACTGCCTGATTCCACACCGCCAGCAATGCTGGCGGTGCTGTTTTGTAGCCCGCCCGTTTTCGGCGGTAACGAAAGAGGATAAATCGTGTCCCGTACTATTATGCTGATCCCGACCGGAACCAGCGTAGGCCTGACCAGCGTCAGCCTCGGTGTGATCCGTGCGATGGAACGTAAAGGCGTTCGCCTGAGCGTGTTCAAGCCTATCGCTCAACCACGTGCTGGTGGCGATGCGCCAGACCAGACCACCACTATCGTTCGTGCGAACTCTAATCTGCCCGCCGCTGAACCGCTGAAGATGAGCCACGTTGAGTCTCTGCTTTCCAGCAACCAGAAAGACGTGCTGATGGAAGAGATCATCGCTAACTATCACGCTAACGCACAGGATGCGGAAGTCGTGCTGGTTGAAGGTCTGGTTCCGACGCGCAAGCATCAGTTTGCCCAGTCCCTGAACTTCGAAATTGCCAAAACGCTGAACGCAGAAATCGTGTTCGTAATGTCCCAGGGAACTGATACCCCGGAACAGCTGAAAGAGCGTATTGAGCTGACCCGCAGCAGCTTCGGCGGCGCGAAAAACAGCAACATCACCGGCGTGATCGTGAACAAACTGAACGCCCCGGTGGATGAGCAAGGCCGTACCCGCCCTGACCTGTCTGAAATTTTCGACGACTCGTCCAAAGCGCAGATCGTGAAAATCGATCCCGCTAAGCTGCAGGAATACAGTTCTCTGCCAGTGCTGGGCGCGGTGACCTGGAGCTTCGACCTGATCGCGACCCGTGCGATCGACATGGCGCGCCACCTGAACGCGACCATCGTTAACGAAGGCGATATCAACACCCGTCGCGTGAAGTCCGTGACCTTCTGTGCGCGTAGCATTCCGCACATGCTGGAGCACTTCCGTGCAGGTTCCCTGCTGGTGACCTCCGCAGACCGTCCTGACGTGCTGGTTGCAGCCTGCCTCGCGGCGATGAACGGCGTGGAAATCGGTGCGATCCTGCTGACCGGTGCCTATGAAATGGACCCACGCGTCAGCAAGCTGTGCGAACGCGCCTTTGCTACCGGCCTGCCGGTCTTCATGGTTAACACCAACACCTGGCAGACCTCTCTGAGCCTGCAGAGCTTCAACCTGGAAGTGCCGGTTGATGACCATCAGCGCATCGAGAAAGTGCAGGAATACGTTGCCGGTTGCATCAATGCTGACTGGATTGAATCCCTGACTGCTACCTCCGAGCGCAGCCGTCGCCTCTCTCCACCAGCCTTCCGTTATCAGCTCACCGAGCTGGCGCGTAAAGCGGGCAAACGTGTTGTTCTGCCAGAAGGCGACGAACCGCGTACCGTTAAAGCGGCTGCCATCTGTGCCGAGCGCGGTATCGCGACCTGTGTGCTGCTGGGTAACCCGGATGAGATCACCCGTGTTGCCGCCTCTCAGGGCGTTGAGCTGGGTTCTGGTATTGAAATCGTTGACCCGGAAGTGGTGCGCGAAAGCTACGTTGCCCGTCTGGTCGAGCTGCGTAAGAGCAAGGGCATGACTGAAGCCGTTGCCCGCGAACAGCTGGAAGACAACGTGGTGCTCGGTACGCTGATGCTGGAGCAGGACGAAGTTGATGGTCTGGTTTCCGGTGCTGTTCACACGACTGCGAACACCATCCGTCCACCGCTGCAGCTGATCAAAACAGCCCCAGGCAGCTCGCTGGTCTCTTCTGTGTTCTTCATGCTGCTGCCGGAACAGGTATACGTGTACGGTGACTGCGCGATCAACCCGGATCCGACCGCTGAACAGCTGGCCGAGATCGCCATCCAGTCTGCGGACTCCGCGATTGCCTTCGGTATCGAACCGCGCGTTGCAATGCTCTCCTACTCCACCGGTACTTCTGGTGCAGGTAGCGACGTTGAGAAAGTGCGTGAAGCGACCCGTATTGCACAGGAAAAACGCCCGGATCTGGTTATCGATGGCCCGCTGCAGTATGACGCCGCGGTTATGGCTGACGTAGCGAAATCCAAAGCGCCTAACTCGCCAGTTGCGGGTCGTGCTACCGTGTTCATCTTCCCGGATCTGAACACCGGTAACACCACCTATAAAGCGGTACAGCGTTCAGCCGACCTGATCTCCATCGGGCCGATGCTGCAGGGTATGCGCAAGCCGGTGAACGACCTGTCTCGTGGCGCGCTGGTAGACGATATCGTCTACACCATCGCCCTGACCGCGATCCAGTCTTCCCAGCAGTAAGCAGTATCTAAACGCAAAAAGGCGACCTGATGGTCGCCTTTTTTTATGGTCGCGATTACGCTTCTTCGTGCTTAACCGGCTCGTTGCTGGCGTTGCGGCTCATCCACAGGGCCAGCGCTTTCAGCGAATCGGGGGTGAAGTCATCACAACGGGCGGTGATTTCAGCCGGGGTCATCCAGCAGACTTCACTCACCTCTTCTTCCTGCAGCGCAAACGGGCCGTGGGAGACGCAGCTGAAAAGGCCTCCCCAGACGCGGCAGTGGTCATCTTCGAAATAGAACTGCCCATGTTCGGCGAACGGTACGCCAGCAATCCCCAGCTCCTCTTCCGCTTCGCGGCGGGCGGAATCGAGTAACTGTTCATCGGCCTGCACCACGCCACCGGCGGTAGCATCAAGCATCCCGGGCATGAAGTCTTTCGTTTCGGTACGGCGCTGAACCAGAATATTGCCCATCCCATCATGCACCACGATATAGGTCGCGCGATGACGCAGACGCTGCGCCCGCATCTGCTCGCGGCTCGCCTGTGCAATTACCTCATTGTCTTCGTTGACAATATCCACCCATTCCGTACTTGCCAAATGACTGTGCTCCACCATCGGAAACCTTCTCTTTAAAGCGCTCTCGCGGCGCGTTTTACTGTTGAGGAGTAAATTACGGATTAATCTCTGACTGCGCAATAACCTGGCCGTCATTCAGCGTCATAACGCACAAATGGTTTCCTTCCAGCATGCCGTAGCTGGGGGGAAAGCCGCCTTTGGGCAGGCTGACCGAGCCAGGATTGAAATGTATAAGGTCGCCCTGTTTCCCGGCGACCGGAATATGAGTATGGCCGTAAACCAGCACATCGCCAGCATTCAGCGTGGGCAGATTCTCCGGGCCAAAAAGATGACCGTGGGTAACAAACAGGCGGCTATTCTCCAGCAGGATTTGCTGCCAGGGCGCGGTAATGGGAAAGTTCAGCAGCATCTGGTCAACTTCGCTGTCGCAGTTGCCGCGAACGGCGATAATCCGCGACGCGTAAGCGTTGAGCCGCCCAGCGACCTCAGCAGGCGCATAGCCTTCGGGCAGCGGATTGCGTGGGCCATGGTTCAGCACATCTCCGAGGATCACCAGCCATTGCGCCCCGCTCTGGTTGAACAGCGAAAGCACCCGTTCGGTCGCCGGCAGCGAGCCGTGGATGTCCGAGGCAAACATCAACTTCATCAGAGTTTCCTTATGTCGAAATGCTGCCCCATCATACCGGAATATCAGCCCGCCCGCTTCGCCGACAACGCCACGTAGCGCTGTATGGAAGCCCGCTGCCACTGGAAGTTAGCGTAATCCACCAGCTGCTGCGGCACGTCATCACCATTGAGCACCAGACGGTTGAGCATCAGAGCCAAATCCGCATCTGCGATACACCACTCGCCGAACAGGTTTTGCTGGCCGTGGGCAAGCAGGGAAGCGGCGATATCATAAAGCTGGTTGGCTGCCCGCTGTGCGGTTTCACTCAGGGCCGGTTTTTTCACTCCACCAAATACTACGTCGGTAGAGCGCTCCTCGCGGATCGGCACCAAATCGCTGCGCAGCCACGCCTGAATTTGCCGCGCACGGGCGCGTTTTTGCAGGTCCAGGGGGTAGATCCGCTCCCACTCCGGCGGCGCAAAATGCTCCTCCAGATATTCAGTGATGGCAGAAGATTCGCTCAGTTCAAAGCCGTCATTCTCCAGCACCGGCACGCGACGGGTCAGGGCATAGCCCCGCCAATGCGGCTGGCGGTTTTCACCCCGGCTGAGGTCAACGGTTTTCAGGGTAAAGGGCAAACCTTTCTCGGCCAGCGCGACATACACGCTCATGACATAAGGGGAGTAATAATCGGCATCTGACCACAAGGTAATTGCAGGTTGGCTCATAAGGTCCTCGTAACGCTTCGGGTGATGGTTGATATCCAAAATATAACCTCCTGCTCCGGCTGTCACTTGATGAAAACTCACGATTTATCATCACCGCCTATACTCGATCCTATGCCGCGATAATCGTTATGACAGGAGTTGCGATGATTGACCTTTACTACGCCCCGACCCCCAACGGGCATAAAATCACGCTTTTTATGGAGGAGGCCCAGCTGGATTACCGCATCCTGCCGGTTGATATCAGCAAAGGTGAGCAGTTCCGCCCTGAATTTCTTGCCATTTCGCCTAACAATAAAATTCCGGCCATCGTCGATCATGATCCTGACGATGGCGGTGCACCGCTGAGCCTGTTTGAGTCCGGCGAGATCCTGCTCTATCTGGCGGAAAAAACCGGTAAATTGCTGAGCGGTGAATTACGGGAACGCCATGTCACCCTACAGTGGCTCTTCTGGCAGGTGGGCGGGCTGGGGCCGATGGTCGGTCAGAACGCCCACTTTAACCACGTTGCGCCGCAGCCGATCCCCTACGCTATCGAACGTTTCCAGGTGGAGACGCAACGGCTCTATAACGTTCTGAATAAGCGTCTGGAAAAATCACCGTGGCTGGGAGGCGATCATTACAGCATCGCAGATATCGCCTGCTGGCCGTGGGTCAATACCCGAGAAAGCCATCGCGTAGACCTGGCGTCGTGGCCAGCGGTGAATAACTGGTTTGAGCGCATCCGTACCCGACCGGCAACCGAACGCGCCATGCAAAAAGCACAGCAGATATAAACGCTTTCCTCATGTATTATGGTGCCGATAATGACACGGAGGAAGCCTGCAATGTCCCAGAACGACGCGATTATTCGTATTAAAAATTTACGCCTGCGCACCTATATCGGTATCAAAGAGGAGGAGCGCGCTAACCGTCAGGATATCGTGGTTAATGTGGTGATCCACTACCCGGCCGATAAAGCCCGGGACAGTGAAGATATCAATGACGCACTTAACTATCGCACCGTCACTAAAAGCATTATTCAGCACGTCGAGAGTAACCGATTCTCTTTGCTGGAAAAATTAACTCAGGATGTGCTGGATATCGCACGCGAACATCACTGGGTCACCTATGCTGAAGTAGAAATCGATAAACTTCACGCGCTGCGCTATGCCGACTCCGTCTCAATGACGTTAAGCTGGCAACGCTAGGCGCAACCCTGGAGGTTGTATGAAGATCCTGGTAACCGGCGGTACTGGCCTGATTGGCCGGCATCTCATCCCCCGCTTACAGACGCTGGGCCATGAGATAACGGTGGTGACACGCAGTCCCGAGAAAGCGCGTCAGGCACTCGGCTCCGGCATCACTATCTGGAAAGGGCTAACCGAGCATCAGGATCTTAATGGGTTTGACGCCGTCATCAATCTGGCGGGGGAACCCATCGCCGACAAACGCTGGACTGAAGATCAGAAGCAGCGGCTGTGCAACAGCCGCTGGAACATTACCCAACGACTGGTGGATATGTTCAAGGCCAGCGACAACCCGCCCTCGGTATTCATCTCCGGTTCAGCAACGGGGTATTACGGCGATTTAGGCGAAGTGGTGGTCACCGAAGAGGAACCGCCGCACAACGAATTTACCCATAAACTGTGTGCCCGCTGGGAGCAGATCGCCTGCGGGGCACAGAGCGATCATACTCGCGTCTGCCTGCTCCGCACTGGCGTGGTGCTGGCGCCGAAAGGCGGGATTCTGGCGAAGATGCTGCCGGTATTTAAGCTGGGACTGGGCGGGCCGATCGGCACTGGCCGTCAGTATCTGGCGTGGATCCATATTGATGATATGGTAAACGGCATTCTCTGGCTGCTGGATAACGATCTGCGCGGCCCGTTCAATATGGTCTCCCCTTACCCGGTTCGTAACGAGCAGTTCGCCCATGCTCTGGGGCATGCAGTGCATCGCCCTGCTGTCATTCGCGCACCGGCCACCGCTGTCCGCATGCTGATGGGAGAATCCTCAGTGCTGGTGCTGGGCGGTCAGCGCGCGCTACCGAAGCGCCTTGAGGCCGCCGGGTTTGCCTTCAGGTGGTACGATTTAGAAGAGGCCCTGGGAGATGTGGTAGGTTAAATCTGCCCGATCGGCTGTGCTACATTGTTATGCCCGATCTCAGGTTCAGGCGTAACAATGGCAACGATCACCACTTCCAGGCTAACACTTTCCCCCTTTGAGCCATCTGACTGGCCCTTTTTCCGTACGCTACGCGAATCGCCTGAGATCATGCGCTATATGGCCGCTATCGCGCCGGAAAAAGAGACCCGACGCCTGTTTGCCATCCGCCTGACTGCTCCGCATACCTTTGTTATTCGCACTCACGATGATGACACCCCGCTGGGGGATATTGGGCTGCAAATTAGCAATACGTATCCTGAAGAAGCCGATATTGGTTATACGGTGATCCCCGCCGCACAGGGCCGGGGGATTGCCAGCGAGGCGCTGCGCGCCGTCTGTGAATATGCGTTTATTCGGGTGGGGGTAAATGCGGTTAATGCGTACGTGCTGGCGGATAACGGCGGTTCGGTCCGGGTATTAGAAAAAGCAGGATTTGTGCGCACCCAGATACTGGAAAAGGCGTATGAGATTAACGGTGTGCGCTACGACGACTGGGTGTACCGGCTGGAGAGTGATGTGGCCTGAATGCAGGGCGGGACTGCGTTTACCCGACCTGCCAAAACCGTATGCCCGGTAAGCGTAGCGCCACCGGGCGTTAACAGCGGTCGTGCGGCCTGATGCCCTCTCCCACAGGAAGGGGGCGGACATCTCATCTACTTCAAGGATCCTTTCAGGAACTGCTGCAGACGTGGGCTCTTCGGATTCGCCAGCACCTCATCCGGGTGCCCCTGCTCTTCGATTATGCCCTGATGCAGGAAAATCACGTGGTTGGAGACGTTACGGGCGAAGCCCATCTCGTGAGTTACCACCACCATCGTTTTTCCCTCTTCGGCCAGCTGCTGCATAATACGCAGCACTTCACCCACCAGTTCAGGATCGAGCGCCGAGGTCGGTTCGTCGAACAGCAGCACTTCCGGCTCCATCGCCAGCGCACGGGCGATAGAGACACGCTGCTGCTGACCACCGGACAGATGCACCGGGTATTTAATCTGCTGACGCGCGTCGATGCCCACCTTCGCCAGGTATTTTTCCGCACGGGCGCGGGCTTCCTGCTTGCTTAAGCCCAGCACCTGCACCGGCGCTTCCATCACGTTCTCCAGCACCGTCATATGGCTCCAGAGGTTGAAGTGCTGGAACACCATCGTCAGGCGGGTACGCAACATCCGCAGCTGGTGTTTATCCGCCACCTTCAGCTGACCATCTTTGTCCTGCACCAGATTAATGTTCTCGCCGCTGACCACAATCTTGCCGGCACTCGGTTTTTCGAGGAAGTTGATGCAGCGCAGGAAGGTACTTTTACCCGACCCTGATGAGCCGATAATACTGATCACATCGCCCGCATTTGCCTGCAGCGACACCCCTTTCAGCACTTCATGTTCGCCGTAGCGTTTGTGCAAATCGATAACGTTTAATTTGTTCTCAGCCATCTTAATTCTCAGTGCGTCGAAGAAGGTTTTATGTGCTGCAACCAGCGTTTTTCCGCTTTGCGGAACAGGCTAATCAGGACGTAAGAAATGATTAAATAGAGCACAGCCGCGATCCCGAAGGCAGTAAACGGCTGATAGGTTGCCGAGTTAATGTCACGGGCAATCTTCAGCAGATCCGGTACGGTGGCGGTAAACGCCAGCGCGGTGGAGTGCAGCATTAAAATCACTTCGTTGCTGTAGGCAGGCAGCGCAATGCGCAGCGCCGACGGCAGAATAATGCAGCGGTAGAGCTTCACAGAGGAAAAACCGTAGGCCCGCGCCGCCTCAATCTCGCCATAGGGAACGGAACGAATCGCCCCGGCGAAGATTTCGGTGGTGTAGGCACAGGTATTCAGCGTCAATGCCAGCACGGTACAGTTCAGCCCGCTACGGAAGAACGCGTTCAGCATCTCTGTGCCCTTCACGATCTCCAGGGTATACATCCCGGAGTAGAAGACCAGCAGCTGCACATAGAGCGGCGTACCGCGGAAAATGTAGGTAAACAGCCAGATAGGGAAGCGAATGTATTTGTTATTCGACACGCGGCCAATGGCAAGGAATATCGCCAGAATGCCACCCATCACCACAGACGCAATCAGCAGCCAGAGGGTGATCGCCACACCGGTAAAGCGGTATCCGTCGGTCCACAGCAGTGATTTCCAGTATTCCTGAATAATCTCGATCACAGGTCAGCCCTCTTCACACCCACGGAGTAGCGACGCTCGAGCAGCAGCAGCACACCATTGGAAACGGTGGTAAACACCAGATAAATCAGCCCGCACACGATGGCGAAGTAGAACGGTTCCCAGGTGCTTTTGCCCGCGAGCTGCGTGGCTTTCACCACATCTTCCAGCCCCAGTAACGAGACCAGCGCCGTTGCCTTGAGGATAACCTGCCAGTTGTTGCCGATGCCCGGCAGCGCAAAGCGCATCATGGCCGGAAACATAATACGGCGGAAGGTTTGAGAGGAGGTAAAACCGAATGCAGTGGCCGCTTCGATATGCCCTTTCGGCACTGCGAGATAGGCTCCGCGGAAGGTTTCAGTAAAGTAGGCCCCGTAGATAAAGCCCAGGGTAATGATACCGGCCACCATAGGATCGATATCAATCTGCGCCATACCGATGGCATCCGTAATGCCGTTGAGAGCGATTTGCAGACCGTAGAAAATCAGCAGCATCAGCACCAGGTCAGGCACACCACGGATCAGGGTGGTATAGCCTTCAAACAGCAGAACCAGTGCCCGATTGGTCGAAAGCTTCGCGCCCGCGCCCACCAGGCCTATTAACACCGCCAGCACCACCGAACTGAGAGCCAGTTCAAGGGTGACGAGTGCGCCTTGTAAAATTACGCCAGAAAATCCGTACAGCATACCGCCTGCCCTGTCGTGTCGTGAGTGGTGACGCCGTGTCTTTTCCCCTCCCGTAACAGGAGGGGCCGCACGTTATTGAGTGGGGGGTTTAGCCACCGTAGACATCAAAGTCGAAGTATTTCTTCGCCAGTTTTTCGTAAGTACCGTCCGCACGCATCTCGGCAAAGGCTTTGTTCAGCGCTTCGCGCAGTTCGTTGTCCTCTTTACGCAGCCCCATGCCGGTACCTACGCCGAAGAGTTTCTCGTCCTTAATAGACGGACCGCCGAACTTGTAATCTTTCCCTACCGGCTGCTTCAGGAAGCCTTCGCTGGCAGCGACTTCGTCCTGGAAGGCGGCATCGATACGGCCCGCGGTCAGGTCAGCATAAATATTTTCCTGGCCCTGATAAGAGACGATTTCAATCCCTTTCGGTGCCCAGTGTTCGTTACCGAAAGTCTCCTGGGTAGTGCCCTGCAGCACGCCCACGCGCTTACCTTTCAGCGATTCCAGGGTTGGCTGGATATCAGAAGAATTTGCCACCACCAGACGGGAATCCGCTGCATAAAGCTTATCGGTGAAGGCAATCTCCTGCTGGCGTTTTTCGGTGATGGAGAGAGACGACATAATGGCGTCGATTTTTTTCGCTTTCAACGAAGGGATCAGCGCATCCAGTGGGTTTTCAACGAAGGTACACTCTGTTTTGATACGTTTGCACAGCTCTTTCGCCAAATCGATATCAAATCCTACCAGTTCACCCTGCGCATTCTTCGATTCAAAGGGGGCATAAGTCGGGTCAGTACCAATACGAACTTTTTGCGGAATTGCTGCGAACGCCGCAGTGGCGCTGGAAAAGGCCAGAGCCAGAGAAAGTGACAACACCAGTTTTTTCATATCTATCCTCAACAGACTGTCTTCTTACGGGATTTTAACGCCGACGGGCTGCTCTTAATGTGCCATTAATCGCCGCGGCAAGGCAAAAGATTATGCCCCGCACGCGCGAAAAAGTGCATTGCGAGTGCTTAACTATTCACTTTATAACCAGCCCGGCACAGTGGTTGCACCGCGATGGTTCGCAATTGCCGCTACGCACCATAACGGTGAGCCATTATGGTGCGCACCCGTCAGTAACGGTTAGTCGCCGTAGACATTGAAGTCGAAGTATTTCTTCGCCAGTTTGTCGTAGGTGCCGTCTTTACGCAGTTCGGTAAAGGCTTTATCAAAGGCCGCTTTCAGCTCGGTATCGTCTTTACGCAGGCCGATCCCGGTACCGTCACCAAAGTACTTTTTGTCTTTAACCGACGGGCCAGCAAAAGCAAACTCTTTCCCTGCCGGTTGTTTCAGGAAGCCTTCGCTTGCTGCGACTTCATCCTGGAAAGCGGCATCCAGACGCCCTGCGGCCAGGTCGGAATAGATCAGATCCTGGTTCTGGTAAGCCACGACATCAACGCCCTTTTCACGCCAGTTGGCATTGGCAAAGCCTTCCTGCGTGGAGCCTTGCAGGACGCCAACGTGCTTACCTTTCAGGGAATCGATGGTGGGCTGAACAGGGGAGCCTTTCGCCGCAATCAGGCGTGAGTCGGCTGCGTACAGTTTTTCAGAGAAAGCGATCTCCTGCTGGCGTTTCTCAGTGATAGAGAGCGAAGAGATAATCGCGTCGATTTTCTTGGCTTTCAGCGATGGGATCAGCGCATCAAAGTCACTGCCCACCCAGGTGCATTTCACGGACATGCGTTTGCACATCTCATTCCCCAGGTCGATATCAAACCCAACAAAGTCGCCCTTCGCATCTTTCGATGAGAACGGCGCATAGGTCGCGTCAGTACCGATACGTACGGTCTGTGGGAGCGCCGCATAGCTGCTTGCCGCTGCGCTTAATCCCACCAGCAAAGACAGAGCCAGAACCGTCTTCTTCATACATTACCCTCAAGTGTCGTGATTTTATTATGTAATAGATGATGTTGTGTGTTGTTGCAGGCGATCTCTTGCAGGTCTTATGCCAGATTGCGTCTGGCGCAAAACTACGGCGTTAAATTTGTTAACGAAAGGTTGCAAGATTGCCTTAATGGTGAAAGATAGCAGGTCTGCCAAACGAACCGCAGTGGGAAGAAAGGAAAAAAGGAATTAAATGTTGAGGATATGATCGCGGTTGCAGAATTGCCCTGAAACAGGGCACGTTGCGCTGACCTGCCCCACGGCAGGTCATCTTTCCCGTCAGACGCCCTGCCAGCGGGTAAAGAGATCGTCCGGCAGTTCAATGTCGAACTGGTCAATCACCCGGTTCACCGTTTGATTTATGACCTCATCCAGACTTTGCGGACGGTGATAAAACGCCGGGACCGGCGGCATGATCACCGCGCCCAGTTCGGCCGCCTGAGTCATCAGCCGCAGATGGCCCAGATGGAGCGGGGTTTCGCGTACGCAGAGTACCAGCGGGCGGCGCTCTTTCAGCACCACGTCAGCGGCGCGGGTCACCAGGGTATCGGTGTAGCTGTTGACGATGCCGGAGAGGGTTTTAATGGAACAAGGCAGGATCACCATGCCTGCGGTCTTAAACGAGCCGGAGGAGATGCTGGCGGCGATATCGCGCGCATCATGCACCACGTCGGCCAATGCCTGAACGTCACGCAGGGAATAGTCGGTTTCGAGAGAGAGAGTCTGACGCGCGGCCTGGCTCATCACCAGATGGGTTTCAACGTCTGCGACGTCGCGTAATACCTGAAGCAAACGGACACCGTAAATCGCGCCGCTGGCCCCTGAGATCCCTACTATCAATCGTTTCATGATTATCGCCCTTACTGTAACTGGGCTGACTGTGCAGGATTTTGGCGGGAGTTGCAAGCGAGGGCAGACGCCCTCGCCTGTAATGACGATTAACCTTCGTTGTGCATCTCTAAGCTTTCGAGATCGTTTGCCATCTGCACGGCTTTCGCATCGTCGTTACGCAGAGAGTCGAGGTAGTCGAGATACTGCTGGTCCACGTCTTTAGTAACGTAGATGCCGTTAAACACCGAACACTCAAACTGCTGGATATCCGGGTTCTCGGCGCGCACCGCGTCGATCAGATCGTTGAGATCCTGGAAAATCAGGCCATCGGCACCGATGATCTGGCGGATCTCATCCACTTCGCGACCGTGAGCAATCAGCTCGTTAGCGGTCGGCATGTCAATGCCGTACACGTTCGGGAAGCGAATTTCCGGTGCCGCAGAAGCCAGATAGACCTTCTTCGCACCCGCTTCACGGGCCATCTCGATAATCTGCTCTGAAGTGGTGCCACGCACGATGGAGTCATCCACCAGCAGAACGTTCTTGTCGCGGAACTCAGCGCGGTTGGCATTCAGCTTACGGCGCACTGATTTCCTGCGCAGATGCTGGCCTGGCATAATAAAGGTGCGGCCAACGTAGCGGTTTTTCACAAAGCCCTGACGATACGGTTTACCCAGGATACGCGCCATCTCCAGCGCGATATCGCAGGAGGTTTCCGGGATAGGGATAACCACGTCGATATCCAGATCTTCCCACTCGCGAGCAATCTTCTCACCGAGCTTGGTTCCCATGTTCACACGGGCGCTGTAGACGGAGATTTTGTCGATGAAGGAGTCTGGACGGGCAAAGTAGACGTACTCGAACAGGCACGGGTTGCTGACCGGGTTTTCCGCGCACTGGCGGGTGAACAGCTGGCCTTTTTCAGTAATATAGACCGCTTCGCCCGGGGCAACGTCACGCAGGAACTCAAAGCCCAGGGTATCCAGCGCCACGCTTTCGGAGGCAACCATATACTCGGTACGGCCATCGCCAATATCGCGTTTACCCAGCACCAGCGGGCGAATACCGTTCGGATCGCGGAACGCGACCATACCGTGGCCGATAATCATCGCTACGCAGGCATAGGCACCGCGAATCAGACGGTTAGTGGCCGCCACGGCAGCAAAAATGTTGTCGGCTTCCAGCGGATAGTGACGGAAGTTATCCAGTTCGCTGGCAAAGACGTTAAGCAGAATTTCAGAATCTGAAGTGGTGTTAATGTGGCGACGCTTCTCTTCAAACAGCTTTTTACGCAGCTCGTGGGCATTGGTCAGGTTGCCGTTGTGGGCAAGCGTGATGCCATACGGAGAGTTAACGTAGAAAGGCTGCGCTTCAGAGGCGCTGGAACTGCCTGCGGTAGGGTAACGAACGTGACCAATACCCATATTACCCTGCAGACGCTGCATATGGCGGGCTTCAAACACATCGTTTACCAGGCCGTTAGCCTTACGTAAACGGAAGCAGTTGTGTGCATCAATGGTGATGATACCCGCGGCATCCTGCCCACGGTGCTGAAGCACCGATAATGCGTCATAAATAGACTGGTTTACCGGCATGAAACCGGCGATACCGACAATACCGCACATTCGTCATTTCCTCGTTAAGCCACATCTCAGGGTTTATGCCCTGGGCAAAAAACTCGACGAGCTTTGCAGATAGTCGAAGAACCATCTGATGATGAAGCTGAACTGCGGGATCAGCTGCGATTTCTGCCAGTCTTCACTTTTTGAGAACCCGGTAAAGGTATCAAGGAAGAACAGTATCGCGGCGACAATCAACACGCCTCGCAATGCACCGAAACAGATCCCGAGCACCCTGTCCGTTCCTGACAAACCGGTTTTTTCAACCAGTTGGCCAATCACGTAGTTAACAATGGCGCCGACAATCAGCGTCGCGATAAACAGCACCGCGATGGCAATCCCATTTCGAACCAGTTCATCTTCAAAGCCCGTGAACCAGACAGACAGGTAAGTGTAGTAATGACTGGCAACAAAGAAGGCACAGCCCCAGGTTACCAGCGATAACGCTTCACGAACAAAGCCACGGATCAGGCTAACCAGACAGGAAAAACCTATCACCGCAATGATGGCGTAATCAATCCAGACCATATACGTCCCACGATTAAACGCCCTGTCATCCAGTTCGGGGCGAATTCTAACAGAAAAAGAAAACGTTTGCGTAGGGATTTCCTTCCCACGCGTAAATAAAAAAGGCGCTGAAAAAATAATCAACGCCACTGGCCGTTGCGTCTCTTCGGACGCCTGCCCTCCACTCCTCCGGCACTCTCCTTTAAAGAAAAGCAGCAGTGGGAGGGGAAAAAAACTACATTAATTAACGTTGTAGTTCATCACCACGCCGCTCAGGCCGGAGAGTTGGTTCAGCTCTCCAAGCGACCCTTTCAGCTTATCTTTAGATGCATCAGGGCCGACGAGAATACGGGTGATTTTACCCTGTACCGGCGTCGTAGGTGAAGTGTAAACGCGGTACCCCGCGCCACGGAGTTTAGCCACCACCTCGTTAACCTTGTCGGCATTTTTCAATGCGCCGAGCTGCACGACATAGGCTTTACCGGTTGGCGCCGGTTTCTCTTCTGCCGCCGGTTTGGCCGGTGGGGTTTCCGTCGCCGCCGCCAGCTGCTGGCTGGTGTTATCGCGCTGAGGTTTTGGCTGCGGCTTCTCAACCGGTTTCGGTTTTTGCACCGGCTTTGGCGCATATTGCTCGACCGGCGCCGGAACGGGATCCAGTTCGTTATTGTTACCGGACGCCAGACGCGACGGATCTAAGGATGGTGCCGCGGCATCGCCCGCCTGCACCTCTTCAGCCGCGCCTTCCGGCGGCTGAGCAGGTAACGCCTGTGTCGCCGCTGGCAGCATATCCGGCTCATCCCGGTCGCCAGGTTTCGGCACCAGCGGGATCGCCGCAAACTCATCCTGATAATGTTTTTTCTGTCCATCAAGCAGCCCCGGGAGAATAATGACCCCCAGCGCCACCAGCACAATGGTGCCTGCTAAACGGTTCTGAAACTTACTTGCCACCGGTTCTCCCCGCATCCATTACGTCCATGACATGTGCCACCGTGTGGAAAGATCCACACACCAGCACGGTATCTTCTGGTCTGGCGTCCGCCATTGCCGCGCGCCACGCCAGTTCCACGCTGGCAAAGGTCTGGCCCTGGCCGAGGTGTTGCATCAGCTGTTCGGCCGTAGCCCCACGCGGACCTTCAAGAGGTGCACAATACCAGCTATCGACCACACTCTCCATGCAGGCCAGCGTGCCGCCAATATCTTTATCATGAAGCATACCGATAACCGCCAGCACGCGCCCGGTTTTTGGCAATGATTTGAGACGTCCGGCGAGATAGGCAGCCGCATGGGGGTTATGGGCGACATCCAGAATCAGACGCGGTGATTCGCTGACGATCTGGAAACGTCCGGCCAGAATCGCCTGCTGAATGCCGTCGCGAATAGCCTGCTCGTTAACAGTCAGACCGCTGGCGCGCAGTGCGGCCAGCGCAGTGGCGGCGTTCGGCTGCGGCACCTGCGGCAACGGCAGGTTCTCCAGCGCGCCTTTGGCGTCTTCAAAGCGCCAGCCACTTTCTGTCACGCTGTAGCGCCAGTCGACGTCCCGACGCTGCAACAGGGCGCCCTTCTCCTGCGCCACGTCAGCGATGGTGTGCGGCATATCGGGTTCACCGACAATGGCCGGTTTACCGGCCCGGAATATACCGGCTTTTTCACGGCCAATGCTTTCCCGATCTGGCCCCAGCCAGTCGGTATGATCCAGCGCGATGCTGGTCACCACCGCCACGTCTGGATCCACAATGTTAGTGGCGTCCAGACGCCCACCTAACCCGACTTCGAGGATCACCACGTCCAGCTGCGCCTGCTTAAACAGCCACAGCGCCGACAGCGTGCCATATTCAAAATAGGTCAGCGAGATATCACCGCGCGCGGCTTCAATTTCTGCGAACGCGGCAGTATGCGCCGATTCGGCTAACTCTGCGTTCTGCACCCGCACGCGCTCGGTATAGCGCACCAGATGCGGCGAGCTGTAGACGCCCACTTTATAGCCTGCCGCCATCAGCATGGATTCCAGCGTGCGGCAGGTGGTGCCTTTGCCGTTGGTGCCCGCGACGGTAAAAACAAAAGGAGCCGGTTTCAGAACATCAAGGCGCGCCGCTACCTGGCTGACGCGCTCAAGTCCCATGTCGATGGCTTTACTGTGCAGGTTTTCCAGATAAGAAAGCCACGCGGCCAGAGGCGACGTGGCTTGGGGAAGAGTGATATTTTCCATGTTGCGCGCTTTTCAGTTACGGTTAGAAAGCAAAAGGGCAGCGCCACTGGCCCTGCCCTTTTGAGTTATCAGGCCTCGGGTTCCTGATCCGGTACTACCACGCCTTCGCGCGGTTCATCCGGGCTCGGCGACGGCAGATTCATCAGCTTCGCCAGGATGCTGGCCAATTTCAGGCGCATCTCCGGGCGGCGAACGATCATGTCGATAGCGCCTTTCTCGATAAGGAATTCACTGCGCTGGAAGCCCGGCGGCAGTTTCTCACGTACCGTTTGCTCGATAACGCGCGGGCCGGCAAAGCCGATCAACGCTTTCGGTTCAGCAACGTTCAGGTCGCCCAGCATCGCGAAGCTCGCCGATACGCCGCCCATGGTCGGGTCGGTCAGTACGGAGATGTACGGCAGACCGCGTTCCTGCATTTTCGCCAGCGCGGCGGAGGTTTTTGCCATCTGCATCAGCGACATCAGCGCTTCCTGCATACGGGCACCACCGGAGGCGGAGAAGCAGATCAGCGGACAGTTGTCTTCCAGCGCCTGCTCTACCGCACGCACGAAGCGCGCGCCAACCACGGAACCCATTGAGCCGCCCATGAAGGAGAACTCAAACGCTGCCGCCACAACCGGCATCTCGTGCAGGGTGCCTTTCATCACGACCAGGGCGTCTTTCTCGCCGGTCTCTTTCTGCGCAGAGGCCAGACGGTCTTTGTATTTTTTGGAGTCGCGGAACTTCAGCACATCTTTCGGCTCAAGCTCGCTGCCCAGTTCAACCAGAGAACCTTCATCCAGCAGGCTATGCAGGCGGTTACGCGCCGACATACGCATGTGATGATCGCACTTAGGACAAACTTCCAGATTACGCTCCAGCTCGGCGCGGTACAGGACCTGGCCACAGCTGTCACATTTGGTCCACACCCCTTCAGGAATACTCGCTTTGCGGGTTGGGGTGATGTTACTTTTAATTCGTTCAATCCAGCTCATTGATAACCTTTCTGCCTGAACCAGGTTTGCTGTAAGGGGCGCATAATGCCATTTTTGCCCCCGACAGACCATGAATGTTGCACATTAAAACATAACAGCCCGAAACTTTGGATAAAAAAGTGGTCGAACCGCAGTTGTGCTTTTATTTCGCTTGTTTTGCCGCCGCGCGCCGGTGACGAATAATTTCGATCACGCCCGGCAGAATGGAGACCACAATAATCCCTACAATCAGGAGCTTGAGATTTTCCTGAATCATAGGAATGGTACCGAAGAAATAGCCTGCGTAGGTAAAGCTGAGCACCCATAACAGCGCGCCAGTGACGTTATACAGCGCGAAGTGACGGTACGACATATGACCCATTCCCGCAACAAAGGGGGCAAAGGTCCTGACGATAGGCACAAAGCGCGCAAGAATAATCGTTTTACCGCCGTGTTTCTCATAAAACGCATGGGTTTTATCGAGATAGCTGCGACGGAAGATCTTCGAGTCCGGGTTACTGAACAACCGCTCGCCAAACAAACGACCTATAGTGTAGTTCACCGCATCGCCAAGGATCGCGGCGATAAGCATCAGAACCACCATCAGGTGAACGTTGATGTCGTTGGTTTCCAGAGAGGCCAGCGCCCCCGCCACGAACAGCAGCGAATCGCCCGGTAAGAACGGCGTCACCACCAGCCCGGTTTCACAAAACAGGATCAGGAACAGAATGGCATAGACCCAGACGCCATAATCAGCGACCAGCTCTGCCAGGTGAACATCAATATGCAGAATGAAATCAATCAGAAAGCGAATAAAATCCATATTGTCTAAACCTTTATTGCACAGCTATTAGTCCGCTAAAAACAGCGGGCCCATTGGCGGTTTTGGAAGGTCAAAACGATCCGGGTAATCAACCGAGACCAGATAGAGTCCTTCCGCTTTCGCCGTTGCTGCTGCCAGGGTTCGGTCCTTCGCTGCCAGCAACTCTGCAATCCAGCTCTCCGGCTGGTGTCCGGCGCCCACTTCCATCAGGCTGCCAACAATATTCCGCACCATATGATGTACAAAGGCATTGGCTTTGATATCGACCACGACATACGCGCCATACCGGCTGACGTGAATGTGCATCACGTTGCGCCACGGCGTACGCGACTGGCACTGTACCGCACGAAACGAGGTAAAGTCGTTTTCGCCAATCAGTGCCTGTGCCGCGCGGTGCATGCGATCGGCATCCAGCGGCTCGTAAAAATGCGTTACGCCCTGGCCTAACACCGCCGGACGCAGACGCTGATTGTAGATGATGTAACGGTAGCGACGCGCAGTTGCGCTGAAACGCGCGTGAAAATCGTCCGGCACAGTTTTGACCCAACGAACCGCGATGTCTCCAGGCAAATTCGCATTTACCCCCAGCGTCCAGGCCGCGTCTTTGCGCACCGCAGTGGTTTCAAAATGCACCACCTGCCCCGTGCCGTGGACACCCGCGTCGGTACGCCCCGCGCACAGGACATTTACAGGCTCATTTGCCACCTGAGAGAGCGCTTTCTCCAGTTTCTCCTGGACGCTGCGCACCTCGTTCTGACGCTGCCAGCCATAATATTTACTGCCATCGTACTCAATCCCGAGGGCAATTTTATGGACCGGCTTTTGTTCCACTTCTGACATCAGTACAGATACTCCTGCACCAGTTTTTCAGCGACTTTCACCGCCATCAGCGCGCCACCGAAACGAACGTTGTCAGCCACTGACCAGAACTGGATCTGCTCCGGCATGCCGTAGTCGTTGCGGACACAGCCAACGGAAAGGCGGGCGTTACCCGTTGCATCGCCTACCTGGGTCGGGAACGCGCTCTCTTCGGACAGCTCGATGTCCTCGCCGCGGGCAAAAGCGTCACGCGCCTCTTCCGCTGCCAGCGGACGCATGGCTTCGAAGCCTACCATCTGGGCATGACCATAAAACACTGGCGACTGTACGCAGTTAGCGGAGATCATCAGCCCGTCGTCCTGCAGGATCTTACGTACCTCATCGACGAGTCGGCGCTCTTCACGCACGCTACCTTCGCGATCCGGCAGCAGCGGCAGCATGTTGAAGGCCAGCTGACGACCAAAGAAATCTTCATCGTCTACCGGAATCCCGTTCAGCAGCTTCGCGCTCTGTCCGGCCAGCGCATCTACCGCTTTTTTGCCGTGGGCAGAGGCCGACAGCAGGCTGGTGACGTTGATACGAGATAAGCCGCCATCGTCAATCAGCGGTTTCAGGGCAGTGAGCAACTGGCTGGTAAGGCTGTCCGGTACGGCGATGATATTACGGTTACGGTAGTCGGCCAGCACGAACGGGTTTACGTCCGGCACCACCAGCGGCACATCCGGCTCAAGAGCGAACAGGCCGCTTGAATCAATCACCAGACAGCCGGCGTTGGTGGCTTCTTCGATATAAGTTGCGGAAGCTTCAGCCCCGGCTACGAAAAAGGCCAGCTGCGCCTGGGTCCAGTCAAATTCAGCCGCATCCTGAACGCGTACCGATTTGCCCTCATAACGCAGATGTTCACCTGCGCTTTCATTACGCGCCAGGGCAAAGATCTCCCCCACCGGGAACTGACGCTCGGCAAGGGTTTCGAGCAGGGCTTCACCCACGGCGCCCGTAGCGCCCAGTATGGCAATGTTCCAGCCTTCAGACATGGTGGTTTACTCCAGAAATAAAAAAGCGTCCCCGGCGGGTTATCCGCCAGGGAGCATTAAGAAGACATTAACGAACCGGATGATGAGTGGCGTTGAACCCCAGCTTATGCAGCAGTGATGCCGCCGCAGCGTCATCACACATCACATAGAGGGAAGACCATTCGCGGCGCTCCACATAATGCTTGCGCAGCTTGTCGAATTCACCCGGCATACCCGCCACTTTTCGCAGCAGCGCGTCATCGCGGCGCACATCATACACTAAATGCACTAGCCTTTTCAGCGTTGCCTGATCCAGCGGGCCATGCAGGGTAATGCGGCCAAATTCCGGCGTCGGAAGCAGAGTATCCAGCGCCACCTGCTGCGATTTACCAATAAAGGTGCTGTAAGCTTCGAACACCTGGGTGGTGCCGCGCGCTTTGCCTTCCAGGGTGTAGCCCGCAATGTGCGCGGTGCCAATATCCACTTTATTCAGCAGATCCACGTTGAGATCCGGCTCCGGCTCCCAGACGTCCAGCACTACGCTAAGCGCCTGACCGGCTTCAAGACGCTTGAGCAGGGCCGCGTTGTCTACCACCGGACCACGACAGGCGTTGATCAGAATGGTGCCCGGCTTCAGGCGGCTGATGAGCGCCTCATCGGCCAGATGCAGGGATTTATAAGGCCCATCTTTAAACAGTGGCGTATGGAAGGTGAGCACGTCACATTCGGCCACCAGCTCGTCCAGGCTGTGGAAATCGCCCTCATCGCCACGGTCGGCGCGGGGAGGATCGCACAGCAGCGTGCGGATGCCTAACGCCTCAAGGCGTTTTTGCAGGCGGCTGCCGACGTTACCAACCCCGACAATGCCGACGGTACGATCGGCCAGGCTAAACCCGTCACGCTCGGCCAGCATCAGCAGGGAAGAGAAAACATACTCCACGACCGCAATGGCATTACAGCCCGGCGCGGCGGAAAAACCGATCCCCGCCTGCTTCAGCCACGCGTCATCCACATGATCGGTTCCCGCGGTTGCCGTCCCGACAAACTTCACCGCTTTGCCAGATAACAGCGCCTCATTCACTTTGGTCACTGAGCGCACCATCAGGGCGTCGGCATCGTCCAGCTCTGCGACCGGGATCGGGCGTCCGGGAACGGCCTTAACCTCACCCAGGCGGCTAAAAAGCTCGCGGGCGTAAGGCATATTTTCATCAACGAGGATTTTCACGTCTGAGTACCTGTTTGAGAGGAAGTTAACCGGTCAAGTGTGCCATAATCTGGCCGCCAGGCATATACGTAACCTGGTTTACGCTGAGTAACGACTTTAAGGATTTTTTTAACGATGCAGCCCATTTCAGGTACGCCGCCGCAACCTCCGGGTGACGGCCCGCGTCCGTCTCATGTCGCAGGCGAACAGCCCCTCTCCACACAGCAGCGCACCGTTCTGGAGCGCCTGATTACCCGGCTGATTGCCCTGACGTCGCAGCAGAATGCGGAAGTGTGGGCCGGGGTCAAACACGATCTGGGCCTGAAGAGTGATGCCCCCATGCTGTCGCGCCACTTCCCTGCTGCAGAGCAAAACCTGAACCAGCGCCTGGACACCGCTCAGCAAAACCACACTACCCGGCAGAGGGTCTCGCAGCTGACGGAGCTGTTAAGCCAGGGGAATAACCGCCAGGCGGTCAGCGATTTTATTCGCCAGCAGTATGGTCACACGGCGCTCCACCAGCTGACGCCTGACCAGCTCAAAACGGTGCTGACGCTGCTGCAAAATAACCAGCTCACCATTCCGCAGCCGCAGCAACGTCCGGCTACCGAACGCCCGTTGCTGCCTGCCGAACATAATACGCTTAAGCAGATGGTCACCCGGCTTGCCGCTGCCACGGGCGAGCCGACCAAGCTGATCTGGCAGTCGATGCTGGAGTTGTCGGGAGTGAAAGTGGGTGAGTTAATACCGGCCAGACAGTTTACTAATCTTGCCACCTGGCTGCAGGCGCGCCAGACACTGAGCACCCAAAGCGCGCCAACGCTGCATACTCTGCAGGCGGCGCTGAAACAGCCGCTGGAACCCCAGGAGTGGAACAACATTCAGGACTATGCTCAGCAGAACTGGCAGGCGACGCCGCAGACGGTGCTGACGACCGCCCAGGTTCAGGAGCTGCTGAACGTGATCTTTACCCGCCGTACCGAGCGTGAAAATGGCACGATTGAAGTGCGCAATATCCAGCCGATCTACAGTCCGCTGTTTGCCCCGGTCGTGGAAACGTTTAAAACCCTTTCTGCCCGTCCTGGGTTGATGTTTATTGCGTTGATTATTGCGCTGGCGATTTTCTTGCTGGTGATGTGATGTTATCGCCCGGTGGCGCTACGCTACCGG
Organism: Leclercia sp. 1548; assembly: GCF_050435045.1. NCBI lineage: Bacteria > Pseudomonadati > Pseudomonadota > Gammaproteobacteria > Enterobacterales > Enterobacteriaceae > Leclercia > Leclercia sp. 1548. Next base: position 218,610 of record NZ_JBNDJP010000002.1, on the reverse strand, counting down.
GCAGCAAGCTGTTACGCCTTACGAAACGCCACCAGCGTCACCACAATCCCCACCACCGCCGACACCGCCCCGGCCAGAAATACCGACGGATAGCCAAACGACGTGGCTAACAACCCCGCCAGCGGCCCGGTTACGCCGTATGAGATATCCTGAAACGCCGCATAGCCGCCGAGTGCCGTGCCGCGCACCTGTGGGGCAACACGCTTCACGACTTCGACACCCAATGCCGGGAAGATCAGCGAGCAGCCGCAGCCGGTCAGGGCCGCGCCAAGCAGTGCCACCGGCGCGGTTGGTGCCTGCCAGAGCAGCACCAGGCCAATGGTTTCAATCACCAGCGACGCCACTGCCACCTTCACTCCACCATAACGATCCGGCATCCAGCCGAACAACACCCGCATCAGGACAAACGCGCCGCCAAAGGCGGTAAGCGTAAAACCTGCCATCGCCCAGCCACGGCTCATAAAGTACAGCGAGACGAAAGTCCCGATCACCGCAAAGCCTACCCCCTGCAATGCCAGGCCCAGACCTGGCTGCCAGATTTGCCCCACGACGCTCCACAGGGAAGGACGCTCACCTTTATGAGCCGGCACTTTACGTACCGAACCGTTAAACGCCCATGCCAGCAACGGCAATACCATCGTGGTAGCGGCCAGGGCCGCAAAACCAAACTGGCTATTAATTAACAGACCCAGCGGTGCGCCAGCGGCCAGCGCACCATAGATGGCCATCCCGTTCCAGGACATGACTTTGCCGGAGCGTGCAGGCCCTACCAGCCCCATTCCCCAGGTCAGGGTGCCGGTCAACAGCTGACTTTCTCCAAAACCGAGAATCAAGCGCCCCACCACCAGCAGCGCGAATTTATACGCAGCCTCTACCGGCAGCAGCGCGGCCAGTAGCCATGCGCCGCCCGCCAGCCCGCAAGCGAACATGCCCTGCAGCGCCGAGCGTTTTGCCCCGTGCTGATCCGCCAGACGCCCGGCATAGCCGCGGGTTAATACCGTCGCTAAAAACTGAATGCCCACGGCGATACCAACCATGGTATTGCCATAGCCCAGCTCCTGGTGAACAAACAGCGGGATCACCGGCAACGGCAGACCAACGGTCATATAGGTCAGAAATACCGCAAAGGCGATACGGAACAGCGAGGTATTCCCGGAGGAGGCGTTTTTATCTGAGGTGATGGCCGTCATGCATAACTCCATGTTCAGGCATAAAAAAAGGGAGCCAGAGGCTCCCTTCTACTATACATTCAAACGCTTATGCTTTCAGCTTACGCATGACCAGTGTGGCGTTGGTGCCGCCGAAACCGAAGCTGTTGGACATCACGGTGTTCAGCTCACGCTCGGTGGTCGCGGTAACGATATTCAGGCCAGCAGCTTGCTCGTCCAGCTCTTCCACGTTGATGCTTGGGGCGATGAAGCCGTGTTCCAGCATCAGCAGAGAGTAAATGGCTTCCTGCACGCCAGCGGCGCCCAGAGAGTGACCGGTCATGGCTTTGGTCGCGGAGATGGCCGGGCTGTTGTCGCCGAACACTTCGCGGATTGCACCCAGCTCTTTTACGTCGCCTACCGGCGTAGAGGTGCCGTGGGAGTTCAGATAGTCGATTGGGGTATCCAGACCGTGCATCGCCATCTTCATGCAGCGCACTGCGCCTTCACCTGATGGGGCAACCATGTCAGCGCCATCGGAAGTTGCACCGTAGCCAACGATCTCAGCGTAGATGTGTGCGCCACGGGCCAGAGCGTGTTCCAGCTCTTCAACCACAACCATACCGCCGCCGCCTGCGATAACGAAGCCGTCACGGCTTGCATCATAGGTACGGGAGGCTTTTTCTGGGGTTTCGTTGTATTTGGTAGACAGTGCGCCCATCGCGTCGAACTCACAGGCCATTTCCCAGCCCAGCTCTTCGCCGCCGCCAGCAAAGACGATGTCCTGTTTGCCCAGTTGGATCTGCTCTACCGCGTTACCGATACAGTGTGCAGAGGTGGCACAAGCAGAGCTGATGGAGTAGTTTACGCCATGAATTTTGAACGGCGTTGCGAGGCAGGCGGAAACCGCTGAACCCATCGCCTTGGTCACAACGTATGGACCCACCGCTTTCAGGCCGCGCGGGCTACGCATGGCGTCGGCACCGAAGACCTGAGCTTTTGATGAGCCACCGGAGCCAGCAATCAGGCCCACACGTGGATTGTTCTGGTAAACCTCTTCGCTCAGGCCTGCATCAGCAATCGCTTCCTGCATGGAGAGGTAGGCGTAGATAGAGGCATCGTTCATGAAACGGACCACTTTGCGATCGATCATGCCCGTGGTGTCCAGTTTGACATTACCCCATACGTGGCTACGCATGCCAGAATCTTTAAACTCTTCAGAGAAGGTGATCCCGGAGCGTCCTTCACGCAGAGATGCCAGGACTTCCTGCTGGTTATTACCGATGCTGGAAACGATGCCCAAGCCAGTAATCACTGCACGTTTCATTCAATACCTCTGTAAGTCGCACTATTTTAAGTTTCGAGTCGCACAATAGCGTACACTTGTACGCCGAACAAGTCCGATCAGCCAATTTCTGCGGAAATTTGCACCGACAGACGCACATCGTTAAGATCGCGGCACAGCCTGTCAGACGAGTAACTTACGTGAAACAAAACGCCATACAACCTGCCAACCTCGAATTCAACGCTGAGGGTACACCTGTTTCCCGAGATTTTGATGATGTCTACTTCTCTAATGATAACGGACTGGAGGAGACACGTTATGTTTTCCTCGACGGAAACCAGTTGAATTCCCGTTTTCCTCATCATCCCCGCAGTCTGTTTGTGGTGGCGGAGAGCGGATTTGGCACCGGGTTGAATTTTCTCACTCTCTGGCAAGCCTTCGATCGCTTCCGCGCCGCTCACCCTGACGCTACGCTGCAAAGGTTACATTTCATCAGTTTTGAGAAATTCCCGCTGTCCGCCGAAGATTTGCGTCTGGCGCACCAGCACTGGCCTGAATTAGCGCCCTGGGCAGAGCAGCTTCAGGCCCAGTGGCCACTGCCCATCGCGGGCTGCCATCGTCTTCTGCTGGACGTCGGGCGAGTGACCCTCGATATCTGGCTCGGTGATATTAACGAGCTGACTGACAAGCTTGATGACTCGCTCAACCAGCAGGTTGATGCCTGGTTCCTCGACGGGTTTGCGCCGTCCAAAAACCCGGATATGTGGAGTCCGCAGCTGTTTGCCGCGATGGCCCGCCTGGCGCGCCCTGGGGCGACGCTCGCCACTTTTACCTGTGCCGGGTTTGTGCGCCGTGGTCTGCAGGATGCGGGCTTCACCGTGCAAAAAACCAAAGGCTTTGGCCGCAAGCGCGAAATGCTCATTGGGGTGATGGAGCAAAATCACCCTTCCCCTGCCCGCACGCCGTGGTTTGCCCGCACCGCCAGCGATGGGCGGGAAACCGCTGTGGTTGGCGGCGGGATTGCCAGCGCCCTGCTGTCGCTGGCGCTGCTACGCCGTGGCTGGCAGGTGACGCTCTACTGCGCCGATGAGGCTCCGGCAACGGGGGCTTCCGGCAATCGCCAGGGGGCGCTTTATCCTTTGCTGAGCGCCCACGACGCGGCGCTGAGCCAGTTTTTCCCGACGGCGTTTACCTTCGCTCGTCGTTTATACGATGCCCTGCCGGTCGCGTTTGATCATGACTGGTGCGGCGTGACTCAGCTTGGCTGGGATGAAAAGAGTCAGCAGAAAATTAACCACATGCTCGCCCTGGGCCTGCCCGAGCAGATCGCCGTTGCGGTTAACGCCGAACAGGTAGAAGAGAGTATCGGCGTACCGACCGGCTGCGGCGGGATCCAGTATCCGCTCGGCGGCTGGCTATGCCCGGCACAGCTTACCGCGGCGGTCATCACCCTGGCACAAACGCTCGGCCTGCAGGTGCAATATGGCCGCAAGGTGACGTCGCTGGCGCAGACCGGGGCGCACTGGTCGCTGCAGTTTGACGACGGTGAGCCCGCGCAGCACGGCAGCGTGGTGCTGGCGAACGGGCATGGCATTAGCGAGTTCAGCCAGACCGCACAGTTGCCGGTCTATCCGGTAGGCGGTCAGGTGAGCCATATCCCGGCGGCGCCGCATTTGAGCCTACTGCGTCAGGTCCTCTGCTACGACGGATATCTGACTCCGCAAAACCCGGCTAACGGGCAGCACTGTATCGGCGCAAGTTACCATCGTGGGCAGACGGAGCCGCAGTATAGCGACGAGGATCAGCAGCATAATCGCCAGCGGCTGCTCGACTGCTTCCCCCAGGCAGCATGGGCGCGTGAGGTGGATGTCAGCGCCGGAGAGGCACGCAACGGCATTCGCTGCGCCACCCGCGACCACCTGCCGATGACCGGGACAGTGCCGGACTATGACGCTACCCTGTCGGCGTATCAGGATTTAGCCGCCAATAAAGATCAGGCGGTGAGTGCCCCGGAGTATCGTAATCTGTTTATGCTGGGCGGGCTGGGTTCACGCGGGCTTTGTACAGCCCCGCTGACGGCTGAAATCCTTGCCGCGCAAATGAGCCATGAGCCGATCCCGCTGGATGCCGCGACGCTGGCAGCGCTGAATCCGAATCGATTATGGGTGAGGAAGTTGCTTAAGGGGAAAAGGGTAAAATCCTAAGCCCGGCAAACGTGGCGCCACCGGGCGTCTGGCTGTGGAGCCATTCGCGCGCCGGGCGGCGCTTTCGCTTGCCCGGCTACCTCTCCTGACGCTAACTTATGACGTCAGGCTGGCTTTCTGAAACAGGGTTTCCCACATTCCCAGCACAAGCGACTGGTCGCGTGGGGAGAGTTCGCCTGCCAGAATGGCTTTTTCCAGGCTGCGGGCCACTTCAGCGTGTACCGCTGCGGGTGAATGGTCATCCCCGGCTTCCAGCTCGGCAACAGCCAGCGTCAGGTGCCCACGCAGATAACCGCTGGCGAACAGCTCATCGTCACTGGCGTGTTCTACCATGTCATCAATTAACGCCAGAATGCGTGATTCAAACTCTGCGATCATCTTCTTTCCTCTATTAAAGATCTTCCGGCCACGGGAAGCATTCCGCCGTGATCTCCGGCGTGTAGTAATAATTCTGTAAAGCCTTGATCAAGCGCGCCGGACGTTCCGGGATGCCTTTCTCAAGGTAGTCCATCACCTGCGCGTGAACGCGGCGCTGGAAGACAATACGGTCTGGCTCGAAGTCGCCTTCGAGGTTGTCACAGCTGACGTTGAACGGGAATCCTGCCGCCACGCAGAACAACCACTCCAGCGCCTGGGGTTTCACTTCGACATCTTCAAACTGCCCCTGGGTCGCGGCGTCACGTCCGTCCGGGCAGTACCAGTAGCCAAAGTCCACCAGCTCGCGACGTGCTTTTCCTGCAATACACCAGTGCGATATTTCATGCAAACCGCTGGCATAAAAGCCATGTGCGAACACGATACGGTTATACGGAAGTTCGGCATCTGCTGGAAGATAGATCGGTTCGTCGTCGCCTTTAATCAGACGGGTATTAAAATCATCGGCAAAGCAGCTGTCGAAAATCTCAATCAGCTGTTCATATTTATGCGTACTGTTCATTAGTTCATCCCCAACCAGTGGAGGATCTCCTGTCCGTGGCTGTCATAAAGAAGTTTGGCACTCATGACGGCCGAGACAATGACAATCATCGGACGGATGAGCTGTTGCCCTTTGCTTAATACCAGGCGCGATCCAACCCGTGCGCCCAGAAACTGTCCGACCATCATCACAAAGCCGGTTGCCCAGATCACCTTCCCGCCGATGATAAACAGCAGCAGGCCACCCAGGTTAGAAGTGGCGTTCAGCACCTTGGCGTGCGCGGTGGATTTGGCAAGATTAAAACCGGCCAGCGTTACAAAGGCCAGAGCGTAAAACGACCCGGCGCCGGGGCCGAAAAAGCCGTCATAGAAGCCGACGCAGCCCCCGGCGATCAGGGCAAACGGCAATCCGTGCAGACGACGCTGCCGGTCCTCCTCCCCGAGTTTTGGCATCAGCAAAAAGTAGAGACCAATACAAATCACGAGGATCGGCAAAATCTGGCGCAACACGTCGGACTGCACGTGCTGAACCAGCAGCGCACCACTGGTGGACCCGATAAAGGTCATCAGGATATTGAGCTTCTGATCGGCAAGGCTCACCACCTTGCGGCGGATAAAATAGATCGACGCGGATAAGGAGCCCCCGCAGGCTTGCAGCTTGTTGGTTGCCAGCGCCTGCGCCGGGCTCATCCCCGCCGCCAGCAGGGCCGGAACGGTCAGCAGCCCACCGCCGCCGGCCAGGGCGTCAATAAATCCGGCCAGCATGGCGATAAAAAACAGCCCCGCCAGCAGCAGTGGCGACACCATAAACAACTCAATAAATTGGTCCATCACAGGGCATGCTCATCCAGTAGCGCCTGGCAGGAAGGCGGCAACGGAGGCGGTGTCTTCTTCTCAGGCTTGGTGGTTCCAGGTTTCGCTGGCTCAAACCAGCTTTGTAATTCCGCGCCGCAGCCATCGCCTGGCGGCGGTAACGGTTGGTCTTCACACTCGAGGCTGTTCGCCGGGCAACGCAGGCGCACGTGCATATGCGCGCGGTGCTGGAACCACGGTCGCACTTTACGCAGCCAGTCGCGGTCGGTTCCGGCATCCTGGCAGAGTTGCTGCTTGATGGCCGGGTTGACGAAAATGCGCGTCACGTCGTTATCTTCCGCCGCCAGCTTAATCATGCTGGAGACCTCCTGCGACCAGCGCGACGGCACCACACGCTTACCGTCGCTGGCGACCAGATCGAGCGCCTGTGGCTTCAGCAACTGGGAAGATGACCAGCGCGTTTTCGGCAGCTGGAGGAAGATATCTACATCCAGCCCGGTCTGATGGCTGGCATGACCGCCGTTGAAACGCCCTCCGGCAGGCATCCCCATATCGCCAATCAGCATTGTGCCCAGCCCCAGGTTATGTACCTGATTACCCAGCCGCTGAATAAACAGCACCAGATCCGGATGGCCAAAGTAACGGCGCTGATCGGTACGCATCACCTGAAAGGTGTCAGATTGCAGCGGCAGCGCCTGGGCACCGACGATACAGCCATTGGAAAACGCGCCAATCGACTGGGCGCTCCCCGCTATCGGGTGGGTGATTTTCTGCCATGGCGTTGCCGCCAGCGAGGCGCCGCTGGCAAGCAGCGCCAGCAGAGCAATTGCGGTTTTTTTCATGGTTACCAGCGTGGAAGAGGAGTCGTCACATCCGCATTCTGCGCGCGCTGACGCAGGAAGTGATCCATCAGCACGATCGCCAGCATCGCTTCTGCGATCGGCACCGCGCGGATCCCAACGCAAGGATCGTGACGCCCTTTGGTGATCATCTCGACTTCTTCGCCCGCGCGGTTAAGGGTGCGCCCCGGCACGGTAATGCTGGAGGTCGGTTTCAGCGCGATGTGGGCGACAATTTGCTGCCCGCTGCTGATGCCGCCGAGCACGCCGCCCGCGTGGTTGCTCTGGAAGCCGTCTTTTGTTATTTCGTCGCGGTTCTCGCTGCCCCGCAGCGCCACAACGCCAAAACCGTCGCCAATTTCGACGCCTTTTACCGCGTTGATGCTCATCATTGCATGGGCGATGTCAGCATCCAGGCGGTCGAAGACCGGCTCACCCCAGCCTGGCGGCACGCCATCGGCCACGACCGTGACTTTAGCCCCGATGGAATCGCCCTCTTTCTTCAGGCCACGCATCAGTTCGTCCAGCGCTTCCAGCTTCGACGCATCTGCGCAGAAGAACGGGTTCTGTTCAACCTGATCCCAGTCGTTAATCGCCAGCGGAATGTCACCCATCTGGCTCAGACAGCCGCGAATAACGATGCCAAACTTCTGCGCCAGATATTTTTTGGCAATCGCGCCAGCGGCGACACGCATGGCGGTTTCGCGGGCGGAGGAGCGTCCGCCGCCGCGGTAGTCACGAAAACCGTATTTTTGCTCGTAGGTGTAATCCGCGTGCCCCGGACGGAACACGTCCTTGATGGCGCCGTAGTCCTGCGAACGTTGATCGGTGTTCTCAATCAGCAGACCAATGCTGGTGCCGGTGGTGCGTCCTTCAAAGACGCCTGACAGGATTTTGACTTGATCCGGCTCGCGGCGTTGGGTGGTATAGCGCGATGTCCCTGGGCGACGTCTGTCGAGATCGTGTTGTAAATCGGCTTCGGTCAGTTCGATGCCTGGCGGTACGCCATCAACGATGCAACCCAGCGCCAGACCATGCGACTCACCAAAGGTGGTCACGCGAAATAATTGTCCAATACTGTTTCCTGCCATCACGGCTCCGTTTTCGTTGTTCTGTGTTGAGCTTTCTGTGTTTGCGCAATGTGAAACGGGCCGAAGCCCGTTGGATTAATCTTTATAGATGCTGAAGTATTCACGCGCGGCGAGAAGCTGCGCTTTGGTCAGCATGAAGACGCCGTCGCCACCGTTGTCGAACTCGAGCCAGGTGAACGGCACATCCGGGTATTGCTCCATCAGATGTACCATGCTGTTACCCACTTCACAAATGAGAATGCCGTCATCAGTCAGATAATCCGGCGCGCAGGCGAGGATACGGCGGGTCAGCTTCAGACCATCAGAGCCGGACGCCAGACCGAGTTCAGGTTCATGGCGATATTCGTTCGGCAGGTCGGACATATCTTCTGCGTCAACGTATGGCGGATTGGTCACAATCAGGTCGTACTGCACTTTCGGCAGGTCGCGGAACAGATCGGAACGGATCGGCGTAACGTGATGGATCAGACCGTGCTCTTCAATATTGTGCTCCGCTACCGCCAGCGCATCAGGGGAGATATCCACGGCATCCACTTCTGCTTCCGGGAAGGCGTAGGCGCAGGCAATGGCGATGCAGGCGCTGCCAGTACACATATCCAGAATGTGCTCTGGCTGATGATCAATCAGACCGGCAAACTGGTTATTGATAAGCTCACCGATCGGCGAGCGCGGCACCAGCACGCGTTCATCGACAAAGAACTCATGCCCGCAGAACCAGGCTTTATTGGTGAGGTAAGCCACCGGGATACGTTCGTTAACGCGACGGATCACACGCTCAACGATGCGGTGTTTCTCGCTGGACGTCAGGCGCGCCGAACGCATATCTTCCGGGATATCCAGAGGCAGATAGAGAGACGGCAGCACCAGCTGCACCGCCTCATCCCACGGGTTGTCGGTACCGTGACCGTACCAGATATTGGCCGCGCTGAAACGGCTGACCGCCCAACGCAACATGTCCTGAATGGTTTGCAGCTCATTCACCGCTTCATCGACAAAAATTTTATCCACTATGTTCTCCAGGGCATGCTCGCTAAATTTTCGGCGGCTAGTGTGCCACGAAGACGGCGATAAATCAGCACTGTCGCTAACGGCTTGGGGGTAAAAAATGCGTTTTGCCGCGCGGCGAGTCAGGTACACTGTCGGAAATAAGAGATGAGACGGACCCATGAAAAAGAAAACATCGCTGAGCGAGGAGGATCAAACGCTGTTTCGTCAGCTGATGACCGGCACGCGTAAAATCAAACAGGACACCATCGTCCACCCTCCGTTACGCAAAAAAGTGAGCGAAGTGCCGGTAAAACGGTTGATACAGGAGCAGGCCGACGCCAGCCACTATTTTTCCGATGAGTTTCAGCCGCTGCTCAACACCGAGGGCGCAGTGAAGTATGTGCGTTCGGATGTGAGCCATTTCGAGCTGAAAAAATTGCGTCGTGGGGATTATTCGCCGGAGCTGTTTCTCGATCTGCACGGGTTAACCCAGATGCAGGCCAAACAGGAACTGGGCGCGCTGATTGCCGCCTGCCGCCGGGAACATGTCTTTTGCGCCTGTGTGATGCACGGCCACGGAAAGCACATTCTTAAGCAGCAAACCCCGTTGTGGCTTGCTCAACACCCACACGTGATGGCTTTTCATCAGGCACCCAAAGAGTACGGCGGTGATGCCGCATTACTGGTGCTGATTGAAGTGGAAGAGTGGCAACCGCCTGAGCTGCCCTGACAGGCAGGCGGGTGGCTAAGGCTACCCGCCTGGATGGGGTTTACGTCAGATTGCTTTCGCCATCTTCAGATTGCAGGGGCTCATTTGCCAGTTGAACACGCCGACACCCTTTTCATCGAGGGTGACGTTGGCAATGGCAGACGTACTGAACATCGGCGGCGTTTCGCCCGGGCAGAGTTCAGACACCAGGTAGCCCACTAACGGCAGATGGGAAATCACCAGCGCAGAGGCGACACCTTCATTGCTCAGCACCTGAAGATAGGCGCTGACCATACCCACATCGCCACAAGGGGTAAGCTCTGGCAGGACATCGACACCGGCAGGCAGATTCATACACTCCCCTACCACTTCCAGTGTCTGTTCAGCACGCAGGAACGGGCTGACGAGGACACGTTCAATATCCACTTTTTGCCCTTTCAGCCAGGTTGCCATTTGACGGGACTCGTCACAGCCGCAAGGCGTCAGAGGACGAACAGAGTCACTGGCAGCATCGAGTGCCGCGTCACCGTGACGCATGATAAAAACTTGCATATTGCACCGCTTTTGTTGACCAGGATCACCGGTGTTAACACCCCGCGTGAACATATCACGAGGTAGAAAACCCGATGGCCGGGCATTGTGCCTGATCCATCCGTTGAATGAAACGCTGTTTTTTACCTCAACGGCGTAAGTATAGTCAATGTCTGTTTACAACTTAGACAGCGCCTACCCATTCAACGGCGGATTTACTCTTATTTGACCTTAATTTACAGGGTCAGTTTCTTTTGCTGGCCAAAATCGCAGCCCCTGATCCGCCATTTGCAATAATGTGTCACACGGTGTGAACCGTGGCCCATATTGCACAGCCAGTCGTTGTAAAATCGCAACAACTTCACCCGCGCCCACGCTATCCATATAGCGGAACGGGCCACCCAGGAAAGGTGGAAAACCTATGCCAAACACTGCGCCAATATCGCCGTCGCGAGCGTTTCTGATGACCCGCTCATCAAAGCAGCGCGCCGCCTCGTTGAGCATCATCATGACGCAGCGCTCTGCGCACTGCGTCGCGGACAGTTTGCCTTCGCCAGTAGGTTTAATAAGCCCATAAATCGCCGGGTCTACTTGCTTCTTGCTTTTACGCCCTTTCGCATCGTAAAGATAGAAACCGCGTCCATTTTTTCTGCCTTTGCGATCGTCATTCAAAATTGCAGAAACAATATTTGCAGGCGCGCTAAATCGTTCCCCGTAAGCACTTTCCAGCACAGGTATAATTTTAGTGCCGGTATCGATTCCCACCTCATCCAAAAGTTGGATTGGCCCAACAGGGAAACCAAATTTCACCAGCGCATTATCAATGTGATCCACCTTTTCCCCTTCGGTCAGCAGGCGCATCGCTTCATTGATATAAGGTGCCAGAATGCGGTTAACATAGAACCCGGCCTTATCAGCCACCACTACCGGCGTTTTACCCTGCATTTTTGCCAGCTTTACAATGGTGGCAACGGTTTGCGGGCTGGTACTGGCGTGAGGAATGACCTCCACCAGCGGCATTTTTTCTACCGGGCTAAAGAAATGCAGCCCGATCACCTGTTCGGGACGCGCAGCCTGCGCTGCAATATCGCCAATCGGTAACGATGAGGTGTTGGAAGCAAAGATGGTGTGCGGCGCGCAGTGCGCTTCAACCTCGGCCACCATCTGCTGTTTCAGGGCCAGATCTTCAAATACCGCCTCAATTACCACGTCGCGATGGCGGAATCCGCTGTAATCCGTCGTACCGGAGATCAGCGCCAGTTCGCGATCGCGCTCACTGGCTTTGATATGGCGGCGTTTGACCTTCTTATCAAGCAGCTGCCAGCTGTACTGCAGGGCGTGGTTGATGCCTTTCGGATTGATGTCTTTGATTCGCACCGGTAATTTGCCTTTGCTGGCGCTGACGAAGGCGATACCGCCCCCCATCAGTCCGCCACCCAGCACACCGATAGCGTCAAGTGGTGCTGGCTCTGCCTCGCTACCGGGATCTTTTTTCACCTCAGTACTGGCAAAAAAGAGGCTGCGCAGCGCCTGTGACTGCGGGGTCATTGCCAGCTCGCCAAAGGCTTTGGCCTCAGCCGCATAGCCGCTACTGCTGCCCTGCGTCAGGCCGGTATGGATAACCTCAAGAATGCGTTTTGCCGCCGGGTAATTACCCTGCGTTTTTTGTTCCGTTTTGTTCGCCACCATTTTAAACAGCACCGTGCGTCCCAGCGGGCCTGCCAGCACACGCTCGCGCACCGGTAAGCGACGACCAACCGGTTTATCTTTCAGGGCTAACGCCACCGCAGCCTCCAGCAGGATGGCGTGCGGAACCACCTCATCCACCAGCCCGACCTTCAGGGCCTGACGTGGGCGCAGTTGTTTGCCGGTGAGGATCATCTCCAGCGCGGTGCTGACACCCACCAGCCGCGGCAGACGTTGGGTGCCGCCCGAGCCGGGCAGTAAGCCGAGCTGCACTTCCGGCAGGCCCAGCACCGTTTTAGCGTCGTCAGTACAAATTCGCCCGTGGCAGGCCAGGGCAAGTTCCAGCCCCCCGCCAAGACAAGCGCCGTGGATCGCCGCAATCACCGGGATCGGCAGGGCATGAATTTCGGCCATGATTTGCTGTCCCTGACGGGCCAGCGCCTCCGCTTCCTGCGCGCTGCTCGCGCGGGCAATCATGTTGATATCGGCCCCGGCAATGAAGTTGTCCGGTTTAGCCGAGATAAACACCAGCCCGCGAAGGGTTTTGTTTTCACGGACCTGCTTCAGGATCGCACGGACCTGGCCGCCAAACTCTGCTTTCAGGGTATTCATCTTTTCGTCTGGCGCATCGATGGTCACCACCGCCACGTTGTCCAGCCGCACATTCAGGGTAAATGCCGTTGTCATCTCCATTATTCTGCCTCCAGAACCATTGCGGCACCCAGGCCACCCGCCGCGCAGGCAGTGACCAGGCCAAACCCGCCGCCGCGACGGCGCAACTCATGCAGCGTCTGGGTGATCATCCGCGCGCCGGTTGCCGCGAAGGGGTGGCCATAGGCAATGGAGCCACCCAATACGTTAAATTTGCTTTCATCCACTTCGCCTGTGGCGTGAGTGCGGCCTAACACATCGCGGGCAAAGCGTTCGCTACCCAGCAGTTGCAGGTTAGCCAGAGTCTGGGCGGCAAAGGCTTCGTGCATGTCGATAAGCGTCAGGTCGTTCATCGTCAGTCCGGCACGCTCCAGCGCCAGCGGCGTGGACCAGGCTGGCCCCAGCAGCATGTCCTGCCAGACATCAATGGCGGTAAAGGCATAGCTGCGCAAATAGCCGAGCGGGATCAAGCCCAGCTCTCTGGCGCGCGATTCGGTCATCAGGATCACCGCCGCCGCCCCATCGGTTAACGGCGTGCTGTTGGCGGCGGTTACGGTGCCGTGCTTACGGTCGAATGCCGGACGCAGTTTGGCGTAATCCGCCAGCGTCGAGGTGCCGCGGATATTATTGTCTTCGCTTAATGGCTCGCGGTACGGCGGGGTGTAAGCGGTCATCACCTCTCCAGCCAGCTTGCCTTCCGCCCAGGCCTGGGCGGCGCGTTGATGCGAGCGATGCGCCAGCGCATCCTGCTGTTCGCGGGTGATGCCATAGGTCTTCGCCATCTGTTCAGCGGTATCGCCCATCCGCAGGCCGGTTGAGTACTCCGCGACGGCAGGCGGGACGGGAAGCAGATCGCGCAGACGCAGGCGCGAGAAGAGGGATAAACGCTGCCCGGTGGTACGGGCCTTGTTAACGTCCACCAGCACGCGGGCGAGCTTTTTGCTGACGCCAATCGGCAGAACGGATGACGAGTCAGCGCCGCCGGCGATCCCGGCGCGTATGGTGCCCGTCATCAGGCTTTCTGCGACGTTCGCCACCGCCTGAAAGCTGGTCGCACAGGCGCGGCTGACGCTGTAGGCATCGGTGTGGACATTCATCCCGGTGCCCAGCACGATTTCACGGGCGATATTGGGTGCTTCCGGCATTTGTACCACCTGGCCAAAAACCAGCTGCTCAATCACCTCAGGAGGTATTTCGCTGCGAGCCAGCAACTCCCCCACTACCATTTTTCCCAGATCGACTGCAGGTATGCCATGAAAAGCCGTCGCCTGACGGGCAAATGGCGTACGTAATCCACTGACAATGGCAATGCGATCACCCTGACGGGTGACTAGCGGTAATGCCTGACTCATAACGCTCCCCTGTGAATAACAAATGCGCAAAGTGGTCTGACCTGATAACAGTCTTAACCAAATTTTTACATTAGCCAATCGGGGAGAAGAAAAATTGCGAGCGAAGCCACAGAGCGCAAACGAAACGCCTCCGGGAGAGGAGGCGTTGAAGGGAAATTAACGCAGACCGAGCTGGAAAATCAGGGACTCAGCTTCGCAGCTGAACACAAAGTCGATATCCAGGCGTACCCCGCCGTCCACTTCGGTGAAAGTGGAAGAAATGTCGCAAGGTTCAGACTCAACGCCGCGGGCTTTGGCAGTCAGCGCAGCCAGCGTCTCTTCGGCTTCGGCACGGCTGGCAAATTCACGGCTGTAAGAGGCGGTGCAATCCGTGTTATCCACGATGGTACCGACATCCATACAGCAGCAAACCGGGGTTTCATCAGCACTGCATTTACTCATAGTAGATTTCCTCTGTAGTCGCGCAGGGCGCGAATAGACACAATGCTGATATTTTACGCCCCGCCCGGGGGTGGCTCCAGTTGTTAATGGCGTAAAAACGGGTAAGTGAGCAATATCACACGTAAAAATGATCTAAAACAAAAATCACCCATTAGGAGGAAGCAACCTGGTCACAATTTTGCCAACCAGATCCCGTTTCGAAAAACATATCAGTAAATATTAATAAACAGACTTGCAACATTCTATCTGGTCAGACCTATACTCTCGCCACTGGTCTGATTTCTAAGTGTTACGACAGACCCTACACTTCGCGCTCCTGTTACTCTATGTAACAAATATTGAATAAAAATAACTCAATGAGGTTATGGTCATGAGCCAGAAAACCCTGTTTAAAAAAACTGCGCTCGCAATCGCAGTGGCAATCGTCTCCACCTCCGCCTGGTCAGCGGGCTTTCAGTTAAACGAGTTTTCTTCCTCAGGCCTGGGCCGTGCCTATTCCGGGGAAGGTGCTATCGCTGATGACGCAGGGAACGCGAGCCGTAACCCTGCCCTGATCATGATGTTTGATCGTCCAACCTTCTCCGCGGGTGCCATTTTCGTTGACCCGGGTGTGGATATCACCGGGCGCTCCCCAACGGGTGCAAGCCTGAACTCAGATAACATCGCGCCAACGGCATGGGTTCCAAATCTGCACTTTGTCGCGCCAATCAATGAACAATTTGGCTGGGGCGCATCCGTTACCTCTAACTACGGACTGGCGACCGAGTTTAATAACAACTACGCAGCAGGGGCCTACGGCGGTACAACCGACCTGGAAACCCTCAACCTGAACCTGAGCGGTGCTTATCGCCTGGATAACCACTGGAGTTTCGGTGCCGGCTTTGATGCTGTCTATGCGAAAGCGAAAATTGAGCGCTACGCGGGTGACCTGGGCCGCATCGTCGCAG
The DNA here is from genome assembly GCF_050435045.1 of Leclercia sp. 1548. Taxonomy (NCBI): domain Bacteria; kingdom Pseudomonadati; phylum Pseudomonadota; class Gammaproteobacteria; order Enterobacterales; family Enterobacteriaceae; genus Leclercia; species Leclercia sp. 1548. The sequence continues at coordinate 203,011 of NZ_JBNDJP010000002.1, read as the reverse complement.
GCTCCGGCAGATTGCCTCCAGCTCTTGCGCGACAGGTTGCGGGGATCCCGGGAGACACCCAGATTGCCTACCTGAAGGGTGATGAGTGGGGCTTTGGCTGGAACGCCGGTATTCTGTATGAAATTGATAAAAACAACCGGTATGGCTTGACCTACCGTTCTGAAGTAAAAATCGATTTCGATGGCGACTATAAGAGCAGCCTGCCTTCCGCCTACAACCAGATTCTGGGCAACTTTGGTCTGCCAATGGGGACGGATGGCCGTACCACTGGCGGTTCTCTGACCCTGAATTTACCTGAGATGTGGGAACTGTCCGGCTACAACAGAGTCGCGCCGCAATGGGCCGTCCACTATAGCCTGACCTACACCAGCTGGAGCCAGTTCCAGGAGCTGAAAGCCACTAACAGCGGCGGTGATACGCTTTTCTATAAAGATGAGAGCTTCCGTGACGCTTACCGCATCGCGCTGGGTACCACCTACTATATGGATGATAACTGGACGTTCCGTACCGGTATTGCCTTCGATGACAGCCCGGTTCCGGCAGACAAACGTTCTATCTCTATTCCGGACCAGGATCGCTTCTGGCTGAGCGCCGGTGCGACCTATGCATTCAACAAAGACGCCTCAATTGATGCGGGTGTCTCGTATATGCATGGTCAGAAAGTGACGTTCCAGGAAGGGCCGTATGAGTTCTCTTCTGAAGGTAAAGCCTGGCTGTATGGCATGAACTTCAACTACGCGTTCTAATCACGTAGTGATAAAAAAAGGTGAGCATCGTGCTCACCTTTTCTTTTTTATTCCGCATCAATCTCGGAGAGTTCGTTCTCGATCGCTTTCGCGTTCGGGTTGTCTTCCGGTTTCAGCTTGCCACCGTTAGCAATGAAGTCATGGTTCTGGAAGTACGCTTCACGCACCATAAGGTACGGATCGGAGGACTGACGCAGCAGGCCGTCAGAATCCAGCAGCTGTGCACGCGTCTCTACCCCTTCCAGCGTCCATTTACCCACCGACAGCGGCCAGGTGAGCCACGACAGCACCGGATAGAGGGTATCGACCGCATCACCCCCATCTTCACGCAGGGTGAAGCTACCGTAGAACGGCAAATGAACATACGGGCCGTAACCCACGTTGTAATGACCCAGGGTACTCCCGAAACGGTGGGGTTGCTCACGTTGCAGTTTCGGATTCGCCATGCCGGCAACGTCAATAAAGCCGCCCATCCCTAACAGGGTGTTCAGGAAGAAGCGCGTGAAGTGAACCATGCCTTGATAGGGATTGCCCTGCAGGAAGTAGTTCGCCATCACGGCTGGCTCTTCAAGGTTGCTGGTGAAGTTGCTCAGGCCATTACGGGCAGGTTGCGGAACATAATCACGCCATGCCACCGCAACCGGACGTACCACATACGGATCCAGCACGTTATAGTTGAAGTTGTACATGGTGCGGTTAAATCCTTCCAGAGGATCGGAGCGCCCCTGCTGCTCGCCAGAACTGGCGCAGCCCATCAGCAACGTGGTGCCCAGCGCAACCACCGACAGCCGAAGTTTCATATCTTTCTCCCTGTTAAGTATGGCTATCACCAAAAGCCATCCGTACTGGCGCTTTCGCGCTCCGTCTGTAAATGTGCAAGTGATTGTATCAGCACGCTTACTGATGTCTACGACCACAAATCGGGGCAACAAAACACCCTTTTTATGATCTCAGAATAGCCTGGCTTTACGTTTTCGTTAGGCTGGCAATTTTATACGGCCTTTGCCGGGGATGTATCGCGTTTATTGCCATAACAGGAATTTAAGAGCTTACCCACAGGCGTTGAGACAAAAACCGCTACGCTTAAAGGTATCAGCCACATCAGGAGCACCATAATGGACGAACTCAAAGAAGAGAAAATAGATCAGCATACCGAAGAACTGGAAGTTGAAAGTGAGGAAAAGCGCCGGGGAAAGGAGATTGAGGTCGATGAAGACCAACTCCCCTCCCGCGCCATGGCCATCCACGAGCATATTCGCCAGGATGGTGAAAAAGAGCTGGAACGTGATGCCATGGCCCTGCTGTGGTCGGCCATCGCCGCCGGGTTATCAATGAGCGCCTCTTTTCTGGCAAAGGGTATTTTTCACGTACAGTTTGAAGGCATCCCCGGCGGGATGGTGCTGGAGAATCTGGGCTATACCTTTGGCTTTATTATCGTGATCATGGCGCGCCAGCAGCTGTTTACCGAGAATACCGTCACCGCGGTGCTGCCGATCATGCAAAGCCCGACATGGGGTAATTTCGGTCTGCTGATGCGCCTGTGGAGCGTGGTGTTGCTCGGTAATATTATCGGCACCGGTGTCGCGGCCTGGGCGTTTGAATATATGCCGATATTTGACGAGGCCACCCGCGACGCGTTTGTGAAAATCGGAACCGGGGTGATGGAAAACAGCCCGGTCGAAATGTTCTCTAATGCCATTATCTCCGGCTGGATCGTTGCCACCATGGTGTGGATGTTCCCGGCTGCCGGTTCGGCCAAAATCGTGGTTATCATACTGATGACCTGGCTGATCGCCCTGGCCGATACCACCCATATCGTGGTGGGTACGGTGGAAATTCTATATCTGGTCTTTAACGGCACCATCCACTGGAGCGAGTTTTTCTGGCCCTTCGCCATCCCTACCCTGGCAGGCAATATCTGCGGCGGCACCTTTATTTTTGCCCTGCTGAGCCATGCGCAAATCCGTAACGATATGTCGAACAAACGCAAAGCCGAAATCAAAGCCAGGGAGCAGGCCCGGCAGGAAGAGGCGGAAGAAGATAAAAAATCGGCGTGAATGGCGACACTTTAAGCAGTCAGGCGGTGGCGAGCTTAACGCCCTGGATAAATGGCGTTATAATCGTGCCGCTTCGTCCCCTTAGTTAAATGGATATAACGAGCCCCTCCTAAGGGCTAGTTGCAGGTTCGATTCCTGCAGGGGACATTTGCCCACCTGCCACGCCTTCTGCCCCCGCCCTGCCAATAGCACCCATACACACAACATCTCGTATCGCTGTACTGTACTCTGCCGCCGTTAGCACGAATTCACTTCTTAAAAAATAACGGAGATATGGAATGAAACGAATCCTCATTGTGATGGCATTACTCGCCCCTTGCTCTGCGTTTGCTGGCGTTATTTTTCACCCGGTCGAGCGCGCTGCGGTAGTGGCAAACTCCGCACATCCGGTGGCAGCAGCGACGGTTACCGCTCAGGCCAGAAATCACCGTGCCGCCAGAGTGGATGCCGTTAACTGCAATGATGGTCGCTGCGTACAGCATGGTAATGTGGTTCGGTAAGACGCGAGATAAGCCAAAACCCACCAAACCCGGTCGCTGACACCCCTGAACAAAACGGATACGCTTTTGGGGTCTCGTTCATATGACGGGCAATTCATTTGCCCGTGAAGGCAGATAACCCTGCCACCCATCCGGTCTACAGAGGGTACTATGTCAAAAGCGCTCCTTATCATCGACATGCAGAATTTCGTAGCAGAAAGAATCCAACAAGGCGTTGAATACTTCCCTCAGGCGAGCATTGAAAATATGACCGCCGTAATTGAGAAATGCAGAGCAGCAGGTAACCCGGTCATTCATGTTCGCCACCAGACGCCTGCTCAGGGTTCCCCTCTCCATCACAGCTCGCCGTCAAGCCAGCCCCTTGAATCCTTTAAAGAACGCGCTGACGAACCGGTATTAATCAAACACACCTCCTCCGCATTCAGCTCAACGGGATTACTGGCTTATCTTCAGGAGGCAGGTATTTCAGAGGTGGTCGTTATCGGTGCCGTGGCGGGATTCTGTGTTAACTCAACCGTCAGAATGGGTGCCGATCTGGGGTTAAAAATGACGGTGCTAAAAGATTCGGTGATAAGTTTTGCCCTGGAAGACCATCAACTCAGCGCAAAGGCCATTCATGATGTCACCCTGGGGCTGCTTGCTGCCGGTTTCGCGCAGGTGAAAGACGCCACGGATTTACAGCTTTCCTGAGTACTGTGCCCTGGGCGTCCATCACCTGGCACGTCGCCAACGCTTCAGGGTATAATCTGTAAATCTTATGACAGACTTCAGAAACGACCATGACCAAACTCACACTACAAGAGCAGATGCTTAAAGCTGGCTTAGTCAGCAGCAAAAAAATGGCGAAAGTGCAGCGCACCGCCAAAAAATCCCGCGTACAGGCGCGTGAAGCACGCGAAGCCGTTGAAGTAAACAAACAGGCGCAAATTGAACGCGATAAAGAGTTAAGCGAGCAACAGAAGCAAGCGACTCTGGCGAAAGAGTACAAGGCACAGATCAAGCAGTTAATTGAGATGAACCGGGTCGTGGTGACAAGAGGCGATATCGGTTTTAACTTCACCGACAATAACCTCATCAAAAAAATCTATGTCGATAAAACCACGCAAGCGCAGCTGATCAATGGCCGTCTCGCCATTGCGCGTCTGGTTGCCGAAGCGGGCCGCGAAAGCGAATACGCCATTATCCCGGCGGTAGTGGCAAATAAAATTATGCAGCGTGATGCGAGCTATATCGTGTTAAGTAGCGAGCTGACTCAGGAAGCGAAGGACGAAGACGATCCTTATGCCGATTTTGTCGTGCCTGACGATCTGATGTGGTAATGCTTACAGACCACCTCCCCGGGAGGTGGTCTGTATCCCCGCTTAACGCTCGCGGAACGCCTCCGCTTTCGCGCGCAGGATCGGTTTCAGCAGATAGGCCATCACCGTTTTCTTGCCGGTAATGATATCCACCGAAGCCACCATCCCCGGAATAATCAACAGCGGCTTCTCATCCGTACCAAGGTGATTTTTGTCGGTACGCAGACGAATAATATAAAAACTCTTCCCGTCTTTGTCGGTCACCGTGTCGGGGCTGATCTGCTCCAGGGTGCCCTTCAGCCCGCCATAAATGGTGTAGTCGTAGGCAGTAAATTTCACCGTTGCTTCCTGGCCCGGACGCAAAAATGCGATGTCCTGCGGCCGAATTTTGGCCTCCACCAGCAGTTTGTCGTCCAGCGGAACAATCTCCACCAGGTCATTACCCGGTTGGATCACGCCGCCGATGGTGTTGACCAGCAGCTGCTGCACGACGCCGCGAACCGGCGAGGTGACCAGCGTACGGTTCACCCGGTCGGTGATCGCTTTGCCGGAGGCCTCTATTTTACTGAGATCGGTTCGCGCCTCGTTAAGCTGCCCCAGCGCCTCGCTGCGGTAACGCCCCCGCGTTTCACTGACCTTGCTCTCAATCTCCTTGATGGCCGCTTCCGCCCGGGGAATGGCAAGGGTCACAGAGTCCAGTTGCCCCTGAGTTTCCACCACACCCCGACGCAGACGGAGCACTTCTACTTTTGAGATAGCCCCTTTTGCCACCAGAGGTTCAGACATGCTGACCTCCTGCTGCTGCAGCCCCAGGCTACGCCGGTACTGGCTGGCCTTGCCCTGGAAGTCGAGCAACTCCTGCTTCTTCTGTACCAGCTGTTCATTAAGCCCGGCCAGCTCGCTCTGGATACGCTTGTTCACGCTGGCGAACAGTTCCATCTCGCCATTGGCGATATCGGGTGCCTGCTGAACAATCTCCGGGGCCAGGGTCAGGGTTGAGGCATCGTTGAGTTGAGCGGTCAGCCGCTGGATGCGCGCCTGTAATGCCAGCCTGTCAGCTTGTGTCTCACCGGCGTTAGAACGAAACTGGGTATCATCCAGACGCAAAAGCGGCGCCCCGGCTTTCACCACCTCGCCTTCATGTACAAAGACCTCAGCCACGATCCCGCCTTCGAGGTTCTGCACCTTCTGCAAACGGGACGAAGGAATGGCCCGCCCTTCCCCGCGCGTCACCTCATCAATGCTGGCCAGCGAGGCCCAGAGGATCATGGCGATAAAGAAGACAAAAATCGCCCACAGGGTGACGCGCACCACCCGCGGGGCATCATCCAGCAAGGCTTTGTTGACTTCATTGGTGGTGAACGGCGCGGGCTGTTTATCGCCCGACAGCCAGCTCATCAGGCGGCTAAGCGTATCAACGATTAGCATGAATTTGTCCCTTCTTCAGCGCACTCATCACGCTCTCTTTCGGGCCGTCGGCAATGATTTTACCGTTATCGACAATGATCAGACGGTCCACCAGCGTCAGCAGCGACGCACGATGCGTGACCATCAGCAGCGTTTTGTTGCTGATGACCGGTATTAGCGCCTTTTTAATCAGATCTTCGCTGGTGTTATCCATCGAGCTGGTAGGTTCATCCATCAGCAGCACCGGGGGATCGAGCAGCAACGCGCGCGCCAGTGCCACCGCCTGCCGCTGGCCGCCCGAGAGACTCATCCCCCGCTCGCCCACCTGCATGTTGTACCCGGACGGATGGCGGCGGGCGAATTCGTGGACCCCGGTCAGGGTGGCGACCCGCAGCATGGTCTCGTCGTCAACATAGCTGGCACCGTAGACCAGATTCTCGCGCAGGGTGCCGCTGAACAGGTGAATATCCTGCGGGGCATAGCCGATGTTATGGCGCAGATCGTGCACATCGATCTGGCGGGCATCGATGCCGTCTATCAGCACATTGCCGCTGTCAGGCTGGTAAAACCCCACCAGCAGTTTCGCCAGTGAGCTTTTACCCGACCCGCTGCGGCCGATGATCCCCACCTTCTCGCCGGGCTGGATCGTCAGCGAGACATTGCTGAGGGAGGCGTACTGGTTGCCCGGGTAGACAAAGGTAACGTCGCGCAGCTCAATGGCCCCGGAGAGCGTCTCCCGCTTCAGCGGCACCTCGTTGTCCTGCACCTCCTGCTCCAGCCCCATCATTCGGTCGATGGTGCCTTTGGTCATCCGCGCGCGCTGATAGCGGGTGATCAGGCTGCACAGCTGGCCAATGGGCATCATGGCGCGGCGGTGCAGCAGGTAGCAGGCAATCAACCCGCCCATGCTCAGGTTGCCGCCAATAATGATGTAGACCCCGGCCACGATAATGGCCACGCCGCTGAACTGCTGCAGCCAGGCGGTAAAGTTTACCGCTACATAGGAAAGCGACTTGACTCGCAGCTCCAGCTTGCTGAGTTGCCCGGTCAGATGTTCCCACTGATACTGGCGCTCGCTCTGGGCGTTATTAATCTTGATGGCATCGAGGCCGGTCAGCGTCTCCACCAGCATCGCCTGACGTTCATTGGAGAGCTGGTAGGTTTTCTTAACCCGCGACATCAGCGGGCGCTGGATCAGCCAGTTCACCAGCAGCGCCAGGGGATAGGAGAGCAGCGGGATAAACACCAGCGGGCCACCGATGATGCCAATCACCAGCAGGATCAGCAGTGTAAACGGCAGGTCGATAAAGGCGGTCAGGGTCAGCGACGAAAGAAAGTCGCGGATCGACTGGAACTCCTGGAAGTTCTGCGCGAAGCTCCCCACCCGCTGCGGGCGTAGCTTCATCTTCATCCCCAGCAGCCGCTCGAACAGCGCCGAGGAGACCACCAGGTCGGTCTTTTTACCCGCCAGGTCAAGGCAAATGCCACGCAGGATCTTCAGCACAAAGTCGAACACATACGCAATGCTAATGCCGATCGCCAGTACCCACAGGGTGGCAGTCGCCTGGTTGGGCACAACCCGGTCATAGACGTTCATCACAAACAGCGGCGCGGCGAGCGCCACCAGGTTAACGAGGAAGCTGGCGACAACCGCATCCACGTAGAGGAATTTCGACAGCTTGAGGGTGTCCTGGAACCAGGCCGTGGTGCGCGGCAGCGTGGCCGTCGGCTGAGCATCAAACTCATGTTCCGGGGAGATGAAAATCACCCGGCCGCTGTAGTTTTCCGCCAGCGTCTCGGGTGAGACGGTAATCTCACCGCCTTCCGTTTCACTGGGCAGCAGACGCGCGCGCTGCTGGTGATCCCAGCCAATCAGCACCGCGGTCTGGTTGTTTTTCAGCAGCAGAACGGCGGGCAGAGACATCGCGGTAATGTTTTCCAGCGGACGTTGCACGACCCGCGCCTTTAGCCCTGCCCGTCCGGCGGCTCGCGGAAAGGTCTCAATCGTCAGCGTATGGGCCTCCAGCGGCAGGCCGGTGGTCAGGACGTTGCGGCTGGTGGCAATGTTATGCAATTTACAGACGATCATCAGCGCATCCAGCAGCGGATCGTCATGGCTTTGCCGCGGATCCTGTCTGCCCTGCGTCTGCGACGTGCTCTCGATGCGATCGGGGGAATCAATGTCAGGCGTCATTCTCTGCCTCAGTGTTCTGCAGACCGATGCCGCAGATAAAAAAGAGAGGGTTGTCCCGGTGTCAGCCGGAATAACCCCCGTCAGCCTTCAAAGGCCCTATTTTAACTCAGGTAGCTCTGCCTGGGTACGTTGCGCTTGATCGAGCGGCTGCGCTGCCGACGGTGCCTGAATGTTCAGGTTTTTGAGCAGCTCACCGGTACGGGCGCTGATGCGGTAGGTGGTAAACATATCGACAAACTGCAGTTCAACGTAGCGGCGCTGAGCGCTGAACACTTCGTTTTCGCTGTCCAGCATATCGAGCAGGGTACGGTCGCCCAGGCTGAACTGCTCCTGATAGGCGCTACGCACCTGCACGCTGCGATCGGCATACTCCTTCGCGATAGGCACCTGCTGCCCGGCATTTCTCAGGGCGTTCCAGGCCAGACGCAGGTCTTCGTTCAGCTGGCGCTGGGCGTTATTTTTCACATCCTGCGCCTCTTTCATTTTGTAGGCGTAAGAGGTGAGCGTTGCCTGGTCGCTGCCGCCGTTATAGAGGTTGTAGCGCATACGCAGCATCGCCTGCCACTCCTGGCTGTGCCCGCGGGTGCCATCAATGTTGTTATCCATGGTACGACCGACTTCAACATTCACATCCGGGTAAAAGCGCGATTTTGCCGCCTCGTACTGCTGACGGGTCGCTTCCACATCGGCATCGGCCTGTTTCAGCAGCGGGTTGTTTTCCAGCATCACAGCACGCGCGGCGTCCAGCGAGGCGGGAACGGCAATTTTAGTGGGCATCACCAGGGTATCAGGCTCTTTGCCGGTGATGCTCTGGTAGTTGGCGCGGGAGTCTTCGAGGTTGGTTTGCTCGGTCAGCAGGTTGTTGCGCGCCTGTGCCAGACGGGCTTGTGCCTGCTCAAAGTCTGCCTGACGGCCCACGCCTTGCTCGGTACGCAGGCGGATCTGGTCGAACACCCGTTCGTGATTCTTCAGGTTATCTTCTGCCAGTGCCACCATCTTCTGGCGCATCAGCACGTCGAGATAGCTCTGGATCGCCTGCAGCGCGGTAGATTCGCTGGTATTCAGCACCGTCCAGGCACGCGAGTTGACCGTCGCTTTCTGGCGGCCCACTTCGCTGGTCGTGGCAAAACCGTTGAAGACGTTCTGGCGCAGGTTGATGGCAGATTCGCTGCGGTGCAAATCACGCAGATGATCGCCTGCCGCGCGGGTGCTGGCGTTATCGGTTTGCTCCCAACCGGTACCGGCGGTGAGATCCAGCGTTGGCAGATAGCCACCTTTGGCAGCGCGAAGATCCTGATCTGCAGAATAGCGGCTGTTCACCGACGCGTTAACTTCCGGGTGCCAGAGCAAGCTGTCTTTTACGGCCTGCTCAAGCGTAGTGGCCTGGCCCTGCGTTGCGCTCAACACCAGCGCCGCACCCATCACAATCTGACTGTACTTTTTCATTTTGTTGCTTTTCCTTCATATCCCTTGATTATTGGTCAATACCCACCAGAGAAAATCCCATTAGACCGAGGGAAAAATGCATCCTGCGCGTTAATGTTCGGACGGAATCCTTCGTCTGAGGTCAATTCAAATCATCTTTGTTGCCGCGCAGAGTCAACTGCACTCTGCGCGGCGGCCGATCAGGCATGCTCTTCCGGTTTTGCGATCAGATTATCCAGCATCGCGTCATTACCGGCGTCGTAGCCGTCCGTTCCGGCGATCTCGCCGCCTTCAGCAGGCACATGCTCAATCTCCGCCTGGCCGTCGGCCGCACCACTCTGCGGACCCGCCTGAATCAGGGTGCTGAGATCGTTATGCCCTTCGTCATGGATGAGATCGCTAAAGTTCAACTGCTCGTCCTGCCCCGGGCTGGCGCTCTGCAGCGTGGTAAAGGCTTCACTCTGATCATCGCCCGGCAACGCATGATCGGCCGATGCCGTCGGCGTCTCGTTATGCTCTGCAGTGGTACTAAGCAGCAGATTGTCATCGTCAATTAACGAAGCGGCGTGATTGTCAGCCTCCAGACTGCTGGTATGGATCTGCTTATCGCTCTCCTCGACGTCATGATCGGCATGGCTCTCCTCAATGCTGTGGCTGGCCATCAGCGAGTGATCGTCGTCCATAGCATCATCAGCATGCTCTTCCCCACCGTGGCTTTCGCTCACGAAGGTGCCCCCCTCTTTGCCATCAACGGTAAAGTCGGTTTCATGCTGATCGTCTGCGGTAGAACCTACTTCCAGCGTGATCTCACCGAAATCGCTCTTACCGTCCGGGAGTTCAACGCTGACCTGGCCGATAAAGTGCGAGGTGTCATTATCAAAGGTCAGGTGATAGACCTTATTCTCCGCGTCGTAACTGACACTGGTGTAGTTACCCGCAAAGGTCGCATTCTCAGGAATGCCCCCCAGAGAGAGGCTGGTCAGGTGGTCACTGTTATCTGAGCTTTCGAGATTTATGTCGAGGTTCAGTGTGGCCGTGGTAGTGACCGTGGTATCGCCGCCGTGGCTGGAGGATGGGCCGTCACCAAAAATAACGCCCTCGATGCCGTTGGCATTCTGGAACGGCGATTTCCCGGTCTCGTTATCGACCACATGCAGGTTATCTATGTCGTTGTTTTTGTTGTTCTGCGGATGATCGACACCGGTGACGGTATAGTCAGCCTCATTACCCTGAACAAAGATATAGTCCTTACCTTGATCGCTATGCGGTAAGCCCTGGTTGCCGGTGATGCCGTTGATCGGCCGGAATTCATAGCGATCCTGCGGCCAGTCGCCCTGCTGGTAGTAGCCCCCCGTATGGTCACCTACTACAAAGATATCGGTATGGGTCTTGCCGTCGTTATTGGCGTTGGCGTTACCCTGGCTGTTGTAGTAGTGGATCTGATCCGGGCTGTCGGCCTTCGGCACGAAGTCGCCCTGAATCTTACCGTCCGGGCTATCCGGGGTCAGCCAGACGTGCACGTTACTGCCGATCGCTACAATCACGCCATTCTGGATATCGTAACCGTTCGGATCGCCGCTGCCGCCGTTAATGTGGATGATCTTGTCATCTGACGTCTCGGTCGTCTTATCACCAGGGGTGACGGTGACGGTGAGTTTGACGTCGGCGTCGGCATCGGCATCTGCATCAGAATCGGAGTCGGCGTCCGCATCGGCATCCGCGTCGGAATCGGCATCAGAATCGGCATCCGCATCCGCATCAGCATCAGCATCGGCATCGGCATCGGCATCGGCATCAGCGTCTGCATCCGCATCCGCGTCGGAATCGGAATCGGAATCGGCATCAGAATCCGAGTCTGCATCGGCATCTGAATCAGCATCAGCGTCGGAGTCCGCATCAGCGTCCGCATCCGCGTCGGCGTCAGAATCGGCATCCGCATCAGCGTCTGCATCAGAGTCCGCATCGGCATCGGCGTCGGCGTCAGAGTCGGCGTCTGCATCCGCATCCGCATCGGCATCGGCGTCGGCATCCGCGTCAGCGTCAGCGTCTGCATCGGCGTCAGAGTCGGCGTCTGCATCTGCATCTGCATCTGCGTCAGCGTCAGCGTCGGCATCCGAATCGGCATCGGCATCGGCATCGGCATCGGCATCGGCATCTGCATCAGAATCGGCATCTGCATCGGCGTCAGAATCGGCGTCTGCGTCGGCATCCGCGTCGGCGTCTGCATCAGAATCGGAATCGGCATCAGCGTCAGCGTCGGCATCAGCGTCAGAATCGGAATCGGCGTCCGCATCGGCATCAGCATCGGAGTCCGCATCCGCATCCGCATCCGCATCCGCATCTGCATCGGCGTCAGAGTCAGAGTCGGCATCGGCATCAGAATCGGCGTCCGCATCCGCATCCGCATCGGCATCGGCATCTGAATCAGCATCTGCGTCCGCATCAGCGTCGGCGTCAGAATCGGCATCAGCGTCTGCATCAGAGTCCGCATCGGCATCGGCATCGGCATCGGCATCGGCATCGGAATCGGCATCAGCATCCGCGTCGGAATCGGAATCGGCATCAGCATCCGCATCCGCATCGGCGTCTGCATCGGCGTCTGCATCAGCATCGGCATCGGCATCCGCGTCAGCATCCGCGTCGGTATCCGCATCCGCATCGGCATCCGCGTCGGCATCAGCATCTGCGTCGGCGTCAGCGTCTGTATCCGCATCGGCATCGGCATCAGCATCAGAATCGGCGTCAGCGTCTGCATCTGAATCAGCATCAGCGTCGGCGTCAGAATCGGCATCTGCATCAGCATCGGCATCAGCATCAGCATCAGCATCAGCATCAGCATCAGCATCGGCATCGGCATCGGCATCAGCATCCGCGTCGGAATCGGAATCGGCATCCGCATCGGCGTCAGAATCGGAGTCCGCATCGGCATCAGCGTCGGCGTCCGCATCCGCATCAGAATCGGAGTCCGCATCGGCGTCTGCATCAGAATCCGCATCCGCGTCAGCGTCGGAATCTGCATCAGAATCTGCATCTGCGTCTGCATCAGCATCCGCGTCGGCGTCAGAATCGGCATCGGCATCCGCATCCGCATCTGCATCCGCATCTGCATCAGAATCGGAGTCCGCATCGGCGTCCGCATCGGCATCGGCATCGGCATCAGCGTCTGCATCCGAGTCCGCATCCGCGTCAGCGTCGGAATCCGCATCAGCGTCAGAATCGGCATCGGCATCGGCATCGGCATCGGCATCAGCGTCTGCATCCGCATCCGCATCCGCATCGGCATCCGCGTCAGCGTCAGAATCGGAGTCGGCATCGGCATCGGCATCCGCGTCAGCGTCAGCATCTGCATCGGCGTCAGAGTCAGAGTCAGAGTCAGAGTCGGCGTCTGCATCCGCATCTGCATCAGAATCGGAGTCCGCATCGGCGTCTGCATCTGCATCTGCGTCAGCGTCGGCATCCGAATCCGCATCCGCATCCGCATCGGCATCGGCATCGGCATCAGCGTCTGCATCCGAATCCGCATCCGCATCGGCATCGGCATCGGCATCGGCATCGGCATCAGCGTCTGCATCCGAGTCCGCATCCGCGTCAGCGTCGGAATCCGCATCAGCGTCAGAATCGGCATCGGCATCAGCGTCTGCATCCGCATCCGCATCCGCGTCGGAATCGGAATCGGAATCGGAATCGGAATCGGAATCGGAATCGGCATCAGCGTCGGCATCAGAATCCGAGTCTGCATCCGCGTCAGCGTCAGCGTCAGAATCTGCATCGGCGTCCGCATCAGCGTCAGAATCGGCATCGGCATCGGCATCTGAATCAGCATCTGCGTCCGCATCAGCGTCGGCGTCAGAATCGGCATCCGCATCAGCGTCTGCATCAGAGTCCGCATCGGCATCGGCGTCGGCGTCAGAGTCGGCGTCTGCATCCGCATCTGCGTCGGCGTCCGCGTCCGCGTCAGAATCGGAGTCGGCATCGGCATCGGCATCGGCATCGGCATCCGCGTCAGCGTCTGCGTCTGCGTCAGCGTCAGCGTCTGCGTCTGCGTCTGCGTCGGCGTCAGAGTCAGAGTCAGAGTCAGAGTCAGAGTCAGAGTCAGAGTCAGAGTCAGAGTCAGAGTCAGAGTCAGAGTCAGAGTCAGAGTCAGAGTCAGAGTCGGCATCTGCATCTGCATCTGCATCTGCGTCGGCGTCAGCGTCGGCGTCGGCGTCAGCGTCGGCATCCGAATCCGCATCCGCATCCGCATCCGCATCTGCATCGGCGTCAGAATCGGCATCTGCATCAGCATCTGCATCGGCGTCTGCATCCGCGTCAGAGTCAGAGTCAGAGTCAGAATCGGAGTCGGCATCTGCATCAGAATCCGCATCTGCATCAGCATCTGCATCAGAATCGGCATCAGCGTCAGCGTCGGCATCCGCATCCGCGTCAGAGTCAGAGTCAGAGTCAGAGTCAGAGTCAGAGTCAGAGTCAGAGTCAGAATCGGAGTCGGCATCTGCATCAGCATCCGCATCAGCATCCGCATCTGCATCTGCATCTGCATCTGCGTCAGCATCCGCATCCGCGTCAGAATCGTCAGTATCAAGCAGCGTTATTTCTTCCGGGCGCTCATCGTCGGGGAAATCAAGGCCGATTGTCGGGTAACCGGCATTAGGGTCAACAACCTCAGCGGTTAAATCGAGCACGACGTGGGTATGCGATCCGCCGCCGCTGCCGCCTGGCTCACCGCCAGAGTTGCCAGGCTGAGGGCCTGCGGCTGGCGCCTCCAGGGTTTGCGTCGGGTCCTGCCCGTCGGCAATGGCCTGCTGAATAGCCGCGATGTCCTGCTGCTGGGCCGCCGTGGCGTCTGTAGCCACGTGCCCTGAGCTGTCCCAGTGGCTGTCCCGTCCCAGATCAACCTGTTTGCCGTCCGCCAGCGATAAGGAAATCGCGCCGGTCGGCCCGGTCTGAACTTGTTCTCCGTCGAGGATCCTGTCGCCTTCCGTCAGCAAACGCTTGCTGCCGTCAGGACTGACTGCGAATACCTGCCCTATTACTGCTTTGACGATCCCGGATACGCCGCTCATATATTGTTTCCCTCAATCCTGTTCACGCCCAATTCATCCATTGCTCAGGCTTAGAATGCTAAAAGAGAATTAAATCTGTATTAGTAATTTGCTGTGCAACACCGACAAGGATACACCCCTTAGCAACAATTTTATTGATGTAGGCCCGTGTCAGGTCTCTATATTAATTGATGGCATGTATCATTTGGAATCTAAATAACATGCACTACCAATAAAAAGAGTAAAACCATTAACTTCAGATTAATGTTGATTAATCCCGCCGTATAACGAAAGCGACTCAAATAAGCCCTTCATCATCATCTGCGATTAATCCTTCCAGCCCACTCAGCGAGCGGCGCGCCTGCGCACGACTGGTGAGTTTCGCCTGCGCGGCTGGCGGCAGGTCGGTAATGGTTATGACACCTTTGCTCATCAGCACCTCGATAAGGTCCTCCAGCACACGCACCATCTCAAGGTCGCTCTGCCGCAGTTGATACAGCGTGGCTTCGCGGATCTCTCGCTGGCGCATCCACTCGTCAATCTCGGGTGTGCACAGGTCATGCTGTTCCGTCATTGTGGAAAAAGGTGTCAGCTCCACCCGAATAATTCGTTTTTCCGTATCGCGTTCTACGTAATACATTTCCAGCCTCCATTCAGACTGTGAGGTTAATTTCCACCCAGCGTACTGGCGTCAGCGAAATAGCGCCCCATCGCGCCATGCAGACCAATTTTTTCCAGAATGGCCAGTTCACCCGCTGTTTCCACACGTTCGGCAATAAGCGGCAGATTAATCTGGCGGGTCGCCCAGTAAATAGCCTCAATAAACAGTTTTTTATCGTCCTCGCTGTCTATATCGCGAATATAACTGCCATCAACTTTAATCCAGGCCAGTCCCCACTGCGGTAAATTGCCGATAAGGTGGAAACGACCACCAAAATGCTGGATCCCCAGACGACAACCCAACGCCTTCAGACGACTGACCAGCACGTTTACGCGCTCAACGTCGGGAAGCTCATTTTCATCCAGCTCCAGGGTCAGCCAGGCAGCGAGCTGCGGTACGCCTTTCAGCGGTTGCAGCAGGGCGTTCAGGCTCTGGTCGTCCGCCACGCTGGCACCGCTGATACTCAGCGCCAGCGGGCGCGGCGATTTTGCCAGCTCTTGCAGGGTCTGCTGAAGCATCACGATATCCATGCGACGGCTGAGATCGAGACGGTGGATCCACGGCATAAAGCGCCCCGCTGGCACCAGTTCCCCGTCCTCGGTTCTGATGCGGGCCAGGATCTTATGATGCTGTACCCCCTGCGCGTTATTACAGGCATACACCGGCTGGGAAAAAAGCTCGAATGCGCCGTGGGTCAGCACTGCGTCGAGCCGGGTGTACCAGCTGTGATGATCCTCTTCGCGCTCCGTCGCCGAGGTGGTATCAGGGCTGGCAAAGAAGCGCATCTCCGTTTCCGCTCTCGCCAGCGCCTGGTCTGCCTGCGCCAGCACCGCCTGCGGCGTATCGCCAATATTAAAAGGAACCAGCGCGAAGTGGGCTACCGGCGAAACGTCGCTCATGCCCATCTCAGACAGCGCCTTGAGCTGCGTGCTGAGGGTGTTGCTCAGGTTATCGAGATCCTGCCCGAGGATCTGCGGGGCGATAATGGCGAACTCCCCGCCGCGCACGCGGGCAACAAAGCCTTCGTTGTGAAAATAGTTGCGCTGCAGGCCGGTGAGAATATTCGCCACCGCCACCAGCAGCTGATCGGATTTCGCTCCGCCCAACCGCTGGTTGAGGCCCATCAGATCCTGGACCCGCAGCAGCAGGATGTGCCCGGCGGCGTTCTCTTCATCGCTCAGGCGTGACTGTAGCTGAATATCAAACGCGCGGCGGTTGCTCAGGCCGGTCAGGCTGTCGTGATAGGCCTCCTGGCGCAAGGACTCCGTGCGCCGGGCCTGCTCGCTGAACAGCGCCTTAAGCTGGGTCACCATCATGTTGGTCGCCTCTACCACCCGGCGTAACTCCGGGGTCTTCGGTAGGGCCGATACGTTGAGAAACTCGCGGCGGCAGATCGCCATCGCCTGGCCGACAATATAGTTAAGCGGGCGCAGCGTACGGCGTAACAGCAGGGTGGCGGCAAGCACAAACAGCAGGCTACAGCCGATCAGCCACAGAAAGCTGGCGACGATACTGTTCCACAGGCGGGCCAGGGCAAACATCGGATGGCTGACCACTTCAACCCGTGCGACCTGCGTCCAGCCGCGCATCACAATGGCGTCGCCTTCGCCGGGGCTGAGGTGCACCAGCCGCACGAACCACTGCGGTACGTGACTACTCTGGGGCACATCGCTGCGCTCGATGATCGGTTTATTGGTCTTAATATCGACCACACGGATGCGATAGAAATAGCCGCTGTCGAAGATGGAGTTCACCATCAGTTCGGTCATGGTCGGGTCGTCGATATGCGTGGTCAGCGACACCCCCAACGCCGTCGCGGCATCCTGCGCGTGGGCGCTAAGCTGGTTGCGGTACTGCTCCCGCGAGCTTTCCAGGGTCACCACAAAGTTGCCGCAGAAAATGACAAACGTAAATAAACAGATGCCGATCAGTAGCTGTTTATAAAGAGACATGGCCCTATCCTATTCATTAATTACAAATCCTTCTGCACGCATTCGGGTGAGAAGATCCTGCCAGCGGGAGAGCCGTTTGCTGTCGCCCACGCGTTTGTTGCCGCCGGACTGCGGTAGCCATAACCCTTCGCCGTTGAAGGCGTATACGGGAAGCAGATCGGTACGCTGCGTTGCCGGCAAAATGGCGGTTTTAAGATTGTCCAGAACCAGGGGGATCGCCGTGGGGGTGGGATACCATGTCACCACCATGTGCGCCTGGTTCAGTTCGAGTGCTTTTACATAGGTAATACGTAACTGGTTCGCGGGAACGCCCATTTCGCGCAGAGTGAAATATTTCGCCAGTGCAAAATCCTCGCAGTCCCCTGCCCCTTTACGCAGAAATTCAATCGGCGTTGCCCAGTAGTCCTGCTGTTTCCAGACGACGATATCATCCCGGAAGGCCATCCTGGCGTTAAAAAACTGGTTAACCTGCTTCAACTTGTCCTGGATCGTGCCCTGCGACGGTTGGTTAAGCAAGGCCGCCCACTCATCTATTCGCTGTCGGGCAGCCGGGGTCGCCGGGCCATACAGCCGTTCGGTGCGGGTGCTGATGGCACTGAAATCCCACCCGGCACCCAGTCCGGGCGAAATAGCCAGCAATATCACCAGCCAGAGCGACAGCCAACGTCGACAACTCACTGAGAGGCGGGAACGAGGAGGTCGCATGGAGACGGCTCACTGCTCGCCTGTCAGGGCGCGCCAGTGTTGGCGGTACGCGACATAGCCAGAAAGGTAGTGTTCAACATCGTCGATCCGCACGCGGTAGCTATGGTGACGTATAAAAAAGCTGCCGACGATCCGCGCCGGGTTTTTAAAGAACATCGCCAGCTCAGGCCAGAAAAAGCCATTAGCCAGATAGCGGGCGCGGGTCTCCAGCGCCTGGTTGAATACTGCCATGTCGAAGCCCGCCAGCAGATGCTTATGCGGTGAGCTGTCAAGCCGCGCGATCATCCGCGATGCCGCCATCATCAGCTCCAGCAGCGTGGGATAGGTCGTCACCCGGTTCTGCACAAAGTCGAGGTGGTCGCGCACGTTATCCAGCCCAAACTGGTAATAGCGCTCTAGTGGCCGGTACAGCGTCAACTCGTTCACGCAGTAGCTGAGCCAGTGATCGTGGGCCTGCCAGTGCTTCTGTTCGATAAAGTGATCCATCGCCCGTTCGACCATTTCCAGCCAGCGCGGTGCCTTCGTCAGCCCGTAGAGGCGCATCAGCGCGAAAGCCGCTTCGCCGTCATAATAGATAATGCGATGTGCCGCCTTTAGCGACAGATCCCCGGCGTTAAGCACATGCACAAACCCGCCCGTTTGGGGATCCTGCATAAAGCCGATCCCGTTCGCCAGCCGCGCCATCTGCGCCAGGTAGCCATTATCCCCGGTCAGCTCGCTGTATTTCGCCATCGCCAGGATGCACACCGCGTTGCCGCCGAGCTTAATCTCATCCCCGGTATCCACCAGGAAATCGGCTTCGCTGCCATCCGGCAGCGTACAGGTGCGAATAAAATGGGCACAGAGATCGGCCAGCGCCCGCTCGATTGCCGCAAGATGTTCCGGCTGCTGCGTGACTTCCCAGCCTTCGAGCAGGGCATAGGTTGAGCTGGCGTGGCGCAGCGCGTTATAGGTCGGAATGGCGCGATCAAAGCAAGGGAACCAGCCGTACTGGTAGCGCCCGGAAGGGGTGATCTGGCGCGCCAGATAGTCGGTGGCCGAGGCGATCATCGGCTCCAACGCCGTTGCCTGCCAGTCGGGAAGCTGACGATAGCCGCTGTTACGTCCTGTCGATTCGAGGGGCAGCAACTGCTCGCCGTCGCAAAACAGCGCCCGGGTGGTAAAGCGCCACAGTGTCTGGTCAGGCTGTTCGGGCCAGCTCAGCACCGCGCCGAAACGACGACGAGAGAAATGGGCCAGATTATTGGCGTTTGCCGTGGCGACGCCATGGTCCCCGTGGTAGAGCAGCGCATTGGCGGCGATTTCCTGCTCCAGCATGGCGTAGCAAAACGCCGGATCAAGGCTCAGGCCATAGCGAAAATAGTTACGTTTGGTTTTGGCTAATCGGGCTTCCAGGGTGTCCCAGCGTAGCGCCTCTACCTTATCGACAAGGTCAACCCGCAGCCAGCAGACGTCAGTGCCGCTCTGTTGTTGCCACTGCTGTAACGCCTGCACGCCCTGCTGCCAGGCCTGCTCAAAGGTGTCGCCGCGACCCAGCACAATGTGGGCACGTTGCTGACCGTTGGAGGCGCTAAAAAAGATTGCCCAGCTGGGGCAAATCGGCGGTTTAGGCGCAACGTCCAGCAACTCCATCGCCGGGCGGATTTGCGCTAAAAAGTGGCTGAGCGGCATTTTAACTCCTGATAACGCCAAAGGAACCCTGTCAGAAAAATCCTAACCGATGATAACATTATGTGTGATGCGTTGTGTATTCTGTATGTCTATTGTTTCCTCCGGGGGCGGTGTGTTGAGTCGAGGGTGTGCGTTAGGTTTTCTGCTGCTGATAAGCGTATTCGCTCAGGCTGAGACGCCGCTACTGTGGAACCAACCGGCCAGCCGGGAACAGTGCCCGACCAGCAACGACGCCGCCTGGGTGCAGTACCCTAAGGGCGAGGCCTGCATGCGTTATTTCAGCGCTGGCACGCTGCGTGACGCCCCGCTGGCACTGGTGGTACTGAAAGGCGACCGGGTTTCACAGATTAAGCGATCCCCCGACACCATCCCCGGTAATACCGCCGAGGCACAACGCCGTCAGGCCCGGGCCATGCTGCGCCAGACCGGATTGCCGACGATTATCATTGCCCGACCCGGCACCTACGGCTCCAGCGGCAATCACTACCGCCGCCGTCAGGCGGAAGAGTTTCAGGCGATTGCCGCCGCCCTCGACGCCATCAAAGCCCGCTACGGCATTCAGCGTTTTATCCTCAGCGGGCACAGCGGCGGCGCTACCGCCGCTTCAGCACTGCTGACCTTCGGTCGCCGCGATATCGACTGCGCGGTCCTGACCTCCGGTGCCTGGGGCCTGCTGGAGCGGGCGCAGCGTCTGCGCCAGGAGCACAATGAGCCTCTCGCCCCCACGCTGGACGGCACCGGACTCCCTGCCCCCTGGGATCCGCTCGATCATATTAACGGGATCGCCGCCGATCCCCAGCGGCTGATCCTGGTGGTCGGCAACCCGCAGGATCGCAACACGCCATTCGATCTGCAGGCGCGCTTTGCCGCTGCACTGCGCGAGCATGGCCACCGGGTCACCCTGCTCGAACGTCCCGCCGCCTCGCCGGAGTACCACGATCTGCTGGGCAATGCCGCTATCAACGCCATAAAACGTTGCCCGCAGCGCGGGCACATCCCACACAGGTAAGGATACGATCATGAGCCAGACATCACCCCGCCAACGCCGTGTTAACGCACCGGGATGGACGGCCACCGATCTCGATAAACTGCCCGGCGGCGTCTGGCACAATCGCCCGGATGATGACTGGCGAGCTGAAGACGTCGCCATTTATCATGCTAAGTCGCAACCCACCCGTCCCTGCCTGTTCATTGCCATGGATACCGACACCTGGCTGCGAGGTTCCGGCAATACCGGCATTTATGCGGGCTGGGACGATGCCCATCTGTCACTTTCGCGTCACGCCTCGCGCTACTGCGGGGCGATCGTCCAGCGGCGGCTTGAGAATTTGCCCCCCGACTTCCCCCAACTGGTCATCGGCAACAGCTATCAGGCGCTGCAATGGCTGGCCGAAGAGGCGCGGCGACAGCTGGACGGTAAACTGGTGGCGATCACCGGTACGGTAGGGAAAACCACAACCAAAGCGATGCTGAGCAGCATTCTGACTCCCGGCATGTCGGTGGTGTCGAGCCGCGAGAGCAATAATACGCGCACGGGGGCATGCCTCACGCTGGCTCGCGCCGTCAGCAACCCGCAGGCAGTGGTAATGGAAGTGGCGATCTCGGCCCTGTGGATGCGCAACGGCGGGATCGGACCCCAGATCAAGCCGCATATCGTTATCGTGACTGAAATCGGCATGACTCAGGTGGGCAAGAATGTGACCTCCCTTGAGGACGTGGCACGGTTTAAATCCCGCATCAGCCACGGTTTGATTCCGGGCGGCTACGCCATCTTAAACCGCGATATGGCCGGGTATGACATTGTGGCGCAGGGCGTTACCCGCGACGGCGCCCGCATCATCAGCTACGGTTTCCACCCCGCGGCAGACGTACGTATCAGGGCGTTTACCCCGGAGGCACACGGAAGCCACATCACCCTCGCCTTGCGCAACCAGACCCTGAGTTACCGGCCAGCGGTGCCCGGTAAGGGCGGCGCGCTCAACTCGGTGGCGGCGCTGATTGCCGCCGATCTGCTGGGCGTCAGCGTGGCGCAGAGTATTAATCGCCTCGAAACCTGGCGTGGCGACGGACAGCATATGGGCATTACCGCTCTGCCGCTGCCGGACGGCGGAGCCGTCACCCTGATTGATGACAGTTACAACGCTGAATACCTGTCGATGCTCAACGCCTTTGAGGTTACGGCGCAGCGCGCCCGAAGCTGCGGGGGCCGGGTGATCGCTCTGCTGGGGCGGATCGTCAACCTCGGTGACCAGGCTGGGGCGATCCACCGCGCGCTGGCGGAACCCCTGCTGGCGGCAGGCTGCCAGCAGGCATTTTTACACGGCGAGGAGATGACGGCTCTGCACGATGCCCTGCCAGCGCCTGTTCGCGGCGGTCACTTCCTCACTGCCGAGGCCCTGGTCGAGGCCGCAGCGCCGAGGGTACGCGACGGCGATATCGTGCTGGTCAAAGGCAGCAGGCGTAATTCCGACTTTAAGCGGGTCGTCGGCCTGCTCAAAACCCGCCTCGCAGCCCCGCCTGCGCTCAAAAAAGGGCAAACCGCACGTCTGCTGATCAATCTTTCTACCGGTGAACAGCGGATTTCTGAGCTGAGCGACAGCACCTTTGCGTCGGGCTACCTCAGCCAGTTGTTGCTGACGGCCTGCGTTGCGGAGCGTCTGCTGGCGAAAAAAATCACCCTCGAGACTCCCGTCAGCGTTCGCGATATAGCTGCCGCCATCCTGCAGGACAACCCCGCGCTTGGCCTGCCCCGGGGTAGCAGCGTACCTGTGAAATCGCTGGTACAGGGGATGCTGATTCATAACGCCTGCGATGCAGCCATCCACCTTGCTGAGTTGCTGGCGGGCAGCAGCGCAGCGGCCCTGAAACAACTCCGGGGGCTGAGCGCCAGGCTTGGCATGCGCCACACCCATATCAATAACGTCTCTGGTCGTCCCCGCCCCGGACAGCGCACGACGCTGGCGGATGTCGCCAGGCTGATGCGCCATTTCCACCAGCGCTACCCGCACCTGTTACCCTGGCTGGCTGAGCCTGAGGCGGCAATTGGCGAACGGGTATACCGAAAAAGCAGCAACCTGCACAGTGACGGCAGCGCGTGGGGGCACTTCGGTGCGGGGCGCTGGGGCGTTGCGTTGCAGTGGATTGCCGGCGAGCTATGGCTGGCCTGCGCCGCCGGGGCGGATGACGCCTTCCATCTCGACTATCTGCTGGATGGACTTCTTGCCAGCGCCGGGAACAGTCAGCCAGCTCTCGCCCCGGCGCCGGTGGAACGGCATCTCACCCAGCCTGCCGCCACCCTCACCCTGCTGGGAGATACCTATTTTGGCGAGTGGTATACCCGCAGACGCCAGGCACGGGGAATTGACGATGCCCTGCAGCGCCACGGCTACGACCACAGCTTCGCGGCTATCGCCCCGCTACTGCGCGGTAGCGACTTTACCCTCGCCAACTTTGAAGCTGCCCTGACCACCGACCTGAGCGCCAGCCTGGAAGGCCGAAAACCGTTCTGTCTGACCGGGGATCCTGCCGCCTCGGTTGCCGCGTTGCGTAAACAGGGCATCGACGCGGTGGCGCTGGGCAATAATCACGCCATGGATGCCGGACTACCGGGTCTGCACAGCACCCTGGCGGCGTTCAATGAAGGCGGGATCGCCTGCATCGGGGCGGGGCTGGATGCCCGGCAGGCACATGCTCCGCTGGTGCTGACGGTGGGCGGCAGGCAGTACAAGATTTTCAGCGCCTACTGGTATCGACGCTATATGGAACAAGAGTGTGCCTTCTACGCCCGCCCACGCCGCGCGGGCGTCGCCTGTCTGAGCGGCGGGCTGCTCGAGCAGCTGCGGCAGGAGAAAGCCCGCTCCCATCCGGCCACCACTATCGTGCTGGCCCACTGGGGACTGGACTACCGCTGGACCACCGCCGGACAGCGGGCACAGGCGAAACGCCTGAGCGAAGCCGGAGCCGACCTGATCATCGGCTCCGGGCCGCATATGGTGAGTGATGCCGCCCGCCTCGGCGAGAGCCTGGTGGTCTACAGCATCGGCAATGCCGTATTTAACAGTAACGGCGAGTATCAGGCGCGTGGCATGCCCGCGTACGGTTTTATTGTTCGTCTGCTGCTCGGCCACCCGACGCCGCAGATCCAGCTTCTGCCGATCTATACCGACAATAAAAAGACCTTCTGGCAGCCGCGACCGGTTAACGAGGCTGAGTTTGCCGATCTGCTCGCGCAGTTGAAGCCGCAGGGGATGGCGATTATGCGGGAGGGCGAGCACGGCGCGGGCTGGCGTGGCGTCAGTGTTAACGGCGAATGTAGGCTGACCATGACGCTGGATAGCCGCTTTGGCCTCATGCCATCGGATGACGGGCACGCAATGAATACTCAAAAATCATGAGGCGTGAAGGGTAAGGAGGAATACATACTGACCATAACGCCGTCTCAACGGAGCGGCGCAAATGTGGAATTTTCAGGCGCTATAACTGCCTGAATGAAAATTCCCGATTACAGTTAAGGAGACATCACTCCGCTGTGATACAGGGTCAGGACAAATTGATGAGCGTGCCACTGCAAAACATCCCCCGCTGCGGGTCCATGCTGTTAGCCCTGATCCTCGCGTTAAGCGGCTGTGCTTCCCATGATAATGCCGCCAGCCGGGGGCGGCCGGTGCAAAAATATTATCGCCCCGCGTACGTTCAGCCCCCGGTGATGCCTGTGCAGCGCGTGCAGGCGTGGTACAACGATGCGCCAGAAGACGAACCGCCCCGCGTAAAAGCGAAAAAACGCCCGCCGATCAAAGCAGCAGAACAACATCAGCCCAGAGCCGTGCCGGTGCTGGATAATTCATTGCCCGAGCAGATCTGGCAACCGGCGATAAGCCGGCAGACGAGTCTGGAGCTGAAATCATGACAGAACGCGCCCTCGGCGAGCTGAGCAGCCGCCCGGATATCCGGCGTCCGGTGCTGCCTCTCTGGCAAAACAGCCTGGTGATTATCCTTACCCTCATCTACCTCATCTGCGAGCTGGCATTCAATTCGCGCCTGCTGGATCTGGTGGGAAGCCTCTCCACGCCTGACGACATCCACAGTATGGAACGCTATGGCCGGGCGTTAACCGCCATCGCCGCGGCTCTGCTGGTGCTACAGCTGGTGCTGGCGGGCAACGCCCGGCTGAAAAAACGCGGCATCGCGTTTCCCCCGCTATATGTGGCAAGCATGGTGTTTTCGCTCTGCCTGCTGACCGGCGTGGTAACCTGGCAGACGGTGGAACGGGTGATCGAGCACCAGGTCGCGCAAAGCACCGGTGAGTTTCGCCAGAAATCGCTGCTGGCACAGCTCTATCAGCAGTCCTTAATTGACGGGTACCAGACGCTGGAGGGGATCCCGCAGGATGAGGACGGCGGGCAGCGGCAGACCTGGACCAGCCCCTCGGGAAAAGCCTTTCTGGCGATGCTGCCGCTGTTGATGAGTTCGTTCAGCCGCTATCACGATCTGCTTGAAAGCGAGGCAGCGCAAAACCTGCGTGACAGCATCAGCGTCCAGGAGGGTGGGACCCTCAACTATTACAAAGCCTGGCTGGCGGCACGTGCAGACATTTATAAGGATTATCTGGACTACCATACCGTTGCACAGAAAAACGTGCGTTATCACGGCGTGATGATCCCGGCTCAACTCGACTGGGAGACATTTTTCATGCTGGAGGTGGTGCAGGACCGGCTGCGTGAGAGGCTGGCGCTTCCCGTCCAGAGCAGGGTTCGTCCTGAATATCCCAAAGAGGATGCGCTGAAGCAGTTTGCTCTTGAACTGCATGCCCCCCATCTTGATTACGCCGTGCAACAGCAACTCCCCCACCTGCAGGCCGCGCTGGCAAGCTACGGGGCGGGCGGCGCGAATGAAAAACAGGGAGAAGATGCGGCGCGCGCGGTCATTGTCCCGCCTATTGCGCTGATGTTCTCGCTGCTCGGCGCGCTTACCCATCTGGCAAAACTGCTTTATTTGCTGCTGCTCCCCCTGAGCGCGGCCCTGTTGTATCTCACGTCGTGGCGTCCGGTTCGCCTCATCAACCGCCATCCGCTAAGCGTTCCGGTGCTGCTGATTTGCCTGCTGCTGGGGATATTCAGCGTGATGAATAACAGCATTACGGCTTCTCCCGCGTATCACGCTTTACGCCATGGGTTGCAGGGTGCAGAGGTGGCGATTACCGGGCAACCCTCGGCACTAAGCGGGGGCACCCTGTTGCGGGTTATTCATGCGGTCAGTATCGGACAAAGTTACAGCTATCCGTTAAACCATGCCCTACGCGAAAACGTGTTGATGGGCTTTGATTTTGGCTATGAAACAGATGATAAATAAGCTCTTTTTCGAACCAAAAGCTGGCCTGTTTTTTGCCGATTTTTTAAGCGCGAAGTAGTGTTAGCAGTTGAGATATATCAGTGCTACATTACGCCGCCCAACGTCAACACGCATTATCAGACCAGTCGACCTGTACGGTAACAGCCCGGAACGATTAGTATTAATACGGGTCATATAAGCAGTATGGCGTATCGCCCTTCTGGCGCTACCAACACATTCTTCATAAAGGTTGTTTTATCTTGTCTCAATGCAAATTCACCCTCTCCCTTTTGCACCCGCGTTACTGGTTTACGTGGTTTGGTCTGGGTGTTCTGTGGCTTCTCGTGCAACTTCCTTACCCGGTGCTGCTCTGGTTAGGTGCCACCCTCGGTAGTATCTCGCGTCGTTTTTTAAAACGCCGGGAGTCCATCGGTCGCAGAAACCTCGAACTCTGTTTTCCGGCTTTATCGCCCGAAGAGCGCGAGCATCTGATGACTGGAAATTTTAAATCCATTGGTATGGCGTTACTGGAAACGGGGATGGCCTGGTTCTGGCCGGATCACCGGGTACGCAAGTGGTTCGACGTGGAAGGCCTGGAAAATTTGCAGCGTGCCCAGGCCAAAAACCGCGGGGTGATGGTGATCGGCGTACACTTTATGTCGCTGGAACTGGGTGGTCGTGTGATGGGTTTATGCCAGCCGATGATGGCCACCTATCGGCCGCATAACAGCGCCCTGATGGAGTGGGTGCAGACCCGCGGTCGCATGCGTTCCAATAAAGCCATGATTAGCCGTAATAATTTACGCGGGCTGGTCAGCGCCCTGAAAAAAGGGGAAGCAGTGTGGTTTGCCCCAGACCAGGATTATGGCCGCAATGGCAGCAGCTTCGCCCCGTTCTTTGCGGTAAAAAAGGTCGCCACCACTAACGGCACCTTCGTGATTTCACGCCTCTCCAAAGCCGCGATGCTGACCGTGACCATGGTAAGAAAAACCGATAACAGCGGTTATCGCCTGTTTATCATGCCGGAACTGGAAAACTATCCGCAGGAAGAGATTGCTGCCGCAGGCTACATCAACCGGGTGATCGAGAAAGAGATCATGCGTGCGCCAGAGCAGTATTTATGGGTGCATCGCCGCTTCAAAACCCGTCCTGAAGGTGAACCGTCCCTCTACCGTTAGCCCTCTGCTGAAGGTTAGTTTCACCTTGAAACTAACCTTTTCAATCACCTGTGATCACCCTGCTTTATCGTTAGCACGCTATGTTGCTCAGGCGCAGTTTATTACCCTGCGAAATTAAACTGTCGCCGTTCCACGACACCCGTAAGTCGCGGAAATTATTTAAGAAAATGCCTCTTGTCACCCCAAAAATTTAAGCGTACATTAGCGCCGTCTGGCAGCGTGAAAGCACAGAATTCTGAGCTGGTGTCGACGCCTAACGGGGATAATTCTCATTTCCGCTTTGGCCTGACGTCAGTTCTCTATACTCAGTTGGACTCTGAATTTAATGCGTATCACGATATACGCGGAGCGATGAACGTGAAATATTTCTTTATGGGTTTTTCAGTGATTGTGTTCGCCTGGGTCGGTACCTTTGCCCTGATGATGAACTGAGCGAAGAAAACGCAGTTAAAAAAACAGGAGCCACTGGCTCCTGTTTTTTTTGCTGCTTACTGCCCGGCCTGCTCTGGCGCCGTTTTTGTCCCCTGAGGCAACAGCCCGTCAGCACGGAACATACTCTTGATGCCCCTCACCGCCTGACGAATACGGTCGCTGTTCTCAATCAGCGCGAAACGCACATGCGTATCGCCGTACTCGCCAAAGCCCACCCCTGGTGAGACACAGACTTTTGCGTCCTGCAGCAGTTTCTTGGCGAACTCCAGCGACCCCATCGCGGCGTAGGCATCCGGGATTTTTGCCCAGACGTACATGGAGGCTTTCGGCATCTCGACCATCCAGCCTGCTTCATGCAGCCCTTTAACCAGCACATCGCGGCGACGCTTGTACTGCGCTGCGATATCTTTCACGCACTGCTGGTCCCCTTCGAGGGCAGCAATGGCCGCTACCTGCAACGGGGTAAAGGTGCCGTAGTCATGGTAGCTTTTGATGCGCGCCAGCGCATTCACCAGCGTCTTGTTGCCGACCATAAAGCCGATGCGCCAGCCCGCCATGTTGTAGCTTTTCGACAGGGTGAAGAACTCCACCGCCACGTCGCGCGCGCCGGGAACCTGCATAATCGATGGGGCTTTCCAGCCGTCATACACGATATCGGCATAGGCCAGGTCATGTACCACCAGCACGTCGTAACGCTTCGCCAGGGCCACCACCTTTTCAAAGAAATCGAGTTCGACACACTGTGCGGTTGGGTTGGAGGGGAAACCGAGGATCATCATTTTCGGCTTGGGATAGCTTTCGCGGATAGCGCGCTCCAGCTCGTTGAAAAAATCAACGCCCTCCACCAGCGGCACGGAGCGAACCTGCGCCCCGGCGATGACCGCGCCGTAAATATGGATTGGATAGCTGGGATTCGGCACCAGCACCGTGTCGCCATGATCCAGGGTCGCCAGCATCAGATGCGCCAGCCCCTCTTTCGAGCCGATGGTGACGATGGCTTCGCTCTCGGGATCGATCTCCACCTGATAGCGATCCTGATACCAGCGCGAGATGGCGCGGCGTAAACGTGGGATGCCTTTGGAAGTGGAGTAACCATGCGTATCCGGGCGCTGGGCGACAGTGCAAAGTTTTTCCACGATATGCGGCGGCGTAGCGCCGTCCGGGTTGCCCATACTGAAATCAATAATGTCTTCGCCGCGCCGACGCGCAGCCATTTTCAGTTCAGCGGTAATATTAAAAACATACGGGGGGAGACGATCAATACGCGAAAAACGGCGTTCAGGACTGGAATCAGCCATACCTACCTCAGATAACGTTAGCGCCCGGACCGTCCGAGCGACGTCGCCACGATGTGTGGCGTGCTTTGAAAATAACCTGAAAAAATTCACCTTGTCGAGAGGGATAAATAAAAAATCGCAGCGCAAAAACCGGAACTCTGCTGCGGATAAAACGGGAAGTAAAAATGACCAGATGTCTTTTCAAGGCTTTTTTGTTAACACTTTAATATCATTAGATTTACGACTTCCGGGTGGTTTTTCTCACAGGCGCAACGTTCAGAGTAAGCGAATACCTTCCCCTTTGAAGAGTATGGTTTCTCCCCATTTGATAAAACCGACGGATGACTGGTCATTGGGCGTGAGGTTTTCTATCATGGTTTTTTCCCGTTTTCCCAGGTCACACTGTGCACGAAATATTCAATATGCTGCTGGCGGTCTTCGATCGGGCGGCATTAATGCTGATTTGCCTGTTCTTCCTCATCCGCATCCGCCTGTTTCGCGAGCTGCTGCATAAATCGGCCCACTCGCCGCGCGAGCTGTTGGCGGTTACCGCCATTTTCTCCATGTTTGCCCTGTTCAGCACCTGGTCCGGGGTGCCGGTGGAAGGTTCTCTGGTCAACGTGCGCATCATTGCCGTGATGTCCGGCGGGATCCTGTTTGGCCCCTGGGTCGGGATCATTACCGGCGTCATCGCCGGGCTTCATCGTTACCTGATTGATATTGGCGGCGTGACGGCAGTCCCCTGCCTGATCACCAGCATCATCGCGGGGATCTTATCGGGCTGGATCAACCGTAAAATCCCCAAAAAACAGCACTGGCGGGCAGGTATTATCGCCGGGATGATCTGCGAAACCCTGACCATGATCCTGGTGGTGGCCTGGGCCCCCACTGTCGACCTGGGGCTGGATATCGTGTCGAAAATCGGCATTCCGATGATCCTCGGCAGCGTCTGCGTGGGCTTTATTGTGCTGCTGGTGCAGAGCGTGGAAGGCGAAAAAGAGGCCAGCGCCGCCCGCCAGGCCAAACTGGCGCTGGATATTGCCAATAAAACCCTGCCGCTGTTTCGTGATATTAACGCCGAATCCCTGCGTAAAGTTTGCGACATCATCCGCACCGACATTCACGCCGATGCCGTCGCCATTACCAATATTAACCAGGTGCTGGCCTACGTGGGCGTGGGCGAACATAACTACCGGGATAATGACGACACCGTTAGCCCCACCACCCGCCAGGCCATCAGCGACGGTAAAATCATTATCAAGAATAACGACGAAGCCCACCGCACCCCGGAGATCCACTCCATGCTGGTGATCCCGCTGTGGGAAAAAGGGGTCGTCACCGGTACGCTAAAAATTTACTACTGCCATGCGCACCAGATTACATCCTCCTTACAGGAGATGGCGGTCGGGCTGTCGCAGATTATCTCCACCCAGCTGGAGGTGTCCCGTGCCGAGCAACTGCGGGAGATGGCCAACAAGGCCGAGCTGCGCGCCCTGCAAAGTAAAATTAATCCCCATTTCCTGTTCAATGCCCTGAATGCCATCTCCTCGTCGATCCGAATGAACCCGGACACCGCCCGCCAGCTGATCTTTAACCTGTCGCGCTATTTGCGCTACAACATCGAGCTGAAGGATGACGAGCAGATCGACATCAAAAAAGAGCTGTACCAGATTAAGGATTACATCGCCATCGAGCAGGCGCGGTTTGGCGACAAGCTCACCGTCATCTACGACATTGATGAAGAGGTAAACTGCGTGATCCCGAGCCTGCTGATCCAGCCGCTGGTGGAAAATGCCATTGTCCACGGCATTCAGCCGCGCAAAGGCAAGGGCGTGGTGACGATAAGCGTGGCGGAGTGCGGCAACCGGGTGCGGGTGGCGGTACGCGATACCGGCCACGGTATTGATCCAAAAGTGATTGAGCGGGTGGAGTCGAACGAGATGCCTGGCAATAAAATTGGCCTGCTGAATGTTCACCACCGCGTTAAGCTGCTCTATGGTGAAGGGCTGCATATTCGCCGCCTTGAGCCGGGCACCGAAATCGCCTTTTATGTGCCCAATGAACGGTCCGCCGTTCATGCGCAGACGTTGTTATCGCCCTGGAGAGAGTAACCCATGAAAGTCATCATTGTGGAAGATGAAATACTCGCGCAACAGGAGCTGAGCTGGCTTATCAAAGAACATAGCCAGATGGAGATCGTCGGCACTTTTGAGGACGGTCTGGACGTGCTGAAATATCTTCAGCACAACAGGGTTGACGCCATTTTTCTGGATATCAATATTCCGTCGCTGGACGGCGTGCTGCTGGCGCAAAACATCAGCCAGTTTGCCACTAAACCTTTTATCGTTTTTGTCACCGCGTGGAAAGAGCATGCGGTGGAGGCTTTTGAACTGGAGGCCTTCGACTATATTCTGAAGCCCTATCAGGAGTCGCGGATCGTCAGCATGCTGCAAAAGCTTGAGCAAGCCTGGCAGCAGCAGTCCAGCGCAGGCCAGATCGCAGCTTCACCTGCCACGCGCGAAAATGACACCATCAATTTGATCAAGGATGAGCGCATCATCGTGACGCCGATGGACGATATCTATTACGCCGAAGCCCATGAAAAGATGACGTTTGTTTATACCCGCCGCGAGTCGTTCGTCATGCCGATGAACATCACGGAATTTTGCAGCAAGCTATCAACCAGCCATTTTTTCCGCTGCCACCGTTCGTTCTGCGTCAACCTGCATAAGATCCGCGAGATCGAGCCATGGTTTAACAACACCTATATTTTGCGGCTGAAGGATCTGGATTTTCAGGTGCCGGTGAGTCGCAGCAAAGTGAAAGAGTTTCGCCAGCTGATGCACCTGTAAAAGAAAGCCCCGGTGAATGGCATTTCACCGGGGAGGAAGGGTTACAGCACCTGGCCCAGAGTCTGACGCAGATGCGCTCCGGCGCCGAGCAGCCCCGGGTTGTCATGCACAATCAGGTACACAGGGATATCCTGAACGTAGTCGCGGAAGCGGCCCTTATCTTCAAACCCACCGCGGAAACCGGAAGATTTAAAGAACTCGAGGAAGCGCGGCACAATCCCGCCCGCAATATAGACTCCACCAAAGGTGTTCAGATTCAGCGCCAGGTTGCCGCCAAAACGGCCCATGATGACGCAGAACAGTGACAGCGCACGACGGCAGTCGGTGCAACTGTCTTCCAGCGCGCGTTCGGTCACGTCTTTCGGCTGCAGGTTTTCTGGCAGACGCCCGTCAGACTTCACGATTGCCCGATAGAGATTGACCAGCCCAGGGCCGGAAAGCACGCGCTCTGCCGACACATGGCCCAGCTCCGCGCGCAGCTCTTCGAGGATAATGCCCTCTTCTTCGCTGTTAGGCGCGAAATCCACGTGCCCGCCTTCGCCTGGCAGGCTGATCCAGCGCTTGTCGACGTGTACCAGATGCGACACGCCAAGCCCGGTACCGGCGCCATAGACCGCGATAGGCTTACCTTCAACCGGCTGGGTGCCGCCAAACTGGATCAGATGCTCCGGCTTTAACATGGGGATCGCCATCGACACCGCGGTAAAGTCGTTAATAATTTCCAGATGCGCAAACCCGAGGTTCGCTTTCATCTCCGCCGTGGAAAACGCCCAAGTGTGGTTGGTCATCGCCACCCAGTCACCGGTAATCGGGCAGGCAATAGCAATGCTGCCATCTTCCACGCTGACATCATGCTCGGTCAGATAGACACGAACCACCGCTTCGAGGCTAGGATAATCCAGCCCGGAATAGGTTTTGGCGCGGGAGATTTCCCCCGAGTTGACGTCACATAACGCCAGACGCGCGTTAGTGCCTCCTACATCACCTACCAAAGCATACTTTGTCATTCTTCTACTGCTCCGCTAAAGTCAAAATAACTCTTTGGCACACTCTAAATTCAAGGCCCGATAACAACAACGACCTGAATAAAAGCACCCCAGGATTATAGATCTTCATCACAGAATAACTTTACCGTTTCAGCACCATTTGCACTATTAGCATCAGTCTGAGCGTGCAAAGTAATGATCGCCATTTTTTACAAGGAAATCATCATGCTCCATCCGCGAGCCAGAACGATGCTGCTGTTGGCCCCTCCCGCGCTGATTATTGGCGTCGCCTCCAGCCTGATTCTGATTGTGATCATGAAAGTTGCCGCCGTATTACAGTCGGTACTGTGGACGTCATTACCTTCCACAGTTGGCCTCAGCGCGAGTTCTCCGACCTGGGTGATTTTAATCCTGACCTTAACCGGCATTGCCGTGGGGCTGGTGATCCGCTACAGCCCTGGCCATGCCGGGCCGGATCCGGCGACAGAGCCGCTGATTGGCGCGCCAGTCGATACGGCCGCCCTGCCCGGGCTGATCATCGCCCTGATTATCGGCCTGGCGGGGGGCGTCAGCCTCGGGCCAGAGCATCCGGTGATGGCGGTGAATATCGCCCTCGCCGTTGCCGTGGGGTCGCGTATCTTGCCCCGGGTTAACACTTTGGACTGGACCATTCTCGCCTCGGCGGGCACCATCGGCGCGCTGTTCGGCACACCCGTTGCGGCGGCGCTGATATTTTCCCAGACCCTGAGCGGCAATGCCGACATCCCCCTCTGGGATCGCCTGTTCGCCCCGCTGTTGTCTGCCGCCGCGGGTGCCCTGACCACCAGCCTGTTTTTCCATCCCCACTTTTCATTGCCCATCGCCCATTACAGCCAGATGCAGCTGGCCGATATCTTTAGCGGGGCGATTGTTGCCGCCATCGCCATCGCGCTGGGGATGGTGGCGGTCTGGTGTCTGCCGCGCCTGCACCGGCTGATGCATCGCCTGAAGCATCCGGTGCTGATCCTGGGGATGGGTGGACTGATTATGGGGATCCTCGGCGCTGTAGGGGGGAACATTACGCTGTTTAAAGGGCTGGATGAGATGCAGCAGATGGCCTTCAGCCAGGTGTTCACCGTCTCCGATTACATGCTTTTTGCGCTGATCAAACTGGCGGCGCTGGTGGTGGCAGCGGCCTGCGGTTTTCGCGGAGGACGCATTTTCCCGGCGGTGTTTGTCGGCGTTGCCCTGGGGCTGATGCTGCATGAGCACGTTGAGGCGGTTCCGGCGGCGATCACCATCTCCTGTTCGATTCTGGGACTGGTGCTGGTTGTTACCCGGGATGCGTGGCTGAGCCTGTTTATGGCGGCAGTGGTGGTGCCAGACACCACCCTGCTGCCGCTTCTCTGTATTGTGATGCTGCCCGCCTGGCTGTTGCTGGCGGGCAGACCGATGCTGGCTGCCTCTGGCGAGGACAAATAATCAGGCGCTTTTACGCGCCTCCAGCGCCTGGATGATGCCACTCAGCAGCGGCGGAACATCGGCTTTCGGCAGCATGACCTCAATCAGCGAAAGCCGTTCCGGGTGCGCCACTTTTTCCAGCACCTCTTCCAGCTGCACCGCCTCACTCACCCGCCAGCACTCAGCCTGACAATCCAGGCTGAGTGCCTGCGGGATCTGCGTCCAGTTCCACAGGGCAATGTCGTTGTAACGCTGATTGGGACCATGAATCGCGCGCTCAACCGTGTAGCCTTCGTTGTTCAGCACCATGATCACCGGGCGCTGTTTATCCCGCAGCATGGAACCCAGCTCCTGAATGGTGAGCTGCGCTGCGCCGTCGCCGGTAATCGCAATCACGCGCCGATCCGGGCAGGCCGTCTGCGCGCCATAGGCGGCAGCAAGCGTATACCCAATCGACCCCCAGATCGGCTGAACAATAAAATTCACGTCTTCGGGTAGGCGCAGTGCGCCCGCACCAAAAGCGGAGGTTCCCTGATCGGCCAGAATGATATCCCCCGGACGAATAAAGGTTTGCAGCGTTTGCCAGAAACTGTCCTGGCTTAACGTACCGGGGTGGACCGCATGCAGCTGACGCGCCGGACGGGTCGCCGTAGTGGCGCTGGCATACTGATGACAGAGGCTGGACAGCACCTCAATCGCCTGGGTCATCGGGATCCCGGTATACCAGACATCCCCGATCCGCGAGGCGTGCGGCTGAACGTCGATAGTCTGCTGATGCGTGAGTTTGTGGGTGAACCCGGCGGTGAGGGTATCGGTAAAGCGTGTCCCCACGCAGATCACCGTATCGGCTCCTTCAATGGCTTCGTTGACCCCGGCGGCACTGGCAGAGCCGCTGTAGGTGCCTGCGAAGCCCGGTTTGCGCTCGTCAAAAATGCCTTTCCCCATCAGCAAGGTGGCATGCGCCATGGGCGTTTGCTCCACCCAGCGCTGGAGCTGGCTCTGCAGGCCGTAACGCAGGACGAGGAAATCCGCCAGCAGCGCGGTGCGCTCGCTCGCCGCCAGCCTTTTCTCTGCCGCCTGGCGGAAGGCATCGAGGCGGAAACTGTCACTTTCATAAAGACGATCAATGAGAGCGCTTACAGGCGGCGTGGCAGGTTTTTTTGCCACATCGGCAGGCAGCATGATGTAGCCCGGGCGGCGCTCCCGGAGCATCTCCATCAATACGCGGTCGATTTCATAGCAGGCATTTTGCTCAGTGAGATGGGCCTGCGCGACGGTAACGGGCTCACTCATTTTATAAAAGTGACGAAATTCGCCGTCACCGAGCGTGTGGTGCAGCAGCTCCCCTTTTTTCTGCGAAGCGCTGCCCGGCGCGCCCACGATATGCAGAACCGGAACATGCTCGGCGAAACTGCCCGCGATACCGTTCATGGCGCTAAGCTCGCCCACCCCAAAAGTGGTCAAGAGCGCGGCAAAACCTTTGCATCGCGCGTAGCCATCGGCCGCGTAGGCGGCGTTCAATTCATTGGCACAACCAACCCAGCCAATATCCGGGCTGGCGATAACGTGATCGAGAAACTGCAAATTGTAGTCGCCTGGCACACCAAACAGATGATCGGCACCACAATCTGTAAGGCGGTCCAGCAGGTAATCGGCGACGGTGTAGGGGGTTTGCATGACTATTATCCTTATAATGTTGACTTCACTTTGAGTATTGAAGAAGCGTGATAGCTGTCCAGAATTGGGAATAATCAGGTCGTGGAAACCATGCTTTACGTATTTTTGCGCGCTAATCTGTTTGCTTTCGTCTTTGTGTAAACGTATACACTGAATGACTTTCTGACGCAGAGGGGCAAAACTCATGGTTTACCAGGCAGATCAAAATCGTTATCAATCAATGCAATATAAACGATGTGGGCAAAGCGGCCTTAAGCTGCCCGCTATCTCCCTCGGGCTGTGGCACAACTTCGGCGACGCCACGCTGATCGAAAACAGCCGTCAACTTTTACATCGTGCTTTTGATTTGGGCATTACCCACTTTGACCTTGCCAACAACTATGGTCCACCGCCGGGATCGGCAGAGCGTAACTTCGGGCGGATTTTGCAGGAGGATTTCAGCAGCTTGCGTGATGAACTGATCATCTCCAGCAAAGCGGGTTATACCATGTGGGAGGGGCCGTACGGCGACTGGGGCTCGCGTAAATACCTGATCGCCAGCCTCGATCAAAGCCTGAAACGCATGGGGCTGGAGTATGTGGATGTCTTCTATCACCACCGCCCGGATCCCGAAACGCCGTTGCAGGAGACTATGAAAGCGCTCGACCATATCGTGCGTCAGGGCAAAGCGCTGTACGTTGGGCTGTCCAATTACCCGGCCGAGTTGGCGCGACAGGCCATCGAAATCCTCGACGATCTGGGCACCCCCTGCCTTATCCACCAGCCAAAATTCTCGATGCTGGAACGCGCGCCTGAAGAGGGATTACTGGATGTGCTTAAGCAGAAAGGAGTGGGATGCATTGCGTTTTCGCCGCTTGCGGGCGGCCAGCTGACCGATCGTTATCTGAACGGGATCCCGGCAGATTCCCGCGCCGCCAGCGGTAGCCGCTTCCTGAACCCGGATCAGATTACTGAAGAAAAACTGGTGAAGGTACGCAAACTCAATGCGCTGGCCGAACGCCGTAACCAGAAATTGTCGCAGATGGCGCTGGCCTGGGTATTACATCATGAGGCCATTACCTCGGTGCTGATAGGTGCCAGTAAAACGGCGCAAATCGACGATGCGGTGGGCATGCTGGCGAATCGTCACTTCACGCCTGAAGAGCTGAAGGAAATTGAAACAATTTTAAGCAGTGTAGAATAAAGGCACTTTTAGCAAAAAGTGCTATGCCCTTCCGAATTAGGAGTTAAAGCGATTATCCGGGGCTTTACCGCCCCTTAATATTGCGTTAACAAGCCGATTACGGCTCCGATCGTGAAGGAGAATAACAATGTTCAGGTCCCTGATTCTGGCAGCAGTATTAATGGCTTCAGCCCCGCTGGTCGCTAATGCTGGCGAAATCACCCTGTTGCCATCCGTAAAATTACAAATTGGCGATCGCGATAATTACGGTAACTACTGGGACGGTGGCGGCTGGCGTGACCGCGGCTACTGGCATCGTAACTATGAATGGCGTAACAAACGCTGGCACAAACATGA
Source organism: Leclercia sp. 1548 (assembly GCF_050435045.1). NCBI lineage: Bacteria > Pseudomonadati > Pseudomonadota > Gammaproteobacteria > Enterobacterales > Enterobacteriaceae > Leclercia > Leclercia sp. 1548. The sequence goes on along the minus strand of NZ_JBNDJP010000002.1, from coordinate 165,668 downwards.
CAACGGCTACCATCGTGGCTGGGATAAACGTAACGCCTATGAACGCGGTTATCGCGAAGGCTGGAGAGATCGTGATGACCATCGCGGCCGCAAAGGCCATGGTCGTGGTCACGGACATCATCACTGATACGAAAAAGGCGCCTCGCGGCGCCTTTTTTATAATCCCATTGCAGTGCCAATCAGCAGCCACAGATTCAGCGCCACCACCAGCACCACTATCGCCCACCCTGCCCGTTTGACCATCACGCTGTTGACCAGATCGCCCATCAACTTTTTGTCACTGGTGAACACCAGCAGCGGCACTAGCGCCAGCGCAATACCAAAGCTCAGCAGCACCTGGCTCATCACCAGGATGCGGGTCGGATCCAGCCCCATCAGGATCACAATAAAGGAGGGCAGCATGGTGATGGACCGACGCACCCACAAAGGAATATGGAAGCGCACAAATCCCTGCATAACGACCTGCCCCGCAAGGGTACCGACCACTGTCGATGAGAGTCCTGCCGCGACCAGGCTAAGGCCGAAAATAGTGGCCGCCGCGTGGCTGAGTAAAGGCTCCAGGGTCAGATAGGCCTGATCCAGATCGGCAACACCGGTATGGCCGTTGAAGTGGAATGCCGCCGCGGCGGTGGCCATCATCGCCAGATTCACAAACCCGGCAATGGTCATGGCAATCGCCACATCCCATTTGGTCGCAGAATAACGCTCGTGGCGCGACCCTCCGTGCAGGTTCTGCGTTAGCGAAGAGTGCAGATAGATCACGTGCGGCATAATGGTGGCGCCCAGCACCCCGGCCGCAAGGAACACCGCTTCAGTCGTCGGCAGGCTCGGGATCGCCATCCCTTTGCCGAGCTGGATAACGTCCGGCTGGGAGAAGATCAGCTCTACAATATAGGCCGCCGCCACAAACAGCAGCAGGCCACCAATCACTTTTTCGAGCGGTTTTTGCCCGCGTCGTTGCAACATCAGGATCAAGAAGGTGGCGATACCAGTCAATACCGCTCCCTGCAGTAGCGATACGCCCAGGATCAGCTTGAAGCCGATCGCGGCCCCGATAAATTCCGCAAGGTCGGTCGCCATGGCAATGATCTCTGCCTGCACCCAGTAAAACCAGACCAGCGGACGCGGATAGTGGTCGCGGATCTGTTCCGCGAGGTTTTTGCCGGTGGCGATACCAAGTTTTGCCGACAGCACCTGGATCATCATCGCCATCAGGTTGGCCCAAACCACCACCCACAGCAGCTTATAGCCGAAGCTGGCCCCGGCCTGAATATTGGTCGCAAAATTACCGGGGTCGATATAGCCAATGGCGGCAATAAACGCAGGTCCCATTAATGCAAACCGCATTTTGCGTGCTGCTTTGCCACTGCTACTCTCATCAACGCGACTATTGCTCATTTTTGCCTCAGGAATATAGCCTTTGCTATGTTTAATGCTATCAAAATGCGAATGATTATCAAGTTCATTTAAGTTGGTTATAGTGATTACAGTGATAGCGAAGAACGATACACAGACTGGATTAGTCGATAAACGGACGGGTAAAAAGCATGCAACCTTTGTGAAGCCTAGCACAGAAACTTAACTTTTAAGTCATTTACATAACATAACAAAAATGTATCGTATGTCACTATTTTTGAGTCTCGTCACAGGACGTGACTATAGTGTGGCTTTGATCTCGTTTTCTTTACGCTTGTTTCATAGAATGTGCAGCGAAATTAAACCTGCCTCATATTTGGAGCAAATATGGACCGCGTCCTACATTTTGTCCTCGCACTTGTTGTCGTTGCCGTGCTTGCGTTGCTGGTCAGCAGCGATCGTAAAAAAATCCGTATTCGTTATGTTATTCAGTTGCTCGTCATTGAAGTGCTGCTTGCCTGGTTCTTCCTGAACTCAGATGTAGGTCTGGGCTTTGTGAAGGGCTTCTCTGAGATGTTTGAAAAATTGCTCGGATTTGCTAATGAAGGGACTAACTTCGTGTTCGGTAAAATGAACGACGAAGGTCTGGCGTTCTTCTTCCTGAAAGTTCTGTGCCCTATCGTCTTCATCTCTGCCCTGATCGGTATTCTGCAGCACATTCGCATTCTGCCAATTGTGATCCGCGCCATTGGTACTGTGCTGTCTAAAGTCAACGGCATGGGCAAACTGGAATCTTTCAACGCCGTAAGCTCCCTGATCCTTGGTCAGTCTGAGAACTTTATCGCGTATAAAGATATTCTTGGCAAAATGTCCCGCAACCGCATGTACACCATGGCGGCCACGGCTATGTCTACCGTTTCCATGTCTATCGTGGGCGCGTATATGACCATGCTGGAGCCAAAATATGTTGTGGCTGCGCTGGTTCTGAACATGTTCAGCACCTTTATCGTGCTGTCCCTGATCAACCCGTACCGCGTGGATGAGAGTGAAGAGAACCTGCAGATGGCTAATCTGCACGAAGGTCAAAGCTTCTTCGAAATGCTGGGCGAGTATATTCTGGCAGGTTTCAAAGTGGCGGTTATCGTTGCTGCAATGCTGATCGGCTTTATCGCCCTGATCTCCGCGCTGAACGCCCTGTTTGCTGCCGTACTGGGTATCTCCTTCCAGGGCATTCTGGGTTACATCTTCTACCCGGTAGCCTGGGTGATGGGTGTGCCGGCAAGCGAAGCTTTGCAGGTGGGCAGTATTATGGCAACCAAACTGGTTTCTAACGAATTCGTCGCAATGATGGATCTGCAGAAAATCGCCGGTTCCCTCTCCCCACGCGCCGAAGGCATTCTCTCCGTGTTCCTGGTCTCCTTCGCCAACTTCTCTTCCATCGGTATCATTGCGGGTGCGATTAAAGGCCTGAACGAAGAGCAAGGTAACGTGGTTTCCCGCTTCGGTCTGAAGCTGGTATACGGTTCCACGCTGGTCAGCGTCCTGTCTGCGTCTATCGCTGCACTGGTCCTGTAATCAGCATAAACAAACCGGGGACTTATCCTCCCCGGTTTTTTTACGCCTGTAATTCACTGAGCGGGCGCGGTTTACCCACTAAATATCCCTGTAGATAATCCACCCCCGAGGCGAGCAGCATCTCGCGCTGCTCCTCCGTTTCGACAAACTCCGCCACTACACACAGCGACCGGGTTTTCGCCAGATTGCAGATCGACTTCACAATCATCGCATCCATACTGTCGCTACAAATATCCTTCACAAAGCAGCCATCAATTTTGATGACATCGGCCTGCAGGCGCTTAAGACGTTCGTAATTGGCATAGCCGGTTCCAAAGTCGTCAATGGCCAGCTTGAAGCCGTAATGACGCAGCTGCTGAATATTGGCGATACTGACTTCGGAATTAGAGAATGCCTGCTCTTCGGTCACTTCAATGATCACCGCCTGCGGCCTTACCTTGAAGTGTTCAAACAGGGCAATAATCTCCGCTGCGACCTCTTTTTGCATCAGCGTTAAGGGCATCAGGTTTACCGAGAAACGCGCGCAGCAACCATCCGAGGGGTGCTCCTGCAACCATGCCAGCAGCGCCTCCACCACGCTCATATCGAAGCGTCGGCTCAGGTTGAACTGCGCCACCAGCGGCAGAAACTTATCAGGCGTCAGCAACTCTCCTTCGCTCTCCAGACGCGACAGGATTTCGTGATAGCCCACGCCATCCCACCTCTGGATGGGCTGCGCATACAGGCGTAAGCCGCCCTCATCCAGCGCCCGCTTAACCCGACCGAGCATCAGGACGCGATCCGTCGTCTGCCCGGAGACTGTCTCAAGGCTGTTATTCAGCGACAGCACCTGATGCGCCGAACAGGACTTTTCTGCCAGCCAGCTGAGCTGCCCGAGCGTGTGGTAGAGACTTTCACCGCATTTGAACTCCACCCCACCCCAGGCAGCGCCAAACTCAATATCCAGCCCGGTGTTATTCCAGTAGATTTTGCGGCTGTTCAGGTGATTCACGATGTGCTGCAACCGGGCGCCAGTTTCCGGGCCGCTAAGCACGACTACCAGTTCGTTACCGGGGATCTGGAAAACTTGTTCATTGGGCATCAGCAGCGGCTGCAGCTGGCGGATAATGGCGCGTTTACACTGCACGCGCATCATCAGGCCGTAATGACGGCTCAGGAACTCCAGATTATCCATCCGCAAACAGCACAGGGTGGTGTCCTTGTTGTCTGTCAAAAAGGATTCCAGAGCGCGCAGGTTACGTAAGCCGGTCAGCGGGTCGATCAACGCCCTCTCCTGCCAGCCGCGCTTAAGCCATTCGCTGCGCTGATAAATGCGCGACATATATGACAGACAGATGGCGAAAGAGATAAGTACCGACAGCACAAACGCCAGCGAGTAGCCGTTCTGCACGCCCTGCAAAAAGTTACTGTTGTAGGTCAGCAACATCAGCGCACTTAACGCCCAACCAAGGGCAATCATGGGATAGCGAAAACGACTGATGCCAATTGTAAATAAAATGAAAATAACTGGAACCAGATAGCCAGCAATAATATCGGAGGTAAAAGGCAAGCAGAGCAGAAGCAGCCCGGCAATTAAGCAAACAAGTAATACAGATGTAAATAATCGGTTTCGAGATGAGAAAGAATCACGCATATTTCTTTGCCAGAAGGCGCGCGCATAATTCGGATTAATTATCATTCTTAACGGATAATAGAACAGCATGGTAAAGATGATAACGGCGCAAACCAGGCTCTGAATATCGACAATATGATAAATTATCGAGCCTCTGTCCGTGAAATTGGCGAGGGTAACGGGAAAATCACACAAATAGCTGGCCAGGAACATCGACATTTTTATTCCCAGCGGTAAGGCAAATCCTAGCCATGTAATGCGCGCCGCCATGAACCGGCTGGGCACATGGTAGCGCCAGCGCGATCCCACCTGCCAACGGAGGATGGCGCATACTGCTAAGGTACTAAATACCTGGCAAAAAAGGAGGACAACATCCTGCCTGGCAGACAGCTGTAAATTCCATTCGTTAAGTATGGCAAAGCTGATAATAATTGGCAGGATGGCCTGACGGCCAAATAATAATATGATCGCCAGCATGACGCTCAGCGGCATCCATGCAAGATAAACCTCAAAGCCATCGACAACAGATTTCGGTGAAATAAGCCGGGAAAAAGGCACGACAATCATGCATAACGCCAGAGCAAGCAGAAAGCTCTTTCCGTTAATATTAACTATGCTTTTCATTAATTTTATTTAACTGTTTACCTGGCGATATTAAATTCGTATTAATGATAGACACTTCAATACCGTCATACAACGTTCCAGGTCAGGAAAAGTCATTACATAAAGTAAAGTTTTTACCAGGCAAAGCTATTTATTTGTCAATGCGGTGATAGTAAAGGGTTTCTTGCAGGCATAAAAAAACCCCCGCCATTCGGCGAGGGTTCAAATTTTGGTGGAGCTAAGCGGGATCGAACCGCTGACCTCTTGCATGCCATGCAAGCGCTCTCCCAGCTGAGCTATAGCCCCACAGTTTTGTTTACGCACCAGACTCTATTGGGATAAGAGTTTGGTGGAGCTAAGCGGGATCGAACCGCTGACCTCTTGCATGCCATGCAAGCGCTCTCCCAGCTGAGCTATAGCCCCATCGCGTAAAGCGTGTCGTGTTGACGGGCGGCATAATATGAATTCCACTGCGGAGTGTCAACGGCAAATTTTCACTCCGGCGTTCAACCGCTGAAAATTCATGCAAATGAATCACATTGCGAGAATGCTCGCAGCCAGGAGTTAATCTTGTCACGTTTTCCAGTAAAACGGTGTTATAAAATGAACCCCTAATTAACCACACTCTTACTCAGGAAATTGTATGATCAAGGAACGAATGACGCCGGGAGAGTTGGCCCGGCTCACTGGCTATAGCCGACAGACCATCAATAAATGGGTACGTAAAGAGGGATGGTCCACATCGCCAAAACCTGGCGTTCAGGGCGGTAAGGCACGCCTGGTCCATGTTAATGAGCAAGTTCGGGAATTTATTCGCAATGCGCGACGCGCACCGGAGATGACGACCTTAGCGGAAGCGGCTGCAGATAAATCACTGCAGGCCTTGCTGATGACGCTGGCTAATGAAATGACGCCGACAGAACAGAAACAGCTGACCACTTTATTACTCCGGGAAGGGATCACCGGATTGTTGCAACGTTTAGGGATTCGCGATCAGAACTGATATGAAAAAATTACGTAGCAAAATGACCACCGAGGAACTGGCGGAGACGCTGGGCGTCGCCAGGCAGACCGTCAATCGCTGGGTGCGAAAAAATGGCTGGAAGACAGAAGGCATTAATGGCGTTAAAGGTGGGCGGGCGCGACTCATCTCTATTGATGCACAGGTCCGCGCGCACATCTCGAATATTCCGGCTATTCGTAAACGGCAGGTGCTCTACCAACTGGCAGAGAGCGCAGCCAGCTACGGTGAGACTAAGCCCGCTGCCGTACTACCCGGGATCACCAACGCGCTGGAGAGTATGACGTTAGCGGAACAGGAACGGCTCGATGCGCTGCTTAAACGAGAAGGTGTACAGGGTTTTCTCATGCGGCTGAGCATTCATCAGCCAGAAGAATAAAAAAAACGGCAGGGTAACCTGCCGTTTTGTTTTTTTGTTTCCTGATTACTGCTGGCTTTCGCGCTCAGCAATAAAGTCCAGGGCTCTGTTGATACGCGCCACGCTGCGGGTTTTACCAATTGCGTGTACGGTAACATCTAACGCCGGAGACTGACCCGCGCCGGTAACGGCTACGCGCAGCGGCATGCCGACTTTACCCATCCCGACTTCCAGTTCATCCGCTGTCGCCTGAATGGCATGGTGCACATTCTCAGCGCTCCAGTCGGTAATGGCGGCCAGCTTATCACGAACCACTTCCAGCGGCTGACGCGCTACCGGACGCAAATGCTTTTTAGCAGCGTCAGCGTCAAACTCATCATACTCTTCATAGAAGTAGCGGCAGTTTTCCGCGATCTCTTTCAGCGTTTTACAACGCTCGCCCAGAAGTTTAATCAGATCGGCCAGTTGAGGACCGTTGCGGGTATCAATGTTCGCCTGCTCGATATGCCATTGCAGCTGGGTCGCAACGTACTCTGGCGGCAGAGTATTGATATAGTGATGGTTCAGCCACAGCAGTTTATCGGTATTGAACGCACTGGCAGACTTACCTACCGCACTCAGAGTAAAGAGCTGAATCATCTCTTCACGGCTGAAGATCTCCTGATCGCCGTGGGACCAGCCCAGACGCACCAGATAGTTGAGCAGGGCTTCTGGCAGATAGCCGTCGTCACGGTACTGCATCACGCTGACTGCGCCATGGCGTTTGGAAAGTTTTTTACCATCGTCGCCGTTGATCATCGACACGTGCGCATAAACCGGGACCGGTGCATTCAGCGCTTTAAGAATGTTGATCTGGCGTGGCGTGTTATTGATATGGTCTTCGCCACGCACGACGTGGGTGATCGCCATATCCCAGTCATCTACCACAACACAGAAGTTATAGGTAGGGGAACCATCGGTACGGCGGATGATCAGATCGTCCAGCTCCTGGTTGCTGAATTCGATCGGGCCGCGGATCTGATCGTCAAAGATGACTGAGCCTTCCTGCGGGTTCGCGAAACGCACCACGCATGGCTCGTCTGCCTCATGGTGTTGATGATCGTGGCGGCAGCGACCGTCATAACGAGGCTTTTCATTATTTGCCATCTGCTCTTCGCGCAGGGCTTCCAGACGTTCTTTAGAGCAGTAGCACTTATAAGCTGTACCCGCTTCAAGCATGTCATCAATAACCGCGTTATAGCGATCAAAACGTTTGGTCTGGAAATACGGGCCTTCATCCCACTCCAGATTAAGCCAGTTCATACCATCCATAATGGCTTCGATTGCTTCCGGCGTGGAACGTTCGAGATCGGTATCTTCGATACGCAGCACAAACTCACCGCCCTGGTTGCGAGCAAACAGCCAGGAATAGAGAGCAGTACGCGCGCCGCCGACGTGCAGATAGCCAGTAGGGCTTGGCGCGAAGCGAGTTTTGATTTTCATGAAGTGGCCTTACAGTGATAAAGATGCCGACAACCGGCATATCCTGGAAACGAAAGTGGGCAATATTCTATCACTCCAGCCTGATTCCTCAATCTTGTTGCTGTCAGATCCTTGTTCATAGTCGTTTTTGTTTAGAAATCATGCATCACTGGTGGTTTCGCGATCGTTTTGCTTAATTTTACGACGAACGAACAAAATCTTTAGAAAAGCCGTTGACTCATTTTCAACTCTCCCTATAATGCGACTCCACACAGCGGGGGTGATTAGCTCAGTTGGTAGAGCATCTCCTTTACACGGAGGGGGTCGGCGGTTCGAGCCCGTCATCACCCACCATCTACTTAGATAGATGCCGCAGTGTAGATAAGAATTGAGAATGGGCGATTAGCTCAGTTGGTAGAGCATCTCCTTTACACGGAGGGGGTCGGCGGTTCGAGCCCGTCATCGCCCACCATTCTCACCTTATCGATAGTAGTTCCGAAATGGGCGATTAGCTCAGTTGGTAGAGCATCTCCTTTACACGGAGGGGGTCGGCGGTTCGAGCCCGTCATCGCCCACCATTTCGGGTCGTTAGCTCAGTTGGTAGAGCAGTTGACTTTTAATCAATTGGTCGCAGGTTCGAATCCTGCACGACCCACCAATGTAAAAAAGCGCCCTAAAGGCGCTTTTTTGCTATCTGCGATCCGGACGATTCGAACCTGCAGCAGGTTCGGGCCGAACACAGTGAGGCACCGGAGCCGTAAGGCGACGGCCCGAAGGGCGAGCGAAGCGAGTCATCCTGCACGACCCACCAATGTAAAAAAGCGCCCTAAAGGCGCTTTTTTGCTATCTGCAATCTGGACGATTCGAACCTGCGGCAGGTTCGGGCCGAACACAGTGAGGCACCGGAGCCATAAGGCGACGGCCCAAAGGGCGAGCGAAGCGAGTCATCCTGCACGACCCACCAATGTAAAAAGGCGCCCTAAAGGCGCCTTTTTGCTATCTGCAATTTAAGCGCTGCATGCACTCGCCGCCGCACACGGTGACTCCTCTTCCTCTTTCGTCTTTAACAATCGCTCAACCGCAGGTACTGCATACCAATAACGTTTCGCCTTGTTACCTGTCATTTCTGGCAGGTCTCCTCAAGTAGAGGCGGGCTTATGCCGATAAAAGGGATTTCCGGCAAGAGATCTTAATATGACTACGATTCAGGCATCTACCCAGCCAATCCAGGCCAGCGGTAACGGTAAAAGCGGCTCAAGCGATAACAGCATTGCCGCGCAAATCAGCAGTATCACGGCCAAAATTTCCAAATTGAGCCAGAAATTTAAAGATATCGCTCTGGGAAGCGGCACGCCCGAAGAAAAAAAGGAGCAACAAGAGATACTCAAAGCGCAGATTGATGGTCTGCAGGCGCAACTGCAGATGCTACTACGACGTCAGGCTGAAGAGTCAAAACAAAAACAGGAGCAGGCGCAGGCTAAAGTGGAAGGCGTGAACAAACCTTCCGCTGAGCATGAGATTGATATTTACGTTTAACGCGCCTCAGCGTTAAACAGTGGATCGCGTATACGGGCCTGCGTGAGTTGTTCTGCCTGCATACGCACCACCTCCCAGATCGCCTGTGCGGCACCCGACAGCGAGCGATTCTTACGGCGAACCAGCATCAGCTTACGTTCAATAGCCGGCGTGAACCGTTTGACGGTTAACCTGCTCCCCTGGGGTAACGGCAGCGCCAGTGCCGGGAGCACGCTGATGCCAATCCCGGCTTCTACCATCGGAAAGAGCGTGGCGGGGTGGCCAATCTCCTGCACAATTGTCGCCCTCACCTGCTGCTCACGAAGTGCGGCATCGATAAGTGGTCGGCTGCCGGAGGCATAATCCTGTAACACCAGCCTGGCCCCTTGTAGCGCCTGCCATGCCACTTCATCCAGTGCCGCAAGCGGGTCGTCATCGCGGCAGAGAAGTAAAAAGGGTTCTGAAAGCACCTCTTCGCACTCCAGATCGCTCACCGGCCCGGGATCGATAACAATCCCAAAGTCCACCTCGCCCTGGCGGATACTCTCCAGCACCCACTGCTGCGGTCGGTCATGCAGCACAAAATCAATATCCGGGTACTGCTGATTACTGAATGCAATGCAGCGCGGAATGAGGTGCGCCGAAATGGTCTGACTTGCGGCGACGCGTACCGTCCCGGAGAGTTGCTGCCCTACCCGACCCACGTCCCGTAACGTACTGGACAGCTCATCGATGATCCTCTCCAGCCGGGCCGCTAATTGCTGGCCTGCCTCGGTCAGTATCACTTCCCGGGTGGTTCTGTCGAGCAGCCGCACGCCAGTTTGCTGCTCCAGCTCCTTCACGCTGTGACTGACCGCCGACTGGCTCAGGCCGATAATCTCACCTGCACGGCTAAAGCTTTTCGCCTGCGCGACGGTAACAAAAACACGCAACTGCCGTAACGAGTAATTCATCTGTTTTACTCATGAATTGATGCAATAAATCAATTTTATTTCTCAAAGGGAAGAAAGCACAATAGCGCTATCTGTTTTCAGGAGTGTTTATGAAACTTTTTCGCATACTCGACCCGTTCACCATCACCCTTATCGTGGTTGTCCTGCTGGCCTCCTTCTTCCCGGCCCGTGGCGGTTTTGTTCCTTTTTTTGAAGGTCTCACCACCGCCGCCATCGCGCTGCTGTTCTTTATGCACGGGGCAAAACTTTCCCGGGAAGCCATTATCTCTGGCGGTAGCCACTGGCGACTGCACCTGTGGGTAATGTGCAGCACCTTCGTCGTCTTCCCGGTGTTGGGCGTGCTGTTTGCCTGGTGGGCACCGATCAATGTCGATCCGTCGCTGTATACCGGCTTCCTCTACCTCTGTATTTTGCCAGCCACGGTGCAGTCGGCGATCGCCTTCACCTCAATGGCAGGTGGCAACGTGGCGGCAGCCGTCTGCTCGGCGTCTGCCTCCAGCCTGCTGGGGATTTTCCTTTCGCCACTGCTGGTGGGGCTGGTAATGGACATGCACGGAGCGGAAGGCAGTCTGGAGCAGGTAGGCAAAATTATGCTGCAACTGCTGCTACCGTTTGTGCTGGGGCATCTTTCCCGTCCGTGGACCGGTGCCTTTGTGGCGAAGCATAAGAAGTGGATTGCCAAAACCGATCAGTCATCGATTCTGCTGGTCGTTTACTCAGCATTCAGCGAAGCCGTGGTCAATGGCATCTGGCATAAAGTCGGGGTCGGGTCGCTGCTGTTTATCGTGGTGGTTAGCCTGGTACTGCTGGCGATTGTCATTGCCATCAACGTATTTGCTGCGCGCCGCTTCGGCTTTAACAAAGCAGATGAGATTACGATTGTGTTCTGTGGTTCGAAAAAGAGCCTGGCAAACGGGATCCCGATGGCCAACATTCTGTTTCCGACCTCGGTGGTTGGGATGATGGTGCTGCCGCTGATGATCTTCCACCAGTTGCAGCTCATGATTTGCGCGGTCATGGCGCGTCGCTACAAACGCCAGACCGACGAGTTGCAGGCCCGGGAGCAGGCCCGCACGGCGAAAGTTTAGGGACGACGCAGGGGCTGAACCAGCTGGGTCAGCCCTTCGGTTTTAATCAGTAACGTGAGCGCCATTAGCTCACCCAGATGCCCGGCAGGAAACTCATCCTTGCGGGCAAACCACAGCAAATACTCTTCGGGCACATCAATCAGCCGACGGCCTTTATACTTCCCGAACGGCATCTCGGTATTGGCTATTTCGATAAGCTGCGCTTTATCCACGTTACTCTCCCAACAGACGCAGCATCTCTGCTTCATCAATTACGTCAATCCCCAGCTCCTGCGCCTTCGCCAGCTTGGAGCCTGCCGCTTCCCCGGCAATCACCAGGTCGGTTTTCTTCGACACGCTGCCAGCCACTTTGGCCCCCAGTGCCGTCAGACGCGCTTTGGCATCATCGCGTGAAAGCTGGCTCAGGCTACCGGTCAGCACCACCGTTTTCCCGGCGAACGGACTGTCGATCTCTTCGGCGTTGATCACCTTCGGCGCAGGCCAGCGAATACCTTCGTTAAGCAACTGGCCGATCACCTCGCGGTTACTCTCTTCAGAGAAGAAGTTAAAGACGTGGGTGGCGACCACAATGCCGACGTCCGGCACCTTTTGCAGCTCGTCGATTGTCGCCTTCTCAAGCGCCTCCAGCGTACCAAAATAGGCTGCCAGACCCGCCGCGGTCGCTTCCCCTACTTCACGGATGCCCAGCGCATAAAGGAAGCGGGCAAAAGTGGTGTCTTTGGATTTTTCCAGTGCGTCGGCCACATTCTGCGCGGATTTGGGCCCCATACGATCCAGCCCGGTCAGCTTACCCGGCGTCAGGCGGAACAGATCAGCGGGCGTATGGACATACTCTTTCTCGACCAGCTGATCGATGATTTTGTCGCCCATGCCATCGACGTCCATCGCCCGGCGGGAGACGAAGTGTTTCAGCGACTCTTTACGCTGGGCGCCGCAAACTAAACCGCCAGTACAGCGGGCCACGGCCTCACCTTCGACGCGTTCAACGTCTGAGCCGCATACCGGGCAGTGGGTCGGGAATTCCACCGCTCGCGTGTCCTCTGGACGTTCTGATTCCACAACATTCACTACCTGGGGGATCACATCCCCGGCACGGCGGATAACCACTTTATCGCCAATACGCAGCCCCAGACGGTCGATCTCATCGGCGTTATGCAGGGTCGCGTTGCTGACCAGTACCCCGGCCACCTGAACCGGCTCCAGACGCGCAACCGGCGTTATCGCGCCGGTACGCCCCACCTGGAACTCCACATCGCGCACGAAGGTCATCTGCTCCTGGGCCGGGAACTTAAAGGCTACCGCCCAGCGTGGCGCTCGGGCGACAAAGCCCAGCTGTTCCTGAAGCGCGAGGGAGTTCACTTTGATCACCACCCCGTCGATATCAAAGCCGAGCGTCGGACGGTCTGCTTCAACCTGACGATAAAACGCCAGCACGGCTTCCGGTGAGTCGCACAGCTGCACACGGTTACTCACCGGCAGTCCCCAGGCTTTAAATTGCATCAGGCGGCCCAGATGGGTATCGGGCAGCTCGCCTCCCTCCAGAATGCCAACGCCGTAACAGAAGAAGGTTAACGGGCGTTTTGCGGTAATGCGTGGATCCAGCTGGCGCAGTGAACCCGCTGCGGCATTGCGCGGGTTAGCGAAAATTTTGCCGCCAGTGCGGCGCGCTTCTTCATTAATTTTTTCAAATCCGGCCTGCGGGAGGAACACTTCACCGCGCACTTCGAGACGTGCCGGAATGTTATCGCCATGCAGCTTAAGCGGGATGGCACGAATGGTACGCACATTGGTGGTAATGTCTTCGCCGGTCGTACCGTCGCCGCGGGTGGCGGCGCGGGTCATCACCCCGTTTTCGTACAGAATGCTGACGGCCAGGCCATCCAGTTTCAGCTCGCAACACCAGCTCAGGGCATCGGTCTGCTTCAGACGGTCCTGGACGCGTTTGTTGAAGGCGAGGAAGCTCCCTTCATCAAAGACGTTATCCAGCGACAGCATGGGCACTTCATGGCGCACCTGGCTGAAAAAGGCCAGTGGCGCGGCGCCGACACGCTGGGTCGGTGAGTCGGGGGTAATTAAATCGGGACGCTGCGCTTCAAGCTCACGCAGTTCACGCATCAAACGGTCGTATTCTGCGTCCGGCACTTCGGGCGCATCCATCACATGATAAAGATATTCATGGTGGCGAAGCGTGGTTCGCAGTTCGGTAAGTTGTTGTTCGATTGTGTCCATGTCGCACCATTAATGAGAAAAACCCCCGACATGCGGGGGTTGAGGAGATGTGAAACAAACGCGGAGACTTACGCGTTAGCTTCTTTTACTTCGCGGATACGGTCCTGATACTCGCGCAGTTTCTGCGGCGTCATCATTCGACGCTGATCGTCGAGCACCATGCCGCCGACTTCGTCCGCGATATGCTGGGCAGACTGCAACATCAGCTTAAAGTTTTGCAGTTCATCGCCATAAGACGGCACCTGCATAAAGATGGTCACGCCCGGCGTGGTGAAATCACCGGTCATTTCCGGGTCAAAGGTGCCCGGGTTAACCATGTTCGCCAGGCTGAACAGCGAAGGACCACTTCCGTCCGGGCTAAGGTGACGATGGAAGATATTCATATCGCCAAACTTGAAGCCGGCCTGCTGAATGCTGTTGAGCAGCACTTCGCCGTTGATAGTGGTGCCATGATGGGCCGCCACGCTCATGACAATGACCGTCTCTTTGCGCTGCGGTTTTTCCGCCACTGGTGGCGCCGCTTCGACTACCGGCTCTGGCTCCACAACAGGCGCAGGGGCCGGTTGAGGCGCTGGCGCGACAGGCTGAGGTGCCTGCTGGACGACCGGCTGTGGTGCAGGCTGAGCGACATGCTGAGGTTGTGGCACCGGTTGCTGGCGCACAGGCTCATGCTGCTGCGGTTGCGGTTGTTGGGGTTGCGGCTGGTGTACCGGCTCGACCACAGGCTGCGGCGGCGCAGCAGGGCGCGGCTGAGCAGATGCATAAGGCGGCTGGTATTGATGCTGCGGAGGCTGACGAGGCGCTTCATGCTCCCCATGGCCTGCGCCGGGCGCAGTATTGGCCCGATGAACGCGTACTTCACCCACACCCTCGTCTTCCATTTCTTCGATATCGTCATCGCTATCGTCGTCACGGGTAGACTTCATGCGCTTCAGTGGGCGATCGCGAAACATAGAAGAGCGCTCTTTACGGCTGGTCCAGAAACCATGTACCAGTAAAGCGATTATGGCGATCGCGCCAACAATGATTAATATCAGACGCAAATCCTGCATCATTATATTCTCTGTTGTTCTAACACCTTGCCACCACGGCAAACATTTACTCACTAAGAGTATTTGCCGATTACGTCAAGTGCAAGTGTATGCAGAGCATTCGCAGCATAAAGATGAACTAAATCGTGCTTTTTGCTGTTTTTTCGAACATTTCCGAACTGGTCAACGTGCCGCAACTGGCTAATATAGGCAGGCAACTTCACTGGTTGTGATAAAAGGAGCTCAACCTGGTTATGGTTTCATCAACGTCTTCCCCTCCCCGTAGCGGTGTGTGGTACTTCTCACAGGGCTGGAAACTGGTTTCGCTGCCAGGCATCCGCCGTTTTGTGATCCTTCCGCTGCTGATTAATATTCTGCTGATGGGGGGTGCCTTCTGGTGGCTGTTTACCCGCCTGGATACCTGGATCCCGGCACTCATGAGCCACGTCCCCGACTGGCTGCAGTGGCTGAGCTATCTGTTATGGCCTGTGGCTATCGTCTCGGTGCTGTTGGTGTTTGGCTACTTCTTCTCAACCCTGGCCAACTGGATAGCGGCCCCCTTTAATGGGCTGCTGGCCGAACAGCTGGAAGCGCGACTGACGGGCGCTACGCCGCCGGACACCGGTGTGCTGGGCATCATGAAAGATCTGCCGCGCATTATGAAACGTGAATGGCAGAAGTTCGCCTGGTACTTGCCGCGTGCCATTGTGTTACTGATCCTCTACTTTATTCCGGGTATCGGGCAGACGGTTGCGCCGGTGTTATGGTTCCTGTTCAGCGCGTGGATGCTGGCGATCCAGTATTGCGACTACCCGTTCGATAATCACAAAGTCCCGTTTAAAGAGATGCGGACTGCCCTGCGCGCGCGCAAGATGACCAATATGCAGTTTGGCGCGCTCACCAGCCTGTTCACGATGATCCCGTTCCTGAACCTGTTCATCATGCCGGTTGCGGTTTGCGGCGCGACGGCGATGTGGGTCGATTGTTACCGTGATAAACACGCATTGTGGAAATAAGGTAAATAAAGGGATGGCTTATGCCATCCCTTATTCCATACTGGATAGCATTATTTCTCATCAGCATATAGATATGCGAATTCCTTACTTCCCCATACTTATTCAACAGGTATGCTGGGTCGGTATCCCAATTTCAAACAGTTAAGGACAGGCCATGAGTAAGATTTTTGAAGACAACTCGCTGACTATCGGTCACACGCCCCTGGTTCGACTGAACCGTATCGGTAATGGACGCATTCTGGCGAAGGTAGAATCTCGTAACCCAAGCTTCAGCGTGAAATGCCGTATCGGTGCCAATATGATTTGGGATGCGGAAAAGCGTGGCGTGTTGAAGCCTGGCGTTGAACTGGTGGAGCCAACCAGCGGTAACACCGGTATTGCCCTGGCCTACGTGGCTGCCGCACGGGGTTACAAGCTGACGCTAACCATGCCGGAAACCATGAGCATTGAACGTCGCAAGCTGCTGAAGGCGCTGGGTGCGAACCTGGTCTTAACGGAAGGCGCAAAAGGGATGAAGGGCGCCATCCAGAAAGCCGAAGAGATTGTGGCCAGCGATCCGGCCAAATATCTGCTGCTGCAGCAGTTCAGCAACCCGGCTAACCCGGAAATTCACGAGAAGACCACCGGCCCGGAAATCTGGGAAGATACCGACGGTCAGGTTGATGTGTTTATCTCAGGTGTTGGTACCGGCGGGACGCTTACGGGTGTCAGCCGCTATATTAAAGGTACAAAAGGTAAAAAAGATCTGATTACCGTTGCCGTGGAGCCAACCGATTCTCCGGTTATTGCTCAGGCGCTGGCAGGTGAAGAGCTGAAACCTGGCCCGCATAAGATTCAGGGTATCGGCGCAGGCTTTATTCCAGGCAACCTGGATCTGAAACTGATCGATAAAGTTGTGGCTATCACCAACGAGGAAGCCATCTCTACCGCCCGTCGTCTGATGGAAGAAGAAGGTATTCTGGCGGGGATCTCTTCGGGTGCTGCGGTTGCCGCAGCGCTGCAATTACTTGAAGATGAAACCTTTACCAATAAGAATATCGTGGTTATTCTTCCATCCTCGGGTGAGCGTTATTTGAGTACTGCACTGTTTGCCGATCTCTTTACAGAGAAAGAACTGCAACAGTAGTGCCAAAATGTAAATATCGCGTAAAAAAGCACCCATTCGGGTGCTTTTTTGTGGCCTGCTTCAAAGTTTTATCTCTTCTGGCATTGCTTCACCCTGTTGGCTCTGGTATTTAAGCTGACAATTATTTTGAAGCACGAAATTAATCGATACACGAATTACCGCTGCTGAATCGATTTTATGATTTGGTTCAAGTCTTGCTTTCGCGGCATAATGTTTAATGTCGAACGAGACGTCAGCAGCCTGACATGCCAGTAGCGGAAAACGTTTGACACATCTGTGCCTCGTGCCGTTAAGCCGGTGCTAACTATACAGGCTAAAGTCATGCCGCCAGGCTAGACTTTAGTTCCACAACACTAAACCAATAAGTTGGGGAAATACAATGTTCCAGCAAGAAGTTACCATTACCGCTCCGAACGGTCTGCACACCCGCCCTGCTGCTCAGTTTGTTAAAGAAGCGAAAGGCTTCACTTCTGAGATCACTGTGACTTCCAACGGCAAAAGCGCCAGCGCAAAAAGCCTGTTCAAACTGCAGACTCTGGGTCTGACTCAGGGCACCGTTGTGACCATCTCCGCGGAAGGCGAAGACGAGCAGAAAGCAGTTGAGCATCTGGTAAAACTGATGGCTGAGCTCGAGTAAGTTTCCGGGTTCTTTGTAAAAATCAGTCACAAGTAAGGTAGGGTTATGATTTCAGGCATTTTAGCATCCCCGGGTATCGCTTTCGGCAAAGCATTGCTGCTGAAAGAAGACGAGATCGTCATCGACCGGAAAAAAATTTCTGCTGATAAGGTAAATCAGGAAGTTGAGCGTTTTCTGAGTGGCCGTGCAAAAGCATCTGCGCAGCTGGAAACGATCAAAACTAAAGCTGGCGAAACTTTCGGTGAAGAAAAAGAAGCCATCTTCGAAGGGCACATCATGTTGCTCGAAGATGAGGAGCTGGAGCAGGAAATCATAGCCCTGATTAAAGATAAAGGCATGACGGCCGACGCGGCTGCGCATGAAGTTATCGAAGGTCAGGCGACTGCCCTGGAAGAGCTGGACGATGAATACCTGAAAGAGCGCGCGGCTGACGTGCGTGACATTGGTAAGCGTCTGCTGCGTAACATCCTCGGCCTGGCCATTATCGATCTGAGCGCAATTCAGGACGAAGTAATCCTGGTTGCTGCTGACCTGACCCCGTCAGAAACCGCACAGCTGAACCTGAACAAGGTGCTGGGTTTCATTACTGACGCCGGTGGCCGCACCTCCCACACCTCTATCATGGCGCGTTCTCTGGAACTGCCTGCCATCGTGGGTACCGGTAGCGTGACCGCGCAGGTGAAAAACGACGACTATCTGATTCTGGATGCCGTAAACAATCTGGTTTACGTCAACCCAACCAACGAACAAATCGAACAGCTGCGTGCCGTTCAGGAACAGGTTGCCACTGAGAAAGCCGAACTGGCAAAACTGAAAGATCTGCCTGCGATTACGCTGGACGGACATCAGGTTGAAGTGTGTGCCAACATCGGTACCGTACGTGACGTTGATGGCGCTGAGCGCAACGGCGCAGAAGGTGTAGGCCTGTACCGTACCGAATTCCTGTTCATGGACCGTGACGCCCTGCCAACCGAAGAAGAGCAGTTTGCTGCTTACAAAGCGGTAGCGGAAGCTTGTGGCTCTCAGGCTGTTATCGTCCGTACCATGGACATCGGCGGCGACAAAGAACTGCCGTACATGAACTTCCCGAAAGAAGAGAACCCGTTCCTGGGTTGGCGTGCAGTACGTATCGCGATGGATCGTAAAGAGATCCTGCGCGACCAGGTTCGCGCCATCCTGCGTGCTTCCGCTTTCGGTAAGCTGCGCATCATGTTCCCGATGATCATCTCTGTTGAAGAAGTGCGTGCGCTGAAGAAAGAGATTGAGATCTACAAACAAGAACTGCGCGACGAAGGTAAAGCCTTTGACGAATCAATTGAAATCGGCGTGATGGTAGAAACTCCAGCCGCGGCGACGATTGCCCGTCATTTAGCCAAAGAAGTCGATTTCTTTAGTATTGGTACCAACGATTTAACCCAGTACACCCTGGCAGTTGACCGTGGTAATGATATGATTTCACATCTTTACCAGCCAATGTCACCGTCCGTGCTGACGCTTATTAAGCAAGTTATTGATGCTTCTCATGCCGAAGGCAAATGGACTGGTATGTGTGGTGAGCTTGCAGGCGACGAACGTGCTACACTTCTGTTGCTGGGTATGGGTCTGGACGAGTTCTCTATGAGCGCCATTTCCATCCCGCGCATCAAGAAGATCATCCGTAACACGAACTTCGAAGATGCGAAGGTATTAGCAGAGCAGGCTCTTGCTCAACCGACAACGGACGAGTTAATGACGCTGGTTAACAAGTTCATTGAAGAAAAAACAATCTGCTAATCCACGAGATGCGGCCCAATTTACTGCTTAGGAGAGATGGCTAATGGGGTTATTTAGTAAACTGTTCGGTGACAAAGGCAACAGCGACACCGGAACTATTGAGATTGTTGCTCCGCTGTCTGGTGAAATCGTCAACATCGAAGACGTGCCGGATGTCGTGTTTGCAGAGAAAATTGTTGGTGATGGCATTGCTATCAAACCGACCGGTAACAAAATGGTTGCGCCGGTTGATGGTACCATCGGTAAGATTTTTGAAACCAACCACGCATTTTCTATCGAATCTGATAGCGGTATTGAGCTGTTCGTTCACTTCGGTATCGACACCGTCGAACTGAAAGGCGAAGGCTTCAAGCGTATCGCTGAAGAAGGCCAGCGCGTTAAAGTTGGCGACCCGGTCATTGAATTCGATCTGCCACTGCTGGAAGAGAAAGCCAAGTCTACCCTGACTCCGGTTGTTATCTCCAACATGGACGAAATCAAAGAGCTGATCAAACTGTCTGGCAGCGTGACCGTGGGTGAAACCCCGGTTATCCGCATCAAGAAGTAATTTCTTGCCACACAGAAAAATGGCGCCTTCGGGCGCCATTTTTGTTTGTCAGGCCGGCAGAACCAGCTCGTCGTAACCCTTCTCCTGGGTGTACTGCATCACTTGCGTCACCCTGTCCCCTGCCCGGCTTATCGCCGCGGCCACGCTCTCGCGTTGCACCAGGGCACTGACCAGCTCAGAACAAAAAAGATCCCCTGTACCTTTCAGGTCGGCTTTGATGCGTGGGTGGGCGCTGACCGTCACATCATCATGGGAAACGAGCACCACGTGGATGTTGTCAGCATCCCCGGCCACCGGCGCGCTGGTGATTGCCACCCACTGCAGGGTATCGGAAAGTAACCCTCTGGCGGCGGCAATGGCGCTGGCGTTATCCCGGCAAGACTTGCCGCTGAGCACTTCCAGTTCGTAGACGTTCGGCGTAATACCCTGCGCCAACGGCAGCAGATGCTGGCGGTAGGCTTCCGGGATCTCGGGTTTGACGTAGGTTCCGCTGTCAGTGTCACCAATTACCGGGTCAACCAGGATCAGCACATCGGGATGCTGCGCCTTTACCGCACGTAGCCAGTCGGCCAACAGGGCAATCTGGCTGCCGCTCCCCATATACCCAGTGGTGACTGCTTTCAGCTCGCGCAATATGTCGCGCTCGTCCAGCGCCTTCAGGTAACCACTGAACCACTCGTCGGGGATTATCCCGCCGTAAAAGGTGTCGTAATGCGGGGTATTACTGAACAATACCGTCGGTATCGCCGTCACGTTGAGGTGATGCTGGCGAATATTGGGCACCGCAATGCTGTTACCCACGCTGCCGTACACCACCTGCGACTGCACAGCCACAATATCGGTCTGCTGTGCCCGGGTTTTGTCCCGGAATAGAATCATTTCCATCGCGTTTAGATCCCTGCGCCCTGCGCATAACTCTCCTCACCAAACACGCCGGTAGAGAGGTAGCGATCGCCGCGATCGCAAATGATCGCCACCACCACTGCCCCCGGCGTTGCCGCGGCCACCCGCAGAGCGCCGGCTACCGCGCCACCCGAACTGACGCCGCAGAAGACCCCTTCACGCACGGCCAGTTCACGCATGGTATTTTCCGCCTCGCGCTGATGAATATCCAGCACCTGGTCCACAAGCGAGGCATTAAAAATGCCCGGCATATACTCTGCGGGCCAGCGGCGAATACCCGGAATGCTGCTGCCCTCTTCAGGCTGCAGGCCGACTATGGTCACCGCCTTGTCCTGCTCGCGCAGAAAGCGGGAGACGCCGGTGATGGTGCCGGTGGTGCCCATGCTGGAGACGAAATGGGTGATGCGGCCTGAAGTCTGCCGCCAGATTTCCGGGCCGGTAGTGGTGTAGTGTGCGTGCGGGTTATCAGGGTTGTTGAACTGATCCAGCAGCTTGCCCTCACCCCGGTTCGCCATCTCCAGAGCCAGATCGCGTGCCCCCTCCATCCCCTGCTCTTTGCTGACGAGGATTAACTCAGCACCATAGGCCAGCATCGCGGCACGGCGCTCCTGGCTCATGTTGTCCGGCATCAGCAGCTTCATGCGATAGCCTTTCAGGGCGGCAATCATCGCCAGCGCGATGCCGGTGTTGCCGCTGGTCGCCTCGATCAGCACATCGCCGGGTTTGATTTCACCGCGCTTTTCCGCCTCGACAATCATCGACAGCGCGGCGCGGTCTTTGACCGAACCCGCCGGGTTATTGCCTTCCAGTTTGATCCAGATTTCGCTGCCGTTGTCCGGCCCCATGCGCTGCAGTTTGATCAGAGGGGTATTACCGATGGTGTCTTCGAGTGTATTCACGATTTTTACTCAATAAAAAGCCGGGTGGCGCTTCGCTTACCCGGCCTACGTCCGTGCTCGTGTAGGCCCGGTAAGCGTAGCGCCACCGGGCGATAAACATGGTCAATAACCTATCAGGCAGATTCCGCCAGAGCAAGATCTCCCCGCGTCTCGATGCGCTCCTTATCGTGATAAATGCGCGCATGCTGCAGGCCAACAAACAGACGTTCGCCGCGGTGTGGCGGCTCTTCGTCACGCATCACTACCGTCAGCGGTTCGCTGTACCAGCCCAGCGGCTGCACCACCAGTTGGGTATAGTGACCTTTCGGGCTGGCTTCCAGCACCTGTACCGGCAGCGGGCAGTCGAGGCTGGTGCGACGGCTTACGTCCACTTCCCATGGGCGCAGGAACAGATCCACCGGCCCCTGATAGCCTGGGGTGTAACCCAGTGGCCAGCGATGGGCACCAACGTGAAACTGACCGCCGCGAATATTGCCTTGCAGGCGGTTCACTTCGCCCATAAATTCCAGCACAAAACGGGTCGCCGGTTCGCGCCAGAGCTGTTCTGGCTCATCGACCTGCTCAATATTCCCCTGGCTCATCACCACGACCCGATCGGCCACTTCCATCGCCTCTTCCTGATCGTGGGTAACGAAGACGCTGGTGAATTTCAGCTCTTCGTGCAACTGACGCAACCAGCGACGCAGCTCTTTACGTACCTGGGCATCCAGTGCGCCGAAGGGTTCATCCAGCAGCAGGATTTGCGGCTCCACCGCCAGAGCACGAGCCAGCGCCACGCGCTGTTTCTGTCCGCCGGAAAGCTGGGCCGGATAACGGTCTGCCAGATGTGCCAGCTGCACCATCTCCAGCAGTTTGGTCACTTTCGCCTTGATAGTCGCCGCATCGGGACGCTCGCGGCGCGGCAGCACCGTCAGGCCAAAGGCGATGTTGTCGAACACCGTCATATGGCGGAACAGGGCATAATGCTGGAATACAAAGCCCACCTTACGGTCGCGCGCATGCAGGCGGCTGACGTCGGTGCCGTGGAAGCGGATATGCCCGCTGGTTTGATGTTCCAGACCGGCGATAATACGCAGCAAAGTGGTTTTCCCGGAGCCGGACGGCCCCAGCAATGCCACCATTTGCCCGGAAGGGATATCCAGCGAGATATCGTTCAGCACCTGGGTGCGACCAAAGGACTTCTTAATATTGGCAATCTCAATGCTCATGATTTCCCTCCTGATGCTGGCGTTTTGCCTGATTCTCTAAACGCCACTGCACCATACTCTTTAAAAACAGGGTCAAAATAGCCATCAGCGTCAGCAGGGCTGCGGCGGTAAAGGAACCGACGGTGTTATAGTCCTGCTCCAGCAATTCAATTTGTAACGGCAGCGACAGGGTTTCGCCGCGGATAGACCCGGAGACCACTGACACCGCGCCAAACTCACCAATCGCGCGGGCGTTCGTCAGCACCACGCCATACAGCAGCGCCCAGCGGATGTTTGGCAGGGTCACACGGCGGAACATCTGCCAGCCGGATGCGCCAAGCAGTACCGCCGCTTCGTCTTCGTGGCTGCCCTGGCTGAGCATCACCGGCACCAGCTCGCGCACCACAAACGGACAGGTCACAAAGATCGTTACCAGCACCATGCCCGGCCAGGCGAACATGATCTGTAAGTTATGCTCATCCAGCCAGCCACCCAGCGGGCCGTTGGAGCCGTAGAACAGCAGATACACCAGACCGGCCACCACTGGCGATACGGCAAAAGGAATATCCAGCAGGGTCAGCAAGAGCTGGCGGCCCGGGAAGTTAAAGCGCGTCACCAGCCAGGCCAACAGGATGCCAAACACCAGGTTCACCGGCACGGTAATCAGGGCAATCATCACCGTCAGCCAGATGGCATGCAGCATGTCCGGGTCGGCGAGGTTTTGCAGCGCGGGCATCAGCCCTTTACTGAACGCCTGAACAAAGATGTAGACCATCGGCACGACGAGAATAAACACCGACACCAGCATGCCTGTGCCAATCAGAAACCATTTTCCCCAGTTGATGCGGGGTGCGTCATAGCGCTTCAATTGAGTAACTTCCGCCATCAGTGACCTACCACACGTCGACCAAAGCGACTTTGCAGAGTGTTAATCGAGAACAGCAGCAACAGCGACGCGGCGAGGATCACCGAGGCGATCGCACTTGCCGCCGGGTAATCAAACTCCTGCAAACGCACAAAAATCATCAGCGAGGTCACTTCCGTTTTCCAGGCGATATTCCCGGCGATGAAGATCACCGCGCCGAACTCGCCGAGGCTGCGGGTAAACGACAACGCCACGCCCGCCAGTAGCGCCGGAGACAGCTCAGGCAGCACCACCTTACGGAAGCTCTGCCAGCGCGTGGCACCCAGGGTTTCCGCCGCTTCTTCATATTCCGGGCCTAACTCCTCCAGCACCGGCTGGACGGTACGCACCACAAACGGGATGCTGGTAAAGGCCATCGCTACCGCAATGCCGAGCCAGGTATAAGTCACTTTGATATCAAACTTCGCCAGCCACTCACCGTAAAAGCCATTCACGGAGAACAGCGAGGCCAAAGTTAAACCGGCCACGGCGGTGGGCAGCGCGAAGGGTAAATCCATCAGTGCATCCAGCAGCGTGCGGCCCGGGAAGCGGTAGCGGGTTAAGATCCACGCCATCAGCAGGCCGAAAACGCCGTTGAAAATCGAGGCCACAAACGCCGACAGCAGCGTCACCTTATAGGCCGCCACCACCTGCGGGTTGCTGATCACCTCCCAGTACTGGGACCAGCTCATCTCCGAGAGCTGGACCACCAGCGCGCTGAGCGGTAACAACAAAATCAGACAGACGAACAGCAGGCTGGTCCCGAGGCTTAAGGTAAAGCCCGGCAGCACACGTCTGGAGGAAACTGCAAACATTACTTACGCCCCGCCGCCAACAATTTGTCTAACTCACCCCCGCTGGTGAAGTGTGTTTTCATCACTTCAGGCCAGGAGCCAAAATGCTCTTCCACGCGGAACAGCTCGGTCTGCGGGAACTTATCTTTCAGCTTGTTCATCACGTCCGGGTTGTTGACGCGATAGTAGTAATCGGTGATCACCGTCTGCGCCTGCGGGCTGTACAGATAGTTGAGATACGCTTTCGCCGCTTTCTCTGTGCCGTTGGCCTTGACGTTTTTATCTACCCACGCCACCGGGAACTCCGCCAGCACGTTGGTTTTCGGAATAACCACTTCGAAGCCCTGCGCTTCGTACTGTTTACGGATGTTGTTAACTTCCGATTCAAAGCTGATCAGCACATCGCCCAGACCGCGTTCCGCGAAGGTGGTGGTCGCGCCGCGTCCGCCGGTATCAAACACTTCTACGTTTTTCAGGAACTGGGTCATGAACTGCTCGGTTTTGGCTTTATCGCCGCCGTCAGCTTTGTCTGCAGCGCCCCAGGCAGCCAGATAGGTATAACGGGCGTTGCCGGAGGTTTTCGGGTTCGGGAAAATGAGCTTTACGTCAGAACGCACGAGGTCGTTCCAGTCGTGAATGTTTTTCGGGTTGCCCTTACGCACCAGGAAGCCCATGGTGGAGTAGAACGGCGAGCTGTTGTTCGGCAGACG
The DNA here is from genome assembly GCF_050435045.1 of Leclercia sp. 1548. NCBI lineage: Bacteria > Pseudomonadati > Pseudomonadota > Gammaproteobacteria > Enterobacterales > Enterobacteriaceae > Leclercia > Leclercia sp. 1548. The sequence continues at coordinate 140,370 of NZ_JBNDJP010000002.1, read as the reverse complement.
GCTCTGCCAGTTAGCCGGGAGCAGCTTGCCTTTGTCATGCAGGATCTGCACGTCGGTAATCTGGTTGTACGTCACCACATCCGCTTTCAGCCCCTGCAGGATCGCCAGCGCCTGTTTGGACGAACCGGCGTGAGACTGTTTGATGGTCAGCTTGTCGTCATTATTGTCTTTGGCCCACTGTTGCTCAAACGGCGGGTTCAGGGCAGCAAACAGCTCGCGGGAGACGTCGTAAGAGCTGTTCAGCAGTTCGGTTGCCTGCGCCTGAGCGACCAGCAACACTGAAGCTGCCAGCACCAGAGATCCTTTTTTCAGTACAGTAACGGCCATTGCGCACCCTAAGCGTTGTGATGATTTTCTTAGGGTCATCATATTTATAACGAGTACTAAAGGAGTAACGGTTTTATATACCGTTTGGTGATTTAGAAGCAGAAAAGGGAATAAGGCATTTATCCCCTCTCCCCTTTAGGGAGAGGGTCAGGGCGAGGGGCGTTCTTACAGCGCCAGCAGACGCTCGATGGACGGGGCAAAATAGTAACCGCCAGTCACCGGCTTCGTGAAGCGCAGCATGGCGTCGCGCTTGCCGTCGGTATCGCCGAACATGCTCAGCAGCTGCTGTTCGATGTTATACAGACGGGCACAGTAGGCGCAGAAGTACAGGCCGTGCGTACCGCTAGCGGTGCCGTATGGCAGGCTCTGGCGCACAATCTTCAGCCCTTTGCCGTCTTCTTTCAGATCAACACGGCTCAGGTGCGAGGTTGCCGGGCGCGCGTCGCCGTCGATCTCTTCGTTAGCTTCTTTAGTGCGGCCAATCATCATCTCCTGATCGGATACGCTCATGCGGTTAAGCTGTTTGAGGTTGTGCTCCCAGCGCTGGACGAACACGTAGCTGCCGCCTGCGTCCACGCCGTCTTTGATGACCGCCACTTCACGGCGCGTCTCTTCTCCTGCCGGGTTTTCGGTGCCGTCAACGAAGCCGCTCAGATCGCGCTCTTCCACCCAGCGGAAACCGTGGATCTCTTCTGTGACTTCAATGCAGTCGCCAAAGGCGGCCATAGCGGCCTGGGCAATGGAGAAGTTCAGGTCGTGACGCAGGGAGAGAATATGGATCAGCACGTCGTACTGCGTGGCCGGCGCCAGGCCTTTGCCGTAAGGGACAAAGTCTTTCAGCTCTTCGGCCCCTTCCCCACCGCTCAGCTGACGCCAGACGTTATGACCAAACGCGACCACCGCGCCGCAGTGGGCATCCGGGAATTTGACCTGGAAGGTGGCCAGTTTATCGATAAAAATTTTGCTGGCCGCACGCAGGGCATCGATATCCCCTTTAACATTGGCTTCGATCCAAATCGCCGCGCGGCAATGTTCTGGCAAAATGCCACTCTGAACCTGAGACATCGCTCCTCCTGAAAAAAAATGCCACGTCGTCGTGGCATGGTTGGCGGCGATTATACCCGCTTTTTTAACGAGGCGGCTTGTCCAGACGCAATTTACTGCTGCCAGATAATTTTGCTGATTTTCCAGCTTTTCAGGGTGTCGTCAGAAGGCATTAACCCTTCCGGGCCGTTCCAGGTTCCGCTGAACTGGTAGCTGATATGCTGGCGGCCCTCAGCTTTACACTCTACCGTCACGTTGTCGTCGGCAGGCACGCTGATGCAGTTACCATAGGCTTTCTGATACAGGTCGCTGAACGGCGTACCAATCTTTACCCCTTTGTCGGTTTCGATTTCAGTGTCCAGCACCTCAATGCGCCCGACAGTGGATTTATCACCGTTAATCACCAGCGCCAGCTGGTCATCTTTCAATGCTTCAAAGTAGTGAATGATGGTGCCATTTTGCGTTCTCATGCCGCTGCGCAGACGGTAATCACCGCCTAACGCCGATTCGATGGCGCTCTGTTCCAGCGCCGTGTCGGCGGTGAGATTGCCTACGCCCTGCTCGGTTACCTCGGTGGAAGAGCCGAACCAGTTCCAGGGATAAGCCGCAGACCAGTTCACGGCGGAGAGCGTTGAACAGCCCGTCAGGACAACGGGGAGCGCGCATAACAGTAAACGCAGCGATTTCATCGGGAGATCCTTTCTGGTTAATTTGACGCTTGTTGGAGTGCAGCATCGCTAAAAAGTGCCGTTTAATCTTGCTCGGGGGTGAAACAGGCGCGCAGACGGGGATGGGTCAACAGCCACAGCAGCGCCACGATATCGGCCACCAGCAGGGCAATACCGATGCCACTTAGCGCTTCACCCTGTAGCCACAGCAGAGGTTGCCAGCCCAGCAGTACAACCTGGGCGAGGATCAGCAGCCAGCGCAGCGCCCGCCACAGGCGCGGCACCCGATGGCGCCGCCTGCTCAGTAAAAAGGCCAGCACCGCCGGGATCCCCGGCAGCAGCCCGAGCCAGAAGTTATCATGATCGGGATAAAACAGGTTCAGCAGGGTATTGCCCTGATCGCGGGAGGCCCCCGCCAGCACGAACAACACCCAGGTGCGCGCCTGAAGCAGCAGCACGCACCAGAACAGGAACGGCAGGCGAACCCGGCCGTGGCTGTCATAGTCGCCAGGGTGAAAATCAATACTCTTCATCTTCGATCAGACGTTTGCCCAGCGTTAGCACGTCGGCATGTTCATAGTTGAGGCGCTCGTACATTCCCAGCACCATGTCGTTATCTTCACGCACCATGATCTGAATTTTTGGGCAGCCGCGGGCGATCAGTTTCTTTTCCAGACGATTGAGCAGCGCGTTGGCTATGCCACGCCCACGAAACTCCGGGTGGACGCCCAGGTAGTACGCCGAGCCGCGATGCCCGTCGTAGCCGCCCATCACCGTACCCACCACTTCGCCATTGACCTCCGCGACAAGAAACAGACTGACGTCGTGATTGAGCTTACGCTCAATGTCCATCTCAGGATCGTTCCACGGTCGCAGTAGCTCGCAGCGCTCCCAAAGGGTGATCACCTCTTCGAAGTCTGCCTGGCGAAAAACGCGTATCTCCATGGTATTAACCGCCTTTTTGGGTTCAAAAACAGTGATTATGACGCGAACGCCCTCTTTCGCCAATATGCAGCGAAAAAGGTCAGGAAATTTGGCATAATGGCACTTTGTCACGTATTGAAATGAAAAGTAAAACAATTCACCACACGGACTGTCGTAACGGGAAAGACGATACGATATAACACCAGGACACTCATTTTTTACATTTCAGGCCGCATGAGCACATTCAAACCCTTAAAAACACTCACATCGCGTCGTCAGGTTCTTAAAGCGGGGCTGGCGGCATTGACGTTAACGGGCATTGCAAAGCAGGCTCAGGCAAAAGACGAGAGCACGCTAAAAACCAGTAACGGACACAGCAAGCCAAAGACCAAAAAACCCGGTTCAAAGCGTCTGGTGATGCTCGATCCGGGCCACGGCGGTATTGATACCGGTGCCATTGGCCGCAACGGCTCTAAAGAGAAACATGTTGTACTGGCGATTGCAAAAAACGTCCGGTCGATTTTACGCAGCAACGGCATTGACGCCCGCCTGACCCGTTCCGGCGATACCTTTATTCCGCTGTATGACCGCGTAGAGATTGCCCATAAGCACGGCGCGGATCTGTTTATGTCGATTCACGCAGACGGCTTCACTAACCCCTCGGCGGCAGGTGCATCGGTATTTGCCCTTTCCAATCGGGGTGCCAGTAGCGCCATGGCAAAATACCTTTCCGACCGTGAAAACCGGGCGGATGAAGTGGCCGGAAAGAAAACCACCGACAAAGATCATCTGCTCCAGCAGGTGCTGTTCGATCTCGTTCAGACCGACACCATAAAAAACAGCCTGACCCTCGGCTCGCATATTCTGAAGAAGATTAAGCCGGTGCACCGTCTGCACAGCAAAGGCACCGAGCAGGCGGCGTTCGTGGTACTGAAATCTCCGTCGATTCCCTCCGTACTGGTAGAAACCTCCTTCATCACGAATCCCGAAGAAGAGCGACTGCTGGGCACGAAGGCGTTTCGCCAGAAGATCGCCAACGCGATTGCCTCCGGGATCATCAGTTACTTCAACTGGTTCGATAACCAGAAAGCGCACTCCAGGAAACGTTAATGAAACCCAACGCACAGCTGGTTAAAACCTTCCTGCTCCAGTTGCAGGATGCCATTTGCCAGAAACTGAGCGCCGTCGATGGCGGTGATTTTCAACAGGATGAGTGGCAGCGCGAAGCCGGTGGCGGCGGGCGCAGCCGCGTGCTGCGCAATGGCGGCGTGTTCGAGCAGGCCGGCGTGAATTTTTCTCACGTACACGGCGACGCCATGCCCGCCTCGGCCACTGCACACCGCCCGGAGCTGGCGGGCCGCAGCTTTGAAGCGATGGGGGTTTCACTGGTGGTGCATCCGCACAACCCGTTCGTGCCCACCAGCCATGCCAACGTGCGCTTCTTTATCGCCGAAAAACCGGGTGCCGATCCGGTATGGTGGTTTGGCGGCGGCTTCGACTTAACGCCTTTCTACGGGTTTGAAGAGGACGCTATCCACTGGCACCAGACCGCGCACGACCTGTGCCAGCCCTTTGGTGAGGACGTCTACCCGAAATACAAGAAGTGGTGCGATGAGTATTTCTACCTGAAGCACCGGGACGAGCAGCGTGGCATTGGTGGGCTATTCTTTGACGATCTGAATACGCCTGATTTTGATACTGCCTTCAGTTTTATGCAGGCAGTGGGCAATGGCTTTACCGACGCTTATCTGCCGATTGTCGAGCGGCGTAAAGACCACGATTACGGCGTGCGCGAGCGCGAGTTCCAGCTCTATCGTCGTGGACGTTACGTGGAATTTAATCTGGTGTGGGACCGTGGCACGCTGTTCGGCCTGCAAACCGGTGGGCGCACGGAGTCGATTCTGATGTCGATGCCGCCGCTGGTGCGCTGGGAGTATAACTTTGATCCGAAAGAAGGCAGCCGCGAGGCTGCCCTGAAAGAGTTTATTCGGGTTCGGGACTGGGTGTAAAAATCCCCTCACCCCGGCCCTCTCCCCAAAGGGGCGAGGGAGAAAAGATAGCTCCGTGCAGTCCCCTCTCACCAAAGGGGTGAGGAAGAAAAGACGGCTCCGTGCAGTCCCCTCTCCCCAAACGGGCGAGGGTGAAAAGACGGCTCCGTACAGTCCCCTCTCACCAAAAGGGCGAAGAAGAAAAGACGGCTCCGTACAGTCCCCTCTTTCCACAGGGGCGAGGGAGAAAAGACGGCTCCGTGCAGTCCCTCTCTCCAAACGGGCAAGGGCGAAAAGACGGCTCCGTGCAGTCCCCTCTCCCCAAACAGGCGAGGGTGAAAAGACGTCTCCGTGCAGTCCCCTCTCCCCAAAGGGGCGAGGGCGGAAAGACGGCTCCGTGCAGTCCCCTCTGCCCAAACGGGCGAGAGTGAAAAGACGGCTCCGTGCAATCCCCTCTCCCCTATGGGGAGAGGGTTAGGGTGAGGGGTTACAGCGGCTGCGTCTGCGCCTCAACCACCGCCAGCGCCACCATGTTCACAATACGACGCACGGAGGCAATCGGGGTCAATACGTGAACCGGTTTCGCCACGCCCATCAGCACCGGCCCGACGGTCACCCCTTCCGAACTGGAGACGCGCAGCAGGTTATAACTGATACGCGCCGCCTCGACGTTCGGCATGATCAGCACGTTGGCAGAGCCTTTCAGCGGGCTGTCCGGCATCCGCTCGTTACGGATGCTCTCCACCAGCGCGGCATCGCCGTGCATCTCACCGTCGATCATCAGCTCAGGCGCGCGCTCGCGGACCAACGCTAAAGTCTCACGCATTTTGCAGGCAGCTGCCGATTTGGACGAGCCAAAGTTAGAGTGCGACAGCAGCGCTACTTTCGGTTCAATACCGAAGCGACGCACCGTTTCTGCCGCCATCACCGTGATTTCAGCCAGCTCTTCCGGGGTCGGATCGTCATTGACGTAGGTATCAGCAATGAAGGTGTTACCACTCGGCAGTAACAGGGCGTTCATCGCCCCGGCGGTATGCACGCCTTCGCGATAGCCGAAGATCTCCTGCACCACGCTGAAATGCTCATGATAGTCACCAATGGTGCCACAGATCAGCGCGTCGGCTTCGCCACGGTGAACCATGATCGCGCCGATCACCGTAGTATTGCTGATCACTGCCCGCTGGGCCTGCTCCTGGGTGATCCCCCGACGTTTCATGATGGCGTAATACTCGTTCCAGTACTCCTTGAAGCGCGGATCGGATTCATTGTTGACGATCTCAAAGTCCACGCCCGCCTTGATTTGCAGGCCCAGCTTCTGGATACGCATCTCGATCACGCTCGGACGACCAATCAGGATCGGTTTGGCCAGCCCCAGGCTCACCAGCTCCTGAGTGGCGTGCAGGACACGCGCCTCCTCCCCTTCCGCCAGCACCACGCGTTTCGCATCTGCACGCGCCTGGGAGAAAATCGGCTTCATGAACAGGTTGGTTTTGTAGACGAACTCGGTCAGCTTATCGACATAGGCGTCGAAGTCGGTGATCGGGCGCGTTGCCACGCCGGAGTCCATCGCCGCCTTCGCCACCGCTGGCGCGATTTTGACAATCAGGCGTGGATCAAAGGGCTTAGGAATGATGTAGTCCGGGCCGAAGCTCAGATCCTGATCGCCATAGGCGGAGGCCACCACTTCGCTCTGCTCCGCATGGGCCAGCTCAGCAATGGCATGAACCGCCGCCAGCTTCATCTCTTCGTTGATGGCGGTGGCACCGACATCCAGCGCGCCACGGAAGATGAACGGGAAGCAGAGAACGTTATTCACCTGGTTCGGGTAATCAGAACGGCCGGTGCAGATGATGGCATCCGGGCGCACGGCTTTCGCCAGCGGCGGCAGGATCTCCGGTTCCGGGTTTGCCAGAGCGAGGATCAGCGGCGCACGCGCCATCTTCATCACCATCTCTTCATTCAGCACTTTCGGGCCTGAACAGCCGAGGAAGATATCCGCGCCGTCCATGACATCTGCCAGGCTGCGCTTGCCGTCGTCGTCAACGGCATAGGCGGCTTTGGTTTCGGCCATATTGGCCTCGCGGCCTTTGTAAATAACCCCTTTGGAGTCGCAGACCACGATGTTGTGCTTCTGCATCCCCAGCGCCACCAGCAGGTTCATACAGGCGATGGCTGCCGCGCCAGCACCAGAGACCACCATGCGCACGTCAGAAAGATTCTTCTCCACCACCCGAAGGCCGTTCAGAATGGCAGCGGTACTGATGATCGCCGTTCCGTGCTGATCGTCGTGGAACACTGGAATGTTCATGCGTTCACGCAGTTTCTGCTCGATATAGAAACATTCCGGCGCTTTGATGTCCTCGAGGTTGATGCCGCCAAACGTCGGCTCCAGCGCGGCCACCACGTTAATGAATTTGTCCGGGTCAAGCTCATCCACTTCAATATCAAACACGTCGATACCGGCAAATTTCTTGAACAGCACGCCCTTGCCTTCCATCACCGGTTTACCGGCCAGCGCCCCGATATTGCCCAGTCCCAGCACTGCGGTGCCGTTGGAGATCACCGCCACCAGGTTGCCACGGGCCGTGTATTTGTAGGCCGCCAGCGGATCTTTTTCGATCTCAAGGCACGGCGCGGCAACGCCCGGCGAGTAGGCTAACGCCAGGTCACGCTGGGTTGCGAGGGGCTTGGTAGGAGAGACCTGAATTTTGCCGGGTACGGGAAATTCATGAAAATCGAGGGCGCTCTGTCTTAACTGCTCGTCCATTGTAAGGTTCCTTTAGCGTGTCGTTCAAAATGGGTGATGTTGTTATGGTCTGAGTTCACCCTGGGTGGCGGATAGTATCGCTGCTGCCTGCGGTTCAAACTTTGAAGGCTGCCAAAGTCTCACCATCAAAAAAACAAAAATTGTTAGCAATTTATAACAATCATGTTACCTGCCCAGCGAAGCAAGACCATGTCCGTCTGCTATGCTTTTTTGTTAAGTACATCGCGAATTTCGCAGAAGTGTGATCTAACACACTCAATCAACTCTTTTATTTCCAAGGAGTAATCATTTATGAATCAACTAGACGGCATCAAACAATTCACCACGGTCGTTGCTGACAGCGGTGATATCGAATCTATCCGCCATTACCAGCCACAGGATGCGACCACCAACCCGTCGCTGCTGCTGAAAGCCGCCGGGCTGTCGCACTTTTCGCATCTGATTGACGATGCGATTGCCTACGGCAAAGGGCGGGGAAAAACCAAGGAGCAACAGGTCGCTGAGGCCAGCGATAAGCTCGCGGTCAATATTGGTAGCGAAATTCTGAAAAGCATTCCGGGACGCGTCTCGACCGAAGTGGATGCCCGACTCTCCTTTGACCAGGAGAAAAGCATCGCCAAAGCGCGACATATTGTGCAGCTCTACGAGGAGCAGGATGTTGATAAATCGCGCATTCTGATCAAGCTGGCCTCCACCTGGGAGGGGATCCGCGCCGCCGAGGTGCTGGAGAAAGAGGGAATCAACTGCAACCTGACGCTGCTGTTCTCTTTTGCTCAGGCACGCGCCTGCGCCGAAGCCGGGGTGTTCCTGGTGTCTCCGTTTGTCGGGCGTATTTACGACTGGTATCAGGCCCGCCAGCCAATGGATCCGTACGTCGTCGAGGAAGATCCCGGCGTGAAATCGGTACGCAATATCTACGATTACTATAAGCAGCACCGCTACGAGACCATCGTGATGGGCGCCAGCTTCCGCCGGACCGAGCAGATCCTGGCCCTCACCGGCTGCGATCGACTGACCATCTCCCCTAACCTGTTGCAGGAGTTGCAGGATAAAGAGGAGGAGGTCATCCGCCGCCTGGTACCATCATCAACCGTGTTGCCTAAACCCAAACCTATGACCGAAGCCGAATTCCGCTGGGAGCATAATCAGGACGCCATGGCGGTCGATAAGCTGTCAGAAGGGATCCGTCTCTTCGCGGTCGACCAACGCAAACTCGAAGATCTGCTCGCCGCCAAACTGTAACCTTGCCATGGAGTGAACTATGTCCCGTAAAGAGTTAGCCAATGCCATTCGCGCCCTCAGCATGGATGCCGTGCAAAAAGCCAATTCCGGTCATCCAGGCGCACCAATGGGCATGGCCGATATCGCTGAAGTCTTGTGGAATGATTTCCTGAAGCATAACCCTAACGATCCAACGTGGTACGACCGCGACCGCTTTATTCTCTCTAACGGTCACGCGTCAATGCTGCTCTACAGCCTGCTGCACCTCTCGGGCTATAACCTGCCGCTTGAGGAACTGAAAAACTTCCGCCAGCTGCACTCGAAAACCCCGGGTCACCCGGAGATTGGCTATACGCCTGGGGTGGAGACCACCACCGGCCCACTGGGTCAGGGGCTGGCGAATGCGGTCGGGCTGGCGATTGCCGAGCGCACGCTGGCGGCGCAGTTTAACCAGCCGGATCATGAGATTGTCGATCACTTCACGTATGTCTTTATGGGCGATGGCTGTCTGATGGAGGGGATCTCTCACGAGGTCTGTTCTCTGGCGGGCACGCTGGGGCTGGGCAAACTGATCGGCTTCTACGATCACAACGGCATCTCCATCGATGGCGAGACCGAGGGCTGGTTCACTGACGACACGGCAAAACGCTTTGAAGCCTATCACTGGCACGTGGTGCATGAGATTGACGGCCACGATCCAGAGGCGCTAAAAGCAGCCATTCTTGAAGCGCAAAGCGTAACCGATAAACCGTCGCTGATTATCTGTCGTACGGTCATCGGATTTGGTTCGCCGAACAAAGCCGGCAAAGAAGAATCTCACGGCGCGGCGCTGGGCGAAGAGGAAGTGGCGCTCACCCGCCAGAAGCTGGGCTGGAAATACCCTGCCTTTGAGATCCCGAAAGAGATCTACAAAGCCTGGGATGCCCGTGAGGAGGGTGAAAAAGCGCAGGCGGCCTGGAACGACAAATTTGCCGCCTACCAGAAAGCGCACCCGGAGCTGGCGGCCGAGTTCAGCCGTCGCATGAGCGGCGGTCTGCCGGAGAACTGGGAAGAGACGACGCAGGCGCTGATTGAGAACTTACAGGCTAACCCGGCGAAAATCGCGACCCGTAAGGCGTCGCAGAATACCCTGAACGCCATTGGCCCCATCCTGCCCGAGCTGCTGGGCGGCTCAGCGGATCTGGCCCCGAGTAACCTGACCATCTGGTCTGGCTCCACCTCGCTGAAAGAAGATATCGCCGGGAACTATATCCACTACGGGGTGCGTGAGTTCGGCATGACCGCCATTGCCAACGGTATCGCCCATCACGGCGGGTTTGTGCCTTATACCGCCACCTTCCTGATGTTCGTGGAATATGCGCGTAATGCCGCGCGTATGGCAGCACTGATGAAGGCCCGGCAGATCATGGTCTATACCCACGACTCCATCGGTCTGGGTGAAGATGGCCCGACCCACCAGGCGGTGGAACAGCTGGCCAGCCTGCGCCTGACGCCAAACTTCAGTACCTGGCGTCCATGCGATCAGGTTGAGGCGGCGGTGGGCTGGAAGCTGGCGGTAGAACGCCATAACGGCCCGACAGCGTTGATCCTGTCGCGCCAGAATCTGGCGCAGATCGAGCGCACGCCGGAACAGGTGAAAAATATTGCCCGCGGCGGGTATATCCTGAAAGACAGCGGCGGCAAGCCGGATCTGATTCTGATTGCTACCGGGTCGGAAATGGAGATCACCGTCAAGGCGGCGGAGAAGCTGACCGCGGAAGGTCATGCGGTGCGGGTGGTGTCGCTGCCTTCAACGGATATCTTTGATGCCCAGGATGAAGCGTACCGCGAGTCGGTACTGCCATCGGATGTCACGGCACGTGTAGCGGTCGAAGCGGGTATCGCGGATTACTGGTACAAATATGTCGGTCTGAAGGGGGCGATCGTCGGCATGACCGGTTATGGCGAATCGGCGCCTGCCGAGAAGCTGTTCCCGTTCTTCGGCTTTACCGTCGAGAACGTGGTAGAGAAGGCGCAGGCGTTGCTGTAAGTGCCTGTGCTACCCTCTCTTCCGGGAGAGGGAACCAACAAAAAACGGTAACCTTGTGGTTACCGTTTTGCTTTTATCGTGTGATCCACAACGTCGGCCACGCGTCTGGCCCATGCCAGTTATCACAAGTCGGCTCTTCCGCATACCGCACCAGCCGGAAACGCTGCCCGGTGAAACGCCAGCGCGTCTGGATCCCGCAGTCGCCAATCCCGCGCCCCAGAGCCAGGGTCGTCAACTCGCGGTTTTTTTCATCGAAGCTGGCATTCATTAACTCCATCTCGCTGCTGTCGCTCGACGGCATAAAAGGCAGGCGCAGACGCACGAGATGGGAGGCAAAGGGCTTTTTACGCGACACCAGCCAGGCTAAATCGACGGTGTTATAGGCCCCTGCCTCACAGCTGATCATCAGCAGCGCTTTGTCATCGGTTAAGGCGGTGACCCGCACTTCACGTCGCGCCGGATCAAGCGAACACTGGCTGCTGTTAATGCGCCAGGAGCCATAGTCGGTAAGATCGCTGCGCTCCTCGCGGGTTAAAGGTGTGGGGGTTGGGTTAACCACGGCCACCTCTTTCAGCGCAGGGGCAGGCGGTACGCTGAGCGGCGGTTGAGCGCCTTTGTTGATCCACGCGGTTTCACTCCCGCCACGCTTTTGCTGGGCGTCGATAAACTGCAGCGCCTCTTTCAGTCCATCAAGGGAAATAACCTGCTTGCCATTCGCGAGGGTGATAGCTTTTTTTTGCTGAAGCGTGGTCAGCAAGGCAGTAATGGTGGCGGCATGATCGGTGGTCAGACGCCAGGGGGTCACCTGCCAGTGCGGAGGCGCAAGTTGCAGTGGCTCGCCGTCGAGCAGTAAGCGAGGCGCGATGGCGGGTGCTTTGGGATCAATGGTCGCCAGCCCGCCGAGATCGATACGCAGCACCGCATCGGTTTTCGCCCCGGCGCTGCGGCTCAGGGTCATCACCAGCCCGTTATGCTCACCGGTATTGCGCGCAATGCAAAAGTTCTGGTTGTTGCAGGTCACCTGCCAGTCAGTAAACAACTGCTGTGCAGGTGCCGCCTGAACCAGAGCTGCGGGCAGCACGCTGAGCATAAAGATAAGAAAAAGGCTGTGACGCATGAATAGCAGGATCCCGGAAGCAAAACTGACAAACAAACCGTATCTTCCTGCTCAGGCCGGGCTTACTCAATCGGATTTATCGGATAGATTTATATAAAATACATCTTATGAAAAATAATAAGATCAACCCATTAACCCGGAACTGCGCAAATACTGTAAGAGTATCACCGTTTTGCCGTCCCGGATTTCACCCGATTGTACCATCGATAGCGCCTCGCTAAAGGGCAGCTCCAGCACCTCGATCTCTTCATCTTCTATGCCGCCGCCTTTACCCGCGCGCTGTGCGTCGCTGTATTCTGCCACGAAGAAATGGACGATTTCCGTCACCCCACCGGGAGACATGTACAGCTCAAACACCTTACGCGCTTCACCGACAATAAATCCGGTCTCTTCGATCGCCTCTTTACGAATGCAGACTTCCGGCTCGTCGTTATCCAGCAGCCCGGCACAGGTTTCAATCAATCGCCCGTCGGGATTGCCATTCACCCAGGTGGCGATACGGAACTGGCGAATCAGCACCACGCTCTGCTTGTGCGGGTTATAGAGCAGGACAGTAGCGCCGTTGCCCCGATCGTAGACTTCGCGTTTGTGGCGCACCACTTCGCCGTTACGCCGCGTCAAATCGTAAGTCAGGTTGCGCAGAATGAAATAGTTATCCGAGAGGCACTTGTCTTTAATAAGTTCAATTTTCAAGGTTACACAGGCTCCATAGCGCAAAACATGCTGGTCATACTACGCTGTGAAGCCCGCGTTGTCGTCCGTCAGGTTAATGCGCGGCGGGCGCATCGACGCCAAGCCAGTCGGCGATCCCCTGGGCGGCGTGTCGCCCTTCCGCCATCGCCGTCACCACCAGATCGGCCCCCCGCACCGCATCGCCACCGGCAAAGATCTGCGGATTGGTGGTTTGATAGCGGTAGCGCGTCTCAACGCTTGCCGCGATCCGCCCCCACGCATCCACCTCCACGCCCTGCGCCTGTAGCCAGGGCATCCCATGCGGGTTGAAGCCAAAGGCCATAATTACCGCATCGGCAGGCATAACAAACTCGCTACCGTCGACAGGCACCGGGCGGCGGCGTCCCTGGGCATCCGGCTCACCCAGTCGGGTGCGCAGCAGGCGAATGCCGTTAACCCGTCCGGTATCCTCCAGGGTCAGCGCCACCGGTTGCACGTTAAATTCAAAGGCAGCCCCCTCTTCCCGGGCATTTTTGACCTCCTTTTTCGACCCCGGCATGTTGGCCTCATCCCGACGGTAGGCGCAGGTAACGCTGGCAGCCCCGTGGCGCAGCGCGGTGCGCACGCAGTCCATCGCCGTATCGCCGCCGCCCAGCACCACCACGTTCAGCCCGGCGGTATCGATAAAGGGTTCCTCCCCCGACGGCGGCAGCCCCATGAGCTGTCGGGTGTTGCCCACCAGGAACGGCAGCGCATCGTAGACGCCGGGTGCCTCTTCATGGGGTATGCCCGCCTTCATCGAACGGTAGGTGCCCACGCCCACAAACAGGGCATCGTATTCGCTGAGCAGCTGCGCCAGCGGGATATCCTTACCCACCTCGCAGTTAAGCTCGAAGCGAATGCCCATCGCCGTGAAGATCTCCCGACGACGGGCCAGCAGCGATTTATCCAGCTTAAAGGCGGGAATGCCGAAGGTAAGCAGGCCGCCAATCTCCGGGTGGCGATCAAAGACCGTGACGCGAATGCCGCGGCGAATTAACGCATCGGCGCACGCCAGCCCGGCAGGACCGGCACCGACGATGGCGACCTGCTTGTTGACGGGCGTGACGTGGCGCAGATCGGGTCGCCAGCCCTTCGCCAGCGCCTGGTCGGAGATATAGCGTTCAATGTTGCCGATGGTCACGGACCCGGCCACGTCCCGCACCGTGCAGGCTCCTTCGCACAATTTATCCTGAGGGCAGACCCGCCCGGTAATCTCCGGCAGGCAGTTGGTCTGATGGGATAACTCCACCGCGGCGTCGATATCTCCGGCTTTCACTCGCTCGATCCACTGGGGAATATGGTTATGCAGCGGGCAGGTCCATTCGCACGCCGAATGCTCCCCGCAGGTCAGGCAGCGGTCAGCCTCTCGCTGCGCCTGCACCGCACTGAAGGGCAGATAGATTTCCTCAAAATTATCCCTACGCGCTTCGGGAGAGCGTTTATCCGGCTCGCCGCGCGCGGCCAGGGCAAACATACGCTCGCGTTTGCTCATCTTCCGGGACGTGGCCGCCTCCCCGGTCTGCCACGGCTGGGCCTCGTGACGCGCCGCGCGCACCCGTCGCGTGCGGGCCAGCTGGTTCAGGGTATCGGGCGTGACCCGCGACAGGGCATCCGCCGGGCAGTTCGCCACGCAAGCCGGTCCCTGATGGCGATCCAGACAAAGATCGCACTTCTGCGCGGTGGCCGCCTGCGCCGTGGTGACCACCTCCATGGTGCCAAACGGACAGGCCACGACACAGGCTTTACAGCCGATACACTTCTGCTCATCCACCTGCACACTGTCGCGCATCCGGCCGATAGCACCGTTCGGGCAGCTTTGTATACAGGGGGCGTTCTCACAGTGGTGACAGGTAACGGCGCTGTGTTTGTTGCCCTCTTTCACCACGGTGATGCGAGGGGTAAAATGGCGCGCGCTAAGAGCATGTTGTTCATTATGATGCGCCATGACGCACGCCACTTCGCAGGCACGACATCCAATGCAGAGCTGGCTGTTTGCCATAATAAAATGATTCATCACGGTTCCCCCGCTGGGCTGAATAACCTTATTCTTTATATGAATAAATTATTTACCGACCGCAACGGGTTGAGGCAATGTTCAATTGCCCAGGAACACGAACTATTTTGCCTGAACCTGTGTCAGATCAATTAATTTCATTCCTGATGAAATTACGTTTCATTCCCCTGCGGAAACGCTTATCAGGCCTACTTCGTATTAGCTCAGGACGCGATTTGTGATAGTCAAACAACCGGTTTCACGCACTCTTGCCCGGGCCTTTTTCGCCATTATTGCCCTGTCACTTCTGACGAGCGCGATTGCGCTGTTTACCCTCGCCAGCAGCCAGCGTGACGCCGAAGCGATCAACCTGGCGGGGTCATTGCGGATGCAGAGCTATCGCCTGGGTTACGATATGCAGCGGGGTAATGCCGATCTGCTGGCCCATCGGCAGGCCTGGCAGCACACGCTAAACGCCCCCGCGCTACTTACCCTAAAAAGCTGGTACGTGCCGGATGAGGTTCAACAGCGCTATCACCTGTTGCAGCTGGCGTGGCAGGGCGTGGACGCAAAGCTCGCGCAGGGCGATTACAGCTGGTATCAGAACCATATGGATGAGTATGTGGCGCGCATCGACGCCTTTGTACTCTCCCTGCAGCATTACGCCGAACATAAAATCCAGCTGGTGTTCGCCATCTCCTTTGCCGGTGGGATCGGCATTATCCTGCTGGCGTTCAGCACGCTGCGCCGGATCCGCCAGCAGGTGGTTGCCCCGCTCAATCACCTGGTCGCCTCCAGCCAGCACATTGAGCAAGGCCGGTTTGATACCCCGGTGCCGGATACCGATCTGCCAAACGAGCTTGGCCTGCTCTCCCGCACCTTTAACCATATGGCGACCGAGCTGCACAGCCTGTATCGCTCGCTGGAAATTTCGGTCGAAGAGAAGACTCACCACCTGCACGAAGCCCATCAGCAGCTTGAGATGCTGTTTACCTGCTCGCAGGCGATGAACACCAGCAAAATCGACAGCCACTGTTTCCGTCATATCCTGCAAACCGTGCGCGAATATACCGGGATCAGCTGGCTGGCGCTGCATACCAGCGACGGCTGGAAAATGCAGGAGGGCGAGACAAGGGAGCACCTTGAGACGCAGGTGCTGCCGGTGATTATGCTGGATACCCGGTTCGGTGAGCTGCGCTGGCAAAGCGAGCAGCGCGCCGTCCCGATACCGCTGATGAAAAGCGTCGCCACCATGCTCGGGCGCGGCCTTTTCTCCAACCAGGCGCAAAAACATTACCACCAGCTGCTGCTGATGGAGGAGCGCGCCACCATCGCCCGCGAACTGCACGACTCGCTGGCACAGGTGCTGTCGTATCTGCGCATCCAACTGACGCTGCTTAAACATGCGGTGCCGGACGAGAACGACGCCGCTCAGGCGATCATCACCGATTTCTCCCGGGCCTTGAATGCCGCATACCGTCAGCTGCGCGAGCTGCTCACCACCTTCCGGCTGACGCTGAACCAGGCCAACCTGCCCGCCGCGTTACAGGAGACGCTGGACGATCTGCAAAAGCAGACCCGTGCAAAACTGAGTCTCGACTGTCAGCTCTCCTCCCTGGCGCTGGACGCCCAGATGCAGGTACACCTGCTACAGATTGTGCGCGAGGCGGTGCTGAACGCCATCAAGCACGCCCAGGCAAGCGATATTCAGGTCAACTGCGTCACTGCCCCGGACGGCAGCCACAGGGTGAACATCCGCGACGACGGGATCGGCATTGGCGACGCCAGCGAGCCGCCGGGTCACTATGGCCTGAACATTATGCGGGAGCGTGCCGACAGGCTGGGGGGCACCCTGCACTTCTCGCAGCCGCCGGGTGGAGGGACGGAGGTCAGCGTCTGTTTCCGCTCGTCAGCCGGTACGGAGGGTAAATAACGGTAAAATCAGGCGGAAAGTCACCAGTCAGCCATGAGGATGGATAATACTCACCGCTTCACAGGGGGAATCGCGCGGATAAAGCGCATGATAATTTACATTATCTCCTTTATTTCTCCACGTTTGACATCCGCCTTGCCGCTAGAGTTATGCGGGCAATTTACAATGACGACGCGCAGCAAAACGAGGTCTTATTTTAATGGCGAATTTTTTCATCGATCGCCCCATTTTTGCCTGGGTGCTGGCAATTCTGTTGTGCCTGACGGGCACGCTGGCCATTTTTTCCCTTCCTGTTGAGCAGTACCCGGATCTGGCTCCGCCTAATGTGCGGATCACGGCTAACTATCCGGGGGCATCCGCACAAACGCTTGAGAATACCGTCACCCAGGTGATCGAGCAGAACATGACCGGTCTCGATAACCTGATGTATATGTCCTCCCAGAGCAGCGCCACCGGGCAGGCGACGGTCACGCTGAGCTTTACCGCTGGCGCGGACCCGGATGAAGCGGTGCAACAGGTGCAAAACCAGCTACAGTCTGCGCTACGCAAGCTGCCGCAGGCGGTGCAGAATCAGGGCGTGACGGTGCGTAAAACCGGCGATACCAACATTCTGACCATCGCCTTTGTCTCCACCGACGGCTCGATGGATAAGCAGGATATCGCTGACTATGTTGCCAGTAATATTCAGGATCCGCTCAGCCGCATCAACGGCGTGGGGGATATCGACGCCTACGGCTCACAATACTCAATGCGCATCTGGCTCGATCCGGCCAAGCTGAACAGTTTCCAGATGACGGTAAAAGACGTCACCGACGCCATCGAATCACAAAACGCGCAGATTGCGGTCGGCCAGTTGGGCGGTACGCCGTCCGTTGATAAGCAGGCGTTGAACGCCACCATCAACTCCCAGTCGCTATTGCAAACCCCGCAACAGTTCCGCGATATCACCCTGCGCGTTAACCAGGATGGTTCGGAAGTGCGGCTGGGCGATGTCGCCACCGTGGAAATGGGTGCCGAGAAGTACGACTACCTGAGCCGCTTTAACGGTAAACCAGCCTCCGGGCTGGGGGTCAAGCTGGCCTCCGGGGCTAACGAGATGGCCACGGCTGAACTGGTCATCAACCGCCTCGATGAGCTGTCGCACTTTTTCCCGCACGGCCTTGAATACAAAGTTGCCTACGAAACCACCTCTTTCGTGAAAGCCTCGATTGAGGATGTGGTGAAAACCCTGCTGGAAGCTATTGCCCTGGTGTTCCTGGTGATGTACCTGTTCCTGCAAAACTTCCGCGCGACGCTGATTCCGACCATCGCCGTACCGGTGGTGCTGATGGGCACCTTCACGGTGCTTTACGCCTTTGGCTATAGCATCAACACCCTCACCATGTTTGCGATGGTGCTGGCGATAGGCCTGCTGGTGGATGACGCCATCGTGGTGGTGGAAAACGTTGAACGCATCATGAGCGAAGAGGGGCTAACCCCGCGCGAAGCGACGCGAAAATCGATGAAGCAGATCCAGGGGGCGCTGGTCGGTATTGCCATGGTGCTGTCGGCGGTATTCGTGCCGATGGCCTTCTTTGGCGGCACCACGGGCGCCATCTACCGCCAGTTCTCGATCACCATCGTTGCGGCAATGGTCCTGTCGGTGCTGGTGGCGATGATCCTTACCCCGGCGCTGTGCGCTACCCTGCTCAAACCGTTGCATAAGGGCGAACAGCACGGCCAGAAAGGGTTCTTCGGCTGGTTCAACCGCATGTTTGACCGCAACGCCGCGCGCTATGAGGCGGGTGTCGGACGCATCCTGCACCGCAGCCTGCGCTGGGTGCTGATCTACGTCCTTCTGCTGGGCGGCATGGTATTCCTGTTCCTGCGTCTGCCTACCTCATTCCTGCCCCTGGAAGACCGGGGCATGTTTATTACCTCGGTGCAGTTACCCAGCGGCTCTACCCAACAGCAAACCCTGAAGGTGGTCCAGCAGGTCGAGTCCTATTTCTTCACCAAAGAGAAAGATAACGTACTGTCGGTCTTTGCCACCGTAGGCTCTGGCCCTGGCGGGAACGGACAGAACGTGGCGCGTATGTTCGTGCGCCTGAAGGACTGGGATGCGCGCAATGCCGAAACGGGCAGCTCGTTTGCCATTATCGAGCGCGCGACTAAAGCCTTCAGCCGCATTAAAGAGGCGCGGGTCTTCGCCAGCAGCCCACCGGCAATCAGCGGGCTGGGCAGTTCGGCAGGCTTTGACATGGAGCTGCAGGATCACGCCGGGGCCGGGCATACGGCACTGATGGCCGCACGCGACCGCCTGCTGGAGCTGGCCGGGGAAGATCCTTCCCTCACCCGCGTGCGCCATAACGGTCTGGATGACAGCCCACAGCTGCAGATTGATATCGACCAGCGCAAGGCGCAGGCGCTGGGCGTCTCTATCGACGATATTAACGACACCCTGCAAACCGCATGGGGTTCGAGCTACGTTAATGACTTTATGGATCGGGGCCGCGTGAAAAAGGTCTACGTGCAGGCGGCGGCTAAATACCGCATGCTGCCGGACGATATCAACATGTGGTACGTGCGGAACAAAGACGGCGGGATGGTGCCCTTCTCGGCATTCGCCACCTCACGCTGGGAAACCGGGTCGCCGCGTATGGAACGCTACAACGGCTATTCGGCAGTAGAAATTGTCGGTGAGGCCGCGCCGGGGGTCAGTACCGGTACGGCTATGGATGTGATGGAAAACCTGGTGCAGCAGCTACCTGCCGGATTTGGCCTGGAGTGGACCGCGATGTCCTATCAGGAGCGTCTTTCCGGTGCCCAGGCGCCGGCGCTGTATGCCCTGTCGCTGCTGGTGGTGTTCCTCTGTCTGGCGGCCCTGTATGAGAGCTGGTCGGTGCCGTTCTCGGTGATGCTGGTGGTGCCGCTGGGGGTGATTGGTGCTCTGCTCGCCACCTGGATGCGCGGGCTGGAAAACGACGTCTACTTCCAGGTCGGGCTGTTAACGGTCATTGGCCTGTCGGCGAAGAACGCCATTCTGATTGTCGAGTTTGCCAACGAGATGAACGAGAAGGGTCAGGATTTACTGGCTGCGACCCTTGACGCCTGTCGCCAGCGCCTGCGTCCGATTCTGATGACCTCGCTGGCGTTTGTCTTCGGTGTGTTGCCGATGGCGACCAGCTCGGGTGCGGGTTCGAGCAGCCAGCACGCGGTGGGAACCGGGGTAATGGGTGGGATGATCTCTGCGACCGTCCTCGCCATTTACTTTGTTCCGCTGTTCTTTGTGCTGGTGCGGCGACGTTTCCCATTAAAGGAACGACGGAAATAAGATATTGAAAAAGAAAAAGGCGTCCTTACCGGCCGCCTTTTTTGTGTGTTTATTTTCACACTATTGTTATTCAGCTAATTAAGTGCTCTTGCATTACTTCCTGAATGTCATTTACGAAGCATACCTTCGATAAAATCTTTCCAGTTCCCCAGTTCACGTTCAATCATAACTACCTCTCTTATTATTATGGCCATTCTACGAGAATATATCATCGTTGTGAAGATTTTTTGATCAGTGATACTGCTCTACCCCCGTTGGTACGACTGGCTTGTAGATAATATGGGGCCAGTCCGATAAATTTTATGTGACCAACTGCAATATTTTGAAATAACCTTAATAAAGGGTGAAAAAGTTATTTAGTGGCTGTTCTTTCACCAGTTTTTAGCACATGGACTTCTATGCGTAAAAGATGAAATAATATTCATAACCTGTACATTATCTATGTCAGGTCAGAATATAAAATAAAGTCATAAAACAAACGTGTTATATTTTCGCATTCGCTACACCATCGAAAATACTGAGCAATTGCTCGCTATTAAGACAAAAGGATTCACCATGATCACCCTGTACGGCATCAAAAATTGCGACACCATAAAAAAAGCCCGCCGCTGGCTGGAGACCAACAACGTTGATTACCGTTTTCATGACTATCGCGCCGACGGTCTTGATGCTGAATTGATGCAGAAATTCATTGCTGAGCTGGGCTGGGAAGCCCTGCTGAACACCCGCGGCACTACCTGGCGCAAACTGGATGAGACACTGCGAGCAAGCATTAACAATGCCGATAGCGCGGCCGCCTTAATGCTTGAAATGCCAGCAATCATCAAACGCCCATTGCTCTGGGCGCCCGGTAAGCCTATGCTGCTGGGTTTTAACGAAAACCAATACCAAACCTATTTTATTGAGGTGTAGTCTATGTCATGCCCGGTCATTGAGCTGACTCAGCAGCTTATTCGCCGCCCCTCCCTTAGCCCGGACGATGCAGGTTGTCAGGCGCTGATGATCGAACGCCTGCGGGCGATTGGTTTTACCGTCGAACCTATGGATTTTGGCGATACGCAAAATTTCTGGGCCTGGCGCGGTCAGGGCGAAACGCTGGCTTTTGCCGGACATACTGATGTGGTGCCAGCCGGTGACGCTGACCGCTGGATCAATCCCCCCTTCGAACCAACCATCCGTGACGGCATGCTGTTTGGGCGCGGCGCGGCAGACATGAAAGGTTCGCTGGCAGCGATGGTGGTTGCCGCCGAACGCTTCGTGGCGCAATACCCGAATCATAAAGGCCGTCTGGCGTTTTTAATCACCTCTGATGAAGAGGCCAGCGCTAAAAACGGCACCGTGAAGGTGGTGGAAACGCTGATGGCGCGCAACGAACGCCTGGATTATTGCCTGGTGGGCGAGCCATCCAGCACCGAAGTGGTGGGTGACGTGGTTAAAAATGGCCGTCGCGGCTCTATGACCTGTAACCTGACCATTCACGGCGTGCAGGGTCACGTAGCCTATCCGCATCTGGCTGATAACCCGGTACACCGCGCCGCACCTATGCTCAACGAGCTGGTGGGGATCGAGTGGGACAAGGGCAACGACTACTTCCCGCCGACCAGCATGCAGATTGCCAATATCCAGGCCGGTACCGGCAGCAACAACGTCATCCCCGGCGACCTGTTTGTGCAGTTTAACTTCCGCTTCAGCACCGAGCTGACGGACGAAATGATCAAAGCCCGCGTCGTAGCCCTGCTGGAGAAACACCAGCTGCGCTACAGCATTGACTGGTGGATTTCTGGCCAGCCGTTCCTGACCGGGCGCGGTAAGCTGGTTGATGCGGTGGTTAATGCTATCGCGCACTATAATGAAATTAAACCGCAACTGCTGACCACGGGCGGCACATCCGACGGACGCTTTATTGCCCGTATGGGTGCGCAGGTGGTCGAACTTGGGCCGGTGAATGCCACCATTCATAAAATCAATGAATGCGTGAATGCAGCTGATTTGCAACTGCTGGCCCGTATGTATCAACGTATTATGGAGCAGCTCGTCGCCTGACGGCTGCCCCAAAGAAGGATAAGCGAATGGACTGGCTGGCTAAATACTGGTGGCTTCTGGTACTGGTTTTTCTGGTAGGCGTACTGCTGAACGTGATCAAGGATCTCAAGCGCGTTGATCACAAGAAATTCCTCGCCAACAAACCTGAACTCCCTCCACATCGTGATTTTAACGACAAGTGGGACGATGAAGACGACTGGCCGAAGAAAGACCAGAAGAAGTAATGGCTTAACCCTCTCCCCGGCGGGGAGAGGGTTATCTCTCAGAAAAACTCAACTATATCGTCGTCATTCGGCTTGCCGCCGCTGAGCGCTTCATCGAAGTAGTGTTTCGGCACGGTAAAACGCAGGTGGTCCAGCGCGAACTGGATGCTGCGATCGTCAATGGCGTGTCCCAAATCGTCGACAATATCCAGGGTCACATCGCCGCCCGCGCGGATCAACGCTTCCTGGCCCGCAACCGCGTGGGACAGCTCAATCACGCGATCTTCCCCACCGTGGATCAGGTGAATGGTGGTTTCTGTGCTCGCCCGTTCAGGCAGGGTCGCATAGCGGCCGTTGAACGCAATGATCCGTGAGGCTAAGCCCGGCTCGGCCTTGATGCTCTCCAGCGCCATGATCGCCCCCTGAGAAAACCCGATCAGGGCGGTGGCGTTCGCCTTAACACCGCTCTGCTGCTGCCAGTAACGCACCGTGTCGACAAATGTCGGCATGATTGCGTTCACCCGCTCCTGACGGCTATCTTCCGTCACGTCCTGCACTGAAAACCACTGACGACCATTCGGGCCGCATGGCTCGGCGCCGCCGACGCTGACGACCAGGGCATCGGGAAACAGCGGCGCAAACCAGCTGCCAATCTGCGCCATATTGACCGGATTATCACCGACGCCATGAAACAGGAGCAGCAGCTGCTTTGCCGGTTTATCGGGGCTTTGGACAACAAAATGGTCATGTTTCATAGCAGTCTCCTTAATTGATAAGCGGGATTCTACGCCTGACAGGCAGAATGAACATGCCAGTTCACTGATGAAGTCATTGAAAAAATTGCCATTGCAAAACGGTGTGCCTTAACGTCTGACAGCGTTCGCTGTCGAGCTGAACCAGCGCCTGACCCGCTTCAGTACGCAGATGGCTCAACACGGCTTTACGTCCGCTGAGGGCCAGCGCGCGGCTCAGGGCGCTATCGTCCAGCCCCTGTTCGATTTTGCCCCGCAGCCCTGACAGCGGCAGATCCGTCGCCTGTAGCAGTCGTGTCAGGCTGGGCATCGCCGCCGAAAGGGGACGATGCGCAAAGGCGAACCCGGCCAAATCCAGCCAGTCATCATCATTAAGGGTAGCCTCACCTGTGGGCACTACCGGGATCTTTTCACCGTTCCAGCGTTCAATAACTGATGCATCGCGACAGAGCCGCTGATGTTCGCGCTGGCACAAATCCTGCCCCGCCGCGCTGAGCGGCAGCATCGCCATTGCCGTGTAGCAACCGCTGCTGGCCTCGCGGTGACTGCCGATGCGCACCAGAATAAATCCGCAGCGCTGCCAGAAGCGCCAAAGCTCCCCGGTATAGCCAAAGCTGACGGAAAGGTAGTCGATGTTCATCTGCTGGCGGGCTGTGGCAATCAGCGCCTGACCAATCCCCTCACGCTGGCGCGCGGGATGGACGGCAATGCGCGTGACCCGCCGGGCGGTGAGCGTGGCCGCCTGCGGCGATCCGCCATGGGCAGCCAGCGATTGCGCCACCAGGTTACCGCGTGGACGCCGGTAGCCCGCCCACACCGCCTGGCTGAGTGCCGGACTCAGGCCGCCCTCCTCCACCAGCCACAGCGCGCCGCAGACGTCCTCACCCGTACGGGCGACGGCAAAATGCTGCCCGGAGGCATCCATCATGCGCCGCAGATCCAGCGGAGAGGTCCGGTAGTGAGCGGCGCAGAGCAGTTTATAGACCGCCGCCGGGAGTTCAGGGTCGCGGCTCCAGGCCTCCTGCTCCAGCGGTGTACAGACGATCTCGCCCTGCGAAAGGCTCTCTTCGGGCGCATCATCAAACAGCAGTACCTCGGCGATAATGCGCTCCAGCGGGCAACCCGCCGCCCAGCGCACCGGTTCGCTCAGGGTGAAGTAACGCAGCCCGGCAAACCGGGCGCAGAATTTCAGCAGAAATCCCCTGCCGGTGCCTTCATACCCCTGCACCGTGGTGGTGAGCAACACCCGGGGGAAACGTGTCACCAGCTGTGCCAGCAGCGGGCCGGGGATTGCCGCCGCCTCATCGACGATCAGCCAGTCAGCACGCACGTCCGATGCCAGCAGCGCGTCCGGGGCCATAAAGTGATAGCGATCGCCGCCGAAGCGGGCGATAACCTCTGTCGCCGCTCTGGCGGGAGCCGTCACAATGGCGTGGCCTGCAATACGGCGTAACAGCATGCCTGCCAGCGCTGACTTTCCGCGCCCGCGCGCTGCGGTCACGGCGGCAACCCCTTCGGGCAGGGTGGTCAGGTGGGCGAGGATCGCGGCCTGCTCGCGCTGCGGCTCACCGCTGGCCGGGTGCCAGTCCGGGGCAGAGTGGGTTGGCATAGGAGGACAAGGTGCCCCCTGCTGCCACAGTAAAACCTGCGGATCGCGGGAGATATGGCGGCAGAAATGTTCTACAAAGCGTGGCGTGGGGATCGGCTCTGGCCTGTCGCTCCAGCGCAGCGAGTCCTGGTCAGATTTTTCCGGCCATAGCGCCAGGGCGGGGGTGAGTAACACCAGCAGGCTTCCGGCGCGCAAGGTGCCGCCCACAGCCGCAAACGCCGAGACGTCAAATCCCTGGCGGGCATCGAAGATGGCGTGCAGAAATTCACGCCCCAGCAGCTGATTCAGCGCCTGGGGCGAACATGACGGGAGCTGAGGTGCATTGTCGCCCACCCACAACCAGTCGCCGGGATAGCTTTCTTTCAGCAGCAGCGCCTGTTGCTGCGTCCATGTGTCGTCCCCGCTCAGCACCAGCAGTCGCCGGTGCCCCTCCCGCGCCAGTTGTTCAGGCAATCCTGATAAATTCATCCCTGACATTGTGAATTAGATGGCCTTACCGAAGGTGTTGCACTGTGCCGGATCGCCGCCGTCAAAACCTTTTTTGAACCAGCTGTAACGCTGTGCCGAGGTGCCGTGCGTAAAGCTGTCTGGCACCACATGACCCTGACTTTGCTGTTGCAGACGATCGTCGCCAATGGCCTGGGCGGCGTTAAGCGCCTCTTCCAGATCGCCAGCCTCCAGCACGCCCTCCTGCTGCATATTGTGCCCCCAGACGCCGGCAAAGCAGTCGGCCTGCAGCTCCATACGCACCGACAGCGCATTCACTTCGCTTTCGCTGGCATTCTGCTGTAGCTGACGGACCTTCGGCTCAATACCGAGCAGTTTCTGCACGTGATGACCCACTTCATGAGCGATGACATAGCCCTGGGCAAAATCGCCGTCGGCGCCCAGCTTGCGTTTCATGTCATCGTAAAAGGAGAGATCGATATAGACGGTGGAGTCGGCAGGGCAATAGAACGGCCCCATCACCGATTGCCCGGTGCCGCAGCCGGTGCGCGTGGCGCCACGATACATCACCAGCTTCGGCTGCTGGTACGTCCGGCCCATTTTGTCGAACAGCTGACCCCAGGTATCTTCCGTGGTCGCCAGGATCACCGAGGTGAATTTCGCTGCTTCATCTTCATTCGGACTGATGGAGCGTGTCGCCTGCTGCTGTTGCGGCATCGGTTGCCCGGTGAGTAACCCGCTCAAGTCGACCCCGTAATAGCCCGCGACCACGACTACCAGCAAAAGAATGATGCCGCCCTTCCCTCCCGGCAGCCGGAAGCCCGGCCCCCCCATTGACGGACCACCGCTATTACGTCTGTCATCTACATTGTCACTTCCACGACGCCCTTGCCAGCGCATAACCACCTCGAAATATCATCATGATAATAAGTATGATCGTAGGCGGTTCGGGGAAAGATTACCACTGCAAACAGGGGTGAGATGCCAGAGGAACGGACGTCCCCCTGGCGATAAGGCGGGATTAATCGAGTTTAACACCCAGACGATG
Organism: Leclercia sp. 1548; assembly: GCF_050435045.1. Classification (NCBI taxonomy): domain Bacteria; kingdom Pseudomonadati; phylum Pseudomonadota; class Gammaproteobacteria; order Enterobacterales; family Enterobacteriaceae; genus Leclercia; species Leclercia sp. 1548. The sequence continues at coordinate 114,230 of NZ_JBNDJP010000002.1, read as the reverse complement.
GGCAACGGCTTCGTACGCTTCGATCACGCCGCCCAGGCTCTGGCGGAAGCGGTCTTTATCCATTTTATCCAGCGTCTCTTTGTCCCACAGGCGGCTGCCGTCCGGGGAGAATTCATCACCCAGCACCACTTCACCTTTATACAGGCCGAACTCCAGTTTGAAGTCCACCAGGATCAGGCCCGCGTCATCAAACAGCTTTTTCAGCACGTCGTTCGCTTTGAAGGTCAGCTCCTGCATACGCGCCAGGTTCTCTTTGCTCACCCAGCCAAAGGTTTCGCAGTAAGATTCGTTGACCATGGGATCGTGCATAGCGTCGTTTTTCAGGAACAGGTCGAACAGCGGCGGATTGAGTTCGATGCCCTCTTCAATGCCCAGACGCTTCACCAGGGAGCCTGCGGCACGGTTACGGACGACGCATTCCACCGGTACCATATCCAGCTTTTTCACCAGACATTCGGTATCGGACAGCAACGCTTCCATCTGCGTCGGGATGCCCGCTTCTTCCAGCTTGCTCATAATGAAATGGTTGAACTTGTTGTTCACCATGCCTTTACGGTCAAACTGCTCAATGCGTGCGCCATCTCCTGCTGACGTATCATTGCGGAACTCGAGCACCAACAGATCCGGGTTCTCCGTGCTGTATACGGTTTTCGCTTTGCCACGATACAACTCAGCTTGCTTCTGCATCTTCATTACTCCTGGTGTGATGATTTGTGTTCAAAACTGGAGATATTATGCCACGCACACGTTTGCGTGGCACGAAAATAAAAAGGGCTGGATAAACCAGCCCTCTTTTTTATTTGCTGAATGCCGCCTGGAAGACAGCGACCAGCGCATCATTCTGCGACTGGGTCAGCGTGTGACCTTTCGGATCGATAAACTGCAGGCTGCTACGGTTGTCCAGATCGCCGACCTGAAGCTTGTAGTCGCCAGAAGCCAGACCCGGATCGCGTGCGCCCAGCTCTTCCCAGCTGCTGTCAGACAGCGGCTTGTAGGTGACCGTCATGCTGCCGGTTGAGCGGGTGCTGTCGGACACTTTCATACCGACGCGCTCAAGCGTTGCAGGCAGACGCTGCCAGACCTGGTTGAACGGACCACGTACGACAAGCATTGGCAGACCGGTTTCGTCGGCAGCGCTCTGCACGTCGAAGGTTGCGCCATTGCGGCTCTGGGCAGCATTGGCAGCATCGGTTGCGTTTTTATCGAGGCCCGCCGCGATGGTGTTAAGCATCTCGGTGCTGTAGCGCTGCAGGGAAGCGGCATCTGAAACAGGCTTGCCTGCCTGCTCCAGGTTCAGCAGCTTAACCACGACCGCCTGCTGATAACCCTGAGGTTTAACAGAGACTTGATAACGTCCACGGTACTGTTGATCTTCATCCAGACGGGACCATTCGATCCAGTCGGTCGACAGTGTCTGGCTGGCATCATCGCGTTGCGTGATTGTGTAGTTCTTCGACTGAATCACGCTAACAACCTGCGGCCACAGCGTGGCATTACGCGCGCTCTCAACCTGCAGCGTCGCGGTATCGCCAGTGAACTGAGTACGCGCCCCGCTTACCAGCGCCAGAGGCTGTGCTGGTGGACGGATATCAAGCGCTTTGCCTACCGCGCCGCTCCCGTTGGTGACCGGAATGGTATAGTCGCCATTCTGAATCGGCAGGATCATGCCAGCGGGCGCATGAAGTTCAGCAAGCGGCGCAGCATCCAGATAGGATTCGTCACCGCTCACCTGGCGCTTGTAGCGTGAATCTGAGCTACAGGCCGCGAGCAGCATAACAAGCGAAACACCCGCAACCTTCGCCAGGCGCGACTTCTGTACTGAGTAAGCCATCAAATCTCCCTAAACTTTACAGCAGACCGGCATGCTTCAGCGCGCCAGTGACCGTTTCGCGACCGTGGTCGGTAATCGGGGTCATTGGCAGGCGCAGCGTATCGGTCGCTACAAGTCCCAACTCCTTACATGCCCATTTCACTGGGATCGGATTGGGTTCGACAAATAATTTGTTGTGCAGCGGCATCAGACGCTGGTTAATCACGCGCGCTTCCTGGAAGTGACCGGCAGCCGCCAGTTTACACATTTCAGCCATATCGCGGGCTGCAACGTTGGAGGTCACGGAAATCACCCCGTGGCCACCAAGCTGCATAAAGTCCAGCGAGGTCGCATCATCACCGCTCAGCAGAATAAAGTCGTCTGAAACCAGCTCTTTGATCTGATGAACACGGCTTAAGTTCCCGGTCGCCTCTTTAATACCGATAATATTTTTTACTTTCGCGAGACGGCCAACCGTTTCTGGCAGCATATCGCAGCCAGTACGCGACGGCACATTATACAGGATTTGTGGCAAGTCAGTATGTTCAGCGATGGCTTTGAAATGCTGGAACAGACCTTCCTGGGTTGGACGGTTGTAGTATGGCGTTACCGTCAGGCAACCCACGACACCCGAATCGTTGAAGCGCTGGGTCAGGCTGATGGCTTCAGCGGTCGCGTTGGCACCCGTACCCGCAATGACCGGGATACGCCCGTCTGCCAGTTCGAGGGTCAGCATAACCACTTCGCCATGCTCTTCATGGCTCAGCGTTGCAGATTCACCGGTAGTCCCTACCGAAACAATCGCCGAGGTTCCGCTGGCGACATGATAATCAATCAGTTTCTTCAGGCTTGACCGGCAGACATTACCTTTCTCATCCATCGGTGTAACAAGCGCAACAATACTTCCCGTGAACATGGGCCATCCTCTGTGCGTACAAGAGCCTCAATGGTACGTTTGGTGCTGTAATAAAAGCAAGGGACATGAGGCCTCCAGGTTATTGTATGCCAGTTTTTTTTATGCTTTCCTTAGAAAGACTAAACCAAGCAAAGGAAGAACAGGTTTGACAACCTCATCACAACATTACCTGGTTATCACTGCGCTGGGTGCCGACAGGCCGGGGATCGTGAATACCATCACTCGCCACGTCAGTAGCTGCGGCTGCAACATTGAAGATAGCCGCCTGGCGATGCTGGGAGAAGAGTTTACCTTCATCATGCTCCTTTCCGGGTCATGGAATGCCATCACCTTAATTGAATCGACTCTGCCGTTAAAAGGCGCAGAGCTGGATCTGCTGATCGTGATGAAGCGTACCACCGCACGCCCACAGCCGGCCCTGCCGGCAACCGTCTGGGTCCAGGTGGAAGTGACGGACTCCCCGCACTTAATCGAACGCTTTACCGCCCTGTTTGATAGCCATCAGATGAATATTGCCGAGCTGGTGTCCCGTACCCAGCCGGGTGAAGGCGACACTATCCCTAAACTGTTTATCCAGATCACCGCGCACAGCCCGGCGTCTCAGGATGCGTCAAATATCGAGCAAGCATTCAAAGCCCTCTGTACAGAATTAAATGCGCAAGGCAGTATAAACGTCGTCAATTATTCCCAGCATGAACAAGACGGAGTTGAGTAATGAATCCACTGAAAGCCGGTGACATCGCACCGAAATTTAGCCTGCCCGATCAAGACGGCGAGCAAGTAAATTTAACCGACTTCCAGGGACAGCGTGTTCTGGTCTACTTCTACCCGAAAGCCATGACGCCAGGCTGTACCGTACAAGCCTGCGGTCTGCGCGACAACATGGACGAGTTGAAGAGCGCAGGCGTCGAAGTGCTGGGTATCAGTACCGATAAGCCTGAAAAGCTGTCTCGTTTTGCCGAAAAAGAGCTGCTGAACTTTACGCTGTTGTCCGACGAAGACCATCAGGTCTGCGGTGCGTTTGGTGTCTGGGGTGAGAAATCCTTTATGGGCAAAACCTACGACGGTATCCACCGCATCAGTTTCCTGATCGATGCTGAGGGTAAAGTTGAACATGTCTTTGACGACTTCAAAACCAGCAATCACCACGACGTGGTATTGAACTGGGTGAAAGAGAACGCCTGAAGATAAATGCAAAACGGCAACCTGAGTTGCCGTTTTTAGTGTTTGCTTCCTCTCTTTTTGAGAGAGGATAGAGTGAAGGCATCAACCCGCGCAGCCCGTGTAATCGCTAGCGCCGCCGGACATCAACACCAGGCTACTCCTCTACCGCCGGAACATCCGGCCAGGCATGTACCACCGCTTTAATCAGCGTTGCCAATGGGATGGCAAAGAACACTCCCCAGAACCCCCATAGCCCACCAAAAATCACCACTGACAGGATAATGACGATCGGGTGCAGGTTCACCGCTTCCGAGAACAGCACCGGCACCAGCAGGTTACCGTCCAGCCCCTGAATAATCAGATAGACAACGAAACAGCTCCAGAACTCGGTGCCCAGCCCAAACTGGAATAGCGCCACGCACACCACCGGAATAGTCACCACAAAGGCCCCGATATAGGGGATCAGCACCGAGAAGCCCACCAGCACCGCCAGCAGCAGCGAATAGTTCAGGCCGAAGATGAAGAAACCAATCCAGGTAGCCACGCCGACGACGATCATCTCCAGCACTTTGCCGCGGATGTAGTTAGTGATCTGCTGGTTCATCTCCTTCCACACCTGCCCTGCCAGGCCACGGTTACGCGGCAGCACGCGGCGCACCGCGTTAAGCATCTGCTCTTTGTCTTTGACCAGGAAGAAGACCATTAGCGGCACCAGCACCAGGTAGACCGCCAGCGTCAGCAGGCCCACCAGCGACGCGAGGGAGAATTTCACCACCGTATCCCCCATCGTCATGATACGGGTACGCATGTTTTCAGCCATCGCATCAATAATGCCCGCATCCATCAGGGCCGGATAACGGCGCGGCAGGGTGGCGGCAAAATCAGAGAGTTTGCTGAGCATGCCGGGCATATCGCGAATCAGGTAGATCCCCTGCTGCCAGGCGATAGGCAGCACCACAAAGGACATCACCAGCAGAATACCGACAAAAAAGACCAGCACAATAATGCTGGCCCAGCGGCGGGAGCAGCCGATATTTTCCAGCCGTACCGTCGGCCACTCCAGCAAATAGGCGAGGACAATCGCGACGAGCAGCGGGGCCAGCAGCCCGCTAAAGAAGAAGAGAATGCCAAATCCGGCAACCAGAATAACCAGCAAAGCAATGGCCTCGGGATCGCTAAAGCGCCGACGGTACCACTGCATTAATAACTCGAGCATGCAACCCTTCCCTGAAGATGTTGGCTGGACGTAAAAGATGAATTGTATCGGAGAGTCAATGAAAAGACTTTCGCTTTTTCTTGCTCCGTCACAAAACGCAAAAGCCTGAAAAGAGGGATTTTCTTATCGCCCTGACGCGGCTACACTCCCAGAGCAGCCGCAGGTGAACGATATGCGGGTTATTCGGTCAAATTAGCACACCCACCAGACAGGACAGAGGTTATGTTCAGGCAGTTGAAAAAAACGTTGGTTGCGACGCTCATTGCTGCGCTGACCGCCGGTCAGATGATGCCCGCGTTCGCTGACTCTGCAGAATCATTGCCAGACATGGGCACCTCGGCAGGCAGCACGCTCTCCATTGGCCAGGAGCTGCAAATGGGCGACTATTATGTGCGCCAGTTGCGCGGCAGTGCGCCGCTGATTAACGATCCGCTGCTGGTGCAGTACATCAATTCACTGGGGATGCGGCTGGTCTCCCATGCGGATTCGGTGAAAACCCCTTTCCACTTCTATTTAATCAATAACGATGAGATCAACGCCTTCGCCTTCTTCGGCGGCAATGTGGTGTTGCACTCGGCGTTATTCCGCTACGCCGACAATGAAAGCCAACTGGCCTCGGTAATGGCGCACGAAATTTCCCACGTTACCCAGCGCCATCTGGCGCGGGCGATGGAAGATCAGAAGCGCAGCGCCCCGCTCACCTGGGTGGGCGCGCTGGGTTCTATTCTGCTGGCGATGGCCAGCCCGCAGGCGGGCATGGCGGCGCTGACCGGTACGCTGGCAGGAACGCGTCAGGGGATGATCAGCTTTACCCAGCAGAATGAACAAGAAGCCGACCGCATCGGTATTCAGGTGCTGCAACGCTCCGGGTTCGATCCGCAGGCGATGCCGGGCTTCCTCGAAAAATTACTGGATCAGGCGCGCTACTCCTCACGTCCACCGGAAATTTTGCTGACCCACCCCCTGCCGGAGAGCCGTCTGTCGGACGCCCGTAACCGCGCCAACCAGATGCGTCCGGTAGTGGTGCAGTCCTCGGAAGATTTCTACATGGCGAAGGTCAGAAGCCTCGGTATGTACAATTCCGGGCGCAACCAGCTGACCAACGATCTGCTGGACGCGCTGGCGAAAGGCAATGTGCGTGAACAGCGTGCGGCCCAGTATGGCCGGGCATTGCAGGCGATGGAGGCCAGCAACTATGATGAGGCCCGCAAAAATCTTCAGCCACTGCTGACCGCAGAGGCCAACAATGCCTGGTATCTCGATATGGCGACCGACATCGATTTAGGGCAGAAAAAAGCCCAGGATGCGATCAATCGTCTGAAAGGTGCCCGAGACTTGCGCACCAATCCGGTGCTGCAACTCAACCTGGCGAATGCTTACTTACAGGGTGGACAGCCGCAGCAAGCCGCGACACTCCTCAACCGCTATACCTTCAGTAATAAAGATGATCCTAACGGCTGGGATCTGCTGGCCCAGGCGGAAGGTGCCCTTGGCCATCGCGATCAAGAGCTGGCGGCACGCGCCGAAGGCTATGCTCTGGCCGGGCGTCTGGACCAGGCCATCTCCCTGCTGAGCAGCGCCAGCTCGCAGGTGAAACTCGGTAGCCTGCAACAGGCCCGTTACGATGCCCGCATCGATCAGTTGCGCCAGCTGCAGCAGCGCTACCGTCCGTATGAAAAGATGTAAAGGAGAAAAGATGTCTGACGCGGTCACTATCTACCATAACCCCCGCTGCTCAAAGAGCCGCGAAACCCTGGCCCTGCTGCAATCAAACGGCATTGAGCCGCAGGTGGTGCTCTATCTGGACACGCCCCCGGATACCGACACCCTTCGCACACTGTTAAGCCAGCTGGGAATGCGCAGCGCCAGAGAGTTAATGCGCCAGAAAGAGGAGCTTTACAAAACGTTGGGGCTGGCTGACAGCGCGCTCAGTGAAGAGGCATTACTACAGGCGATGGTGGATAATCCGAAGCTGATCGAGCGCCCAATTGTGGTGGCAAACGGCAAAGCGCGCATTGGCCGCCCACCTGAACAGGTGCTGGAGATTGTGCAGTAAACATGGAACAGCCCGGCAGCCTGTGCGCGCCGGGCCTACAGATTGAGGATATCTTTCACAAAGGGAATGGTGAGCTTCCGCTGGGCGGTGATGGAAGCCTTGTCCAGCTGATCGAGCGTCATAAACAGGGTACGCATCTCGCGATCCAGCCGCTTCAACAGAAAACGCCCCACGTCTTCCGGCAGTTCAAAGCCCCGCAACCGCGCCCGCAGCTGCAAAGCCTGCAGTTTATCTTCATCCGAGAGCGGCTGTAATTTGTAGATTTGCCCCCAGTCGAGACGCGAGGCCAGATCGGCAAGCCCGAGTTTTAGCTGTCGCGGTGGACGATCGCCGGTGATCAGCAGTCGGGTTTTCCCGGACTCCAGAATGCGGTTATAGAGATCAAAAATCGCCATTTCCCACAGCTCATCCCCCGCCACGCATTCGATATTGTCGATGCAGACCAGCGACAGCTGTTCCATTCCGTCGAGCACTTCCGGCACGAACCAGGTGCGTTTATCCAGCGGCACATAGCCGACCGCATCCCCGCGCTGCGAGAGTTCGGCGCAGGCTGCATGCAGCAGATGGCTGCGCCCCGCGCCTTCGCGTGACCAGATATAGATGTAACCGCTGTGCTCCTGGCGCAACACGTTTTGCAGTGCAGCCAGTAAAGAGGGGTTATCACCCGGCCAGAAACTCGCGAAAGTTTCGTCGTCGGGAAGATAAAGTGGCAAAGAGAGCTGTGCCGGTGCGTTCAGAAATACCTCAACCAGGTCTTACTCGGAATCGGCCCAGAGTTTAACACGGAACAAGCGGGGAGAGAACCGGGCGGATCGGCCGCCCGGTTAGACGATCAATGAGAGACTTTTTCTGTCTCTTCCGCGTCCAGAACCACTTCTTCCGGGCGCAGGATGGAGATCACTTTGAAGATCAGGGCGAGGCCGATACCCACAATGGTCGCCAGCGCCATGCCTTTCAGCTCCGCTGCACCAATGTGAACCTTGGCTCCGCTGACGCCAATAATCAGGATCACGGAGGTCAGGATCAGGTTCTGCGCTTTGCTGTAATCGACTTTAGACTCGATCAGGACGCGGATACCGGAAGCACCGATTACCCCGTACAGCAGCAGCGAAACACCGCCCATTACCGGCACCGGGATGATCTGGATCGCCGCCGCCAGTTTACCCACGCAGGAGAGCAGAATGGCAATAATTGCCGCGCCGCCGATAACCCAGGTGCTGTAAACGCGAGTAATGGCCATGACGCCGATATTCTCACCGTAGGTGGTGTTTGGCGTGGAGCCGAAAAAACCGGAGATAATGGTCGAGAAGCCGTTGGCAAACATTGAACGATGCAGACCCGGGTCGCGGATCAGGTCGCGCTTGACGATGTTCGCCGTGACCACCAGGTGACCGACGTGCTCGGCAATAACCACCAGCGCCGCCGGCAGGATGGTGAAGATGGCAAACCACTCAAAACGCGGGGTATAGAAGGTTGGCAGAGCAAACCAGTGAGCCTGCGCGATTGGCGTCGTATCGACCACGCCCATGGCGAAGGAGAGCGCATAGCCCGCCAGCACGCCAATCAGGATCGGGATAATCGCCATAAAGCCACGGAACAGCACCGAGCCAAAGACCGTCACGCCCAGGGTGACCAGCGAGATGATAATGGTTTTGGTATCCGGCGACTGACCGTCGGCAGGCAGCAGGCCCGCCATGTTTGCCGCCACACCGGCTAACTCAAGCCCGATGACGGCAACGATTGCGCCCATTGCCGCAGGCGGGAACATCACATCCAGCCAGCCCGTACCGGCTTTTTTCACAATGAAAGCAACGAGGCAGAACAGCACGCCGCACATAATGAAACCGCCCAGCGCCACTTCATAGCCTAAAGGCAACAGCAACAGTACCGGCGAGATAAAGGCAAAGCTCGAACCCAGATAGGCCGGGATTTTACCTTTACAGATGAAGAGGTACAGCAGCGTTCCGATGCCGTTAAACAACAGCACGGTGGCCGGGTTAATGTGGAACAGGATTGGCACCAGCACGGTTGCGCCAAACATCGCAAACAGGTGCTGCAAACTAAGCGGGATTGTCTGTAAAAGTGGCGGTCTTTCACTCACCCCGATAGCACGGCGCGTCATAGTGTTTTCCTCAAGTGTTGTTTGCTTTTAACGGTTGGTTTTTTTATTCAAAAAAAAGCCGACTATCAAAGTCGGCTTCTTTTTCGTTTATCACTTACTTAGTACCAAAAATCTTATCACCGGCATCGCCGAGGCCCGGGATGATGTACCCGTGCTCGTTCAGACCCTGATCAACAGACGCAGTGTACAGCTCCACGTCCGGGTGCGCTTTTTCCAGCGCGGCAATCCCTTCCGGTGCGGCAACCAGTACCAGCACCTTGATGCTGCTGCAGCCCGCGTTTTTCAGCAGATCGATAGTGGCGATCATCGAACCACCGGTGGCCAGCATTGGGTCAACGACCAGCGCCATACGCTCGTCGATGTTGGAAACCAGCTTCTGGAAATACGGCACTGGCTCCAGCGTTTCTTCGTTACGGTAGATACCGACCACGCTGATACGCGCGCTCGGGACGTGCTCCAGCACGCCTTCCATCATGCCCAGACCCGCACGCAGGATTGGCACAACGGTAATTTTTTTGCCTTTGATCTGCTCAACCTGTACTGGGCCGTTCCAGCCTTCAATGGTCACCGTTTCGGTTTCCAGATCGGAGGTTGCTTCATAAGTCAGTAAGCTGCCAACTTCAGAAGCCAGTTCACGAAAGCGCTTAGTGCTGATGTCATGCTCACGCATCAGGCCCAGCTTGTGTTTAACGAGTGGGTGTTTCACTTCCACAATCTTCATTCTCTTTCTCCTTCGGGTGGCAGCCACAAAAAAAATCGCCGGATTATACCGCTTTTTTCAGACTGCGCCATACCCATCTTGCTTGACCGGGATCAACCAAAGTGAATAACAGGCTGCAGAGAGTATAAAAGAGACAAAAAAAACCGGAGGGGGATCTCCGGCCTTTATGCGGGGTTTCGCCGGGTGGCGCTGCGCTTACCCGGCCATGTCACAGAGCTACAGCGTCTCGCCGTTGCTGGCGATCACCTTCTGATACCAAGCAAAGGATTTTTTCTTACTGCGATTCAGCGTGCCGTTGCCTTCGTTGTCTTTATCGACATAGATAAAGCCATAGCGTTTTTTCATTTCGCCGGTACCGGCAGAGACCAGATCGATGCAGCCCCACGGGGTGTAGCCCATCAGATCCACGCCATCCTCCACTACCGCTTTTTTCATCTCGCGGATATGGGCGCTGAGATAGTCGATGCGGTACTGGTCGTTCACCGTGCCGTCGCTCTCCAGCACATCAATAGCGCCAAAACCATTCTCGACGATAAACAGCGGCAGCTGGTAGTGATCCCAGAACCAGTTCAGGGAGTAGCGCAGCCCCACTGGGTCAATCTGCCAGCCCCAGTCCGATTTCTGTACGTAGGGGTTGGAGACCAGGCTTTTGCTCTCGTCGTAATCCAGTTGCGGGTTATCCGCCGTCGCTTTGGTGGCAAACGACATGTAATAGCTGAAGCCGATGTAATCCACGCAGCCTTGTTTCAGCGCCGCTTTATCCTCTTCGGTGATATCCAGTTCAAAACCACGACGGGCAAAGTAGTTCAGCAGATGCTGCGGATAGGCACCGCGCACGTGTACGTCGGTGAACCAGTAGCGGCGGTGCATGGCATTCATCGCCATCATCATGTCGTCCGGGGCGCAGGTCAGCGGGTAGATAGGACACATTGCAATCATGCAGCCAATCCGCAAGGACGGGTTGATGTCACGTCCGGCTTTTACCGCCAGCGCGCTGGCCACCAGCTCATAGTGCGCTGCCTGGAACATCACCGGCTCGCGATCTTCGCCCGGCTGGTATTTCAGGCCGGAGTTGGTGAAGGGTGCGAAGTCTTCGTGGAAGTTGGCCTGGTTGTTAATCTCGTTGAAGGTCATCCAGTACTTCACTTTGTGCTGATAACGTGCAAATACCACGCTGGCAAAGCGCACAAAGAAGTCGATCAGTTTGCGGTTGCGCCAGCCGCCATATTCGCTCACCAGGTGATACGGCATTTCGAAGTGCGAGAGGGTAATAACCGGCTCGATGCCGTGCTTCAGGCACTCATCAAACAGATCGTCATAAAACTGCAGGCCTGCCTCGTTGGGCTGCTGTTCGTCACCTTTGGGGAAAATACGTGTCCAGGCAATGGAGGTGCGGAAGCATTTAAAGCCCAGTTCCGCGAACAGTTGGATATCTTCTTTGTAACGGTGATAGAAATCGATGGCTTCATGATTGGGGTAGTTTTTGCCCGGCAGCACCCCGTCGGTGATTTCGCGCGGGACGCCATGTGCGCCTGCGGTCATCACGTCTGCGACGCTTGGGCCCTTCCCGCCCTCTTGCCAGCCGCCTTCAAGTTGATGCGCCGCTACCGCGCCGCCCCACAGAAAACCCTCTTTGAATCCTGACATGCGATATCCCTCATTTAGCGTTAATTTTCGGCAAAAAAGAGTACAGAAACCGGTTTCAGTGAAATGATGTGCATTCAGCGAAGGGGTTGCAAGAAGAAGAATGTACCCGGTTTCATTTTCGTGAACGGGTTCAAGTTTGCGTAGCGAATCGCGATTTTTGCTGCATTTTCAGGGACCCGTTTTTCTGTTGCAGAATAGGCTCGCAAACGTTTGCCTGGACTGTTAGAATTGCGCCGATTTTTCTTACAATCGCAATGCAATCGCGTGGGGACTTGAGCCGTGACCAACAAAACTTCTCTCAGCTACAAAGATGCCGGTGTAGATATTGACGCAGGTAATGCGCTGGTTGACCGTATCAAAGGGGTAGTTAAAAAAACCCGCCGCCCGGAAGTAATGGGTGGGCTGGGAGGATTCGGCGCCCTGTGCGCGCTGCCGCAAAAATACCGTGAACCGGTTCTGGTCTCGGGCACCGACGGCGTAGGCACCAAGCTGCGTCTGGCGATGGATCTGAAACGCCACGACACCATCGGTGTTGATCTGGTTGCCATGTGTGTTAACGACCTGGTGGTTCAGGGTGCTGAGCCGCTGTTCTTCCTCGACTACTACGCGACCGGCAAGCTGGACGTGGACACCGCAGCCAGCGTGATCAGCGGTATCGCTGAAGGCTGCCTGCAGTCTGGCTGTGCGCTGGTTGGCGGTGAAACCGCTGAAATGCCGGGGATGTACCACGGCGAAGATTACGACGTAGCCGGTTTCTGCGTGGGCGTTGTCGAGAAATCCGAGATCATTGACGGCAGTAAAGTGACCGACGGCGATGTGCTGATTGCCCTGGGTTCCAGCGGCCCGCACTCCAACGGTTACTCGCTGGTGCGTAAAATTGTCGAAGTCAGCGGCTGCGATCCACTGACGACCGAACTGGAAGGCAAACCGCTGGCCGATCACCTGCTGGAACCGACCCGTATCTACGTGAAATCCATTCTGGAACTGATCGCGAACGTGGACGTTCACGCTATCGCCCACCTGACCGGCGGCGGCTTCTGGGAAAACATCCCGCGCGTATTGCCGGACAACACTCAGGCCGTGATCGACGAATCCTCCTGGCAGTGGCCAGCGGTGTTCAACTGGTTGCAGGATGCCGGTAACGTCAGCGACCACGAAATGTATCGCACCTTCAACTGCGGCGTGGGGATGCTGATCGCCCTGCCAGCCAGCGAAGTGGACAATGCCCTGGCGCTGCTGCAGGCGAAAGGTGAAAACGCGTGGAAAATCGGTATCATCAAGGCTTCTGATGCCGAACAGCGTGTGGTCATTGAATGAAAAATATAGTGGTGCTCATTTCCGGTAACGGAAGTAATTTGCAGGCTATCATCGATGCCTGCAAACAGAAGAAAATCAACGGCACCCTCCGCGCAGTATTCAGTAACAAGGCCGATGCGTTCGGCCTTGAGCGCGCCAGCGAAGCGGGCATTGCCGCGCATGCGCTCAGCGCCTCCCAGTTTGCCAGCCGCGAAGCCTTTGACCGCGAACTGGTGCAGGAGATCGACGCCTACGCCCCGGACGTGGTGGTGCTGGCGGGCTATATGCGGATCCTCAGCCCGGCGTTTGTGGCGCACTATGCCGGACGTCTGCTGAACATCCACCCTTCCCTGCTACCAAAGTATCCTGGCCTGAATACTCACCGTCAGGTGCTGGAGAATGGCGATGAGGAGCACGGCACCTCGGTTCACTTTGTCACTGACGAACTGGACGGCGGCCCGGTGATCCTGCAGGCGAAAGTGCCGGTGTTTGAAGGCGACAGCGAAGAGGATGTTACCGCCCGGGTTCAGGCCCAGGAGCACGCCATCTACCCGCTGGTGGTGAGCTGGTTTGTGGATGGCCGCCTGGCGATGCGCGACGGCAGCGCCTGGCTGGATGGCTCGCCGCTACCTCCACAAGGCCATGCGGCCGAAGAGTAATCTTTTGCCGGGTGGGCTTTGCTTACCCGGCCTCTCTGACTGTAGGCCCGCGCAAACAAAGCGCCGACGGGCAATGCCGCCAACCCTCTATTATTCTTCAAGAAAAAATTTAACTGTCATACTTTTCTGACACAGTTGGACATATAGTGGAAATGCTCGCCATAATAAAGGCGAGACGGATTTACCACGTCCTGTGATTGAACTGGAGTGTGAGTAGTAATGGGTCAGGAAAAGTTATACATCGAGAAAGAGTTAAGCTGGTTAGCATTCAACGAGCGCGTGCTTCAGGAAGCAGCGGATAAAAGTAACCCGCTGATTGAGCGCATGCGTTTTCTGGGGATTTACTCAAACAACCTGGACGAGTTCTACAAAGTTCGCTTTGCTGAACTGAAACGCCGAATCATCATTAGCGAAGAGCAGGGTTTGAACTCGAATTCGCGTCATCTGCTTGGCAAGATCCAGTCCCGGGTGCTAAAAGCCGATCAGGAATTTGACAGTCTGTATAACGAATTGCTGCTGGAGATGGCACGCAATCAAATCTTCCTGATCAACGAGCGACAGCTCTCGGTCAACCAGCAGAACTGGCTGCGCCACTATTTCAAACAGTATCTGCGCCAGCACATCACCCCCATTCTGATTAACCGTGAAACCGATCTGGTGCAGTTCCTGAAGGATGACTACACCTATCTGGCGGTGGAAATTATCCGCGGCGACAGCATTCGCTATGCGCTGCTGGAGATCCCTTCAGATAAAGTGCCGCGCTTCGTCAATCTGCCGCCGGAAACGCCGCGTCGTCGCAAGCCGATGATCCTGCTGGATAACATCCTGCGCTACTGTCTGGACGACATCTTTAAAGGCTTCTTCGATTACGACGCGCTAAACGCCTATTCCATGAAGATGACCCGTGACGCCGAGTACGACCTGGTGCACGAGATGGAAGCCAGCCTGATGGAGCTGATGTCCTCCAGCCTTAAGCAACGTCTTACCGCCGAGCCGGTGCGCTTTGTTTATCAGCGCGATATGCCGGACGCGATGGTCGAGATGCTGCGTGAAAAGCTGACCATCTCCCGCTACGACTCCATCGTGCCGGGTGGTCGCTATCACAACTTTAAAGACTTTATCGGCTTCCCGAACGTCGGCAAAGCCAACCTGGTGAACAAGCCGCTGCCGCGCCTGCGCCATATTTGGTTCGATAAGTTCCGCAACGGCTTCGATGCCATCCGCGAGCGCGACGTCCTGCTCTACTACCCGTACCACACCTTTGAACACGTGCTGGAGCTGATGCGTCAGGCGTCGTTCGATCCCAACGTGCTGGCGATCAAAATCAACATCTACCGCGTGGCGAAAGACTCCCGCATTATCGATGCGATGATTCATGCCGCCCATAACGGGAAGAAAGTCACCGTGGTGGTAGAGTTGCAGGCACGCTTCGATGAAGAGGCCAACATTCACTGGGCGCGCCGTCTGACCGAAGCGGGCGTACACGTGATCTTCTCGGCCCCGGGGCTGAAGATCCACGCCAAGCTGTTCCTCATCTCCCGTAAAGAGGGGGATGATGTCGTGCGTTATGCCCACATCGGTACCGGCAACTTTAACGAGAAGACGGCGCGAATTTACACCGACTACTCGCTGCTTACCGCCGATGCGCGCATCACCAACGAGGTGCGCCGGGTCTTTAACTTCATTGAGAACCCGTATCGTCCGGTCAGCTTCGACTACCTGCTGGTGTCGCCGCAAAACTCTCGTCGCCTGCTGTATGATATGATCGACAAAGAGATTGCTAATGCCCAGAACGGCCTGCCGGCTGGCATTACGCTTAAGCTCAACAACCTCGTCGATAAAGGGCTGGTGGATCGTCTGTATGCAGCGTCCAGTTCCGGGGTTCAAGTCAATCTGCTGATCCGCGGTATGTGCTCCCTGATCCCCGATCTGGAAGGCATCAGCGAAAATATTCGCGTCATGAGCATCGTTGACCGCTATCTTGAACACGATCGCATCTATATTTTTGAGAACGGTGGCGATAAACGCGTTTACCTCTCTTCCGCAGACTGGATGACGCGCAACATCGATTATCGAATCGAAGTGGCGGCACCGCTGCTGGACCCGCGATTGAAGCAACAAATTCTTGATATCATCGATTTATTGTTAAGCGATACTGTAAAAGCACGTTATATCGATAAAGAACTGAGCAACCGCTATGTGCCGCGCGGCAATCGCCGTAAAGTACGGGCACAGCTGGCGATTTACGACTATATCAAATCACTCGAGCAACCCGATTAACCTATGCCGATAAACGATAAGACCCCACGACCGCAGGAGTTTGCTGCAGTCGACCTTGGTTCTAACAGCTTCCACATGGTCATTGCCCGTGAGGTTGATGGCGCAATGCAGATCATCGGTCGGCTGAAACAGCGCGTTCACCTGGCGGATGGCCTGGACGCTAACAATATGCTCAGCGAAGAGGCCATGGAGCGCGGGCTAAACTGCCTGTCGTTGTTTGCCGAACGTCTGCAGGGTTTCACCCCGTCGAGCGTTTGCATTGTTGGAACCCACACTCTTCGTCAGGCCTCGAACGCCACGGAATTTTTAAAGCGTGCGGAGCAGGTGATCCCCTACCCTATCGAGATCATTTCAGGCAATGAAGAAGCCCGACTGATTTTCATGGGTGTGGAACATACTCAGCCCGAAAAAGGCCGCAAGCTGGTGATCGATATCGGCGGTGGCTCTACCGAGCTGGTGATTGGCGAAAACTTTGAGCCGCATCTGGTCGAAAGCCGCCGGATGGGCTGCGTCAGTTTTGCCCAACTCTATTTCCCGGGCGGGATCATCACCCGGGAAAACTTCCAGCGTGCGCGCATGGCCGCGGTTCAAAAGCTGGAGACGCTTGCCTGGCAATATCGACTCCAGGGCTGGAACGTGGCGCTCGGCGCTTCAGGTACGATCAAAGCCGCACATGAAGTGCTGGTGGAGATGGGCGAAAAAGACGGTTTTATCACCCCGGAGCGTCTGTCGATGTTGATGGAAGAGGTGGTCAAGCATAAGAGCTTTGAGGCGCTGAGCCTGCCTGGGCTGTCTGAAGAGCGCAAAGCGGTCTTTGTACCGGGTCTGGCCATCCTTTGCGGCGTGTTCGATGCGCTGGCCATCCGTGAATTGCGCCTGTCTGACGGCGCACTGCGCGAAGGCGTGCTGTATGAGATGGAAGGTCGATTCCGTCACCAGGATATTCGCAGCCGTACCGCGCAGAGCCTGGCGAATCAGTACAACATCGATCGCGAGCAGGCGAAGCGGGTGCTGGAAACCACTACCCATATGTATGAACAGTGGGAAACCCAGAACCCGAAACTGGCGCATCCGCAGCTGGCGGCTCTGCTTAAGTGGGCGGCGATGCTGCATGAAGTCGGGCTGAACATCAATCACAGCGGGATGCATCGCCACTCGGCCTACATTCTGCAAAACAGCGATCTGCCTGGCTTTAACCAGGAGCAGCAGACCATGATGGCTTCGCTGGTACGCTATCATCGCAAAGCCGTTAAGCTGGACGAGTTGCCACGCTTTACGCTGTTCAAGAAAAAACAGTTCCTGCCGCTGATCCAGCTGTTACGTCTGGGCGTGCTGCTCAACAACCAGCGCCAGGCGACAACCACGCCGCCGACGCTGACGCTCACCACGGACGATAACCACTGGACGTTAAGCTTCCCGCACGACTGGTTTAGCCAGAACGCACTGGTGCTGCTGGATCTGGAAAGAGAGCAGCAGTACTGGAGCGCCGTTACCGGCTGGTGCCTGAAAATTGAAGAAGAGCACTCTCCGAACGTCGCCGCGTAATCTCCTGTCAGGCGCTCTTCATGAGCGCCTGTTTCGACAGCAACGTCTCCAGCCGTACGGGTTTACCGATTAAATAACCCTGGAAGTAATCAATCCCCAGCGCCTCCGCGGCGCAACGGATCTCTTCGCTCTCGACATACTCCGCCACCACCAGCATTTTCTTCATCCGCGCCAGATGGCAAATCGAAGCCACAATCTGATAATCCAGGCTGTTGCTGACGATATTGCGGATAAAGCTGCCGTCGATTTTAAGGATATCGGCATCCACATTTTTTAAGCGGGCGTAACTGGCGTAGCCGGTGCCAAAATCATCAATAGCAATCCGGCATCCCATCTGTTGCAAATGATTCATCGTCTGCATGGCCAGTCCGGCGTTGCAAAAACTGCTGCTCTCGGTGATCTCAAAAATAAGCTGCCAGCTCTCAATGCCATAGGTTTGCAGCATGCGGCCCACCTCAAGGGGCAGTTGTGCCCGGCAAACGGATGACGGCGACAGATTAATGGCAAATCGCTGACCCGGCAGGCTCTCCCGGTTATCGGCCATAAACTGCAGCGTCTTCTCTACCACCAGCATATCGATACGCGAAGAGAGGCCAAACTCCTGCGCGACGGGCAGGAATACATCGGGCGATATCAACTCTGCGTCATCATTTTGCAGCCGGAGCAGCACCTCGTGATAGTCATCGCCGCGGATCCCCTGTACGGGCTGTGCCAGCAGGGTAAATTGATCTTTTTCCAGCGCGCGTTGCAGGCGACTCATCATCGCGACTTTTTCTTTCAGGCCACGTTGCAGATTAATTGCGCCCCGCTGCTCCAGGTTTTCCGGGTGATTGGTTGCCAGGGAGAGATCTGCAATGGTGCCCAGCTCCCCCAGCAGAAGATAAAGGTGCACCACCGGAGAACGCACGTAGCAATAGCTGATTCCCACCTGCGGCTGGAGCGGCATCCCGTCCCAGAGAAAGCGGAAACGCTTGATATGCAAATCCAGCTCGTCAATACGGGACTGATAAGACTCGGTATTCAGCCGTAATACCAGATCGTGCCCGGACAACTGATACACACACTCATCCGGCTGCAGATAGCCGTTAATCCACGCGGCCAGTTTCTGTTTGTACTGGATACGGAGTAATAAGCCGTAATTGCGCCCCAACATCTCCAGTTCCGGCATGCGCAGGAAGCAGAGCACCGACCAGGGTTTTTTCCCCAGGGCCCGAGTGAGCGCCCGCAGGTTAGGCATGTGTACCACCGGGTCGAGAAAGGCCAGCCGTCTGGCGCGGTTATTAATCGTCCGCTGACGCGTCGCCAGCATCGCCATGTAAACCACCACAAAGGTAAAGACCAGATAGCTGGAGGTGGTGATGGTGAGCTGAATATCATAGCCCTGCGACTGGGGAATATAGCTGTCAAAAAAGTGAATAGAGACAATCAGCACCGGGGTCCAGATGAGGGACATCAGCTTATAACCGAAGCGCATTGATCCCCATAGCATTACCGGCATCAGCAGCGACAGGGTGTAATTGGTACTAAAGATGGTGCTGTTTTCGGTGATGGGCCAGAGGAGCAAGGCCAGCAGCGCGCTGGTTGCCGCTGTCCAGATAACTACTTCCGTTACCGTGACTTTACCGTCGATTTGGCCCTTAATCTGCGACATCAGGCTTCGCAGGTAGCGGGGATGACGGAGGGTGCGGATGATGAAGTAGCTGAAAGGCACGCCCGTCAGGCAGCCAACGAGCAGGGCCTGATAGTTAATCAGCGAACGAATCCCGGAGGGACTGAGATTTATCAGGTCAAACCGCGTCTCATAGACGCCAAGGTAGATAGCGAACTGAAACAACAGCAGAAAAATCGTGGCCGGACAAAACATTTGCCAGAACAATCGCTGCCCCATCAGCCGTGCGTCGCCATAGGCGACCCTGTTACGGCGGGGGGCGAAGACCCGATATCCGCCCCAGCTGAGGGTTATCGGAATCATGAAATGGCCAATAGCCATGGCAGTTTCGTACCCGCCTATCGAGGGGTAATAGCGAACAAAGAGTGCAATCACTATGCCCGGTACAGCCGCCATGCCGTAAAACAGCATCAGCGACAGTAAGAAAGCCAGCGGCATGTAATAAAGCACGACCGGGTTTCCGTTAATCTGGGCGTAGGTGGTGGCAAGACGCGCAACAGGCAGCAGCACGATCGGTAAGATCAACGGCAGTGCCCACCAGCGGTCTTTGTATGTTTTGTATAAGGAGAAAATAGTCATAGATGCCATAGTTAACCCGCTCATCCAGGGGCAGTTCAGACAGGCATCCAACCTGACGACATAGTCGTGCGGGCAAATAACACTTACACGAAGGAGCAAAGATTTTAGTAAGCCAGGGCAAGCAAGATTTGACTTAAATCAAAGATATTATTACCAGAAAAAAATATTCACATTTTTTAACGCTACTTTTGTGCGATTTATCAATGGCGTAAATAAAGTAATTATTATACATAACAACAAGTGAATTATCGTTGACGTAATTTTACAATCCGAATAATTGACCCCTGTGGCCCCCGTATGCCTTAATGGCATATCGCCCTCAGGGTATTTTCAGGAACACTATAGTGAGTCAGGCCACACGTATGCGGAAACGACATCGGTTTAACACTCGGATGACGCGTATCATACTGCTAATCAGCTTATTCTTTTTTGTGGGCCGCTTCGTTTACTCCTCCATTGGAGCCTGGTATCACCACCAGGAGAAAAAGCAGGCGCAACAATCTAGCCTCTCGGGCGAATATGTCGAACGTCCCTCCACGACAATTAATTAATCCGGTTGTTTTTACGGGCTAATTAAATTATTTCACGGTTTGTAATAATCGAATAATTTCGCTGATACCTTTACTCAGTACTTTATCCTGACGCATGACGATCGCCAGTTGGCGCTGTAAAACCGGCGTAAGCGACTGCACGCATAATCCCTGCCGGTCTTCTGCACACGCTACCGCCATGCGTGGAATAATGCTGTACCCCAGCCCGACGCGCACCATGCGCTTAATTGCCTCGATACTGCCGGACTGCATTACCGGTTCCACTTGCACAGCGCTGGCCTGGAACCAGGCGTCGATCACTGCCCTTGTGCTGCTCCCGGCACCAAAAGCGATAAATGGGTGAGCCTGCAGCTCCGTTGCGTTGAAAGTGGTAAACAGCCTCTGCTGATCGGCTGCGGCAATAAAAACAAACTCTTCATCCATCACCGGGGCGATCGCCAGGGCCGAACCAGTAGCGGGTAAGGTCACCAGGCCCAGATCGAGACGGTTCTCTTCTATGGCACGAACGATCTCCAGGGTGTTGCCTGTGGTGACCCCCACCCGCAGCAGGGGATGATCCTGACGGAGCTGCTGCAACAGCGGCGGCAGAAGATGGATGCAGGCCGTCGCCCCCATCCCGATTGTGATCGTTCCGCTCACCTCCTGGCTGAACGCGGCCACCGCCCGGATTGTCTCCTCCACCGCCTGCTCAATACGTTCGCCGTGGGTGAATAACGCCAGCCCGGCCGCCGTGGCTTTGACGCCCCGCCCGGTACGCTCGATTAACCGCGCCTGCAAAAACTGCTCAAGCTGGCGGATCTGCAGACTGACCGCCGGTTGCGAAATCCCCAGCACATCCGCAGCCGCAGAAAAGCTGCCGCGCTGAACGACCAGTCGAAAGGTCGCCAGTTGTCCCAGATTCAGCGTCGTCATCACAAAGTTTCTCTTATAGGAGCCATAAACGCACCGGCCTGCCAGCATCCAGATGCGCGCGATATGCTCAGGATAACTGTCTGATGGAATGAAAGATAATGAAAAACCTGGCCCTGCCCCGCGCGCTCCCCCTTACCACGGGTTGTAACCAGCTTATCAACTGGGGGATCTCTTTCTATATGCCGGGCACCTTCGCCCGGGCAATCACGGCCGATAGCGGCTGGTCGTCACCAGCAATCTATTCGGGCCTGACTCTCGCCATGCTGGTGATGGCCGCCCTCTCGCCGTTTGTCGCGAACCTGCTGGCGCGAATGGGAGGGCAGCGCGTGGTGATGATCGGCTCGCTGCTGATTTCCGCCAGCTGTGGAGTAATGGCCTACGCTCACTCGCTTGTCACCTGGTACGCGGCATGGATTGTGGCCGGCGTTGGCATGCGTCTGTCGCTGTACGACGCGCTGTTCGCGGCGCTGGTGACGCTTTACGGGCAACAGGCGCGGCGAACTATCTCACGCGTCACGCTGGCTGGCGGGCTGGCCTCGGTCGTGTTCTGGCCGCTGGGCGATGCGCTGCTGACGATCATGAGCTGGCGGGATGCACTGTTGGTCTATGCCCTGTTCGGTTTGCTGAGCGCGGCATTAACCCTGTCAATACCTCATCACACCCGTCCGACAGGACGTAAACCAGCCCCACCTGCCGAAGAACAGGATCGACGCAACGGCTGGCTGTATGCCACATTCATTGCGCTGATCACCTTTGTCTCTAACGGCACCTCCACCCACCTGCCGGAATTTATTACCAGCGTGGGTCTGCCGGTTACCGTCGGCATGTTATGGGGCATGGGGCAGACCGGGGCGCGCTTCCTGGAGGTGGTTGCCGGGGCAGGACTCACTCCGCTGCGCCTGACGCTGTTTACCGCCCTCGCTATGCCGGTCTGCTTTCTGCTCGGACTGAGCAGTACGCTCTTCCTCTGGTCTGCCGCCGGTTTTGTGCTGGGCTATGGGGCGATTAACGGGCTGGTGACTATCGTGAAAGCCACGCTGCCGCTGCAGCTATTTGCGCCTGAAGAGTATGCCCGACGCACCGGGGTACTGCTGATCCCCGCCCAGTTGATGGCAGCGGCCTCCCCGCTGGCCTACGCCTGGTTGAACCGGGCAGCAGGGGTTATAGGCGGGATGTGGGTATCGTGGGGGCTAACGCTGGTGATTGCCGGACTGGCGGTGGCGATTGTAAAGGGTCAGACCTCGCAGAGTGAAGCGGGCATCCCTGCCCTCAGCGACTAAAGTACAAAGCCACCGTCAATGGTCAGGCTTGTGCCGGTCATGTAGCCGGACGACTCACCGGCAAGCCATGCCGCCAGCGAGGCGATCTCGTCCGGCTCCCCCATCCGCTGCAGCGGAATGCTTCCGACGATCTGCTCCGCCATTCCGGCGGTCATATCGGTGGCGATGGGACCCGGCTGGATGTTGTTGATCGTAATACGTCGTGGCGCCAGATCCAACGCGAGGTTCTGCACCATCGACGCCACGGCCGCTTTACTCATGGCATAAACACTGCTGCCTGCATGACTGGTACGTACCGCGGTATTACTGCCGATGGTGATCACCCGTCCGCCTTCGGCCATCTGTTTAACAGCCGCCTGAATGGCGAGGAAGACGCCGCGCACGTTGACGGCCAGAGTGGCATCCAGATCTGCCAGCGAATATGCCTCAATGGTCCCGAGACGTAACACGCCCGCATTGACCACCGCGACATCCAGCCTGCCGTACTGCTGTAACGTTTTATCCACTGCCGCCTGGATAGCCGCCGCGTCTGCGCTGTCGGCTTCAATGGCTATAGCCTGCCCCCCTGACGTTCAATTGTAGAGACCAGCGCCTGCGCCCGGTCCGGGCGTGATACCCAGGTGACGGCAATCCGATAGTCCTCGTGCGCCAGTCGCACCGCAATGGCCGCCCCAATCCCGCGTGCGCCGCCGAAAACCAATGCAACTTTCTCGTGATTCATGATGGTGATCCTCTTGTTTGCTTTAGCACCCAGATGGATGCCTCTGCAGACACCATGCCAGCAGACCCTGCCCCGCGCTTGCGCGGAATGTATCGCACTGTATCCGCGACGCCTGGCTTACGCAGCCATACAAAAAAGCCGCCCGCAGCAAACAGACCCGATACATAAAAATGGTTTTCTGTATCTGTCGCCATTGATGACCTGATGAGGAGATACCCGAATGATGCGTCAAAATTTATTGCTCACTCTGTTCGCGCTGACGTCTGGCTGCACCTGGGCCGCGCCATTAAGCGGGCTGAGTGCCGCGGATGTTAACGGTCCTGCTGCCGTCGCACCGCTCGAACAAACACAGCCCCCGGCGAAGCTGATTGTCGATCCGCCGCTGGCTGGCCCGTTAAGTAAAGGCGCAGTCTTTATTCAATACCGTACAGAGAACATGCGCATCGAACCCGTATTCGGACCCGAAGCGCTAAAAGTGACACCGCGCATCGGCCATATCCACGTCATCGTGGATGACAACCCCTGGCACTGGGCCGACGCCAGCGGTGAGCCTGTCATTCTGGTGGGACTCCCCGCGGGTCATCACAAGGTGACCATTATTCTTGCCGACCCAACCCATAAGCCTGTTGACCGTAAAACCATCGAATTCACCGTGCCGCCGCATGCTGCGGTTATGCACTGAACACAACCCCTTACCTATTTTTGAGGATTTGAACCATGAAAACATTACTGATTGCTGTTCTGGCCTTCTCTGCTGCCATGGCTTCTAACGCTTTCGCTGCCCAGGAAATTAACCAGCCTCAGGGGCTGCAAAAAATTGGCACCGTTTCTGACAGCAGCGGCGCAACGTCGCTCGCGGATCTGGAGGCGAAACTGCAGGCCAAGGCTGCCAAAGCAGGTGCAGGCGCGTTCCACATTACCTCTGCCGGGGGAAACAACACTCTGTCAGGCACCGCCGATATTTATCGTTGAGGCTTAACCATGAAAAAACTGTCTATTCATTCCCTGGCAGTGGGCCTGCTGCTGGCTACGGCCAGTGGTACGGCGCTGGCGAATACTAAAACCGTGGTGCTGGTGCATGGCGCTTTTGCCGACGGCAGCAGCTGGAACCGGGTTATCGACCAACTGCAACGCCAGCATACCGAGGTCATTGCCGTTCAGCTGCCGCTCACGTCGCTGAAAGAGGATGTCGCCGCCACCCAACGCGCCATCGCCCGGGCTAACGGCGATGTGGTGCTGGTGGGGCACTCCTGGGGCGGCACGGTGATCAGCGAGGCGGGCAACGATGCGCGGGTGAAATCACTGGTTTATGTGGCGGCATTTGCCCCGGACTCAGGCCAGTCCACGGCGGATCTGGCGGGGAGCTATCCTGCCCCGCCGGGCAGCGCTGGTATCGCTAAAACCGCCGACGGTTTTCTCTATCTGCCGGGCAAATCGGTACGCCAGGACTTTGCGCCAGACCTTAAAGCGGCTGAGCAGAACACGCTGACCGCTACCCAAGGCCCGATACGTGCAGATGCCTTTGCGGAAAAAGTTACCCACGCAGCCTGGCGTGATAAGCCGAGCTGGTATGTGGTCAGCAAGAATGACCGGATGATCAACCCGGACCTGGAGCGGGCCATGGCGAAAGCGATTCATGCCAAAACTACCGAAGTGACGGCAAGTCATGTATCGATGGTGAGTCAGCCGGAAGAAATTGCCCGGACGATTGAGCAAGCCGCGAAATGATACCGGCGAAAAAAAGCCCGCTGACTGCGGGCTTTAATCATGACGAGATTATTGGGCGGGTGTTATTCCCACTCAATCGTTGCCGGTGGCTTACCGCTGATGTCATACACCACGCGGGAAATACCGTTAACTTCGTTGATGATGCGGTTAGACACGCGGCCTAAGAAGTCATACGGCAGATGCGCCCAGTGAGCGGTCATAAAGTCGATAGTCTCAACCGCACGCAGGGAGACAACCCAGTCGTACTTACGGCCATCGCCCATTACGCCTACAGAGCGAACCGGCAGGAAGACGGTGAACGCCTGGCTCACTTTGTTGTACAGGTCGGCTTTGTGCAGCTCTTCGATGAAGATCGCGTCTGCGCGACGCAGCAGGTCGCAGTACTCTTTCTTCACTTCGCCCAGCACGCGCACGCCCAGACCTGGACCCGGGAACGGGTGACGGTAGAGCATGTCGTACGGCAGACCCAGCTCCAGGCCGATCTTACGCACTTCGTCTTTGAACAGCTCACGCAGCGGCTCAACCAGACCCATCTTCATCTCTTTCGGCAGGCCGCCCACGTTGTGGTGAGATTTGATGACGTGTGCTTTACCGGTGGCAGAAGCCGCAGATTCGATCACGTCCGGGTAGATGGTGCCCTGTGCCAGCCACTTCACGTCTTCCAGCTTCAGCGCTTCTTCGTCGAACACTTCCACGAACACGCGGCCGATGATTTTACGTTTGGCTTCAGGATCGTTCTCGCCCGCCAGCGCGTCGAGGAAGCGCTTCTCGCCTTCTACGTGAACGATGTTCAGACCGAAGTGGTCACCGAACATGTCCATCACCTGCTGGGCTTCGTTCAGACGCAGCAGACCGTTGTCCACGAAGACGCAGGTCAGATTCTTACCAATGGCGCGGTGCAGCAGCATCGCCGTCACGGAGGAGTCAACGCCGCCAGACAGGCCAAGGATCACTTTGTCATCACCGACCTGCTGGCGAATACGTTCCACCGCATCGTCGATGATTTTGGCTGGCGTCCACAGCGCTTCACACTGGCAGATATCGCGAATAAAGCGATCCAGCATGCGCATGCCCTGACGGGTGTGGGTCACTTCCGGGTGGAACTGCACGCCGTAGAAGCGTTTTTCTTCGTTGGCCATAATGGCAAACGGGCAGCTCTCGGTGCTGGCAACGGTCACGAAGTCGGACGGGATAGCGGTGACTTTGTCGCCGTGGCTCATCCAGACGTCGAGCAGCGGTTTGCCGTCGGCGGTCAGGGAGTCTTCGATACCGCGGATCAGCGTACTGTCGGTCTGAACTTCAACCTGCGCGTAGCCGAACTCACGTTCGTTGGATGCTTCAACATGGCCACCAAGCTGCATCGCCATGGTCTGCATGCCGTAGCAGACGCCGAACACCGGCACACCGGCTTCAAACACGTACTGCGGGGCGCGCGGGCTGTTGGCTTCGGTGGTGCTTTCCGGGCCACCGGAGAGGATGATACCGCTTGGATTGAATTCGCGAATCTGTGCTTCCGTGACATCCCACGCCCACAGCTCACAGTAAACGCCCAGCTCACGGACGCGACGCGCGACCAGCTGAGTGTATTGCGAACCGAAATCCAGAATGAGAATGCGATGTTTATGAATATTTTCCGTCATTGACGCTAATTCCGAGGCAAGTGAAACAAAATCGCCCGGCATATAGCCGGGCGTGGAAACTTATCAGGAGCCCATACGGTAGTTCGGGGACTCTTTGGTGATGGTCACGTCATGAACGTGACTTTCCTGAATACCCGCGCCGCTGATACGCACGAATTCGGCTTTGGTACGCAGCAGGTCAATGGTACCACAGCCGGTCAGGCCCATACAGGAGCGCAGGCCGCCCATCTGCTGGTGAATGATCTCTTTCAGGTAGCCTTTGTAAGCCACGCGACCTTCGATACCTTCCGGCACCAGTTTGTCGGCAGCGTTATCGGTCTGGAAGTAACGGTCGGAGGAGCCTTTGGACATCGCGCCCAGGGAACCCATCCCGCGGTAAGATTTATAAGAACGGCCCTGGAAGAGTTCGATTTCGCCCGGGGATTCTTCCGTACCGGCCAGCATGGAGCCAACCATCACCGCTGCCGCACCGGCCGCGATCGCTTTAGCGATGTCGCCAGAGAAACGGATACCGCCATCAGCGATAACCGGAACACCGGTGCCCTCCAACGCTTCTACCGCGTCGGATACTGCGGTGATCTGCGGAACGCCTACGCCGGTAACGATACGGGTCGTACAGATGGAGCCAGGGCCGATACCCACTTTCACCGCGCTGACGCCAGCCTCGGCCAAGGCACGTGCGCCTGCGCCAGTGGCCACGTTGCCGCCAATGATCTGCAGGTCAGGGTATTTTGCACGGGTTTCACGAATGCGTTGCAGCACGCCTTCTGAGTGGCCGTGAGAGGAGTCGATCAGCAGCACGTCAACGCCTGCGGCAACCAGCGCATCAACACGCTCTTCGTTGCCCGCACCTGCGCCAACCGCAGCACCGACGCGCAGACGGCCATGCTCGTCTTTACAGGCGTTCGGTTTACGTTCTGCTTTCTGGAAGTCTTTAACGGTGATCATGCCGCGCAGGTGGAAGCTGTCGTCCACAACCAGCGCTTTCTCAACACGTTTTTCGTGCATTTTGGCGAAGACCACGTCGCGGGATTCACCTTCACGCACGGTGACCAGACGCTCTTTCGGCGTCATATAGACGCTGACCGGCTGGTTCAGGTCGGTGACGAAACGCACGTCACGGCCAGTAATGATACCCACCAGTTCGTTATCGGAGGTCACAACCGGGTAGCCTGCAAAGCCGTTACGCTCGGTCAGCGCTTTCACTTCGTGCAGGGTCGTGGTTGGCAGAACGGTCTGTGGATCGGTAACGATGCCAGATTCATGTTTCTTCACGCGGCGAACTTCTTCCGCCTGGCGCTCGATAGACATATTTTTATGAATAAAGCCAATGCCGCCTTCCTGAGCCAGGGCGATAGCCAGGCGCGCTTCAGTCACGGTGTCCATTGCCGCGGAGAGCATAGGAATGTTCAGGCGAATGGTTTTGGTCAACTGCGTGCTGAGGTCGGCAGTATTCGGCAGAACGGTGGAGTGAGCGGGAACGAGGAGGACGTCGTCAAACGTCAGTGCTTCTTTAGCGATACGTAGCATGGGCAATATCTCTGACCTGGGTGGTTAAATATTGCCGTGGCATTATACAGAGCGTAACCGATTGCATCTACACTTTTTTATAAAAAACGCTTGCGATTGCCTCTTATCAGGTTACTATCGACTGAATAACTTGCTGATTTAGAATTTGATCCCGCTCACATGTTATCCTCCCAATCCCCCTCAATTTATACTGTCAGCCGCCTTAACCAGACGGTCCGTTTGCTGCTTGAGCAGGAAATAGGCCAGGTGTGGATCAGCGGAGAGATCTCTAATTTCACCCAACCGGCATCCGGTCACTGGTACTTTACCCTGAAGGACAATACCGCCCAGGTGCGCTGCGCGATGTTCCGCAACAGCAACCGCCGGGTGACCTTCCGGCCGCAGCACGGGCAGCAGGTATTGGTACGCGCCAGTATCACCCTGTACGAGCCGCGCGGTGATTATCAGATTATCGTTGAGAGCATGCAGCCAGCGGGTGAAGGGCTTCTGCAGCAGAAGTATGAGCAGCTGAAAGCCGCGCTGTCCGCGGAAGGGCTGTTCGATCAGCAATATAAAAAACCGCTTCCCTCCCCTGCCCATTGCGTGGGGGTGATCACCTCGAAAACCGGCGCCGCGCTGCACGATATCCTGCATGTGCTGAAACGCCGCGACCCTTCCCTGCCGGTCATTATCTACCCGACTGCGGTGCAGGGCGACGATGCGCCCGGGCAGATTGTTCGCGCCATTCAGCTCGCCAATGCCCGTCAGGAGTGTGATGTGCTGATCGTCGGGCGCGGCGGCGGCTCGCTGGAAGATCTGTGGAGCTTTAACGACGAACGCGTGGCGCGGGCGATTTTTGCCAGCCAGATCCCGGTAGTCAGCGCCGTCGGGCACGAGACGGACGTCACCATCGCAGATTTTGTCGCTGACCTGCGCGCACCCACGCCCTCTGCCGCGGCAGAAGTGGTGAGCCGTAACCAGCTCGAGCTGCTACGACAGATGCAAAACGGCCAGCAGCGCCTGGAGATGGCAATGGACTATTTCCTTGCCAACCGCACCCGTCGCTTTACCCAGCTTCATCATCGTCTGCAACAGCAGCACCCCCAGCTGCGTCTGGCGCGTCAGCAAACCGTGCTGGAACGTCTGCGCCAGCGGATGAACCTCGCGGTGGACAATCAGCTTAAACAGGCGGCGCAGCGCCAGCAGCGCACCACTCAGCGCCTGAATCAGCACAACCCGCAGCCACGCATCTACCGGGCACAAACCCGTATTCAGCAGCTGGAGTATCGTCTTGCGGAGAACCTGCGCGCACGGCTGAGCAGCACCCGCGAGCGCTTTGGTAATGCAGTGACCCATCTGGAAGCCGTCAGCCCGCTCTCGACGCTGGCGCGCGGCTACAGCGTGACCACCGCGACCGACGGCAACGTACTGAAGCAGGCTAAACAGGTCAACGTCGGGGATGTGCTTACTACCCGGCTGTCAGACGGCTGGGTGGAAAGCGAAGTGAAAGGCGTGACGCCGGTAAAGAAAACGCGCGCGCGTAAAAAAGCGTGATCAGGGTTTGCCGTCAGGCGTGACGGCAAGCAGCGCCCATGACAGCCCGGAAAAAATGGCCAGAGCTACCGCTGCGCCTGCCATTCCCAGTAACAGACCAAACACCACGGCGCCGACAACCTGTCCGGCTGCCAGCATCAGAAAAGCCATACTGACCCCCACAGCCGGTGACGGGTGGGCGATAGTCGCGCCCTGCACCAGCAGTACGCCGGACAAAATAACGTATCCCGCCCCGCTCATCGCCACTACCGGCACTAGCCACCAGGCAAACCCTTCACTTAACGCCAGAGCCAGCAGCGAGGCGGCCATAAAGATCTGCGAAAGCCGGTAAACGCCCCGCATCCCAATACGTTTTGCCGCACTCCCGGTAAACACGGCAACGATCCCTGCCCCGCCGCTCACCAGCCACAGAACCCGCGTCACGGGGCTATCAAGCCCGGTATGGCTCGTAAGCAGCTCCGGGCCAAAACTCCACCAGGCGGCGCTGGCAACGCCGCTCACGAAAGTAATCATTAACAGGCGGTACATGCCCGGCTTGCGAAGCAACCCGCGCCAGGATGGCAGTTGTTCTCGCTTGCGCGTAGTCCGCCCCGGCAGATAACGCCACGCTGCCAGCAGGCAGAGCAGTGCCAGAAGGGCAAAGACGATACAGGCCGCGCGCCAGCCTCCCGGCATAAAAAACAGAACCGGCACCGCGAGGATGATCCCGGCGCTTGTTCCGGCATTAATGACGGTGTTCACCAGGGTCTGGCGATCTGGCGCAATGGTGTCATCTACGGCACCGGCAAGCGCGGGTGAGGCCAGCCCCGAACTTAGCCCGGCAATAAATAACCCTGTCGCAAGGGTGAGCGGCTGCGCCGAGAATGCCAGAATAAACAGTCCACTCGCTGCCGTGACGGCTGCCAGCAAAGCCGGTACGCGGGGACCAAAGCGGTTGGTGAGGGAAGAGGCAAAGAATACTGACAGGCAATAGGCCGCATAGCTACAGGCGGCAATCCCTCCGGCAATCTGGGGTGAGAAAGGGATGGCCTGACGAATATCGGGCAGCATCAGACCCCAGGAAAATCTCGCCATGCCATACGTCACCGCGATTAATGAGAACCCGGTGATACCCAGTGCGATCGGTCTGTTCATTACACCCCTCTCTTTGCCCGCAGTAAAAACCTAAACGCTGAGAAGGCGTTATGCCAGTTTTTACCGGTACGAATACTCTGACTTCTCTCCGCCTGCGGCGTCATCATTTACAATTAACGTGTTTCTTTTTTCGGCATTGCCAGAAACAGGAGAGAAGCATGACCCGAATTCACAGCGTGATCCCGCCGTATATTCTTCGTCGTATTATTGAAAGTGGCTCTGAGCCGCAGCAGCGTTGCGCCCGCCAGACACTGACGCATGTACAAACGCTGATGGCACATATGCCAGGTAAACCCGCTGCGCCGCACGTTAACAAAACCGGGCAGCTGGAGCGTGATATTTATGATGCAAAACAGACCCAGGAACTGCCGGGCGCTCAGGTGCGTTATGAGGGACAGCCGTCAAATGGGGATATTGCTGTCGATGAAGCCTATGATTATTTAGGTATCACCCATGATTTTTTCTGGAAAAATTATCATCGCGACTCGCTGGATAATAAAGGGCTGATACTGACGGGCACCGTTCATTATGGGCGGGAATATCAGAACGCTTTCTGGAATGGTCAGCAGATGGTCTTCGGCGATGGTGACGGCGAGATATTTAACCGCTTCACAATTGCGATTGACGTTGTGGCACATGAACTTAGCCATGGCGTAACCGAAACCGAAGCCGGGCTTATCTACTTTGAACAATCGGGTGCGCTGAATGAGTCATTATCTGACGTTTTCGGCTCGCTGGTGAAACAGTATCACCTGAAGCAAACGGCCAACCAGGCCGACTGGCTGATAGGTGAGGGGCTGCTGGCGGAAGCGATCAATGGCAAAGGGCTGCGATCGATGTCAGAACCAGGAACCGCCTATGATGATCCCCTGCTCGGCAAGGATCCGCAGCCCGGGCATATGAAAGACTTTATCAAAACGCGTGAAGATAACGGCGGCGTGCATCTTAATTCGGGCATTCCTAATCGCGCGTTTTACCTTGCCGCGACGGCCATTGGCGGCTATGCCTGGGAGAAAGCGGGTTATGCCTGGTATGACACGGTTTGCGATCGACAGCTGGCGCAAGATGCGGATTTTGACGCCTTTGCGAAACTGACGATAGCACACGGTGAAAAGCGATCGGGTGGCGACGTCGCAGCAGCCATTGAGCAAGCCTGGAAACAGGTGGGAGTGTTGTAAATGCAGGTTCCCGAACTGACGGATGACGCGGTGGTTGAGCTGGCGCGTGAAGGCGGCGTGGCCTATATTCCCCATCTCAGCGGGTTACGGCGAATCGCGCTCTCGACGCTTAACAGCACGCAGCGCCAGCGCGTGGTGAACATACTGGAGCAGGCTATTCCACGGGGAGAGCCGCCCGGCCAACGGACTTCACCCGGCGGCGGCGACCAGCGCTATTTTCGCATCCAGATAATCTGGACCCGGCACAATCAGGCGCAATATACCGACATCATTGTGCTGGTTCCCGAGCAGGAAGCGCCAGAGTCGCTGGTCGAACTCTGGCAAAAAGGCGAAGGCTGCGTCTGCGATTAAGCGTCAGCTCTGACGAACGCCACGCGTTTTTTCGAGATCAAACCGTGGCCGTTTTGGCAGAAATAATCCACCGCACCGCAGGCCTTTAATACCTGGAGTGGCTGATGGCACTCCGGGCAGCGCGCTTCCAGGACGATATCTTTATGGCAATTCTCGCAGTGCGCCACACCGTTTTGCGGTTCAATCTCCGCATGGCAATCCGGACAGGTAATCGACATGATGACTCCTTTAAAGGACATTCAGTTCTGCCCTGATATTACCACGATGCGTTTAGTGGGAGCCACGTAGCTGTTGCTGTAATGTCAGCAGGATTTCTACCTCTTCCAGCCTGCGCTGCGTCGTACGGCTTACCTCGTCCGGGTCGCGTGCAAACAGGCTATGCTCCCCCAGAATATGCTCCGCCAGACAGCGCGCGTAAATCGTGCCGCCAAAACGCCAGGACTGAACCCTATCGCCCTCGAACAGCTCAAGGACATCCTCCGCCCCGCGCCGGTCGTGGCTGATTACGCGTCCGTCCCGCAGATGCAGTCGCAGCCCTTTTTGTCCCCCGGACGGCCCGGCATATTTGTTCAGCCAGATATCCACCGGCACGCCGCCGATCTGCCCCTGAAGATGCGCCTCGCCTTCCGCCGTGGTCAGATCGCCTTTTGCGATATCGCGCCCCAGACGATCTCTGGCAGTTACCACCTGCAAAGCAATATCGCCATTGCCGCCCAGGTAACGCACCGTTTCGCGCATCATCGCCAGCACGTGCGTCCCGATATCCAGGATCACCCCGTCAGGATGGCGCAGCGTTCGGGTATCCGGTTCCCCGGTGGCAAAATTGAGTGCGACAGGCTCCCCCACCGCGTTAAACCCGCTCGGCTCCTGTAAAAAACCTTCGATGCGGACGATATCGGAAAACGCCCCGACCAACCCCAGCTGCACCAGATTAAGGCGCGCCATCCAGTGATCGAGTGCCAGCACCCGGGCGGCCGCCTCTGGCCTTGCCAGCAGTGTTTTCAGCATGGCTATTTGGGTGAGCGTCGCGACAATGGGCTTTTCAACCACAATGCGCGGGATGGAGGAGGCCAGCGCCAGCTCAAGCACCTCAAGGTGCTGCAGCGATGCGGTAGTGATAAACAGCGTATCGAGGGGGCGGGTAAGAAGGTCGGCAAGCGAAGGACAATGGGTGACGCCATCAAGCGTCTTTGCCGGCTGGATATCAAACCCCAGACAGCAGAGGGAAGTACCAAAGGTGGTTTGTAGTGCGGGTAAGTAGGCGGTTTCAACCACCGCGCCGAGTCCAACAAACCCAATCTGCATATATCACCTCTGTATTAGCAAGGCCGGAGCGTAACGCACGCCCCGGCCAGCAAAGGCAGATATCAGGCGTTGGTTACCGGTTTCGACTCATTTTTCGTCTGGGTATTTTCCAGCATACGACGCACCGGAACAATGAGCACCATCAGCACGGCAGCACAAATCAGCAGCGCGATGGAGCAGCGTGCAAAGAGATTCGGCAGCAGATCCAGCTGATCGGCCTTCACGTGACCGCCAATCAGACCCGCCGCCAGGTTGCCGAGGGCGCTGGCGCAGAACCACAGGCCCATCATCTGGCCACGCATTCTCTCCGGGGCCAACAGCGTCATGGTCGCCAGGCCAATCGGGCTGAGACAGAGTTCACCGAGGGTCAGCATCAAAATACTGCCCACCAGCCAGAACGGTGACACCCCTGCCCCACCATTATTGAGGACGTTCTGCGCCGCCAGCATCATCAGGCCAAAGCCCCCTGCCGCACACAAAATACCGATCACGAACTTGGTGATGCTGCTAGGGCGAATGTTATTGCTCGCCAGCTTCGGCCAGGCCCAGCTAAACACCGGGGCCAGCAGGATAATGAACAGGGCGTTAATCGACTGGAACCACACCGCCGGGATTTCAAAATCACCGATCATGCGGTTGGTATAGTCATTCGCAAACAGGTTAAAGGAGGTTGGCTTTTGTTCAAACGCAGACCAGAAGAAGGCCGCCGACACCAGCAGGATAAAGCAGACCAGCAGACGGGCACGCTCTTTACGGTTCAGACCGGCAAACATGAACAACCAGATGAAGTAGAGCGCCACCGAGGCGGCAATCACGTAGACCAGCACGCTGGCCACCGCGACCGGGTTAATCACAATCACGCCCTGCGCAATCAGGGTAACGATAATCGCAACACCTGCCGCCAGCGCCAGTAACCAGGCGCCCACGCCGTTTTTCTTCACTACCGGGCTGTTCCAGGTGGAGTCCAGCCCCACTTCGCTGTCGTAGCGCTTCATCGACGGTACGGCAAACAGGCGGAAAATGACCAGCGCCACCAGCATCCCGATGCCGCCAATACCAAAGCCCCAGTGCCAGCCGTGGGATTTAATCAGCCAGCCGGAGATCAGCGGCGCGATAAACGACCCCATGTTGATGCCCATATAGAACAGCGAGAAGCCGCCGTCACGACGCGCATCGCCTTTTTTATACAGCGTGCCCACCATCACCGAGATACAGGTTTTAAACAGACCCGAGCCAAGGACGATAAACATCAGACCGATGAAGAACAGGTTGTTACCCATCACCGCGGAAAGCGCAATCGACAGATGGCCGAGGGCAATCAGGATCGAGCCGTACCATACTGCTTTCTGCTGGCCGAGCCAGTTATCCGCCAGCCAGCCGCCCGGCAGCGCGGCCAGGTACATGGTTCCGGCAAAGATACCGACGATAGCAGAGGCATTTTCACGGGCCAGCCCCATGCCGCCGTCATAGACGGTGGCCGCCATAAACAGGATCAGGAGCGGACGAATACCGTAAAACGAGAAGCGCTCCCACATCTCTGTGAAGAATAGCGCGCCGAGTGGATAAGGATGGCCGAAGAAAGTTCGGCTTTCGTTTTTATTAACAGAGGATTGCATAATGCTCCTGAAATGAAGTGTCGTCGTGCTTGTTAACACCGGGTCTCCGCCGCCCGGTTAGCGATCGGGTGGCTTTTTTATATCCTGCGAAATGTTATTTAACCATTTGATAACCTGAAGCAACTTTTGTCCAGCCCCTATACCCCCACCAAAAGATGAAAGTTCGACAATCGTCTTATTTTCTGGATTTTCTGTTGGATAAACATGAATAGTGATTGACATCACATCAATAATTATTCGTTGCAGACAGGCATAAAAAAACCCGCGACAGGCGCGGGTTTTCAGCAGAGCAGCAAGGATTATTTGCTTTTCTTGATATGTTTAATCAAACGCTTACGCTTACGCATCTGGTTTGGCGTCAGGGTGTTGCGCTTGTTAGCAAACGGGTTATCCCCTTCTTTGAACTGGATACGGATCGGCGTACCCATTACGTCCAGCGATTTGCGGAAGTAGTTCATCAGGTAGCGTTTGTAGGAATCCGGCAGATCCTTCACCTGGTTACCGTGAATAACCACGATAGGTGGGTTATAGCCCCCTGCGTGGGCATATTTCAGCTTCACGCGACGACCACGCACCAGAGGTGGCTGATGGTCTTCTGCCGCCATGGTCATGATGCGGGTCAGCATCGCGGTGCCGACACGACGGGTAGAACTGTCGTAGGCTTCGCGTACGGACTCGAACAGGTTACCTACACCGCTGCCGTGCAGGGCAGAGATGAAGTGAACGCGGGCAAAGTCGATAAAGCCCAGACGGAAGTCCAGCATCTCTTTGACTTGCTCACGCACGTCGTTGCTCAGGCCGTCCCACTTGTTGACGACAATAACCAGTGAGCGCCCACTATTGAGGATAAAGCCGAGCAGGGAGAGATCCTGATCGGAGATGCCTTCACGGGCATCGATAACCAGCATCACCACGTTGGCGTCTTCGATCGCCTGCAGGGTTTTGATTACCGAGAATTTTTCTACCACATCGGTGATTTTACCGCGCTTACGCACGCCCGCAGTGTCGATCAGAACGTATTCACGTCCGTCACGCTCCATGGGGATGTAAATGCTGTCGCGGGTAGTACCCGGCATGTCGTACACCACCACGCGGTCTTCACCGAGGATACGGTTGGTAAGTGTGGACTTACCTACGTTTGGACGACCGACGATTGCCAGCTTAATCGGCAGATCCTGCGGGTTGAAGTCGTCTTCCGGCTCCTCTTCGCCCTCTTCGCTTTCTTCGAACTGCGCCCAGTATTCGGCGTCTTCATCGACTTCTTCAGGCGGGTTGATCTCGTCAACGTACGGCAGCAGCGCGGTTTCCAGCAGGCTGGTTACGCCACGACCGTGAGAGGCGGCGATCGGATAGATATCGCCCAGACCTAATGACCAGAAATCGGCCATCGCCTGATCGGCATCGATACCGTCAGTTTTGTTCGCGACCAGGAAGGTGGCTTTTTCGCGTGAGCGCAGGTGCTTGGCGATAGCAGAGTCGGCAGGCATCAGGCCCGCACGTGCATCCACCATAAACAGCACGATGTCTGCTTCTTCAATCGCCAACAGGGATTGTTCCGCCATGCGGGTTTCAACGCCATCTTCTGTGCCGTCGATACCACCGGTATCGATACAGATGAACTCACGACCTTCCACTTCTGCACGACCGTACTTACGGTCACGCGTCAGCCCCGGGAAATCCGCAACCAGCGCATCACGGGTGCGGGTTAATCGGTTAAAAAGAGTGGATTTTCCAACGTTCGGGCGCCCGACAAGCGCGACCACAGGTACCATGTTTAAAGCCTCATAAAATTCGATATCACGTCGCGTATGCGGCGTTTTTTAAAAAATCAAAACGGCCCCTGAAGCAACAGGAGCCGTTGAGTATACTACAACCGCGGTGATTAACGCGTGATCGCGTACAGCGTACCGTCTTTTGCCTGGATCAGCAGTTTGCCGTCAGCCACCACCGGCTCGGTCAGGAAACCGGAACCGTCGACTTTTTCCTGGGCGACAAAACTACCGTTGCTCGGGTCGATCCAGTGCATGTAGCCTTCGCTATCACCCACGACCAGGCTGCCGTTATACAGCGCCGGTGCGGTCAGCAGACGGTGCAGCAGATCGCTTTGCGTCCACAGCGTTACACCGCCATCGGTGCTCAGCGCCAGCAGGCGATCGTTCTGATCGACCAGATAGATGCGGTTGCCATCCACCACGAAATCGTTCACTGAACCCAGCTCACGTTTCCACATCACCTGGCCGCTACGCAGATCCATCGCGGTCAGGTTGCCGTTATAGGCCAGGGCGTAAACAACGCCGTTGACGATAACCGGGGTGGTATCCACATCGCTCAGACGGTCGATTTCGGTCGGACCGGTTGCCTGAGAGATGCGCTGCTGCCAGATCAGCTGGCCCTGCTGCATCAGTACGGCGTTAACGCGACCGTTATCGCCGCCAACAATGGCCGCACCAAACGCAGTGGCTGGGGCAGATTCACCGCGCAGGGAGAGCGCAGGCATATCCAGGTTAACGGTCCACTTCACCGCACCGTCAGCTTCATTCAGTGCCTGCAGCTGACCGTTAGCGGTATGGACCAGCACCATGCCGTCGCTGACGACCGGACGAGAGAGTGCTTCGCCGGCAACGCGGGTTTGCCAGGCAATAGAACCGTCGCTGGCGTTAAGGGCATAAACCTGTGCCTTTTCGCTGCCGATATAGACATGACCACCAGCGACCGTCACACCACCTGACAGCAGGGCTGGCGTGCGTGACAGCCAGCCGCTTTTTTCTGCCAGGTTAATGGACCACACCTCTTTGCCGTCATCGGCATTCATGGCTTTTACCGTGCCTTTGCGGTCAGCCGCATAGACAACGCCATCTGCATATGCCGGATGCAGGTTGGAATAGAAATCGCCAATACCATCACCCACGGACGTGCTCCATGCGGTAGACGGTGCAAACTGGTTTTCAACCGTCGGCAGTGGCGACATGGTGACAACATCTTCTTCGCCGCTGAACAGTGAACAGCCGCTCAATAACGTAACGGAAAGCAGTCCTGGCAGAAGTAATTTACGCAATTGCATCGGGTCCCTCTCAGACGGACAAATTATTTATTTTCATCTGCATCATTTCGCTCAGCGCTGGCGAGGCGTTGCTTTTCACACCCGCTTCCCATGCGCTGCGCGCGCCTTGTTTGTCGCCTTTGCTCAGCAGTGCTTCACCGCGCAGGTCGGCAACGATGGAGGCAAAACCTTCACCTTTGACGGTGTCCAGGGTTTTCAGCGCTTCGTCTGGTTTCTTCTGCTGCACCTGAATACGGGCAAGACGCAGGTTGATGAGCGCTTTCAGGTTATCGTTGCCTGCGGCTGCCAGACCCTGCTGCAGCTGGGCTGCCGCTTTGTCCAGCTCGCCTTTATCAACGAACTGCTGAGCGACTTCCAGCGAAGTCAGTGCGCCATAGGTGTTCTTGTTGTCTGCGGCAAATTTCTCTGCCGCCGCCAGGGTTTGTGGCTGATCGGCCTGAATGGCGCTCACGGTATTTTCATACTGTAAGGAGGAGCCACGCGCGGAATCGATCTGATGACTGTTCCAGTAACGCCAGCCCACCAGGGCACCAACACCTAAAATGACCCCAACAGCCAGCGCTTTGCCGTTTTCAGCAAAGAAGCGTTTAATCGCATCAACCTGGTCGTTTTCGTTCTCGTACATTTCCACGCAGTCCTTCTCCTTAGCCCAGTAGAGTGCGCAAGTGCGCCGCAACGCCATCCTGCGTTACTGTTGTTTGCTCACCAGAGCGCAGATCCTTCACTACCACTTCGCCGTTAGCCACTTCGGACTCGCCAAGTACCAGTGCGATGCGCGCGCCCCACTTATCGGCACGGGCGAACTGTTTCTTAAAGTTGCCGCCGCCGTGGTTGGTCATCAGCTTAGCCGCAGGCAGCGCATCGCGCACGCGTTCGGCAAGCTGCATTGCCGCAGACTGCGTTTCCGCGCCTGAGGCTACCAGGTATATATCGACAACAGGATCGGCTTTAAATTCCGGATTAACTGCCTGAACTAACAAAACAAGTCGCTCAAGACCCATGGCGAAACCAACAGCAGGTGCCGGACGGCCGCCCAACTGCTCTACCAGGCCGTCGTAACGACCGCCCGCACAGACCGTTCCCTGTGAACCGAGGCTGGTGGTAACCCACTCAAACACGGTGCGGTTGTAGTAATCCAGACCACGCACCAGGCGTTGATTTACGGTGTAAGCAATACCGGCAGCTTCCAGCAATTTGCACAGACCGGCAAAGTGTTCGCGGGAATCGTCGTCGAGATAATCGCCGAGGGCGGGTGCGTCATTCAGCAGTGCCTGTACGTCCGGGTTCTTGGAATCCAGCACGCGCAGCGGGTTGCTGTACATACGACGCTTACAGTCTTCGTCCAGCTGCTCTTTATGCTGCTCGAGGAATGCCACCAGCGCGTCGCGATAGTTTGCACGGGCTTCAAGAGAACCGATGGAGTTCAGCTCCAGTGATACGTGATCGGCGATACCCAGCGCACGCCACCAGCGGGCGGTCAGCATAATCAGTTCCGCGTCGATATCCGGCCCTTGCAGACCAAAGGCTTCGACACCCAGCTGGTTAAACTGGCGGTAACGGCCTTTCTGTGGGCGTTCGTGACGGAACATTGGGCCGATATACCACAGGCGCTGCTCCTGATTGTACAGGAGACCATGTTCGATGCCGGCGCGTACACATCCCGCCGTACCTTCTGGACGTAAGGTCAGGCTGTCGCCGTTACGATCCTCAAAGGTGTACATCTCTTTTTCAACCACGTCGGTGACTTCACCGATAGCGCGTTTGAATAACGGGGTCTGCTCTACAATCGGCAAACGGATTTCGCTGTAACCGTAGCTGCCGAGCACCTGCTTGAGGGTGCCTTCAATGCGCTGCCAGATGGCGGTCTCGGCAGGCAGATAATCGTTCATGCCGCGAATGGCTTGAATGTTCTTTGCCACGTTTGTTCTCTTTCTATAGACAAAAATGAACCCTGGGGTTCATAACCGAAGGGTTCAATCATACACAGGAAGCGAACCGCTTCCCATCACGTTATTTTTCGACTTGTTGCACGCTGATGCGCTGCGCTTCGTCCAGCATGGTGGCTTTAGCACGGATGCGGGCTTCAAGCTGATCGATCATGTCGTTATTATCCAGACGATCTTTGCGGACGCCATCTTCATAGAGACCACTTTTCTTGTTGCCACCCGTGACGCCCAGCGTCGACACCAGCGCCTCGCCCGGACCGTTCACCACACAACCGATAATCGAAACGTCCATCGGGGTGATGATATCTTCCAGACGCTGCTCAAGTGCATTCACCGTACCAATGACATCGAACTCCTGACGCGAACAGGTCGGACAGGCGATAAAGTTGATGCCACGGGAACGAATACGCAGCGATTTCAGGATATCGAAACCGACTTTGATCTCTTCGACGGGATCGGCGGCCAGCGAGACACGCAGGGTGTCGCCAATGCCTTCATTGAGCAGCAGACCCAGGCCAATCGCCGATTTTACCGCACCGCTGCGCGCGCCGCCGGCTTCGGTGATCCCGAGGTGCAGCGGCTGATCGATCTGCTTCGCCAGCAGACGATAAGATTCAACGGCGAGGAAAACGTCCGACGCTTTAACGCTGACCTTGAACTGATCGAAGTTCAGACGATCGAGATGATCCACATGACGCATGGCCGATTCGAGCAGCGCCTGCGGGGTCGGTTCGCCGTATTTTTCCTGCAGATCTTTTTCCAGCGAACCGGCGTTCACGCCGATACGGATGGGAATGTTCTTGTCGCGGGCGCAATCAACTACCGCGCGGATACGCTCTTCGCTGCCGATGTTGCCAGGGTTGATACGCAGGCAATCGACGCCGTATTCCGCTACCTTCAGCGCGATACGGTAATCGAAGTGAATATCGGCTACCAACGGCACGGAGACCTGCTGTTTGATGAGTTTGAACGCTTCTGCCGCATCCATAGTGGGCACAGAAACGCGAACAATATCCGCGCCTACACGTTCTAACGCTTTGATCTGATTGACCGTCGCCGCCACATCGGTGGTACGGGTGTTGGTCATCGATTGAACGGCGATAGGAGCACCATCGCCGATTGGCACATTCCCGACGTAAATACGTTTCGATTTTCTACGTGGAATAGGAGCCTGGTTATGCATGAAAAATCTCCCGCGTTGCCCGTCTGTTACTTACTGTGCTGCTGATTGTTCGGCATTGAGGGTCAGACGCGCAACCTGGTTAGTTCTGATAAAACGGCTCAGATCGACAGGTTTACCCTGGAACTGGATCTGGACCGCTGCCGGAGCACCAATCTTGAGCTTATAAGGCGCCTGGCCTGCCAGATTTAACGTGCCGTCCTTACGCTGGAGGCCGCTGAACAGCTTTTTGCCGGTTGCGTCGGTCACTTCCAGCCAGCAATCAGCGTTGAAGTTCATTACCAGTGCATTCGGGTCGGCCGGTGCAGCCGTCACGCCCGCCGGATCGGATGGCAGAGGCTGAACCGCATTATTCGCCGTTGTTGCCGGTGCAGTCTCAACGTTCGCCTGAGAAGGGGAGACGACGGCACTGTCAGCCGGAGCCTGAGCGGTTTGATTAACGGCTGGCGCAGCAGTCTGCGCCGTTGTGGTATCCGGGGTATTGGCCGTTGCTGCCGGCGTTTCGCTGGCCGTTGCTGAGGTGTCGGTATTCAGTGGGATGCTTTGAGCGCCCTCGCCCGCTGAGTTATTCAGCTCGGCGGAGGACTGATCGGCCATGGTGGTGATCTCTTCCTGCTGCGCTTTGTGGTTTTGCCACCACCAGGCGCCCGTCAGACCGATAACCACAAACAATACCAACCAGGTAAAGCTCATCAACCAGCCATCACGTTTTTTACGACGTTTGCCCAACGAAAAACTCTGCATCGGTGCGACTTTTGCCGCTCTGACCGGTGCCTGTTTTTCCATCATTGGCAGCAGTTCTTCTTCAGGAATATGCACCAGTTTCGCATAGGAGCGGATATAACCACGCAGAAACGTAGAAGCAAGTTCGGCAGGTGCCTTATCTTCTTCAATATCGCGGACCGTGGAAACCTTCAGACATAAGCGTTCCGCAACGGCTTGCTGGCTGAGTCCGAGTTGTTCACGGGCGTTACGTAGACGAACGCCAGTGGAAAGTGCTGCATTTTGGTCGTGAGTGGCTTCAGTATTCATTCGCTACAACTAATGGTACGTGAAAATTGAGGATCCTGGCGCCGGTGAGTCACAATGCCACCCGCACCGCGAAACTTCTGGTCAGTTAACCTTAGTCAGACAGCACAACACTGTCAGGTTTTGGTTGACAGAAGCGGCTTGTCAGTGAGGTTA
Organism: Leclercia sp. 1548; assembly: GCF_050435045.1. NCBI lineage: Bacteria > Pseudomonadati > Pseudomonadota > Gammaproteobacteria > Enterobacterales > Enterobacteriaceae > Leclercia > Leclercia sp. 1548. The sequence goes on along the minus strand of NZ_JBNDJP010000002.1, from coordinate 71,699 downwards.
AACTGTTGTTGCGTCGTTACATACTGCCTTAAAGTCATATAAAACGCACCGTAATTATTACCCATTCACCGGCGCAATGACTGTTTATTCGCATCTTACGCTGTCACGGCGCAGATAATGCGCCGGGACAGCATAATAATTACACGGCCTTGACGGCGATAGCCTCGCCCTGCATACGTTTACGCAGCGTGCGCTTGGTACGGTCGATAACATCACCGGCCAGCTGACCACAGGCAGCATCAATATCATCACCGCGGGTTTTACGCACAATAGTGGTAAAACCATACTCCATCAGCACCTTGGAGAAACGGTCGATACGGCTGTTCGAGCTACGGCCATACGGCGCGCCCGGGAACGGGTTCCATGGGATCAGGTTGATCTTGCACGGCGTATCTTTCAGCAGTGCCGCCAGCTCGTGCGCATGCTCGGTACCGTCGTTGACGTGATCCAGCATGACGTACTCAATGGTGACGCGTCCCTGGTTGGCATTGGACTTCGAAATATAGCCACGAACCGAGTTCAGGAAGGTCTCGATATTGTACTTTTTGTTGATCGGCACAATTTCGTCACGGATGGTGTCGTTCGGCGCATGCAGAGAGATGGCCAGCGCGACGTCAATCATGTCGCCGAGCTTATCCAGCGCAGGCACAACACCTGAGGTGGAGAGGGTCACGCGACGTTTGGACAGGCCAAAACCGAAGTCATCCAGCATGATTTCCATGGCTGGCACCACGTTGGTCAGGTTCAGCAGCGGCTCGCCCATCCCCATCATCACCACGTTGGTGATAGGACGGGTGCCGGTCACTTTTGCCGCGCCGACGATTTTCGCCGCACGCCAGACCTGGCCGATGATTTCAGAAACACGCAGGTTACGGTTAAAGCCCTGCTGCGCCGTGGAGCAGAACTTACACTCCAGCGCACAACCGACCTGGGAAGAGACGCACAGCGTGGCGCGGTCATCTTCCGGGATATAGACCGTTTCAACGCGCTGATCGCCGACGGCAATCGCCCATTTGATGGTGCCGTCAGCTGAACGCTGCTCTTCCACCACTTCCGGTGCGCGAATTTCAGCCACGTCTTTCAGCTTGTTACGCAGCACCTTGTTGATGTCAGTCATGTCATCAAAATTGTCGCTGCAATAGTGATACATCCATTTCATGACCTGGTCGGCACGAAACGGCTTCTCGCCCATCTCTTTGAAGAACTCGCGCATCTGCTGACGGTTCAGGTCCAGCAGGTTGATTTTTCCATTTTTATTTGGAACCGCAGGAATGGCGACTTCGGAGGTATTAACTAATTCAGACATAATATATTCCGGCCTCGTTGTTACACGTTATGGCCCGTGGAGGGTTGAAAAGAAACGCCCCGGTAAGCAGTCTGCTCATCCGGGGCGTTGCATTGTACAAAGTCTGGCGCAGGGATGCCACGTCTGCACGTGGCATTTACGAAAATAATGTGTAAACGAAACCGTTAGATTAACGGGTACGTGGACACACTTCGCCTTCTGCGAAGAAGAAAGCGATTTCACGCGCAGCAGATTCTACAGAGTCGGAACCGTGGGTGCCGTTCTCGGTGAAGCTGTCAGCGTAATCTGCGCGCAGAGTACCTGCCAGAGCGTTATCCGGGTTGGTTGCACCCAGCAGATCGCGGTGACGCTGAACGGCATTTTCGCCTTCCAGTACGGATACCACGATTGGGCCAGAGGTCATGAACTCAACCAGGCCGTCGAAGAATGGGCGACCTTCGTGCTCAGCATAGAAACCGCGAGCCTGCTCAACGGTCAGATGCAGCATTTTGGTGCCAACGATTTTGAACCCTGCCGCTTCAAAGCGAGCAAAGATGCTGCCAATAACGTTTTTTGCCACCGCGTTTGGTTTGATGATGGAAAAAGTACGTTCAATAGCCATGATTACCTCTGTGATTTGTTCTGTTGTTTTGCATTCATGCGTAAGATATGGCGCGGATTATAATGAGCATTAACGCCATTGCCTATGGATGGATGTAACATTTTTTTAAAATAAGACGAGTTTTAACAACAGATCGTGGCTAAACCCTGTTTTATTTACTGCAATGTAAAATCGACGGTGGCTACCTGCCCTGCCTCATCCATCACCAGCAGCTGGTAATCCCCTGCACTTTCAAGATGCAAGGTATACGCCCGGCCCTTCACATTCAGCAGTTCACCATTAAGAAACCACCAGCGCGCACCCTCGCTTCCACTGGCCAGCAGGGGCAACGACACGCGCGCCTCACCGGGCACGCGCTTAATCACCGCCCCCTGGCGTATGCCTGAGAGGATGAGCGGCGTCGGGAAGGCCTGGCCGAGCGGTGGGCAGGCGGTTGATGCCGCCGGAATGCGCGCAGCCCGCCGTTCCGCCTGCGGCAGCCACGGCTCCAGCGGCAGCGGCCAGACGTCCAGCGTGTGTTGTCGCGCCTGCGGGCAGTCTGCCGCCACGCGTTGACCGCTGTTATCCAGCCAGACAGGAAAACGAATGCCGCGGATGCCCTCCTGCTCCGGCAGCAACAGCGTCGGAGGCTGACTCCCCTCCAGCAGCCAGGTGGAGAGGCGGCGCCGACAGTTGCTGTCCCCTTCAGGCAGAGACTGCCCCCCCGGCCAGCAAATGACGCCGCGGCTCACCGAGGCCGGGCGCGGATCCCGTGGCAGGCGCGCCTCATCCAGCGCCGAGCGCGATTGAAGCAGGTTATTAACCTGATTTAGCACCGGCACCGCGCTGGCAAAACCAAATTGCCCGGCCACCGGTGTGCCGTCCGGTCTGCCGGTCCAGATCCCGATCACGTAGCGTGCATTCAGCCCTATCGCCCAGGCATCGCGATAGCCATAGCTGGTACCGGTTTTCACTGCCAGGGGCACCACCTGAGCCAGGGCGCTGTCCGGCAGCGGCTGCGCCTCGTTGGCCAGAATGCGGCGGATGATCCATGCCGCGCCAGGCGAGAGCAGAGGCCGCTCCAACAGCGGATCGTCCGGTTGCAGGCGCAGTTTCCCTGCCCGCCCCTTACGGGCAAAGGCGCTGTATGCCGCAGCGATATCTTCCAGACGCGCCCCGGCACCGCCCAGGATCAGGGACAGGTTCGGCTGAGCGCCCGCCGGAAGCAGCAGCGGTAATCCGGCGTTGCGCAGCATCCCGGCAAACTTCTTCGGCCCGTAGGCTTCCAGTACCTGTACGGCGGGCAGGTTCAGGGATCGCACCAGCGCCTCGCTCATGCTGATCGGGCCGTGAAAACCGCTGTCAAAATTGCCGGGGCGATAATCGCCAGTGCGGCGCGGAACATCCTGCAGCAGCGAGGCCGGGTGGATCAGCCCGTCGTCCATCGCCAGACCATAGACAAAGGGCTTGAGCACCGATCCCGGGGATCGGATCGCCGAGATCATATCGACATGGCTGAAACGGCTGTCGTCGTTGATGTCAACCGATCCCACCCAGCCGCGCACTTTCATATCGCTGTGATCGACCACGATCATTGCCAGCGAACTGCGGGGCGGCAAGCGGGATTTCCAGTTCAGCGCCAGCTCCTCCAGTTGGCGCTGGAGTGTGGCGTCGAGGGTTGTCACCACTTTGGTGTCACGGCTTTTACCGAGCATCATGCGCGAGAACAGCGGCGCCAGCTGTGGCATCTGCCGGGGAGCCAGCCATACCGGCTCTTCCTGCGACTCTGTTACCTGCTGCGCGGGCCAGACGCCCTGCGAGGCCATACGTTTGAGAACTTTGTTACGTGCTGCCTCGGCACGCTGCGGCCAGCGGTCCGGGCGCAAGCGGCTCGGGGCCTGCGGCAGAACCGCAAGCAGCGCGGCTTCGGAGTAGCTCAGCTGTGCAGGCGCTTTTCCCAGATAGGCCCAACTGGCGGCCCCCACGCCCTGTAGCGTGCCGCCAAAAGGCGCACGATTCAGATAGAGGGTCAGGATTTCACGTTTGGAGAGGTGCCACTCCAGCTGGAGCGCACGCCAGAGCTGACGCACCTTGCCGCCCACCGTGCGGGAATGGGGATCCAGCAGACGCGCCACCTGCATGGTCAACGTACTTCCGCCCGATATGACCTTTCCGGCGGTAAGATCCTGCCAGGCGGCACGCAGCACCGAGAACGGGTTTACGCCCGGATGGTCCCAGAACCAGCGATCTTCATACTGGATTAGGGCCTCAAGATAGCGCGGCGAGACCTCTTCGATAGTGACCGGATAGCGCCAGATACCGTCGCGATCGGCAAACCGCCACAGCGGAGTGCCGTTTTCATCCACCACCACCCGGGCAGGGTTGACCTCGTGCAGCGGCAGCGGCCACAGGCGATCGGCTGCGATGACGCCAGCCCACAGCAAAAGTAACGCCCCCACCAGCCACAGCCAGCGGGAGCGTAGCCATTTCCGATACCGCACGTTACGGAACGACAATCAGCGGGCCGCTGGCCGCACCTGTTGCCCGCCACTGCGGCACGTACATTGACTCCACCAGCGGTACAGGCACCGTATAGGTCCCCGGCGTGACGGCGCGTGCCAGATAGACCAGCGTCACTGGCTGGTATTCATTCACCGGCACGGCGGCCACAAAGCGATCGTCCCGGAACTCCATATGCTGAATATCGGCCTGTTGCATTTGGTTGAGCAGGTTTTGCACTTCACTCCCGCTCTCCTGCAGGCTGGCACTGCTGCTGGCGAGGTTCTGGTTTTCCAGCTCCAGGCCAGCGGGCAGTAAATCGACCACCAGCGCATCCGGCACATTCTGCGTGGCGGTAACTTCCAGCCAGACCAGCACCAGCTCACCGCTTTTCAAAGAAGAGAGCGATTTACTGCTGCCGTCGGTGGCCAGGAACTGACGTTCAATTTTCAGCACATTAGCTGTAGGTTGCGGTGCCGATTGCGGATAGCCGCTGCTGTCCAGACGCACCCACAGCGGCGCAGTGCCGGTATTAGTGACCTGCAGGGCAGCAAGTTGATCGGCATTCAGGTTTTGCACCTGGGGCTTATTACCGCGCATCCCCTCCCCGCCAGGGGTGGTGGTCGCCTGCCAGTCACCCGCCAGCGTCTGCAGGGAACGGCCCGCCAGGAACAGGGCGTTGCTCTCCTGAGTCGAGAGCCAGCTCTGGCTGAACGCCTGCTGAGAGAGCGCGTTCAACAGCGTGTTCTGCGCATCTGGCAGCAAATTGTACTCTTCCAGCAGACTGAGCATCATTGCGTTATCACGCAGCGGACTACCGTAATCGGCCATCCAGGCCTGCGTCTCGCTGCGCGGCGTTTTGATTGCCAGATCCAAGGCCTGCTGGCTGCGCGGCGTATCCCCCATCAGCTTCAGCGCCAGTCCCAACTGCATTATCGGCAGGCCCGATTTTGCTTGCGCTCGACGCTCCCAAATTTCGCGCAATGCCCCGAGAGGCGCTTTCTGCTGGCGTGCCAGCACCAGCGCGGCATAGGCCTGGATGGCGAATTTGCTGGCCTGAGTATCCTCGCTGTAGCGAACCGCCATCATGCCCGGATCCTGCAGGTAGCGCAGCAGACGGCTGTTGGCATTGTTGATGGCGTCAACCGGTACGCTGTAACCCTGCTCGCCCGCACGTACCAGGAAATCGGTGACGTAGGCGGTGAGCCAGTACTCTTCTGGACCGTTTTTATCCCAGAGGGCAAAACCGCCGTCGTTACGCTGCATCTGCAGCAGACGAGAGATGCCGATCTCAATGGCCGCGCGGCGCTTCTCGTCGCTGTCGCCCTTAATACCCAGCGCGCTCAGTTGGGCGGCATTGGTATAGAGCGACGGGAACAGGCCGCTGGCAGTCTGCTCCAGACAGCCATACGGATAGGCCTGCAGCTCACGAATATAGCGGGCCAGATTGAGCGGCGGCTTGCCGCTGAGCAAAAGCTGCCCCTGTAATGTCACCGGTGAGAAATCAGCGAGGTGCTGTTCCGGTGCGTGCCAGCTTTCACCCGGCTTGAGCATCGTACCACTGTTGACCGTCTGTGCCGGGAACGCCGGACGCACGCCAATTTTCCAGCTTTTCTGTTGCGGAGCAAAGGTTTCACCCGGCAGCGTCAGTCCGCTCACCTGGGCGGCGATTTCGCCGTCGCCAAAGCCATCCAGCGCTCGCACCGGAATAAACAGTGTTGAACGTTCACCCGCCGCCAGCTGCACCGGCTGCGGCTGGGGCGCTTTCAGTGCCAGGTTGCCGCCTGCGGTCAACGCCACGTTAAGGGTCTGCGGTTTATCAGTGAGGTTGGTCAGATCCAGCGTCAGCCTGGCGTTATCGCCGCTGGCGAGAAAGCGCGGGGTATTCAGCTCGGTAATCACAGGGGCGGCAACCACAACTTTGCTTTCACTGCTGCCAAAGTCATCATCCGTCCAGGCCTGAGCCATCAGACGCAGTTCGCCGTTAAAGTCGCCAATCGGTAACGAAACGGTACCCTCGCCGTTGGCATCCAGTTCTACCGGCTGCGCCTGTTGGGCGATGATGGTGACATGATTTACCGGCGGTTTGCCGCCACGCTTAAGTTCATCGCCATCGCCACCAAAGCGCAGTGACGCCAGGCGTCCCTGGCCTTCAATGACCTGGCCATAGATATCGTAAATGTCTGCGCCATAGCGCTTCTGACCAAAGAACGCCTGCCAGGGATCGGGAGTGACATAATCGGTTATGTTCAGTACGCCACTGTCCACCGCCGAAACCAACACATTGATTTTTTGTGGGGTCGCCCCCTCTTTGACGCTGGCCTTCACCTTGACCGCCAGCGTCTGGTTCGGGCGCATTTTTTGTGGATTTTCCAGCGTAATGCCCAGGCGGCGGCTCTCATCGCCCATAGGCAGATGCAACAGGCCCACCGCCCGTTTTGGCGTAGCTGATTTCGATTTATCGCCAGGGCGCACCACCAGCGTGGAGAGATAGAGATCGTGACGTATCCAGGCTTTATCCACCGGGATGGTCATATCCAGCCCCTCGGCCGGCACATCAATCTCCTTCCACCACAACGGCCCTTCGCTGGATTCGATCATTGCATAGCCTTTCCCTGCCGCCGGGGCAGCGATATGCAGTTTAATCGTATCGCCAGGGCGATAGGTCGGTTTGTCCAGCTTCATCGTCACCCGGTCCGGGCGGGCCGCCCCGGTGCCGTCACTGTTGTCCTGCCAGCTGTAACCTGCCCAGAAGCGCACACTGCTGACCGCTTCATCCGGGGCTTTCACCTCCAGACGATAGGAACCCCACTCTACCGGGAAGCTCACTTTTCCGGTCTCGTCGGCGGCCAGATCCAGCACCTGCTCGCCCTCGTTCAGGTCTTTTTGATCAAACTGAGACTGCCAGCCGTCACTCTCGGACCAGTTCCATGAGTAGTCGCGCCGCTCGCGGATCAGGCGCACCTGCAAGCCAGAGACCGCTTTTTTTGCGCCACTGGCATCGGCGTAAACGATATCAAACCCGGCCTGGCTGTTCTCCTCGACAATCGGCTGATTGACGGTGGTATCGGTGCGATAGTCATAGACCGCTTTGCTGGCGAACTGCGGACGGATGCCCGGCAGCGTACTTGCGGGCCAGACGGCCTGCTCAGCGCGCCGTGTGACCGGACGCCCGCCGGACTCCAGCAGGCTGGCCTGCAAAACAACCTGCAGCGGGGAGTGAGTCTCTTTCCACTGGCTGTCGCTGCTCACCTGTCCGCGTCCCTGGTCATCGAGGGTCAGGTGCACTTCATCAAGGCTGCGGCTCAGGTTCTCTTCGGCAATATCCCCGAACTGGAAGCCCGGCAGTGCGGCCACGGCTTCCCGTAAGGGACGCAGGAAGAGCTGTCCTTGCAGGCTGTTGCCGTTGGCGGGTGCACCGTAGAGGTAATAACCCGTGACATTGAACGCAACAGGATCCTGCGGGGATACCGGCACTTTTTGCCCGGCAATATTGAGCGCCATGCGCTCTGGCATAAAGTCTTCGACGTGGAAATCCCACATCTGATGTTGGCTGTCACCCGTACTGGCGCGAACATGCCACATCCCGGTTTGCGCGCCGCTCTCAAGCGGGTAGTCAAAGCGGTAAAGACCGTTTGCGGGCTGGCTGACCACCGTGCGTGCCACTTGCCCGTCCGGGCGTAGCACTTCCAGCTTCACCGGCTGGTCAGGGAGCGGTTTGCCGTCGCTGTCGCGCAGCAGACCGTTGAGGATCACCTTTTCACCCGGGCGATAGAGATCTCGCGGGCCAAACATAAAGAACTGCTTACTAAAGCCGGGCGCGCCGGAGATAGCAAACTCCGCCAGATCCAGCGCCGGAAGGGTGAGATCCAACAGGGTGGTCTGCCCCTCTTTGCGGGCGAGGAGCAGCGCGGCCTCTTTGTCCGTTTGCAGCATCGCATGACCATCAGCGTTGCTGGTGGCCTGCGCCAGGGTCTGCCCTTTATTGTTGAGCAGCAGTACCTCAACAGCCGACTGTGTCGCGCCGTTCTCCAGGCTCTGGGTAAAGATATCCAGACGGTTATGGTAGCGGTGGGCGGAAAGCCCAATATCGCTGAGGGTAAAGAGGGTCGCGGCGTTACTGTAGTTGTAATGCCCGGCCTGATTCATCACTGCGATATAGACCCCCGCCTGCTGTAACGGCTTGATATCCGCCAGCGGCAGCAGGAGTTTTTCACGGGTATTGCGGGCCGGGTTAAGGTCAAAACGGCCGGTGTAGACCAGCTCCGCCATTTTCAGCAGGTTGTCGGATTCCCAGTTGGTGAGGGAGTTGCGGTATTCCCACTGGCTGACAAAGGCGGCCAGTGACTCAGGTTTGACGCGATAGAAATTCACATCAACGTTGTTGACGTTCAGCGCCATCACCGGCAGCCCTTCCACCACCTTACCCGGCAGCAGCGAGCCGCGGCTGGCGAACCCGACGCTCGGTTCGATATCACGGGTGGTGATCGCTTTTTCGACCTCGCTGCCAAAGGTGTTTTTGTTCAGCGTCAGCAGGTCTCGCTCGACGGTGACCAGTAGCTCGCGGTTCGGTTCCAGATGACGCAGGCGTAGCTCTTTCAGGTTTGGCGCCAGCTCCCATGCCCCGTCAACCTTGCCGCTTTTTTTGTCCACCACATGCACCGTGCGGCTGAAATCCTGGCTGGGATCCAGCGGCACAGAGAAGGTGAGCACCAGCGCGGCGGCACCGTCCAGCTGGATTTCTGACGCATCCAGAAGGGTCAACGCTTTGCCCGCGCTTTGCGCCGCCAGCTTCTCCAGCGTGGCGTTGTCAGGCTTTGCAGGTGCAGCATCAGCGGTAGAGGTGGAAGCGGTCGCAGTGGCAGGTGCGACAGAACGGGTCTTATCGTCCTTTTCATCGCAACCGACAAGCGTGATGGTGGTAAGCAGCGCTACTGAAAGCGCGGCAAGGCGAAACGGTTTCATCCTTTATCCCTGGCCTTGCGGGCCTGTTGGTCGTCGTCGGGTTAAGTATTATGCGCAAGTTTCATTAATACAAAAGACCCGTTTTCGGATTTGGATAACGCCTCGCAAAATTTTGGTGCCAGATGATATCCCGCTGCTACGGCGATCACAGCCTGTAAGGTTACATGTAACCTTTAACGTCATTTGTTTTTAAAACAACGAGATAGCTGGCTAACTCCGCGTTTACCCTGCTAATTTTAACGCTATGACGCACCCTGAGTGCGCGGTTCAATAAGAGAGAAAGACATGAAACGAGCCGTGAACGCCCTACAAAATTTCGGTAAATCGCTGTACGGACCGGTACTCATCCTGCCTATTGTCGGTCTGTTCATCGCCTTTGGTAACGTACTGGGTAACGGTGCTCTTGCCGGGTATCTGCCGTTCCTGGGCCATCCGCTGATCCAGAGTATCGGCCAGCTGATATCAAAATCTGCCGTCTCGGTGCTGGTGAACCTGGCGCTGGTGTTTGCCGTGGGGATCCCCATTGGTCTGGCGTCGCGAGACAAAGGTTACGCGGCACTGATTGGCCTGGTGACCTTTGTGGTGTTTATTAATGCCATGAACGTGACCCTGAATTTACAGGGCGCGCTGGCTCCTGCGGATCAGATGAAAGCGGCCGGACAAAGCATGGTGCTGGGCGTACAGGTGCTGGAGATGGGCGTGTTTGCCGGGATCCTCACCGGGGCGCTGTCGGGCTACCTCTATAACAAATATTCCGGGGTGCAGTTTAACGGCGCGATGGCCATCTACTCGGGGCACTGCTTCGTCGCCATTATTATGCTGCCGGTCTCTATGCTACTGGGCGTGGTGATGAGCGAGCTGTGGCCGTTTGCCCAGAACGGGATCAGCGCCATGGCCTTAGCCATTAAAGGTTCCGGAGCGTTTGGCGTGGCGATTTACGGCTTCCTTGAGCGCATCCTGGTGCCGACCGGCCTGCACCATCTGGTCTATACCCCGTTCCTTTACACCGAACTGGGCGGTACCCAGGAGGTCTGCGGCGCAACCTATCAGGGCGCACGTAATATCTACTTTGCCGAGATGGCCTGCCCGGAGGTGAAGCAGCTCAGCAGAACCGTGGTGTGGGATGCCCGCGGTATCAGCAAAATGTTTGGCCTGCCTGCCGCCGCGCTGGCGATGTACATGACGGCGAAACCGGAGCGTAAAGCCGCGGCGAAAGCGATTCTGATCCCGGCGGCGCTCACCTCTCTGCTGGTCGGCGTGACCGAGCCAATTGAATTCTCTTTCCTGTTCGTCGCCCCGCTGCTGTTTGTGGTGCACGCGGTGCTGACCGGGATCGGCATGATGCTCTTTTATCTGCTGGGCGTTCACGCCATCGGGGCCAACGGCATTATCGATTTCATTCTTTATAACCTGCCGCTGGGCACTGAAAAATCCAACTGGCCGATGTACATCCTGGTCGGGCTGATCATGTTCGTTCTCTACTTCGTGGTCTTCCGCTTCCTGATCCTGCATTTCCGCATGAAGACCCCAGGGCGCGAAGAAGAGGATCAGGAGACCCGTCTGTACAGCAAGCAGGAGTACCAGGCGAAAGGCAGTAATGATGGACTGGGCGAGGCGATTATCGTTGGCCTCGGCGGTCGCGAAAATATTGAAGTGGTGGACAACTGCTACACCCGCCTGCGCGTCACGGTGAAAGATGTCGCCATCATAGACGAGCCGCGGCTCAAGGCGACGGGCGCGAAAGGCATTATCAAGCAAGGTAATAACGTTCAGGTGGTCTACGGGCTGCATGTCAAAAAAATGCGAGAAGCGGTCGAGACGGTTCTCTGAAGGAGATAAACATGATTACACCCCCATTTATTCTCTCTATCGCCGGTGGTGGCAGCACCTATACGCCAGGGATTGTGAAAAGCCTGATGGTGCAGCTGGACAAATTCCCGCTGGCGGAAATTCGCCTCTACGACATTGATGACGCGCGGCAAAACACCATCGCGCCTGTGGTGGAGAAGGTGATTCGCGATCACAGTCAGAGCATTAAATTTATCGTCACCAGCGACCCGGAAGTGGCCTTTAGCGGTGCCCATTTCGTCTTCGCCCAGATGCGTGTCGGTCAGTACAAAATGCGCGAGCAGGATGAGAAGATCCCCCTGCGTCACGGCGTTGTCGGCCAGGAGACCTGCGGCCCGGGCGGGCTGGCGTACGGTTTGCGCACCATCCTGCCAATGGTTGAGCTGATCGACATGGTTGATCGTTATGCCCACGAAAAAGCGTGGATCGTTAACTACTCTAACCCGGCGGCCATCGTCGCCGAGGGTGTGCGCCGCCTGCGGCCAGAAGCCCGGGTGCTGAATATTTGCGATATGCCGGTCGCAGCCATGCGTAACATAGGGGCCATTCTGGGTGTGGATCGCCACAAGCTGGAGGTGGATTACTTTGGCCTTAACCACTTCGGCTGGTTTACCCGGATACTGGTGGATGGCGAGGATAAATTGCCGGAGGTGCGCCGCCATGTCGCCAAATTTGGCCTGCTGACCGAAGATGCAGCCAAAACCGACCCGCAGCACTCGGATCCGTCGTGGGTGAAAACCTGGCGCAACATTAAGCCGATCATGGATAACTTCCCCGAGTATCTGCCGAACCCGTATCTGCAGTACTACCTGATGCCGAATCAGATTGTGGAGCACCAGAACCCGGACTATACCCGCGCCAACGAAGTGATGAACGGTCGTGAGAAAAAACTGTTTGCCGCCGCCGAGGAGTATAAACAGACCGGGATCCTGCCGGATGCGTTCCATGTGGGCGTTCATGGCGAGTTTATTGTGGATGTGGCCCGCTCACTGGCGTTTAACCTGCGTCAGCGCCATCTGGTGATGGTGGAAAACCGGGGGGCGATCGTCAACCTGCCGTATGACGCGATGGTCGAGGTGCCAGCGTATATCACCAGCGAGGGACCAGAGCCGATCCGCATTGGCCGGGTGCCGCTGTTCCACCAGACCCTGCTGCAACAGCAGCTGGCCTCGGAGCAGTTACTGGTCGAAGCCACCATCGAAGGCAGTTACGAAAAAGCGTTGCAGGCGTTTACCCTCAACCGCACCGTGCCGACGATGGAGCATGCCAAAGCGATTCTGGATGAGATGATTGAAGCCAACCAGGCCTACTGGCCGGCGCTGCAAAAAGCGTGGCAGGATGGGGAAGCAGTGAAAAAATAAGGGCTTGCTCGCGAGTTGAACGTGGTCCGCTTGTCGGGGTCAGAAAAAACACCGACAATCCATCAATGGATTCATTAATGGAGGCAACCATGTCCACCTCGTATTTTGTCGCAGCCGACTGGCTGATTGAGCACAGTGATGACCCTGAAGTTCAGATCCTCGACGCGCGTATGGCGCCGCCGGGTCAGGAGCATCGTGACGTTCCCGCGGAATACCGCGCCGGGCATCTGCCAGGGGCGGTATTTTTTGATATTGAAGCCCTCTCCGATCACACCTCTCCCCTGCCGCATATGATGCCGCGCCCGGAAGCCTTTGCCGTTGCCATGCGCGAGCTGGGCGTCAGCCATGATAAGCATCTGGTTATTTACGATGAAGGGAATCTCTTCTCTGCCCCCCGCGCCTGGTGGATGCTGAAAACCTTTGGCGTCGAAAAGGTATCGATCCTGGCGGGCGGTCTTGCCGGCTGGCAGCGGGCTGAGTTGCCGCTTCAGCAGGGCGACGTCTCCCTGCCAGACGGCGATTTTGAAGCCAGCTTCGACGCCGGGGCTATCAAGCGTGTTACCGACGTGCTGCTGGCAAGCCACGAGCAGACCGCACAGATTGTCGATGCTCGCCCTGCCCCGCGCTTCAACGCCGAGGCCGACGAACCGCGGCCAGGCCTCAAGCGCGGCCATATCCCCGGCGCGCTTAATGTGCCCTGGGGCGATTTGGTGTTTGAAGGTGAGCTGAAAACCACCGACGAGCTGCGTGAGATTTTCTCGCGTCAGGGTGTGGATCTGCATCAGCCGATCGTCGCCAGCTGTGGCTCCGGCGTCACCGCCTGTGTGGTCATTCTGGCGCTGGCGACCCTCGGCAAAACCGACGTCACGCTCTATGACGGTGCGTGGAGTGAATGGGGTGCGCGGGACGATCTGCCGGTTGAACCGTCACAGTAATGGATAACCGTCTCGCGACATTGTTAACGCGCGGGGAGTCTCTGACCCGCACAGAGTATCGCGTGCTGGCCCACCTCACCGAGCATCCGCTGCTGGTGGGCCACATCCGGGTGCGAGAGCTGGCGCAGGCCACGTTCGTCTCCACCGCCACCATCATGCGCCTGTGCCGCAAGCTGGGGTTCAGCGGTTTCAGCGAGTTCACCTGGCACTGCAAGCAGCTGTTGAGCGATACGCCGCACATTGCGGCTGAAGCCAGCCAGACGGCAGAATTACCGGTGCTGTTTAATCAGTTCATCGCCAACTACCAGCAGACCTTTCAGTGGGCGACGCCGGAAAAACGTCGCCGCTTTGCTGAACTGCTGCGGGAAAAAGAGAGCTTCTTTCTTTATGGCGCGGGCTTTTCCTATCTTTTTGCCGAGTACCTGACCAAAAAACTGCAGGTACTGGGCAAGACGGCGTTTATCTCTGGCCCGGGCGACAGCCGCAACATTTTCCTCAGTAATGCCTCGCGCTATCAGGTCTTCATCGCGGTCTCGCGCAGTGGGGAAACAGAGCAGGTGCTGGATAAGGCGCGTATCGCGCAGAACGTGGGAATGACGGTAGTGGCCTTTACCCGCGCCTCCGCGAACACCCTGGCGGGGATGGCGGATCTACATTTTGCCTTGTACGACGAAGCGGTGCATTTCGCCGCCGAAGCCGCAGGGGTGACGTCGTTTGAGTCGAACCTGGTGCTGCTGATGGATTTACTGCTGCTGGAAGCAACGGGGTGAGTGCTCACCCCGCAAGGATTCAGATAATACGGTTGTTTTTGAAATCGCGCAGGAAGCCACCCCAGCGGCGTTCGTAGAACGGCGTGATGTGTTCGGTGATAAAGTGGCTAATGCCCTTCTCCCCTTTGACTACCCGGCAGATATCGATCGGCTCGTCGCCCGGCAGGGTGTCAGTCGCGACGCTGCCCGCGGCCTGAATGATATCGTCGATCTCACCATCCGCCTCGATGCCAATCAGCAACACTGGCTGTTCGTCAGCCTGCTCTTTGATGGAGCAGAGAAACGCGCGTTTGACGGGTTTGATGGTTTGGAAAAGGGTGGTCAGGGAGTCGATCATCTGCGCCGGTGGCTCGGCCACTTCCGACAGCAGCAGCGACTCACCGCCTTCCAGCACCTCCTGGGTACTGAGCGGGTTGCCCTCCTCGCCAATCAGATGACTGATTTCGCGCGGGGTGAACTCTTTTCCGGTCGGCAGTTTGGCGTTCAGGAACAGGGTTTCGCCCAGCGTCATCTCAAACAGCGTGCGTACCGGCATCACCACGAACGCCTGCTCATCTTCCACTGCTTCCTGCAAGGCCGCCAGCGAGGAGAAGAACGGGATCACCGAAGTGCCGTCATCTTTTTCCCAGTGCAGCAGATCCAGCGCGCTGTCCTCAACAACCTGCTCACCTTCCGCGGCGGTGCCGGGCACCCAGACGGTGGACTCCAGCAGCGTGCGGAAAAAGGCCGGACGATGGGCTGGCTCGGTGGCCGCTTTCTCCAGCAGAGTTTCTAATTCGTTTTTGGTTTCTGACATAAAAGTTCCAGATGGTGCATTTGCCCCTCACCCAAACCCTCTTCCAGAGGCAAGAGGGAATATGGACACCCTCTCCCCTACAGGGAGAGGGCTGGGTTGAGGGGGAAAAAGTTACTCAGCCGTCAGCAGGTTCGCAATGGTACGTACGCCCAGACCGGTAGCGCCGGCAGACCACTGCTCGACCGCTGCTTTACGGTAGGTCGCGGAGCAGTCGATGTGCAGCCAGCCTTCGCGATAGTTTTCAACGAAGTGCGACAGGAAACCGGCGGCGGTGCTTGCGCCTGCCGGGTAAGCCGCGCTGGCGGTGTTATTCAGTTCGGCAAAGTTTGACGGCAACTGGTTGCGGTGGAACTCAGCCAGCGGCAGACGCCAGAACGGCTCGTTCTCGGCGGCAGCACTTGCCAGCAGGCGGTTCGCCAGCTTGTCGTCGAAGCTGAACAGCGCGTGATAATCGTTGCCCAGCGCGGTTTTCGCGGCCCCGGTCAGGGTCGCCATATCGATGATCAGCTCTGGTTTCTGCGCACAGGCGTCAATCAGGCCATCGGCCAACACCAGACGGCCTTCGGCGTCGGTGTTCATCACTTCGACGTTTTTGCCGTTGCGGTAGCGGATGATGTCGCCCAGCTTAAAGGCGTTACCGCTCACCATGTTGTCGGCGCAGCACAGATACAGCTTCACGCGCTTGTTCAGACCACGGGTGATGGCAAAGGCCAGTGCGCCGGTAATGGTGGCCGCGCCGCCCATATCGGACTTCATTGAGTCCATGAACGCGCTCTGCTTCAGGCTGTAACCGCCGGTATCGAAGGTGATGCCTTTCCCGACCAGGCAGGCGAAGACAGGGGCCGCTTTATCGCCGGTTGGGTTGTAATCCAGGGCCAGCAGAACCGGTGGGCGCTCAGAGCCGCGACCGACGGTGTGAATGCCCATGTAGTTCTGCTCGCGCAGATCTTCACCTTTGGTGATGCGGTAAGAGACGTTATCGCCTGCCACGTTGTTCAGCAGATCCACTGCACGCTGCGCCAGCTGCTCCGGGCCTAACTCTTCCGCCGGGGCGTTGATGGTGTCGCGCACCCAGTCAATAATGGTGAGACGGCTGGTCAGCTCTTTTTGCGCTGCCGCATCAAGGTTAGCCCACTCAATTTTGCGGGTACCTTTTGGGCCTTTGTAGCCCGACGAAAATGCCCAGCTGCGATCCACATCCCAGCCTTCGCCATCGAGGGTAACGTGCTTGATACCCAGACCGTCGATTTTACGGGCCGCGCGCTGAATCAGACCTAAATCGTCGCTGCCGTTAAGGTGCAGGGTAATGCCGTCATTATTGATGCTGTAAGTCGCTTTTTCACCCCAGCGCGCATCGGCTGGCTGAGTAGAGAGCGTAATCTTCATCGCTTCGGTCATTTTTATTTATCCTTATTAGCAAACGGGCCGCCTGAAGGCAGCCCATAGAGTCTCTTTCCACTAAATGATTCGCGTTGCGGGACAAAACGCTCTGGCGTTTTGAACAGCGCTTGCGCTGGCCCCGAATGGGCGAGGCGCAGGCCGAGTAACGCGGCAAGCGAGTGAATCCCCAGGAGCAGAGATAACTCTGTGACTGGGGTGAACAAGCGCAGCCAACGCATCGGCAACGTGAAGCATGACGTGGAAATTATTCTGCTTCATCTAACCAGACTAACAGAATCGCCTCCAGAATTTTTTCATTGGATGCGTTGGGATCGTCGTCAAACTCTTCCAGATCGCAAATCCACTGATGCATATCGGTGAAGCGTACGGTCTTCGGATCGAGATCCGGGTTGGCGTCATACAGCGCCTCGCCGATTTCACGGCTGTCTGTCCACTTCAGTCCCATATTAATGCTCGCGTGCGTGGTTGAGAGTATAACGCGGAAGTTCGACCACCAGATCTTCATCGGTGACGCGCGCCTGACAGCTCAGACGGCTTTCCGGCTCCAGACCCCATGCTTTATCGAGCATGTCGTCTTCATCTTCTGTGCTCTCCGCCAGGGAGTCAAACCCCTCGCGAACGATGCAGTGGCAAGTCGTGCAGGCACAGGATTTTTCACAGGCGTGTTCCACTTCGATGCCGTGACGCAGGGCAACGTTAAGGATAGTTTCGCCAGTCTCAGCTTCCAGAACGGCGCCATCGGGACAAAGGTCCGCATGTGGCAAAAAAACAATCTTTGGCATATTAAACCTCGTCCACGGAGTGGCCTTTCAGCGCGGTACGGACTGACTGATCCATACGGCGAGCGGCGAACTCCTGGGTTTGTTTATCAACGTTTTTAATGGCTTGTTCTATAGCGTCAGCGTCATTGCCTTCTGCGACCGCGCCCAGTTGCGCGACGGCATCGTCAATGGCCTGACGTTCAGCGGCGCTTAGCAGCGCGGCATCAGCAGTGAGTGCGCTATTCAGGCTTTCCAGCACGCGTGCGGCTTCGACTTTCTGTTCGGCCAGCATACGCGCCTTCACATCCTGCTCGGCGTAGCTCATTGAGTCCTGAATCATGGTGGCGATTTCGCCATCGGTCAGACCGTAGGACGGCTTCACCTGAATGGAGGATTCGACACCGGTCGATTTTTCCATCGCCGTGACGCTCAGCAGGCCGTCGGCATCCACCTGGAAGGTCACGCGGATATGCGCCCCACCCGCAGGAAGCGCCGGAATGCCGCGCAGCGCAAAACGCGCCAGTGAACGACAGTCCTGGACCAGCTCGCGCTCGCCCTGCAACACGTGGATCGACATCGCCGTCTGGCCGTCTTTAAAGGTGGTGAACTCCTGTGCGCGCGCCACCGGAATGGTGGTGTTACGCGGGATCACTTTCTCCACCAGACCACCCATGGTTTCTAAACCAAGGGACAGCGGGATCACGTCCAGCAGCAGCATTTCGCTGTCCGGCTTGTTGCCGACCAGGATATCAGCCTGGATTGCGGCGCCTACGGCAACCACTTTGTCCGGGTCGATGGAGGTAAGCGGCGTGCGGCCAAAGAATTCGCCCACACGCTCGCGCACCAGCGGCACGCGGGTCGAACCGCCGACCATAACCACGTCCAGCACCTCTTCTGCCTCGACGCCCGCATCTTTCAGCGCGCGACGGCAGGCCAGCAGAGTGCGTTTCACCAGCGGGGCAATCAGATCGCTGAACTGGTCGCGGGTAATTTCACCCTGCCA
Organism: Leclercia sp. 1548; assembly: GCF_050435045.1. Lineage (NCBI taxonomy): Bacteria > Pseudomonadati > Pseudomonadota > Gammaproteobacteria > Enterobacterales > Enterobacteriaceae > Leclercia > Leclercia sp. 1548. The sequence goes on along the minus strand of NZ_JBNDJP010000002.1, from coordinate 53,474 downwards.
GCCAGCAACATTTACGGTAACCGTCTGCGCATCGCTCAGCGCAATTTTGGCGTCGATCGCCGCATCCAGCAGTTCACGCTGTACGCGCGCATCGCTGCGATCGGTAATCCCCGCCTGCTCGCGAATGTAGTCCGCCAGCAGGTGGTCGAAGTCATCCCCACCCAGCGCGGAATCCCCGCCGGTGGCCAGCACTTCAAACACGCCGCGGCTCAGGCGCAGGATAGAGATATCAAAGGTGCCGCCGCCGAGATCGTAAACCGCAATCACCCCTTCCTGACCGGAGTCGAGGCCGTAGGCAATGGCAGCAGCGGTCGGCTCATTGAGCAGGCGCAGCACGTGGAGGCCCGCCAGACGCGCCGCGTCTTTGGTGCCCTGACGCTGAGCGTCATCGAAATAGGCCGGAACGGTGATCACTACGCCATCCAGCTCACCTTCCAGCGTCGCGGTCGCGCGGGCGGCCAGCGCCTTGAGGATATCGGCGGAAACACGGATCGGATTTAACAGACCGGCGGTGGTGGCGATCATCGGCAGGCCGTTTTCACTGGCCTGCAGCTGATACGGCAGATGCGGGTAACGGCTCTGGATGTCAGCCAGCGAGCGGCCCATCATGCGTTTTACCGAACTGATGGTGTTGGCCGGATCTTGTGCCGCGTTGGCACGGGCGTCATAGCCCACGCTGTGGCCCTGGGGCTGATAGTGGACCACAGATGGCAGCAGGTGTTGGCCGTGCGCATCCGCCAGCGTCTTAGCCTGGCCGCTGCGTACGGTCGCTACCAGCGAGTTGGTGGTGCCTAAGTCGATGCCTACCGCCAGACGACGCTGGTGCGGCGCGGCACTTAAGCCCGGCTCACTAATTTGTAATAAGGCCATAATTGCTTCCGAAATTAAAAATCGAGCAGCTTTTCTTCGAGTTGTTCAGCACTGCTTCGCAGTTTATCGAGAAAACGCAGCTTGCGCACAGTGTCGGCCGCTACGTCCCACGTCTCGTTATTCAATTGGTCAACCATCTGCTGATGGCGGGTATCGAACATGCCTTTAACGCGCGTAATAAAGCGCTCAAGACGGGCTTCGTCTTTCGCCTGTTCGATCTCATCCAGCTCTTCGCGCAGTTCCAGCTGTTCCATCAGGAAGGCGGTGTCGCGAACGGTGTGTTGCTCACTGGCGAGATCAAAACCGTGGCGCGAGAGCAGATATTCTGCCCGGCTCAGCGGATTGCGCAGGGTTTGCCACGCCTGATTGATGGTCGCAGAGTGCTGCACCGCCGCCAGTTGTTCCGCCTGCGTGCCGCTGGCGAATTTATCCGGATGATACTGACGTTGCAGATCCTGGAAACGGGCCGCCAGCGCCTGAGTATCAATTTCATACCCGGCTGGTAACCCAAAGAGGGTGAAGTAATCCATAACAATCTCAGGGTTAGCTGATTAAAGCAAACCCCACACACAGCCTGGCTGCGGTGGGGTTAGCAGGTGATACGCAATTAAACGTGGAAGCTTTCGCCGCAGCCGCACTCGTCTTTAACGTTCGGGTTAGTGAATTTAAACCCTTCGTTCAGGCCTTCTTTTACAAAGTCCAGCTGAGTGCCATTCAGGAACTGCAGGCTTTTACCATCGACCACTACCTTCACGCCTTTGTCTTCGAATACGGTATCGTCCACCGCAGGTTCGTCAACAAATTCCAGTACATACGCCATACCGGAACAGCCGGAGGTGCGTACACCCAGTCGCAGGCCGAAGCCTTTGCCACGGTTTGCCAGGAAGGAGCTTACTCGCGCGGCAGCGCTGTCGCTAAGGGTAATCGACATAACAACCTCAACTAATTATTTTGCGTCACGTTTGCTTTTGTAATCCGCAATTGCGGCTTTAATCGCATCTTCCGCCAGGATAGAGCAGTGAATTTTCACCGGCGGCAGTTCGAGTTCGTCAGCAATATCGGTATTTTTAATTGCCTGCGCTTCGTCCAGAGATTTACCCTTCACCCACTCGGTGACCAGGGAGCTGGAGGCGATTGCGGAACCGCAACCGTAGGTCTTGAAGCGCGCGTCTTCAATGATACCTTCATTGTTGACTTTAATCTGCAACTTCATCACGTCGCCACAGGCCGGTGCACCCACCATGCCGCTGCCTACGCTGTCGTCGCTGTTGTCGAAAGAACCCACGTTACGTGGATTCTCGTAATGATCGATAACTTTTTCGCTGTATGCCATGTTGAATTCTCCTTACAAACCGATTAGTGATGTGACCATTCAATGCTGTTCAGATCCACGCCTTCTTTGAACATTTCCCACAGTGGAGAAAGGTCACGCAGACGGCCAATGGAGTTGCGAACCAGTTTGATGGTGTAGTCAATCTCTTCATCGGTAGTAAAACGACCTAAAGAGAAACGGATAGAGCTGTGTGCCAGTTCGTCGGTCATGCCCAGTGCGCGCAGCACGTAGGACGGCTCGAGGCTTGCGGAAGTACACGCAGAACCGGAAGAGACGGCCAGATCTTTCAGGGCCATGATCAGCGACTCGCCTTCAACATAGTTGAAGCTGACGTTCAGAATGTTCGGTGCGCCCTGCTCGAGATCGCCGTTCAGGTAGACCTCTTCCATATCTTTCACCCCTTCCCACAGACGGTTGCGCAGCGTACGCAGGCGCGCCATCTCGGTTTCCATCTCTTCTTTGGCGATACGGTAGGCTTCACCCATACCCACGATCTGGTGAACAGGCAGCGTACCGGAACGCATACCGCGCTCGTGACCGCCGCCGTGCATCTGGGATTCGATACGGATACGTGGCTTACGACGCACATACAGCGCGCCAATGCCTTTCGGGCCATAGATTTTGTGGCCGGAGAAGGACATCAGGTCTACTTTCAGCTGGCTCAGGTCGATAGGCAGTTTGCCCACGCTCTGGGTCGCATCAACGTGGTAGATGATACCGCGTGCACGGCACAGCTCGCCGATAGTGGCGATATCCTGCACCACGCCGATTTCGTTGTTAACGTGCATGATGGAGACCAGAATGGTGTCATCACGCATTGCCGCTTCAAGCTCTTTCAGGTCGATGATACCGTTGCGCTGAGGCGCCAGGTAAGTCACTTCAAACCCTTCACGCTCGAGCTGACGACAGGTGTCCAGCACGGCTTTGTGTTCGGTTTTGCTGGTGATGATGTGCTTGCCTTTTTTCTGATAGAAATTGGCTGCACCTTTGATCGCCAGGTTATCGGATTCGGTCGCACCGGAGGTGAAAACAATCTCACGCGGGTCAGCGCCAACCAGCTCGGCAATCTGATTACGGGCGATATCTACCGCCTCTTCAGCATGCCAGCCAAAACGGTGTGAACGGGAGGCCGGGTTACCAAAGTTTCCGTCCAGGGTCAGACACTGCATCATTTTCTCGGCAACACGCGGGTCCACCGGCGTGGTTGCGGAGTAATCGAGATAGATAGGTAATTTCATTGCTCTTTAAACTCCGTACATCGCTTCAATGCAAGGAATCAGGCAACCGGCTGGATGTACGACCGAGTACACGGGGCGCGATGCCCCGGCCTGATTCTGAAATCTTATTATTTTTGCCCTACATAGTTCATGTTGCAGCACGTGCGGCCAACGCAGTTGCTGCACGAAATATAACGGGCAAATTAGGCGCGTAATTTGACGTCGATTGCGTCCTGCGCGCGGGTATTACGATGGGACTCGTGCGAGTGCTGACGACCAGAGACGTCCAGCACTTCCTGGTTGTTAACCAGTTCACCAATGGTGATGTTATTCAGGAAGCCGGTCAGACGGTCGCTCAGATCGCGCCACAGCGCGTGAGTCAGGCATTTATCGCCGCCCTGACAGCCGCCTTTGCCCTGGCAACGGGTCGCGTCAACGGATTCGTCAACCGCGCTAATGACTTCGCCAACGGCAATACTGCCCGCGTCTTTACCTAACAGATATCCGCCGCCAGGACCGCGAACGCTGGAAACCAGGCCGTTTTTACGCAGTCGGGAGAAAAGCTGTTCCAGATAAGAGAGGGAGATTCCCTGACGTTCAGAAATATCAGCCAATGGAACCGGGCCCGATTCGGAGTTGAGCGCAACGTCCAGCATCGCGGTCACGGCATAACGCCCTTTAGATGTCAGTCTCATGTCTTACTTAACCTCAAACTCGCCCCTGCCCGGGGATTTTTATTGTAAAGTGGGGGTATTGCATAGCAGGGCCAAGTCTGACATTCCCGACTAATTTGGTCAACTATTTACTTGACTGTTTTAGTCAGGTATTTAACCTTCTGTGCGCTCATCAGTTTTTGCCGGGTAACGCTTCGCTTACCCGGTCAAACGATCCGTTGGCCCGAACAAACGCAGCGCCGCCGGACATCAGCCTTACTCTTTATTCTTTTGCTCAATCGACGCCAGAATACCGCGCAGGATGTTCAGTTCCTGGCTTTCCGGGCGAGCACGGGTAAAGAGGCGGCGCAGTCGGTTCATCACCTGCCCTGGATGGCCAGCGCGAATAAAGCCGGTGGCGAGCAGGGTCTGCTCCAGATGACCATAGAAACGCTCCAGATCGTCCACCAGCGGGTACGGCGTCTCTTCCGGTGCAGCGTACGTCTCTTTTTCCTGGGTGGCCAGCCACGCCATCCGCACTTCGTAGGCGATCACCTGCACGGCCATCGCCAGGTTCAGCGAGCTGTACTCCGGGTTAGCGGCAATGGCGACATGATAATGACACTTCTGCAGTTCATCGTTCGTCAGACCCACGCGCTCACGGCCAAACACCAGCGCCACCGGCGCATGCTGACCTTCGGCAATGCTTTTCAGCCCGCATTCACGCGGATCGAGCATCGGCCACGGCAGGGTGCGCGAACGCGCACTGGTGCCGACCACCAGGCTACAGCCAGCCAGGGCTTCATCAAGGGTATCGACAATTTGCGCATTGCCAATGACGTCACTGGCACCCGCGGCGAGCGCGATGGCCTGTGAGTCAGGTTTGACCAGCGGGTTAACCAGCCAGAGATTGGTTAAGCCCATGGTTTTCATAGCACGGGCCACGGAGCCCATATTGCCGGTATGCGATGTCTCGACCAGCACGATTCGGATATTTTGCAGCATAGTTTTTCTGAGATATGAACAATATTTGGTGATGTTATCATAAACGAGAGACAGAATCCGATCCCGCTGCTATACTCTGCGCCGTTTTCGTATCCCCCGTTCTTTAACATCCAGTGAGAGTAACCGATGCAACATCCTATGTTGACCATCGCCGTGCGCGCAGCGCGCAAGGCGGGTAATGTAATTGCCAAACACTACGAAACTCCAGATTCCGTAGAAACCAGCCAGAAAGGCAGCAATGATTTTGTGACCAACGTCGATAAAGCCGCAGAAGCGATGATTATCGAAACCATTCGCAAATCTTACCCGCAGCACACCATCATCACCGAAGAAAGCGGTGAGCACGTAGGCGAAGATCAGGATGTTCAATGGGTTATTGATCCACTGGATGGCACCACCAACTTCGTTAAACGTCTGCCACACTTCTCTGTTTCTATCGCCGTACGCATCAAAGGCCGTACTGAAGTCGCTGTGGTTTACGATCCAATGCGTAACGAACTCTTCACCGCGACCCGTGGTCAGGGCGCGCAGCTGAATGGCTACCGTCTGCGCGGCACCAACGCTCGCGATCTTGACGGCACCATCCTGGCGACCGGTTTCCCGTTCAAAGCCAAACAGCACGCACCTGCTTACATGAAAATTCTGGGCAAACTGTTTACCGAGTGCGCTGACTTCCGTCGCTCCGGTTCCGCTGCGCTGGACCTGGCCTACGTTGCCGCTGGCCGCGTTGATGGTTACTTTGAAATTGGCCTGAAGCCGTGGGACTTCGCTGCTGGCGAACTGATCGCCCGTGAAGCAGGTGCCCTGGTGTGTGATTTCACTGGCGGCCACAACTACATGCTGTCCGGCAACATCGTTGCAGGTAACCCACGCGTTGTGAAAGCGATGCTGGCGAACATGCGTGACGAACTGAGTGAAGCGCTGAAGCGTTAATTCCTGTTTGTCTTGCCCGGATGGCGCGCAGCGATTCGGGCCTACGCCCTCCCCTCTTAACGTGGAAGGGGGCAATGTGAGGGCATCAGCCCTCACATCATTAAAACGGCCGCATCCCTCTGCCCACCGGCACCGCACTGATCCACATCATCACCGCCGCGACCAGCAACACCACCCCACCGGCTAAGGCCAGAGTAGTCCACCCGACCTGACGCCACAGCACCGGCGCTTTATTGCCGCTGAGTCTGACCGCCAGTTGACGAAAACCGTGTACCAGCAACGCCAGAGAAGAGATCGTCAGCCCCGTTCCCGCCGCCATCGCCAGCGCCGAGGCCACGCCCCAGCTGAACACGCCAATCACTTTACTGAACAACAGCACCATAATCGCCCCGGAGCAGGGCCGCATGCCCATCGACAGAACGATCATCGTCCGTGCACGCCAGTCGTTAGCGCGCTGGATCTGCGTCGGACCGGGCAGATGTTGATGGCCGCAGCCGCAGTGTGCGTCATGGACATGATGCGGCGTAAACGCTTTGAAGGTGGGTTTACGCAGCAAGATGCGCAGCTTTTTTAACGCCCGCCAGCAGAGCATCAGCCCCAGCACGCCCACCAGGGCATAGCTCCCCTTCTCCAGCCAGAAGCTGCTCATATGCAGATCCCGCGCCGGAAGCTGCAGCAGCGTTAACACGCCCACGACCAATGCGATCGCCACGCCCCCCTGTAATAAAGAGGAGGCCAGGGTTATGCCAATACTCGATTTCAGTTTTGAAGGATGAGTGGCAAGCCAGGTGGTAATGACGATTTTCCCATGGCCCGGTCCCAGGGCGTGCAGCACGCCGTATAAAAAGCTGAAAATCAGCAGCGACCCGCCCGCTGCCGTCGGATTGTCGGCCACCGCTTTCAGCAAGCCGCTCATCTGCTGATTGACGTCCCGCTGCCAGAGAATGCTCTGCCGCATCACCTGCGGCCACGCCTGCCATAACCAGACGGCCCCTGATACCGCTGCCACCAGAAACAGTGCCAGCGGCCAGAGATCCCACATGCGGCGCGCGCGAACTACTGACATTGCAACCTCACCGTCTGGGCAAACTGTTTACCGAGATCCATGTCTTCCGGCGGGGCATCGTCTTTATCCAGCGAACTGGCAAAGTTGAGCGTCTCATCGCTCGGCTCCGGGGTCTCCACGCTGACGGAACAGCTTTTTTGCACGGCCTCCGGCAGGGTGACATCGTCATCCTCGGCGTAGCTCATGTCGACGTAGTAGGAGGGGTCGAAGGTAGAGAAGGTGTATTTTTGCCCGGCCAGCGGCTGAGGCTCCGCCAGCGGCAAAATAAAGGTCAGCACCGCCTGATGCTCATGACGAGTCATACCGTACTGGGTGGGCCGGTTGAGGAATTTCACCTTCTCGCCGTTATGCCAGAACTCGGTAAAGTAGTGTTGGCCGAGCACGTTGGCCATCACCTCTGCCGCCAGCTTTTTCCAGATTTCATCCCCCGGCTTTGCGTTTCCGGCATCATAAAGCAGATCGGCGGAGGTAAGTTCATCCATCGCCCAGCGCATCTTCAGCCCGGTAAGCTGGTTGTCTTTCACCATTATTTGCGTTTTCAGGGTGATAAAGCTGTGAGGGTGCGCGGCGGCAGCAAAAGATAAAACCGCTAAAAAAAGCGTTGTTGCGCTGCGTTTAACTATTTGCATCTCATCCTCACGTCAAAAATTCTGTGATGTTCACCCGCATTCCTGAAGGAAATGCCCGGCATTGTGCGCTACGGGGTACATCCTTTAGCTATTCTTATCAAACACCCTAACTGGAACCCGACAGATGATGACAACTCTCGAAATGCCATCTGCACTTTCCAGTTCGCAGCGCCGCTGCCAGGTTCTGTTGATGCTCTATGTGCCAGGATTTCGCGCTACCCTGGAACGCATCGGTGAAATCAATGGTGTCGATGATGCCCTCTGCCGGCAGGATATCGACGAGATGCGCATGGAGATCCAGCGCTATCACCAGCTCGACATTGCGACACAGCATGATGGCTGCTACCTGCTTGAAGGTAGCCACCTGAACCAACGTTTATGCCTGCTGCACTGGTTGCGCCGGGCGTTACGCCTCTGCCCCCACTTCATCGCGCAGCAGTTTACCCCATCTCTGAAGATCGCGCTAAAACAGCTCGGCATCGCCCGCACTTTATATGACGATACCAATCTGCGGGCACTGATTAATTTTTGCTCGCGCCGTCTGCAGCGTCAGTTCGAATGCCGGGATACGCAGTTTTTGCAGCTCTATCTGCAGTACTGCCTGCTCCAGCACCATCTGGGCCTGAGCCCCGAGTTTTCAGTGGTTCAGCGCAACTGGACCCAGTCGCGCAATGAATACCTGATGGCGCAGGAGATTGTGCGTCACTGGCAGCGTCGCGTGGCGCAGGTCCCCCACGCCGATGAACACCCCTTTCTGGCGCTGCTGTTTATGATGCTCCGCACACCCGATCCCCTGCGCGATGCGCATCAGGAAGATGACCGTCTGCGCCGCACGATTGCCCGTATGGTTGCCCGCTTTCGTGGACAAACCGGGATGCAGTTCAGCGATGAACAAGGGCTGATCGATCAGCTTTATGTTCATATTGCGCAAGCCCTGGACCGCTCGCTGTTTGGTATCGGCATCGACAACAGCCTGCCTGAGGAGATCCACCGTCTCTATCCCCGCCTGATGCGTACCACCCGGGAGGTGCTGTTCGAGCTGGAAGCGGAGTTTGGCCTGCAGTTCTCTGAGGAGGAGTCGAGCCTGGTGGCGGTGATCTTTGGCGCCTGGCTGATGCAGGAGAGCGATCTGCATGAAAAGCAGGTGGTGTTACTGACCGGGGAAGATAAAGCCTGCGAGGAGCTGATTGAACAGCAACTGCGGGAGTTGACCCTGCTGCCGCTGAACATTCGCTATGTGACGTTACAGTCCTTCCAGAAGGAGGGCGCCCCGCGCGAGGCCGCCCTGGTGGTTACACCCTATACCACCGCCCTGCCCCTGTTCTCGCCGCCGCTCATCCATGCCGTCGAGGCGTTGAATGCGCAGCAGCAGGAACATATTCGGGCCATGCTGGAATCTTAGTGCGCTGCCACTCGCGGACGCAGCAGTACCGCGGGCAGCGCCACCAGCGCCATCACCCAGAAGACCCCGTGTCCGAGATGCTGGTAAAGGAAGCCGGCAAAGACAGTCATGATCGCAATACTGCCGCCCATCGCCACGGCGGAGTAGACCGCCTGCAGACGGATCACATCGCTGCCTTTACGCGCCGAGATATAGCGCATCGCCGCCAGGTGGCATACCGTAAAGGTGCCGCAATGCAGGATCTGCGCGACAATCAGCCACGGCAACTCGGTGGTCCAGCCCATGATCCCCCAGCGGGCAACGCCGCAGATGGCAGAGAGCAGGAGCAGATCCCGGGCACCAAAGCGGCGGAACAGCCGGTTACTGAGGGCAAAGATGATCACTTCCGCCACCACGCCCAGCGACCAGAGATAACCCACGGCAGACGCTGAATACCCGGCGCCCTGCCAGTAGATAGCGCTGAAGCCATAGTAGGCGGCATGCGCGCCCTGCAGCAGACAGACGCAGGCCAGGAAACGCCAGCTCTGGGCGACCAGCGAGCGCCATGCCGGCCAGCCTGCACTCTCCTGCTGACGGCTCTCGCCCTGCGGCATCACCGACGGGCGCAGCAGCATGCCGAGCAGCATCGACAGGATCCCGATACTCAACAGGGCCAGAATGGCCCGGTAGTCATACAGGCTGACGAGCTTACCCACCAGCGCCGAGCCAATCACAAAGGCAATCGACCCCCACAGCCGCACCCGGCCATAGTCCATGGTGATCTGCTTCTGCCAGGTATTGGCCAGCGCATCGGTCAGCGGCACCAGCGGCGAGAAGAAGAGGTTAAAGCCCACCATCACCACCACCAGCCAGGCAAACTGCTGGCTGACCCAGAAACCGGCCATAAACACCAGGGTGAGCAGCGCCAGCACACGTACGGCTTTGATTAAAAGAGAGGGATCGCTGACGCGCGGCGCAATAAGCAGACTACCGAGAAAACGCGCCACCAGGCCCGAGCCAAGCAGAATGCCAATCATCTCCGGGGTGAGGCCAATTCCCTTGAGCCAGACGCTCCAGAAAGGCAGAAAAATACCGTAGCTAAAAAAGTAGGTGAAGTAGCTGAGCGCCAGCCAGCGTGTGGAATGCAAAACCATGAATCCCTCCCGTTTTGGAGGCGATAGTCTGGCGGTAAAAACAGGCTGGCGCAAGCGGGTATTAACAGTTGATTAACAGGTGCTGGCGATGCTCGCGACGAAAATCTCCACCGTGCTATCGCTTTCATCCCTGCCACGGCTGCTCGTGGATAAGGAAAAAGCGCTCCTGCAACCCGTCGCCCCGCGGGTTACTGCGGTAGCGACAGATCATCGGCACCGGTTATTTATTGGTGGAAGATACACCGGAGGCAGGCTAACGGGCACATGCCGCAGTCAGGCAAATTTAAATCACCCTAATGCCTGATTTATGAGGGAAAGCTGAATGGCGGGGCGGCATTTTGTGTATTAGCTTTAAGATAAATGCCCTGCATAGCGAGCCTGCCATGAACAGTTTACGGTATTTCGATTTTGGTCAGTCCCGGGCGCTGATTCTGTTGATCGCCCGTCTCACCCTCATCCTGCTGTTTATTATATTCGGTGTGCCAAAGATGTTCGGTTTCGACGGCACGGTGCAATACATGGCGAAGCTGGGCGCCCCGATGCCGATGCTGGCGGCCATCGTGGCGGTGATCATGGAAGTGCCCGCCGCCATTCTGATCGTGCTCGGCTTTTTTACCCGCCCGCTGGCCGTGCTGTTTGTCTTTTATACCCTGGGTACGGCGGTGATTGGTCACCACTACTGGGATATGAGTGGCGATGCGGTAATGCCGAATATGATTAACTTCTTTAAGAACATCAGTATTGCTGGCGGTTTTCTGCTGTTGGCGGTCGCCGGGCCAGGCGCCATCTCCATCGACCGACGTTAGCCATAAAAAAAGGCCGCATACGCGGCCTTTATTCTGCGGGGCAGACTTATGCGTAAACCGGGAAGCGCGCGCAGATATCCAGCACTTTGGCTTTCACGCGTTCGATAACGGCTTCGTCATTGATGTTGTCCAGCACGTCACACATCCAGCCAGCCAGCTCTTTCACTTCCGCTTCTTTAAAGCCGCGGCGAGTAACAGCCGGAGAACCGATACGGATACCGGAGGTCACGAACGGACTCTTCGGATCGTTTGGTACGCTGTTTTTGTTGACGGTGATGTTGGCGCGGCCCAGGGCAGCGTCAGCTTCTTTACCGGTCAGGTTTTTATCAACCAGATCCAGCAGGAACAGGTGGTTTTCCGTCCCGCCGGAGACCACTTTGTAGCCACGGTTCAGGAACACTTCCACCATCGCTTTGGCGTTCTTAGCAACCTGCTGCTGGTAAACTTTGAACTCAGGCTCCATCGCTTCTTTCAGCGCCACAGCTTTCGCGGCGATGACGTGCATCAGTGGGCCGCCCTGCGCGCTTGGGAAGACTGCGGAGTTCAGTTTTTTATACAGCTCTTCGTCACCGCCCTTCGCCAGGATCAGGCCACCGCGTGGACCCGCCAGGGTTTTGTGGGTGGTAGTGGTAACGACGTGCGCGTGTGGAACCGGGTTCGGGTAAACGCCTGCGGCAATCAGACCGGCAACGTGCGCCATGTCCACAAACAGGTAAGCACCGATGCTGTCGGCGATTTCACGCATTTTTGCCCAGTCAACCACACCGGAGTAAGCAGAGAAGCCACCGATGATCATCTTCGGTTTGTGCTCTTTGGCCTGCTTCGCCATGTCTTCGTAGTCGATTTTACCGGACTCATCGATACCGTAAGGGATGATGTTGTACAGCTTGCCGGAGAAGTTAACCGGGGAGCCGTGAGTCAGGTGGCCGCCCTGCGCCAGGTTCATACCCAGCACGGTATCGCCCGGCTGCAGCAGCGCGGTGTAAACAGCGAAGTTAGCCTGAGAGCCAGAGTGCGGCTGGACGTTCGCGTAGTCTGCGCCAAACAGCTCTTTAGCACGGTCAATCGCCAGCTGTTCAACGATATCAACGTACTCGCAACCGCCGTAGTAGCGCTTGCCCGGGTAACCTTCAGCGTATTTGTTGGTCAGCTGAGAACCCTGCGCCTGCATAACGCGCGGGCTGGTGTAGTTTTCGGAGGCGATCAGTTCGATGTGCTCTTCCTGACGTACTTTTTCCTGCTCCATAGCCTGCCACAGTTCGGCATCATAATCGGCAATGTTCATTTCACGCTTTAACATCCGCATCTCCTGACTCAGCTAACAAGTAAATTTTTGCCTGAAAAAAGGCGGTCCAGTTGGACGACGGGCAACAGTATAACTGATTAGCAGAGTGATAACAGGTCTTGACAAACGATTTTACGCAAACGTTTACCTACCCGCCACGCAAGGGTTTGAGGAATAACGCACTCCCCTTGTAAAGCGGATTTCTTTTCAGGTTTGTGATGCAGCTAATTCATGTTGCAAAGAACCATTTACAACGCAGGGTTATTTTCTATAAGATGCATATAAAATACATCATTAAAGTAACATTTGAAGGAAGCTGCTATGTTAGACGCCCAAACCATCGCTACCGTTAAAGCCACTATTCCCCTGCTGGTCGAAACCGGACCTAAACTCACCGCCCATTTCTACGATCGCATGTTCGCGCACAACCCGGAGCTTAAAGAGATTTTCAACATGAGCAACCAGCGTAACGGCGATCAGCGTGAAGCGTTGTTTAACGCCATCGCCGCCTACGCCAGCAACATTGAGAATCTGCCGGCGCTGCTGCCAGCGGTGGAAAAAATCGCCCAGAAACACACCAGCTTCCAGATCAAACCGGAGCAGTACAACATCGTTGGCAGTCACCTGCTGGCTACCCTGGATGAGATGTTCAGCCCGGGTCAGGAAGTGCTGGATGCGTGGGGCAAAGCCTACGGCGTGCTAGCTAACGTCTTTATCAACCGGGAAGCAGAGATTTACAGTGAGCACGCCAGTAAGAATGGCGGCTGGGAAGGCACCCGCGCCTTCCGTATCGTAGAAAAAACCCCGCGCAGCGCGCTTATCACCAGCTTTGAATTCGAGCCAGTCGACGGCAAGCCGGTTGCCGACTACCAGCCGGGCCAGTATCTGGGCGTGTGGCTGAAGCCGGAAGGCTTCCCGCATCAGGAGATCCGTCAGTACTCCCTGACCCGCAAGCCAAACGGCAAAGGCTATCGTATTGCGGTGAAACGCGAAGAAGGCGGTCAGGTTTCTACCTGGCTGCATGACAAAGCCAACGTCGGTGATGTGGTGCATCTGGCAGCGCCAGCAGGCGATTTCTTTATGGCGGTGGAATCTACTACGCCGGTGACGCTGATCTCTGCCGGGGTCGGTCAGACCCCAATGCTGGCGATGCTGGATACGCTGGCGAAATCGCAGCATAACGCGCAGGTAAACTGGTTCCATGCGGCTGAAAATGGCGATGTGCATGCGTTTGACGATGAGGTTAAAACCATTGCCGCCGATCTGGCGAACTTTAATGCGCACACCTGGTATCGTCAGCCGAGCGACAACGATCGTGCCCTGGCGCTGTTTGGCAGCGAAGGCCTGATGAATTTAGGCCACTATAAAGCGCTGTTCAGCGCCCCGGATATGCAGTTCTATGTCTGTGGTCCGGTGGTGTTTATGCAGTTTGCCGCCCAGCAACTCCTTGAGCTGGGCGTGAACAAAGACAACATTCACTACGAATGTTTCGGCCCGCATAAAGTGCTGTAATGCAAAAGCCCCTCAGAAGAGGGGCTTTTTTTGGCCTGGCGGCGCTGCGCTTGTGCAGGCCGACGGGTTGTACAGGCCAGGTACGCGCTGCGCCACCCGGTGAAGTTTTAGATCGCTGCGTCGTCTTCTTCGCCGGTACGGATACGGATCACGCGCGCCACGTCAAAGACGAAGATCTTGCCGTCACCAATTTTGCCGGTCTGCGCCGTGCGGATGATGGTATCCACACAGGTTTCAACGATGTCGTCAGACACCACGATTTCAATTTTTACCTTCGGCAGGAAATCGACCATGTATTCCGCGCCACGGTACAGTTCAGTGTGGCCCTTCTGACGACCAAAGCCTTTCACCTCTGTCACCGTCATGCCGGTGATGCCTACTTCTGCCAGCGCTTCACGTACATCATCCAGTTTGAAAGGTTTAATAATCGCATCAATCTTTTTCATGGTGGTCCTTAAACTTATGCCTGTCAGCTGCCTCGTAATCGGTTGCTCACAGTATCATATTCAGGCGGAATTTAGGGTATCACTCTTTAAAATCGTTTGCTTCCAGCTCGTGGCGCGACAGCAGCTTATAGAACTCGGTGCGGTTGCGCCCGGCCATGCGAGCGGCATGGGTCACGTTGCCTTTGGTGATCTGCAGCAACTTACGCAGATAGTTAAGTTCAAACTGGTTGCGGGCCTCGACGAAGGTCGGCAGGGCGGTGTTTTCCCCCTCCAGCGCCTGCTCTACCAACGCATCGCTGATGACCGGCGAGGAGGTGAGCGCCACGCACTGCTCAATCACGTTCACCAGCTGGCGCACGTTGCCGGGCCAACTGGCGGTCATCAGCCGCTTCATCGCGTCGGTGGAGAACGCCCGCACAAAAGGCTTATGCCGCTCGGCAGACTGGCGCAACAGCTGGGTAGCCAGCAGCGGAATATCTTCCGCCCGCTCAGCCAGCGCCGGGATCTTCAGGTTGACTACATTGAGGCGATAGAAGAGGTCCTCGCGGAACTCGTTGCGCGCCATTGCCTTAGGCAGATCCCGGTGGGTAGCCGAGATAATGCGCACATTGATGTCGATATCGCGGTTACTGCCGAGCGGCCTGACCTTCCGCTCCTGCAAAACGCGCAGCAGTTTGACCTGCAGAGGCGCAGGCATATCGCCAATTTCATCGAGGAACAACGTACCGCCTTCCGCGGCCTGGAACAGCCCTTCCCGGCTGCTGACCGCGCCTGTAAAGGCCCCACGCGCATGACCAAACAGCTCTGACTCCAGCAGTTGCTCGGGCAGTGCCCCACAGTTGATGGCAATAAAGGCATTTTTGCCGCGCGGACTGGCGTTGTGAATGGCCTGGGCGAGGATCTCTTTCCCGGTGCCGCTCTGGCCGTTAATCAGTACGCTGACATCGGATTGCGCCACCATCCGCGCCTGCTCCAGCAGCCGCAGCATGATCGGGCTGCGGGTAACAATCGACTCCCGCCACGTCTCATCGCCGGACGGTGCGGCATGCTCCAGCGCATCATCGATCGCTTTGTAGAGCGCGTCCTTGTCCACCGGCTTGGTAAGGAAGCTAAAGACCCCCTGCTGGGTGGCCGCAACTGCATCCGGGATCGAGCCGTGGGCGGTGAGGATAATCACCGGCATGCCGGGCTGCAGCTTCTGGATCTCGGTAAACAGCTGCATGCCGTCCATTTCATCCATCCGCAGATCGCTGATGACCAGATCGATTTTCTCGCGCCCCAGCACCTTCAGCCCTTCCTGACCGCTTTCGGCGGTCACCACACTGTAGCCCTCGCTCACCAGACGCATGCCCAGCAGCTTCAGCAAGCCAGGGTCGTCATCCACCAGCAAAAGATGCGCAGGTTTTCGGCTTGTCATGGCTTTCCGTCCTCTTGTTTCGGGGTCTCCGCCGCGTCGCTATCAACGGGGGATGTCGCACTCTTCGGCGCATCTGGCAGATAGTTACTGACCGGCTTACGGGTGGAGAGCTGCCGTTCAATATCGGTCAGGTTTTCCAGCTTCCGGGTGGTGGTATCCAGCTGCGTGCGTAAATATTGCTGCTGCTGGCGCAGGGTATCCAGTTCGCCGTCGGTCGTCTGCTGTAGTTTGCCGTAGCGGGAACGCTCCTCTGCCAGCTGCAGCTGCAGCACCTGCCCATGTCGCCACAGTTGATACAGCGGGCGTACCTGGGCGGGGATCTGCGGGCTTAGTGCATCCAGCCGGGTGGTCAACGTTCGCCGCTCCACCGGGTTAATTTTGGCATTCGCCAGCAGGATGCCGCGTTTAAAGCTCTCCTGCCAGGTGTCATCGGTCCATCCGCGCGCCTCTGCACGCGCGGCGACGGGTGAGAGGCGATCCGCGCAGTCCATGCCGCGCAGCCAGTAGAGCGGGTTACTGTCGGTCTCTTTACCGTGCAGCTGCCAGATATTATTGCAGTCGGTAGAAAGGAAATCTGCCAGCTGATGTTCAGGCAATTTTTCATCCTGCTTGTCGCTGATAGCGGGGACCGGCGCATGGGTGACGCATCCGGCCAACAGCAGGCAGGGAAGGCTCAGGCGGATAAAGTGGCCGGAAAATACCGCGCTAATGGCGCGGGAAAAGACGTGTGACATACTCACCAGACTTAGATTCATTTCAGTGATTTTTCCGACTCAAGCGGCAGTTCGATGCGAAAACAGACATCGGTACGGTCGTCAGTGACAAGATTAAGCTCTCCCTGCATACGACGAATACAGTCGCGGGCGATGCTCAACCCCAGACCGCTTCCCTTAACCGCCCCTTTGCGCTGATGGCTACCCTGGTAAAAGGGTTCGAAGATCATCGCTTTTTCATCGTCGGGGATCGGGTTTCCGGTGTTGGCCACATCGATACAGACTCGCGAGCCGCGCGTAAAACTGCGAATATAAATGGTACCGGATTCAATGCCATAGTGCACCGCGTTGGAATAAAGATTATCCAGCACGCTCATCAGCAGCATGGGTTCGGCTAAACAGGCGGGCGTCGAAAGTGCCAGCTCAGTATGCATCATTTTAGCGCGTGCAGGCAGGCTGTGAGCGGAGAGCACCATATCTACCAGCGGCGCCAGCTCTACCCGTTCCAGCTCGGGCATGCCGTCGGCCAGTTTTCGGTTGTAGTCGAGCAACTGCTCAATCAGCTTTTGCAGATTACGGCTGCTGGCATCGAGGATCTCTACAATCTCTCCCTGCTCCGGTGTCAGCGGCCCGGCCACCTCGTCAGCCAGCAGTTCGGTGCCCTCACGCATACTGGCGAGAGGGGTTTTCAGTTCGTGGGAGATATGGCGTAAAAACTGGTGGCGCTGGGATTCGAGCCACGCCAGCCGCTCTGAGAGCCAGATGATGCGTTGCCCAACCGAGCGTAGCTCGCGCGGGCCGGTAAAGACCACGGTATTGCCCAGCGAGCGCCCCTCCCCCAGTCGGTTAATCATCCGCTCGATGCCTTTGACCGGGCCGATGATCATACGGGTAAAGAGCAGGACCAGCCCCAGGCTGACCAGAAACAGCACCAGCGCCTGCCAGCCAAAGAACTGGCCGCGCTCGGCAATTTCCTGCTGAAGCTGTTGTCCGCGGGAGAAGATCACCGCCCGGGTCGCCTGCACCATCTCGGCATTCGCATTGGCAAAAGCCTCCAGCTTTAACGCAGCCAGCGCATCAGGGCCACTATTGAGACACTGGAGCTGCGACAGCGCATTGATATCCTGGCGTAACGCCTGGTAAAGCTTATCGTCCGGTAACACGCCGGCATGGGCGTCGAGCATTTCGCTGTAGCGCTTACGCTGATTCTGGTACACCCGCGCCAGGGTTTGATCGTCAAGCACGCAATACTGCCGGTAGCTGCGTTCCATCTCCAGCGCGGCATTGGTCATCGCCTCGCTGCGGCGAGCATCAATCAGGGTGGTCCGGTTGGTAAGCGCCGCCTGGGCGCTGAGGGCGTTCAGGCTTTGCCATGCCTGCCATGCAAGCACAAGCAGAGGCAGCAGGATCAGCAGAAATGCCATCATAACTAACTGTCGCAAGGAGCGAGGGAAAACAGGCCAGCGTTTCAACGCATTACTCTCTGTTGCGAGGGGGTAAGAGGATGCTAGCTGGACAACCCTTCAGATACAACAAAGCCGGGTTAAAAACCCGGCTTTGTTGTGGAATGAGGCGGTGCCTAACTCGACGTTTCGCCCTGGGTCTGATAAAGCAACGCTATGATCAGTAGTTGGACGGCAGGCACCTTTTTGTGCGTCATTCGAAGTTTATGTAGCACGTCCCGAAGGGGCTGACATAAGAAGGTGAATGAGCCACTGGTTATTATTATGCAACAGATGTGCCATATTGCAAATAAAAATATTAAATCGTTAATTTATATAAGATTTTATAAACTTATACGGTAATTGCGGGCGGAATGATTTTCAGGCTATCTGTCGCTTATCAGCAACACCCTGGCAGGGTTATTAGTCGTTCCATTAAAATCAATAGGTTATGTGTCGCCACTTGGCGACACTGAAAAACAGGGGTTGTCGCATATTTGCGACACCGGGAAATGACCAGCAGAACACGACGCGATGCCTTCGCCCTGCTCTCTTTCTTTTAAAGAGAAGACAAATAAAAACGGCAACCGAAGTTGCCGTTCTGGACTTAACCCAACTGCTTACGCGCGTTGCGGAAGATACGCATCCACGGGCTATCCTCGCCCCAGTTCTCCGGGTGCCAGGAGTTGCTGACGGTGCGGAACACGCGCTCAGGGTGCGGCATCATTACCGTGACGCGACCGCTCTCGCTGGTAACGGCGGTGATCCCGTTGGCAGAGCCATTCGGGTTCGCCGGGTAGGTCTGCGTAACTTTACCGAAGTTATCGACAAAGCGCAGCGCCACCAGGCCTTTACTCTCCAGCTCCGCCAGATGCGCGGCGTTACGCACTTCAACCTGTCCTTCACCGTGAGATACCGCGATTGGCATCTGGGATCCCACCATCCCCTGCAGCAGCAGAGACGGGCTTTGAGTCACTTCCACCAGGCTGAAACGCGCTTCGAAGCGGTCGGACTGGTTACGCACAAAGCGCGGCCAGGCTTCACTACCCGGGATCAGCTCACGCAGGTTCGACATCATCTGGCAGCCGTTACAGACGCCCAGCGCCAGGGTCTGCGGACGGTGGAAGAAGGTTTCGAACTCGTCGCGAACGCGGTCGTTGAAGAGAATGGATTTCGCCCAGCCTTCGCCCGCGCCCAAGACGTCACCGTATGAGAAGCCGCCGCACGCCACCAGCGCCTGGAAATCGGCCAGACCGGTACGCCCAGCCAGCAGGTCACTCATGTGTACGTCGATGGCATCAAAGCCCGCACGGTGGAAGGCAGCCGCCATCTCAACGTGGGAGTTAACGCCCTGCTCGCGCAGAACGGCGACTTTCGGACGCGCCCCCCTGGCAATATACGGCGCAGCGATATCTTCGTTGATGTCGAACGAGAGCTTCACGTTCAGGCCCGGATCATTGTCGTTGGCTTTCGCCTCGTGCTCCTGATCGGCGCATGCCGGGTTGTCACGCAGACGCTG
Organism: Leclercia sp. 1548; assembly: GCF_050435045.1. Lineage (NCBI taxonomy): Bacteria > Pseudomonadati > Pseudomonadota > Gammaproteobacteria > Enterobacterales > Enterobacteriaceae > Leclercia > Leclercia sp. 1548. The sequence continues at coordinate 34,093 of NZ_JBNDJP010000002.1, read as the reverse complement.
CATCTGCCAGGTGGTCTCTGCCCACCACATGCGCAGCGTGGAGCGGCTTTCGGCAAAGACGGCCTGACCGTTGGCTTCGATGACAAAGCGATCTCCGGTCACCGCTTTACCCAGATAGTGTACGCAGTCGCCCAGACCATGCTGCGCCAGCAGCGCTTCCACTGCCTCGCGTTCGGCTGCAGGCACCTGAATCACGGCACCCAGCTCTTCGTTAAACAGCGCCGCCAGACGATCGTCGCCCAGGCTGGCAATGTTGGCTTCTACGCCACAGTGGCCGGTAAAGGCCATCTCTGCCAGGGTCACCAGCAGACCACCATCAGAACGGTCGTGGTAGGCCAGCAGTTTGCGTTGGGCAACCAGCGCCTGAATGGCGTCGTAGAAGCCCTTAAGCTGCGCCACGTCGCGCACGTCGGCAGCCTTGTCCCCCAGCTGGCGATAAACCTGCGCCAGCGCGGTGGCGCCCAGTGCGTTGTGGCCTTTACCGAGATCAATCAGCAGCAATGCGTTGTCTTCGGTAGAGAGTTGCGGGGTAATGGTATGACGAACATCTTCCACGCGGGCGAAGGCGGTGATCACCAGCGACAGCGGCGACGTCATCTCGCGCTGCTCGCTGCCTTCCTGCCAGCGGGTTTTCATCGACATGGAGTCTTTACCCACCGGAATGGTCAGGCCCAGCGCCGGACACAACTCTTCACCTACCGCTTTCACCGCTTCGTACAGCCCGGCGTCTTCGCCCGGGTGACCCGCTGCGGCCATCCAGTTGGCGGAGAGCTTGATGCGTTTGATGTCGCCGATCTGGGTAGCGGCGATGTTGGTCAGCGCTTCACCTACGGCCAGACGGGCAGAGGCCGCGAAGTCCAGCAGAGCAACCGGAGAGCGTTCGCCCAGCGCCATCGCTTCACCATAGTAGCTGTCGAGGCTGGCGGTGGTCACCGCGCAGTTTGCCACCGGCACCTGCCACGGGCCAACCATCTGGTCGCGGGCAACCATGCCGGTTACGGTGCGGTCACCGATGGTAACGAGGAAGGTTTTTTCTGCCACAGCCGGCAGATGCAGAACGCGGTTTACCGCCTCGGCAACCGTCACACCTTGCAGGTCGAGGGCTTTGCCGCTCGCTTTGCGGGTCTGTACGTCGCGGGTCATCTTCGGCGTTTTGCCCAGCAGCACGTCCAGCGGCAGGTCAATCGGCTGGTTGTCGAAGTGGGTATCGCTCAGGGAGAGGTGCATCTCTTCGGTGGCTTCACCGATTACCGCATACGGGGCGCGCTCGCGGCGGCACAGTTCATCGAACAGCGGCAACTGATCCGGGGCAACGGCCAGCACGTAGCGTTCCTGAGATTCGTTACACCAGATCTCCAGCGGGCTCATGCCTGGCTCATCGCTCAGGATGTCGCGCAGGTTAAAGCGGCCGCCGCGGTTACCATCGCTCACCAGCTCCGGCATGGCGTTGGAGAGACCACCCGCGCCCACGTCGTGAATAAACAGGATCGGGTTGGCGTCGCCCAACTGCCAGCAGCGGTCGATCACTTCCTGGCAGCGGCGCTCCATCTCCGGGTTGTCGCGCTGTACGGAGGCAAAATCGAGATCCGCATCAGACTGACCGGATGCCATCGACGATGCCGCTCCGCCGCCAAGACCGATGTTCATCGCCGGGCCGCCCAGGACGATCAGCTTCGCACCGACGACGATCTCGCCTTTCTGTACGTGATCGGCGCGGATGTTGCCGATTCCGCCTGCCAGCATGATCGGTTTGTGGTAGCCGCGCAGCTCTTCACCGTTGTGGCTGTCCACTTTCTCTTCGTAGGTACGGAAGTAACCGTTCAGGGCCGGACGGCCAAATTCGTTGTTAAACGCTGCGCCACCTAATGGGCCGTCGGTCATGATATCCAGCGCGGTAACAATGCGCTCTGGTTTGCCGAAGTCCTCTTCCCACGGCTGTTCAAAGCCCGGGATACGCAGGTTGGAAACGGAAAAGCCCACCAGACCCGCTTTGGGTTTTGCCCCACGGCCGGTGGCGCCTTCGTCACGGATTTCGCCGCCGGAACCGGTCGCCGCACCCGGCCATGGCGAAATCGCCGTCGGGTGGTTGTGTGTTTCAACCTTCATCAGGATGTGCGCAGGCTCCTGATGGAAGTCATAGCGCCCTGCTTCGCGATCGGCGAAGAAGCGGCCCACCTCGGAACCTTCCATCACCGCGGCGTTGTCTTTATAGGCAGACAGCACGTGGTCAGGGGTTTTTTCCATGGTGTTTTTGATCATTTTGAACAGCGACTTCGGCTGCTGCTCACCGTCGATAACCCAGTCGGCGTTAAAAATCTTGTGGCGGCAGTGCTCGGAGTTAGCCTGCGCGAACATATAGAGTTCGATATCGTTCGGGTTGCGGTTCAGCTTAACGAAAGCATCCTGCAGATAATCAATTTCATCGTCGGCCAGCGCCAGGCCCAGACGCAGGTTGGCGTCAATCAGCGCCTGACGGCCTTGACCCAGCAGGTCCACGCTCTGAACTGGCGCAGGCTGGTGGTGAGAGAAGAGTTGCTGCGCATCATCCAGAGAGGCAAACACGCTCTCCATCATGCGGTCGTGCAATTCGCTTGCCACAACGGCCCACTGGGCGTCAGTCAGGGTGGAGGCTTCAACGTAATACGCCACGCCGCGTTCCAGACGATCAATCTGGCTCAGACCACAGTTGCGGGCGATGTCGGTTGCTTTAGAAGACCAGGGGGAGATGGTGCCCGGACGAGGCGTAACCAGCAGAAGTTTACCGTTCGGGGTATGGCTGCTCAGGCTTGGGCCGTACTTCAGCAGGCGCTCAAGGCGAACTAAATCCTCTGCCGTTAAGGGAGCATTCAGGTCAGCAAAATGGACATACTCAGCGTAAATATTGCTTACCGGAAGGTCGGCCGCCTGAAAACGTGCCAGCAGTTTGTTGATACGGAAGGCAGACAGTGCAGGCGAACCACGCAGAATTTCCATCATAAGTCTCTCGTCTTCGAAGCGCCGGAGGCGCTTACAGTGTGCGCAAGGGGGGAAAACGGGCGCCATTATAGTGGATCCTGCGCGCCGACGAAACCGTTTGCGTCGTAATAAAATCGTCGCCGCCATTTAAGCCTTTCCCGCTAATAAGTTGCCAAGTGGCGTAACTTTACGCAAAATGCCGCGAAATCTTTGGTAATACTTGTTTTTACTGTGGCGACAACAAACCAAAATAATAGACTGCTCATAGAATCAACTTATTGAAAAAATTAAAGATTAATTACCTGTTCATCGGCATAGTTACCTTGCTGCTGGCAGCGGCCCTTTGGCCTTCAATCCCCTGGTTCAGCAAGGCCGACAATCGCATCGCCGCCATTCAGGCGCGGGGGGAGCTGCGCGTCAGTACTATCTCTTCGCCGTTGACCTACACCGCGATCAACAACAAAGTGATTGGCCTGGACTACGAGCTGGCGCAGCACTTTGCTGACTACCTGGGCGTAAAGCTCAAAATGACCGTGCGCCAGAACATCAGCCAGGTGTTTGACGATCTGGACAACGGCGATGCCGATATGCTGGCCGCCGGGCTGGTCTATAACAGCGAGCGCAGTAAAAACTATCAACCAGGCCCCACTTTTTATTCCGTCTCGCAGCAGCTGGTCTATCGCGTCGGCAGCCTGCGTCCGCGCACCCTTGCCAGCCTCACGGCTGACCAGCTCACCATCGCCCCCGGGCATGTGGTGATTGACGATCTGCGGGCATTGAAAGAGAAAAAGTATCCCGATCTTAACTGGAAGGTGGATGAGAAGCTGGGCACCACGGCGCTGCTGGGGCTGGTCGCCGACGGTAAACTGCCCTACACCATCGCGGACTCGGTAGCCATCAGCCTGTTCCAGCGTGTTCACCCGGAACTGGCGGTGGCGCTGGATGTCACTGACGAGCAGCCCGTCACCTGGTTCAGCCCCCTCGATGCCGACCAGACGCTCTCCGCCGCGATGCTCGATTTCTTCAACGGAATGAATGAGGACGGCACCCTGGCGCGTCTGGAGGAGAAATACCTCGGTCATGGCGATGACTTTGACTATGTAGATACCCGCAGCTTCCTGCGGGCGGTAGATAATGTCCTGCCGGATCTCAAGCCGCTGTTTGAGAAGTACGCTCAGGAGATCGACTGGCGCCTGCTGGCAGCCATCTCGTATCAGGAATCACACTGGGATGCCCTCGCCACCTCGCCCACTGGCGTGCGCGGCCTGATGATGCTGACCAAAAATACCGCCCAGAGCCTGGGTCTCACCGACCGTACCGATGCCGAACAGAGCATCAGCGGCGGCGCGCGCTACCTGCAGGATATGATGGATAAGGTGCCGGAGACGGTGCCGGAAGAGGAGCGGATCTGGTTTGCGCTGGCGGCCTACAACATGGGATATGCCCATATGATCGACGCCCGCGCCCTGACGGCAAAAACCAAAGGCAATGCCGATAGCTGGTCAGACGTCAAACAGCGACTGCCGCTGCTGAGCCAGAAGCCGTATTACAGCAAGTTAACCTATGGCTATGCGCGCGGCCACGAGGCCTACGCCTACGTGGAAAATATCCGTAAATACCAGATTAGCCTGGTGGGGTATCTGATGGAGAAAGAGAGAGAGGCGCAGGCAACACAGCAGCTGGCGCAAAGTTATCCGGTGGTGTCGCCGGATGAACTTACTCGCCCGATAACTTCAATTCTGCCTTTTGTCGCTTTTTCTGCTGACGCCGCATTCGAAAGAACTCACTTAGCATCTCCGAACACGCTGGTGCCAGCACCCCACCCATCACATTGACCTGATGGTTCATGCCGGGATGGCGGAGCACGTCCAGCAGCGAACCTGCCGCACCGGTTTTTTCATCTGACGCGCCATACACCACCGTGCCGATCCGGCTGTGGATCATGGCACCGGAGCACATGACGCAAGGTTCGAGGGTGACATAGAGCGTGGTGTCCAGCAGGCGGTAGTTTTGCAGCACCAGTCCACCCTGGCGCAGGGCCATGATTTCGGCATGGGCGGTGGGATCGTGACGTCCAATCGGGCGATTCCAGCCTTCGCCAATCGCCTGGTTATTGTGGACCAGCACGGCGCCCACCGGGACTTCACCCTCTTCCCAGGCACGTTTGGCAAGCTGGAGCGCATGGCGCATCCAGTATTCATGATTGAGTTCAAGGTCGGACAACGCAGCATACTCCAGTCTGAAAAGCGGGCGCATTATACACACCCGCTATGCATAATCACACACTCATTCCAGTTGCTGAAGTTCGCCGAGGGGCGTGACGCGCCAGCGGTGCTGGCAGAAGTAAAGGAGGGGGTTGTCCTGCTTACTGTCGCTGTAGCCGCTGTAGAGCCGCAGCGGGGTGCCAATTTTCTTCTCCAGCTGCACCACCTTTTCGTGGCCGAGGCAGCGCATGGTCAGCACCCAGCCACCGTACGCGCGCCCCATCTGAGTGGCAATCAGGTTGACGCGCGGCAGCCAGGGGGTATCGAAATAGACCTGCTCGACCAGCGACTGCGGCGAGCCGGTAATCAGCCAGATATCGGCATCGTTGGCATTCAGGTAGTTGGTTAACCGCTCCTGCACCACCGGGAAGGCGGTGACATGTCCACGAAACCAGCTGACAAACTCTTTCTCCAGCTGTTTGAGCCGCGCTTCGCTGTGGCCGAAGGTGCAGCCCCACAGCAGCAGGCTCATCGGCCAGCGGGCGGCGCGGCCTTTAACCAGCAACGCCCCGCCGATAATGGGTAACAGGGGCAACACGAGCAAAGCATTCAGGGGCTGTCGGCGCAGCAAATAGCGCATAAAGGTGCCGAACATATCCTGCTGATGCAGCGTTCCGTCCAGATCAAAAAAGACTACGCGACGCTCGTGATTGGCCAAACCTTACTCCTCTGGATCATTAAACCCTAACAGCCAGGTAAACAGGAACCCGGCGATCACCGCTACCAAATAGCCTAACAGATAGAGCATGACTTTTCCGGTAACGATGGTTAATGCCAGCGGTAATCCAGAAATACCGAAGGTGATAACGGTTGCCACTTTCCAGTAACTAATGAGCGCCCCGCCGATCGCGCCCCCCAGACAGGCGCCGATAAATGGCTTGCCCAGCGGCAGGGTGACACCGAAGATCAGCGGTTCACCGATCCCCAACAGCCCGACCGGCAGCGCCCCTTTGATCACCTTTTTCAGGCGTTCATTACGGGTTTTCATCAGCACCGCAATCGCCGCGCCGATCTGCCCGACACCGGCCATCGCCAGAATAGGCAGCAGCGCGTTGTAACCATGGGCCTGTACCAGCTCAACGTGGATAGGCACCAGGCCCTGGTGTAAGCCGGTCAATACCAGCGGCAGGAAGGTGCCGGACAGTACCCCGCCCACCAGGAATCCCCCGCGATCGATAGCCCAGGAAGCGCCGTGGGCGATAGATTCCGAGATCACGCCACCCAACGGCTGCAGGGCGATGATTGCAACGCTGCCAGTGATTAAGGTTGTCAGCAGCGGATTAAAAATCAGCTCCAGCGAGCCAGGCAGAACACTGCGAAGCCTTTTCTCAATCCAGCACATCAATACTACCACCAGCAGAACGGCGATCACCCCGCCCCGCCCCGGCTGCAGCGCTTCACCAAACAGGGTGATTTGCGCCAGCTGTGGGCTGGAAAGGATCCCCGCCATAACCCCGCCCATCGCCAGCGAGCCGCCAAACACCTTGGCGGTGTTCACCCCCACCAGAATGTTCATGATGGCAAAGACCGCGCTGCCGAAGATGCCGAGGATCCCCAGCAGGTTGGGATAGTGGGTCGCGAAGTCGCCAACAATGTCCGGGCGTTTGAGGATATTGATAATCCCGGTGATCAGCCCCGAGGCAATAAAAGCCGGGATAAGCGGAATAAAGACGTTTGCCAGCTGGCGCAGCGCGTCGCTCATCGGCGCTTTATATTTGGCCTTCGCCTGCGCTTTAGTGCGCTCGGCATCATCAATCACCGCTCCGCCCATCAGCGAACGCATGGCGTCCACCACCTGCGCGGCCTTTCCAGGGCCGACGATCAGCTGGTGTTGCTCCCCCTGCTTCACATAGCCGCTGACGCCGGGCAGTTTTTTCAGCCTCGCCAGATCGAGCTTGTTATCATCCTGAACTTCCACCCGCACCCGCGTCATGCAGTTTTCCAGACGCAGAATATTGTTCTCTCCGCCGATACCCGCAAGGATATCGCTGGCGAGGGCTACTGTTTTTTCCATGTATGCCTCTTTAGTTCTCTAATGCCGCACGTAAGAATCCCTGATGCGCGTCAAGTCTGGCGCGCGCCGCAGCGGCATCCAGCCCGCTTAAGATCATCAGAATGGCCGGTTTAACGTCATACCCGGTCTGTTTCAACACCTCTTCCGCCTCTTCACGGGAGGTGCCAGTAGCTTCCACCACCATGCGGCACGCCCTGTCGATGAGCTTCACGTTAGTGGCTTTCATGTCCACCATCAGGTTCTGATAGACCTTGCCGAATTTCACCATCGCGCCGGTAGAGATCATGTTCAGCACCAGCTTTTGCGCGGTGCCGGATTTCAGGCGGGTGGAGCCGGTTAAGGCTTCCGGGCCGACAACGGGCGAGATGGCGATCGACGCAATCTGGGCAATCGGTGAGCCAGGATTACAGGAGATCGCCACGGTGGTGCAGCCGATCTGGTTCGCAAATGCCAGGCCGCCAATCACGTACGGCGTGCGTCCGGAGGCCGCCAGCCCGACCACCAGATCCTGCGCAGTCAGGTTGAGTGCTTTGAGATCGTCTTCACCGAGCTGTTGACTGTCCTCGGCCCCTTCCACCGCCTTCAGTAATGCCCCCGGACCACCGGCAATCAGGCCGATGACCAGGCCGTGCGGTACACCAAAGGTTGGTGGACATTCTGAAGCATCCAGCACCCCCAGACGCCCGCTGGTGCCCGCGCCCATGTAGATGATGCGTCCGCCCGCTTTCAGTGCGGCGGCGGCGGCATCGACGGCTTTCGCCACCTCAGGTAATGTTTCTTTCACTGCCTGCGCGACCAGCGTATCCTGTTGGTTAAAGCGATTAACCAGGTCAAGCGTGGAGAGCGCATCGAGATCCAGGGTTTGTGGATTGCGGGATTCTGATACCAGTGAGCCGAGATTCATTTTTTTGTGCCTCAAGAATTTTTAATTCATAATAGTCGCATTATAATGGAATATAAAATTCATTCAGGCGAGCAGAATTCGCATTTGCTGCACTCATCACATTTCGCCAGGAGTCCTTATGAACTGTTTAATTCGTATCCGCCAGCGATACGCGGGTTTTGCCCAGAGTGATAAAAAACTGGCGGACTTTTTGCTCACCCAGCCCGATCGTGCCCGCCACTTAAGTTCCCAGCAGCTGGCAAGCGAGGCGGGAGTGAGTCAGTCCAGCGTGGTCAAATTCGCGCAAAAAATTGGGTTTAAAGGTTTTCCGGCGCTGAAGCTGGCGCTGAGCGAAGCCCTGGCCAGCAATCCGAATCCGCAATCCATGCCGGTGCACAACCAGATCCGCGGCGATGATCCGATGCGTCTGGTGGGCGAAAAGCTGATCAAGGAGAAGGTCGCGGCGATGCACGCCACGCTTGACGTCAACAGTGAAGAGAAGCTGCTGGAAAGCGTCGCCATGCTGCACGCGGCACGGCGGGTGATCCTCACCGGGATCGGGGCGTCGGGGCTGGTGGCGCGAAACTTTGGCTGGAAGTTGAACAAGATCGGCCTGATAGCCATCGTTGAGCAGGATATGCATGCCCTGCTGGCGACCGTGCAGGCGATGGCGCCTGATGATTTGTTGCTGGCGATCTCCTATTCCGGCGAACGTCGGGAGATTAATCTTGCCGCCGATGAAGCCCTGCGCGTAGGCGGGAAAATCCTGGCTATCACCGGCTTTACGCCTAATGCACTGCAGCAGCGGGCTACGCGTTGTCTGTACACTATTGCCGAAGAGCAGGCCACCCGCAGCGCGGCGATCTCCTCTACCAGCGCGCAGATGATGCTCACCGACCTGCTGTTTATGGCCCTGGTCCAGCAGGATCTGGAGCGCGCCCCGGAACGCATACGTCACAGCGAAGCGCTGGTAAAAAAACTGGTTTGAGCAGGGAATGAGCGTATAATGCCCGCCCTGTTTGTGTTGTTTCTGAGAATTTCCTGATGGCGCTGTTAATCACCAAAAAATGCATCAATTGCGATATGTGCGAACCTGAATGCCCGAACCAGGCCATTTCGATGGGGGACACCATTTATGAGATTAACAGCGACCGCTGCACCGAATGCATTGGCCATTACGAGACGCCAACCTGCCAGAAGGTGTGCCCAATCCCCAATACCATCCTGAAAGATCCGGCACATTCTGAATCCGAAGAGCAGTTATGGGACAAGTTCGTCCTGATGCACCACGCGGATAAGATTTAACTTTCGATAATCACCGTGGCGCAGGCGTAATGACGTTCATCCGCCAGCGTGACGTGCATATGCGCCACACCGAGCTTTTCTGCCAGCGCTAATGCCTCGCCCCACAGCCTAAGGCGCGGTTTGCCCAACTCATCGTTAAACACTTCGAACTGATTAAACGCCAGGCCATTGCGGATCCCGGTGCCGAAAGCTTTCGCCGCCGCCTCCTTCACCGCAAAACGCTTGGCCAGAAAACGCACCGGCTGCTGGTGCGTTTCCCAGATGGCCCACTCGTTATCGCTGAGCACCCGGCGGGCAAGGCGATCGCCGCTACGGGTAATCACCGCTTCGATACGGGCGATTTCAACGATATCCGTGCCTAAGCCGAGGATGGCCATTACTTGCGGGCTTCCAGCATCAGACGTTTCATCTCGGCCACCGCCTCTTTCAGGCCGCTCATCACTGCACGTCCAATAATGGCATGACCGATGTTCAGCTCGTGCATCTCCGGGATCGCGGCAATGGCTTTGACGTTATGGTACGTCAGGCCGTGACCGGCATTGACCTTGAGGCCAAGACCCGCAGCATAGGTAGCGGCTCTGGCGATGCGATCCAGCTCTTTTGCCTGGGTCGCTTCGTCTTCGGCATCGGCATAGCAGCCGGTATGGATTTCAATGTACGGCGCACCCACGTCTGCGGCGGCTTTGATCTGAGCTTCATCAGCATCGATAAACAGCGATACCAGGATCCCGGCATCGGCCAGGCGTTTGCAGGCATCACGCATCTTGTCCAGCTGACCGGCCACGTCCAGCCCGCCTTCAGTGGTCACTTCCTGGCGCTTTTCCGGCACCAGGCAGCAGAAGTGCGGTTTGGTCTCAACGGCGATGGCCAGCATCTCTTCGGTGACGGCCATCTCCAGATTCATGCGGGTGTCCAGCGTCTGGCGCAGAACACGTACGTCACGATCGGTAATATGGCGACGGTCTTCGCGCAGATGTACGGTAATTCCATCGGCACCCGCCTGCTCAGCAATGAATGCCGCCTGAACCGGATCAGGATAGGCCGTACCGCGCGCGTTGCGCAGGGTGGCAATGTGATCAATGTTGATGCCTAACAGTAATTCAGCCATGACAATCCTCGGTTTTATTTTGGTTCGTTTCCCCTCGCCCTGGCCCTCTCTCACTGGGTGAAGGCTGGAGCCGGGGTGTACTCAATACGTTAACGCTTCGGTATAAACTGCCGAAATAATTCGCGGCTCTTAAGGGGCTTGCCACCAAGATACGGCTTGAGCGCAATACGGGTAAAGCGTTTTGCCGCCCGCAGGGTGCTGGCGTCGGGAAACTCGCGTTCTGCCAGCGCCCGTAGATCCCGTCCGGTGAAGGTGCTGTTATCAATGACGACGCTGGCGATAAAGCCCTTCTCTTCGCGATAGCGGTAGGTCATGGTGTCTTCGACCGGATCGCCGCTGCCTGCACAGTGCATAAAATCGACGCCATACCCCAGATGCCCAAGCAACGCCAGCTCGAAGCGACGCAGCACAGGTTCGGGCGAGCCGGTAACACCCGCCAGCGCCTGGATACAGTGCAGATAATCGAAAAAGAGTTCAGAAAAGCGGGTCTCATGTTCAAGAACGCGCGTAATCAGCTCGTTCACATACAGACCGCTGTACAGCGTAATACCAGAGAGGGGGAGCGCCAGAGAAACGGCTTCGGCACTGCGCAGGGTTTTGACTTCCCCGCGCCCACTGAAGCGCACCAGCAGCGGGGTGAAGGGTTGTAGCGTACCCTTCAGGTTAGAACGTTTGGAACGTGCGCCTTTAGCAACAAGGCGCACGCGGCCTGATTCTTCCGTGAAGACGTCCAGCATCAGGCTGGTTTCGCTCCAGGGACGACTATGCAGTACAAATGCACGCTGCCAGCCTTCCATCATACTCGTCGTCTTTCAGGTTGCAGGCGCATTGGCTGCGTCCGTTCACCCCAGCCAGTGAGTGGATTAAGCTCCCGGGGATTCGCGGCCATGCCGCGTGACTCAGCCTCCGGCCTCGCTCCTTCGGAGCCAGTGTAAGCGCTGTTCAAAACACGTTGTGTTTTGTCCTGCACCTCGAAAGCCATAGAGTGTGAAACGCTATACGTCGTCGCCGTAACCAAGACTGCGCAGTGCGCGCTCGTCATCGGCCCAGCCAGATTTCACTTTTACCCACAGTTCCAGGTGAACCGGGGCTTCAAACATCTCCTGCATGTCCTTACGGGCTTCAATACCGATGGTTTTGATTTTGGCACCTTTGTTGCCAATCACCATCTTCTTCTGCCCTTCGCGCTCAACGAGGATCAGCCCGTTGATGTCATAGCCGCCGCGCTCGTTGCTCTGGAAACGTTCGATTTCCACGGTCACAGAGTACGGCAGTTCAGCGCCGAGGAAACGCATCAGCTTTTCACGGATGATTTCAGACGCCATAAAGCGCTGAGAACGGTCAGTGATGTAATCTTCCGGGAAGTGATGAATCGCTTCTGGCAGATGCTTACGCACGATGCCCGCGATGGTATCGACGTTCAGACCGGTCTCGGCAGAGAGCGGAACGATATCGAGGAAGTTCATCTGGCTACCCAGCCACTGCAGATGCGGCAGCAGATCGGCTTTTTCCTGCACGTTATCAACTTTGTTGACCGCGAGGATCACTGGCGTTTTACCGTCGCGCAGCTTGTTCAGCACCATCTCGTCGTCCGGCGTCCAGCGGGTGCCTTCGACCACGAAAATGACCAGCTCAACGTCACCGATAGAGCTGCTCGCCGCCTTGTTCATCAGACGATTAATGGCGCGTTTCTCTTCCATGTGCAGACCCGGGGTATCGACATAAATAGCCTGATACGCCCCTTCGGTATGGATACCGACAATACGGTGACGGGTGGTCTGCGCCTTGCGGGAAGTGATGGAAATCTTCTGTCCCAGCAGATTATTCAGCAGGGTTGACTTGCCTACGTTCGGACGGCCGACGATGGCAACAAAACCACAGTAACTCTTTTCTTCGCTCATTCCAGCTCCAGCATTTTTAACGCCTGTTCGGCGGCAGCCTGTTCCGCCTTGCGACGGCTTGAACCTGTGCCAACCACCGGTTCACTCAGGCCACTGACCTGGCAATGGATGGTAAATTCCTGATCGTGTGCTTCGCCACGAACCTGCACCACCAGATAAGATGGCAGCGGCAGATGGCGACCCTGCAAATACTCCTGCAAACGAGTCTTTGGATCTTTCTGTTTATCACCCGGGCTGATTTCATCCAGACGCGACTGATACCAGTTCAGGATCAGCTGCTCAACCGTCTGGATATCGCTGTCGAGGAAAACGCCACCGATTAACGCTTCGACGGTATCCGCGAGAATAGATTCACGACGGAAGCCGCCGCTTTTCAGTTCGCCAGGCCCGAGTCGCAGGCACTCACCCAGTTCAAATTCACGGGCAATTTCGGCAAGCGTATTGCCACGTACCAGCGTTGCGCGCATGCGACTCATATCACCTTCGTCCACGCGCGGGAAGCGATGATAAAGCGCATTCGCAATAACAAAACTTAAAATGGAGTCGCCCAGGAATTCGAGTCTCTCATTATGTTTGCTGCTGGCACTGCGATGGGTTAATGCCTGTTGCAACAACTCCTGATGCTGAAAAGTGTAGCCCAGCTTCCGTTGAAGCCGATTAATTACGATGGGGTTCATGCGATACCAATAGAATAAATGCGTCAAAAATGCAGCACACGAAACCGTCCTGAAAAAGCCAACGCGGTTTCGTGTGCCGTGGCACTGAATCAGCGCCAACCTTAAACTTCGGGGGAATATTCTATACGCAACGACAGGGGTTGTCGTTAGTCAGAAGAGATTTATCACTGAAATAATTCACGTAGCCTCTGATTAAAGAGACTACGTGCGTATTTATCAGGAATTAGTGGATGCCGCCGATACGATTTAACCGTACGCCGGTCGGCCATTCGCCTTCCTGTTTCTCAAAGCTCATCCAGATAGTGGTCGCTTTGCCGACCAGATTCGCTTCCGGCACAAAGCCCCAGTAACGGCTGTCCGCGCTGTTGTCGCGGTTATCACCCATCATGAAGTAGTGTCCCGGCGGCACAATCCAGGTCGCCAGCTGCTGCCCCTGCTGATGATAGTACATCCCCAGCTGATCCTGAGCGATGGAGACGGTCAGGATACGGTGCGTCACATCGCCCAGCGTCTCTTTACGCTCGTTCAGACGAATACCGTTCTCTTTGGTCTCGCCTTTCGGTAGCTGGAAGAATCCACTGGTCGCTTCGCCACCGTTACGACGGGCAAATGTCTGCACAAAGTCACTTGGCTCAACGCCGGAATAGGTTACTGCCAGCGCGCTTCCACAGGCCGTACCGGAACTGCATCCAGGCTGAACCGTTACCTCTTTGGAGACCGGATTATAGGTCACCTTGTCGCCCGGCACGCCAACGGTGCGTTTGATGTAATCCAGACGCGGATCGTCCGGGTATTTAAACACCACGATGTCGCCACGTTTCGGATGACCGGTTTCGATCAGCGTTTTCTGGTAGATCGGATCTTTAATGCCATAGGCAAACTTCTCCACCAGAATAAAATCACCGATCAGCAACGTTGGCATCATCGAACCGGATGGGATCTGGAAAGGTTCATAGATAAACGAACGCACCACCAGCACAATGGCCAGCACCGGAAAGACAGAAGCGCCAGTTTCCAGCCAGCCCGGCTTCGGGCTGACTTTTTTCAGGGTTTTCGCATCCAACTGGTCGCCCGTGGCCGCCTGCGCGGCGGCCTGGCGCTCGTGACGTTTCGGGGCAAAGATAAACTTATCCAGACACCACAACAGCCCTGTCACCAGGGTGGCAACCACCAGGATCAGGGCAAACATGTTCGCCATGCCAACTCCTTAAAGGATTATTTTCCGTCTTTACCCACGTGCAGAATGGCGAGGAACGCTTCCTGCGGCAGTTCGACGTTACCGACCTGCTTCATACGCTTCTTACCTTCTTTCTGCTTCTGGAGCAGCTTTTTCTTACGGCTGACGTCACCGCCATAGCATTTTGCCAGAACGTTTTTACGCAACTGTTTCACCGTCGAACGCGCGATGATGTGGTTGCCAATGGCTGCCTGAATCGCAATGTCGAACTGCTGGCGCGGAATGAGTTCTTTCATCTTCTCGACCAGTTCACGACCGCGATACGGAGCATTGTCGTTGTGGGTAATCAGTGCCAGCGCATCGACGCGCTCGCTGTTGATCAGCACGTCCACACGCACCATGTTAGAGGCCTGGAAGCGTTTGAAGTTGTAATCCAGCGACGCATAACCGCGGGAGGTGGACTTCAGGCGGTCAAAGAAGTCGAGCACCACTTCTGCCATCGGGATTTCGTAGGTCAGCGCAACCTGGTTACCGTGGTAAACCATGTTGGTCTGCACGCCGCGTTTTTCGATACAGAGCGTGATGACGTTACCCAGGAATTCCTGCGGCAGCAGCATATGACACTCTGCAATCGGCTCGCGCAGCTCATGAATATTGTTCAGCGGCGGCAGCTTGGATGGGCTGTCGACGTAGATAACCTCTTTCGAGGTGGTCTCAACTTCGTAAACTACCGTCGGCGCAGTGGTGATCAGGTCCAGATCGTACTCACGCTCCAGACGCTCCTGAATGATCTCCATGTGCAGCAGGCCGAGGAAGCCGCAGCGGAAGCCGAAGCCCAGCGCCGTGGAGCTTTCTGGCTCATAGAACAGGGAAGCATCGTTCAGGCTCAGTTTGCCGAGCGCGTCACGGAAGTTCTCGTAATCATCAGAGCTGACCGGGAACAGACCTGCGTAAACCTGTGGCTTCACCTTTTTGAAGCCTGGCAGCGCTTTATCTGCCGGGTTACGTGCCTGGGTCAGGGTATCGCCCACTGGCGCGCCGAGAATGTCTTTGATGGCACAAACCAGCCAGCCTACCTCGCCGCATTTCAGCTCGGTACGGTCAACCTGTTTTGGCGTGAAGATCCCCAGACGGTCAGCGTTATAGACCTGGCCGGTACTCATCACTTTGATTTTGTCGCCTTTGCGCATGGTGCCGTTTTTAATACGCACCAGCGAGACAACGCCGAGATAGTTATCGAACCAGGAGTCGATAATCAGCGCCTGCAACGGCGCATCGGCATCACCTTCCGGGGCCGGGATATCACGCACCAGACGTTCCAGCACGTCAGTTACACCCACGCCGGTTTTCGCCGAGCAGCGTACTGCGTCCGTCGCGTCGATACCGACGATATCTTCAATCTCTTCCGCTACGCGTTCAGGATCGGCGGCTGGCAGGTCGATTTTGTTCAGAACCGGCACAACCTCGAGATCCATTTCCATCGCGGTATAGCAGTTAGCCAGCGTCTGGGCTTCTACGCCCTGCCCGGCATCAACCACCAGCAGCGCGCCTTCGCAGGCCGCCAGCGAACGGGAAACTTCATAAGAGAAGTCAACGTGGCCTGGGGTGTCGATAAAGTTCAGCTGATAGGTTTCACCATCAGACGCTTTGTAGTCGAGCGTGACGCTCTGCGCTTTAATAGTAATGCCGCGTTCGCGTTCCAGGTCCATGGAGTCCAGTACCTGGGCTGCCATTTCACGATCAGACAGGCCACCGCAAATCTGGATAATACGGTCAGACAGCGTCGACTTACCGTGGTCAATGTGAGCAATGATCGAAAAGTTACGTATGTTCTTCATATAGTTAAATAATTATGCCTTACGAATTCCTGGAGGCCGCTGTTCTTAGCCTGACGTTTTTCAGTGCGAAAACGCAGCATTCTACACTACATCTCCTTCACCGGGAAATGCTCTTCCAGCAAGCTTAGCGTGAAGATTCAGCGTTTTCTTTTATGAGATGTAAATAAAGCAAAGCCCGGTGACATCACCGGGCTTCAGAAGAGAGCATTTCGACACGAAGCTGATCGGGGGGCAATCCAACACTGAGGATCACAGGCTGCCACGCTTCACGGACGGCAAGCCTGGATGAAAAGCCGCGGGCAAGTAAAAAGCCACCCACGCCACCCAGAGCTGCCCCGCACATTGCGGCAAGATCGGTACTGAACATAACCTGGAAGACGCCCCCCAGGGCAAACAGCCCCACCAGCGGCGAGAGGTAGACCAGCATGGCAGAACCCAGCAGGCTGCCTTCGGCGATCCCTAACTCGACTTTTTGTCCTGCAACCAGCGGCTCTTCGCTGGGCACACTAATGGTGTGTGACGTTTGCGGCCCGAGTTTATTAAGCACCCGGCTTCCGCAGCCGGCGCGGGAGGCACAGCTGTTACAGGATGCTTTGACGTCACAGCTAACCAGCGCGACACCCTCCTGCCATGAAACGACAGTTGCCCACTCTTTGATCATTGTGCGGCCCTGAATTTAATGCTGTCGGCGATGCGTTTAGCCGTTTGTGGCGGTAGCTCACCCACGACGGTGATCTCGGCGTTATCACGCACGGTGGTACTCACGGTACGGCGTCCGGTGCGCAGCATCTGATCGGCGCTGACCGCTGTTGCCCGGTTGACGTTAACCGAGAAGCTGAACAGACCGTCGGAGTAAAGACGGGATTCAACCGCGGTATCAATCGTCGGCAGCTGGCGTCGACTGCTGGAGACTTCACTAAAGCCCTGAGGGATCCAGTTTGGTGCCCAGTTGAAGCTGACAGGGTCGCCTGCCGGTACAGAAAGCAGCGGCGGCAGGTTGGCTTTTGCCAGATTCTGCATGCTGTTGCCAACCTGATCGTTAATGGTGAAGGCGATCACCCTGAACTGTTCCAGCGTCTCGCCATCCCGATCCAGCAGATCGACACGCATAGGCAGCCTGGTCTCAGCATCCATCCACACGATATAGCTGTAACGCGTTCCGTCTCTGGCGACCACACGCAGCACTTCACAGAGCCGGTCAGCAATGCGGGTACGCCCTACGGAGATAAAGTCGTAGTAAGGAGCAAGCCGTTTGAAATCGGTATAGATGAGCGAAGGCAGCGAATCAACGATGTAATCGCCGTTCAGCGTAAAGGGTTCAAGTCCCGGCTCAAAATAGCTGATTTCGTTGCCACGCTGCACAACTTCGCGGCGCGGACCATCCATCTGCAATAGCTGGGCAAGCGGCTGTTTATCAAGACGGGCATGGCGATAGCGTAACGACTCTACACCTTGCTTATTAATACTGATAAAAGACAGCTCGTAGTTGAGTGACTGGCTGGCCTGGTTCATTTGCTGTAACAACGCCCCGGACGATACATCAGCCGAGGCGTTGACAGTGAAGAACAGGCTACCCGCCATCAGAGACATGGCGCACCAAAGTTGCTTCATTACTGCGATTGCGTTCCTAAAGTTTGGTTTCCAGGCACTTGCACAGCAGCCTGCTGGGTTTGTGCTTGCTCAAACTGAAGTTGTTCGGAATGCAGACGGCGCTGCAATTCGTAGTCCTGCAACATCGCATTGATGCGACGGCGTTGCTCTTGTACCTGCTGCTGCTGACCGGCGCCTGCCGATGCATCAGAAGGAATACCCAGGCTTACCGGGCTGGCTTTGCCCATCATCGGCAGCGTGTTAAACACTGGCGCTTCTGGTTGCTGGTTGACTTCAGATTGATTGTTATACTGCTGGACGCCAACAATAACTGCAAGCGATACGCACGCAGCGACGCCCATTTGCGTCAGTTGACTTGCCCAGGGACGCACTTTGTTCCAGAAAGGCATCTTCTGCCACTGGTGCGGTGCCGGTTGGGCTTCAGGAATCAGCGGAGTGGCTTGAGAAACAGGTTCATTCTCGATGGCAGCCATTACGCGAGCTGAGATATCGAAATGGAGAACGTCACTGGTATCACCGCGCAGGGTATCGCGGATGAGATGATAACTCTCCCAGGTTTTTTGCATCTCAGGAGAGCGAGAAAGCTCATTAAGCATCTCACTGTCCAGCGTTTCACCATCCATTAAAGCGGAAAGTTGTTCTTTCTGCATGCCTAATACCTTTTCCAGTATCCCGCTATCGTCAACGCCTGATTAGCGGTTGAACTTTATTATCAATAGCTTCTCGCGCACGAAAAATTCGTGAGCGAACCGTACCGACCGGGCAATCCATGATAGCGGCTATCTCTTCATAGCTCAGGCCATCTAACTCCCGCAACGTAATTGCCATGCGTAAATCTTCCGGGAGCGACTCGATGGTGCGAAAAACTATTTGTCTCAGTTCTTCTGACAACATTAAGTTCTCAGGGTTCGAAATTTCTTTTAACGCACCGCCGCTTTCAAAGTTTTCTGCGTCAATGGCGTCAACATCGCTTGAAGGCGGACGGCGGCCCTGAGCGACGAGGTAGTTCTTGGCGGTATTGACAGCAATACGATACAGCCAGGTATAAAAAGCACTATCTCCCCGGAAAGATTCCAGCGCGCGATAGGCCTTAATAAAAGATTCTTGTACGACATCAGGGACATCGCCTGACGGTACATAACGGGACACCAGACTCGCCACTTTATGCTGGTAGCGCACCACCAGTAAGTTAAAGGCTTTCTGATCTCCCTTCTGGACCCGTTCAACCAGAATCTGGTCCGTTAACTGCTCGCTCATCCGAGGTAATGTCTCCCCAAACCTAAAATCCACGCGTTATCGAAACGCCACTCCAAACACTGCACTGTGAGCAAGCAGTTGCTTTGAGGGTCTTTTTTTCAAAAAGTTCCGTCACGCCTTTGTTTTTGTTAATCGTGTCGCAGACTGTTCATTTTCTCTCATTATAAGTCTGATACCGAAACGCACCCAGTTTCTGATAAGAATTGGCATTTACCGCTTGCAGGGTACCGCAAGACTGGCTTTATTTCACCACAAAATCTGAAGCTAACGATCTGCTTCGCAAAATATTTCTGCTCTTTTTGTGCCTGCTTGCTCCTGGCGTGCTGTTTAGTCATTGCAACCAACCTTAAAAAAAACGTGCGATTCCTCGCATTCGGGTGCTATGCTGGCCAAACACTGTTTAGTAAATTAAACACACATCATGAACGCAATGACTGACCTCTCCTGTGACGTACTGATTATCGGCAGCGGTGCCGCTGGCCTTTCACTGGCGCTGCGACTCGCCTCACACCAGAAAGTGATTGTTCTCAGCAAGGGTCCCATCAATGAAGGCTCCACCTTCTATGCACAGGGCGGGATTGCCGCTGTGTTTGATGAAACGGACAGTATCGACTCCCACGTAGAAGATACCCTGATTGCCGGTGGCGGTATCGTGGATAAGCACGCCGCTGAGTTTGTCGCCAGTAATGCCCGACATTGCGTTCAGTGGCTTATCGATCAGGGTGTGTTGTTTGATACCCACGTCCAGCCCAACGGTGAAGAGAGTTATCACCTGACGCGGGAAGGTGGTCATAGCCATCGCCGTATCCTGCACGCTGCGGACGCCACCGGTAAAGAGGTGGAAACGACACTGGTCAGCCAGGCGTTGAGCCATCCGAATATCCAGGTGCTGGAACGCAGCAATGCGGTAGACTTGATCATTTCCGACAAGATTGGTCTGCCAGGTACGCGCCGCGTCGTGGGTGCCTGGGTCTGGAACCGTAATAAAGAGACGGTAGAAACCTGCCGGGCCAAATCGGTGGTACTGGCGACAGGCGGTGCTTCCAAGGTGTACCAGTACACCACTAACCCCGATATCTCTTCAGGCGACGGGATTGCCATGGCCTGGCGTGCAGGCTGTCGCGTGGCCAATCTGGAATTTAATCAGTTCCACCCCACCGCATTATTCCACCCGCAGGCCCGCAATTTCCTGCTGACTGAAGCCCTGCGCGGTGAAGGCGCGCATCTGAAGCGCCCGGATGGCACACGCTTTATGCCGGACTTCGACGAGCGGGGCGAGTTGGCCCCGCGTGATGTCGTGGCCCGCGCTATCGATCATGAAATGAAACGCCTGGGCGTGGATTGCATGTATCTGGATATCAGCCACAAACCCGCAGAATTTGTGCGTCAGCACTTCCCGACCATCTATGAAAAATTGCTGGGATTAGGCATCGACATCACCAAAGAGCCGATGCCTGTGGTGCCCGCAGCCCACTATACCTGCGGTGGAGTGATGGTGGACGATCATGGCCGCACCGACGTTGACGGCCTGTACGCGATCGGCGAAGTGAGTTATACCGGCCTGCATGGTGCCAACCGTATGGCCTCTAACTCGCTGCTGGAGTGTCTGGTCTATGGCTGGTCGGCGGCAGAAGATATTACCAAGCGCATGCCTTATGCCCGTCAGGCAGAAAATCTGCCCGCCTGGGATGAAAGCCGCGTGGAAAACCCGGATGAACTGGTGGTGATCCAGCATAACTGGCACGAACTGCGCCTCTTTATGTGGGATTACGTGGGGATTGTACGCACCACCAAGCGGCTGGAGCGCGCCCTGCGTCGCATTACCATGTTACAGCAGGAGATTGACGAGTATTACGCTCACTTCCGCGTGTCAAACAATCTGCTGGAGCTGCGTAATCTGGTCCAGGTGGCGGAGCTGATTGTGCGTTGCGCAATGATGCGTAAAGAGAGCCGCGGGCTGCATTATACGCTCGACTACCCGGAACAACTTGAGCACTCCGGGCCGTCCGTGCTCTCGCCGCTGGCTCACATAAACAGATAGAACGGGTGGGTCAGCGCCGTATAATCCTCGGAATAACGCTGATCTGGCCCGCGGATCACCAGCCTGTCGCTGAAGCATTCCCCTTCTTTCGGCGACAGCGCCACCAGAACCCGGTGCGGTAACCTGCCGTCCGTGTCAGCAATGTCGGTGCGCAGACGTAAATACCAGCCCATTTCCAGTGCGTTATTGATTAGCGCACTGCCCGCGCTTTCCGGTAATACCACGCAGAAAAACCCCTCTTCGGTGATCAACGCCGCCGCACAGGCTAATAGCGCACCGTGATCGAGCGAGCCGGTTGAACGAGCCTGGTCGCGCTCGGGCGTTGCGCACCCGACGCCGGGTTCATAATAAGGAGGATTACTGACAATTAAATCATAGCGAGCCGTTTGCTCTGGTGCCCAGGTAAGAACATCCGCACAATGGAGTGCAATGCGAGAGGCCCAGGGGGATTCAGCCACGTTTTCTGCTGCCTGTTCGGCCGCACGAGGATCCAGCTCTACCGCATCAAGCGTGGTTGACGGCTCGGTGCGCTGCGCCAGCATGAGGGCTAATAACCCGCTGCCGCTGCCAATATCAAGGATACGTTTAACGCCTGCAACCGGTGCCCATGCCCCCAGTAAAATGCCATCGGTGCCGACTTTCATTGCACAGCGGTCGTGAGCGACAAAGAACTGCTTAAAGGTAAAACCATCGCGGCGCAACTGCGCTTTGAGTTGAGACATGTCAGAGCAACCTTCAAAATGAAACGGGAGTAGCATAGGGGAAAGCGTAACGACGGAAAAGGGATATCCACACAAACAGATGAAGATTGCAGCCATAACGTCTATAATCAGCGCCCCACACAGAGGTAGAACATGACTGTAACGACTTTTTCCGAACTTGAACTCGACGAAAGCCTTCTGG
Organism: Leclercia sp. 1548; assembly: GCF_050435045.1. Lineage (NCBI taxonomy): Bacteria > Pseudomonadati > Pseudomonadota > Gammaproteobacteria > Enterobacterales > Enterobacteriaceae > Leclercia > Leclercia sp. 1548. The sequence goes on along the minus strand of NZ_JBNDJP010000002.1, from coordinate 12,159 downwards.
AAGCCCTCCAGAATAAAGGCTTCACACGCCCGACTGCCATCCAGGCGGCAGCCATTCCGCCTGCGTTAGAAGGCCGCGACGTACTCGGTTCAGCGCCGACAGGCACCGGTAAAACGGCGGCGTACCTGCTGCCTGTCTTGCAGCATCTGATTGATTTCCCCCGCAAGAAATCCGGTCCACCGCGTATCCTTATCCTGACCCCAACACGTGAGTTAGCCGTTCAGGTTGCGGAGCATGCGCGTGAACTGGCCGCCAATACCCATCTGGATATTGCGACCATCACCGGTGGCGTAGCCTATATGAACCACGCCGAAGTGTTCAGTGAGAACCAGGATATCGTGGTCGCCACCACCGGGCGTTTGATGCAGTACATCAAAGAAGAAAACTTTGATTGCCGTGCTGTTGAAACGCTGATTCTGGATGAAGCGGATCGCATGCTGGAGCTGGGCTTCGCGCAGGATATTGAACACATCGCAGGCGAAACCCGCTGGCGCAAACAGACCATGCTGTTTTCTGCCACGCTTGAAGGCGATGCGATTAAAGACTTTGCTGAGCGTCTGCTTAACGATCCGGCAGAAGTTTCTGCCACGCCGTCCACGCGCGAGCGCAAAAAAATTCACCAGTGGTATTACCGTGCTGATAACTACGAGCATAAGCTCGAGTTGCTTAAACATCTGTTAAAACAAGATGACACGACCCGTACCATCGTCTTTGTACGTAAACGCGAACGCGTGCACGAACTGGCTGAACAACTTCGTGCCGCGGGCATTAACAACTGTTATCTCGAAGGTGAGATGGCGCAGATTAAACGTACCGAAGGGATTAAACGCCTGACCGAAGGTCGCGTGAATGTCTTGATTGCCACCGACGTGGCAGCGCGTGGTATCGACATTCCTGAAGTGAGCCATGTGATTAACTTCGACATGCCGCGCAGCGGGGATGTTTACCTTCACCGTATCGGTCGTACCGGGCGTGCAGGCCTTAAAGGCACCGCGATTTCTCTGGTTGAGGCGCATGACTATCTGCTGCTGCAGAAAGTGGGTCGCTACATCGAAGAGCCGGTGAAAGCGCGCGTGATTGACGAACTGCGCCCTACTACGCGCCCACCAAGCGAAAAAATGACGGGTAAACCGTCGAAGAAAGTTCTCGCCAAGCGCGCAGAGAAAAAAGAGAAAGAAAAAGAGAAACCGCGTGTGAAGCAACGCCACCGTGATGCCAAAAACATTGGTAAACGTCGCAAGCCAAGTGGCAGTGAACCTGCTTCACAGAAATAAGCGTAAAAAAACGCCGGGGTTAACCCGGCGTTTTTGTATCTATTCGCTGGCAGCAATTACAGGCTGGCGGTAAAGGTACGGGCAATGACGTCACGCTGCTGTTCTGCAGTCAGTGAGTTAAAGCGAACGGCATAACCAGATACACGAATGGTCAGCTGTGGATATTTTTCAGGATGCTTAACGGCATCTTCCAGTGTTTCGCGACGCAGCACGTTAACGTTCAGATGCTGACCGCCTTCAACGCGCACTTCCGGTTTGATTTCCATTGGGATTTCGCGGTACTCAATCTCACCCAGTTTATTAACCGGAACAACTTCATCTTCTGCAAAGCCTGCTTTTGCACATACGCAGCGCGCTTCGCCTTTTTCGCTGTCCAGCAGCCAGAAAGAGTTCAGCAGGTCGTCGTTTGCAGCTTTAGTAATCTGGATACCAGTAATCATGTAATGTCTCCCTTAAACTACACTATTGGGTGTTGCCCATTGTTTAGGGCAATTGGTAAAACCATTGTTGCTTGAGTGTATATATATCAGTCAAACCCTCGTCATTCATTGACGTAAATCAATAAAAACCACATCGACAGAAGGGCTATCAGGGAAGATTATTGTTTTATATCAATTTTCCCCGAATCCAGCCTTCAAAATAATTCGTAATTTTTTAAATATTTTTCATTTAGATGCCCTTTTACCCCGGCAATTTTGCTCCCTCGTCATAACCAGTTAAGCTAGGAGCAGATAAAATTCGCAGGAGAGCGAGATGACAACACCTTTAACCTGGCATGACGTACTGGCCGATGAGAAAAAACAACCTTATTTCGTCAATACGCTGAACACGGTTGCTGCCGAACGTCAGGACGGCATCACCATCTATCCGCCACAGAAAGACGTATTTAACGCCTTTCGTTTTACCGAACTGGCCGATGTCAAAGTGGTAATTCTGGGCCAGGATCCCTATCACGGGCCGGGCCAGGCGCACGGTCTGGCCTTTTCCGTACGTCCGGGCGTTGCAACTCCCCCTTCCCTGCTGAATATGTATAAGGAGCTGGAAGCCTCGGTGCCTGGTTTTACCCGACCTGCACACGGCTATCTGGAAAGCTGGGCGCGCCAGGGCGTGCTGCTGCTGAACACGGTGCTGACGGTACGCGCCGGGCAGGCACACTCCCATGCCAGCCTGGGCTGGGAGGCGTTTACGGATAAAGTTATCAGCCTGATTAACCAACATCGGGAAGGGGTTGTGTTTTTACTGTGGGGGTCGCACGCGCAGAAGAAAGGGGCGATCATTGATACCCAGCGCCATCATGTGCTGAAAGCACCGCACCCATCGCCGCTGTCAGCGCACCGCGGCTTTTTTGGCTGCAATCATTTCGTGCTGGCAAATGAGTGGCTGGAGAAACAGGGCGAAACGCCAATTAACTGGATGCCAGAGTTACCGGCTGAAAGCGAATAGACTGGATAAACAGAGCAGATATGCAGGCCCGGTAAACATAGCGCCACCGGGCCTATTGCCGGGTGGCGGCTTCGCCTTACCCGGTCTACAAAAACAGAACGGGATTACGCTTTGTTCTGACGCCACCACTCCGCCAGCAGAACGCCGGTCGCAACGGATACGTTAAGGCTTTCGACATTGCCGGTGCCATCGATAGAGACGCTCAGATCGGCGCTGGACAGTGCCGCATCAGACAGACCATCACGCTCCTGACCCAGCAACAGCACCATTTTACGCGGCAGCGTCGCCTTAAACAGCGGGGTGGTGCCTTTGTGGCTTGAGGTAGTCACAATGGAATAGCCCGCTTTACGGAACTGTTCAATCGCGTCTAACACGCTGTCGCCAGTGATCGGCTGAACGTGCTCCGCGCCGCCTTCCGCGGTACGGATTGCCGCACCGGATTCCAGCAAAGCCGCATCCTGCAACAGTACCCCTTTCACGCCGAAATGGGCGCAGCTGCGCATCATCGCGCCGAGGTTGTGCGGGTTGCCCACGTCTTCCATCGCCAGTACGCAGTCATCTTCCGCTGCCTGGCTAACCCACTGCTTAACGGTCATCCCGTTACGTTTCTTAATCAGGAAGCAAACGCCACCGTGGTGTTCGGTGCCAGACGCTTTGGTAATCTCTGCATCATCTACCACGTGGTAGGCTTTGCGATTGGCGGCCATCCAGCGCAGCGCCTCTTTGAAACGCGGCGTGACGCTCTGGATAAACCAGGCGCGCACGATGCTGTCAGGACGGCTCTGGAACAGGGCCTGACAGGCGTTCTCACCGTAGACACGCGTCTCTTCCGCGCGTTGACGGCGGATGACTTCTGGATCAATCACCGTTTTACCGGCCATGCTGCCGTGATCGACAGGGGCCTTCGACTCATCGCCCGGCGCGCGGGAAACGGTACGCCACGGGGAAGCGTCGCGGTTAAAGTCGTCGCGTTTGAAATCATCACGCTTACGGTCGTCACGTTTACGATCGTCGCGTTTGCGGTCATCACCGCGGCTGTTTCTCTCATCGCGGGCGGGGCGACGGCCACCGTCTGCACGAGATGGCCCTGGACGCCCGCCACCTTTTCCGGTACGCGGATTTTCGGTGCGTTTATCAGAGTCATCATCACTGCGGACATACATCACTTTGACCTTGCCGCTTTTGTTTTTCAGTTCGTCGTTCATGCTTTTCTCCACCAGCGCTGCGCGAAGCGCGCAGATTACCCGATGTACCCGCGCATAGCCATTACTTCGTATAAAAGCCTGTGACTATTGTTCTCATTGAATAAAACGCATTGTTGTTTCAAACAGGGTCGCTGATAATATGTAACATATTGGAAACATAACCGGCATGTTGCCGATTTGTCCCCCTGCTCTACCTGAGGTTAGTTATGAATACCGTATGTGCCAACTGCCAGGCTCTTAACCGCATTCCAGAGGATCGAATTGATGATGGAGCAAAATGCGGACGCTGCGGTCATGAATTGTTCGATGGTGATGTCATTAATGCTACCGGTGCAACTCTGGATAAACTGCTGAAGGACGATCTGCCGGTAGTGGTCGATTTCTGGGCACCATGGTGCGGCCCATGCCGCAATTTTGCACCGATTTTTGAAGATGTCGCAGAAGAGCGTAACGGCAAAATGCGTTTTGTGAAAGTGAACACCGAAGCTGAACGTGAGCTGAGCGCACGCTTCCGCATTCGCAGTATTCCAACCATCATGATTTTCAAGAATGGTGAGGTGGTCGATATGTTGAACGGCGCAGTGCCAAAAGCCCCGTTTGACAGCTGGCTGAACGAATCCCTCTGATATTCCGGGGCACGTAACTTGTGCCCCGCTCTCGCCTCTGCGAGAATGGCGTTTTTTCTACGCTCTCCCCCCATGACTGATAACGCCGTACTGCAATTGCGCGCCGAACGCCTGGCGCGTGCGACTCGTCCTTTCCTTGCCCGTGGTAACCGCATTCGTCGCTGTCAGCGCTGCCTGCTGCCGCTTAAGCAGTGCCTGTGCGCTACGCTGACACCCTGCGAGGCTAAAAGCCGTTTCTGTCTGGTAATGTTTGATACGGAACCGATGAAGCCCAGCAATACTGGCCGACTCATCGCCGATATTTTACCGGATACCGCTGCTTTCCAGTGGTCTCGCACCGAACCGCCGCAGGCACTCCTGGATTTGGTCGCCAGCCCGGATTATCAGCCGATGGTGGTGTTCCCGGCGTCTTATGCCGGAGAAACGCGTGAAGTGCTTACCGTTCCCCCTTCCGGCAAGCCCCCGCTGTTTATTATGCTGGACGGCACCTGGACCGAAGCGCGTAAGATGTTCCGCAAGAGTCCTTATCTGGATGCCCTGCCGGTAATCTCGGTCGATCTGTCACGTGTTTCTTCTTATCGCCTGCGTGAAGCCCACGCTGACGGCCAGTACTGCACAGCCGAAGTGGCGATTGCGCTACTGGATCTGGCGGGCGATACCCTGGCAGCCAGTGCGCTTGGTGGCCATTTTTCTTGTTTTCGCGAACGCTATCTCGCAGGAAAAACCACTCATAAGGGAAGCATCACAGCAACGGAGCCGGAAAGCGTTTAAAATCATCAGGTCACTCGCCTTTTCAGGAGACTTGTATGAGCCAGCGCGGGTTAGAAGCATTACTCCGCCCTAAATCCATCGCCGTCATCGGCGCGTCGATGAAACCCGAACGCGCCGGTTACCTGATGATGCGGAACCTGCTCGCAGGCGGTTTCAACGGCCCAATTCTGCCGGTAACGCCTGCTTATAAAGCCGTGCTGGGCGTCCTGGCCTGGCCAGACGTGGACAGCCTGCCCTTTATCCCCGATCTCGCGGTGCTTTGTACTCATGCCCAACGCAATATTACGCTGCTTGAGGCGCTGGGTAAAAAGGGCTGTAAAACCTGCATCATTCTCTCCTCACCTCCTGAACAACAGACGGCGCTCCTGGCCTGCGCGGCGCGATTCCAGATGCGACTGCTGGGGCCAAACAGCCTTGGCCTGCTGGCGCCCTGGCAGGGGCTGAACGCCAGTTTCTCGCCTGTTCCGATACGTAAAGGCAAGTTGGCCTTTATCTCGCAGTCGGCGGCGGTCTCCAATACGATCCTCGACTGGGCACAGCAGCGTGAGATGGGGTTTTCCTACTTTATCGCCCTGGGCGATGGGCTGGACATCGATGTCGACGAGCTGCTGGATTTTCTGGCACGCGATACCAAAACCAGCGCCATCCTGCTCTATCTTGAGCATCTGAGCGATGCCCGACGCTTTGTTTCGGCGGCCCGTAGTGCCTCGCGCAATAAACCGATCCTGGTGATCAAAAGCGGTCGTAGCCCGGCCGCCCAGCGTCTTCTGCACTCGCATTCCGGGATGGACCCCGCCTGGGATGCCGCCATCCAGCGTGCCGGTTTACTGCGCGTTCAGGATACCCATGAACTCTTTTCGGCTGTCGAAACGCTCAGCCATATGCGTCCGCTCCGGGGTGAACGGCTGATGATCATCAGCAACGGTGCCGCCCCCGCCGCGCTGGCGTTGGATGAACTCTGGCTGCGTAACGGCAAGCTGGCCGCGCTCAGTGAAGAGACGCTCCAGCGCCTGCGTGAGGCGCTGCCTCCTGGCGTAGAGCCGGGTAATCCACTCGATTTGCGTGACGATGCCAGCAGCGATCGCTATATCAGCGCCCTGAACATTCTGCTGGAGAGCCAGGATTTTGATGCCCTGATGGTTATTCACTCTCCGAGCGCCGTCGCGCCAGGAAGTGAAAGTGCCCGTTCGCTGATTGAAACTGTGAAAAAGCATCCGCGTGGTAAATACGTTTCGCTTTTGACCAACTGGTGCGGTGAGTTTTCCTCTCAGGAGGCACGCCGCCTGTTCAGCGAGGCAGGGCTACCGACATACCGCACACCGGAAGGCACCATCACCGCCTTTATGCACATGGTGGAGTACCGACGTAACCAGAAACAGCTGCGGGAAACCCCTGCGCTCCCCGGAAATCTGACGGCCAATACCGGTCATGCCCGTGCCCTGCTGCAACGCGACATTGATGATGGCGCGCGTACACTGGACACCCACGAGGTGCAGCCGATCCTGAATGCTTTCGGCATGCATACCCTGCCGACCTGGATCGCCAGTGACAGTGCGGAAGCGGTGCATATTGCCGAGCAGATTGGTTATCCGGTGGCGCTAAAACTCCGCTCCCCCGATATCCCCCATAAGTCAGAAGTTCAGGGGGTAATGCTGTATCTGCGCACCGCGGCGGAAGTTCAACAGGCGGCAGATGCCATCATCGATCGCGTCAAAATGACCTGGCCCCAGGCGCGGATCCACGGCCTGCTGGTGCAAAGCATGGCCAACCGCGCGGGGGCACAGGAGTTACGGGTGGTGGTTGAACACGATCCGGTCTTTGGTCCACTGATCATGCTGGGCGAAGGGGGCGTTGAGTGGCGTCCTGAAGAGCAGGCGGTGGTTGCCCTGCCTCCGCTGAACATGAACCTGGCGCGCTACCTGGTGATCCAGGGGATCAAGAGCAAGAAGATCCGCGGGCGTAGTGCCTTGCGATCGCTGGATATCGCTGCTCTGAGCCAGTTCCTGGTGCAGGTATCGAACCTGATCATCGACAGCCCGGAAATACAGCGTCTGGACATTCATCCTTTACTGGCCTCCGGCAGCGAACTGACGGCCCTGGACGTGACGATGGACGTGGCAGCCTTTACTGGCGATCGTGAAAGCCGACTCGCGATCCGTCCTTACCCTCATCAGCTTGAAGAATGGGTGGAGATGAAAAATGGCGAGCAGTCGCTGTTTCGTCCCATCCTTCCTGAAGATGAACCCCAGCTACAGCGCTTTATTGCCCAAGTGACAAAAGAAGATCTTTACTATCGCTACTTTAGTGAAATCAACGAATTTACCCACGAAGATTTAGCCAATATGACGCAGATCGACTACGATCGGGAAATGGCTTTTGTTGCCGTCCGCCGCACTGATGAGGGTGATGAGATCCTTGGCGTCACGCGTGCTATTTCCGATCCTGATAACGTCGATGCGGAATTTGCAGTACTTGTTCGCTCCGATCTAAAAGGCCTCGGGCTAGGCAGACGGTTGCTGGAAAAGCTGATCGGTTATACGCGCGATCACGGACTTATCCGTCTCAATGGCATTACTATGCCTAATAATCGTGGCATGATCGCCCTGGCGCGAAAATTAGGCTTTACTGTTGATGTTCAGCTGGAAGATGGCATTGTGGGGCTGACGCTGGCGCTGATGTCGACTGGTAAACAAGAGTAAGGTACTGGAAATGTTGACCACTTTAAACGGCACTGGTGGTATGATTGCCCGCTTCTGTTGGCTGCATAGCCCATATAATCCTTCAATGAACAGAGAAGAAACGCACTGTGATGTTGTCCAAATTTAAGCGTAATAAACATCAACAACACCTTGCTCAACTACCGAAGATTTCTCAGTCAGTTGATGATGTAGAGTTCTTTTATGCTCCCGCTGATTTTCGGGAGACGCTACTGGCAAAAATTGCCAGCGCAACGCATCGTATTTGCATTATCGCGCTTTATCTTGAACAGGATGAAGGCGGCAGCGCGATTTTACGCGCGGTATACGAGGCCAAACGTCAGCGCCCTGAACTGGATGTTCGCATCCTGGTGGACTGGCATCGCGCTCAGCGCGGCCGTATTGGTGCAGCCGCATCTAACACTAATGCCGACTGGTATTGCCGCATGGCGCAGGAGAACCCTGGCGTAGATGTGGCGGTTTATGGTGTCCCGGTTAACACCCGCGAAGCGCTCGGCGTACTCCACTTCAAAGGCTTCATCATTGATGATAGCGTGCTCTACAGCGGCGCAAGTCTGAATGACGTCTACCTGCATCAGCTTGATAAATACCGTTACGATCGCTATCACCTGGTGCGTAATGCCCGCATGGCTGACGTCATGTTCGAGTGGGTGGATCAGAACCTGGTACGCGGTCGCGGCGTGAATCGCCTTGACGATCCCCATCGTCCAAAAAGCCCGGAGATCAAAAATGACATTCGTCTTTTCCGTCAGGAATTGCGCGATGCCATGTTCCATTTCCAGGGTGATGCGGATAATGAACAGCTTGCAGTGACCCCGCTTGTAGGCCTTGGCAAATCCAGCCTGCTCAATAAAACTATCTTCCATCTTATGCCGTGCACTCAGCATAAGCTGACCATCTGTACCCCCTATTTCAACCTGCCGGCAGTCCTGGTGCGTAATATCATCCAGCTTTTACGCGACGGTAAAAAGGTTGAAATAATCGTTGGTGATAAAACGGCGAACGATTTCTTTATCCCTGAAGATCAGCCATTTAAGATTATCGGTGCCCTGCCTTATCTGTATGAGATTAACCTGCGCCGCTTCCTCAGCCGCCTGCAGTATTATGTCAATACCGATCAGCTGGTGGTGCGTCTCTGGAAAGATGAAGATAACAGCTATCATCTGAAAGGGATGTGGGTTGATGATGAGTGGATGCTGCTAACGGGAAATAACCTCAACCCACGTGCATGGCGACTGGATCTTGAGAATGCCATTCTGATCCACGACCCGCGTCATGAGCTGGCAGCCCAGCGCGATCGCGAGCTGGAGTTGATCCGCACCCATACCACTGTGGTTAACCATTACCGCGATCTGCAGAGCATTGCTGATTATCCGGTTAAGGTCAGAAAACTGATCCGCCGTCTGCGCAGGATCCGCATTGATCGCTTGATTAGCCGCATTTTGTAATTTTCAGCCCTGTCATTGACGGGGCTTTTTTATGGAGATCGTTGTGCGTTATTTTCTGTTAATGGGCTGTCTGCTTCTGTGTGGTTGTAGCCATATGGCTCAGGATAGCTGGTCGGGTCAGGATAAGGCACAACACTTTCTCGCCTCGGCGATGCTCTCAGCGGCGGGTAATGAGTATGCCCAACGACAGGGGTATAGTCGCGATCGTAGCGCGGCGTACGGCTTGATGTTTTCAGTGAGTCTTGGGGCATCGAAGGAGTTGTGGGACAGCCGCCCGGCGGGGAGCGGCTGGAGCTGGAAAGATTTTGCCTGGGATATCGCCGGGGCAACAACCGGCTATAGCCTGTGGCAACTGGCGGAGCACTAAAGACGGACCCCTTTCCCTTTTCGGTGCAGCATCAGCGAGACAATAAATGCCAGCGCCCCCATCAGCGTAACGTACCAGAAAAAGACGGTCTCATTGCCGATCGATTTTAATGACAGCGCAACATATTCTGCCGACCCCCCAAAGAGTGCGTTAGCTACCGCATAAGATAACCCCACCCCCAGCGCACGTACCTGAGCCGGAAACATCTCTGCCTTAAGAATGCCGCTGATAGAGGTGTAAAAACTGGCAATGACCAGTGCCACCATCACCAGAGCAAAAGCGGCATAAGGGGATGAAACATGCTGAAGCGCTGTGAGAATAGGCACCGTGCATAACGTCGATAATCCGCCAAAAATGAGCATGGAACTACGACGACCGATTTTATCTGACAGCGCACCGATAATGGGCTGAATAAGCATAAAAACAAACAGCGCCACTGTCATGACCATACTCGCCACGTTAGCGTGCATACCCGTGGTGTTGACCAGATACTTTTGCATGTAGGTTGTAAAGGTATAGAAGGTGAGTGAGCCGCCTGCCGTGAAGCCGAGCACCATCAAAAATGCCTTGCGGTTACGCCATAAACCTTTAAATGAACCCGCCTCTTTTAACGTTCTCACCTCTTTTCGCGACGTTTCATCCAGTTGGCGCCGTAACCACAGTGCCACCACGGCCAGGACTGCACCCAGCGCAAAAGGAATACGCCATCCCCAGGCACGGAGATCTTCATCACTCAATACTTGTTGCAGTATTACCACGGCCAGGATAGCCAACAGCTGACCGCCGATCAGCGTGACGTACTGAAAAGAAGCATAAAAGCCTTTACGCCCTTCCACTGCGACTTCACTCATATAGGTCGCACTTGTACCATATTCCCCCCCAACGGATAGCCCCTGGAACAAACGCGCCAGCAAGAGTAAGGCCGGTGCCCATGTGCCAATCGCATCATAGCCGGGTAGACAGGCAATAACCAAAGAGCCGAAACACATCATACAGACTGAGATCAGCATGGACGTTTTTCGCCCTCTTCGATCGGCGATGCGACCAAACAGCCAGCCGCCGATTGGGCGCATCAAAAAGCCAGCGGCAAAGACGCCTGCGGTTTGCAGAAGTTGTGTCGTGGTGTTGCCGGATGGGAAGAAGATATGAGCAAAATAGAGTGAACAAAATGAGTAAACATAGAAGTCGAACCATTCCACCAGATTGCCAGAAGATGCGCCGACGATAGCCCAGATCCTGCGGCGGGTATCGCCGTCTGCCTCTTTTTTACTTTCCGTATCTGTACTTGCTACGGTTTCTGTCATTTTAAATCCCCTGTCTTACATTGCGGGCCATTGCACCCGTTCCAGTAAAACCAGATTTAAAATTTAACGTTAGGTAAAAAAATTGTTTCTATTATGTTTCATTTAATTTTGTGAGATAAGTCATAAAATGCGGCCTGAGGCGAGGGGTATCATCAACCCCACTTTTTTTGATGCGCTTGTTTTCTCTGTAAATAATCTTCATCGGCACGAATTTTATCCCACCATCCCTTAAAGACTTTCGCCGCTTCGGCTTTGACTGGATCGTGATCTAACGGACGCACATTGCGTTCATCATCATACTTTTTGCCGCCTTTGTGGTTGGCATAGCGCCTGGCGCGGGTATACCCCATCTGAATAAATTTCCTGGCCATATCCATACCAACAAAATCATTTTTCTCACGATATTGCTCAAAGAGCGCGTAAATTTCCTGTGCAGATTTTGTCGCGACTTCAGCATTTTTGTAACGCCAGTAGGGCAGGATTTCACTTTTATAAGGTTCAACCAGCAAGACACCCTGCTCTCCCCGCCCTACCTGGTAAAGCTCAGGATGATCACGAAAGTTTGTGTTGGCAAAATCTTGTTGGTAGTTAAATGGGGGATTCGGCAAAATAACCTCGATGACGATGTATATCTTGTTATTTTAGCCAGAGATTGTTGAGTTTGCCCGGGATGGAGAAATGCGAAAAACCCCGTACCTTGCGGTACGGGGTTCCTGATTTGATGCCTGGCAGTTCCCTACTCTCGCATGGGGAGACCCCACACTACCATCGGCGCTACGGCGTTTCACTTCTGAGTTCGGCATGGGGTCAGGTGGGACCACCGCGCTACAGCCGCCAGGCAAATTCTGTTTCCGGGCCGCCGCACGGGCCACCCGGTTAATCTGTATCAGCTGAAAATTGTCTCAGTCACCGAAAACAGCTTCGGCGTTGTAAGGTTAAGCCTCACGGTTCATTAGTATCGGTTAGCTCAACGCATCGCTGCGCTTACACACCCGACCTATCAA